>NZ_AAYC01000003.1 GCF_000169455.1 Roseobacter sp. SK209-2-6 | reverse complement strand
GGTATCTTTGATGCAATCCTCAGGGGCGGGAGGGTTTGGCTAGGGGATTGAAGGCAGGGGGATCTCTAACTGCTTCGGGCAGAAAACCCTGGTTCCAGTTCGGAATGTAGCAATTAGCTGCGAATTGGCCCTTAGTTTGGCAGTGCGTATTCCACCAATTCGGTTCTTTGAAGAGACAGGAAATTGTCATCTGAGATCATCGTTGCCATCAGTTGCCCCCGAGCCGAACGCCAGATGGACACCCCTTCGAGGTTGTCATGAGTGCCGCGCCTGGTTTCCAAAAGAATCTGTTCATTCTTGACCCCTTCAGCCGAAAGGGTCCAGCGCCGCAATCTGCTGCGAAAGCCAAAGAAAGAGAAGCTGCGCTCCAGAAGATAGAACTTTCCATCCGGCCCAAAATCAGCCCCAACCGGTAGGAAGCGACCCCGTTTGGGCAGGGTAAAGGGTTGTTGCCAGGTGCGGCCGTTCCAGCGCCAAACGGGGATCTGACCATCGGGTGTAAAGGCCCGTTCCGGCAAAGTGTAGAGCCGTCCATGGTCGTCAATGGCCAGGGCTTCCAGCGCCTTATTGATAGGCAAATGACGGAACGGTTTTGCGCGTGGAAGCACCCGGGTCTCGTCCTGCTCTAACCGATGTCGCGCGATGCGGGAAACGCCTTCAAAGGATACATAGAGAGAGCCATCTGCTGCAATTGCGAGACCCTCGCTATCGGCAATTGTCTTTTCGAGAATCCGCCCACGGGAGGAATGCAGCCTTTGTTCCGCGGTGATTTCGACCTCAGAGATCTCACCATTTCGACGTTGCAAACTGGCCTGTACCAAAGTGGCGCGATCACTGATCGCAATCATCGCACTGCCATCACGGGAAAGTTCGATGCCGGAAAAGCCACCAAACCACCACTGGTGCCCCTGCCAATGAAACACGCTGGTTAGACGGGCTCCACCCCGTTGCGACAAACCCTGGTGCGACAATGGGCGATTGGCCGCAAAAGCGGCCAAACCGACAGAACAGGCAAGAGCAAGGAGCGTGGCTAGTTTGACTGCAGAACGGCGGCGCATTGTTTGGGAAGATCCGAGAGAGTGTACTCACGCCGGGGCTTTGGCTTTGGCGCATTGGGATCCGCAGGCTTTGGCGGCGGAGGGTTCAAAATATCATTCACCCATTTCTGGGCATCAGCGCAGCCATCTCCGCGCGGGGGCGGGTTCTGATCGGTGCAACCTCGTGCACCTTTAGGGCAAGCCAGACGCACATGAAAGTGGTAATGATGCCCCCACCAGGGGCGGATCTTGCGCAGCCAACGTCGATCCCCTTTTGCATCATTGCACATCTGCACCTTGGCGCCGGGAAAGACAAAGATCCGCGCCACCCTCTTGTCCCGGGCTGCCGCCTTCAGGATCTCGTGATGGGCGCGAGTCCAATCGCTGTTGACATAGGCCCCTTTGGATCGGCGCATGGAGATAGAGGAGATCTTCTCGCGCTGTGAGCGGCTGAGAGACAAGTTGTCGCCGGGTCGCATCCAGATATCGATATCCAGGCCCACCTGATGACTGCGATGCCCTGAGAGCATCGGCCCACCACGCGGCTGGCTGATATCGCCAATATAAAGCCCGTTCCAGCCCGGCTGCTTAGCCGCAAACGCGCTGAGTTTTTCTATGAAACGAATGGTTTCGGGATGGCCCCAGTTGCGATTGCGGCTAAGGCGCATCGCCTGCCAGGTTGGGCCCGTTTCCGGCAATTGTACGGCCCCTGCAACGCAGCCCTTGGCATAGGAGCCAAAGGGGGCCGGTTTTTGCTGGGACCCCGTGGGCTTGGCGCCAAAGAGCTCTTTGGCGGGGGTTGCGGCGTCTGCACTTGTTACCAGGCCCATACATAAAACAAACGTCGCAAAGAGGCGTTTCACTGCTGATCTCCTTCTGCCTTGACCCAATAGAGCATGATCAGCCCTAGCAAGAAGAGCAGGATCACGGGGGTGATACCCAATCGTGCGCTACCAGTCAGGGTTGTGGCAACCCCAATCAGTGCGGGTGCCAGAAATGCGGTGGCACGCCCCGAGAGACCATAAAGGCCAAAGCTCTCGGTGGCCTTGGCAGGATCGGTATGGCGCACCATCAGGCTGCGGCTGGCGGCTTGCAAAATTCCGCCGAAACCGCCGATCAGCATACCGCAGCCAAAGAAGATCGCATCCGGCAGCTTGGATCCTTCTGCCAAAGAGACCCCAAAAAGCGATTCGCGCGACATGTTGACCACGGTCACGCAAACCAGTGTCAAAAACAGAATCGAGACTATGATGACCGGCTTGGGGCCAAAGCGCTTGTCTGCTATCCCGCCGACCCAGCTGAAACCTGCAGCGGCAATGGCCGATATAACCCCAAAGATGCCGATGAGGGTGATCTCCCAGCCCAAGACCAGCGCGGCATAGACACCACCAAAGCTATAAAGCCCATTGAGCGCATCACGGTAGAGCATTGAGGAGCCAAGATAGCTCGCCAGGCTTGCGCGGTTTCCCAAAGCCTTGACTGAAGAGACAACCAGCCCCACTGCCTGGCTCAGCGTGCCGCGCTTGCCAGTATGGGCATCGTCCTTCACCCAGAGGAAATAGGGCACCATGAAGACCATAAACCAGAGCGCCGTGAAGGGCCCAACTGCGCGGGTGCCTTCGCGGGTTTCGGCATCCAACCCTAAAACCGGATCCAACCCGATCAGTGTTTTACCAGTGCCCTGTTCCACAAAAAGCAAAAGCATGATGAACAGCGAAATCACGCCACCTAAATAGCCAAATGCAAAGCCGGAACCGGAGATGGCGCCAACATCGTCTTTGTCGCCCAAGTTGGGCAATTGCGAATTGGCAAAGATCAGGGCAAATTCCGCGCCGATAAAGCCAAAGCCAAAGGTGACCAGCATCCACCAAAGGTTGCCTCCTGCCGGATCGGAGTACCAAATCCCCCAGGCGCCGAGAAAATACATGAGCGAAAAGGCAATGAGCCAGGGCCGCTTGCGTCCGGAGATATCCGCCAGCGCGCCAATGAAAGGCGCCCCAAAACCGATCATCAGCCCGGTAACAGTCATGCCGATCGACCACATGGTCTGTGCCTGTGCCTTTGCGGCTTCAGATTCCAGCCCCTCCGCCATGAAGAAATTCGCCGCGACGGCAGCAAAGAAGGGGCCAAAGACAAAGGTCACCAGTAGGGTGTGATAGGGCTGGCTGGCCCAGTCAAAGAACCACCAGCCCCATATGCGCTTGCGCATTGAAATTTCGCTCATCCTGTCCCCGCGTCATTTTGTTGCGGTGATAAGACAGGGGGCGGGAGCTTTAGGCAAGCCCATCCTGCATCGGGGGCCAGGGGCGTTGCGCATCGGCGGCGCGCCAGGCATCGATCCAATCCGGCATTTCAGGGGTGTTCTTGCCTGCCAGATCCATCGCTTCCAGCACACGCTCCGGCGCCACAATACCATTGGCATCGGTCAGCGCCGTGCGCAGCATCACATGACTGGCGCAGGTGCCGTCCTTCTTCCACATGGATTGCTCCAGATAGATGAATTTATCATCCCAGGCGACGGCGCGGCTGCGCATTTCAAAGCGCTCAAATCCGCGGATGCGCTGGCGGAAACGCACAGTGGTCCCTGCAGCTGTCATGCCCCAGCGGTTCTGCCGCAGAGCTCCGATCAACCCCACCCGCTGCGCCAACATGGTGCGCCCCAGATCATAGAGCGTCATGGCGCGACCATTGTTCAATTCCAGCCAGATGTCGAGATCCCAGGGCCAGCAGATATGATGCGAAACATGGGTCTCGGTGAGGTCGATGGCGGGCATGCGGCTGGCGCGCCAAAGATCCTTCAGCAGGCGGACAATCGGGAACATTTTGGGGGTACTCCTTCGGCGTTGTGCCCCTCTTGCCACCTATTTACCAATGGTCAACCGCAACCTCGGGGAAGCCTTGCACATTGGCGCAGGCCTGCTTACCTGTAGGATCGAAATTCCAATGAGGTAACCGATGCTTTCGCTGCTCCAAATCCTGCTTCTGATCCTGGACATCGTCTGGTTCTTTATCATCGCTCATGTGATCATGAGCTGGCTGATCAACTTCCAGGTCCTGAATCTGCACCAGCAGCTGGTGGGGCAGATCTGGTATATGCTGCAGCGTATCCTTGAACCTCTCTATGGTCCGCTGCGCCGGATCCTGCCCAATCTGGGTGGCATCGATCTGACCCCGCTGGCGGCCCTGATCGCAGTCTATGCTCTGCGGATCATTATCCAGAACAACATTCCAATGTTCTACTGATCCACAACATCTCAATTGTGATGGCAGGCCCGGTGGTTTCACCGGGCTTTTGCATGTCTGGGCCTTGCCGCCCGATTCGACCTGTGGGATTGTGGCGGCAATTCAGAGCAGCAGAAATCCCCGAACAAACCCCAAGAGGCCCCAACAATGTCAGCCGCGCCTGCCGAAGCGGAGCACAGTGCTCCCCCGCATCAGCTGCGTGAGATCTTTGGCTTTGATGCTTTTCGACCGGGTCAGCAGGAAATCGTCGCAGCGGTGACGCAGGGCGAAAACGTACTGGCGATCATGCCGACGGGGGGCGGGAAGTCCCTGTGCTATCAGCTACCGGCTCTCTTGCGTCATGGCATCACGGTTGTGATTTCGCCTTTGATTGCGCTGATGCGCGATCAGGTGCGCGCCCTGCAGGCGGTAGGGGTCAGTGCCGGGGCGCTCACCTCTGGCAATACTGAAGAAGAGACAGAGGCCGTCTGGCAAGCGATCGAGGCGGGTGAGCTGAAGCTTTTGTATATGGCGCCAGAACGGCTGGCCTCTGGCGCAACGCTCAATATGCTGCAACGGATCAATGTCAGCCTGATCGCGGTGGATGAGGCTCATTGCGTCAGCCAATGGGGCCATGATTTCCGCCCGGACTATCTGCGCATTGGGGAGCTGCGCCAGGCGCTGGATGTGCCGCTGGCGGCCTTTACCGCCACCGCAGACTCTGAAACCCGCGAAGAGATCACCCGCAAGCTCTTTGACGGGCAGGCCCCCCGGAGCTTTCTACGTGGATTTGATCGGCCCAATATCCACCTTGCTTTTGCCGCCAAGGATGGGCCGCGCCGCCAGATCCTGGAGTTCGCCGCCGCTCGCAAGGGGCAATCGGGGATCACCTATTGCGGCACCCGCGCCAAGACCGAGGATCTGGCGCGCGCCCTGCGGGATGCAGGTCATGCTGCCTGTCACTACCATGGCGGCATGGAAGCAGAAGACCGCCGCGAGGTTGAGACCCGCTTTGCCCGTGAGGATGGGCTGATCGTGGTGGCCACAGTGGCCTTTGGCATGGGCATCGACAAGCCCGATATCCGCTGGGTAGCTCATGCGGATCTGCCCAAGAGTATCGAAGCCTATTACCAGGAAATTGGCCGCGCAGGGCGTGATGGGGCACCTGCAGAGACCCTGACTCTCTATGGTCCGGAAGACATCCGCCTGCGTCGCAATCAGATCGACGAGGGCCTGGCTCCGCCAGAACGGCGCGCGGCGGATCATGCGCGGTTGAATTCCTTGCTGGGGCTGGCCGAAGCGCTCACCTGCCGCCGTCAGAGCCTGTTGCGCTATTTTGAGGAAGACCCGGAGCCCTGCGGCAATTGCGACCTCTGCGACAGCCCGGTTGAGGTCTTTGACGGCACCACGGCAGTGAGGAAGGCGCTCTCGGCCATTTTGCGCACCAATGAAACCTACGGATCAGGACATCTGATCGATATTCTATACGGCAATGAGACCGATAGGGTGCGTGAAAAGGGTCATGATGACCTCTCTGTCTTTGGCTGCGGCAAGGAATATGGCAAGCGGCAATGGCAGGCGGTGTTTCGGCAGATGATGGGCCATGACCTGGTGCGCCCGGACCCGGAACGCCATGGCGCCCTGCGCATGACTGAAGGCGCATTGCCGATCCTGAAAGGCGAGGCGCGGATCTCTCTGCGTAAGGATACCATCAAGTCAGCGGACCGCCGCCCGGTGGTCAAGGCCTTGGTTTCAGAAGAAGATGCGCCGCTTTTGTCTGCATTAAAGGCCAAACGCCGGGCTCTGGCAGAGGCGCAGAAAGTGCCCGCTTATGTGGTCTTTACCGATAAGACCCTGATTGAAATGGCAGAGACACGGCCCGAATCGCTGGACCAAATGGCGCGGATCAGTGGCATCGGTGCCAAAAAGCTGGAACGCTACGGCAATGAGTTTCTGAGCGTGATCACCGGAGCAACTGAGCAGTTGCACCCGGCCCGGCGCAGGCTGGCCTCCAAGGGGGCCGGCTCCACCTATGACGCGTTGTTGGAGGTCCAGGCGAAGTTGACGCGGGGAGAATGCGGTACCCTAAAGCCGCTCAGCTGCCCCGCCACCATGCTGGCCAAACTCGCACAGATGCGCGCTGAGGATGAGCGCGGCATCACAATGTTGCTAGGGGAGCGCCGCGCCGAACGTTTCGCGGCGGCTTTTCTGGACGTCTTGCGCGGCGCAGGATAACACATCCTCTAGAACCAAAGGGGGCAGGATATGCTGGTAGTTGTTTCTCCGGCCAAGAAGCTGGACTGGGCGGAGCGGGATCAGGACATGACCTTCCCCGCCTTTCAGGATGAGGCTGTCAAACTGGCCGCAGTGGCGCGGGAGCTGAGTGTCGCAGACCTGATGAAGCTGATGCATATCAGCGAAGATCTGGCCAAACTGAACCATCAGCGGTTCCAGGATTTTGCTGATGACCCACAAGCAGAAGCCCTGCGTCCAGCCGCATTGGCCTTTGCCGGGGATACCTATCAGGGGCTAGAGGCAGCCTCGTTGGAGGCAGAGGAAATGGCCTGGGCACAGGATCACTTTCGGATTCTCTCGGGTCTTTACGGATTGCTGCGACCGCTCGATGCCCTGCAACCCTACCGGCTGGAAATGGGATCACGGCTGAAAAACCCGCGCGGCAAGAACCTTTATGAATATTGGGGAAGCCGCATCTCAGAAGCCCTGAATACCCAGGCAGAGTCGGTCGGGGCAGAGATCCTGGTCAACTGTGCCAGCCAGGAGTACTTTGGCGCGGTGAACCTGAAGACCCTGAAGCCAAAGGTGGTGACGCCGCTGTTTCTGGAAAACAAGAATGGCACGCCCAAGGTCGTCAGCTTTTATGCCAAACGTGCCCGTGGTGCTATGGCACGCTTTGTGATCCAGCATCGCCTGGATCAGGAAGAGGCCCTGAAGGACTTTGAAAGCGGCGGCTATGTCTACCGCGAGGATCTGTCGGAGCCTGGCAAGCCCGCATTTCTGCGGGGCTGAACGCGCTGAGCTTAAAGAGAGTGAACAAGTCTCTTGGCGTTTGGCTATTAGGCAGCTGGGGAGATCTGAACCGGCTGAACATTCTCCGGTTGATAGCCTTCAATCTTCTCACCAATCAGCCCCTTTCGCAGGGGCTTGGTGAGATAATGATCCAAACCAGCCGCCAGAATGCCTTCGGAATCGCCGCTCATCGCATGGGCGGTGAGTGCCACAATGGGCACATGTTTCCCGGTCTCCGCTTCAATCTTGCGGATCTCCTGGGTGGCCTCTTTGCCATCCATCTCTGGCATGGAGATATCCATGAAAATCAGATCAGGCTTAAAACTCTCATAGAGATTTAGTGCTTCTAACCCATTGTTTGCAAAGCAAAGATCTATGTTGTAGCTCTTGACCATTTTGCGGAAGACCAACTGGTTGGTCTTGTTGTCCTCTGCCGCAAGCACCCGCATCTGACGAAGCGCGGGCTCAACGGGCGCCGGGGCGGGTGCCTCCGCTTGGGGAGACACGCCTGCGTCAGCTGGCTGCGCTGCACCGGGGGTAGGCGTGGCATTGTCGCGCGCATAGGCTTCTTCCAGAGAGGGGGGGGCCTCTGGCTCTGGCGTGGCGGCCGGAGCCATCGTCTGACCAATTGAGGACAATGCGGCCAAAAGCTCATCGCGCGGGGTGGGTTTTTGCAACAGAACCAGGTTGAGCGCTTTGACGTCTTCCTCTGGAACTTCGTGCATGCTGGAGCAGAGCATGATGATTGGCACGCTATCCCAACGGTTCTTGCGCAGCTCCCGCGCCATCTGCAGACCGCCGCCGGGCAATCCATGGTCGCAGATAACCAGATCGACCCCGGGATTCATCTTGGCCAGCGCATCCTGATAGGTGTCAGCGGTTGAGGCTTCGATTCCGTGCAACATCAATTGGCGCTGCAAAATCTCGCAGTTCAAGGTGGAGTTATCGATAAGCAGAACCTGTTGCAGGCTCTTTGGTAATTCTGGGCTTGGCGCAAAGGGACCCTCTGCCACAGGCAATGGGATGCGGAAACCAAAGCAGGAGCCTTCACCCTCATCGCTTTCCACCCAGATCTCACCATCCATCAATTCAATCAGTTTCTTGGAGATCGCAAGCCCCAGACCCGTCCCTTCGAACTTTCGGTTGCGCTCATCTTCGACCTGGTTGAACTCTCCAAAGACGTGATCGACCTTGTCGGCGGGGATACCGATACCGGTGTCTTCAATCAGGCAGTGGACAGAGCAGGTCCCCTCATCCGGGTTGGAAATACCGGTCACGCGCAGGGTAACATGCCCTTCGTTGGTGAATTTCACCGCATTGCCCGCAAGGTTGGTCATGACCTGACGGATTCTTCCGCGATCCCCGACAAATCGGGTGGGCAGGAAGAGATCGTAATCCACCAGCATGGTGAGGCCCTTATCCCGCGCGGTTGGCTGCAGCAGCATGACGATTTCATGAATCGCCCGCTCAAGATCAAAGGGTTCTTCGTGCAGAACCATCTTGTCGGCTTCGATCTTGGAATAATCGAGCACGTCATTGATGATGACGAGCAGTGCCTCACCCGAGTTCTTGATCGTATTGGCGTAGAGTTTCTGCTCCTCCGAGAGAGAGGTGTCGCTCAGCAATTCTGCCATGCCGACAACACCATTCATCGGTGTGCGAATCTCATGGGACATATTGGCCAGGAAGGCGGACTTGGCGCGGTTCGCAGCTTCCGCGCGCTCACGGGCACTCCTCAGCTCTTCTTCGTAGTGGACGGTTGAGGTGATATCGAGCGCGAGGCTGACCATGTCACCGCCATGTCCCTTTTGGTCGATGAGCCGGAGATAGCGATCATCCCACATCTGCACCACGATGGGTTCTGGTGCGAGGGACATCCAGCGGTCCGTCATCATCTTACGCCAGCTGTCCGGGCTAATCTCCCCGGTGTTGACCAAGCCTTCATCCGTCAAAATCTGCAGAATACGAACATAGGAAATGCCGGGTGTGACCTCCTCCAGACCGTCAAAAATATTGAGGTAGGCCGTATTTGCGCCAATCAGCTTGCTATCGGCATCAAAGAAAGCAAAGCCATCCTGAAAGGCCTGAATGGAATGCCAAAGGCGGCGCTCAGCCTTTTCGATTTTTTCATTGGCTTGGGTAAGGTCGGATTTAACCTTGGCGTTCTCATCGCGAACAGTGGCCACTTCCGCTTGGGTGACGCCTATTTGTTTGGTCAGCGCCAGAGCATGGCGTCCCAGCTTTCGGTTGGCAGCGGTCAGTTCCGCTTGCTTGAGCTCAAGCAAACGTTCCGCCGCCAAACGGGCGCGGCGCTCCTCTGCTAGTTTATCTGCAAGGTTCATTCCCTGCCTGCTCCACCGAAATAAGAAACCATCCCCAAATTGGAGCTGGAACCTGTTACTGAATTCTACTGCGACAGCCTCAGTCTTACGGGTGAAGACCTTGCTATGGCGTTAAGCTCATGTCAGCCTGAGGAGGATTTGGGAGGGTAGTATGCCAGTTTTTTGTGTTTTCCGTTTGCCGATTTTTACAGCCTTGTTTGTGGCACTCGCATCGATGTTCGCGTCAAGGGAGAGCCTCGCCGATCAGGTTCTTCCCGAAGTGCGGTTTCAAACATTTGAAAACACCGACTACTATGGGTCAGATCTGCAAGCATTGTTTGACACGGATCTCACCTCTTGTCGGCAGGCTTGCATGGCGCAGGAAACCTGTGCGGGGTTTTCTTACAACCGGCGTTCAAATGCCTGCTTCCCCAAAAGCACTATGCAAACCCCCTCTGCCTTTCAGGGGGCGGTCTCTGCAATCAAGCATGAGATTCCTTTGGCGGCTCAGGAGCAGGCGGCAGGGCGCGCTGCGCTCTTGGCGAATCTGAGTGCGGCAGATTTCGGCAAAGCTCTGGAACAGGCAGAGCGCATTGCGCTTCGCTTTCCGGCTGGCAGTGGCAGCATCGAAGATATGCTGCAGGCGGCACAGCTCTTGGCGCGGCAAGGGGATCTGGCCGGGGCGCTGGGCTGGTATGGCCAAGCGGTGGCGCAAAGTGACGAATCCGGGCTTTGGGCAGAATATTCTTCGGTTCTTTTGCGCCTGTCCAAAGACAAGCTGCAAACCGGGCGGCGTGCCCTGCGAGAACGCGCCTTTTTGGCGGGGTTGAATGCCTATCTGCGGGCAGAGACGGCGGCCGCCGAAGCCAATGGGCTGATACCAGCCGCTCTGGCGCTGGAGGCGCTGGGCCGAGGCCGGGACATGTTGCCCCTGCTGCGACTGGCAGAGCAACGTGCCCCACGGCGTGACACCACCCGCATGCTGTCCGAGGCGATTGGAAAGTATGGCTTCCGCGTCGCTGAGAGCAAGGTTGAAAGCGACAGCGCCAATCCCCGGATCTGCGTGGAGTTTTCTGAGGATCTCGCCCGCAGTGGGGTCAGCTATGATGATTTTGTCAAAGGGGCTGCACAAGGAATTGCGGTCAGCGCCGAGGGAAAGAACCTCTGCCTGGACGGCATTGAGCATGGCAAACGCTACACATTCACGCTGCGCCGGGGGTTGCCTGCTGGCAATGGTGATGCCCTGATCAAGGATGTCGAGCTGAGCCACTATGTAGGGGATCGCAGCCCCGCAGTTCGCTTTCCGGGGCGTGGTTATGTGCTGGCGCGGGGCGCGGATGCGGCCCTGCCGATCGAAACGGTGAATCTGGCCGAGGTGGAACTGCGCCTGCGCCGGATGAGTGATCGCAACCTGTTGCGCAGCATTCAGGAAGACTACTTTGCGCGGCCTCTGTCGCAATGGCAGGAAGAGCATTTCGCCAATGCTATTGCTGAAGATATCTGGTCGGGCAGCGCCACGCTTTCAACGGAGTTGAACCGCGATGTGACCACGCGCTTGCCTCTGAATGAGGTGCTGCGGGATCAACCCGTCGGCATCTATGCTCTCTCTGCCAGTATTGCCGGGGCAGATCCCTATGAGTCGCCGGGCGCCACCCAGTGGTTTGTTCTCAGTGATCTGGGCCTCAGCACCATGTCTGGCAGCGATGGGCTGCATGTGCAGGTACAGGGTCTGCAGGATGCAAAGGCGCGCGCTGAGGTCGAGGTTACCCTGATCTCCAATGCCAATGGGGTTCTGGCTACGGCGCAGACCGATGCCAGCGGCTATGCCCGGTTTGCACCTGGCCTGACCCGTGGACAGGGGGCCGCAGCCCCTGCCTTGGTGCTGGCCCGTGCCGCTGCGGGTACGGAGGCAGAGGATTTTGCCTTTCTCTCCCTGAAAGACGCGGCCTTTGATTTGTCGGACCGGGGTGTCGAAGGGCGACCAGCACCCGGCCCAATTGATGTCTTCCTTGCCACGGATCGCGGGGCCTACCGGGCTGGTGAAACCATTCATGTCACTGCTTTGACCCGCGACAGCCGGGCGCTGGCCATTCAAGGCCTGCCGCTGACGGCAATCCTGACTCGCCCTGATGGGGTCGAATACAGCCGCCATTTTTCCGAGGGGGGGCAGATGGGCGGCCATGTCTTTGCCCTGCCGGTTGGGGGCTCTGCCCCGCGTGGAACCTGGCGGTTAGAGATCAAGAGCGACCTCAAGGCGCCTGCTCTGGCCAGCCGTCAGATTCTGGTCGAAGATTTCATGCCCGAGCGGATCGACTTTGAACAAACCCTGGCCAATGCGCAGTCTTTGCAGTCAGGTGACTGGGCACAATTGGATATTTCCGCCCGCTATCTCTTTGGCGCACCGGGGGCAGGCCTGAAGATCGACGGGGATCTGCGTCTGCGCCCCAGCCGCCAGCTGGCAGGCTTTCCGGGCTTCCGTTTCGGACGTTATGATACGCCGTTGCGCCCCGAAAGCAGCTATTTTGGTGGTGAAGAAACTGATGCAGCGGGACACGCCCGTGTCACGGTTGAATTTCCTGGCACCGAAGCCCAAGGGCTGCCACTCACAGCAGAGCTGACCACACGATTGACGGATGGGTCCGGGCGCCCGGTGGAACGCCGCCTGGATCTTCCTGTTGCCCCCTCGGGGCCGGTGATCGGCATCAAACCCCTGTTTGAGGAGACCGTAGCCGAAGGCAGTCAGGCAGGCTTTGAGCTACTGGCGTTGTCTTCGGACCTGACGTCCATGCCTATGCAGGTGAAATGGACCCTCAACCGGCTTGAGACCCGCTATCAGTGGTATCAGCTCTACGGCAATTGGAACTGGGAACGCAGCACCCGCCGCAAGAGGATCGCCAGCGGAGAGATGATGCTGGGTGAGCAACCACTCGCACTGGAGCAGCAGGTGGATTGGGGGGAGTATGAGCTGGTGGTTGAGCGGCTGGATGGTGCGCATCTGCAGGCTGCGATCCGGTTTGATGCGGGGTGGTATGCGCCGCCCGATGGCTCAGCCACGCCGGACCGACTGGAGATGTCGCTGGATCAAGAAAGCTATACCCCCGGCGATACCGCCCGCCTGCGCCTTGTGCCACAGACCGCAGGTACTGCGCTGATCTCGGTTCTGTCGAACCGGGTGATCAGCCGTCAGACAGTCGAAGTTGCAGCCGGGGAGAATGTGATCCCCCTGGCAGTGACGCAGGATTGGGGGGCAGGGGCCTATGTGACTGTATCCCTGTTGCAGCCCTTGCAGGACAAGGCCGCGCGGAGCCCCGCACGCGCCCTGGGTTTGGCCCATGCCTCAGTGACCCAGCCAGGACAAGCGCTGGAGCTGGCGGTCGAGGTGCCCGAGGTTGCGCGCCCACGCGGCACAGCCGAGGCGCGGATTTCTGTTGCTGGTGCAACTCCTGGGGACGAGGTCTGGTTGACCATTGCTGCCGTGGATCTGGGTATCCTGAACCTCACTGGTTTCAAGACGCCGGATCCGCAGGGCTACTACCATGGCCAGCACCGTCTGGGCATGGAGCTGCGCGATATCTATGGCCGATTGATTGATCCTGGAAATGGGGCCTTGGGGCAGATCCGATCCGGTGGGGATGCAGACCGTGGTCTTCAGATGCAATCACCGCCGCCAACGCAGGATCTGGTGGCGCTGTTCTCTGGTGCATTGCGAGTGGATGACAACGGGATGGTGACCCTCCCGATTGAGCTGCCGGCCTTTAATGGAACGGTGCGTATCATGGCCATGGCCTGGTCGGATCGCGCCGTAGGACAGGCAGAGGCTGATATGCTGGTACGCGACCCCGTGGTGCTGAGTGCCGCCCTGCCACGCTTCCTGGCCCCTGGGGATCAAAGCCGTATCCGTCTGGAACTGATCCATGCGGATGGCCCTGCCGGTGAGGTGAAGCTGGAAGCCGAGAGCCTTGGAACCGGTCTGAACCTTGGCAAGCTGCCAAAGAGTGTCACCCTGGCCGAACAGGGCAAAGCGGTGCTGGAGCTGCCGGTTGAGGCCACGGGCCTGGGCAATCCAGAGGTCAAACTGACGCTGATCACAAGTGATGGGACGCCGCTCAGCCAGAACTTCCGGCTGCCTGTGCGGGCCAATGATCCGGTGATTGCGGCAACACGCAGGTTGCATCTGGCGGCGGGCAGCAATCTGCACCTTACCGATGATATTTTCGCTGGTATGCGCCTAGGTAGCGCCCAGGCGGTTGTCTCTGCCGGGCCTTTGGCACGTTTTGATGTGCCGGGCTTGCTCGCGAGTCTGGACCAATACCCCTATGGCTGCACCGAGCAGGTCACCTCTAAGGCCCTGCCGTTGCTCTATCTCTCCTCAGTAGCCAAATCCATTGGTATGGGGGCACAGCCAAGGGTACGCGACCGTGTGGATGCGGCGATCCGCAAGATTCTGACGCGTCAGGCCAGCAATGGGGCCTTTGGTCTTTGGCGCGCCGAAAGCGGTGATTTCTGGCTGGATGCCTATGCCTCCGATTTCCTGTCGCGCGCGCGTCGTCAGGGCTATGAGGTGCCGGATCAGGCCTTTACCCGTGCCATGGATAATCTACGCAACCGGATCAACTATGCACCCGATTTTGATGCGGGCGGTGAGGATCTGGCCTATGCCCTGCTGGTTCTGGCCCGTGAAGGCGCCGCATCCATGTCGGATCTGCGCTACTACGCAGATGTTAAGGCCAAGGATCTGGGCTCTCCACTTGCGGCGGCCCAGCTGGGGGCGGCCCTGGCCTCTTATGGGGATCAGCGCCGGGCGGATCGCCTGTTTGCGCGCGCGGGTGAAATGCTGCGCGGAGCACGGGCAGAAGGCCCGGTTTGGCGTGCTGACTACGGTACCAACCGTCGGGACGCCGCCGGGGTTCTTGCCCTGGTGGTAGAGGCCAGTTCTGATGCCATTGATCGTGACGCACTGGCGGATCTGCTGGGACAGAACAGCCGCAACAGCTCCACTCAAGAGGCAAGCTGGACCCTGATGGCCGCCCATGCGCTGATCAAGAACCCCGAAGACTCTGGTCTTTTGATCAATGGGCGCCCGACCGAGGGGCCCTTCCTGCGTCTTGATGCAGGTCGCACTGCCGAGGAGCCGCTGCTCTCCAGTGCCAGCGGTGCTGCGACCGAGGTGACGCTGACAACCCTTGGTGTGCCAGAGATCCCGCCCACCGCGAGCGGCTACGGCTATACCATCGAGCGGCACCACTACAGTCTGGAGGGCGAATTGCTGGAGCAGCAGAGCTTTGCCGCCGGGGACCGCTTTGTCACTGTGATCCGGGTGCAGCCCCATGAAAACGTAGGTGCGCGGTTGATGATCAATGATCCGCTGCCCGCAGGTGTAGAGATCGACAACCCGAACCTTCTGCGGTCAGGAGACCTTAGGGCGCTGGACTGGCTCTCCCTCTCGGAGGCGGAACATGCAGAATTCCGCAGCGATCGCTTTTTGGCCGCGGTTGACGCGCGTGGGCGCGGGGTGATCACGCTGGCCTATATTGCCCGGGCTGTTTCGCCGGGTGATTTTCATCATCCGGCGGCCCTTGTCGAAGATATGTACCGTCCTTCCTATCGTGCCCATACGGATGCAGGGCGGATCAGGGTCCGGTGACACAGCGCGCTGCACATAGACCCTGGCGCGGGGCGGCAGGTCTTGTTGCGCTTCTGGGTTTGGTCCTGCTCCTTTGGGGGGGATGGCGCAGCTTTGATCACTGGATCACGACAACAAAGCTGCCACCGACCCTCGCGGCCGTTTCGGTAGAGGTGCAGAACCAGGGGGGAAAGCTCTTGCGGGCTTACCCGGTTGAGGATGGGATCTGGCGAATGGATCTGGCGCTGGAGCAGGTGGATCCTGTCTTTCTCACCCGGTTGGTCGCCTATGAGGATAAGCGCTTTCATCACCATGCAGGTGTCGACCTCCTGGCCCTTCTGAGGGCCGGGGGGCAGATGCTCTGGCATGGGGAGGTGGTCTCTGGCGGCTCGACCCTGACCATGCAGCTGGCCCGTCTGTTGGAGAATGGCAGCACCGGGCGCTGGGCGGGAAAACTGCGCCAGATACGGCTGGCCCTGGCGTTGGAGCGGCAATTTGGTAAGGCGGAACTTCTGCGTCTCTACCTGCTGCATGCGCCCTATGGCGGCAATGTCGAAGGGCTGCGGGCCGCGAGTTATGCTTGGTTTGGCAAGGAGCCACAGCGCCTCTCCCCTTCGGAAGCTGCCTTGTTGATTGCCTTGCCGCAAGCGCCAGAGGCACGCCGCCCCGACCGGCAGGCCGCTTCCGCGCGGCTGGGACGTGCGCGTGTATTGACGCGCCTTCACGCGGCGGGTCTTCTGACACAGGCTGAGGTCGATTTGGCGCAGGGGCAGGTTTTGCCCAGAACGATGCAGGGCTTCCCGCGCCTGGCGCCCCATCTTTCTGATCATCTGCGCCAGCAGAACCCAGGCCAGTTGCGGCTGGTTACAACGCTGGATCGGGAGGTCCAGGCGCAGATGGAGACTCTGCTGGCAGAGGCAGCCCGCCAGGCGGGTCCGAGGATTTCAGCTGCTTTGCTGGCGGTGGATCATCAGACCGGTCGGGTGGTTGCTTCGGTTGGCTCCCCTGCCTATCAGGCCGCTGGCCGACAGGGCTATGTGGATATGACCCGCGCCCTGCGCTCTCCCGGCTCAACCTTGAAACCTCTGGTCTATGGGCTTGCCTTTGATCAGGGGCTGGTACATCCGGAAAGCCTGATCCGCGATGCCCCGGTTGATTACGAAGGCTACGCACCGCAGAATTTTGACGGTGTGTTTCGCGGCGATCTCAGGGTGAGGCAGGCCCTGCAACTGTCGCTGAATATCCCCGTTGTCAAACTCACCCGCGAACTGGGCCCAGCCAGGTTGATGGCGGCCCTGCGGCAGAGTGGGGCGCAGCCCCGGCTTCCGGCGGGTAAGCCGGGATTGGCGGTCAGCCTCGGCGGTGTGGGCACCTCTCTCACGGATCTTGTCCAGCTCTATGCAGTTCTGGCCGCAGGCGGGCAGGGCAAAGAACTGCGCAATCTGCTAAACAGCGCAGAAGCTGAGACAGCCCGGGTGATCTCTCCGGCAGCAGCCTGGCATCTGAGCGATGTGTTGCGCGGGCTGGCGCCACCGCCGGGAGCCAGAGCCGGGGTGCTGGCCTATAAAACAGGGACCTCCTACGGTCATCGCGATGCCTGGGCCATTGGCTGGGATGGGCGTCATGTGATCGGGATCTGGATGGGGCGCGCGGATGGCACGCCGGTACCGGGCGCCTTTGGCGGTGAATTGGCGGCTCCGGTGCTGTTTGAAGCCTTTGGCCGCTTGAAGCCGGATTTCACGCCCTTTGCTCCGCCCCCACCAGAGACCCTGATCCTGGGTGCGGCCGAACTGCCCCTGCCGCTGCGCCGTTTCCGCCCGCGCAATGCGGTATTTGCGCAAGACCCAGAGGCGCCACAGCTGGTCTTTCCGCCAGATGGGGCACGTCTGGATCTGCGTGGAGAGGCGCTTTTGGTCAAGCTGCGTGGCGGCATCGCGCCTTTCGCGCTGATGGTCGACGGCCATCTGCTAACGCGTGGTGAGCATCAGCGGGAGTTCGAGGTGCCCAGTCCCGGACCGGGGTTTTCGGGTCTGGTTGTGGTCGATGCCAAGGGGCAGAGCAGCCGGGTGAATGTGCGGATCGATTGATGCGTTCATTCCTTTGCCACTCACCCTGCGCCGAAACCCTGCGACTGAACCGCGATTTGAAACCACTTTTTAACGGCGGCCCTCACGCAACCAACCCGCCAGGATGAAGCCGGCAAAGATCAGCAGCCCAAGCCAGGCCGGCAGCAAGGGGCTTTGCGAGACCGAGAGCGTCTCATAGGCGCCACGCGGGGTCAGGCCAATCCAGTCGCGCCCGCTGGCAGGGCGCCCGGGTTTCACATCCCGCAGACGGGGCATGCCTTCCTCAAGACGTTTGACCCCACCACGCATCTGATCGACGATCGGCTGCATCGGGGCGGCGCTGGCAATGGTTTCCTGGAACTCGCGCGGTGCGGCGGGTCCCAGCCCCACCACCGCTTCGCTTTCCCCTTCCTGCAGCCTGTACAGGCCGGGCTCCCCGCCAATATGGATGGCTTCCCAAAGGCCGGGCTCAATCTCTTCCATTGGCAGGGACCGCTCGCTGCCGTCAGGCGCGGTGATCGTGATTTCCCCAGCCGTCCCGGTGAGGCGGCGGCGCAGGATCCGCATCTCCTGGCCAGCAACCTCGGCCCAGAGCATATCTTCTTCCAGCTCCGGCTCTTTCATCATCCAATGTGCCAGCCGCCGCAGTAGTTCAAGCTGCGGGCCGCCACCCTGATAGCCACGGCTCCAGAGCCAGGCATGATCAGAGGCCAGGAGCGCAACACGCCCCTGCGCAACACGATCCAGAACCAGCAAGGGCCGATTGGCCAGGCCAGTCATCAGGACGTGCCCCTCCGGGGCGGCGAGTTCGATCTGGCGCAGCCAGCTGCCCCAGGCAGGTTCTCCGGGCTCAGTCGCCCCTTTCAGCCCCAGGGTAACAGGATGTCGGTCGCCCAGATCGGTCACCTCTGGACGATAGGGTTGTTCCAGAACCCGCGCTGTGGGCATTGCGGGCAAAACCCGAGCCAGAGGAGAGCGATAGATACTGTCGGCACTGGCAAAATCCGGTCCAGCAGCCACCAGCACGGCGCCGCCCTGATCAACGTAATTCGCAACATTGTCGAGGTAGATCGCAGGCAGAATGCCGCGCCTCTGGTAGCGGTCAAAGATGATCAGATCAAAGTCATCGATCTTTTCCAGAAACAGCTCTCGCGTGGGGAAAGCGATGAGGGAAAGCTCATCTACCGGTACCCCATCCTGCTTTTCCGGAGGCCGCAGGATCGTGAAATGCACCAGATCCACGGAACTGTCGGATTTCAGCAGGTTGCGCCAGGTGCGCCCGCCAGGATGTGGCTTGCCAGAGACCAAAAGCACCCGCAGCCGGTCACGCACGCCATTGATCTGCACCAGCGCCGCATTGTTGCGATTGGTCAGCTCGCCTTCACTTTCAGGGGTCGAAAACCGAATGACATTGCGCCCCCCATGGCTGAGGGTGAGCGGCAGGTCGAAATCGACACCAATAGGCAGGCTATAGCGTTGCGGCTCTGCACCATCGACCGAGATTAGCAGATCGGCAACACCATTTCCAACCGGTGCCGCGCCCTGATCCTCCACCCGCAGGGTCAAGGTAACTGGTTCACCGATAATGGCAAAGCTGGGGGCATTGCGGACGATCAGGCGTCTGTCCCAGTCCTCTGTCCTGCCTGTCATCAAGAGATGCAGCGGTGCGGGCAGGGTCAACTCATGCTCCGTGTCATGGACCTGCCCGTCCGACAGTGCAATCAGCCCCGCGACCCGGCCCTGGGGCTCATCCGCCAGTGCATCAGAGAAGGCGCGCATCAACTCGGTGCCACTATCACCGGTTCCATCCTGCAGTGTGATCCAGCGAGTTTCGGTATTTGGCCGGTCTTCCAGGGCTGCTGCCAGAGATTGGCGGGCCTCTTCCAACTGCGCGGGGCGGGCTGTCAGGCTCTGGCTGGCGGTTAGATCCTCTACCACCAGCACAATATCTTTCAGGGGTTCACGCTCTTCTTCCTGCGATAAAGGTCCCATCAGAGCAAAGAGCAGGCTGACACCTGCAAGCAGGCGCAATCCCCATCCGGGCAGACCACGCCACAGGGCTAATCCGGTTGCGGTCAGTGTCAGTGCAGCCAGGGCCCAGATCACAGGCCAGGGGAGCAAAGGGTCAAAGAGGATGGTTCCGGTCATTGCGTGCTCTCAATCCTCATTGGCCCAGCCGTTCGAGCAGGGCAGGGACATGGACCTGATCGGATTTGTAGTTGCCGGTCAGAACATGCATGACCAGATTGACGCCAAAGCGGAAGGCCAGTTCGCGCTGTCGCTCACCAGAATAACCGCGCCCAACCGGTAGCAGGGGGCGCCCGTTGCGGTCCACAGCCCAGGCCGCAGCCCAGTCATTGCCGCCAATCACCACCGGCGTCACCCCATCATTGAGATCACGAAAAGGGATCCCCTCTGCCTGCTCAGCATCCGCCGGGGCAGCTTCAACCCAGAGTGCACCACGGGGGTGGCGCCCCGGAAAATCCTTTAGCAGATAAAAGGTGCGGGTCAGAACATGGTCCGAGGGCAGCGGCTCTAACGGAGGAATATCCAGCGGCAACGCCAGTTGCTGAAGCTTGCGTGCAGCCTGGCTGGTGCCGCCACGGGCCGCAAGATCCGCATCCCGCGTATCAAAGAGGATCATGCCTCCAGAGTGCAGATAGGCGTTCAGCTTCTTATAGGCCTCGGAAGAGGGCAGCGCTTGTGTGGTGGAGATCGGCCAGTATAGCAGCGGATAGAAGGCCAGTTCATCCCGTTCCAGATCGACGGAAACGGGGTTTGCAGGCTCAACCGAGGTGCGGAAAAACAGAGTGTCCGAGAGGCCTTGAAGCCCAGCCAAAGCAACACGGTCCAGTTGACTGTCGCCGGTGATCACATGTGCCAGGGTCAGCTCAGCCGCGCGTCCGATATGATCTTCGATTGCGGCATCTCCTGCGCCTTCTATTGGCAGCTGGCTTTGCGCCTTTGCCGGATGTGCGGCGAGGGTCATGGCCGCAAGCGGCAGGACCAAAAGCGCTAGGGCCGCCAGACTGCTGCGCTGACGCAATTGTCCCGACAAGAGGAGCGTAGCAAGCACGTCAAGGCTCAGTAGCACCAGAGCAAGAGCTAGCAAGACACCGCCAAGGGGTTGCTCTGGTTGCACCTCATACCCTGTGAGGCGCAGGCCGGATCCCCATTGGGCCGGGTGCAGCTCATCCTCTGGGCGCAGGACATTTCGCGCCAGACTGCGTCCCGCACTCTGATAGAGCCCTGGCGGCAACTGTGGTCCTGTCGCATTGGCGACCAAATCGGGTCCGGCAACACCGGGCAGGGTCTCGGCACTCCGGAGGCGCCCAAACCCGTCCAGAACCGTGCTGGCCTGCCATGTCGTTCCTTCCAGACTCTCTGCGTCCGGTTGGGATGTGGCAGAAGAGACGGAAAGCCGTTCAAGCATTTGTACAAAAAGACCAGAGAGGGGCAGGCTGCTCCATTCCGCGTTTGCTGTCACATGGAACAGCACGACCTGACCGGCTCCCAACTCTTTGCGGGTCACCAGCGGGGTGCCATCTTCAAGTGCGGCGATCACCCGGCTGGCCAGGCTGGGATCGGGTTGCGCCACCACCTGTGAGGTGACAGAGACCTCCTGCGGGATGGTCAGGCCCTGAAAGGGTGAGTTCTCTGGAAAAGGAGCCAGGGTCTTGGGTTCCCCCCAGCTGAGCGCGCCGCCAATGCTGCGCCCGCCGATCCGCAGGCGAACCGGCATCAGGCGCTCCTCCTGACTGCGCGCCGTATCACTCGCGGCCAGTCGAGGACCGGCAAAACGCAGCAAGAGCCCGCCCGCTTCTACCCAATTGGCCAGATCCTCTTCCTGATCCGGGGCCAGGCGGGCGATATCAGCCAGGACTACGACATCGGGGTTTGCAGGCAGCAAGTCACTGAGACGCCCCTCCAGGAGATCCGCCGATGGGGCAAGTGCCTGCCGCAGATAATGCAGCTGCGAGAGCAGCGCCAGGCCCTCATCCTCTGATCCGGCACCGACCAGTGCGACTTCGCGGCGCCGCAGGCTATCATCGCTAAGGGCTACGGCCCCGGCAGAGGCCTGCCGTGGCAGCTCAAACCTGGTGATGCGCGCGGTGAGTTCGGCGGGCAGCGTGAAGCGGCTCTGTGTTTGGGTCTCACCCGTTGCAAAACTGGCCTGCAAAGAGGCAAGCACGGTGTCTTGCCCATTGGGATCACTGCCGCGCACCTGGATCAGTTGCGTTTCCTCTGCCGTTGCACGGCTGCGCAACAGGGTAAGCTGCAGGGCGCCTTCGGCCAGCTCAACAGGTCTGAGCCCATAGACAGGCAACCCGCTCTGGATCACGGTGACCTCTCCCCTAGCGGCAAGGGCTTCAGCCAGTTCTTTTTGGCCATCATAGGCAAGCCCATCGCCAAACCAGAGCGTGTCAAAGGCGCCCTCCATCTCGGCAAGCCGCTCTAGGCTCTGGGTGATCTGATCCGGCCCGGGCTGCCAGGGCTGGGGCAGAGTGCCGGGTAGCCGTTGCTGCCAGTTGGAGGCCGCCTGGAAGGTCAGGGCGCGTGGCTCTGTCAGGCGCAGCAGGGCAACCGGCCGTTCAGCGCGACCCGCCTGATCCAGACGGGCGGCGATCTGTTCGCGGGTTTTTTCCCACTCCGCCGCACCCGCCCAGGAAGCATCCAACACGAAAAGCAGAGGGCCAGAGCCCGCCTCTTCGCGATCGGGATTCAGGATCGGACCCGCTAGGCCAATAATGGCCGCCGCAACCGCCGCAAGCCGCAGCAAAAGCAGCCACCATGGGGTGCGGTCAGATTGGCTGTCTTCGTCCTTGAGTCCCAGGAGCAGCGTGATCGCCGGGAAGATCTGACGCCGCGGCGCAGGCGGGATGGCCCGGAGCAGCAGCCAGATAATTGGCAGTGTCAGAAGCGCCAGCAAAAGCCAGGGAGCCGTAAAACCTATGCCTGCAATCAAGGTCATGTGCTATGTCCAGACATCGCTTGAAAAAGCCACATTAGAGCCGAAAGCGGGCTTTGATCACTGCGATGTTGCCCCATCACCCAGCCCGAAGCACGGCAAAGCTTTTGCAGGGTTTCGCGCCGCTCCGCGAGTTTCTGCAGATAGCGCTCGCGCAGATCCGAAGCTTTGAGCGTTTCGTGCACCAGCGCTTTGGAGACGCTTTCAAACCGGGTCCGTCCGGCAAAGGGAAAGAGCTCTTCGCTGGGGTCCAAGACCTGAAACAGGACCCCGTGAACGCCGCGCTGCGCCGCCTTGGACAGGGCCTGTTCAACCGGTTCGGATGGGCCCAGGAAATCGGATATGAAAACAGCCTTGGCGTGGGGTGACATGGCGCGATCTTCGGGCGGGGCGTAGTCCGCCGCCTGATCTTGGCTCAGCGCTTCGGCAAGATGCAGGATCTGTAGATTGCCGGGGCGCGGTGGGAGCGTGCCGCCGGTCAGGCCCACGCGTTCACCTGCGCGCAGCATCAGGATGGATAGGGATAAACCCAACAGCCTGGCACGCTGAATTTTCTGGGGCAGTTGGTCGCTTGAGGCAAAGCGCATCGAGGCCCCCTGATCGACCCAGAGATGGACCGATTGGGCAATCTGTAACTCACGCTCGCGGACAAATTGCTGATCGCCGCGGGCAGAGCGGCGATAATCGATCATGCGGCGGCTGTCGCCCTGCTGCATGGGGCGGTATTGCCAGAAATCGTCCCCCAGTCCGGCACGCCTGCGCCCGTGCTCTCCAATCTGCACCGAGGCCGCCAATTGCTGTGCCTGCACCAAAAGGGGCGGTAGAGCCCCGGCCTCCACCTCGGACTGCTGGCGCAGTTGGGATGCTGTGGAGGAGGGGGAGTTGATCATGCGGCAAGTCCGCCGGATTTCAATTCCCGTGCAGTGCTTTGAATGAGATCGGCGAGATTGTCCCCGCGCGCCCGAGCGGCAAAGCTGAGCTGCATCCGGTGGCTGAGCACGGGCAGGGCCATATCCAGCACGTCATCTGTGCTGGGGGACAGGCGGCTTTGTAGCAGTGCGCGGGCGCGAACGGCCAGCATCAGTGACTGAGCCGCGCGCGGACCGGGTCCCCAGGCAACGGTTTGCGCCACGCGCTCGGATACACCGGGTTCATCGGGGCGGAAGGAGCGGACCAGGTCGAGGATCATCTCCACCACGCTTTCGCCCACGGGCATGCGCCGCAGCAAGGTCTGCGCTGCCGTCAGTTCCGCCGCAGTAAAGACCTGCTCGGCATGGGCGTCTTCTGTGCCGGTAGTGGTCAGGAGGATGTCCCTTTCGGTCTCGCGGTCGGGATAGGGCACATCGATCTGAAACAGGAAGCGGTCCAGCTGTGCTTCGGGCAGCGGATAGGTGCCTTCCTGCTCAATGGGGTTCTGGGTCGCCAAAACGTGAAAGGGCTGTCCCAGCGGGCGGTCTTGCCCGGCCACGGTCACCTGCCGTTCCTGCATGGCCTGCAATAGGGCCGATTGGGTGCGCGGGCTGGCGCGGTTGATCTCATCCGCCATCAGCAGTTGGCAGAACACCGGCCCCGGCAGGAAGCGGAAGGAACGGCGCCCGTCCTCGCCGGTGTCCAGCACCTCGGAGCCGAGGATATCGGCGGGCATCAGATCCGGGGTGAACTGCACCCGGTTGCCAGCCAGCCCCATCACGGTCGACAGGGTCTCAACCAGGCGGGTCTTGCCGAGGCCGGGCAGGCCAACCAAGAGCCCGTGCCCGCCACAAAGGAGCGTCGCCAGGGTGAGATCCACCACACGCTCCTGCCCGATGAACCGACGGGTGATCGACGCACGCGCCAGTTGCAGTTTCTGCTCCAATGCTTCGATCTCAGCCAGCAGCTCTGTGCCGTTGGCGGCAGCGTCATTGACGGGTTCGGACATGACATTCCTTTCGGGGCGGATATATGGTCTTACTCTATCGTGCTTGCGGGAAATGGCAAAAGCTATGAGTGGACAAAAAAACGTGACGCCATCGGTAGATGGGCTGGCCGCCTCACTGAAAGCGGCAGGGAATGCAGCGGGGCAGGAGGGTGGCTCTGCGAAACCCGGTGGCGGATTGCCGCCCGTTCACCTGTGGAACCCGCCGTTTTGTGGCGATCTCGACATCCGCATTGCCAGCGATGGGCGTTGGTTTCATGAAGGCGGGGAGATCCGCAGGGTGGAACTGGTCCGTCTTTTTGCTTCGATTCTCAAGCGCGAGGGGGAGAAGTTCTTTCTGGTGACTCCGGTGGAAAAGGTCGGGATCAGGGTGGAGGATGCGCCCTTTATTGCGGTGGATGTTGAAGCCTCGGGGCAGGGGGAACAGCAGGTGCTGCGCTTTACCACCCAGTTAGGCGATGAGGTGACAGCGGATGCCGAGCATCCTCTCAGGGTCGAGCAACCTAGCCCAGAAGCCGAACCCGCCCCCTATGTCATGATACGCAGCGGGCTGGAGGCGCGGATCGATCGTAAGAGCTTTTACCGGCTGGTCGAGCTGGGCTGTCATCATGAAGATTGGTTTGGTCTTTGGTCCGGGGGGGCATTCTTTCGCCTGCTGCCCTCTGCCGATCTGGCGTGATCCCTGCACACTGCTGCGTTTGGGGGGCAGACGGAGCGCTCTCCCTCATGTGGGCGGCGCAGGTTCCAGCAATTCGGTTTCAACAAAGCTGCAGGGAAAGTCGTTGCCGTTGATCACGTCATGGCGAACGCCAGCCTTGCGAAAATAGGGAACCCCTTCCTGCATTTCAGCTAGGCTGCGACTGCCATCCCCATTGTCGATCTCAAGCACCCCGGTAAAGAGCGGCACCACCACGTAGTCATACTCATGCTGATGCCAGCCGGTATTGTCACCGCGCTTGTCAAAAGACCATTCGGTCACCCGCACGCGATTGTTCAGGATCCTCTGGGTTCCCTTTGCCGTTCCTGCTGCGTCACACATAGTCACATCCTCCTGGTTGTATCAAAGCGGCTCAGGTTGCCGCAGTGTAGGGCCAGCTGACATCCGGGGTAGGGCCAGAACAAGGGGATGTTGTGGAGGTTCGGCAAGAGTTCACCGGAACGAGAATATAGGAAGAATGCAGTCTTTTCTTCCCTTGGCCTGGGTCGCTCACAAAGTTAAATTTTGTTTAGAAGATACGGAGGCTGCGCCAATGCCCAGATTTGCGGCAAATATTTCAATGCTTTTCACGGAACTGCCCTATCTGGAGCGGTTTTCGGCAGCCGCTGCGGCAGGGTTTGAAGCGGTAGAAGTATTGTTTCCCTATGAGGTAGCCGCAAAGGAGACCCAACGCGCGCTGCTGCGCAGCGGGATGGAGCTTTTGCTGATCAATGCACCGCCTCCGAATTACACCGGTGGGGCGCCGGGTTACGCCGCCGTGCCGGGGGGGCAGGACAGGTTTCAGCGCGATATTCGTCGGGTTCTGCGCTATGCGGATGTGCTGGGGGCCAAGATGATTCATATCATGGCAGGCTATGCCAAGGGGGGCGAAGCCTTTGATGCTTTCATCGAAAATCTGCGCTGGGCGGCGGATCAGGCGCCAAAGCAGCGCTTTACAATTGAGCCTTTGAATGCTGGTGATCAGCCCGGCTATTTCCTGGATGATTTTGATCTGGCTGGTGAGATCCTGGATGCGGTGGATCGGCCAAATCTGGGGCTGCAATATGACGCCTATCACGCGCAGATGATCCATGGGGATGCACTGAGGGTTTGGGAAAAACACGGTGCGCGTGCAGCTCATATTCAGATTGGTGCCGCCCCAAGCCGTTGCGAACCGGGAACGGGTCCGGTGGATTTCAAGGCTTTGTTTGAGGCAATTGATGCCAGTGGCTACAAAGGGTGGATCAGTGCCGAATAAAATCCCTCCACGCCACGGACCGAAGATAGTCTGGGATGGTTGCCCTAGAGCAAACTGTCACAGGGGGCTCCCGCCAATTCCGGGACATCCATAGGATGCCCCTCATAGTTGGGCCCAGCGCCGAGCTTTGCTCGGCGCTTTTGCTTTACTGCGAAGCGTTCTGGGTGCAGATCTGCACCTGGATGCGCCAAGGCAAGATTGTGTTTCATTGTTTCGCTTCAAGGGCTAGCCGCGCGACGGCTGGCGGCGCCCTTGACCCGAATGTTGTGGATCCAAACATAAGTATCAACGGGATTGCGTCGGGCCGTAGGTGCGGCGCTGGGCCCAACGGGGGAGATGCAATCTTTGATTGCAGCGAGACGGGCGGGAGGGCACCCTTGATTCTAGGCGAACCCCAGGGAGTGGCAAACCGCATGACCTGCATCCTCTTTGATTTGGACGGCACGCTGGTGGACAGCGAACCGCTGTGCAACCAGGCCCTGGGAGGTTTGCACCACCCCTTCTGCATTGCCTCTAGCGGCCCGCCGGCCAAAATACGCTCAGCTCTGGCCAAAACCGGGTTGGAAAACCTGATCCGAGACCGTCTCTTCAGCTCTTATGACATCGGCAGTTGGAAACCGGATCCCGGCCTGTTTCGGCATGCGGCGAAGGCAATGGGGGCGTTTCCCGCTGACTGCATCGTCGTGGAGGACAGCGCAGCGGGGCTGAAGGCAGCTCGCGCAGCAGGCATGAAAGCACTGCTGTTTGACCCCGGAAACCTCCACCCGGAGGCGCCCAACCGCCTTGCTGACTATGGCCAGTTGGACGCCGCGCTTGCCAGACTGAACAGGTCTTAGCCAGCCCCTCGGCTCGCGTAGTTAATGCGCTTCGGCCCAGTTTTGGCCCTGTCCTGCTTCAACCAGCAGCTTCACATCCAGATGCACTGCTGGATTGGCTGCGCCTTCCATGACCTCTTTGGCCACTGCGATGGTCTCTTCCACCGCCGCTTCTGGCACCTCGAAGAGCAATTCATCGTGCACCTGCAAGAGCATGCGCGCGGGCAGATGGGCGATGGCGCCCGGCATGCGGATCATGGCGCGGCGGATCACATCCGCAGCAGTGCCCTGGATGGGCGCATTGATCGCAGCGCGTTTGGCAAAGCCCGCCCGCGGCCCCTTGGCGTTGATTTCAGCCGTGTGGATCTTGCGCCCAAAGAGGGTCTGCACAAAACCGTGCTCCTTGGCGAATTCCACGGTGCTGTCCATATAGCGGCGGATGCCGGGGAAGCGCTGGAAATAGCGGTCGATAAAGTCCTGCGCTTCCTTGCGGGGAATGCGCAGATTGCGTGCCAGGCCAAAGCCCGAGATGCCGTAGATGACACCAAAGTTGATTGCCTTTGCCTGACGCCGGATATCTGGCGTCATCTCTGCCATGGGCACATCAAACATCTCCGAGGCGGTCATGGCGTGAATGTCCTGCCCTTCGGCAAAGGCCTGTTTCAGCGCGTCGATCCCGGCCATATGGGCCAGGATGCGCAGCTCAATCTGGCTGTAGTCGAGGGAGAGAAGCACATTGCCTTCCCCCGCCACAAAGGCCTCGCGGATGCGGCGGCCTTCTTCTGTGCGCACCGGAATGTTCTGCAGGTTCGGATCGGTTGAGGCCATGCGTCCGGTGCTGGCTCCGGTCTGGGCATAAGAGGTATGCACCCGCCGGGTCTCTGCATTGATGTGATCCTGCAGCGCATCCGTATAGGTCGATTTCAGCTTTGACAGTTGGCGCCAGTCCAGCACCAATCCGGGCAGGGCGTGCTCGGTTGCCAGATCCTCCAGAATATCCGCCCCAGTGGCATAGGCGCCGGTTTTGCCCTTTTTACCGCCGGGCAGCTCCAGCTTGTCAAAGAGGATCTCACCTAGTTGCTTCGGTGAGCCAACATTGAAGTCAGCGCCCGCCATCTCATGGATTTCAGACTCTAACCCGGCCATTTTCTGGGCAAAGGCATTGGACATGCGGCTGAGAACCTCGCGGTCCACCTTGATGCCATGGCGCTCCATCTGCGCCAGAACCGGCACCAGTGGACGCTCCAGAGTTTCGTAAACCGTGGTCACCTGCTCCTGATGCAGCTGTGGTTTGAACAGCTGCCACAGGCGCAGGGTGATGTCGGCGTCCTCGGCCGCATAGGGCACTGCATTTGCAATTGGCACCCGGTCAAAGGTGATCGCGGATTTACCGCTGCCCAGGAGCGGCTTGATCGGTATCGGTTTGTGATCGAGGTAACGCTCCGAGAGCGTATCCATCCCATGACCATGCAGGCCAGCGTGCAGCGCATATGACATCAGCATGGTGTCGTCGATGGGGGCGACATCGGCGCCATAGCGATGCAGGATCTTGGCGTCATATTTCATGTTCTGCCCGATCTTGAGGATCGCAGGATCCTCCAGCACGGGTTTCAGCATCTCCAGCGCTTGGTCCAGTGGCATCTGCCCCTCAGCGAGCCCCTCACCGCCAAAGAGATCATCGCCGCCAACCTTATGGGTCAGCGGGATGTAACAGGCTTCCCCCGGTTCAACACAGAGCGAGATCCCGACCAGATCCACCACCATTTCGTCCAGGCCGGTGGTTTCCGTGTCCACCGCCACATAGCCCCGCTCGCGGATCTGGGCGACCCAGGGAGCCAGCTCTTCGGCGCTGGTGACGCATTGGTATTTTTCCGCATCGAAAGGCACCGCTTCTGGAGGCGTCACCTCGGTTGACGTACCCTGCTGAGCAGGAGCTTCGGGGATCGCAGGGGCCTCCAGCCCCAGTTGATCCGCCATGCGTTTGGTCAGGGTGCGGAATTCCATTTCCGCCAGGAAGGTGAGCAGGGTCTCCGCCTCCGGCTCCTGCACCTCCAGATCGTCGATGGTAAAGTCCAGCTCCATGGCGCAGTCCAGCTGCACCAGCTGCTTGCTCAGCTCGATCTGGTCGCGTTTCTCGATCAGAGTCTGGCGGCGCTTGGGCTGTTTGATCTCTTCGGCGCGGTCCAAAAGCTCCTCAAGCGAGCCGTATTCATTGATCAGCAGCGCCGCTGTTTTAATGCCAATACCAGGCGCTCCGGGAACGTTGTCGACGCTATCACCGGCAAGCGCCTGCACATCAACCACCCGGTCCGGACCAACGCCGAATTTCTCATGCACGCCATCTGTGTCGATGCGCTTGTTCTTCATAGCATCCAGCATCTCAACGCCGCCGCCGACCAGCTGCATCAGATCCTTGTCCGAAGAGATAATCGTGCAGCGCCCGCCAGCAGCGCGGGCCTGATGGGCGAGGGTGGCGATGATATCATCGGCCTCATAGCCTTCGACCTCTTTGCAGGCGATATTGAAGGCGCGGGTGGCGTCGCGGGTCAGTGGAAACTGCGGGCGCAGGTCTTCAGGCGCCGGCGGGCGGTTGGCCTTGTAGAGATCATACAGATCATTGCGGAACGACTTGCCTGAGTGATCAAAGATCACCGCCACATGGGTTGGGGCATCGGGGCCTTTGTTGTCTTCAACCTGTTTGAACAACATGTTGCAGAACCCGGCTACGGCACCGATCGGCAACCCGTCCGACTTGCGCGTCAGCGGCGGCAGTGCGTGATAGGCGCGAAAGATAAAGGCGGAGCCATCGATCAGATGCAGGTGGCAGCCTTTGCCGAATGTTGTCTCGCTCATGGCCCGTCGCGCTCCCTTGGGAATTTGTTTCCGTTCTGTTTCCCCGGTTATCGGTGATCCGGGGGCGAAGGGCAATTACGTTTCCAGGTCTTTGCCACGGCGCGCGTGGTTTCAGGTTCTCGGGGCTGATTGACTGTGATAGATCCGGGGTCTTCTGATTTTTTGGAACAGGACGGGTCAAATGCAGCTTCAGGGAAAAACCGTTATTGTCACAGGTGGCAGCGATGGCATTGGGCGTCACATCTGTTTGAAACTCGCCGCAGAGGGCTGCAACCTAGCCATTCTGGGCCGCAACGAGGCCCGCCTATCTGCCGTTGCTGTAGAGGCCAGAACACTTGGCGCAGCAAAGGCGCGGGGGTATTCTGCCGATATGACCGATGCCGCAGCACTCCAATCCGTTGTGGCGGAGATCGAAGCGGATTTTGATGGGGTCGATATTCTGGTCAACAATGCCGGGATCTGGCACAAGGCGGGCCCCTTGGACACCATCTCTGACGAGATGCTGATCGCCACGGTGCAGACCAATCTCACAGGTTTGATGCAGCTGACCAAAGCAGTCCTTCCGCGCCTGCGCAGCCGTGATGAGGCGGCAATCCTCAATGTTTCTTCCAAGTCAGGCGTGGTCGCACAGGCGGGGCAGTCGGTCTATACCGCGACCAAATACGGTGTGCGTGGTTTTACCGATGTGCTGAAAGAGGATGAGGCCGAGAGCGGTGTGCGCGTTGCGGGTCTCTATCAGAGTGGCACCAACACGGGCATGTTTGTCAAGGCAGGCGAAGAGGTGCCGAACCATATCTTCACAGAGCCAGAGGATCTGGCAGATGTGGTGGTCTTCATGTTGTCGCGCCCAGCCAAGCTGTGGATGCATGAGGTGCGGGTCGAAATCTGAGACTTTCTCAGAGGTCTTCTCGCTGAAAACCCATGCCGCTCGCCGAGCAGCCTCCTCGGCGGGCGTTGGGCGCCTTTTGAAACTGCTCTATGAAAATCGAGGACAAGCTCTTTAACACCGCGCGAATTTCCCGTTTCTTGAGGCAGGTTTGTCGAAAGAATTTTAGATGCGTATTTCCCTTGTCCTGTTGTTGTCCCTTTTTGCAGTACCATCCTGGGCCGAAGAACCTTGCCAACTGAGAAACAATTATTGTGTTCCAATCGTCGCCTGCACCAAGGATGGCGCTGATTTCTTTGTGGGCAGGGCCTATGGAAAGGACGGCGGCCCGGTGCAAGCTCAATCCAAGAACGGGCGAAAATGTGAGGGGCGCTGGTGGCGCACCCTCATTGGTACGGGCAAAGCGGAACTGACCTGCTCTGACGGGTTGGAAGCCAAGATTTCCTACTCCTATTTTCACAAGGGCTCTGGCACCGTCCTGGGCAAGGCGCGCCTTTCAGATGGCGCGCGCATGTCCTTTTGGGCAGGTCATCGAATCCTTCCATATGTGCTGCACAGAGAACGGCATCGAACTGAAATGATAGATTGCGTTAGAGAGGCGCTTTGAGGCAGGCCTAGAACACTCCCAATGCCAGTCCGGCGCCGATTGCTTGGCCCAGATCTCGGCAGTGCTTCAACCCGTTTTCTGGAATGGTTTTCTCTGCCAAAATGTCTTCGGGTGTCTGCGCATGTGTGCAGAGGATCAGCGGTGCCTGAACCTCTTTCAGGCGCCAACCCGTCGCGATGCGGGCCAGTTGTTTGGCCGCTCCCGAACCATCAGATCCGGCGCAAATCATCTGCGCATAGGCACGGCCTTCGATCTGCCCCAAAATAGGGTAGTAGCAACGATCAAAGAACTCTTTCATCTCGCCGGACAGCGCGGCGAGGTTCTCTGGCGCGCAGAAGATGTAACCAGTGGCGGCAATCAAATCTGCTGGCTGGGCATCTGCGGCTGCTAGTAGCGAAACTTCGATTTCCTCGCGCGCGGCATCCGCCGCAGCCTCCGCCATCTGGCGGCTGCCGCCAGTGCGCGAGTGATAGACAATCAATAGATGTGCCATGGTTGCCCTCTGCTATTTCGCTCGAACCGCCCGATTTAGAGCCTAATCTGCCAGGTACAGCGCGTGGGATAGGGTGACGGAATAGGGCGTCGGGGTCCAGAGCCCAAATCGGCGGCCAGAGGCCCGGATCATGCGCGCAATCCAGGTGTTGCAGGTGCGGAACAGGTGAAATCTCCCTCGTGCCTCAAAGAAGCGATCACTCTGGGTCAACCCGGGGTGTTGCAAAACTTGGATTACCCCATCAGAACCGCGTGCAAAGCTCGCATCCAACGCCTTCAGAAAGGCCGCATACTCCCCTTCGCTAAAGGCGATTTCGGGCAGGTCCAGATGTGGATCAATCCTGCCAAGCACATCTGCTCGAAGGACGGAGCTGTCGCCGAAGAGGCCCCGACCGATGGCTTTGAGTGTGATGTCGCCATAGTCGCCGCTGGTTGTATAGAAGTCTTTGGCGCCCCAGCCCAAAACCAGCCAAGCAGCCTCACTGTGATTAAGCTCGGGTAAAACAGGCTCTAAAAGGGCGAAATACGCCTTGGTTGGCGCATCAAGAGGGATCAGAAAATCGTAGTGTATCGGCCCAGCTGCTAGTAGAACCCGATAAGGTCGACCCCAGGGTGCCGTGGTTTCCTGCCCGGCAGGTAGAACGGCACCGAGGAGGGCGGCTAGAAAGTAGGCCGCGAGTAGCCCGACCGGCCAGCGCAGTGCTCTGGCCAGCGCGTAGATCACCCAGCCACTTTGTCTGCGTAGTCTTTGTGGATGTATTTGCAGTCGCAATAGGGGCATTCGACAAAGCCGTCGCCTTCGGGGATCTGCAGGTAGACCCGCGGATGGCCCAAGGCACCTTCGCTGCCATCGCAGGCAACACGATAGCTCTCTACGATTTTGGTTTCCGGCGCTTCGATGGTCATCGCTGGCAGTCCTCTCGGTTTTAGGCTAGGCGCATTTCTGAACCCTTGTATGGGCGAAGGAAAAACCAGGGGCAAGAGCCGCGATGACAGAACAGGCAATCCGTATCGAAGCATTGCGCAAAACCTACAAGGGCGGCAAAGGCCAGCCCGAGAAACAGGCCCTGAATGGTGTGGATCTGGAAATTCCGCGCGGTTCTGTTTTTGGGCTCTTGGGGCCCAATGGCGCAGGCAAGTCTACCATGATCAATATCCTGGCGGGGCTGGTGCAGAAGACCTCTGGCAAAGTGACGATCTGGGGCTTTGATCAGGATGCAAACCCTCGTCAAAGCCGTGCCTCGATTGGCGTGATGCCGCAGGAGCTGAACCTCGACCCGTTCTTCACCCCGCGCGGAGCGTTGGAGGTTCAGGCGGGTCTTTATGGGGTGCCAAGATTGGCGCGGCGCAGTGATGAGATCCTAGAGATGGTGGGGCTGACGGATAAGGCCCATGCCTATGCGCGCACTCTTTCTGGTGGTATGCGGCGGCGGCTCTTGCTGGGCAAGGCGCTGGTGCATCACCCGCATATTCTGGTCCTGGATGAACCCACAGCCGGGGTGGACATCGAGTTGCGGCAGATGCTCTGGGCCAATATCCGCAAGCTCAATCAGCACGGCATGACCATAATCCTCACCACCCACTACCTGGAAGAGGCCGAGGAGATGTGTGATGAGATTGCCATCATCAACCAAGGGGAGCTGGTGGTGCGCGACAGCACGGCAAATCTGCTGGGTCGGCTGGATGCCAAATCCATGGTGGTACACCCCGCTTCACCGGTGGTGGACCTGCCACAGGGCACCGGCCTCACCTCTGAGCTGCGCGATGATGGAGCGGTTTTGCTGCGCTACCACAGCAACCAGACCAGTGCCGAAGAGGTTCTGGCCGCCGTCCACGCCGCCGGGATTTCCATTCGGGACGTCAAGACCAACGAAGCTGATCTGGAAGATGTCTTTCTGTCCTTGACCAAATCTGGGTGAGGCACTGGTCAGGCTTTCTGACGCAGGCCTTGCTGGCACGAGCAGATTTTTAGCCCGAAGTATCTTTTTGGCTGTGCGGTGGCGAACTGTGGTTTGCAAGAGCGCCTAGGGCGTCAGATTTCGTTTCAGAGCGGAGACCCTCTGATCGGGTGGGCTGCTGCAGGCCGGGAATTGCTGGCACGTAACCCCGGCGAATGTTTCGAACCCGTCCATTCATCCAATGACGCAGGGCATAGCGATAGAGCAGGGTTTTGACTGGGCCGAAATCCTGCTGATGATGGGCATAGAAATCATCAGGCGTATCCCAGAGACCTAGATCTTCGGCAATGCCCGTTGCTTGGATAAAGGTATCCTCCCCCCGCCATTCAACAGCGGGATCTGCTAGGCAATCGGTGCCCGCCCCATAGGCACAAAGCGCGTTCACCTGCGGGAAGGCGCGCTGCAGCGCTGTCAGAAAACGCTCATCCAGAATGAAGCCTTCCAGCTTGATCCAGTGCTCGCCGATCTGCACCTCGACCCAGGAATGCAGGATCCGCGCCGGAGCAATCGCATAGGCCAGCTCTGGCACCAAGCCACGTTGCAGTGCCTTGTGAATGGTGAAGCCATGCAGGCGGCAAGGAAGATCGAGGGCCCGCAAGAGCGCCATCAGCAGCGTCGCTTTGGTGTTGCATTGCCCATAGCCATCGGCCAGCACCTGAGAGGCCGGAATGTCATCCGCTTGGTTGTAGCCAAAAGCGATTTCATTGCGGGTGAAGTCATAGGCCGCCCCAACGCGATCATGGGGCGAAAGGTCGTGCCAGCCGCGCTGGGCGATGAGCCGTTTTAAATCGGGATGGGTGAAGTTCAGCAGGGCACTTGCCTGAAGTAGCGTGTTGGGCATGGTCATGAACGATCTTTCACAAGGGTTTCCTGGGTCAGATCGGGTTATGCGGCCTCTAGCTGCTAGAGCTTCAAGCAGTTTCTTGAATGGCGTGCGCCGTTGCCTGCGCACGCTGGGATAGGTTTTTGTTTTCTTTTCCTAATGGCAGGTAAATTGTTTCGCGCGCGAAACATTTTCACCCTCAGCTGCGGTCGATCCGGGCCTGATAACAATTGTTGCGGGAGGAGCGCACATGGACATAGGCCACCTTGTCATTCTCCAGAATGGCTTCGGCCCGGGCGATCATCTCTGACTGAGGGATAACAATGCCGGTGCCATAGACGATCCGGTCATCAGCGCTGTAGCCCTTGATCAAAAAATCTGGCGGGGTTGTCAGCACCTGCGGCAGGCCCTCTCCCTCATGCCGTTCGCAGTGATCTGCACAAAGAAAGATTGGCCCGGTTTCCGCATAGGGCTGCGCCGTGGGGAAAGGGCGATGGGCTAGGATCAACATCTCGGCACCTTCAGGGATAAACGTCAGGCAATGGCGGCAGGGGTTACCTCCTCCATGCGAGGTGCTGCGCTCAACAGGGTTGCCATAAGCATCCTTTCCTCCGTTTTGTAGAGCTCGGACCTCTTCAGTAGGCAGGGCGCAAATGCGGGTCATGTCGTTTCCTTTTCGTCGCTGAGTTTCTGCCAAACTCTATCCCCCGCGACGGCCATGGGGATCGACCCGTTTCCTGCCCATTCACAGACGAGTCGATGGCTGTGATCTTTTCGAAAGTTTCCCGCTTCAAGCCTGGAAGCACTCGGTTCAGACTAACGGGCTACAGCCATGTAGAGGCTGCCTCCCAGGAGGCAACTGCCGCCAGCCTGATCAAAACGACGCCTTGCCACGGGTGATTGGAAACCCTGGCGCAGGCGCGCAGCCAACAGCGCATAGGCGCCTAGAACACCCGCAACAATCACCGAGGAACTTGCCGCGACCAGAAGGTATTGCCCCAGAAGATCGGCCCCGGGGTTCAGGAACTGGGACAGGAAGGCGACGTAGAAGATCAGGGCTTTGGGGTTCAGGATTGCGGTCAGAAAGCCTGCGCGAAGGCTGGATCTGGCGATGTCTTGGCGTGGCTCAGACAGGTGGGATGCTTTGTGTGCACCGCGCAACTGACGCCAGCCCAACCAGGCCATATAAAGAACCCCGGCCCATTTTACCGCCTGGAACAGGTTGGCCGAGGCCGCGAGGATTGCCCCGACCCCTAAAAGCGAAAGCGCGATTATCCACAGGCCGCCGATCAGCTCACCCAGGATGCAAAAGGCAGCGGCGCGCATGCCATGTGACAGGGCCTGTCCCGTCACCATCATCACACTGGGGCCCGGAATGATCGAGATCACGGTATAGGCCAGGACAAAGGTCAGCCAGAGTTCAAAGGTCATCGCCTGTTCCACCTGTATTACGGCATCCGCCATGGGTTTCGGATTATCGATCAGAGAATGCGCAGAAAGCTGGGCAAAGGCCACTTCTGGCGCGGTTTCGCATCATGATAACGCCAACTGTGGCAGGAATGACGGTTCACCCCGGTGGTGCAAGAGGGTAGAAGGCGGTAACGCCTTGAAAAATTGCTTCTGCGGAGCCCTGATATGACCAGCCCGAAACCTGTTGTCCTATGCATACTTGATGGCTGGGGCAGCGCGGCACCTGGTGCAGCCAACGCCCCCTTTCTGGCACAGACCCCAACGCTGGATGTGATCGCCAAGACCTGTCCGGTGGCAGAACTGATCACCCATGGGCCGGATGTAGGCCTGCCAAGTGGGCAAATGGGGAACTCTGAGGTGGGTCATACCAATATCGGTGCAGGCCGAGTGGTGGCAATGGATCTGGGGCAGATCGACCTTGCCATCGAAGATGGCTCTTTCTACCGCAATGAGGCGCTGCAAGCCTTCATCGCAAAGCTGCAAGAAACCGGAGGGGCCGCGCATCTGATGGGGCTTGTTTCGGATGGCGGAGTGCATGGCCATATCACCCATATTCTGGCGGCCATCCGCGCCATTACCGATGCGGGGGTTCCGGTCTGGCTGCATGCTGTCACCGATGGCCGTGATGTGGCGCCGAAATCGGCTTTTGGCTATTTTGCCGAGCTCAGCGAGAAACTGCCCGAAGGCGCACGTATCGCCACCGTGACTGGGCGCTATTTCGCCATGGATCGCGACAACCGCTGGGAGCGGGTGAGCGAAGCCTATGGGGCCATGATCAAGGGTGAGGGCCGCTTTGTGCGCGATGCTCACAATGCAGTGGACCATGCCTATAACCAATCGGAAAGCGACGAATTCATCAGCGCTTCGGTGATTGAAGGCTATGAGGGCCTGAAGGACGGCGATGGTTTCTTCTGTCTGAACTTTCGTGCCGACCGGGCACGTGAGATCCTGCGTGCCATCGGGGAGCCCGGATTTGCTGAGTTTGACACCGGCAAGCGCCCCGCGCTTGCAGCCCTCCTGGGCATGGTGGAATACTCCGAAAGCCACAGCAGCTATATGACCACCGCATACCCCAAGCGGAAGATCGTCAATACTCTTGGCGAATGGGTGGCGAAACAGGGCAAAACCCAGTTCCGCCTGGCCGAGACCGAGAAATACCCGCATGTGACCTTCTTCCTCAACGGCGGCAAGGAGCAGCCCGAGGAGGGCGAAGACCGCTTTATGCCCAAGTCGCCCAAGGTGGCGACTTATGATTTGCAGCCGGAAATGTCGGCCCCCGAGGTGACCGGCAAATTCATCGAGGCGATCGAAGCGGGCTATGACCTCATTGTCACCAATTATGCCAACCCGGATATGGTGGGTCATACCGGGGATCTGCAGGCCGCGATCAAGGCCTGCGAGGCGGTCGATCAGGGGCTCGAGCAGGTGGTGGCTGCTCTGGAGAAAGCCGGTGGCGCCATGTTGGTCACTGCGGATCACGGCAATTGCGAAGTCATGGTTGATCCAGAAACCGGGGGTGCTCATACCGCTCATACCACCAATCTGGTGCCCGTTGCCCTGCTGGGTGGGCCCGAGGGTGCAAAACTGCGCAACGGACGTCTGGCGGATCTGGCCCCCACTCTGCTAGAGCTGATGGGGCTGACCAAACCTGAAGAGATGACCGGAGAAAGCCTGCTTACATGATCCTGCGCCCTGCCTGGTTGAGCCGCCTTGCCGCGGCCTCTGTGCTTGCACTTCTGGCGCTGCCCCTGCGGGCAGAACAGGACCCTGCCGCTGCCGCAATCGCAGCGGCGGCGCAGCTGGAGCAGGCAACGGTGCAGCTGGAACAGGCCGAAAGCGCGCGTGATCGGGTAAAAGCCCTGACCCAAACCCTGCGCGCCTATGAGGCGGGCTTGGGCGCCATGCGCGAAGGCCTGCGCCAGGTCGCGCGCCGCGAAGCGCAGGTTCTGGCGCAATTGGATGCCCGTCAGGATGAGGTGGCCGACCTCTTGGGCATTCTCCAGACGATAGAGACCTCCGCCCCACCGGTGCTGATGCTGCACCCCTCGGGTCCTTTGGGGGCCGCGCGCTCTGCCATGATGGTGGCAGAGGTCACACCCGGCCTGCATGCCCGCGTAGAATCGCTGCGCGCGGATCTGGAAGAGGTGCAGTCCCTGCGCCTGTTGCAGCAAAATGCTGCTGGAACCTTGGAAAAAGGGTTGAGCGGCGTGCAGGAAGCCCGCACCGCGCTGTCTAAAGCGATTGCGGATCGCACCGATTTGCCGCGCCGCTTTACTGCAGATGCAACACGCACGGCGATATTGATCTCCTCAACCGAGACCCTTTCGGGATTTGCCAGCGGATTGGCGGAAATCGCAATAGACGGGGAGGTCGCACCCGCGACGGCGGATATCTCTGCGTTGCGCGGTGAGCTACCTTTGCCATTGGAAGGCCTGGTTTTGCGCGGGTTTGGCCAAAAGGATGCAGCCGGGATCGCCCGGCCCGGCCTGTTGGTCGCAGCGCGTCCCCGGGCTCTGGTGACCTCTCCCACGGCTGCAACGATCCGCTACCGTGGGCCACTTTTGGACCTGGGCAATGTCATGATCCTTGAACCTCAGCCCGAGACCCTCTTTATTCTGTCAGGACTCGCAGAGGTTTTTGGCGATGCCGGTCAGGTGATCCCAGAGGGGACGCCGGTGGGCCTTATGGGTGGAGATACCCCGCAAGCTGGTGCCATTTTGTCACTTAGCGGTGAAGGGGGTGGAACTGACCGGACAGAAACGCTCTATATAGAAGTCAGAATGGAAAACAGCCCGGTGGACCCTGAGACATGGTTCCGCACCGGAAAAGGTGGATGAAAGTTTCATGAGAAAATTTGCCATGGCCGCTTTTGGCGGTACGCTTGCCGGGATTGTGGCGACAACCTATGTGGCGGGTCCGCTGCTGGCACAGGAAGGTGTGCGTGAGGCGACCGTCTATGAGCAGCTGGATCTTTTTGGCGATATTTTTGAGCGTATCCGCGCGCAGTATGTCGAAGATGTAGATGAGAAAGAGCTGATCGAAGCCGCGATTGGCGGCATGCTCTCCTCGCTTGATCCACATTCCAGCTACCTTTCTCCGGATGATGCCGCCAGCATGCGGGTGCAAACCCGTGGTGAATTCGGCGGTCTTGGCATCGAGGTCACCCAGGAAGAGGGCTTTGTCAAAGTCGTCTCCCCGATCGACGGCACCCCAGCGGATGAAGCCGGGATCGAAGCCGGGGATTTTGTCACCCATGTGGATGGGGATAGCGTGTTGGGCCTCAGCCTTGATGAGGCGGTGGATCTGATGCGTGGGCCGGTGGGTTCTGAGATCGTAATCACCGTTGTGCGCGAAGGTGAGCCTGAGCCCTTTGATGTCTCGATCATCCGCGACACCATCAAGCTGACTGCCGTGCGCGCCCGCACCGAGGGCGAGACCGTGGTCTTGCGCATCACTACCTTCAACGACCAGACCACGCCAAACCTGGAATCTGGCCTGGCCAAGCAGATCGAAGAGGCGGGTGGGCCCGAGAATGTGAACGGCATTGTTCTGGACCTGCGCAACAATCCCGGCGGTTTGCTGACCCAGGCCATTCGGGTGGCCGACAGCTTCCTTGAAAGCGGTGAGATCGTCTCCACCCGTGGGCGCAACCCCGAAGATGGCGAACGTTTCAACGCCACGCCCGGTGACCTCTCTGCGGGTAAGCCCATCGTGGTGCTGATCAACGGCGGTTCTGCCTCTGCGTCTGAAATCGTCGCCGGCGCGCTGCAGGATCACCGCCGTGCCATCGTCGTCGGCACCAAGAGCTTTGGTAAAGGCTCGGTCCAGACGGTGATGCCGCTGCGTGGCGAAGGGGCAATGCGCCTCACCACCGCGCGCTATTACACCCCGTCGGGTCGCTCCATCCAGGCGCTTGGCGTCTCTCCTGACATCGTTGTCGAACAGCCGCGCCGCCGCGCCACCGAGGAAGAGGAGGAGGCCAACGGTCGCCGTACACGTTCCGAGGCGGACCTGCGCGGAAGCCTGAACAATGACAGCCTGACCGAGGATGAAATCCGTCAGATCGAAGAGGATCGGGCAAAGGCGGAAAAAGCGGCGGAACTGCGTGAGCAAGACTATCAGCTGGCCTATGCAATCGACATTCTGAAAGGGCTTGTCGCCCTTGGGTCGAAATAGTGCTGTGCTGTGAAAACCAAGGGGCGGAGTCCCGGGTTTTCAACCGCTACAAGACAAATGGCCGCCTCGTGAGAGGCGGTCTTTTTACTGCTTTATCCTCTGCTTCAGGCCAGTGTCGACGGGGCGGAGTTGACCGTTGCGCGGCGCGCACCTATTCTGTCAGAGCAAACATGGAGAATGTATGTCCCGGTAAAAGGGGGAAGCGACAGCGGCTTCCCGCAGCAGTTTCATCTCAGCCTTCCCCAATGGCCAGCGCCAATGGGAACGGATGTGCTGCACACCCGAGATCCAGAAATTCCTTGGCTACGGCTCCGCGCCCAGGCCACTCCATGAAAGTTTCAAACCAATGATACGGGATTATTCCCAATTCCTCCCGAGCGAGGGAGATCAGACCGAAAAAGCAGCAGAGCTTGACCCGCTGACACAGCTTGGCTGGCAAAACTTCTTTGCCCATCAGACCCTGGACCGCGACTTACGTGAAACCCCGCCAGTTCGGGTGACCTCTGCCCACCGCAATGGCTTGCGGGTGCAGGGCGAAGAGATAGACGAGCTGATACCGCCGGGGCCAGAAGCCACGGTTGGCGATTGGCTGCTCCTCAATCGGGCCCTGCCTGCCAATAGCGAAGTGCTGGAGCGCAAGAGCCTGTTCAAACGCCGTGCGCCGGGTCATGACCGTTCAATCCAGTTGATCGCAGCCAATGCCGATACCAGCTTTATCGTCACCTCCTGCAATCAGGATTTTAACCTGGCCCGGCTGGAGCGGTTCATTGCATTGGCCTTTGAGGCCGAAGTGATGCCGGTGATCCTGCTGACCAAGCCGGACCTCTGTGACGACCCGATCCCTTATGTGGAGCAGGCGCGCAGCATCTCCGACCGGGTGCCGGTGGTTTTGCTTAATGCCAAAAGCCCCGAAGCCAGGGAGCAGCTGGCCCCCTGGTGCAAGCCGGGACAGACCCTGGTGTTTCTCGGCTCTTCCGGGGTGGGGAAATCCACCCTGGTCAATGCGCTTTTTGGAGAGGGGCGGGCAGCAACCGGCGAAATTCGTGAAGACGACGCGCGCGGCCGACACACCACCCGCCATCGGCAGATGCATTTCATGCCAAATGGCTGCGCTGTGCTGGACACTCCGGGCATGCGAGAGCTGCAGATGGCCGAGGCCGAAAGCGGTATTGCCGATTTGTTTGCGGATCTGGAAGAGCTGGCCGGGCAATGCAAATTCCGCAACTGCGCCCATGAAGGTGAACCGGGCTGCGCCATTGCAGCGGCTATCGCCAGCGGCGAGGTGGAAGAGGCCCGGCTGCAGCGCTGGAATAAGTTGAAAGCAGAAGAAAGCTTCAACACGGCCTCGCTGAGTGAACGCAAAGGCAAGAGCAAGGCGCTGCAAAAGACCATTCGCGCGGTCCAGAAGCGCAATCGCAAGAGCGGGCGCTAGCGCCTGGGATACCTAGCCTCGCCAGCCACTCTGGCGGGGCGCATCACACGCAAGCGTGATGAAAAAGATTTGCGATTAACGCCCGGAAACCGGCGACGGGCGGCGGATTGATTGGCTAAGCTTTGGCCATGATGTTCGATCTTCCTGATTCCAAAACCCTCTACGCGGCGCTATGTGCCCGCGACGAAACCTATGAAGGGCGCGCCTATGTGGGCGTGACCTCTACCGGTATTTTCTGTCGCCTCAGCTGCCCGGCGCGCAATCCCAAGTTTGAGAACTGCCAGTTCTTTGCCTCGCCGGGCCAATGTATCGAAGCAGGGTTTCGGGCCTGCAAGCGCTGCAAACCACTGAAAGCAGCGGCCGGGGATGACCCGATGGTGCAACCGCTTCTCGATGCATTGGAAGCGCGCCCGAGTTATCGCTGGGGCGAAGGTGATGTGGTGGCAATGGGGTTTGACCCCTCAACCGTGCGCCGCGCCTTCAAACGCCATTTTGGGATGACCTTTCTTGAAATGGCGCGACAGCGGCGGTTGCGTGATGGCTTTACCACGCTCAAAGCCGGTGAACCGGTGATTGCCGCACAGATTGATGCGGGGTTTGAGAGCCCCTCTGCCTTTCGCGCGGCCTTTGCCCGGCTGGTGGGACTGCCGCCCGGGGCCTTCCGCAAGGATGCGCTGTTGCAGGCCGATTGGATCGAGACCCCGCTGGGGGCGATGATTGCCATTTCCTGTCCGCACCGGCTGCATCTCTTGGAATTTGCCGACCGCAAGGCCCTGCCGCGCGAGATGCAGCGGCTGCAAAAGGCACAGCCTGGTGGTATTGGCTTTGGTCGCCCGGAGCCAACCCAGCAAATCGCCGAAGAGCTGCACCGCTATTTTGACGGGGAGGAGGCCAGTTTCAAAACTGACCTGGCTCTGCATGGTACAGCCTTTGAGCAGGAGGTCTGGCGCTATCTGCTGGAAATCCCCGCAGGGGAGACCCGCAGCTATTCGCAGATTGCGCAGGAGCTTGGTCGGCCTTCTGCAACCCGGGCCGTTGCGCGGGCCAATGGCAGCAATCAGATTGCCGTTGCGGTCCCCTGCCACCGGGTGCTTGCCGCCGATGGTGGCCTGACTGGCTATGGCGGTGGGCTCTGGCGCAAGCAGCGCCTGATAGAGATTGAAACAGGATACAAACAGAGGCTTTCAGCATGAGTTATCAGACCAGGGCACTTGCATTTGCGCAGCGGCATCAGCCAGGTGATCCCATTGTTCTCTACAATATTTGGGATGCCGGCAGTGCGCTTGCGGTGGAGCAGGCCGGGGCGCAGGCGCTCGCAACGGGCAGTTGGTCCGTGGCGGCAGCACAGGGCTATGGCGATGGGGAGCAGCTCCCACTGGATCTCCTCCTGACCATCGTGCGCCGGATTTCGGAGAGCTGTGAACTGCCGCTGAGTGTTGATTTTGAAGGTGCCTATGCGGTGGAACCGGAACAGGTGACGCAGAATGTGCAGCGCCTGGTTGAGGCCGGTGCCATTGGTCTGAACTTTGAGGATCAGATTGTTGGTGGCGAAGGTCTTTATGATGTCGCGACGCAGGGCAAACGCGTGGCTGCTGTTCGCGCAGCCAATGAAGACTTTTTTATCAATGCGCGTACCGACCTGTTCCTGAAGGAAAAAGACCGCTCCAAACATGAAGCGCTTTTGCCTGAAGCGCTGGAACGTGCTGCGACCTATGGTGAGGCAGGGGCCAGCGGCTTCTTTGTGCCGGGCCTAACGGATACCGAGCTGCTGGCGCGTTTTTGCGGTGCTTGCCCGTTGCCGGTTAATGCAATGATGCGGGGGTTGTCGATTTCTGATGCGGCAATGGCAGGCGTTGCGCGCTGCAGCTATGGGCCAATGCCCTATGCCAAGGCAATGAAACAGGTGGCAGAGGCATTTTCTGCGCTGTCCTAGAGTGTCTTCAGGCAGGGGACTCTTTGACATTGCCAATGGCTGCGGCAGCCCGTTTTGGAACTAGCTGGTTTCCACACAATGGCGGCGAAACGCGCGTTTCAGCATGTCCAGCTCAGCGCGCAGAAGATCGATTTCTGCGCGCATGTCATCAACCCCTGCGTCACCCGCAATCAGGGTAAAGCTGTCCAGCCTTTGCCCCTGTTGGCCAGCCTCTGTGATGACAAAGGTCTGCACCCCATCTGAGATGGCTTCTTGTGGGATGGTGATCTTAAGGTTCCACTCATCATCCGCCGTGCCCTCGCTGACTTCAACGCCCTCCAGGGGTTGATCTTGAAACAGGACTTGGATCTCAGGCGGCTCCCCTGCGCCAGTCTTCTGGCGAATGATGCCTTCCCAGGTGCCATTGCGAAAACAGGTTTTGCTGATAGCAAGATCGGCCATCTTGGGGTTCCTCAGATATTGGCGCGGCGATGGCGCGCAAAGGTCAGATCGCGTATGGTAACCTGGTTCATAACGGGGCCTTCAAAGATCAGGTCCAGCCAGATCTTCTCTATTCGTTTTTCGTTCAGGTTTGAGTAGGCCATATCATATTCGATTGTGGCCTGTCGTAGTCCAGCAGGGAGTTCCCGGACGAGTTGATCTGTGTTGGGGCCGTGGCGAACGTTCAGACGAGCGAAGATTTCCAGCGGCTTTTCGGTTTCGATGATCGTATCGATGCGGATCAGGTTCTGCTTGGTCAGACCCTTGCAGGCTTCCACCGGCAGATCCACGACTAGCGATAAGAATGAGCCATCGAAGTTGAACACATCCATGCGCAGGCCGAAAGGCGCCAGATCCTCTTCGCGGCTGTTGCGCAACTGACGAAGAGTCAGCTCTGATGTGGTGCAATCGTGAAATAGGGTGATCTCTTCGCCCAAGGTGGATTTCGACGGAGCAGAGGCGATGCCGGGGCTTGGCAGCGGGCCGCGCCACAGCTCCGGGCGCCAGGACCAATCGGTGCCATGGGGGCGTGGGAAGAAAGAGGAGCCGATCTGCGGCAGGGCCAGTCGACCATCAGCGACATGGATCAAGCGATCCAGCGCGCTGCGCAATTCCTTGGCCTGGGTGCGCTGCTCTCTCAGACCTGCCAGAGGAGCTGTTTCCGCTTGTGCGGCTGCACGACGCCACCGTCGAAGCGCATTGCGATAGTTCAGCTTTTCGAAAAAGGCGGCCATCGTTGGGTTTTGCTATCCTCTTGCCTGGGCTTCTGCCCGGATCCAGATCATTGACTTGTGGTTGGCCCGCTTTCTGACAGGCTGAAACCTAGGTCAATCTAGCCGCTTTAGGTCACTGAAATAAACCGGCAATCCGCTGCCCGAGTGAGAGTTTTTTACGCGGTTTCGTTTCCGGATGCGCGGAAACCGCGTCTTCGTCGGGCCTGGGCCTGGGGCGCAATAGGGCCGCGGGTTGCTGAATCTGGCGGGCCGCTTGGGAGGGGGTACCTTCCAAAGTTGGCTCTGGCGCGCTCTGCAGGCTGGCTTCCAGGCTGCGGCGGGTCATTTCGCGCAGCACTTCTGCTCCGGCCTCTCCCAGCATTGGGCTGCCTTCTGGAGCATAAAGCGCAAGCACCACCAGAGAACCGTCCAGCACAAAGGCACCACGCCAGTGCTCTGGGCTGGCCCCCTGGGCAAAGCTGGACCCTGTTGCCCCATGGCTTGGCCAGTGCAACCGGACCAAAGGAAGCAATCCGCTGTCATCATAGTGCAGCAGCTTGGCACCAGCCGCAGTATGGGCCAGGTCCCCGGATCCGGGTGCTGCATCGCCTTTTGCTTCGCCTATCGTGGCGGTTATGACTGCCGCGCGGTGCTTGCCGAACCAGCTGCTGCCCTGCATGAGACTGCAGCGCGGCAAGAGAGCAAAGCCGCCATCGGCTTCCTGGCGTAGGATTTCGGGATCAAAACAATGCCCGGAAGGGGCTGCAAGGGTGATTTTCCCGTCTGCAAACTGTGCCTGATTGCGAGAGGTTGGCACCTCCCTTTGCGGCCCCGAGCTGGATAGAAAAGCAAATGAGGAGCGGCTATTTGATGTATCTGCACAGCCGGACAAAAAGAGGCCGGCCGCCAGAACCGGGACCGTCAATGCGCCGCGCTGAAGCGCAGGCCGCATGGATCGCAATAGGGAAGATCGCAATGGAGGAAAAAGAACCTTGGTCATTCTGGCGGCAGGTCGATTGGCCACTGTGCTTACACTCCCTTACCTCTCTGGTGGAGGCTAGATTTGTCTTGTTGCCAGTGGCTTAGCGCTGGCCAAAGGAGGGGGCAAGGGCAGGTGGCTTGTCCTGCACAAAAGATCGCTGGGACTGTGTCCTTGTAAACCGACAAAGGGGCTGCGAATCTTATGGCGCAACTGGCCTTGTTGGATGTCCGGTTTCTTCCCTACTCCCCAGATGTAGAGGTGACACGGTTTTAGGGGGCAGCGGCAAGGTCACAAGCAACACCAAAAGAGGTTTGCAGCAGAAAAGACACAAGCCCTGCGGATTGGCTTGTCTGTGGTGTTGTGCTCTGATCGGGTGTGCCCAAAAGATCGATTTGGTTGTCAGGACGAGAAACACCCATGAACAGAGCAGATTATCAGCCGCAAGAGATCCTCAGCGCGCCTTTGCGCGAGGTGGCACAGATCTGGCGACTGGTGCTGGCTTTGGTGCTGATTGGCGTTGTGAGCACGCTCTTGAGCACGGTTTTTCTGCTCTCTGCGGTACGCCTGGTGCCAGGAGCCTGGGCCTGGCAATTGGCGGATGGGCTGAACCCGGTTGCAATGTTCCTGCTTCTGATGAGCTTCTCTTTCATGACCTTGGCCACGGGTATGGCAGCCCGGTTGCTGCAACGCCGCTCTCTGGTTTCGGTTCTGGGCGATTGGCCCCTGTTTGTGTTCCAGTTTCGCCGGGTTCTCCTGGGTATGTTCCTGTTGATGGGCGTGGTTTTCCTATTGCCGCCCTATGATATGGGAGAGCCGCTCAGGCCGAATTTGGCCTTTGGTGACTGGCTCTTGCTACTGCCGCTGTCGCTCCTGGGGGTGCTGATTCAGACTGGTGCCGAAGAAATTGTCTTTCGCGGTTACTTTCAACAGGCCCTGGCGGCACGGTTTAAATCCCCGTTGATTTGGTTGCTGCTGCCTTCGGTGTTGTTTGGTCTGGGGCATTACATGCCTGCGGAAGCGGGGGAGAACGCATGGCTGATCTGCCTTTGGGCGACTGTGTTCGGCCTTTTGATGGCGGATCTCACCGCGCGGTCGGGCACGCTGGGGCCCGCGATTGCAGTCCATTTCGCCAATAACATCGTGGCCTTGTTGCTTATTGCCTCTCCGGACAGCCTGAATGGCTTGGCGCTCTATCTTTCGCCCTACGCGTTGTCAGATACAGAGCATTTGCGATCCTGGCTGCTGGTGGATGGGGTGTTCCTCTTGGTGACCTGGCTGGTGGCACGGCTGGCTATAAGGCGCTGATTGCAATTCGTGGCAACTGCGCTTATCTGGGGGGCAAACCGGCCCCGGCCCGATTGGCCCTGACCTTGATTGGCCCTGACAGAGGCAAGATATGAACTGGATCACCAACTACGTCCGTCCACGGATCAACTCTATCTTTTCGCGCCGAGAGGTGCCTGAGAACCTTTGGCACAAATGCGATGAATGCGGCACCATGCTGTTTCACCGCGAGCTGAGCGACAATCAGAACGTCTGTACCAATTGCGACCACCATATGCATATCACACCGCGGGACCGGTTCACCGCGCTGTTCGATGGCGGTGTCTTCAATGAGGTCGCGGTGCCAGAGCCGATCGCGGATCCGCTGAAGTTCAAGGACCAGAAGAAATACCCCGACCGCATGAAGGCGGCGCAGAAGAAAACCGATGAGAAAGAGGCCATGCTGGTGGCCGCAGGCGAAATCGGGCGCACTCCGATTGTTGCCGCGGCGCAGGACTTCTCTTTCATGGGCGGTTCCATGGGCATGTATGTGGGCAATGCGATCATTGCCGCCGCTGAAGAAGCGGTGAAACTTGGCCGCCCGCTGGTTCTGTTCTCTGCGGCCGGTGGTGCTCGCATGCAGGAGGGGATCCTCAGCCTGATGCAGATGCCGCGCACCACTGTGGCGGTACAGATGCTGAAAGAGGCTGGCCTGCCCTATATCGTTGTATTGACTCATCCAACCACCGGCGGGGTGACGGCTTCTTATGCAATGCTGGGGGATGTGCATATCTCTGAGCCCAATGCGCTGATCTGTTTTGCGGGACCGCGTGTGATCGAGCAGACCATTCGCGAAAAACTGCCCGAGGGCTTCCAGCGCGCGGAATATCTGTTGGATCACGGTATGTTGGATCGGGTGATCTCGCGCACCGAAATGCGTGACGAGCTTATCAAGATCATTCGCATGATGATGCAGCTTCCGCCACAGATCGTGGGTGATCTGCCTGCACCGGAAGAAGGCGAAGAAGCCGCGAATGCGCCTGTTGATGCCGCTGCCAGCGAAGAAGCAGCACAGTAAATTTAGTTAGAAAACTCTGCCTGGCTTGCAGTCAGGCTGCGCCCATCCCGCCCGACACGGGGTGGGCGCTTTGCTTCCACCCCGCCGGGACGGGCGCGGCTACCGCAGGAATACCGCGGCAAACCCGGTTCGGAGGGTCAGACAGGACCAGGCTGATGACACAGAGCTCCGATGCAATCCTCGCCCGCATGATGGCGCTGCACCCAAAGATCATTGATCTGACCTTGGATCGGGTCTGGCGCTTGCTGGCGGCCCTGGACAATCCGCAGGAAAACCTGCCGCCGGTGATCCATCTGGCGGGCACCAATGGCAAAGGCTCCACACAGGCGATGATTCGCGCCGGTCTGGAGGGCATGGGTAAGTCCGTTCATGCCTATACCTCTCCGCATCTGGCCCGTTTCCACGAGCGCATTCGTCTGGCTGGAGAGCTGATCAGCGAGGAACACCTGAGCGAGATCCTGGATGAATGCTATGCCAAGAACGGTGGCATCGACATCACCTATTTCGAGATCACTACCTGTGCGGGACTTCTGGCCTTTGCCCGTACCCCGGCGGATTACACCCTGCTGGAGGTGGGCCTGGGGGGGCGCCTGGACGCCACCAATGTGATCACTCCTGAACTCAGCGTGATCACCCCGATCTCGATCGATCATGAGCAATTCCTGGGGGATACCCTGGCCAAGATCGCTACCGAGAAGGCAGGTATCATCAAACGCGGCGTGCCCGTAGTGGTTGGCCCCCAGGCGGATGAGGCACTGGAGGTCATCGAGGCCACCGCTGCCCGTTTGGGCGCGCCGTTGATTGCCTATGGGCAGCAATGGCATGTGCATGAAGAGCACGGACGGCTGGTGTTCCAGGATGAGCGCGGATTGCTGGATCTGCCTCTTCCTGCGCTGCTGGGCGCGCATCAGATCCAGAATGCCGGGGCAGCTCTTGCAGCTCTGCGCTACCTTGGTGCGGATGAGGCGGCCTGTGAGGCGGCGATGGTCAATGCAGAGTGGCAGGCCCGTATGCAACGTCTGAAGACCGGACCCCTGGTCGAGATGGCGACGGAAGCTGAACTCTGGCTTGATGGTGGTCACAACGCGGCGGCGGGTCTGGCGCTGGGGGATGTGCTTTCCAAGCTGCCCAAACGCCCGACTCATTTGATCTGTGGTATGCTGAACACCAAGGATGTGACAGGCTACATGGCGCCGCTGGCCCCTCAGGTGACGAGCCTCACTGCGATCTCCATCCCGGATGAGGTAAACACGCTGAGTGCCGAAGACACGGAAGCAGCAGCGCGGGACGTGGGCATCAAGGCCTGTACAGCAGAAAGCACCCAGGTGGCGCTGAAAGCGATCCTGGCAGAGGAGCCGGACGCGCGGGTGCTGATCTGTGGCTCGCTTTACCTTGCAGGTCACATCCTGCGGGAAAACGGCTGAGCGACCTGTGCAAGAGCAGCTCGGGTGGGGCTCCCGCCCAGCTTCGATCTGAAGATCTCATCCGGTTGGGCCTGGCGCCGCTGTTGCGGCGCCGGACGGGAAGAGCCCTGAGCGCAAAGCCCAAAGAAAGGGCGTGGCAAAAGAATGCACTGAGAAAGCGCATAGGTGTCGACCCATTGGTGCAGGCTGTTTCTTACAATCAAAGACCTGGGAGCAAAGACCGAGGAGTAAAGCCCGAGGGGCGGCGTGCAGTGGACGGCCTCCTCAGAAGTCAGTGCGGTCAGAAATCGATGGCAATGCCCTTTTTCTCCCAATCGCCATAGCGGGCCGGGTCCAGCCCGTCACGCCCGCCATATTCCGTGGGCGGGGGGGCTTTGGTTTGGGCCTCTTTGCGGCGCGCGGCAGCCTCGGCGAGGGCGCGCTGGGCGGCAGGGGGCAGGCTGGGGTCAATCTCGGGGCTTTCCGAAGCTGCATTGGTAGTGGCAGGCTCTGACGGGGTTTCGGCGCTCATAGCGGGTTCCTTTATGCTGGGGCCATGATATACGCCCCACCTGGCTGGGGACAAGTCGCCTGCTACCGAGAGAAACATACTTAACCGGCGACCCGCGCCACAGGAGTATCTGCGATGACCAGTCCAAAATCCGGTCCAAAACCCGGCCCGAAGTCCGATGGCATCCCAGCCCGCCGCACGGTGATCTACCTATTGGACCAGGTTCTGGGAGAGGGCAGGCTGCTGTCGGAATGCTATGCGGCTGGAGCTCTGGAGCGCCTGGCACCGGATGAACGCGCCCGTGCGCAACGACTGGCCGCGGAAACCCTGCGCAGTCTGGAACGGGCAGATCGTATCCTGCAAAAGCACCTGAAGAAATCGACGCCCCTGACGGTCCATAATGCCCTGCGCCTGGGCACGGTGGAGCTTTGCCAGGGTGGGGCGGCCCATGGGGTGGTCAATGCCATGGTGACCATCATTTCCAAACACCGCCGTCACGGAAAACTCAAAGGTCTGGTCAATGCTGTCCTGCGCAAGGTGGCAGAACAGGGCCCGGCCGAGTGGCAGAAGCTACGGGTGCCGCGACTGCCAAAATGGCTGCGCAGCCCCCTGGCAGAGGCCTGGGGCAATGAGGCGATGATGGCCATCGAGGCGGCGCATTTTACCGGCGCGCCCATTGATCTTACCGGAAAGAGAGGGGCAGACCTCTCTGCCTTGCCGGGGAAAAGACTGGCCACGGGGTCCTTTCGACTGGCCGAGGCGGGGCAGGTCTCTGCGCTGCCGGGTTATGAGGCCGGGGACTGGTGGGTTCAGGATGCGGCTGCGGCACTGCCCGCCCAAATGCTGGATGCAAAGCCGGGTGAGCGGGTTCTGGATCTCTGTGCCGCTCCCGGTGGTAAGACCATGCAGATGGCGGAGGCCGGCGCGCAAGTTTTAGCGGTTGATACCTCCGCGTCGCGGATGGAACGGTTGCAGGAAAACCTGACCCGAACCGGCCTAAACGCGGATCTGATCGTGGGCGATGCCCTGGAGCAAACCGGGCAATATGATGCGGTGCTGCTGGATGCGCCTTGTTCGGCAACCGGTACGATTCGTCGCCACCCGGATCTGCCTCATGCCAAGGATGGCAGCGGTTTTGGTGCTTTGATCGAGCTGCAGGCCCAGATGCTGGCCCATGCCTGGAGCCTGGTAAAGCCGGGCGGCCGACTGGTCTATTGCACGTGCTCGCTTTTGCCCGACGAAGGCGAATGCCAGGTCGAGGAAGCGCTGGATATGTTCCCGGATATGACAGTGGATCGCAGCGCTGTAGAGCTGCCAGGGGTGGAGCCGGATTGGATCACCGAAGAAGGTGGGCTGCGTCTGCGCCCCGACTACTGGTCTGATCGCGGCGGCATAGATGGCTTCTATATGGCGCTTCTGCGCAAATCCGCCTGAGCCTTACCCAAAGGTTGCATTCCCCGGTGACTTGCAGCCTTAGTCGGTCTATTGTTTCGGCAAAACGCCTGCAGTTTTTGGCATCGAGGGCGTGAGGCAGAGAGCATGTCCAGATATGACAGATTGGCGGGCCGCGGGACCCGCCTGATGAATAGGCTGTATGCCTGGCGCGCCCGCAAGCAGCCAGCGGCGACGGGCTTTGTCTCGCAGCCGGAACCCCGCACGATTGGCAGTTTTGCCCGTGGACGGCAGCTGGTGGCGGGCAACCTGCTCTTTGCGGGCTATCTGGTCGAATCAGAGACCACGGGCCTGTGGGAGGTTGCCGCTCCCGATGCGGCCTTTGAGGCAGAGCGTCAGGGCTTTGGCTGGTTGGATGACCTGGCTTCGGTGGGTGACATCCGCGCCCGCGTGAAAGCGCAGAACTGGGTCTGGGGCTGGATCAAGGCCCATGGCAGCGGTGGCCTGGGCACTCCGCTGGCCTGGAGCCCGGATCTGACCGGGCGTCGTTTGATTCGCTGGATCAACCATGCGCTCTTTTTGCTGAGTGGGCAGGACCGGGCAGAGAGTGATGTCTTCTTTCGCTGTCTTTCGCAGCAGACCTGGTTCCTGTCGCAGCGTTGGCAGGGGGCCTCTCCTGGGTTGCCCCGGTTTGAAGCGCTCACCGGTCTGATCTATGCGGGATTGGCTCTGCAGGGCCATGAGGAGCTGGCAGACCCGGCGGTGAAGGCGCTGGCGCTGGAATGTGAAACCCAGGTGGACAAAGAGGGTGGGGTGCCAACCCGCAACCCCGAAGAACTGCTGGAGGTCTTTACCCTGCTGACTTGGGCGGCAGCGGCGCTGCATGAAGCGGGACGCGCTGTTCCGGCCGCGCAAACCGCCGCAATCGAGCGGATTGCACCGGCCCTGCGTACCCTGCGCCATGCGGATGGCGGATTGGCCCGTTTCCACGGTGGCGGGCGCGGGCTGGAGGGTTGGTTGGACCATGCCCTGGCCGCAGCCCATGTTCCGGCGGTGCACAGCGAAGGGCTGGCCATGGGCTATGCCAGGCTGGCCGCGCGCCGCACTACGGTTGTGATTGATGCCTCACCTCCGCCAAAGGGCGCGGCTTCTGCCAATGGTCATGCCTCGACGCTGGCCTTTGAGCTGACCTCCGGCCGTCGGCCTTTGATCGTCAACTGCGGCTCTGGTGAGACCTTTGGGATGGAGTGGCGCCGGGCAGGCCGCGCGACGCCATCGCATTCGACGCTGTCTCTTGCGGGGCATTCCAGTGCCCGTCTGGCGGAGCCGGATCGTGCCACCGGGCAGGAACTGCTCATGGATGCGCCGACGAAGGTGCCGGTGGAGCTGCAGGAAATCGCGGATGGTATGCGATTTCAGGGGGGACACGATGGCTATCTTAAGGCTTTCGGCCTGACCCATGCGCGGACTCTGGATCTGGCTTTTGATGGCCGAGCGCTGGTTGGGGAAGACCTGCTCATTGCGATGGAAGAACAGGATGAGCGGCAGTTTTCCAAAGCGCTGGACAAAAGCGGGGTTGCAGGGATCGGCTTTGAAGTCCGCTTGCATCTCCACCCCGAAGTCGACGCGGCGCTGGATTTGAATGGCACGGCGGTTTCAATGGCCCTTAAAAGTGGTGAAATCTGGGTGTTTCGGCACGATGGGGTCTGCAATTTGAAGCTGGAGCCAAGTGTTTTTCTGGAAAAAACACGTCTGAAGCCCCGTGCGGCAAAGCAGATTGTTTTAACCGGGCGCGCAATCGAGTATGCGACACGCGTCCGGTGGACGCTGAGCAAGGCGCAGGAGACTGCTGTTGCGATCCGCGATCTCAACCGGGACGAGCCAGAGATTTTTGATTGAGCCTGCTAAGGACTGCCTGCCATGACCGAAATGACCCCCATCCGCCGCGCCCTTCTTTCCGTCTCCGACAAGACTGGATTGATCGATCTGGGTAAGGCTCTGGCCGAACGCGGCGTTGAGCTGCTCTCGACTGGTGGCTCCGCCAAATCACTGCGCGAAGCGGGCCTCACCGTCAAGGATGTCTCTGAAGTTACAGGGTTTCCTGAAATGATGGATGGGCGCGTCAAGACCCTGCACCCCAAGGTGCACGGCGGTCTTCTGGCCCTGCGCGGCAATGCGGATCATGTCAAGGCGATGGAAGAGCATGACATCGGGCCCATCGATCTCTTGGTTGTGAACCTCTACCCCTTTGAGGAGACCGTGGCCAAAGGGGCGGATTACGACACCTGCATCGAAAATATCGACATCGGTGGCCCGGCAATGATTCGCGCTGCGGCCAAGAACCACGGTGATGTGACCGTTGTGGTTGATGTTCAGGATTACGATAAGCTTCTGGGTGATATGGATCAGCATGGCGGCGCAACTTGCCCAAAATTCCGCCGCAAGCTGGCGCAGGTCGCCTATGCCCGCACCGCCGCCTATGACGCGGCTGTTTCCACCTGGCTGGCCGGCGCGCTGGATCTGGAAGCGCCGCGCCGCCGCGCCTTTGCCGGTGAGCATAAGCAGACCCTGCGCTATGGCGAGAACAGCCACCAGAAAGCCAGCTTTTACACCGATGGCAGCAACCGCCCCGGCGTGGCAACCGCCACCCAGCTGCAGGGCAAGGAGCTTTCTTACAACAATATCAACGACACCGATGCAGCCTTTGAGCTGGTGGCAGAATTCGACCCGGCTGAGACCGCTGCCGTGGCGATCATCAAACACGCCAACCCCTGCGGTGTGGCACGCGGGGAAACCCTGGTTGAGGCCTACCAAAAGGCCTTTGACTGCGACCGCACCTCTGCCTTCGGCGGTATTGTGGCGCTGAACCAGCCGCTGGACGCCGAAACCGCCGCCAAAATCGTCGAGATCTTCACCGAAGTGGTAATCGCGCCCGGTGCTTCTGATGAGGCCAAGGCGATCTTTGCCGCCAAGAAGAACCTACGCCTGTTGCTGGCGGATGGCCTGCCGGATCCGCGCCAGCCGATCACCGCCTACAAACAGGTTGCCGGCGGCGTGCTGGTTCAAGACAAGGATGTTGGCTATGTCGGCATGGAGGACCTGAAGGTAGTGACTGAAAAGGCCCCCACAGAAGAGCAGATGCAGGATCTTCTGTTTGCCTGGAAAGTCGCCAAACATGTCAAATCCAACGCCATCGTCTATGTCAAAGGCAGCGCCACCGTGGGTGTCGGTGCCGGTCAGATGAGCCGTCTGGACAGCGCCAATGTCGCTGCCTCAAAGGCGCAGCGCATGGCTGATGAGCTGGGTCTGGAAGAAAGCCTCGCCAAAGGCTCTGCCGTCGCCTCTGACGCCTTCTTCCCCTTTGCCGACGGTCTGCTGGAAGCGGCAGCGGCTGGCGCCACCTGTGTGATCCAGCCCGGCGGTTCGATGCGCGATGATGAGGTGATCGCCGCGGCCAATGAAAAGGGCATCGCCATGGTCTTCACCGGCATGCGCCACTTCCGCCACTAAGACGCAGAGACGAGAGATGACGGCAGCACGCATGATGTTCTGGGGCGCTTTTTGGGCCTTTCTGGTGGACCAGGCCAGCAAATATCTGGTGGTCCATTGGATGGGGCTTTCCCAGCGGCTCAGCATCGATGTGCTGCCGCCCTTTCTCAACTTTCGCTACGGTGAGAACACCGGCATCAACTTTGGTCTCTTTGGGGGCGGTGATGAGATCGGGCGCTGGGTCCTGATCGCGCTGCCCTTGGCGATTTGCCTTGGGTTGGCGCTTTGGGCTGGACGCGACGCCAGCAAAGGGCCTGTGGTCCATTGCTCTGCTGGTTTGGTTATTGGCGGTGCTCTGGGGAATGTTGTGGACCGTTTGCTCTATGGGTACGTTCTGGACTTCCTCAACATGTCCTGTTGCGGCATCAATAATCCCTTTGTTTTCAACCTCGCGGATGTCTTTATCTTTGCGGGAGCGGCGGGTTTGATCCTGTTTGACAACAGCAGCAAAAAGGCTGCGTGACCTCTTGCGCGGAATGGGTTAAAACCGCTGGGAAACTTGCAGGAGACTTGGGGAAATGAGGTTTTCTCTGACAATTTTGGTACTCACAAGCGCCCTTGCTGTGTCTGGTTGCGTCCAGAAAACCCTGCGGGATATCCGGCAGACAGGGGCCGGGCCGGATGAGTTCCTCGTACTCCCAAGTAAACCGCTGAGTGAGCCGACTAGTTACAGTGCTCTGCCGACGCCTACACCGGGTCAAAGCAATCTGTCAGATCCGAATCCTCGCGCCGAAGCTATTGCAGCATTGGGTGGGAGACCCGAAGCACTGATTCCGGGTGAAGGTATTCCTTCCAGTGAAGTTGGGTTGGTCACGGCCTCAAGTCGCTATGGCGTTGAGCCCAACGTACGTGCCGTGGCAGCTGCAGAAGATGCCGCCTTCCTCAAGCGCAAGCGCAGGGGTGGCAAGATCAAGATCGCACCAGTGGATCGCTATGAGCAGATCTATTCAAAGCAGACATTGGACCCGTTTGCTGCAAATGCAGCTTTCCGGCGCGCCGGGGTCGCAACACCCTCTGCACCCCCATATGTGAGCGAATAGAGAAAAGCATCCTCTCTCACAAACGAGTTGGACCGCCTGACAGAGAGAGGGCGGTCTTTTCAGTTCCAGCTCTTCAGTTTTCGCCAAGAGGCGAGCTCTCTCGGCCCAAATCGACACGTTCAAAAAAGCTGGATCAGAAGGCATAGGCGCCTGCCAGTTGGCCGCTATGGGTTTTTTGTTGATCCGGTCCTACGGCTCACATTTTCGGTAGTCCCGCTTGCACAAGCTGGGCAAGCGCGTAGGTTGAATGAAGCAGACGAACAGAGAAATCCAAAGCACAGGGCTGCGCGGATGGACCTAAATTGGATTGTTGTAGTGGTAATAAGCAATGCTCCATTTTGAAACCAGGCCCATGCCCCGCTCTGTGCGATGGGACAAAAAGCCTTTCCCACGGATGGAAAGGCCAAAAAAAGGAGGATGCCTCATGATCCGCAGGATCGTACTGGCGGCAGCAATCTTGACCGCCGGGTTAACAGGAGCCCGGGCTGATACCAGCCAAGGTGGCAGCGAAATCACTGATCAAATCACATCCTTCAGCCTCGATAACGGGATGCAGGTGGTTGTGGTTGAAGATCACCGCGTACCGGTGGTGCAGCATATGGTCTGGTACCGTGCCGGCTCTGCCGATGAGCCGATCGGGCAATCCGGTGTCGCCCATTTTCTGGAACACCTTCTCTTTAAGGCGACGGATAAGCTGGCGGCAGGGGAACTCTCTGCGACCGTTGCGGCCAATGGCGGGCGCGACAATGCCTTTACCAGTTACGATTACACCGCCTATTTCCAGCGTGTTGCTGCCGATCGGCTGGAGCTGATGATGCAGATGGAGAGCGACCGTATGGTCAATATCCGTCTTACCGAGGAAGATATCGTCACCGAACGCGAGGTGATTCTGGAGGAGCGCAATCAGCGCACCGACAACAACCCCCGCGCTCTCTTTGGTGAGCAGCTGAACGCAGCACAGTATCTCAATCATCGCTATGGCCAACCGATCATCGGTTGGCGCCACGAGATGGAAGAGCTGGACATGGCGGATGCGCTTTCCTTCTATGGCACCTACTACGCACCAAACAATGCCATCCTGGTGGTGTCCGGTGATGTCGACCCTCAGGAAGTGAAGCGCCTGGCAGAGGTTTATTATGGTGCAATCCCCGCCAATCCAGAGCTGCCGCTTGTACGACAGCGCAGCAAGGAACCTCCGCAGACTGCGGAGCGTCGCCTGACTTATAAGGATCCGCGCGTTGCCCAGCCCTATCTGCAGCGCAGTTATCTGGCACCAGAGCGGGACGCAGGGGCGCAGGAAAAGGCGGCTGCCCTTTACCTGTTGTCTGAAATCCTGGGAGGGGGGACCACCTCCTATCTGGCCAATGCCCTGCAGTTCGACCAGCAGGTTGCGGTCTATACTGGCGTTTTCTATTCCGGCACCTCACTGGACGATACCAGCTTTGATTTTCTCGTTGTGCCCGCTCAGGGTGTCAGCCTGGAGGAAGCAGAAGACGCATTGGATGCCAGCGTTGCGCAGTTCCTTGAGGAAGGGGTGGATCAAGAGCAGCTGGACCGGATCAAACTACAATTACGCGCCTCCGAAGTTTATGCCCGCGACAATGCCGAAGGGATCGCCAACCGCTATGGGCGGGCGCTGAGCAGCGGGTTGTCGATCGAGGATGTGCAGGCCTGGCCGCAGATCCTGCAATCCATAACCGGAGATGAGATCATCGCAGCGGCACAGGAAACCCTGCGCCCGCAAAGCTCGGTCACTGGGTATCTCATGCGCCAGGAGGAGGCCGAATGATGCGTTTCAAGACTATGATGGTTGCCCTCTGTGCCTGGATCTTGCTTGGAGCGCTGCCTGGGCGGGCTGAGATCAACATCCAGGAGGTGACCTCTCCTGGCGGCATCAAGGCCTGGCTGGTTGAGGACCACTCGATCCCTTTCACCGCGCTGGAGCTGCGGTTCCGCGGCGGCACCTCTCTGGACGCACCTGGAAAACGGGGTGCGACCTATTTGATGGCAGGCCTTCTGGAGGAAGGCTCTGGCGAGATGCAGGCGCAGGAATATGCCCGCGCACTGGAGAAGCTGGCAGCCTCCTTTGGCTATGACGCCGATCGTGACAGCCTGTCGATTTCAGCGCAGTTTCTCAGCGAAAATCGCGACGACGCCATGGCGTTGTTGCATCAGACATTGCATCAGCCGCGCTTTGATCAGGACGCCCTGGACCGGGTGCGTGCTCAGGTCCTGGCCGGTCTGCGTTCGGATCTGAAAGACCCCAATGAAATCGCCGGTCGCGCCTTTGCCAAGATGGCCTACGGCGATCACCCTTACGGCAGCCCCGGCAAGGGCACGATTGACAGCGTATCCGACCTCAGCCGACAGGATATGTTTGACGCCTATGAGGCGATTTTTGCCCGCGATAGGCTCTATGTGAGTGCTGTGGGCGACATCTCTCCGGCGGAGCTGGGCGCGCTGCTGGACCAGCTGCTTGGTGATCTGAACGAGGCAGGTGCACCGCTGCCTGGCCCAGCGAATGTGGCGATTGAAGGCGGCGTTTCCATCGTTGACTATGACACGCCGCAGTCGGTGGCGCTCTTCGGTCATGTCGGCATCACCCGGGACGATCCGCGTTTCTTTGCGGCCTATATCATGAACCAGATCCTGGGCGGGGGCTCCTTCGAGAGCCGTCTGATGACAGAGGTCCGCGAAAAGCGCGGGCTGACCTATGGGGTCTATGCCTATCTCTACCCGCAGGATCTTGCCTCGGTCTATCTGGGGCAGCTGGGGTCGGCGAATGAAAAGATGGCGGAAGCGGTGGAGGTTATTCAGAGCGAATGGCAACGTCTGGCAGGTGAAGGCGTCACGGAAAAAGAGCTGGCAGATGCCAAGACCTATCTGACCGGCGCTTATCCGCTGCGTTTTGACGGCAATGGCCGCATTGCATCAATCCTGGTCAGCATGCAGATGGACCGGCTGCCTATCGACTATGTGAAGACCCGCAACGACCATATCAATGCGGTGACACTGGAAGAGATCAACCGGGTAGCCTCGGAAATCCTGCTTCCAGAGCAACTGCATTTTGTTGTGGTTGGTCGCCCCGAAGGTCTTCGCGAAAGCAACTAACGCCCTTTTTGGGGTGGGCAGCGCCGCGCGTCAGCGTGGCGCTGGGCCCAACGGGAGTGGATCTGTCAAAGATCCAGCGACGGGCGGGAGCTCCCCGTGGCGATGGTCTTCCTGCGCCGGGGCAGCGTACTATTTCTTGCTGGCAGAGGCAGCGCGCAGCATATGTCCCATCATCTCGCCGGTGCTGCCTGAACCACGCTGATAAAGCGCGCCGTCGACTGCCAGCACCGTGCCGCTGATATAGCTGGCCTGATCTGAGCTCAGGAACAGGCAGGCATTGGCGACATCCTCACAGGCGCCGAGCCGTCCCAGCGGAATGCTGCGGGTGAGGCCCTTTAGCACTTCCGGGCTTGGCGCCAGACGCTTGGCGCCCTCGGTGCCGTCGATAAAGCCGGGCACCACCGAATTGACCCGGATGCCCTCCAGCCCCCACTCCATGCTCAATGTGCGGGTGATTTGGTCGACACCGGCCTTGGCGGCGCAGACATGGGCCTGGCCCTCATAGGGCAGGTAGGACTGCGGGGCAGAGATATTGATGATGCTGGCACCGGGGCGCTTCAGATGCGGATAGGCCGCCTTCATCACATGGATGGTGCCCATCAGGTCAATATCGATCACGGTCTTGAAGGCATTGACCGACATATCCGCCGCCAGAGCCGGAAAATTGCCCGCAGCACCCGAGACCAGCACGTCAATCTCGCCATAGGCTTCCTGGATTGCGGCAAAGCCCTCGGCAACGGCCATCGCATCGCGCACATCAAAAGCGATGCCCATGGCGGTCTGCGCGCCCGCGCTTTCCAGCGCGGTCACGGTATCGTCGACCTTGTCCTGAGAGCGGGAGGCAACGGCCACGCGGGCGCCCGCTGCGGCAAAGCTCTCGGCGATACTGCGGTTGATACCGCTGGTGCCGCCGATCACGACCACTGTTTTGTTGTTGAAATCAAAGACGGTGGCCATGGCAGTGCTCCTGTTTGCCTTGGGCTATTCCCCGTAGGGCACCCAGATGTTTTTGACTTCCGTACTTTCTAACAGGAATTTCCGGCTGTGATCGACAGACCAGTCAGGCGACGTGGCGTTAGCCACCCAGCTGCGCTTGAGGTTGCTTGCAGAGGCAAGCTCCACCGTTTCAGCCACATCAGAGGAGGAGAAGCTCCAGACCGCATCCACATTCATATGTGAGGCCAAGGGGCCTGCGATTTCATCCGCAGAACCAGTGAGGATGTTCACCACCCCGCCTGGCAGATCCGAGGTCTCCAACACCTGGTAGAAATCGGTTGCTACCAATGGGAAGGGTTCTGACGCGAGCATGACCATGCGATTGCCCATGGCAATGGCAGGCGCCAGGACCGAGACCAACCCCAAGAGCGGCGCATCATCCGCGCAGAGCGCACCGATGACGCCAACCGGTTCTTTCATCGCCAGTGCCACCGCCCGCATTGGCACCCCATGGGCCTGACCATCATATTTGTCGGCCCAGGCAGCGGCGGTGAAGAGCCGCTGGATCGAGGCCTCAACCTCCTTGGCGCCGCTCTTCTTGCCAGTCATGGCATCGATGCGATGGGCAAACTCCGCCGCCCGGGCAGAGAGGTTCTCACCGATGTAATAGAGGATCTGTGCGCGCAGGTGCCCGGTTGTCTTGGACCAGCCCTTGGCGCCCGCTGCGGCCTCAACCGCGTTGCGCACATCCTTGCGATTGGCCAGACCAACCTGACCCAGAAGATCGCCCTTTGGGCCATAGACGGATTTTGAATATCCGCTATCGGGGCGGGCTTGCTTGCCACCGATATACATTTTTGCGGTGCGGTCTATCACATCCACAGGCGCGCTGCCGGGTTTGCCTTCAAAGGCCGCAACTTTGCTGCGCGCTTTGCCCTTGGTTTTTTCACGGGTATAGGCCGAAAGCCCCTCCCAGCCACCTTCGCGTCCAAAGCCGCTTTCACGAACCCCACCAAACCCGGCGGCGGCATCAAACATATTGGTGCCATTGATCCAGATGACCCCCGCTGCCAGTTGCGGCGCAATATCCAGGGCCAGATTGATATTCTCGCTCCAGACCGAGGCAGCAAGGCCGTAACGGGTGTTATTGGCCAGTTCCACTGCCTCTGCCGGGGTGCGGAAGGTGCAGGAGACCAGGACCGGGCCAAAGATCTCTTCCTGCATCAGCGTATCAGCAGGAGAGAGGCCTTCGATCAAGGTCGGAGGGAAATAGCAGCCCTGATGCGGTAGGCGCATCTCCGGCTGATAGGTCTCACCGGCGGTATTGGCTTTGACCATGCCTGCAACCGTATCCAACTGTACCGGATCAACAAGGGCACCAATATCGATGGATTTGTCCAGCGGATGGCCCAGCCGCAGCTTGTCCATGCGGGCCTTCAGCTTCTTGTAGAAACGCGGGGCAATGCCCTCCTGCACCAAAAGGCGCGAGCCGGCACAGCAAACCTGACCCTGATTGAACCAGATCGCATCCACCAGCCCTTCGACAGCGCTGTCGATATCTGCGTCATCAAAGACGATGTAGGGGGACTTTCCGCCCAGCTCCAATGTCAGTGCCTTGCCGGTACCAGCGGTGGCTTCGCGGATCTTGCGGCCCACGGCGGTGGAGCCGGTAAAGGCGATCTTGTCGACCTCTGCATTGACGATCAGCTCACCCACAGAGCCATCGCCGGTGACGATATTGACGACACCCTTGGGTAGGCCGGCCTGGCGGCAGATATCCGCAAAGAGGAGAGCGGTGAGCGAGGTATATTCCGCGGGTTTCAGCACTACCGTGTTGCCCATGGCAATGGCGGGTGCCACTTTCCAGGCCAGCATCAAAAGCGGGAAGTTCCAGGGAATGATCTGACCGCAAACGCCCAGGGCCTCTGCATCGGGCAGTTCACTTTCCATCAGCTGGGCCATGCCGGCGTGATAGTAGAAGTGGCGCTGCGCAAGTGGCACGTCGATATCACGTGTCTCGCGGATTGGTTTGCCGTTATCCAGGGTCTCCAGCACCGCAAAAAGGCGAGAGTGCTTCTGCAAAAGCCGCGCCAGCGCATAGAGGTACTTTGCGCGGCCAGGGCCCCCCAGTTTTTCCCATTTGGGCTGTGCAGAACGGGCGGCCTTTACCGCGCTTTCCACATCTGCCTGTGTGGCCTGGCTGAGGGTTGCCAACACTTCGCCGGTGGCAGGGTTGCGGCTTTCAAAGCCATCGCCGGGCGTGGTGAATTCGCCATTGATGTAATGGCCAAAGCGGTCGCCCTGGTCGACCAACCAAGCCAGTGCCTCGGCAGCGCTTTCGGGTGCGGGGCCATAGTCCATGGATTCGAACTTCTCTTTGACGGTCATAATCTGTGTCCTTTCACGGGGCGCCAATTGCCCCAAAACGCCGAGATCATCCTGAGGCAGGAGATCTCGAGGCGCGGGTTAGCCCATGGCGTGACGGTGACCGGCGGAATAGGCGCCGGTGATGTGGTGCTCCAGCTGGCGCTCGATATCGCCCAAGAGCGAGGAGGCACCAAAGCGGAACAGATCCGGCTGCAGCCAGCGGTCCCCCAACTCTTCTTTGATCAGAGCCAGATAAACCAGCGAATCCTTGGCCTTGGAAATACCGCCCGCTGGCTTGTAGCCGACGCGGAAACCAGTGCGCTCATAATAGTCGCGGATGGCGCGGATCATCACCAGAGAGACGGGCAGGGTGGCGTTGACGCTCTCCTTGCCGGTGGAGGTCTTGATGAAATCGGCGCCCGCCATCATGCAGACCAGCGAGGCACGCGCCACATTGCGCAAAGAGCCCAGCTCGCCGGTGGCGAGAATGGCTTTTACATGGGCTTCGCCGCAGGCCTGACGAAAGGCCCGCATCTCGTCATAGAGCGCCTGCCAATTGCCAGAGAGTACATGGCGGCGCGAGATCACGATGTCGATCTCGGTGGCGCCGGCTCTGACGCTCTCTTCGATCTCCGCCACTCGCAGGTGGAAGGGCGACAGTCCCGCCGGGAAGCCGGTGGAAACCGCAGCGACTGGAATATTGGTGCCTTTCAGGGCTTCGACAGCGGCTGGGATCATATCGTGATAGACGCAGACCGCACCGGTGGTGATGCCCTCCATGCCGAGTGCTTTCAGCATCTCTGGTCGCACTGGCTGGCGTGCCTTGGCGCAGAGGCGGCGGACGCGGGGCTCGGTGTCATCGCCTGACAGGGTGGTCAGGTCCATGCAGGTGATGGCCTTCAGCAGCCAGGCTGCCTGGTTGTCCTTTTTGACGCTGCGCCGTCCGGGCAGCGTGCCGCAGCGACGCTCGATCGCTGAAGTATTGGCCTGCACGGCGGCGACCCAGTCCAGGTCCAGCGGCATGCCTGGGTTGCGCGGCTCATCGCCATGCGCCTCGGTGGCGCGGTGTTCCATGGTTTGGCTTTCCATTCCGGGGTCCTCAACAGAGTTCTGCGCGAAAGTCGCACGGGTGCGGCATCTTGGCAAGAAATCCCGGGCCAAATTCGGGGGAAATTTGACCTTTTGGACAAATAATATGCTCTTTGTTGCGAATAATTCGCATTTTCATTGACAGTATTGAGAATCATTCTCATATAGACAGCAGGTTTGAATTTACGGAGGCTGCATCCCATGCGGTTCAAGAATCTCTTTCTGGCGGCGGCTGCTGCTGTTCTGGCGGCAAGCCAGGCCTGGGCCGAGGCCCCTCTCAAAGTGGTGGCGACCACTGGCATGATTGCAGATGCCGCGCGCCAGGTGGGTGGCGATGAGGTTGATGTGAAGGCCCTGATGGGGCCGGGCGTGGACCCGCATGCCTACCGCCAGACCCGCTCCGACATCGTGGCGATGACCCGCGCCGACCTGGTGCTGTGGCATGGCCTCTATCTTGAGGCGCAGATGGAAGAGTTCTTCCATGATCTGGAGCGTAAGCGCACCGTGGTGGCAGTGGCCGAGGGCCTGCCCAAGGATGTGTTGCGCGGGCATGATGATTATGCCGACAAATTCGACCCGCATGTCTGGATGACGCCTGCGCTGTGGAAACTGGTGGTGGGCGAGGTGCAAAAAGCCCTGACAGAGGCGCGTCCTGAGGCCGCAGATGAATTCGCCGCCAATGCTGCGGCGCATCTGAAAGACCTCGACCGTCTGATCGCCTATGGTTCGGAAATGCTGGCCCGCGTGCCCGAAAGCAACCGCGCCTTGGTCTCTGCTCATGATGCATTCGGCTACTTTGGCCGTGACTATAATTTTGACGTTCTGGGCATCCAGGGCATCTCCACCCAATCCGAGGCTGGCCTTAACCGTATCGGCACCCTGGTGGACCTGCTGGTCGAGCGCGGCATCACCGCCGTCTTCGTAGAAAGCTCGGTCTCTGACCGTTCTGTTCGCGCCCTGATCGAAGGAGCTGCGGCCCAGGGCCATGAGGTCACCATCGGCGGTGAGCTGTTCTCCGATGCCATGGGGGCGGACGGCACCTATGAGGGCACCTACGTGGGCATGCTGGACCACAACTTCACCACCATCGGCGGTGCCCTGGGCGCGGAAGTGCCCGAGCGCGGCATGGACGGCAAACTCTCGGCGGGGCTCTAAGATCATGACAGTGGAACTTGCCAGCATCGAAGGCCAGCGCCCGGACGGACAAGAGCGGGAGCAGGATCTCTCCAAAAGCCCGCTTTCGATCCGCGGTCTGACGGTCACCTACGGGGAAAAACCCGCGGTCTTTTCGGTCGACATGACCGTGCAGCCCGGTCAGATGACCGCAATCATCGGCCCCAACGGGGCTGGCAAGTCCACCATGCTCAAAGCCGCCCTTGGCATCGTGCCGCCAGTTTCTGGCCGGGTGCAGGTCTTTGGCCGGCCCCTTGAGGAGCAGCGCGCCCGCATCGCCTATGTGCCGCAGCGCGCCAGCGTCGATTGGGATTTCCCCACCCGCGTCATTGATGTGGTGCTGATGGGCCTCTACCGCGAGCTGGGCCTGCTTTCCCGCATCAGGGGCGAACACAAGGCCCGCGCGCAGGAGTGCCTCGAACGTGTTGGCATGGCCGATTTTGCAGAGCGTCAGATCGGCCAGCTCTCTGGCGGCCAGCAGCAGCGGGTCTTTCTGGCCCGGGCCCTGGCGCAGGGGGCGGACCTCTACCTTCTGGACGAGCCCTTTGCGGGCGTTGATGCAGCAACGGAAAAGGCGATCATCTCGGTGCTGAAATCGCTGCGCGCAGCGGGCAAGACCGTGGTCGTGGTGCATCACGATCTGGCGACGGTGGCCGAGTATTTCGACAATGTCTTCCTGATCAATACCCGCCGCGTGGCCGAAGGCCCGGTGGCCGAGGCCTTTACCGAGGCGACGCTGCAAGCGGCCTATGGCGGGCGTCTGGCCACCACCCAGGTGTCGCAGCTGGCACATAAAGCCTGAGAAAGGACGCGAGACAATGCTGTTGGACGCGCTCCTTCTCCAGCTGGGGTATAACGCCACCCTGGTCGCCATTGGCGCTGCCCTTCTGGGCACGGCCGCCGGCATTACCGGCACCTTTCTGTTCCTGCGCAAACGCGCGCTGGTTTCCGATGCGGTGAGCCATGCGACCCTGCCGGGCGTCTGCATTGCTTTCTTGCTGATGGCGGCACTGGGCGGCGACGGGCGCAATCTGGCCGGGCTCCTCCTGGGCTCTGCGGTTTCAGCGGGCGCTGGGCTTTGGTGCATGAACTGGCTGACACGCAATACCCGCCTGGCGGAAGACGCCGCAATCGGCGCGGTGCTCTCGGTCTTCTTCGGTTTCGGTGTGGTGCTGCTGACGGTCATTCAAACCCTGGGCATTGGCCGTCAGGCCGGGCTGGAGGGCTTCCTCCTCGGCTCCACTGCAGGCATGCTCTACAGCGATGCGCTGGTGATTGCCCTTGGCGGCGCGGCGACCCTGTTCCTGGTGCTGCTGACCCGCCGCCCAATGACCTTGGTGGCTTTTGACCCCGAATACTCAGCGGCCCGCGGGCTGCCGGTCAGCAAGATCGATATGCTGATGATGGGTCTGGTCATGGCGGTCACAGTTGTGGGCCTCAAGATCGTTGGCCTCATTCTGATCGTCGCACTGCTGATCATCCCGCCGGTCACCGCCCGCTTCTGGACAGAACGATCCGAGCACGTGGTGCTCTTGGCCGGTCTCTTTGGCGGGCTTGCCGCCTATAGCGGTGCTGCGGTCTCGGCCTCCGCCCCCAACTTGCCCACCGGGCCGATCATAGTGCTGATGAGCTTTGTCTTTTTTGCGCTCTCTCTGTTCTTTGCTCCGAACCGCGGCGTGCTGGCGGCTTTTTTGCGCCACATGCGTTTCCAGCGCCGGGTGCACCTGCGCCAGGGCCTTTTGGCTCTGGCCCAGGGGCAGGCCATCTATGAGGCCCTGACCCTGCGGCTGCTGCGGCGGGCGGGCCTCGTGCGCGCCGACGGGGTGGCAACTGAAAGGGGCCGCGCCCGCGCCGCCAAGGCATTGCGGGATGAGCGCCGCTGGGAGGTGGTGCGCAGCGATATGGCGCATGAGGCCACAGCAGCGCTTTACGATGGGCTGCGTGACATCGAAACGGTGCTGACCCAGGATCAGATAGCAGAGATCGACCGCCGCATTGGCGGACCTCAGGAGGTGCCGGCATGAGCGGCGAAGAATTTGTCCCCCTTTCCCTGACGCCCCTGCTGATTGGTGTCTTTGCGGCGGTGGCCTGTGCCCTGCCGGGGAATTTCCTGCTCCTGCGCCGACAGGCCTTGATTGGCGATGCCATCAGCCATGTGGTGCTGCCGGGCATCGTTGTTGCCTTCCTGATTTCGGGAGCGATTTCGGCGGGGCCGATGATGCTGGGCGCGGCCGGAGCTGCCGTGGTGGCGGTGGTGCTCATCGAGGCCATCCGCCGCCTGGGCCGCATCGAGCCCGGCGCCGCCATGGGGGTGGTCTTCACCACCATGTTTGCCGGCGGCGTGCTGCTGTTGGAGCAAACCGATACCTCCACCGTGCATCTCGATGTAGAACATGCGCTCTATGGTAATCTGGAAAGCCTGATCTGGCTGGATGCCATCGGCTGGTCCTCGCTCCTGGACGCAGAAGCGCTCAGCAACCTGCCGGTGGAGCTGCCGCGCATGGCGCTGACCCTGGTTGGGGTCTGCCTCTTTATCGCGGTCTTCTGGCGGGCGCTGAAGATCTCGACCTTTGATGAGGGCTTTGCACGCACCATGGGGATCCGCACCAATGCGCTGGGGCTTGGCCTGGTGATCACCGCAGCGGTGGCGGCGGTGGCTGCCTTTGATGCGGTGGGCTCGATCATCGTGATTGCGATGTTCATCTGCCCGCCGGCGGCAGCGCGGATGATGACCAACCGTCTGGAGGCGCAGATCGGCTGGAGCGTTGGTTTTGCGGTGATCGCAGCGGTTGTGGGCTATGTGCTGGCGGGCTACGGGCCGCTTTGGCTGGGCCAGCAGGATGCGGTGAGTGCGGCCGGGATGATCGCGACTATATCCGGCCTGATCCTGGCCCTGGCGGCTGTTTTTGGCCCCTGCCGCAGCCGCGCCGGAGCCCCCGCCGGAGTCTGAGGGCTCTCTAAAGAGGAAAAGACCCGCCGCCCCTGCTTCGGGGCGGCGTTTTTCTGTACATTACATCCTGCGGGCCATCTGGAGCTTTGTTCCCCTCTTGTTCGATTTGCCATGGCAGAATCAAGGTGACCTGCTAGATTTGGGGGCATGAGCAGCTCTGACACCTATAAAGCCCCCCATAGCGACCCCAATCCAGCCTCCCATACCGGCGGCAGCAGCCGTCCTCAGATCCGTCAGCTGGATGACAGCGCCATCAACCGTATCGCCGCTGGCGAGGTGGTGGAACGCCCGGCTTCTGCGGTCAAGGAACTGGTGGAAAACGCCATTGATGCAGGTGCACATCGTATCACGGTAGAGATTGCTGATGGCGGCAAGACCCTGATCCGGGTCACCGATGATGGCTGCGGCATGAGTGCTGAGGACCTTCCTCTGGCCCTCTCGCGCCATGCCACCTCCAAAATCGACGGTTCGGATCTGTTGAATATCCATACCTTCGGTTTCCGCGGTGAGGCACTGCCCAGCCTCGGCGCCGTGGGGCGGCTGACCATCACCAGTCGCGCGGCGGGCCATGATGCGGCCCAGATCAAAGTTTCTGGCGGCAGGATGGATCCGGTCAAACCCGCCGCTCTGCGCGCGGGCACGGTGGTGGAGCTGCGCGATCTCTTTTATGCGACGCCCGCGCGCCTCAAGTTCATGCGCACCGATAGGGCAGAGGCCCAGGCGATTGGCGATGTGATCAAGCGCCTGGCCATGGCGGAGCCTTCGGTTGGCTTTACCCTGCGTGATGTCTCCGGCGGTGGCGAAGGCCGCGTCACCTTCCGCGCCGATCCCCTGAGCGGGGATCTTTTTGATGCGCTGCACGGGCGCCTGGCCTCGGTGCTGGGGCGGGAGTTTGCGGAAAACGCGCTGAAGATCGATGCGGAGCGCGAGGGCGTGCGGCTCTTTGGCTATGCGGCGCTGCCGACCTATTCGCGCGGTGCGGCAGTGGCGCAGTTCCTCTTTGTGAATTCGCGCCCGGTGAAGGACAAGATGCTAACCGGTGCGCTGCGGGCGGCCTATTTCGATTTCCTCAGCCGCGACAGGCACCCGGCGGCGGCGCTATTTATCGATTGCGACCCGACCCTGGTCGATGTGAACGTACACCCGGCCAAATCCGAGGTGCGTTTCCGTGATCCTGGAGTGGCACGCGGCCTCATAGTTTCGGCCCTGCGCCATGCCCTGGCAGAGGCGGGGCACCGGGCCTCGACCACAGTTGCGGGGGCCACCCTTGGCGCCATGCGTCCCGAAGCTCCCACCGCGAGCGGCGCGCCACGGGTCTATCAGATGGACCGGCCCTCTTTTGGCGCACGCAATGCTTCCTATGCGGCGCAATCCCCCGGCCAGCCGCTGGCGCAGAGTGCTGATGCGCCGCCATCGCAGGGCTTTGCGGAGCTCGCCACGGCCTATAGCGGCAGGGTGCTGGAGGAGACCGCAGAAGCACCGGGTCAGATGCCGGATGCGCCCACGACCTCCTCGCCCGGTGCTGAAGAACTGCCTTTGGGTGCGGCGCGCGGCCAGGTGCATGAAAACTACATCATCGCCCAGACCCGCGATGGCATGGTCATCGTCGACCAGCATGCAGCTCACGAACGCCTGGTCTATGAAAGGCTGAAGGCGCAGATGGCGGAAAACGGGGTCGCCGCCCAGGCGCTGCTGATCCCCGAAATCGTCGAGCTGGGCGAAAGTGACTGCGCCCGCCTCCTTTCCCATGCGGAGGATCTGAAAAAATTCGGCCTCACCCTGGAAGCTTTCGGCGGAAATGCTGTTGCCGTGCGTGAAACCCCTGCACTCCTGGGAGAGGTGAACGCAGGGGCCATGGTGAGGGACATTCTGGATGAGCTGGATGATCTGGGCGAAAGCCAGCTGGTGCAGGCCCGGCTTGAGGCGATCCTCAGCCGGGTCGCCTGCCATGGCTCGATCCGCTCGGGCCGCCGGATGCGCGGTGAGGAAATGAACGCGCTGTTGCGGGAGATGGAGGCGACGCCGCACTCCGGCCAGTGCAACCATGGCCGGCCGACCTATGTGGAGCTGAAACTCGCAGATATCGAACGGCTCTTTGGGCGCAGCTGATGGAAGGCATGGGCGAAGCCATAGCGGCAATGGATGAGATCTGGATGCTGATCCTGATCGCGGGCAGCGGCGCGCTGGTTCTGCTCCTAGTGTTGTTTCTCTCGCTCAGAGCGTCCAACCGGGCGGCGCAGGCCTTGCTGCCGATGAGCCGCCAGATGGCGCAGCTGGGGCAATCGGTGCAGCAGCTGCAGGGCGGATTGCAGCATGTCTCTGATACGCAGGCGCAGGCGCAGTTGCAGCTGATGCAGGTGGTCGAAACCCGTCTGGGCACGGTTCAGCAGCAGATGAGCGATAGGCTGGCGGAGAATGCGCTGAAACAGAACCAGGCCATGGCTGAGCTGCAGGAACGTATGAAGGAGAGCCTGCACGGCAATACCAAGCATACCGTGACCTCGCTGACGCAGCTGCAGGAACGGCTGGCGGTGATCGACAAGGCACAGGACAATATCACCAAGCTTTCAGGCGATGTGCTGTCGCTGCAGGATATTCTGTCAAACAAGCAGACCCGTGGCGCCTTTGGTGAGATCCAGTTGCATGACATCGTGTCAAAGGCGCTGCCAGCGGGCAGCTTTACGATGCAGGCGACCCTCAGCAATGGCAAGCGAGCTGACTGCCTAGTACATCTGCCGGACCCGCCTGGGCCGATCGTGATCGACAGCAAGTTCCCGTTGGAGCCCTATGAAGCGCTGCGCCGGGCCGAAAGCCGAGATGAGATGGCCTATGCCATGCGGCAGATGAAAACAGCGGTAAGGGCGCATATCCGGGCCATTTCGGAAAAATACATTCTGGAGGGCGAAACGGCGGAAGGGGCGCTGATGTTTCTACCGTCTGAGGCGGTCTACGCAGAGCTGCACGCCAACTTCAACGCCGTGGTGCGTGAGGGCTTTGCCGCCCGGGTCTGGATCGTTTCGCCAACAACCTGCATGGCGACGCTGAACACTATGCGGGCGATTCTGAAAGACGCGCGCATGCGCGAACAGGCGGGCGCTATCCGCAGCGAGCTTTCACTGCTGCACCGGGATGTAGAGCGTCTGGGCGACCGGGTTGGAAATCTGGACCGGCATTTCGGCCAGGCGGCTAAGGATATCGCCGAGATCCGGATCAGTGCGGAAAAAGCCGGGCGCCGCGCCAAGAGGTTAGACAGTTTTGATTTCGAGGAAATCGAACCGGCCTCTGAACCGACAAATATCGTACCGCTGGAGCAGAGAGAATGACTAAGGCACGCACGCCGGACCAGGCGCTTCTGCGTAAAGCAGAGGTCGAGATTGAACGCCTTGTCGCCGCGCTGCGGGTCGGGGCTGCCCTGATATTGCTGACGGCCTTTGTGCTGGCGGTAAAGGGAGGCGGCGAAGAGGTGCCGGATCTTTACCTGCGGCGGCAGTGGATCATCGCCTTCCTGGCGATTCTCTCCTATCTGGTCCTGGGGTGTTTTGGCTATTGGCTGTCGACAACTGGGAAGTTTCGCAGCTGGATGGTCTGGCCAGCGGTGACACTGGACTGCCTCTTTATGCTGGTCAACAGCTGGGCCAGCCTTGCCAATGGCGGCTTTCCCGGTGAAATGACATTCATGCTGCCGCCGATCTGGCTGGTTCCGGTTGTGCTGGGATTTACCCTGTTACGCTTCAACCCCTATCTGCAGGCCTATTGTGTGTTCCTGATAGCAGGTGGCTTGGCCTATCTGACACTATGGGACCCGGTGAGCATCACGCCTGATATTGCTCGCCGCGCCGAAGAACTGGTCTCTACCCCTCCTAATATCGTGCGGGTTGTGATGATCGCTCTGGGCGGTGCAGTCTTGGTCATTGCGGCCTATCGGACCCGAAGGCTGCTGCACGATTCCCTGGTGGATGCCCAGGCCCGGGCCAACCTCACCCGCTATCTGCCAGCACAGATGGCTGATCAGCTTGCTGGTGGCGCGTTGGAAGAATTACGTCAGGGGCGCCAGGAGGAAATGGTGGTGATGTTCACAGATGTTCGTGGCTTTACCGAATGGTCCGAGGGGCGGGCACCTGAAGAAGTCGGCGCCTATATCAGTGAGTTCCGCCATCGCGTTTCAAAAGCAGCGGGGGTCTCGGGAGGCATGATTGATAAGTTCATTGGTGATGCGGCCATGATCCTCTTCCGGGGCGGTGATGCGGCTCAGCGTTCTTTGAGCTGTGTCGATGCCCTGCTGCAGGAGCTGCGGGACTGGGGGGCAGAACGTCAGGCCATGGGGCGCAATCCTGTGAGAGCAGGCATTGGCCTGCACATGGGGGACGTTTTTTCTGGGGTAGTCGGAGATGAGGCACGTTTGGAATATTCCGTCTTTGGCGATACAGTAAACATCGCCGCGCGGTTGGAAGAGCTGACCAAAAGCGCCGGGGTTGCAGTGGTAACATCTGCTGCGGTGCTGGAAGCGGCGGGAACAGAGCCCGCGCGCGAGGGCTGGTCTCAACTGCCGGCGATGCCCCTGCGCGGGCGCAAAGAGCCGCTTGCCCTCTTTGGACGGGAACAGGTTGATAGCGCGGTTCAGTTGAAGGGCACAGGCTAGGACTTTCAAGGATCTGGTGCATTGCCTCAGATCAAAGACCGCAGAGCTGTTCTCCTGTCACATGAAGACAAGCGGCGAACAGAAGGAGTGTTGCAATGCTGGAGATCTCTAACCGCAAGGTGGCGCAGGTGGCCGTTATGGCGCGTGAACTCGACCGGGCTGAGGGAGAGCTCAGAGCCTTTATTGACCGCCTGGGGATGGATGAACAGGCGGAACTGACCGCCATCATGTGGATCGGGCGCGGCAGCTTTGAGGCGGAAGAGCTGGGCGAAGCCATCGAAACTGCAAAACGCGAAGCCACCACCCCGACCGCCGACTACCTGATCGGCACCCCGCATCTGGCCGATAATATCGAAGCCGGGTTGGAAGCCTTGGGCGTGGATGTGCACGAGGCCGAAGGGGATGTGATCGGGCGCTGAGCCCGGTCCGACCGTTCCCGGCCTTTCTGGTGCACGGGTCGCAGAGGCTTCTAAAGAGGCGCTGAGCAGGCTCCGCCCCGTGCCAAGCCCGCACGGCCGCTTCCCTGGCAGGCATGGCTTCCCCACAAGACGGGTGCCATCCCCTAGAGCTGCGGCATGGCCAGTTTCAGGCTGCTTGCTTCTGCACGGCTCAGCTGCTCACCCTGTTTGCGTTTCAAGAGCACCTCGCGGGCACGGGCATATTGGTCGTCCTGCCAGAAGATCAGACAGCCGTTGCAGCCCTTGCCGCAGCAGCCATCAACGCCGACCCGGTTGGTCTTGAAACGTCGTTCATTGCCGTCCTCGGCGATGCTTTCAACCAGGGCGTCACGGCGTTTTTCATAGGCCTTGGGGTTTTCCTTGCCGCTGATCTCCAGACCCTGGGTGAGCTTGTCAAAGCGCACCCGGTTCCACTGTTCTTCGGTCAAGGCGCGTTCCTTGCGCATCACCGAATACTGCGGGAAACGGGCTTTCAGGTCATCCAAGTTCTCATGGTCAAACAGGGTAAAGGGCAGGCGGATCACTGTCTTGGTGCTGCCCTGGACCACATCTGTGCGTTTGCCGTTTGCCGCATTTTCAAAGTCATAGACCCGCAACAGTACTGTCTCGCGCGAAATGGGTGAGACAAACTCCAGCACCTCGCCGGCCACCAGCTTGTTCTTCACTTCGACGTGGAAGGCATCTTCTGTGACCTCGCGCACCACACCAGCATATTCCCACTGCGCCAGTGAGGCTGTGTGCTCGTAGTTATGGGAATAATTGGTCAGGCGCCCTTCGTGGAAGGCCAGAGTGTAGCCGCGGTTCCCCACAGCTTCCAGCTCACGCATATAGGGTTTGGGATCCCAGTTTTCCGGGTCGGCATAATAGTCATCGATGGCCATGCGGTAGGTGCGGGCGACGATGGCGCAGTAGTATTCCGATTTGCCCCGGCCCTCGACCTTGAGGCTGTCGACGCCGATGCGCAGGTAATCATCGAGCTTGGGCATAATGCAGAGGTCTTTGGAGTTGAGGATATAGGACCCGCGCCCGTCTTCCTCGATCGGCATCAGCTCACCGGGGCGGCAGCCCTCTTCCAACAGGAACTCAAACATATCCGCATTGTCTTCGGTGATGTTCAGCTCCTGCACGGTGCCGTCCTTGAGGCGCATGCGGACGCCATAGTTCCAGCGGCAGGAATTGGCGCAATTGCCCTGGTTGGCGCCGCGCTCAGCCATGAAGTTCGACAGGAGGCAGCGCCCGGAATAGGTCATGCACATCGCACCATGCACAAAGGCTTCCAGCTTGATATCCGGGCATTTCTCGCGGATTTCTGCCAGTTCGGCAAAGGAGACTTCGCGCGCCAGCACGCAGAGATCGGCGCCCTGGTCCTGCCAGAATTTCACCGAGAGCCAGGAGCATATATTGCTCTGGGTCGAGATGTGTAGCGGCAGCTCGGGCGCGCGGTCCTTGACGTATTGGAATACGCCGGGATCCGCGATGATCAAGCCATCGGGACGCACCTTGCGCACCGTCTCGATATATTCATCTAGCTTGCCGACGTCCTTGTTATGGGAAAACAGGTTCAGCGTCAGATAGGCGCGCCGCCCGTGCTGATGGCAGAACTCGACCCCCTCGATGACCTCTTCCAGCGAGAACTCCGATTTGGTGCGAAGGGACATATCCGGGGTGCCCAGATAGACAGCATCCGCACCATAGAGGATTGCGAGCTTTAGCTTGCGCAGATTGCCGGCGGGCATCAGGAGTTCGGAGCGTTTCATGGCCTGGTCTCACATAGAGGCGGGGAAGGCTGCGCTATAGGACAAAGCCACCGCCAAGGGAACCTATATACCAAAGGCATGTTTCTGTGGGCAGAGCAGAAGGCGGCGCAAGAAATGAAATTCTCCTCTGTCTGCTTCGAGCCCAATTTGCACCTTGGATTTCTTCGCTGCGCGTGCTCGCAGCAGCAAAATCGCCGCGGCTGTACCATTTTGGACGCCGCTGGGCGGCGTAAAAACCAGCTGTTCAAGCATGTTGCAGAGAGATCTGTCACCCGAATCCACAGGTCGCCAACCGGAGCTGAATTCCACCCCAACTACAGCTTAGGGTGCCACGAGTGTCGGCTTCGCGCAGGGAGGCCAACTTAATTGAGGCACTGCCTAACAGGCTGGTTCATTACAACACAGGTTACTGAGGCAATTTAGCTGAACCATTAGCTGCAATGGCCATGTCCATTGAAACTGACGCTCTTGAATTTTGCTGCTTTTGGCCCAACTCGAAGCCTTACCTTTTGGTTCGGGGCAATTGACAATTCTGTCAGCGTGCGCCTACCTGTTTTCGATGGTTCCTCAGGGCAGAATGCTGAGAGGATGAAAAAGGGAACACGGTGAGGTGTAGCCAACAGGCGCTGAATCCGTGACTGCCCCCGCAACTGTAAGCGGATAGCGACGCCAAGCACCCACTGGCCGTAAGGCTGGGAAGGATGGCGCAGCCAAGACCCGCAAGTCAGGAGACCTGCCATCGTGAATTCAACCAAGCCGGGACGGGGCGTCCTGGAAGGAGGCCTTATGGCGCGCATCCTGCGTATCTCGGAAACTTGCTCCCACTGTCTGGGCTCGCTTGGACGTAGCCGCAGGTGCGGTTGGCCTCCCTGACAACATCTTGTCCATGTAGGTTCCGCAGCTGCCTGCGTAACACCTGAGCTGACGCAGCTGTCTGCTGAATCAGTGCTTGTTATATTATTACATAACCTGTACACCTCCCCCAAATTTCCCTTGTCAGAAACCTAAGGACCAAGGACATGCCGAATTACTCACGCGCTTTCTGGACCAAAACCCTCGCCGCAACCGGCCTCGCCGCAGCGGCGCTTTTGAGCCCTGCAGACGCAGAAACCAAATTGGAAATGGTGATTGCCGCGCCATTTGGCCCCAAGAGCAGCATTCCTGATCCCCGTGCCCGCCAGAATGGCTGGCTCAGCAACCGGGCAGGCGTGTCGGAAACGCTGATTGGTATCGGCTATGACATGACCCTTCAGCCGCGCCTTGCCACCGGTTTTGAAAACCTGTCTGAACGGGAATGGAAAATCACCCTGCGCGAGGGTGTAAAATTCCATGATGGCTCTGCGGTCACCGCCCAGGCTGTCAAAGAGTCGTTTGAAAAGCTGAGCGAAGAGGGTCACCCTGGGAATAACCCGCGCCTGGTCAAGCTGCTAAACATCGAATCCATCGAGCTGGTTGATGATAAAACTCTGGTTTTCCGCACCAATGCGCCGAATTCAGCTTTCCTGTGGTCGCTGACCGAGCCGTCGGCGGCTGTCATGAAAGACGGCACCGATGCGATGCCGCTGGTGGGCACTGGTCCGTTTGTTTTTGAAATGGCGGAAACGGACAAAACCTATGTGGCCACTGGGTTTGCCGACTACTGGGGCGGCGCGCCGAAACTGGACCGCTTAGTGATCGACGCGATCAGTGACCCTTCGGTAGCGGCACTGGCACTGCAGGCGGGTGATGTTGATCTGGTCACCAACTACCCGGAACCGGATTTCGCCAAGCTGCTTGAAGAAGGCAAAGGCCAGCTGTTCTCTGAAGCAACCGCGCGGCTGTTCTTCTTGCAGCCACGGGTGAATGGCGGTCCGCTGTCCAACCAGACGGTTCTGAATGCCGTTTCGCTGGGCCTAGACCGTGACACCATTGTTGCGGCGACCCTGGCAGGAGTCGGTGGGCAGTCGGCCAATGGCATCTTTCCAACCAGCATGAAATCCTGGGTAAACGGCGATATCAGCCTGTCCTATGACCCGACCAAAGCGCAGGCCATGCTGGATGAGGCGGGAATCACCGACAGTGACGGCAATGGCATCCGGGAGCTGAACGGCGAAGACATCGTGCTTAAGATCCGCAGCTACGAAGGCCGGGCTGCGTTGCGACCGACATTGGAAATCTCGCAGATCATGCTCCAGCAGATTGGTCTGGGTGCGGAAATCGCAATGGGTGAATTTGGCGCAAACAACGAGGCACTTAAAGCTGGCGAAATCGACCTGCACCTACAGGCCTGGGGCACCGCCCCGCAGGGCGATCCGGATTACTTCCCCAGCACGTTGGTGGCGACGGATGGCAGCTATAATGTTTCCGGCTACTCCAACCCTGAGCTGGACGTACTGCTTGAAAAGGGCCGTAGCCTGTTTTCAAGCGAAGAGCGCAAACCGGTCTATGCCGAGGTTCAAGCCATTATCAACCGTGACCTTCCGGTGATCCCGTTGTTCCACAAGACACAGGTTTCGGTCGGCAATGGCAAGGTTGAGGGCTACCGCATCCATCCGGCAGAAACCTATCTGGCGAACCCGGAGCTGGCGATTGCCGAGTAACCAGGCACCTTTGATGAAAATCGAAGCCCTGTCCGCCGAAATTGGCGGGCAGGGTATTCTGCATGATGTCAGTCTCGAGATTGCGCCGAAAGAATGGCTGGCGGTTGTGGGCGGCTCCGGTGCGGGCAAATCTACTCTTTTGCGGGCCGTGATGGGCCTGACCCGCCCTGCGCGTCCGACCAGCGGGCATATTCTGTTCAACGGCGCGCAGCGTGCTTTTGCCTCGTCCGCAAAAACCACCTTGGACGGCATTGCATATGTGCCGCAAAGTCCGGCCCACGGCTTTGATCCGCTGCGCCGCCTGCGCTGGCAATGGGACCAGCTGGCCCGCCGCAAAAGGGCAAAACACACCTCACATCAGCGGGACATTCTATCAGCCCTTGGTCTGCCCGATCCGGGCGGTAGCTACCCGCATCAGTGGAGTCGAGGTATGCAGCAGCGTCTGTTGCTGGCGATGGCCCTGATGGATGCTCCGAAACTTTTGATCCTGGACGAGCCGACCTCAGCGCTGGATCCGCTGATTGCATCGCAGGTGCTGCAGGAAACCCGGCGCATCGCAGCGGAACATGAGATTGCGGTGATGATGGTGACCCACGACTTGGCGCTGGCCGCACGATTTGCAGGGCGAATTGCAATCATGCAGCGCGGCCAGATTGTTGAGAGCGGAGTTTCTGACATCCTTTTGTCCAACCCGCAACATAGCTATTCCCGCGAGCTGGTGGCGCACCGCTGCTGGGACAAAGCCAAGCCAGAGATCAGCCATGCCGCCGAATGACCCGGTCTTTCAACTCGTAGGCCTGACAGTCAGGGCCGGAGACAAAGTGCTGTTGCAAGATGTCTCCTGTGACATCCAGCAGGGTAGAATGCTATGTGTCATCGGAGAAAGCGGCGCAGGTAAGTCTACTTTGCTGAAAGCCGTGCAGGGGGTTATGCCCGCAACGTGCCGCAGGTTGGTGTTCACGCCCTCTGGCACGGATATCACCGGGGCTGTGCCCACGCACAGTGGCCTGCCGCAGACCCGCTGGGTGATGCAGGATCCATTAGCTGCTCTGAACCCGCAGCTGACACTTGGCACTTCTATACAAGAAAGCCTTTACCGCCAGAACCTGACGGTCCAGGAGCGCAAGAGTGCCGTTCTTGCCGCGCTGGAAGATGTCGAGCTGGGATCGGAGTTTTACAGCCGGTTCCCCGGTCAGGTCTCTTTGGGTCAGGCACAGCGGGCCTGTCTGGCGCGGGCCCTGATCGCCCGGCCCAAGCTCATCTTTTTTGATGAGCCGCTGAGCGCGCTGGATGCTCTGGTGCAAAAGAAGATCGCCCGCCAAATGGAAGTGCTGCGGCGCAAGACGCAGACCGCATATCTGGTGGTCACCCATGATCTGGGGTTCGCCGAGGCCTATGCTGATAAGGTTCTGGTTCTGCGCATGGGGCAGGTCGAAGCCTATCAGCCATGCGATGAGTTCTTTGCCACACCGGCCAGCCCCTATGCGGAAAACCTGATCGAGGCCGCCCGCAGCCTCGGCACATTGAGCCACGCCAATGAGGCCGCATGAAGTATTTTCTGTCGCGCCTGCCGGGCCTTGCCTTTGTTCTATTGGGGATCAGCCTGATTACCTTCACGCTCAGCTATTTCTCGCCCGGCGATCGGGCTGAGGCTATTGCCCATGCGCGTTACCCCGAAGAAATTGCCTTCCCGCCAGAACTGCTCCAGGCCATTCGCGCCGAGTTCCACTTAGAGGAGCCATTCTGGCTCCAGTACCTCTATTGGTTTGGCAATGTGCTGCGCGGAGATTTCGGCTTGTCCTATGCCTCCCAAACGCCGGTCTGGGACATTTTCATTGGCAATCTTGGTGAAACAGTGACCCTGTCGCTAACGTCACTGGGGCTGGGGCTGGCCGTTGCGTTTCTGTTGGCCAGTCTTGCGGTGCGCCACCCGGGGACATGGCTGGACCGGGCTGCCGTGATGCTCTCCTCTATTGGCGCAGCCATGCCGAGCTACTGGCTGGGCTTGCTGCTAATCCTGGGCTTTGCCGTGCATCTGGGGTGGTTCCCGTCATATGGCACCGGCACGCCTGCACATCTGGTGTTGCCCGCGCTGACGCTGGCGTTCTGGGTGATGGCCTCGCAGACCCGTCTGCTTCGCAGCTTCATGCTGGAGGCGGCCAATCAGCCGTTTGTCGAAACCCTGCGCCTGCGCGGTATTTCCGAGAGAGAGATCTTCTTTCGGCACGTGCTGCGCCACGCGATGGTGCCGGCTATGACCATGATTGCGATCGATTTTGCTAGCCTGCTGGAAGGCGCGATCATCGTCGAGTTGACCTTTGCCCGGTCTGGGCTGGGGTCTTTGCTGGCTGGCTCCGTGCTGTCGCGCGACCTGCCTATGGTGATGTTTCTGGTGATGTTCTTTGCCGTTGCTTATGTCGTGATCAATTCGCTGGCTGAGGCACTGCAGGCCGCCAGTGACCCGGCGACCCGCACGCAGGAGCAGAGGGTATGAGTGAGGTTCTCCTACAAAAGAGCGCCAAGCTGCCGGGCAGCCCGCTGTCCCGGTTCAAGCGCAGAACAGGTCTGGTTCTGGCGGTGCTGGCACTGGGGCTGTGCATAGGATTGTGGTTGACACCATACCAGCCGGCACAGGCGAATTTTCTCAACCGGCTGGCACCGCCTGAGCCTGCACATTGGTTCGGCACAGACCATCTGGGCCGCGATATTGGCACCCGGCTGCTTTATGGTTCTTTCTGGTCTCTGGGGCTGGCGCTTGTGGTGTCATTGGCAGGGCTGATCGCAGGGACGCTCGTCGGCCTGCTGGCTGCCCGTTCCGGTCCCTTCCCCGATGCTCTGCTGATGCGAGTAACAGACAGTTTCTTTGCCTTTCCGGAGCTTATCGCAGCGGTTGCCTTTGCCGGGCTGTTTGGCCCCAGCACGGTGAACCTGGTCATCGCCCTGTCGCTGGTCAGTTGGATGAAATTTGCGCGGCTTGCCCGCAGTCTGGGGTTGACCATCGGAGAACGGGATTTTGTTATTCAGGCCCGCCTGAACGGCCTGACTGGGGGGCTGATCCTGTGGCGCCACATTCTGCCGAATGTGCTGCCATCACTGCTGGTCCTTTGGACCAGCAGTTGGTCACGCACGATCCTTGCAGTGTCTGGGCTCAGCTTTCTGGGGTTCGGAGTGCAGCCGCCCGCCGCCGAATGGGGGGCCATGCTGCTGGATGGCAAACCCTATATGCAGACCGCTCCTCACATTATGATTTTCCCGGGTCTGGCCGTGCTGGTTTCCGTGCTGGCAATCAATCTGGCTGGAGACAGGCTCCGAGACCTATTGACACAGACCAGATAACCCACCAAGAGGCAAAACAATGGAAGCCACAGGTATCGCACTGCGCATCGGCGCAACCTTGTTTTTCACAGTCATGGTCGTGTTTGTGAAGCTGCTTACCGACGAGGTCCCGTTAGGCCAGGTGGTGTTTTTTCGAAGCGCCGTCGCCCTGATACCACTGGTTCTGTTCCTGATGTGGACACGGGAATTTCCAAGTGGCCTGCGGACCAAGCGGCCGCTGGCGCATGTGGCCCGCTGCCTCCTGGGATGCACCGCTCTGTTTGCCTCCTTTGCCTCGCTGAAATACCTGCCGCTCGCCCATGCGTCGATCATAGGCTATCTGGCCCCGGTCCTGGCAGTGGTGCTGGCGCGAGTCCTTTTGGGTGAACAGGTGAACGGGATGCGCTGGCTTGCCGTTGTCCTGGGGTTCCTGGGAATGCTCGTTCTAGTGCTGCCTGGCTTGACTGCTGCGACACCGGATCAACCCTATCTGATCGGAGCAGGCCTGGCCTTCGTCATGGCGATCTTCACGGCCGGTGCTAAAATTCAGATCCGCAGCCTGGCTCAAACGGAAAACGCCGGATCCATAGCCTTCTACTTTGCGCTGACCTGTGCGGTGGCTGGGGGAGTTTCTGTGTTTTGGGGCTGGGTCCTGCCTGACTTTCTGCAGCTGGTCTATCTCTGCGGTGCAGGAATTGCAGGTGGCATTGCCCATATCATGATGACCCTTGCTCTGCAGCACAGCGAAATCTCAAAACTCGCACCATTTGAGTATCTCTCGCTGATTTTTGCCGTTTTAGCGGATTTCATGTTGTTCGGGCTTGCCCCAGACGGTGCCTTCTACCTTTCGACTCTGATGATCCTGGCCGCGATGTGGGCGATTACTTTCAAAGACCGTGCAAAAGGACGATCACCCGGACGGGAGCCGAGCAAGCAGATGTAGGCTAGTATCATCGCGCTGCAGTCTTTTCTCTAACTTACCTGGGGTCAGGACACATAGCCAATAGATGACGGTTGCGCCGTTTGTACCGGCGTTTGTCGTATCTGGCGGGTGTTTTGCGCTGCTTCCGACCCGGGATGCAGGCGCGTATCCCTTTGTCTTTCAATGCTTCCCGGAACCAATCGGCGTCTTAGCCGCGATCTCCAAGCAGCCGGTCGACATTCGGCAAACTGCTAATCACTGCCCTTGCCCCGATGTAGTCACTCACCAGTCCAGCGGTGATCATCAACAGGTGGCTTTCCATGGGACTTCGGAAAATAGGGCTCAAGGCGCGCCATCTGCGCATCGCCCAAACAGAAAAGATCAGACATGTTCACCGCTCGATTTTCGAACTGAGAATCACGACGCCAGGCGGAAATCAATGGGTCCTGACCCTAGGCGCTACCATCGCAGACAGTCCACGACGACGGCTCTGCGCAGACAGTGACTTTTGCAAACTCCAGAAATCCACCAAGCACCCAAGGCTGAAGCCGCTGCATTGCCGCGTTAGAACCGGTCATTGATGAGGCACGCGGCGAGATCTTAAACCGGAGTTTGCATATTCTGATCCACTTGCCTGAAGAGCGAGATCCATCTTACTTGACTTAACTCGTAAGTTGCCACCAACAGCGCCCTCAGACTGGTCAGGCATATCCTTTGTTCCACGGCGCTAGCTTTCTGCCACTTGACCTTCATGAAGCTCGCTCAAGCGCATCGCAGCGGATTTCAATGGCACGAGGAATTTTAGAATCTGGCTCAGTGAATGGCGTTGAACCGGGGCGTGAACTGAAAGGGTTGCCACCAATCTACGCTGAGTATCGAGGACTGGCACTGCAATCGCGGTCATGCCGGTCATGAACTCCTCATCATCAGTCGAGTAGCCACGCTCACGAGTCTTCTGCAACTCTTCGCGTAGCGCATCAGGACTGGTGATCGTCTGAGCTGTTTGCGCCTCCAGAGCCCGGGCCGAGAGCACACTATTCAATGTTGAGGTACGTAATGTCGACAAGTACATCTTACCACTGGCCGTGCAGTGGAACGGCACTTGGGTCCCAATGGGTAGCTGAATGCGCAACGGCCATTTGGTCTCAACACGGTCTAGATAGGTCATGCCTTCGCGGTCTGGCGTCGCCAGATTGCAGGTTTCGCCGATTTCCTCCGCCACGGCCTTGAGAATGATCAGACGTGCAGTGCGCAGATGCTCGGATGAAATGGTGTTGACAGCCATTGACCTTAGTCTGGGTCCGGGTCCATAGGAACGGCCGTCGAGATCTCGTTGTAGAAAGCCTTCCTCTTCAGCTGTTTGTAACAATCGATGCAGGGTCGGTTTTGGCAACCCCAAGGCTTCGACCAGTTGCGCAGGCTTAACAGCGACTCCGCGCCGGACGACCTCCTCCATGATCAATAGTAACCGCAGGTTGGTTGGAATCTGGGTTTCTTTGGTGGAGCTCGTCTGGTCGGGCATGGCATCATATCTATCTATTGGGCAGCAGCATCAGCGCCAGGTCAGGAACCAAGGCAACCAGTATCCAGACGCTAATCAAAGCCGCAAGGTAGGGCACGGTATAGCGCAGCAACCGGAAGTAGGGAACGCCCGTCACACCGGATGCGACATAGAGGTTGAGCCCGTAGGGTGGCGTTATAAAGCCAATCGAGGCCCCCACTAGAAAGATTACGGAGAAATGGATCGGGTCGATTCCCACCGAGGCGGCAATGGGTGCGAGGATTGGTGCGAGGATTATGGTTACCGGCAGGCTTTCCAAGACCATACCAGAGAAGAATACAATCACCATAGAGGTAAAGAGCACCGCGTGGTAGCCGCCCATTGAAGTGACAAAATCACCGATGGTCTGCTGCGCCCCCAGTAGCGACAGGATCTGCTGCATCACCACTGAGATCGCGATCAAGGGAGCCAAAATGCCGGTGATCTGGGCGGAACGCACCACAACTGATGGGATCTGCGGGATGGTAAAGCCTTCGACCACCAGCATTTCAGCGTAGGATTTTTCAGCAATTGGCTTATCCTTGCGGGATCCCATTATCCGATTGAACGGGTAGCTGACCAATCCTGCAATGACACAGAAACCAACGGTCACACCTGCGGCCTCAGTCGGAGAGAACTTGCCCGTGTAGATGCCCCAAAGCACCAGACCGATGGCAAAGAAACCAAGCCAAGCTCCAAAGGCAGTCTTCAAGACCCGGCTCATTTGCAACGGGATCAGATGGCCCCAACCGTTGATCCGGCAAATCACCCAGCAGGCCAGCTGCATGCCAATCACCATCAGTGCTCCGGGCAGGATGCCAGCCACAAACAGGTCCGAAATCGGCAAGTTTAGGAGGAAGCCATAGACGATAAAGATGATTGAAGGTGGGATGATAATCCCCACTGTACCGCCTGCAGCAGCGGTTGCTGCAGAGAAGCGCTCATCATAGCCACCTTTGACCATTTCGGGATGTAGCATCGACCCGATGGTAGCGGTGGTTGCCGAGTTCGAGCCAGAGATCGCCGCGAACAATCCGCAGGCCCCAAGGGCAGCCATGGCGAGCCCGCCACGTAGCCAGCCGAGACAGGCATAGGCGAAATCCGACAATCGCCTGGCAATCCCGGACTGGTTGATCAAATCACCTGTGAGGATGAACAAAGGCATCGCCAGAAGGGCAAAACCCTTATTGAAGACGTTCAGCAGCTCAGCACCCATATTGTCGAGCGTTAGCCCCAGCACAAAGGAGCAGCCAATCACCCAATAGGCGATGACGAGTAGCACAGGCACGCCGAGCATGAACAAAAAGGTGACCCCAAGCGAGATCAATGTGACCCAAGAACCGTCAGTCATCAGATATCTCCCCCAATCACAGCCTGTTTGATCAGCGGCGCCCCAGATCGCCAGTTCGCCAAATCCTCGAAGAGGTTTTCAAACACCCGCGCCACCATCAGCACAAAAGACATCGGCGCCGTGATCAGGAACCACCATTGCATAACATTGTCAGTACCCAGAACGATCTGAAAGTTCGAGGCCGACAGCGCTGTCATCCGCGCGGTTGTGACCAGCACGATCACCGCAAAAATAAACCACAAAACTGCATCGAGCATCAGGCAGGCCAGTTGACCGCCGCGCGGCATCATGGTTCGAAACTCAGCAAAGCTGAGATGGGTCCGCAGCCGCACATTAAAGGCCGCGCCAAACCAAGCCATGATCATGAACAGTAGCGGTGGTATGGTGGTCGACCAGGGCTGCTGGTTGGAAAAAATGAACCGGTCGATGACGCCCCAAAATATGATAAAGGCAATCGCCAAATAGCTATAGACCATCACCGTGCGCTCAAGATGCCGATCCAACCAGGGCAGCAGCTTGTAGATCCACAGCATGATCAAACCGCTCAGCGCGGTGGCAATTGTTCCAAAGACCCAGGCGCCTTCGGTTTTGAGCGCATTGCGGATTTCCCAGCTGTCTTGCGACATGAATGCACCAAATATGTCGCTGATCTCAGACCAGAGTCCCATCTCTTCCTCCCTGTTGCCCGCCGGGCTAAACCGGTCTTAACTGGACACGTAGGATCGGCGCGCAACTGCACGCCGATCCTTTTTCATGGTATCGGGTTTTAGGATTTCCACCAGCGTCGCGGCTCGACATTCTCTGGCTTCATATCCTTGGGCACTTGGCGTGCGATGTCATAGATCTCCTGATAGGTATCAATGCCACCGGCCCATTTGTTCAGGCGGTCACGCCATTGCTCCCAAAGCTGCGGTTGGAATTCGGGCGAGCACATTTCCTCGGCCATTTTGATCTGGTCATCAGCAAGGAATGCATTGCGCACGTTGTTTTCGGCAAAGATCGTGCCCGGCATCTGCGGGTCAGAATGTCCAACGGTTTTAACCAGAGCAGCCTCGTTGGCGGCCTGCACATGGGTCTGGGCCCAATAGGCACTCTCCATGACCGCGTCTTGCAGATAGCCCTCAAGTCCATCAAAGACTGCCGCACTCATAGAGGTGTGTTCGGTGCCGCAGAAGAATTTCAGATCCACTGACTGGCTGACCACTGGCGACATATTGGCATAGGCCACAGCCGAGGCCCAGGTCTCGGCCCCGTCAATCAAACCCTGTTTCAGGCCATCCAGAGTTTCTTCCCAAGCGACCGGAACTGGGTTGAGGTTCAGCGCTTGCATGGCAATCCGGCCAAGTTGGGTACCTGTGACACGGTTCTTGGTTCCAAACAGCTGCTCCAGCTTGGTCACGGTTGGCTTGTCTTCCCAGCCGAGGCCCAGTTGAATGCCGCGTAGCTCACAATGGCTAAACAGGAATTTCAGCCCGTGTCGTTTTTCCAGCGGATCCCGCAGGATGCGCTGCGATTCGGGACTGTATAGGAAGTGGTACTGCGAGGCCCGACCGGGGAACATATACGCGTAGTCTAACACATTCAGATAAGGTGCACCGCCTGCCGAGTTCTGGGTCGAGGCGGCATAGATGTCCACGATGCCCTGCTGGGTTTTCTCAACGCAGGATGTCTGACCACAGATCTGGTTGTTGCCAATAAATTCAATCCGAATTTCGCCATCCGTACGGCTTTCCAGATCGCGGGCAAACTCCAGCGCACCAGCGCGTTCAATCAGAAGGTTCTGGGCGTTAAACCCGGATGCACCAAACTTTAGCGTGTGCTTTGCGGGCTTAGTAAACCGCTTCTCATAGGTCGATTCCGCAGCAGATGCGAGATTGGCCAGGCTCATGGCCCCTCCAAAGCCCCCCGCCGCCAAAAGTGTCGAGCTCATACCATAGCGGCCAGCAACCCGGAACAGGTCCCGCCGCGAGATATGATGAAGATTCTCCTTGAGTCCCATGGTCTTCCTCCCTAGATGATCATTATTGAGACGTTTTATCTCAAAAAAAGCTAGCGCAATTCATGCAATCTGCATAGACTTTTTTTCGTGAGCAACTGGAGGGATGAGTTTTGGAGGCTGATTTTATCATCGTAGGCGCAGGTTCCGCTGGCTGTGTCATCGCCAATCGGCTGAGCGCAGACCCTAGCAAAAAGGTGATCCTGCTCGAGGCTGGCGGGCGTGATATTAACCCTTGGATTCACATCCCCGTTGGCTACTTCAAAACCATTCACAACCCAAAGGTGGACTGGTGCTACAAGACAGAACCAGACCCGGGCCTGAATGGTCGATCAATCGAGTGGCCCAGAGGAAAAGTGCTGGGCGGATCCTCTTCGCTTAATGGGTTGCTATATGTGCGCGGTCAGTCACAGGACTATGATCGCTGGCGACAAATGGGCAATGAGGGTTGGGGTTGGGATGACGTGTTACCCCTGTTCAAGCGCAGCGAAAACAACGAACGCGGCGGCGATGCCTTTCATGGTGATCAGGGCGAGCTTTCTGTATCAAACATGCGCATTCAACGCCCCATTACTGATGCCTGGGTTGCTGCGGCGCACGCTGCGGGCTACAAGTTCAACCCCGATTACAACGGCACCGATCAGGAAGGTGTTGGCTTCTTCCAGCTCACGGCTCGCAATGGGCGGCGGTGTTCTTCGGCGGTGGCGTTTTTGAACCCGGTCAAATCACGGCCAAACCTGCAAATCATTACTCATGCTCATGTGCAGCGTGTTGTTTTGGAAGGAACGCGCGCAACGGGTGTTGCCTATAAGGACCGGGCCGGCGACACGCATGTCATCAAAGCAAATCGTGAAGTAATCCTCTCTGGTGGGGCAATTAACTCGCCACAAATCCTGATGCTTTCCGGCATTGGTGATGCGGAGCATTTGGCAGAATATGGTATCAAGACGGTTGTTGACTTGCCCGGTGTCGGCAAGAATATGCAGGATCACTTGCAGGCACGACTGGTCTATAAGTGCAACGAGCCAACCCTAAATGACGAGGTAAGCTCACTCCTGGGGCAGGCAAAAATCGGGCTGAAATATCTGATGTTCCGGGCTGGTCCCATGACCATGGCTGCCAGTCTGGCCACCGGGTTCCTGAAAACGCGACCTGAGTTGGAAACCCCTGACATTCAGTTCCACGTCCAGCCACTTTCAGCGGAAAACCCTGGCAAAGGCGCGGACAAGTTCTCAGCTTTCACTATGTCGGTTTGCCAGCTTCGCCCCGAGTCTCGCGGCGAAATCCGGTTGAATTCCAGTGATCCCGGAGCCTATCCAAAAATTATCCCCAACTACCTCTCGACCCAAACAGATTGTCAAACAGTGGTGGACGGGGTGAACATCGCCCGCAGGATTGCACGACATGCTCCCCTAAAATCAAAGATATCGGAAGAGTTTCGCCCTCATGCGGATCTAGACATGGATGACTATGAGGCAACACTGGATTGGGCACGCAACAATACTGCCTCAATCTACCATCCCACCGGCACCTGCAAAATGGGTCAGTCCGATCAAGCGGTTGTCGATGCTCAGCTACGGGTGCACGGCATTTCCGGGTTGCGCGTTGCCGACTGCTCGATCATGCCAGAGATTGTTAGCGGCAACACCAATGCTCCCGCTATTATGATTGGCGAAAAGGCCAGCCTGCTTATTGCACAAGCTCACAACACATCAAGTTTAGGCAAGGGCGGGGTTTGATCGACCGAAATAGGTCAGCAGCTCTACTTGAGTGGTCGAACCTTCGACGGTTTGTCCGGTTGGCTCCGGCTCATCTCGATTTGGCTCGTGTTCTGACTGTCCGAAAACCAAACGGCTGATCGCTGTTATTGGCGAGGTGGCTTTGCTAAAGAACCGCGGTTCACTAGTCTAGTATCGATGCAAATAGAGCGGCCCTCTGATTTGCCTTCAACCATTGCAATCAATTCGCGTGCTGCTTTGCGCCCCATTTCACGGTGAGGAACGTGAACAGTTGTCAACGCAGGCGAAACAACCTCCGCCAACTCGATGTCATCAAAGCCCGTTACGGATACCTGCTCTGGAACTGAAATTCCCATTAGATCTGCTTGTCGAAGCGCCCCAGCGGCCAACACATCATTCCCACACATAACCACCGTTGGGCGTGGAGAAAGGGACATCAACTGATCAAAAGCCTCGGCCCCCTTCTCAATTTCATAAGTTGTTTCGATTAGAGCCAGAGAGTTCGCATCCAAGCCATTTTCATCCATCGCCCTAAGGACGCCTTCGACCCTAGCTTGTGCCCGGTCGTTGCCTTGGGTGTTGCCAGAGATCATTGCGATATGCCGATGGCCCGCCGAAATCACGCTTTGAGCCAGTTCACCCATGGCCGCCGCATTGCCAAAACCGACTGAGGGGGGGTGCATGTGAGGGTCATAGGACCAGGCCACAAGAGATGGGACCTGGTGACGCTCAAGATAAGCATAGACATCCGCGTCTCGGGCATGGCCGATTAACAGCAACCCGTCAGCGCCCCGCGCTACCAACGTACGGATCTGCTCCCGTTCCACCTCTGGATCATATGCAGAGCTGGACACCAGCAGCGTATATCCACTCTCTCGCAGCTGGTCCTGAAACTCCTGCAGGCCACGAGCGAAGATCGCGTTGTCCATTGTGGGTATAATGGCCCCAATAGTGAAACTGCGATTCGCCGCCATGACCTGTGCCGCGAAATTCGGCGTATAGCCCAGCGTTTTGACAGCCTGAAGCACACGTTTCCGCGTGGTTTCAATCACTCGCTCGGGCGAATTGAGACATCTCGACACCGTGGCCGTCGAAACGCCAGACGCCTTGGCCACGTCATTAAGTGTTGGTGCTGAACGGGTTTTTCCCATGACGTGCCTGTCTGTGTCTTACACTTCTAGCTTATCACAATTCAATGGGAATGCCATCCATCAATGTAAGCGCTTGCATTTTCCATGTAAGCGCTTACAAAGGGGGTCGAGAAAACAAATTGGGATTTCATGATGTTCCTCTGGAGTGCTGTCGCCATCTTTGTCGCCTTCTTTGCCAATGTGGCCATGGGCGCATTTGGAAATGGCGGTGTGCTTGGGGATGTCGGGGAGATGCTGGTTCTGTTTGCCGCCTCGATCCTTTTCGTGGCGGGCATTCTCAAGCGCGAAGCTGACCACAAGAACAAGAACGGCAGCTGACTGATCTTCAAGGGAGGAAGACAATGACGAATGGCAAGGATGGCCTCAAATCCGTTGAGCGCCGTAATTTTCTGAAACTGGCCTCAACCGGGTCATTTACTGCTGCGTTGGTTGCCGGTGCGGGCGGTATGCTCTGGTCGTCCGAAGCGGCAGCCCAGACCGCCAAGGAAGAGAAAGAGCGGGAACGCGCGGCGGATCACATCATGACCGTGGCCACCGCCTATGTATTGGGCGCCTCACGCAGCTATCCGATCATGCAGCTGGACCTGAAGGAGAACATCCAGAACGCAACGAATGGCAAAATCTATGTAAAACTTGCCCCTGGCGGGCAACTGGGTGCAGGTGGCGCGCTAGTGCAGAAGGTGCAAGGTGGCACCATCCAGGCGGCGCAACATTCGTTGTCGAACTTTGCCCCCTTTGCCTCGACCGTTGATCTGATCAACATGCCGTACCTGTGCGGCTCGAACCAGCGGTTCACCAACCTAGTGACATCGGATTTCTGGAAGTCGAATGTCGAACCCAAGGTCGAAGAGAACGGCTTCAAGGCACTGTTCTATGTGAATATTGACCCCCGCGTGGTGGCCGTACGCAAGGGGGGAAATGCCGTGACCTCGCCCGGTGACATGTCAGGTGTAAAGTTCCGGGTGCCGGGATCCAAGATGTTACAACAGTATTACCGCATGGTCGGCGCCAACCCGACGCCAGTGGCCTGGGGGGAAACACCATCGGCCATCAAACAGGGCGTGGCGGACGCGCTCGACCCGTCCGTCGGCGCGCTTTATGTCTTTGGCTTCAAGGATATCCTCAGCCATGTGACCTTCACCCAGGCGGTGCCGGACAGTCAGGTCTATTCCTGTAACCTAGAGTGGTTCAACTCGCTGCCCTCGGACGTTCAGGACGGTGTGATGTGGGGGGCCGAAATGACCGGCCATCAAAACTTGTCCAAGGTGCCTTCTGCGCGCGCCTATGCAATGTCAGAACTGGCCAAGGCAGGCGTGCAGTTCCATTCGCTCAGCGCTGACCAGCTGGCCGAATGGCAGGATGCAGGCGGGTATCAGCGGTCTGAATGGGACAGCTTTAAAACCGAGCTAGCAGGTTCCATGGACAACTTCGCCAAAATGGAAGAGGCCGCCGGGACGCAAGGCAAATACTACGTCCACGACGCCTGATCCGACTACGGGCGGGCGCTGCCCCAGGGACGTCCGCCCCCCTTTTCCCTTACCCACGCCTTAGCGTCGGCCTTCTGAGGCCGAACCCTTAGGCGTCTTTGGAACCCGAGCGTGGCAATGAGCATTCTCCGAAACATAGACAGGAACGCTGAGCGCTGGCTGCTTTTGGTGTTCTACGTGATGCTGGTCATCACCATGGCGATTGAGGTGCTGCGGCGTGAGCTGTTTGCTTATTCCTCGATCTGGGGCGAGGAAATCGTCCGCTATTCCTTCATCTACCTGGCCTGGATCGGCGCGGCAGCGGCGGTCAAGGAACGCGCCCATATTCGCATCGATGTGCTGATGCATTACCTGGGGCCACGCCCCAAGGCGCTGATGTACATCTTTGGCGACCTGGTGATGTTCCTGGTCGCGCTTGTCGCGCTTTACTGGTCGTTCGAAACGGTTCTTGTCTCGGCCAAATTTGGCTCGGTCAGCCACGGGCTGCGCATTTCTATGGTGTGGTTCCTGATGGCGGTGCCTGCGGGCTTCGCCCTGATGATCTGGCGTCTGCTGCAATCCTTCCTGCGCGACTGGCGCAGTCTTCGAGACGGCACACCCGTCTTTGAAGGCGACAAGCTGTTTGATTGAGGAAACTGAGCGATGCTGTGGAGTACACTCAATCAAACGGTCGAGCTGGGCTGGGATTTCTATGTCCCTGTGATCATGTTCGTCGCGCTCATCGCGCTGGCGGTGCCGGTCTGGGCCGCGATCGGTGCGGCCGCGATCACCATGCTGGTGATGTCCGGCGACCTGCCGCTAAGCGCGGTTGGTGAAAGCCTGTTCACCGGAATTGACGCATTCGCCCTGACGGCGGTGCCGCTGTTCATCCTGACCGGAGACGTGCTGGTGAGGACCGGGCTCAGCAAGAAATTCCTGGACGTGGCCGAAGCTTTGACTTGCTGGACACGCGGCGGTTTCGGCTCCGCCACGGTGCTGGTCTGCGGCATGTTTGCGGCGATCTCCGGTTCCGATGCGGCAGGCGCTGCCGCCGTGGGCCGGATGACCATCAACCGGCTGGTCGAAAGCGGCTATCCGCGCCCCTATGCCTGCGCCCTGGTGGCGGCGGGGGCCTGTACCGGCATCCTGATCCCGCCCTCGATCGCCTATATCATCATCGGCCTCGTGCTGGGCATCTCCGCCTCGACCCTGTTCCTTGCGGCGCTGATCCCCGGAATTGCGATTTTGGTGTCCATCCTGATCACCAACATCATCATGAACCGCCTCTACACCTATGAAACCGGCGGCAACATGGGGGTCGGCGAGTGGCTGGGCAACCTGGGCAAGTCGCTGAAATCTGGCTGGTATGCATTTATCGTACCCGGCATCATCTTTTACGGCATCTTCTCGGGTCGCCTGACCCCGACCGAGGCTGGCGCCACCGCCGTGGTCGTCACCATCCTGATGGGCTTTGTCCTCGGCACCCTACGCCTGTCGGATTTCCCGGCGATGCTGGTGAGTTCGGCCAAGGTAAACGGGGTGATCCTGCCCATCATAGCCTTTTCCGCTCCCCTGGCAGAGGCGTTGGCGATCATGGGTGTGCCACAGGGGTTCGTGACGGCCGTCACCGGGCTGACCGATGATCCGGCCGTGTTGATCTTGCTTATGATCTGCATCCTGATCGCTGCTGGCTGTGTGATGGAGACAACGCCCAACATCGTGATCCTGGCGCCGATCCTGAAACCGCTGGCCGACAATATCGGCATGAATGAGATCCAGTTCTGCATCATGATGATCACCGCGCTGGGCGTGGGGTTCATCACTCCACCGCTGGGACTGAACCTGTTTGTTGTCTCCGGCATCACTGGCGAATCCATCCTCAAGATCGCCGCCCGCGCCGTACCCTTTGTTCTGACCATGCTGATCGTGGTGCTACTGATCGCCTATTTCCCACCGATCTCGACCACGCTGCTCCCTGATATCTACAAATAGGACTACCTTGGAAATGACCCGTGTTTACCTGAAAAAGGCTGCTTTGACCCCCAAGTCGGATGCCTCTGAAACCCATGTGATTGTGCAGGACATCCTGAACGACATCGAGGCCGGGGGGGACGCCAAGGCACTGGAATACGCAGCGAAATTTGACCAGTATTACGGCAATGTGCTGCTGACCCCTGAAGAGATCGAGGCCGCCTGCGCCCAGGTTCCGGAAAAACTCAAGGCCGACATCCGGTTCTCCCACGACAATGTGCGCCGCTTTGCTGAGTTGCAGAAAAGCACGGTGCATGATGTGGAGACTGAGATCTCGCCGGGCTTCATCACAGGCCAAAAGGCAATCCCGGTGGATGCGGCGGGCTGCTATGTGCCTGGTGGGCGCTATAGTCATATCGCCAGCGCCATCATGACCGTAACTACCGCCAAGGTGGCTGGCTGCAAGCACATCACTGCCTGTTCCCCGCCACGTCCTGGAGTCGGCGTTGCCCCAGCCATTGTATATGCCGCCCATATCTGCGGCGCTGACAAAATCATGGCGATGGGTGGCGTGCAGGGCGTTGCTGCGATGACATTCGGTCTCTTTGGTCTGCCCAAGGCTAATATCCTCGTGGGTCCCGGTAATCAGTTCGTGGCCGAGGCCAAGCGCATCCTGTTCGGCCGTGTCGGAATCGACATGATCGCCGGCCCCACCGACAGCCTGATCCTGGCCGACGGCGCGGCGGACGCTCAGATCGTCGCCACCGATCTGGTGAGCCAGGCCGAACATGGCTACAACTCCCCGGTCTGGTTGGTGACTGATGACCGTGCGCTCGCCGAAGAAGTGATGCAGCTGGTCCCCGGCCTGATCGACAATCTGCCCGAGGTAAACCGTGACAACGCCGCTGCCGCGTGGCGAGACTATGCCGAAGTGATCCTTTGCACCGACCGCGAGGGCATGGCCGCCTGTTCCGACGAATACGCGCCCGAACATCTGACCGTGCAGGCCGATAATCTGGACTGGTGGCTGGAGCGGCTGACCTGCTATGGCTCGCTCTTCCTGGGTGAGGAGACGACGGTGTCCTACGGCGACAAGGCGGCGGGCACCAACCACGTGCTGCCGACCTCTCGCGCGGCCAGCTATACTGGTGGGCTCAGCGTGCACAAATACATGAAGATCGTGACTTGGCAGCGCTCAACTCGCGAGGGATCGAAACCGGTGGCCGAGGCCACCGCGCGGATTGCCCGGCTGGAAGGGATGGAGGGCCACGCCCGTGCCGCCGACGTGAGGCTGGCGAAGTACTTCCCCGACGAAACTTTTGACCTGACAGCAAATGGCTGATCCGCGCGCCCTGTTCGACCTGACGGGCCACACCGCCTGCATCACCGGTGCAAGCTCTGGCCTGGGACGGCGCGCGGCTATCGCGCTGGCAGCTGCCGGGGCGCAGGTCATCGCGGTAGCCCGGCGGGCCGAGGCTCTGGAAGACCTTAGTGCTGAAATTGGCCCTGCTGCTGCGCATGTGGTTGCAGACGTCGCGGATCGTGGAGGCTTGGAGGCGCTGGTTGCCGAGGTCTCCAAACCCTTCGGCGCGCCCGACATCCTGATCCACGCGGCAGGGGTCAACACGCGGCAGGCCGCTGACGATGTGACCGGCGAAGGCTGGGATCAGACCCTGGCGCTGAACCTCTCTGCGCCCTTCTTCCTTAGCCAGGCCTTCGCACCTGCAATGAAAAAGAAAGGCTGGGGGCGGATCGTCAACTTTGCCTCGCTACAGACCTCCCGCGCCTTTCCCGGCGGCATTGCTTATGGCGCTAGCAAGGGCGGGATCGCCCAGCTGACCCGTGCCATGGCCGAGGCTTGGTCGCCCCATGGCATCACCGCCAACGCCATCGGTCCGGGGTTCTTTCCGACCGAGCTAACCCAGGCGGTGTTCGGGGATGAAGCGCGCGCCGCGCGCAATGCGGCGCAGACCTGCATCAGGCGCAACGGGCGGCTCGAGGATATCGACGGGCCGCTGCTGTTCCTATGCTCTGACGCGTCAGCCTATGTGACAGGCCAGGTTCTGATGGTTGACGGGGGGTTCACTGCCAAATGAAAGCCTTGGTTTATGAAGGAGTTGAAACACTTGAATTCCGCGAGGTGCCCATCCCTGCTGGTCACTTAGGCGATCATCTGATCCGCATCATGGCGTCAGGTATCTGTGGGTCGGACATGCATGCTTACCTAGGCCATGACAACCGCCGTCCAGCGCCCCTAATCTTGGGCCATGAGGCTGCGGGCGTGATCGAAGAAGGCCCGCAAGCAGGTCGCCGCGTGACCATCAACCCGCTGGTCACCTGTGGAAACTGCCTCGCTTGCACGTCAGGGCGCGAGAACCTTTGCCCCGAGCGTCAGATCATTTCGATGCCCCCGCGCGAAGGGGCCTTTGCCCAGTTCTTGGCCATGCCTGAAAGCAACCTCGTGACCGTGCCGGATGAGGTGCCGCTCGAAAAGGCGGCCCTGGCCGAGCCTCTGGCAGTCAGCTGGCACGCAGCCCGGCTGGCGTTAGACGCTCTGCACCCTGCAATGGAGCGACGCGCGCTGGTGATTGGCGGCGGTGCCATCGGTCTGGCCGCTGCGCTGGCGCTGCTAGCGATGGGGGTGGAGGACGTGACCATCCTGGAACCCAACGCCGCCCGCAGAACCTATCTGGAGGAGCACTGCAGCCAGCAGACCGTTTCGAAGTTTCAGGGCATAGCGCCGCTGGTGATTGACGCTGTCGGCTATGCCGCTACCAGGGCCGCCGCCTCAGCGGCTACCGCGCCGGGTGGTGTGATTGCTCATGTAGGCCTTGGTGAGGACATGGGCGGTTTGGATGTGCGTCGCATGACGCTGCAGGAAATCACCTTTATCGGCACATACACCTACACCGCACGGGATTTCCGCGACACGGCTCAGGCCATCTTTGAGGGTCGCCTCGGTCCTCTGGACTGGCCCGAATTGCGGCCCTTATCCGATGGCGCCGCCGCATTCCGTGACTTGCGCATGGGCGCGGTGGCAGCACCCAAGATCATCTTGAATCCCTGGGCATGAAACGCCCGCAACAGACGGAGAGACACCATGTATAACAAAGTCTTGGTGCCGATGGCCCTCGATCACGGGGTTTCGGAAACCACTCTCAAAGCCGCTGCAACTCTTTGCAGCCCAGGTGGTCAGATCATCGCCCTGCATGTCTACGAGGCCCCGCAGGGGTCTGTCAGCGCCTACCTGGACGAAGACGCTCTGCGCGAAGCGCTAAACAAGGCTCGCGATGAACTAGCCCGTAAAACCGCTGGTCACGACAATGCAACGACCGAAATCGTCAAGGGCCGCTCCTACCGCGCCATTGTTGAATATGCTGAGAAATATGGCATCGACTGCATTGTCGTCGGCTCACACAAGCCCGGCCTCAGCGACTTCTTCCTGGGCACCACAGCCGCTCGTGTCGTCCGCCACGCACCTTGCGCGGTCCATGTCTGCCGCACCATCTGATTTTGAAACAAAACACCCGGAATGAGGGCAACCGACCATGAACATAGACAAGAGGATCGCTGACGATATGGCCGCCAATGGCATCTCATTCGTCACGACCGTTCCCTGTAAACAGCTCGCTGGCGTGATCGAGGAGATCGACCAACGCGAGGACATGTTGCACATTCCTTCCAACAAGGAAGACGAGGGCATGGGGCTGTGCGCGGGCGCCTGGATGGGGGGCAAACGCCCCGCCATCATCATGCAGAACACCGCCATCGGCGTGACGATCAACACGCTGGCAACACTGATCCAATATTACCGCATGCCCCTGCCGATGCTGATCTCCTACCGCGGCGAGCTGCGTGAACCGGTGGCGTGTCAGGTCGAAATGGCGGTTCATACCAAGGCATTGCTCGCCCAGTTGAATATCCCGACCTACCACCTCCACTGGCAAAAGGACGTGGAGGAGCTGGACAATATCCTAAAGTACACATTCATGTGCAACAAACCCGTTGCCATCCTGACTGACGCCAATTTCTGGGGAGGCTACGGCGACCAATGATCCGTTCCGAAATATTGAGAGAGATCGCGCCGACCCTGCGAGACCAGCTTGTTGTCTGCAACATCGGCATCCCCAGCCAGGAGCTGCACGCAATCGACGATCAGCCTAGCAATTTCTACATGCTTGGGACCATGGGGCTCGCATCCTCCATCGGATTAGGGCTGGCGTTGGCACAACCCAAACCGGTGATCGTGATCGACGGAGATGGGTCGATCCTGACCAATCTTGGTACCCTTCCGACAATTGGGAACAACGCACCGTCAAACTATATCCTAATGATCATCGATAATGGCTCATATGGATCTACTGGAGACCAGCCAACCTATACCAGTCAGCGTACCGATCTGACGGGCATGGCTCGCGCCGCAGGTTGCGCGCGTGTGGTCGAAGTGCAGGACGTGGACACTGGCCCGGTGCTAGAAGAAGCTCTGGCCAGTGGTGAGGCGACCGTGATGGTGGTGAAATGCGACAGTGGCAATGCCAAAATGCCGGTGATCACCATGGATCCGGTGGTGATCCGCGACCGCTTCATGAAAGCGATCGCAAGTTGATGGGCGCAAGTGCTATCCATTCCGCCGAAGACGCCCGCCGCCTAGCCAGAAGGCGGCTGCCGTGGATGGTCTTTGACTACATTGACGGGGCCGCAGGAGCGGAAACCGGAGCTGCACGCAACAGCGCGGCCTTGGAGGCCATAACCCTACGGCCTCGAATCTTGCGTGATGTCGGTGAACGTTCGTTGGCGACGCAAGTGTTTGGGACGAAAGCTAGCCGCCCCTTTGGTATCGCGCCGATGGGCATGTGCAATTTGGCCGCCCCAGGCGCAGATCTCATGCTGGCTCGGCTGGCTGCGCGATACCGGGTGCCACTTGGTGTTTCGACTGTCGCCTCGACTTCACTGGAAAAGATTCTGGAGGTGTCTGAGGGACATGCCTGGTTCCAGCTCTATTTCAGCGGCGATGGCGCAGGGACTTTCAAATTGGCCGAACGTGCGCTCGAGGCCGGTTACGAGACTCTTGTTTTAACCGTGGATGTACCTGAAGTCGGTCGCCGCCCGCGCGAACTGCGTCACGGTTTCAAGATGCCATTCCGCATCGGCCCAAGCCAGCTTTTCGATCTCGCTCTGCATCCGCGTTGGTCGTTAAACACTCTGCTTCGAGGCAAGCCGGTTTTAGCGAATTTCGAGTTGGAGGGGTATGACTTTGATCGTACCGAAAGCCGAGCGCGCGCCACATGGGACACCTTGGACCGGCTACGCGACCTATGGCCCGGAAATCTTGTGGTCAAAGGCGTATTGGATGTAGAAGATGCTCAAGCGCTGGCAGCCGCAGGCGTGGATGCCATTCAAGTGTCAAGCCATGGTTCGAGACAGCTTGAATCTACCCCTCCCCCGATTGAAATGCTTGCTAAGATTCGTGCCGAACTAGGGCCCAATTTCCCACTTTTTTACGACAGCGGAATCCGGTCCGGCGAAGATGTTCTTAAGGCCATCGCCATTGGTGCTGATTTCATCTTTCTCGGAAAAATACTGCAGTTTGCTATTGCAGCTGCAGGAGAGGCAGGACTGGAACGATTGTGGGAAGCTATTAGCGCAGAACTTAGCATCGCGATGGCGCAAACCGGGCAATCTAAGTTAACCGATGGCAAGCTATGGTAAAAACAAGCGGTTCCAATGAGAGGCATGGTACTATTGCAGCAGATCGGCGCTTAGGAAGATGTCCAAGACATGCCCTACAAGTATCAAGCCGTAGCTGAGGCTTTCGAAAAAAAACATAACGACAGTTGAACGCCAAAGCGAACTTGATGGGCGGCGTTTTTCAACTCATTTAGATTTTCTCGATTGTCAGAGAAAATCCAGTTTATATCTGAACCGCGGATTTTTTTGTGAAAACAGCCAGTAGATCGTTTCCACTCCGGGCAGGCGAACACCCTTAACTACAAGGATTGGTTTGGTTGTTCAAAGGGCATTAACTGCAGCCCTCTTTGTGCCGACCATGCCCAGTTTGTTAGGTTTCCAGGTTGTTTTAAGCTTCCCGAGCTAAGATAGCTTGCCTGCCGGTTTGCGCCCAATACGACTAAAGAAATCTACTAAACTGTCACGACATAGCTGCGAACGCGGCCCGCTATCCGGATTTCATTTAGGTCCACCCCTGTGACGGTCTCGGGCGGGTAGGCTGGATTGCCGCACATAACCAGCAACGCTGCCAAGTTTCCTTTCCCATCTAGCCTGATAGGGGAGCGGTGATTCACCAAAGCCCGTCCATCACGACTGAAGGCATAGGTTCCTTCCTGTTCTACTGTCGTTTCTGCACGATGCACCAATGCGAGCGCGCCATTGGGAAACGCCACAGTGCTGATCCTCCCCCAATGAAGTGTTTCGCCCCTATAGTTAGGAAACGGAGGATCAAAGATGGGAACAAACGTCACAAGCCGGAAGAGATTGTCACGAAGTTACGGCAGGTTGAGGCGTGCGGATCAGCCAATCATTGGGTGCGTGAGTTGATTGAGATTGGTTACGATCTACGCCTAATGCCTGCCGTCTATGTAAAGCCATATGTGAAGCGTGGCAAAACAGATGCGGTTGATGCGGAAGCTATTTGCAAGGCAGTTACGCGACCGGCGATGCGCATTGTCGCTGTGAAGTCGAGGGAACAGCAAGCGCTGCAGACCATCCACCGGGTGCGCCAGCTTAGCGTCCGACAAAAGACCCGGATGTTGAGTGAAATCCGCGGTCTTCTTCGTGAATTTAGCCATGTGATTGGGAGCGGACCGGTTGCTGCTATGCGGTTCAACAAAGCCTTCGCAGCCGATGGTTGTCCAGATTTTCCTGGCGTGGCGAAGAGTATGCTTAAGACGCTTTGTGGTCAGGTTGTTGCTCTCGATGACCGGGCCACCTTCTATGACAAGTCGATCGAGTATAATGCCAGGATCGACGAGCGTGCCAAACGGATCAGAACAGTGCCAGGTGTCGGTCACATCACGGCCCCAGCCATCGTGGCTACCATCGGTGATGGCAAGCAGTTCAAGAACGGACGCGAGTTCGCTGCGTGGCTCGGCTAAACACCGTTGAACAGGTTGAGTGGTGGAAAAGAGCGGTTAGGCCGGATCAGCAAGAAGGGAGGCCGATATCTCCAGCGATTGCTTGTGACTGCATGACCTCTCAGGTGCAGCGTGCCCGTGGCTACCCAGAGTGCGTTCAACCTTGGATCATGCAGCTTCTGGTGCGCAAGCCCGTCCGCATTGCAACTTTTGCGATACCAAACAAGGCGGCGCGGATCATTTGGGCAATACTCACCAAAGAAACATACTACCGCCAAACAGCAGCATAGAAGAAGCCAGCCAAACCCGAATTGTATGACGAATGCCCCCTCTCGGCAGATTTGCAATGCAAATCGCCTGCCGGGCAACGGATGGCACGCGCGGTCATCCGAAAACCTGAAATCCTGCGCTTTGTCCTGTCTCACAGGTTCGCGTCGCCGATTGGGAGCAAGTTTGCGGAACCCACAAAGGCCAGCGGCAGATTTCGGCGCCGCGATCAACGGCCGGACACAGGACTGTAGTGACCAACCGCGCAATCAACGCCTTTTGTTCTTGCTAAGCAGCCGCTATCCACACAGGACGAACCGGCCTTATGCCACCGCAGCGAAATTCACCGAACTTGTCCTAAATTGTCACGCTGGGGCACGGCTTTCAAACCGCCAATTCGTTGCGACGACCTCAAAAAACAAGACCCGCCGCGCTGGATGTTACCTGCACTATGCCAGTGCAACAGCCCCGATCTTGTTCCAAAGTTCATCAGCAACAACGCCTATTGCCTGGTCCCTGCGTCTCATCTTGAAGATCATGGTCCGGCGTACAGGGAACCTTTCCAAATTCAGCGCCAGCAACTTCCCGGAGTGCCGCTCCGCTTCCGTCATATGGTCAGGCAAACCGCCCCAACCGAGGCCAGCGAGGATAACTTTCTTCTTGGCCGCGAGGTCGGAGACGGTCCATTTCAGCCCACCTGGCAGCAGATCGCGGCTCTGCTCATGCGCTGCGCCGCCAGTGCCGGCGGCGATCACCTGCACATGGCTCTGCATTTCGGATGCCGACAAGGCGCGGGATCCGGCGGGTAGGCCCAGGCCGGGGCTTGCCACCGGCCGGATCGTGACCTCGGCGACCGGCTCCGCCTCAACGTCGTCCATGGGGACCCCATCCAGGGACGCGAGCGCAATATCCGCCTTGCCCTCCATCAGCCGGGCAATCGGGCCGCCCATCATTTCCATCCGCAGCCGCAGGTGGGTTGCCGGGTGGCGCCTCCCAGTGTCTGCAAGGGCGGGCAGCAAGGGGTCCAGATCCATCGTGGCACTGACAGCCACGGTCAGCTCCGGTTCTTCGCGGGCGCGCAGCCGGGCCGCGATGGATCTCAGCCCCTGCATCTGCCGCAGCACCCGCGATGCCTCGCGATAGAAAATTTCACCTGCCGGGGTGAGCGCGGGGCGGTAGGCCTCGCGGCTGAACAATTCCAGCTCCAGTTCTTCTTCCAACTGGCGGATTGTGTGGCTGACAGCGGACTGCGATTTGTGCAGCCGCTCCGCCGCGCCGCGGAAGGTGCCAGTTGAGACAATTGCCTCCATGGCAAGGAGTTGGTCGTGTTTCATTGGTTTTCAACATAATCTGTTTTCTTAATCATAATGATGAAAACATGATATTATCAATAGATCATTTTAGACGGTATTCAGGGGGCGCTACAAACACAGGAGACTGTCATGAAACTCTACTACAAACCTGGTGCCTGCCCAATGGCCAGCCATATTGCCCTGCATGAAACCGGCCGCGCCTTTGAAATCGAAGCTGTCGATACCGCGGTAGGCCGGACCGAAACCGGCGCGGACTACCACGCGATCAACCCCAAGGGCTATGTTCCGGCTCTGGGATTGGACGACGGCAGCATCTTGACCGAAGGGCCGGCCATTCTGCAGTACATCGCAGACAGCCACCCCGAGGCCGGATTGGCGCCAAAGGTTGGCACTTTGGCCCGTGCGCGGATGCAGGAACAGCTAAACTGGATCGGGACCGAGTTGCACAAGGCTTTTGGCCCGCTATTCCGCGACGGCACGTCCGAGGCTGGCAAAGACGAAGCGCGCACCGCTGTTGCGGGCAAGTTTGATCTGATCGAGGCGCAGTTGGCGGATGGCCGCGAATGGCTGGTTGCGGGCCAGTTCTCGGTGGCGGATGCCTATCTGTTCGTGGTTTCGAACTGGGCGAATTTCACCGGCATCGACCTGGCCCGCTGGCCCAATCTGGTCGCCTTTGTTACCCGCACAGCCTCTCGTCCGTCCGCTCAGGCTGCAATGCGCGCAGAGGGGCTGATCCAATGACACCCAACGATCACAAACAGGTCGGAAATCTGGTGGAAACCTATTTCGAAGGTCTCCACCAGGCTGACAGCACCGTGCTGCGCGAGGTCTTCCATCCGCAGCTCGCCTATGTCTGCGCCACTGATGGAGATGAGTTGTATCTGGATCTCGAGACCTACATGAGCCGCGTGGACGGGCGCGAGCCGCCAGCCAAGCGCGGCGATCCGCGCGAGGAGGAAATTCTGGAGATTGCTTTTGTCAGCGACAGGCTGGCCCGTGTCAGCGCCCGGATGACGATGATGGGGCGGGATTTCTATGACCTGCTTACCCTTGTACGCAACGGCGCCGAATGGCGTATCGTTGCAAAAGTGTTCTCATATGTTCCGCGAAAGGACTGACCGATGCCCTATGTGAATATCAAAGTGACCCGCGAAGGCGGCCCGGGGGGCACCGGTCCAAGTGCCGCGCAAAAGGCGCAGCTGATCACCGGGGTTACCGATCTTTTGCAGGACGTTCTGGGTAAGAACCCAGCAACCACTTTTGTAGTGATCAATGAGGTCCCGCTGGAGGACTGGGGTGTTGGCGGCCTGCCGGTGCAGGAGTACCGGAAACAGGCACAATGAAGACGCGAATGACAGAGGCGTTGGGGATCACCCGTCCGGTGATCCAGGCGCCGATGGCCTTTGCTGCAGGCGGCACACTGGCCAGCGCCGTCTCCAGCGCAGGCGGGATGGGCATGATCGGAGGTGGATATGGCGATGCGGACTGGATCGATCAGCAGTTCGGCATCGCTGCTGGTGCCCGCGTCGGCTGCGGTCTGATCACCTGGAAGTTGGCCGAACAGCCGCATGTGCTTGATCAGGTACTGGTGCATGATCCAGCCGCGGTTTTCCTGTCCTTCGGCGACCCGGCTCCCTTTGCGCCTGCGATCCGGGACGCTGGAGTGCCGCTGATCTGCCAGGTTCAAACCCTGCGTGACGCATGGAGGGCGCTGGATTGCGGCGCGGATATCATTGTTGCGCAAGGCGCGGACGCTGGCGGCCATGGCGAAGCGCGCGGCACCTTTGCTCTGGTTCCCGAGATCGCGGACGAGATCGCGCGCCAGAACAGCAAGGTGCTGCTCTGTGCAGCCGGTGGTATCACCGATGGGCGTGGTCTGGCGGCGGCCTTGATGCTTGGGGCAGATGGGGCTGTGATCGGCACGCGGTTTCTGGCCTCCCACGAAGCATTGGTGCACCCGCGCATTTTGGACCGCGCGCTCGCGGCGACGGGGGATGACACCCTCCGCACTCGGGTCGTGGACGTGGTGCGCGGCTATGACTGGCCCAGCCGCTACAATGGCCGTGTCCTGAGCAATCCCTTCATTCAGAAGTGGCATCAATCCGAAGCAGCCCTACAGCGGGATGCGAAGTCTGAAGCCGCAAAATGGGCGGCAGCTCAGAATGCCGGAGACCCGGATGTCGCGACGGCCTTTGTTGGTGAAGGCATCGGTTTGATCAACGCAGTGCAGTCAGCAAGTGATATCCTGGCCAACCTCGCAGGAGAGGCACAAGAGTGCCTTGCCAGAGCAGTTTCTCACTCGGAGCGGTGATGCGCGCTGTTGGGTACCCGTGCGCTCCGCCCGGATTGAGACCAGCTAAACAGGCCGGGCTGAAAACAACAATGCCGGAACCGGCGGGGGCTGAGACGCCTCCGCCGGATTTATCCCATTGCTCATCAAGCCGCGTGATCCAGAACAAACTTGCCTGTGTGCCCCGGCGTATCCAGTCTGCGATGTGCCTCTGCGATCTTCTCCAGTGGCAGGATAGCCTCGATCTTTGGCGTCAGGACCCCTTGGGCCAGCCAGTCTGCCAATGGCTGTAGAACCTGCTGGTTTGCAGGATTTTGAACCGTTACGGGGGTGATGCCCCGTGCAGGGGCGAACACCCCGCCTGGTTTCCACCATTCTGGTACAATGGTTGCATAGGCCCCGCCGTCCTTCACCGCAGAAAAAGCCTTTTGAGCATGCTCACGGCCACGCACATCAATGGCGCCATCCACGTCGCGCGCATCTGGCGCAGCGAGTTCGAATCCCAGCAGGGGCGCGAGCGTTGCGGCCATTGCTCCAACCGCCCCCTTTGGGTTGTTGATCAGGACAGACGCGCCCGGCGGTAGGTCCAAGGCTTGAAGAGACGACAGTGCTGTGCTTCCGATTAGAGGCATCGCGGCGGCACAGGTGAAGGAAACTGCATCCGCTAATTTTACAACCTGGCTCACTGGCAATGCGGCAAATTCTGCGTGTGTGCCCACTAGGGATCCTGGCTGCGGTGAAATCGCCATCACCCGATCACCGCAGGCAAACCCGTCCGTTTCCGGTCCAAGCGCTTCGACGGTGCCAGCTGCATCCCAGCCCAGGATCATCGGGAAATTACCTGGATCGTCAGGCAAGATCTTTCCCGCCCGGACACCGGCATCAACCGGGTTCACACTGGATGCGCGGATGCGGATCAGCAGTTCCCCTGGCTTTGGCTTAGGGCGAGGCAATTCTGCACTCCGGAAAACACCCGCACCACCAAAGCTCTCAATAATTGCAGCTTTCATCCTTGCCTCCATACTTTGTAGTGATCGTTAAGTTATATACGGCTTGCTAGGTCAAGGAAAATTTTGTAGTGATCGATAAGCAATAATGGAGGCGACCTTGGGGCGGCAGCGATCCTTTGACACGGAACAGGCTATTGAACAGGCAATGCTACTGTTTTGGGAGCGGGGGTATGAGGCTGCTTCGATGGCTGACCTCAGTGCTGCCATGGGGCTAAATCCCCCCAGTATCTATGCCGCCTTCGGCAACAAGCAGGCATTGTTTGAACGGTGCGCCGCCCATTATGCGCAAAGCGTTGCAGCCTATGCTCCTCGCGCCCTGGATGAGGAGGCAACCGCCGCTCAGGCCCTGCACCGTTACGTGCTTGAGGCCATCGAGGCATTTTCCGCGAAAGAGAGGCCCAAGGGCTGTCTGCTCGTCAGCGGCGCAACCAATTGCGGAAAAGGCAGCCTGGGCGCGCAGGATCTGCTTGCCGGATACAGGCTAGCCAGCGAGGCAATGATTGCAGACCGGATCCGGCAGGGTGTCGAGGAAGGGGACATGCCTGCTTCCACCGAGCCGGATCTGTTGGCGAAATACGTTGCGGTACTGATACAGGGGCTTGCAGCGCAAGCTCGCGACGGCGCAACAGCTGGCGATTTGCACAGCGTGGCAGAGCTCGCGCTTGGGGGCGCTTTGACGCACCCGGTGAACAACTGCTGACCGAGCGCCGCGCTTGGCTGACCTAAATCGTGTTACGATCTACTGCAGCTTGATCCCATGACCCTGGCATTGTCCAATGTGACCACAAAATACATGATCTAAATGGCAGTCTTTCTTTTTGTTTTGCGGTAAGTGACATTCGGTCGGACAGTGGATCTTTGCGCCGGGATCTCTGTCAGCGTTTCTTGGCGATCTTGCACTGGGTTTGCACACGGGCCTCCACAACCTGATTTTGACAGCTCGAACGTTCGCTGTGAGGAAATGCAGAAACGCTCTGTTCGCACCGGTAGCATTTTTTGGTTCGACGCCCCTTTATTGGGACTGCTTGGGGCTGTGACCGGCCCACTGCTCCCGCAGCATTCGAACCGATAAGAAGCGGTGGCTGTGGGCTCATCTGGCTTTCTTATCTCCTCAGCCCAACAAGCGTCCCAACCTGCCATCGATGTTCCGCAGACGCTTCATCTCAATGATTTTATATAAGGACTTTGCAAGCCGAACCGCCGCCACGCATATCAGGCTCGCCAATGTTTTTCGTTTTCGACCAACTGTCTCCCGTTTTTCGGCGTTCAGTCTTTCGATCCAGACCGACAATGTCAGGCTGCTGCACCAATGCGGGCAGCAAGCAATAGGAGACTACGGATATGGCCACCGGCACCGTAAAATGGTTCGAACCTACCAAAGGCTTCGGTTTCATCGCACCCGACGGCGTTGGCAAAGATATGTTTGTGCACATTTCTGCTGTTGAGGTCTGCCGGACCGAGGCGTGCGGCGGGCATGTCGCCGCCTGCACCAGGTGCAACCACCAGCATCTCGCCTACAACTCATGCAAAAAACCGGCATTGCCCGAAGTGCCAGGCACCTGCGGCGCGCGAATGGACCGAGGCGCGCGCGGAGGACATGTTGCCGGACGAGTACTTCCACGTGGTCTTAAGTCTACCAGCGGAGGTCGCCCGGATCGCTCTTTGGAACAAGCGCGCTGTTTACGGCTTGCCGTTCAAAGCAACGGCTCAGGCAGTGGCGACCATCGCTGCTGATCCTAAGCGTCTTGGTGCCCGGATCAGCATGACCAGCGTGCTCCCCATCTGGGGTTCCGCTCTGACACATCATCCCCACATCCACATGATCGTCTCGGGCGGCGATCTCAGAGAATGGGCAGGGGCGCACGCCTTCGCTGCGCCGGACCAAAGCAGCAGAGATTTACCGGAAAACCGGAAATCTCAGAGCGAATCAACTTCTGCTCGGACATACCAAGGTTGCCAGCACGGTCAGATATCTTGGCGTCGAACTTGAAGATGCGCTGAGTATCGCCGAGCAAATCGACATTTGAACCACCTTGGCGGGCGGTTCTGGCCGTTCGCCAATTTGGACCGGACCTGGGTTTGCGTCGCAGCGGTGGTTTGCAACAAGCCCATTCCGGCCGATAATGCGCTGTAAGCGAATGGCGGCTCTCCAGTGCAAAGTAAATACTCAATACTGATGTCGCGGTAAGTATGAATTCCAAGGTTGCCTTTCCGAAAGCGGACTCTCGGAAAGGCAGTGGTGCATTCTCTTGCTCTGCAGGCTAAACGCCTTTCTTTGCCATGGCGCTGTAGATTATTCCGCCAAGTACGGCGCCTATTATCCAAGCATAGCCTGACAGGATGCCGAGGGCAGGAACCCAAACAGTAGCAACAGAGAATACTGAAGCGGCCCCGAAGGCGAGCAGGGCAGCATCATTCCAGCCGTTGCCATAATGGTACTCGCCCTGGTTCATGTTGTAGAGATCGTCGCAGTTCAGCTGTTGCTTACGAATTAAGTAGTAGTCCACGATCATAATTCCGAAAACCGGAGCCAGTGTTGCTCCGAGCGTATTCACAAAACCGGCGATACCGATGTTCGAAATGACCGCAGTCCACAGCCCGCCAATCACCAGTGCAAACACAGAGGTCGCAAGGCCTGCCTGGCGGAAGCTGATCTTGCCGGGCGCCAGATTGGCGATGCCATTTACTGCAGGGATGAAGTTCGCAACCAGGTTGATGCCCACTGTAGCGGCAAAGAAAGTGATCGCCGCGATGATGCCCAGCAGCACGCTGTCGGTCTTCTCAACGATTTCGGTGGGGTTGATGATCTCCTCGCCAAAGACAACCGCCGCGCCGCCGGTTGTCAGCAGCGCCAGCGCTGAGAACAGGATCATGTTGAGTGGCAGGCCCGCAAGGTTGCCGGTCTTCATTGATGCTTTGCTTTTTGAATAGCGCGAGAAATCCGAAAAGTTGATCATCACAGCTGAGAAATAGGCAACCATCGTCCCGAAAATGGCAATGAAGCCTTTCACTTCGCTGCTGAATGTTCCTTCGGGGTTTGCAAAGATCGTCGCCGTCGCGCTGAGAAGCTGCCCATCCGAGCGCTGCCAAAGGACGATGACCAGTCCGATCATCACCAGATAGACGAAGGGGCCAGCAATATTGAGGAACTTCTCAACCCAGTCCATTCCGCGCCAGAAGATGGCAATATGAAATACCCAGACTAGGACAAAAGCGGACCAGTCGATGCCGGTTAACCCCAGGACCTCAGCTCCGCCGCTTATTCCGGTGATGGAGCGGATCAGCAGGGACAATGCGGTTGAGGCAAAATAAACCTGTACGCCGTACCAGAAGACAGCAACCGCTGCCCGCAATATCGCGGGGAGCTTCGAGCCTGCAGTTCCCATACTGGCACGGGCAAGGACCGGATAGGGGATGCCGTATTTTTCACCCGGCGCCCCTGACAAGTTCACCATCCACATAACAAACAGCCCTGCAGCGATAAGCGCTGCAAAGGCGGTCCAACCGCCAACCCCATATGAGATAAATAGCGAGGCTACCAGTGAATAGCCAAACAACGACTGCACATCATTGGCCCAGATATTGAAGATTGCAAAAGCACCCCAGGTTTTCTCCTCTGGTGTCACCGGGTTCAGCGTGTCACCGCCAGGATCTGTGGAGCTTTTGCTTTCCAGGGTTGTTATTGTCGTTTCCATCATTTTCCTCCCGTTTTTGATGGAAGGGGCCACGCCCCTCAGGATTGCGGCAAAAGCCGCCCTACGCTTCAGGGCAACACCCTGGAGCGGCACCGCCACAACCTGCGGCGGGGTAGTTTCATGTCAGCTTGATGTCCGGGACAAGCTCAGCCGTTCCGTTTGCATCACTCTGCAAACGGCTCCACTTCGGGACGCCCTCAAACCAGTTTGCGGATCAGTTGCTCAGCGTTTTGCTATTGCCCAGTAGAACACTCCTCCAAATCCTGCGCCGATCACCCAGGCAAAGCCTGCAAGTGCGCTCAGCATGGGGACCCAGACGGTAAGGATTGAAAAACCGGCCGGAAGGATGAACGAGACGATCGCTGCAGGGTTCCAGCCCTTGCTGTAATAGTAGGGCCCATCGCGCGACGCCGAAAACAGCTGCCCGACTTCCAGCTTGCCGGATTTCACCAGATAGTAGTCGGCGATCATGATCCCGTAGACTGGCGCGAGGACGGCTCCCAGCGTGTTCACAAAACCCAGGATCCCGATATGGCTGATCGTTGACACCCAAAGGCCTCCGATCACCAGGGCATAGGCCGAAGTAATAATACCGGCCACGCGGAAGTTGATCTTGCTGGGAAGCAGGTTTGCTAGGTCATAAGCGGGCGGAATAAAGTTGGCCACAAGGTTGATCCCGACGGTGGCCATCAAGAACATCACCGACGCCAGAATGGTCAGCGGCAGCGAGTCCACACGAGCGATAATTTCGGTAGGGTTGGTCAGGGCCTCGCCCCAGATTGCGACGGTGCCTGCCGTGACGATCAGCGCAATCAGCGAAAAGAAGGCAATGTTGATCGGAAGCCCCAGCAAATTGCCTTTGCGCATTTCATCTTCGGAACGCACAAACCGGGAAAAATCGCCAAAGTTGATAACCACAGCCGAGAAATAGGCGATCATTGTTCCCACCACGGCGGCAAAGGCCCCGAGCTGGCTGCCCTCATAGCCGCCCGTCCCGCGGAAAATTGTGCCGACCTCAGACCACAGGTCATTTCCGGCTTCGATCCAGATGACAACAGCCAGGGTCAGCATGACGGCGTAAACAAACGGCCCGGCAAAATTGAGAAAGCCGACAATCAGGTCGATCCCGTTCCAGAACAGCGCAATCTGAAACCCCCAGACAAACAGGAAGGCGACCCAGTCAACCAGGGCCAGACCCAGAAAAACGGGATCGGTACTGGCCCCGGTCAAAGCCACTATCGCCAAAGCCAGCGCGGTTGAGGCAAAATAGGTCTGCACCCCATACCAGAAGATAGCCACCACGGCCCGGATCACCGCCGGGAAATTTGCGCCCCGCACCCCCATGCTGGCACGCGCCATGACTGGAAAGGGTATTCCATACTGCACGCTCGGCTTGCCGATCAAATTAACCAGCCCCATGACGATGAAACCCGCCAATACGATGCCAGCAAATACAGCCCAGCCATTCAAACCGTAGGCCAGAAACAGAGATGCCGCTAATGTATAGCCAAACAGCGACTGCACATCATTGGCCCAGACATTAAACAGTTCGAACCAGCCCCAGTCCCGCTTGTCCGCGGGAACCGGAGCCAGATCCTCATTGTAGAGGCTGGGATCCATCTGTCGGTCTGAAGGGACATAGGGCATTGCGTTCAGAAAACCTGTCCAGGCGATTGTCATTGCTCAGCAGCGGCGCTATGGTCGTGCATAAGGGCGTGCAAATAGACGGTCATAAGTGCGTGCAAAAGTCAAGTGAAACAAATAGAACTTCTCTACGAGACTGATTTAGCATGGTAAAAATTGGATATGCGCGGGTGTCGTCGAAATGGTACCGCAGCGAAGTTCAGCTTAGTGAACTGAAACAGCAGGGCTGTGACCGGATCTGGAGCGACACGGCAGAGGACGGAGCGAGCCGCAGCGAAACGCTGAAAGCCTTCTTGGCCGATGTCTCGCCCGGTGATGTAATCGTGGTCTCGCGTCTTTCTGCGATTGCAGATACGATTGCTGAACTTTTTTCCCTGCTGGAACGCCTGAACGAGAAAGGCGCATCCTTCCGTTCGATGTCCGAACCCTGGATCAATACGGAAGATGGCCGGGCTGCTATGGTTATAGAGATTTTGGGCGGTGTTATTGATTTCGAACTGGGGATGGCGGATTTGGAAAGCCGGTCCGCCGAAGACCGGCCCCGATCTTTTGGCCTGAGCAGAGGGCGTCCCAAAAAGCTGAGCGACACCGAACGAGAAGAGGCGATTTCTTTGCTGTCGATGGGTAAGACAGCTGCGGAGATCGGCCGCATGCTGGGCGTCAGCAGGTCCACGATCTCAAGGCTTAAAGTCGTGCGGTCGGAAACGGGATAGCCTGAAAACCAAAATGCGTTAAAACTGAATATTGGCTTTATCTGTTTCCAGTCATTGCTCGCCGCAAAGAAAGCGCCCGTTCCTCGATGATCGGTCCAGGTTGCGACGAAAGGGTTTTTTGAATTTTGCCTTTCAGGTTGGCTTTTAATGACCACTTTGGCGCAACATCCCAATCGGCATCGCGAGCTTTTTAGCTCAGGACAAACCACGGGGGTTCCAGTTTCTCGGATGACCGCACGTGCCAGCCGTTGCCCGGCAGGCGATTTGCATTGCAAATCTGCCGAGAGGGGGCATTCGTCTTGAAATTTGTGTTTGTTCGGTTCCTCTGTTTATGCCGCTGATTGCCGGTAAACTGTTTCCTTGGTGAGGATCGCCCAGATGACCCTGGCTGTCTTGTTTGCAATTGCGATGGTTGCGAGGCGCATTGGTTTGCGTTCAAGCAATTGCATGATCCAGGGATGCACCCGCTCTGGGTAGCCACGGGCGCGCTGAACTTGAGAGATCATGCCGATCACCAGTAACCTTCGTATCCTTTATTACTGATCTTGCCCAGACGCTCCTTGCCACCACTTGACCTGTTCAACGGTGTAAGCCCCAACCAGGCGGCAAACTCGCGTCCGTTCTTGAACTGCTTGCTGTCACCGATGGTGGCGACAATGGCCGAGGCGGTGATGGGACCAGCGCTGGAAATTGTCTGAATGCGTTTGGCGCGCTCATCGATGCGGGAATGATACTCGATCAGTTTGTCGTAGAAGGTCACCCGGTCATCGAGACCAATAACCTGGTCACAGAGCGTCTTGAGCATGCTCTTCGCCACGTCGGGGATGTCCGGACAGTCATCGGTCTGGAACGCCTTGACGAAGTGCATCGCGACCACCGGCCCGTTCCCGATCACAAGACCAAACTCGCGGAGAAGGCCTCGGATCACATTCAGCATCTGTCTTTTCACGCTTCACCTGTGGCTTAACATATACCGCAGCCACTAGGCGCATATCGTGACCAATCGAAGTCAACTCACGCGCCCATTGATGGGCCGAACCGCACGCCTCAATGTCGACTAGCCAGTTTGGGAAATTCTGAAAGAGCTTCAGCAGCTGCCTACGCCTGATTGAACGATTGAAGGTAACCGTCCCGTCCGAGGTAATTCCATGAACCTGAAAACCATCTTTCCAAGATCCAGACCGACTGTTGTAACTAGCATGATGGGGCTCCTTTTCTAACAGATGGCAGCATCTGCACTATGCCGTATTGCGCGACAGCTAGGTGCAGACGCCATCCACTCCTCGTAAGCAGATCCTGGTTGCAGCGAAAGTGCGGTTTGGATTTCGTAGAATTTTGGGCAGGTGCATGACAGGAAACCGGAAATCCGCTGCGAAGCCGTAGGTCCGGTGCCGCAACTGCGAGCATCTGCTGCGTCAGCAAGGGTCCAAAAACGAATGTCGGGACAGTCCGCAAGCCAGTCGTTGGCTTTGCAGGTTCCGTGAATAGAAAAGGGCGGTCTGGCCGCCCTTTGTCGTTTCTTTCTTGTAGAAAATGCTCAGCCCAGCCGGTTACTGACTTCCAGGTGTTGCGCCAGCTTGTCGATCTCGCCCATCCATTTTTCCACCAAAGCGGCGTTGCTGGGGGCGGCGCTGACGCCTGGGGCGATTTGGCTGTTCATCACCGCCTCGATGGCAAAGGAAACCGGGTAGGAGACTAGACGCGCCATGGCTGTGCCACGCTCATCTCCCCAGGCATCCATCACATAGGTCTTGTGCCAGACAGCCGCGCCGTCTTTCTCGGCCTTCAGATCGACACAGAGCACCACCCGGTCGGGTTCGCCCTCGTCATAGGCGTTTTCATCCCAGAACTGGTCGGACATTTCCTTGAGGCGGGCGTCACCGGCCGCGCCTTCCAGGGTTTCGACCTCTTTGAACACACCATCCCAGGCCTCGGCCCAGCCGTTGAGGCGCAGGGTGCCGCGGACGAATTCTTTCACATTCCAGTCGGAACCGAATTCATACTGGTCCATGAAGGGCAGGGAGTCGCGGTTCGGGTAGACCTCAAAGCTCTCTGGTGCCGACAAAGGGGCTTCGTATGAGGAGATCGCGTCCCAGGGGCGGGCGACGTCAAATTCCTTGAAATCGCGGATGGATTTCGACGGCGAGCGCAGCGCCTTCAGCACGCCCAGGGGCGACCAGCTGAATTTGTAGCGGAAGGGGTTCGGTGTCTTGGGGATGCCGCCGCAATAGGAGAGGAAGCTCACCTCATTGGCGGTATCAAAGGCCTCGGAGGCCTTGTACTCGTCTACCAGCGCATGGGCCATCAGGTGGTCGATGCCCGGATCCAGGCCGACCTCATTGACCAGGGCAACGCCCGCCTCTTTGGCCTTGGTATCCAGCGCGCGCATCTCGGGCGCGATATAGGAGGACGACACAAAATGCGCGCCTTTGGAGATCGCCAGTTCCGCCAGCGGCACATGCCAGTCGCCCGGCAGCATCGAGACGATGACATCCGCGGGGCTGAGGAGCTCGGCCAGATTATTGATGTCAAAGGCATGGATGTTCGAGGTCAGATCGCCAACCGCTTCGCGGGCTTTGTCGGTTGTCCGGTTCCAGACAGCCACATCGTGGCCCGCCTTCAGCAGGCGGCGCAGGCCGGGAATGGCGGAGAGGCCGGTGCCGCACCAGTGAATAGTCATGAGAGGTCTCCCTTATTTGTAGCGCAATTTGGCTGCCACGATGCTGAGCACAATGAGGATCGCGCAGAAATTGGCAAGAATGAGTGGCCAGTCCCCAACCATCAGCCCGTAGCAGAACCATAGGGAGACAGTGAGGAGGAACATCAGGTTCGCAGATAGCGAGAGGCCAGAGGTGTCTCGGCTGGCCCAGGCCTTCCAGGCCTGGGGTATCCAGCAGACAGTGCCCAGCACTGCTGCGAGGTATCCGACATAGAGTTCCATCAGGCGGGCACGAATTCGCGGAAAGTGGCTTCGGCGCGGCCCCAAACACCGGATTTCAGATCGGTCAGGGTCAAAAGCGACGGCAAGAGCTGCTCTGCATAGTCGATGGAGCTTTCCACCGGCAGCATCGAGGGCAGGTTGTCGATGGCCATCACATCCAGTACCGGATCCTCTGCCACCCGCAGCGCCGGGGCATCCCAGGTGGTGGCCCGGTCATAAACGGGCACCGGGTTGTAGTCGCTGTCCGGATCGCAGGCGACATCACCGATGGCAGAGAGATTGCGGGCGGTCCCCAGCGCGTCTTGCGGTACAAAGACCGGGGTGCCGGGGCGGGCAAAGATGCAGTTGAGGAACAGATCATGTTCCAGGATCTCAGGGAAAGGGCCACCGCTGGAGGTCTCTGCCATATCCCATTTGGTGACCGCTACGCCCATGGCTTCGCATAGGTCTGCAGCACCGGTGCCGACGCGGCCAAGGGCGCCGATGACGATGGCTTTGGGCTTTTCCGCATCCAAGGCGTCCAGTTCTGCACCGAGATCCGCCAGTAGCGCATCCTTGCCGCTGTAAACTCCAACTGGCCCGCAGAGTTCGCCACGCTGCTGCGCCATCCAGGTCTTCAGCGTTACCGCAGCACCGGCATAGCCGGCCCAATAGCCAAAGGCGGCAACCCGGCGGCCGTTTTCCTCGACCAGATATTCCAGATCATAAAGCGTGCCGCCCCCGGCCTGGAAACGGTCCAGCAGCGCCTTGCCTGAGTGCTGGCCTTTGAAAGCATGGCCGAACATGATGTGGCGGTGCGGCAGCGGGGTGCCATCTTCGGGCAGCTCTTTGAGGCCAAAGATGATGGCGTCGGCAGGAGCTTTGGGCCAGGAATTCTCTGCCGCGACTTCGCATCCAGCATCGATATAGCCCTGCATCGGGATCGCACGGACCGAGCTTTTCTCGACGGTGACGCGCAGCCCCGCATCCAAGAGCGCCTTTGCGCCTTCAGGCGTCAGGCCAACACGGTCTTCGTTGGGGCGCTGTTCGGCCCGGACCCAGAGATGTGTCATTGTCATTTCCTTCAGAGCATGCCCTTGGCATAGATTTCGCGCACAGAGTCACGTTGTTCCATTGCTGTCATGAAAGACTGGATTTTGGGGAAATCCGCAAGGGTAACGCCATCGCCTTCTAGCCAAGTGCAGATCACATAGAGATAGCAATCAGCAAGGCTGAGGCTCTCACCCAGTACAAAAGGGCCGCGCAGGCCTGCGCGACTGATGTAGTCACAACAGTCGGCCATGGTCTGGGGAACCATTTTTTGCATGTCTTTCCAGCTGGAGCGCTCCTTGGCCCAACGCGCACCGCGCAGCTTATGGGCATGAGCCACATGCATTGTGCTGGCGAGGTAGAACATAACTTCACGCATGCGGGCGCAAAGAACCGGATCCTGGGGACGTAGCCCGGTGTCTGGCGCCATATCGGCGATATACTCCAGCAAGGCCCCGGTTTCGGTCAGGATACCGCCTTCGACAACCAGCGCAGGCACCCGCCCCTTGGGATTGATCTGGGCATAGGCCGTGCCAGTCTGTTCTTTGGCGGCGAAATCGATCTTTATCGCCTCATACTCGATCCCGGCTTCATCCAGCGCGATTGCGACGGCCACGGAGATGGTCCTGGGGGCATAGTAAAGCTGCATGTCTTTTCCTCCCATTGAGATATCAGAGATGGGTCTGAGCATACTGCCGTTCCTGGGCTTCCAGGTGCGGCACGGCGTTGAACAGCACCGGGCTGAGGTGTCCGCCGATGGGGAACAGCCGATGCATCGAGGTATTCATGATCGAGAGGGCAACACGTGCCATGGCATCAGTGCTCAGATCCATGGAGAGTCGCATCGCCATTGATATGAAACCACCGGAGGTCACAACCAGCGCCGGGCCGTCCCCTTTGGCAATCTCTGCCAAAACGCCTTGGGTGCGCTGTTCGAAGTCGCGCCAGCTTTCGGGCGGGTTTGCAATCTCATTCCCATGCCAGGCCTGAAACACGCGCGGCAGATGTTCGATAAAGCCCTCACGCTCTTCGGGGACGGGCAGCCCATGCTGTTCCTCCATGGCCTGGGCCATGGTGAAATACTCCATCTCATTCAGGCGGGCATCCTGGATCACTTCCTGATGCCCCATGGCGGTTGCGGTCTCTAGGTGCCGTGTGAGGGTTCCACAGTAGACACGGGGATGATGAGCCGCACTCTGTCGTAGATGCTCCCCCAACCATGCCGCTTGCTGATGCCCCAGTGGACTCAGCCGGTCATAGCTTGCTTCGTCGCGCGCTTCGGTATTGGCCTGTCCGTGTCGGATGAGGGTGATATGTGTCATCAGCGTTTTTCCGGTTCCGTGCAGGCGAGTCTTAGGTGAGAGGAGCCTTGGAGGGAAGAGATGCTTTTCATTCCTCTCCTCTTCGAGCTGAGAGGTTGTACGTATTGCGTCCAAATACGTCTATTTTGTCGTATTCACCCCCGTTGTTTCTACCAGCGAGAAGAAATTGCCACCGAATTGTGCAAGATTGTTGCGCGATCAGATTTGCCGTGAAACAGTTCGCTAAAACAAGTCAGCACATGGAGCGGATTGCTTCCCTGTAGCTGCCGAAAAAATGAGGTGAATCATGCCATTAAACCCGGACCGCTTCCTGGAGGACCTGCATCAGTTGCGGTCCTTTGGTGCCTCTGGAATAGGGAAGGGAGTAGTCCGGCCTGCCTATACTGCGGTAGAGATTGCAGCCCGTCGCTGGCTGGCTTCACGCATGGAAGAGGCAGGCCTCAAAACCCATCTAGACCCAGTGGGAAATCTTTTTGGTCTGGCAGGAGAAAAGTCGCTACTCATCGGATCGCACAGCGATAGCCAGCCAGAGGGGGGATGGCTGGACGGCGCCTTGGGTGTTGTTGCGGGTTTGGAAATCGCTCGTGCTGCAAAAGAGGATGGCGGCCCCGCGATTTCAGTTGCCAATTTTCAGGATGAAGAAGGGCGATTTGGTATTCTGACCGGATCCGACGTCTGGACCAAGAAGATCTCGCTGGCCGAGGCGGACCTTTTGACCAGCACCGACGGGATCACGCTCTCTGCGGCACGGGCAAAAATGATGGGACGCTCAAAGGAGTTCCTGCCGCATGATATGTTCTCGGGCTTTATTGAGATGCATATCGAACAGGGGCCAGGGATGGATGCCTCGGGCGACAAGATTGGCGTTGTCACCGATATCGTGGGTATCCGTGAGATACGCGTCGAAATACTGGGACGTCAAAATCACGCAGGAACAACCCCGATGCACCTGCGTCAGGACGCATTTCAGGCGATGGCGGATTTCAATCAACGCATCAACCAACGCTTTGCGGAACTGGCCACTCCGACGACTGTGTGGACACTGGGTCATTTGGAAATCAGCCCCAATGCCTCTTCGGTTGTACCGGGGGTGGCGCGTTTTGCACTGCAATGGCGCGACGGGGAGACGGAGCGACTGGAGCGAATGGGGGAGGTTCTGCGCGATGTGGCCGCGCGTGTTGCTCAGGATCGGAATGTCGAGGTGAACCTGGGAGACATTGGCGGAATAGAGCCGGCTGCAATGGATCCACAGCTTCGCAAGGCACTTTGTACCGCAGCCGATGAAGTTGCCCCTGGAAAATGGCTCGAACTGCCATCAGGGGCGCTGCACGACGCTGCCAATGTGGCGCGAGTTATGCCGGCAGCCATGCTGTTTGTTCCCTCGATTGGCGGGATCAGCCATGCTTTTGACGAGGATACGGATGAGGTGGATCTGGTTTTGGGGCTTGAGGTCCTGGACCGGGCTGCGCGCTCGATTTAGGCAGGTGGTCCGTGTAGGTCCCTGCCAAAGCGGCAGGGATTGCAGGATCAGCACATAGGTTTGGCTAGGGAGTTAACTCCGTGCGTAGCCGCGCTTGAGCATACGGTTGCGGTGCTGATCTGCCGCGACAGAAGCGTCGCGAAGATTGCCGTAGATATTGATCACGCTCTGCCCACGGCCGCCGGACACGCCCCATTCTCTGAGGACCGAAACCTCAGAAAACAGGTTCATCGCCAGCTCAATCCGGTAAAACCGGGGGGGACGGCGTTCAGTTTGGCGGTAGAGTAGACAGGTGGCCATGACCTGATTCTACCGCCGCCGAATCCGACGGGCAAGAGGTTGATTTTGCAGCGGGAACCTAAGCCTCAGATCAAGCCTAACACGGTCAGGCCCAAGAGCAGGCTGGAAATCGAAGCCACTGCGAAGGCCAAGGTGCGCAATACCGGAATGCCAAGAGCGTAGATCACATAGTGTGTGATCATTCCGAAAAAGAAAGTGAGGCCAAATAGGCCGGGTTGCTCTTCTGCAGGTAGGGTAAGCATGGCGAGGATTGCGAGCGGCGCAAAGGCCGCAAAGAGCTCGATGCCAACTATATGGGCACGCTGCGCGCGCTGGGCCCAATCGGATTGCGGCACCGCAGTCGCATCATAGTTGGCAAGAGCGCCCATCAGCCCGCGCACGAGGATCCGGTCTAGAATATAGGGCAGCCAGGCCACCGCCAGCCAAAGCCCGGACAGGGTGGTGAAATACTGAAGTTGGGTCATGAAAACTCTCCCGTCTCCAAAATACTTGAGAAGGAGACTAGCCTAAAACAGGCAAAAAATCCACGCTGGGGGCTTTGGGGAGGGTCAGCTCCAGGTCACATCACCCAGAAAAATGTAACCTGCCCCATAGATCGTTTTGATCAGACGGGGGTTTTTGGGGTCTTCGCGCAACTTGGTACGCAGGCGTGAGATACGTACATCCATGGCACGGTCAAAGCTGTCGCCGGCGCCACCCCCCAGTGTTTCCTGCATCTGAGCACGGGAAATCAGCCGTTTCGAATTGTCGAGGAAGAGGCGCAGAACCTCCCCCTCTGCGTGGGAAAAGGGGGTTTCCACCCCGTCTTCATCAACCAGGACGTAGCGGTTGAAATGGGCCGTCCAGCCGGAGAATGTGGCGGTCTCACCCCCGCTTGTCTGGCTGCGGCTATTGCCGGATCTCAGGCGGGCGCGAATGCGGGCAACAACTTCTGCCGGGTCAAAGGGCTTGGTGATGTAATCATCCGCGCCCAATTCCAGCCCGGTTACGCGGTCCTGCACCTGGGCCCGCCCAGAAATGATGATCACGGCGGCGCCTTGCTCCAGCGCCAGGCGATGCACCAGAGCCAGCCCATCCACGTCCGGTAGTGAGAGATCAACCAGGCAGACATCTGGCGTCACCCGTTTCAGCGAGGCTTCGAACTCTCGGGCTCGAGCAAAACTCTGGGTGCGAAACCCGGCTTCTTCCAGGGTCTCGGTCAAAATCTGCCGGATCTCCGGCTCATCATCCACAATGGTGACAAGGGGCGCGCTCATTGAGAGGTCTCCGGTTTGATCAGAGCTGAAAGCTGATGGGTTGTGAAAGGTTTACGCAGCACGGGACCAACCTTCAAGGCTTGGCGGAACAGAGGGTCATTCGGTGGAAATGATGTCATCAGAATGACGGGAAGACCGGAGCCCTGTAGCCGGAGCGCCAGATCAATCCCGGTGGCCTCGCCTTCCAGTTTGATGTCCGTCAGCACCAGGGTGATATCCTCCAGATCCGCTGTCAGGGCGGATGCCTCATCCACGCTGGTGGCTTCGATGACCGTGTAGCCAATGTCGATCAGCATATCGCGAAAGGTCGCGCGCAGATCTTCGTTGTCTTCAACCAAGAGGGCCAAGCCGCCGCGTGCATCAGGGGCCTGGCGGTAGGGTAGGCGCAGGGTGACATTGGCACCGGAGACCGTATTGCTGACCCGCATGTCACCGCCGGCGGATTTGGCCATGTCATAGACCATGGGCAACCCCAGGCCCGACCCTTCGCTGCCCTTGGTGGTGAAAAACGGGTTGAGCGCGTTTTTTAGGGCTTCGGGGGAGAAACCGGGACCAGTGTCACCCACGCTGATCTCCAACCAGACCCGCCCGACTACATGGGCCGTCACGGTGATCTGGCCACTGACCCCGCAGGCATCGCGGGCATTGAGGATCAGGTTCAACAACGCGTCCTGTAGCTTGCCAGCATCCAATAGCAATAGGATGTCCGGGGTATGATCCAAGATGCTCAGCCCCACACCCTGTGGCAGCGAGGGTGAGGCCAGGATCTTCAATTCGGACAGCAGCGCATGCATATTTGTGGCCCGGGGGCGCAGGGTGCGCTGGCCCGTCATCTCTGCAATCCGGTTCAGCAACCGCCCCCCTCGTTGAGCCGCCGAAAGCGTGCCCTGCACCAGTTCCGGCGCTCCTTCGGGCAGGGCCATTTTGCCAAGCTTGCCCTGCATGCCAAGGATGATGGTCAGGAGATTAGAGAAATCATGCGCCAGCCCAGAGGTCATCTGTGCTGCCATCTCGCGTCGTCGTGCCTGTTGCAGAGCAACACGCGCCTGGGTCTCTTCGGTCACATCCATGGAGAGAATAAAGACGCCACCGGTTTCATCGGGGGTAAAGGCCACACGGATACGGCGGCTGTCATGCTCTTCGGTGAATTCAAAAACCGGATTGCCGCCCTTGTAGGCATCCATCAGGTGGGGTTCGATCCGGGCATAGGCCGCAGGCCCGAGCGCATCACTGATATGCACGCCCAGAATCTCGGAAGGGCGGCTGGGAAAGACAGAGCTGAGGCGGCGATTGGTATAGGTGTAATAGCCGTCCTCATCGACGTGGGCGATATGGGCCGGCATCATTTCCGTTGTCAGCCGGGTGCGCCCCTCGATCTCGGTCAGCTGGCGTTTTGCCTCTTCCAGGGCCGTAATGGTCGCCGCCAGCTTCCGGTTCGTGGCAGAGAGCTCCTCCGTATGGGCGATAAGCCGATCCGAGAGCTCCTCTGATCGGGCGCGCAGCAGTTGCTCCACATTTTTTGTGCGGGAGATATCCGTATAGACGGCGACCCAGCCTCCCTGCGGCAGGGGCGCGCCCTCAATCGAGATCACCTGACCGTTTGCGCGCGTGCGCTCTAGGTAGTGAGGTTCAAAAGCAAGCGCCTGTTCGACACGGGCTTTGACAAAGCCCTCGATGTCATCAACCGGCCCATATTCGCCACTGGCAGCGATATGCCGAATTGTGTCATCAAAGCGCGCACCCGGGGTAACCAGTTGATCTGGAAGGTCAAACATCTCTTGAAAGCGGTTGTTGCAGACCGCAAGTTTGAGATCGTTATCATAGATTGACAAGGCCTGGGCAATCAGGTTCAGCCCGGCAGTTGTCATGGTTGTGCGGGTTTTGTCTGGTCTGTTCATGGCCTCTCCCCGGCTTTGGGGTATCAGCTTGCGTCAAAAGAGCAAGTGCGGCGCAGCGGCGCGGGGAGCCTATCCGCCGTCGATAAGCCTCTGCATCGCGGCACGGGTTCCAGGGCCGGCTTTGCCATCTATGGCCCCCCTGTAGTGGCCAAGGTTGCGCAGGCGCCGTTGCAGCTCTTTCAAGGTGCTCTGCCGCCAACTACCGGTTTTCCATTCCAGCGCTGTCTTGCTGCCACCCCGCAGGGCCTTGATATAATAATCAACCGCCAAGCGGTCACTTTGCGTGACGCCGCGCCCCTGTTCATAAAAAACGCCGAGGTTCAGATTGGCCGAAGGGTTGTCCAACGCAGCGGCGCGGCGATACCAGGCCAGTGCCTGGCTGTCGCTTTGTGTCACGCCCTTGCCACGCTCATACATCCAACCGAGGTAGGTCTGTGCGCGGGCATGCTGCTGGTCTGCCGCACGGCGGAGCCATTGGGCGGCCTCTGTGTCGTTCTGGGTACCTCCGCGCCCCTCTTGGAACATGACCCCTAGGCGATATTGCGCGGCTGCATGGTCGCTTCTGGCGGCCTTGTTGTACCAAAACCGCGCGGTGTCGTCATTCTCTGCGACCCCGCGGCCGTTCTCATACATCCAGCCGAGATTGTATTGCCCGCGGGGATGGTCGTGATTGGCGGCCTTGCGATACCATGCCACGGCCTGAGTATCGCTCTGCGGAACCGCGCGGCCCTTTTCATACATCCAGCCCAATTGCGTTTCGGCGACCGGGTAGCCTTGATTCGCAGCGAAGCGGAACCAGCGCACCGCTTCGCTGTCGCTCTGGCTTACCCCTTGGCCATTGCGGTAGATGATCCCAAGGTTGGTCTGCGCTGTCGGGTCCCCAGCCCCTGCCGCGATCCGGTAATGGCGCTGGGCGGAGGTCTGGTCCCCGGCCTTGTCATGGGCGCGTCCCAGGAACGCATGGACCGTGCTGTTTTGCGGATCTTGCTGGCGGGCAGCATTGCACGCTCTGAGCGCGGCTGAGGCATTCAGATCATCCCATTCGACCCCGCGTGAAGCAATCTGTCGGGACTGGATCTGCGGGTGTTTGGGATGTCCCGCCGCATCAGCACAGGCCTTGATCACCCGTGTTAGAGCTGCATGGCTGTTCGTGTTCGTGTTCGTGTTCGTGTTCGTGTTCGTGTTCGTGTTCGTGTTCGTGTTCGTGTTCGTGTTCGTGTTCGTGTTCGTGTTTGGGGTGTTGGTGTTTGCACTGGCTGAGCTGCCGCTCCGTTCTTTCTTGTTATTACGCACTGCACTCAGGGCGGCCAGGGCGGTATTGGTCTCTGGCTGCTGCGGCGCCGTGCTGGTTTCGACCTGGGGCGCGACTGCCGTTGCCTGGGATTGGCTGGGTTCCTGCTGTCTGGTCGTCAATTGGTCAGACTGCACTGTGACTGGGTCAGTTGCTTGGCAGCGGCGGCTGAGGAAGGTTTTGGCCAGGGGGGCAAAAACATGGCTGGGGCAGTGGGAATGATAGGCCTCATAGGCGTAGCATTGGCTGGTTTCCCGCGCGACCTTGTAGAGTGCATTGCATTGATCGAGTGCGGCGGTTTCTGCTGGTTTAGGTTGGACCCGTGCCGAGGTGCCGCAGTCGCCTGCCAGGCAGATCCGCTCTGTTGTTTGGTCGTAATAGGCGGGCAGTTGCTGGTGACCGCGATAGCTGGCCGCCTGCCGGGTGGTCAAACGGCGGGCATCCAGGATCGCGTCTTGCAGATAGGTTCCGGGCTTTAGATGCTGAACAAAGTTCCGTGTGAATACCGACAGCTTTTGTTCCGGTCCATCAGAGGGCAGATGATCCAGCGCCTGCTGGCCCTTGCCCGCGGAATAGACAATGAAAGTGCCGGTGCTAGGGGTGATTGGCGTCAGCCCACGCGTGAGGCCGATGGATTTTGTGCCCGGCGCAGGGGTGAAAGGGCTGTCGCGGCAGGCATCGATGACGGCAATGGTCAGGCGCACACCCTTGGCCTCCAGCTGATCCAGAAGGCCGCTATGGCCATTTTGAAGTGGAATTGTTGCGTCTTCGAGCAGGGCCTGAAATTCCGGTTGTGGGCGCTGAACCTCGGTTGGGACGATGAAATTCACTCGTCCGTTGCTCCAGCCATGCCCGGAGTAAACAAAGGCCACATCATCACCGGGTGCAACCTGTGAGAGAAACTGGTAAAATCGCTGCAGAGTCTTGCGCCGGTCCAGATCCTTTTCCAGCGTAACCCTGAAACCAAGATCGCCAAAGGCTTCTGCATAGGCCTCTGCATCCGCATGGGTATTCGCGAGATCGCCTAGATCTGCATAATCGGAGTTCCCCAGGATGAAGGCATGGCGCTCCGCCAGAGCCGCAGTCGCTGTCAGAACGGAGAAAAGCAGAAGGCAAATCCGGAACATGAGGCCTCTCCCTGGGGTCAGAACGTCTTTTGCAAATGTTGGCAGCTTGCCTTGTCACTTGGCAAGGGGCGTGGGCAAATTCTCTGGTAGCAAGGCCCGGCAGGGAAGATGTGACGCAGCGGGTGCGATCTGCGAACGCTTGTTACAATTCGTAAGATTTGGGAAAACTTCACGAAAAAGTTGACCGGCTAGCATGTGACGTCCCTAATCGGGACCAGAATCGCGTGTAGCGGTCCTCCGGCAGGGGAAGCCGGAATGGGAGGAGAGAGAACATTGGCTCAGACGCAGTCGGGCGCGGCAGGTTTGCAATCCATGCCAGCGCTGCTTGAACGCAACGCCAGGGAATTTGGCGGCAAGCCCGCCTACCGGGAAAAAGAATTCGGCATTTGGCAATGCTGGACTTGGGCAGAAGCGGAAAAAGAGATCGAAGCTCTTGCGCTAGGCCTGATTAATCTTGGTGTGAACGAGGGTGATTTCGTCGCCATCATCGGTCGCAACCGCCCTTACCTTTATTGGTCCATGGTCGCTGCACAATCTGTGGGTGCAGTACCGGTTCCACTGTATCAGGACGCCAACGCCGAAGAGATGGCCTATGTGCTGCAGCATTGCGGCGCGCGATTTGTCATCGCTGGCGATCAGGAGCAGGTCGACAAGGTGATCGAGGTGCAGGACCAGTTGCAGCAGTTTGAACACCTGATCTATCTGGATCCTCGGGGGCTGCGCAAATATGACCATCACACGCTGCATGAATACTCCCATGTGCAAAACCAAGGTCGTGCTGCCTATGATGAATGGATCACCGATCTAAAAGAGCGCCGGGCCAAGCTGACCTACGACAGCACCTGCGTGATGCTCTATACCTCTGGCACCACGGGCAAACCCAAGGGCGTGGTCCTGTCGAACCGCAATATTATTGAAAGCGCCAAGAACGCCTGTGAGTTTGACGGCCTCAAGCGTGACGATGAGATCCTGGCCTATCTGCCGATGGCCTGGGTTGGCGATTTCATCTTCTCCATCGGTCAGGCCTATTGGGCGGGGTTCTGCGTGAACTGTCCAGAAAGCGCAGAGACCATGATGACCGACCTGCGAGAGATCGGTCCCAGCTATTACTTTGCGCCGCCACGCGTCTTTGAGAACCAGCTCACCAATGTGATGATCCGCATGGAAGATGCGGGCAAGCTGAAGCGCAATATGTTCCATCATTTCATGGCCCACGCCAAAAAGGTCGGCCCCGCCATCCTGGACGGCAAGCCGGTTGGCCTGATGGACAAGCTGAAATATGCGCTGGGCAACGTGCTGGTCTATGGGCCGCTGAAGGATACGCTTGGCTTTGGCAATGTGCGCGTCGGCTACACCGCGGGTGAGGCCATCGGGCCAGAGATCTTTGAATTCTACCGTTCGCTCGGCATCAACCTCAAACAGCTCTATGGGCAGACTGAGGCCAGTGTTTTCATCACTGTGCAGCCTGATGGTGAGGTGCGTGCCGATACAGTGGGCGTGCCTGCTCCGGATGTCGAAATCAAAATCGATGACAATGGCAAGATCTTCTATCGCAGCCCTGGTGTCTTTGTTGAGTATTACAACAACCCGGACAGTACAGCGGATACCAAGGATGCCGAAGGCTGGGTTGATACCGGTGATGCGGGCTTCTTTGAGGAAGGTTCTGGCCATCTGCGGATCATCGACCGCGCCAAGGACGTTGGCAAAATGGCCGATGGCTCCATGTTTGCGCCGAAATATGTAGAGAATAAACTGAAGTTCTACCCGGATATTCTGGAAGCGGTGCTCTTTGGCAATGGCAAGGATCGGTGCGTCGCCTTCATCAACATTGACCTCACAGCGGTGGGCAATTGGGCTGAGCGCAACAATGTCGCCTATGCCTCTTATCAGGAGTTGGCTGGGCACCCGCGTGTTCTGGAGACGATCAGCGAGCATGTCGCGACCGTGAACCAATCCGTGGCCGAAGATCCGATGCTCTCGGGCTGTCAGATCCACCGTTTTGTAATCCTGCACAAGGAACTGGATGCCGACGATGGGGAAATGACACGTACCCGAAAAGTGCGCCGGGTGATCGTTGAGGACAAGTTCAAGGAAATCATCGAGGCCATGTATGACGGCAGCGCCGAAATCTCGACCACGACGGAAGTGACCTATGAAGACGGTCGCAAAGGCTCGATCAGCGCGACCCTGTCCATCATGGATCCGATCGTTACAGCCGGTGTGGTGCAAAGGGTGGCCGCAGAATGAGTTATTTCACCACAGGTGATCTGCCGTTGCTGCGACGCAGGGCAAGGGGTGACCTACCCTTAGATCAAATCGGGACAACGTTCCGGATGGAATGCGGTGTCAACGGCTTGGCTGATGCGGAACGGACTACAGATCCCGTGCATGCGCGTATTGATGCTGTCCAGGCTTTCCGATTGAGAGAGACCCTTATGCTTGCACTCGAGGGCCAGCTTCAAAAGGCAGCTGTGTTCGAGCTCACTAAACATGGTGTTGTGCTCCTTACTGCTCGTTTTTTTTCAGTGTCACAGGAAAACCTTAACAAATTGATGTGGCAGAATAATGGAGGCCGTTGCCGTGCTTGACCAATCCGATAGCTACGTCACCGAGGATGGCCGCACCATTGGTGGTGTGGTGATGGAGATGCAGAACATCACCCTGCGCTTTGGTGGCGTAGTGGCGATCCAGGACATCTCTTTCGACATCCGTGAGGGCGAGATCCGCGCCATCATCGGCCCCAACGGCGCCGGTAAATCATCGATGCTCAATGTGATTTCGGGCTTTTACATCCCACAAGAGGGTAAGGTGCTGTTCCGCGGGAAAGAACGTCCACCGATGCGCCCCTATGAGGTGGCGCAACAGGGGATTGCGCGAACCTTCCAGAATATCGCTTTGTTCGAAGGGATGTCGGTTCTCGACAATGTCATGACCGGACGGCTGAACTACATGAAAACAAACATGTTTCAGCAGGCGATCTGGAAGGGCAAAGCTGAAAAGGAAGAGACTGAAAACCGCGAAGTGGTCGAAAAGATCATCGACTTCCTGGAGATCCAGGCGATCCGCAAAACTCCGGTGTCGCGCCTTCCCTATGGCCTGAAAAAACGGGTCGAGTTGGCACGCGCCCTGGCGGCAGAGCCAAAACTATTGCTGCTGGACGAGCCGATGGCGGGCATGAACGTCGAAGAGAAAGAGGACATGTCCCGCTTTATTCTCGACGTGAATGACGAATTCGGCACCACCATTGCCCTGATCGAGCATGATATGGGCGTGGTTATGGATCTCTCGGACCGGGTTGTCGTCATGGACTACGGCAAGAAGATCGGCGACGGCACCCCGGATGAGGTGCGCAACAACCAAGACGTGATCGACGCCTATCTGGGTGTGTCCCATGACTAAAGTTCTGACAGATATGAGGGGAGGCACTGATGTCTGATCAGTTTCTTTTTGCAACCGAAGTCTTCATCAACGGGCTCATGGCCGGGGTGCTTTATGCACTGGTCGCGCTGGGTTTCGTTCTGATCTACAAAGCTTCTGGAATTTTCAACTACGCTCAGGGGGTTATGGCGCTGTTTGCGGCTATGACACTGGTGGGCATCATGGAAGGGCAGGTGCCCTTTAGCCACATCATCAACGCCATTTTCGGCACCGAGGTGCATCACTTTGGATGGCATGTGCCTGCCTTGCTGGCGATTTTGCTGACCGTGGGCGTGATGGTGGGTTTTGCCTGGTTGGTGCAGCGCGTTGTGATGCGTCACCTGGTAGGGCAGGAGCCGATCATTCTGTTCATGGCCACCATTGGCCTGGCCTATTTCCTTGAGGGTGTCTCCGACCTGATGTGGGGCTCTGAGATCAAGACGCTGGACGTCGGTCTGCCACAAGGCGGTTCCTTCTGGATCGAAGACATGACCTCCTTCCTAGGCAGCGACAACTTCTATGGCTTCTTTATCGATCAGCTCGATATTGTGGCGACCTTTGTGGCCATACTGCTGGTGACCGGGCTGGTTCTGTTTTCCCAGTACACCAAGCAGGGGCGCGCAATGCGGGCTGTGGCGGATGACCACCAGGCGGCACTCTCCGTCGGGATCTCGCTGAACTTCATCTGGGTTCTAGTCTGGTCGGTTGCAGGGTTTGTGGCACTGGTTGCGGGCATCATGTGGGGCACCAAGTCCGGCGTGCAGTTCTCGCTCTCGCTTATCGCATTGAAGGCCCTGCCGGTGCTGATGCTGGGTGGCTTTACCTCGATACCTGGCGCCATCGTTGGTGGGTTGATCATCGGAGTGGGAGAGAAACTCTTTGAATTCGCTATCGGCCCCATGGTGGGCGGCGCCACCGAGAACTGGTTTGCCTATGTGCTGGCGCTTCTCTTCCTGGTGTTCAGACCCCAAGGCCTCTTTGGCGAGAAGATCATCGAGAGGGTCTGACAAGACAACTGACACCGCATCCCCGCCTGAGAGCACAGGACGGTGGGGGTGTAACTGGAAACCCGCAGCCCGCGCGACGGTTGCTTGAAAGACAGGAAGGAATATCACCATGATGAAGCTCATCGCCATCATCAATGTGATCGCCTGGTCAGGCTTTGGGGCCTTTGGATATCTGGCGCTGAGCGCCGATGGTTTCTCCGAACCCCAAATGGTGACCGCCGCCCTCCTGGCTGCTGCGGGACTTTTCACCGGTATCATCGCATATCTGCGCCTGGCCCAGGCGGCTGAACTTAGCGGCTATGCGCAGAAATCCAATCAATTGAGCGCCGCGGAGCGGAACCGCGCGCAGCAACAGGGGAGCATCTAACGCATGTTCTATCGCGAAGCCGGAGACTTCAAAGTCTCCTACCAAGAGGACAGCCAGACCTTCCCGATCAAGTTTGATCGCTTTCGGTACTATGTTGTCATGGCCGTGGCCTTTGGTCTGATCCCGTTTCTGATCAATGACTACTGGGCCAATGCAATTCTGCTACCCTTTTTGATCTATTCGATCGCGGCGATCGGCCTGAACATTCTGGTTGGCTATGCCGGCCAGGTGAGCCTCGGGACCGGTGGGTTCATGGCGGTGGGTGCCTATGCCTGCTACAAGCTGATGACCGCTTTCCCAGAGGTGAGCATGTTCATTCATGTGATCCTGGCCGGCGGCATCACCGGGTTGGTCTGTGTGCTCTTTGGCCTGCCCTCCTTGCGGATCAAGGGCTTCTACCTGGCGGTGGCGACACTTGCGGCGCAGTTCTTCCTGGTATGGCTCTTCAACCGGGTGCCATGGTTCTATAACTACTCCGCTTCCGGTCAGATCAACGCGCCAGAGCGCGATACCTTTGGCATCATTATCACTGGCCCCAATGCATCTGCCTGGGCAACCTATCTGTTCTGCCTGATTTTCCTGACCTTCTGTGCATTGGTTGCGCGCAACCTGACACGTGGCACCGTGGGGCGCAGCTGGATGGCGATCCGCGACATGGATATCGCCGCCGAGATCATTGGTGTGAATCCGCTCAAGTCCAAGCTGACCGCTTTTGCTGTCTCCGGTTTCTTCATCGGAGTGTCGGGTGCGCTGTTCTTTGCCATCTATCTGGGCGCGGTAGAGGTGGGTGAGGCCTTTGGCATCACCAAGTCCTTCCTGGTCCTTTTCATGGTGATCATCGGCGGGCTTGGTTCTATCTTTGGCTCTTTTGCGGGCGCGGCCTTCCTGGTGCTGTTGCCTGTCCTGCTTAAGGTGGTTGGCGTTGATGTACTGGGTTGGCCCACGGATATCGTGGCTCATTTCCAGCTGGTGATTGTAGGGGCTCTGATCATGTTCTTCCTGATCGTTGAACCCCATGGCCTGGCGCAGCTCTGGCGTGTGGCCAAGGAAAAACTGAGATTGTGGCCCTTCCCGCACTAAGTGGGGCGGCAGCCAGAATGATGGCAGGGAGAAGACCAAGACCAAACTCTGCCAATACTAACTATCGGACGAGACCAAGGGAGGATGAAAGCCGATGAAAATGAAACTGACCACTCTGGCGCTGGGCGCCGTGATGGCCGCGGGCCCCGTAATGGCGGACCTGGTATTCCCATCGCTGAGCTACCGCACAGGCCCCTATGCCGCGGGCGGTATCCCCTTCGCGGATGGCTATGCCGACTATTTCACCCTGCTCAATGAGCGTGACGGTGGTATCGGCGGCGTCAAGACCAAGCTGATCGAATGCGAAACCGGCTATAACACCGAGAAAGGTGTCGAATGCTACGAGTCCACCAAGGGCCAAGGCGCCCTGGTTTATCAACCGCTTTCCACCGGCATCACCTATCAGCTGATCCCCAAAGTGACCGCGGATAACATCCCGCTGCACACCATGGGCTATGGCCGGACCTCTGCTGCCAATGGCGAAGTTTTCAGCCATGTCTTCAACTATCCAGGCAACTACTGGAACGGTGCTTCGGGTGTTGTGAACTATCTCCTGGAAGAGACCGGTGGTGACCTCAAAGGCAAGAAGATCTCGCTGGTTTATCACAACTCTGCTTATGGCAAGGAGCCGATCCGCACCCTGGAAGAGCTTTCCAAGAAGCATGGTTTCGAACTGGTGCTGCTGCCCGTTGACCACCCCGGTCAGGAGCAGAAATCCCAGTGGCTGCAGGTCCGTCGTGACCGTCCCGACTTCGTTGTGATGTGGGGCTGGGGCGTGATGAACCAGGTTGCGATCCAGGAAGCTGCCAATATCCGCTTCCCGATGGAAAACTTCATCGGTGTCTGGTGGTCCGGTGCTGAGCACGATGTGCTTTCTGCAGGCGCCAAAGCCAATGGTTACAAGGCCGTGACCTTCCACAATGTGGGTCGTGACTTCCCGGTCTTTGACGACATCCAGACACATGTTGTGGACAAAGGCCTGGCAGCAGGTGCTGGCGATCAGATCGGCAATGTTCTCTACAACCGTGGTATGTATGCAGCGATGCTGGCCGCTGAGGCAGCCAAAACCGCGCAGGAAATTCACGGCACTGCGGAGATCACCCCGGCGATGATGCGTGACGGTATGGAGGCTCTGTCTATCGACGAAGCCAAGATGACCGCGCTCGGCATGCCGAACTTTGGCCCAGCCTTCAACGTTTCCTGTGAAAACCACGGTGGCCCTGGTCTGGTTGGTGTGACCCAGTGGAATGCCGAGAGCAAAACCTGGTCTCTGATCTCCGACTTTAAGGCGACAGACGCTGAAGTGATCGGTGCGCTGATTGATGAGGACTCGGGTGCCTACGCCTCCGAGAACAACATCACGCCGCGCTGCAAGTAAGCAAAGCCATGGGGGCTATGAGAAATCATGGGCCTCAATACGGAACCGGCGCGGCGGGGATCTGCCGCGCCAACCAGAACAGACCTGGGGTGAACCCGGGACCCGCATGAGGACAAGCTTTGATGCTGGATGCTGCCAAAACCGCCGATGTGCAGGCTGAGACCCTGCTGGAGGTCAACAATATCGAGGTGATCTACAATCACGTGATCCTTGTGCTGAAAGGCGTGAGCCTCAATGTGCCCAAGGGCGGCATCACCGCGCTTCTGGGCGGCAACGGGGCGGGCAAGACCACCACGCTCAAGGCGATCTCGAACCTGCTGCACTCCGAGCGCGGCGAAGTTACCAAAGGCTCGATCAAATACCGCGGTCAAAGCGTCCATGCGGCGGATCCGGCGGATCTGGTGAAGCAGGGCGTCATCCAGGTGATGGAAGGCCGCCATTGTTTTGAACACCTCACCGTCGAAGAGAACCTCTTGACCGGTGCCTATACTCGCACCGACGGGGGCGCCAATATCCAGAAAGATCTGGAGATGGTCTATCATTATTTCCCACGTCTGAAGGAGCGCCGCCGCAGCCAGGCGGGCTATACCTCGGGCGGCGAGCAGCAGATGGTTGCCATGGGCCGCGCCTTGATGAGCCGGCCTGAAACGATCCTCCTGGACGAACCTTCTATGGGGTTGGCGCCGCAGCTGGTGGAACAGATTTTTCAGATCGTGAAATCGATCAATGAGAACGAAGGTGTGACCTTCCTCTTGGCTGAGCAGAACACCAATGTGGCGCTGCGCTATGCCCATTACGGCTATATCCTGGAATCCGGCCGCGTGGTGATGGATGGCCCCGCCGCCGAGCTGCGCGAAAACCCGGATGTAAAAGAATTCTACCTTGGCATGTCCGACGACGGTCGCAAGAGCTTCCGTGATGTGCGCTCTTATCGCCGCCGTAAGCGGTGGTTGAGCTAAGGGGGTGAGCGAGCATATGACCTTTTTTGATACACTCGAAACTCGTTCCGAAGATGAACGCGCCGCTGGATTGGTAGAGGCTTTGCCTGCCCAAATTGTGCGTGCACAATCGGCACCGGGCTACGCAGAGACCCTGGCGGGGATTGACGCAGCTGCGATCACTTCGGTGGCCGATCTGCGAAACCTGCCCGTCCTGCGGAAGTCAGACCTGAGCAAGGCCCAGGGGGCCAATGCACCCTTTGGCGGCTTTACGGTCAAGCCTGCCAGCGGCTTTGCCCACATCTTTCAGTCTCCTGGCCCAATCTATGAGCCGGGTGGCGCGGATCATGATTGGTGGCGCATGGGGCGTTTCCTGCATGCAGTAGGGATCGGCCAGGGTGATGTGGTACAGAATTGCTTTGGCTATCATCTGACACCTGCCGGCATGATCTTCGAGAGCGGCGCCCGCGCCGTTGGTGCCGCGGTTCTGCCTGCTGGGACCGGCCAAACCGAGCTGCAGGTCACAGCAGCCAGGGATGTTGGTGCCACCGCCTATGCCGGCACCCCCGATTACCTCAAGGTGATCCTGGACAAGGCGGAAGCCATGGGTGTGAAGCTCGGCTTTACCAAGGCCGCTGTCGGCGGCGGGGCCCTGTTCCCCTCCTTGCGCCAGGAATATGCGGATCGCGGTATCACCTGCCTGCAGAGCTATGCGACGGCTGATCTGGGCAATATCGCCTATGAGAGCGCGGCGATGGAAGGGATGATTGTCGATGAGAAGGTCATCGTGGAAATCGTCACTCCTGGTACAGGCGTTCCGGTGGCACCCGGTGAAGTTGGAGAAGTTGTGGTGACAACCCTCAACCCCGATTATCCGCTGATCCGCTTTGCAACCGGTGACCTTTCAGCCGTAATGCCAGGGCTGTCGCCTTGCGGTCGCACCAATATGCGGATCAAGGGCTGGATGGGTCGGGCTGATCAGACCACCAAGATCAAAGGCATGTTTGTCCGCCCCGAGCAGGTTGCCGCCCTGGTCGAAAAGCATGACGAGATCGTCAAGGCCCGCGTCATCGCAGCCCGCGATGGCGAAATGGACACCATGACGGTGCAAATCGAAGCTCAGGCCGGTGATGAGGTCACCTTTGGGAAATCCGTGATTGAAGTGCTCAAACTCAAGGCGCGGATCGAGGTGGTGACCCCCGGCGCCTTGCCCAAGGATGGCTTGGTGATCGAGGACCAGCGTAGCTACGATTGATAAGAAACTCTGGCTCTGTGACTGGACCGAGCCAGAGAAGTGAATCCCCTGCACCTTTTTGGTGTCGTCTCGCCCTCAGGATGCCTCTGGCGCCTGGGGGTTCCTTTTTTAGCGGCAACCGCTGGTGGCTGGATGATACATCACATCTGTTCTTAGAACATATTTTGTACCCGACAAAACGGGGTCACCACGATGAGATATCGGGTGATGGAACAAGAGTGCTTTGCCGGGTTCTGGCGCAATCGTGAAATCCGAGAACACATGGCTAGAAAAGACATCGGCAAAGCGAGTTCCGCCGCCCTCAAATCCCTGGTTGAGGTAAATCAACAACGTGAACTGACTCTCTTGACCGTCTGCGGCCCGGTATGAGCCGTCCTGGTGCCAATCAAAGAACTGCCCTGGCTGGTATCGGTAAAGGCGGAATCTATCGTTCAGTCCCGCTGCGTCTCGCCCTTTGAAATTTCTGGGCACCAGATTTCGTGCATCCTGCCACAGCTGGGCAGAAAGTGTTGGAAGATCGCGGATCACCCGTGTGTTGTTTCGGATTTCCGAAACAACTTGGGTTCCTGTTTCGCTGGTGATCGGAGCAGAAGCAAAGCCAAGCGCCTCTGCTTGTTTGATCTGTTCAGCACAAAGATCAGTGGAAAGGAAATTAGGTATCTCGGACACAAGGTGTCCGAGGTTTTCGGGAATAGTCATGTTCAAGCTCTTGCAAAATGGACGGGAAAAAAGACGCTGATGCCCAAGCGATCAACGGTTCCACCCACGTAGACCTGCGGCGTGAACCGCAGTTTTGTTTGTGTATTGAACTACCATTTTTGTTAAATGCCAGAGTTGTGGGGGGCAATCAAGGATCAGGCCACCGAAAACTTGGCAGAAAGTTCCCCGCGGGATTTCGCTGGAATTTCCGACTGAAATGATCGAAATAGGGTGAAACAGCCAAGAGCCCTGCCAATGACATCGATAAGCGAGAGCCAAGACTATTCCCCAAAGGGAAGTAAGCGGGGACATAAGGCTGGCGGCAGTGCTTTTGCCTTTCTTGCCTGGTTCGTGGCTTTGTCTTGTGTGTTGCCAATGTTGGCAGTGGCGCTAGCAGCACTCACGGGTGGGACCGATACCATACAGCATTTGGTAGAGACGGTTTTGGCACGCTATGCGCTGACAACCGTTGCCCTTGTTGCGATGGTGTCTGTTGGAACGCTCCTCTTGGGGGTCGGGGCCGCCTGGCTGGTGACGATGACACGCTTTCCGGGGGTGCGGTTTTTTGAAGTGGTGCTGGTCTTGCCCCTGGCATTCCCGGCCTATGTTCTGGCCTATGCCTATACCTTTATCCTCGACCACCCAGGTATTGTGCAGACCACATTAAGAGATGTGACAGGCTGGGGCCCACGGGATTACTGGTTCCCGGAGATCCGGTCGCTGGGGGGAGCTGCCCTGATGCTGGTTCTGGTTCTTTACCCCTATGTTTATCTTCTGGCGCGGGCCGCTTTTTTGCAACAAACAGGCGGGGCTTTTCTGGCCGCCCGCGCGCTTGGGAAAAGTGCGTTTTCTGCCTTCTGGAGCGTCAGCTTGCCGATGGCGCGTCCAGCGATTGCCTCAGGGGTTCTGCTGGCGGTGATGGAGACGATCGCTGATTTTGGAACCGTGTCATATTTCGGTGTTCAGACCTTTGCGACGGGGATCTATACCAGTTGGTTCTCGCTGGCGGACCGCAGCGGTGCGGCTCAACTGGCGCTGTGTCTCTTGAGCTTTGCCCTGATGCTCGCGGTTCTGGAACGCTCCACCCGTGGCAAGGCCCGTTATCACCAGGCGGGAAAGCGACATACGACAATGCCGCCTGCCGAGCTAAAAGGAATTGGAGCGCTTGGGGCCTGGGTGCTCTGTGCCGTTCCAGTGGTGCTGGGCTTTGCGCTGCCGGTCTTTATTCTGTTCAATATGGGTCTGCAGTCAGAGCAGGACCTGTTCAGCCGCCGCTATATCGGTTTCTTGCAGAATTCGCTGTTGCTGGCGACGGTTGCGGCGATACTGACGGTGATCGCGGCGATTTGCCTTGGCTTTTACCAGCGTCTGCGGCCGGGCCGGGTGTCTTCCACCGCGGCCTATATGTCGCGCTTGGGCTATGCGGTGCCTGGCGGGGTGATTGCAGTGGGGCTGATGGTGCCCTTTGCCGCCTTTGACAACGTTCTGGACGCCTGGATGCGGGCCAATTTTGAGATCCGCACCGGGCTGTTGATCACCGGGTCTATCTGGCTCTTGGTTGGGGCCTATATGGTGCGCTTTCTGGCGGCGGCACTTGGCGCTTATGAGAGTGGTCAATCCACGGTGCATGCCAATATGGATGCGGCGGCGCGTTCGCTGGGGCAGGGGCCCATGGGCATGCTGCGCCGGGTGCATCTGCCGATGCTGACCCCCAGCCTGCTGACGGCGTTGCTGATTGTCTTTGTTGACGTCATGAAAGAACTGCCGGCCACGCTGATCATGCGCCCCTTCAACTATGACACCCTGGCGGTGCAGGCCTATCGGCTGGCATCGGATGAGCGGCTGGAGGGCGCGGCCGTGCCCTCGCTGGTGATCCTGGCCGTGGGTCTCTTGCCGGTGATCCTGATCTGCCGCCAGGTGGGGCGCCGCTAACGGACTGTCCGGCCCGGGTCTAACTCTGCCACCAGGCTTCGATCTCTTCGCGGCTGATCTGATCGGCAGGGCCGAGGGCCACCAGCTGGGTGGCCTCGGCCTCGCATCGCTTGGCTTCGACATTCTGGCCGACGATATGCAACGCATAGGCGCCGCCGCTGGTCAGGACAAAGCCCTTCATCCGGTAAAGCCCCTTGGGGCGTGATGCAAGCTTATCCCCCAAGGCGCGCCTGTCCACCGGATCGCGGCTTTCATGCTGCCAAGTCGCAAAGGCAGGATGGGCCGCGACGGGACGACCCTGAGGCAAGGGAATGACATCAAAGAGCAGCTCTGCCAGCGGTGCATGGTCCAACAGGCGTAGCCCCCTTGCCGGGATCTCTTCCAGCTCTGTGCGCAGATTGCTGTCCAAATCAGCGAGTTTGCTCACCAGTACCAAATCTGCGGCCTTGAGCTGCTGGCGCACCAAAGGGGCCACGGCCTCATCCGCCAGCAAGTCCTGAATGTTCTGCCCATCGGCGATAGAGACAATGCCGCCATAGCTGAGTTCTGGAACGCTCTGGATTGTGTCGGCGATTGAGGCCGGGTCGGAGACCCCACTGGCTTCGATCAGCACATGATCGGGGCGGTCTTTCTGGATAACAAGTTTACGCAGCGCCATCTGCAGGTCCTGATCCATGCTGCAGCAGACGCAGCCATTGGTCAGTGCAATGGTGCCGCCTTCCTCGCTTTGGATCAGGGCGTCATCGATGTTCACGGCGCCAAAATCATTGGCGATGACCATCAAGTTCAACCCGTGATCCTCTGCCAGAAGGCGGTTGATCAATGTGGTCTTGCCAGCTCCAAGATAGCCGCTGAGCACGGTTACAGGCAGTCTCAACATATCGGTGGTCCTTCTTTCACCCGCCAGGTCGGTCAGCGGCCCTCATCCGGCTGAGCTATAGGGAGAGACATTGCCAAGGTCTAGCCACAGCAGCAGTCCCCGGCCTGAACCGGTGGACAAGGCGTTGTGCCGTAAGAGCAGAACACGCAGCAATCCCCAGGGCGCGGCTTTGGCAGGGTCCCGCAGGAAGTGCAGTCATAGAACCACTGGCAGGCGTCCTGCGGCATTTTGCAATCTTCGCAATGGCCATATTCGGGACAGCTCAGGAGGGAGCGCGTTTCGATTTGCATATGCTCAGCATGCCGTGTTGAGCCCGCTCAGCCAAGAGGTTTGAAAAGATAGGTGGTGCTCTCAAAGATCTCTTCCTCTGGGTGGCGGCAAAAGCCGGGAACGACCCCCGCCACCTGATATCCCATGCTCTCATAAAGCTGCTGGGAGGGATCGCCGGTTCGGGTATCAAGCAGCAGCAAGGTCTTGCTGCGGATCCGGGCCTCCGCCTCCGCCGCTTGCATGAGAGCCCGACCTAGCCCGAGGCGTCGCGCTGCGGGATGCACCAGCAGCTTGGCGACATTTGCACGATGGGGTTGGTTCGGAGGGAGGTCCAGATCCAAGAGGACAGTGCCACGCAGCTGCTGGTCGACAAAGGCCCCAAAGAGGATAGCTTGGCCAGCTGCGACAGCTGGGAAGATCTTATCCTGCCAGAATTGGGTCGCATCCTTGGGCGCAAAGGGCCGTATGAATCCCACGCTGGCGCCGCCCAGAACCGTGCTATGCAGGATACCACTTAGGTCCTGCTTGTGCTTGCCCCATTCATCGGGTTGGATCTGGCGGATGACCTGGGACATGAAAACACCGTGGGTTGCTGCAAAAGAGTTTACTGTATCCGTAATCGTCATATTCGGCGCAGAGAAGCAGGTGGCAGTAGCCCAAAAAGAAAAGGCGCAGCGTGAGCCGCGCCTTGCCTGAATTTTCAGCTAACAAGCCTGAGTTTGCTTATTCCCAGCCCGCTTCGTTAAAGATCTTCTGCGCGGTGGGAATGTTCTTGGCAACTTCAGCCAGGCTTACATCGTCGGGTTTGAAGTGACCCAGGGCCGCGATGCTGGGGGCAAGACCCACGCCAGGAACGCCGGGGTATTCGTCATTGCCAGCAGAGAAGTATTCCTGTGCCTGGTCAGAGGCGAGGTACTCCAGGAATTTGATCGCGTTCTCCCGGTTTGGCGCATGCGCTGCAACACCTGCTCCGGAGAGGTTCATATGCGCGCCCTCGGCATCCTGCGCGGGGAAGATCCAGCCGATCATGTCGCGGCTGTCAGAGACACCTTTGACATGTTTGCGAATGGAGCGTGCGAAGTAATAGCTGTTGCCAACAGCGATCTCACATTCGCCAGAGACAAGGCCACGAAGCTGGTCGGTGTCACCCCCCTGAGGCGCGCGCGCCATATTGGCAACAACGCCATCAGCCCATTCGGCGGCTTTTTCTTCGCCGTGGTGTGTCACGATCGAGGCCAGCAAGGTCTGGTTATAGGTGTTGGAGGAGGAGCGGATGCAGACTTTGCCAGCATAGGCCGGATCTGCCAGATCCAGATAAGTGCGTGGCGGGTTTTTCAGGTCGTTTTTGTCATAGAAGATGATCCGCGCTCGCTGCGAGAGGCCAAACCACTGGTTGTCGCTGTCCTGCAGATAGGCGGGGACGCGAGCTTCCAGAGTGTCGCTCTCGATGGATTGCAGGATGCCTGCATTCTTGGCGCGCGCCAGGCGCGAGGTGTCTACGGTCAGCAATACATCAGCTGGGGAATTTGCACCCTCTGCCTGCATCCGGGCAATCAGCTCATCCGCCTTGCCTTCGATCCGGTTGATGGTGATGCCGGTGGCTTCTTCAAAATCGGAGTAGAGGCGTTCGTCAGTGTCATAGTGGCGCGAAGAGTAGAGGTTCAGCTCACCTTCTGCTGCGGCACTGGTTGCGAGGGCACCGACGAGGGCGCTGGCGAGGATGGTGGAGGTTTTCAACATTGCGAATCCGTATTGCTTGATGTCCAGTCTGGACGGGCGCGAGTTTCCGACTGAATTAGTCAATTATAGAAATGGACGGAAAAGGAAAGCAAAAACTGACAAAAAGCATCGGAAAGATTGCCGCAGTATTCATTTGGTGATTGCAGCAGGTCGGGTTTCACAGAGATGAAACAGGGATGATGAGGGGAAACGGGGCAATAAGCACAAAAAAACCGCATCCGAGGATGCGGTTCCTTCGAGTGGCGAGATCTTAGTCTCAGCCCTGGCGTGCTTTAAAGCGCGGCTGTGTCTTGTTGATGACGTAGACGCGGCCCTTGCGACGCACAATGCGGCAATCACGGTGCCGGTTCTTGAGCGAGCGGAGCGAGTTCTTGACTTTCATAGCCATTCTCCTGTTCTGCGGCGCGAACCAGCGCCTGGGTTTGCGGGCGTTTCGACCCCTAGGCCAAAACAGTGAATTCGATGGTGGGCGGTACAAGGATCGAACTTGTGACCCCTTCGATGTCAACGAAGTGCTCTACCGCTGAGCTAACCGCCCACTTTAGCCTTTACGTTTCCTGCCCCTTAGAAGCTAAAGGGGCGCGGGATGCCGCGCCGGTGAGGGGGTCTATAATAAGAGTCGCGAAGGGGTGCAAGAGCTTTTGACGCGAGAAATTTCCGCTCTATGTTGTTTTCAGGATCACAGAGGCAAAAACAGGTATGACAGAGACCGCATTTCAGGTGATTTCGCCAGCAAAATGGACCTCTGCGGTGATTTTTGCATCTCCTCATAGCGGCGATGACTATGATTCTGCTTTTCTGAAGTCCTCTATATTGGATGCGCATCAAATCCGCAGTTCCGAGGATGCCTTTGTGGATCAGCTTTTTGCGGAGGCACCGCGATTCGGCGCGCCTCTGCTGCGGGCCCTGAAACCCCGGGCCTATCTGGATCTCAATCGCGCCGCCGATGAACTGGATCCCGCCCTGATCGATGGGGCCCCTCGGCGCAATCAGAACCCTCGCATTGCATCAGGTCTGGGGGTGATCCCGCGGGTGGTGGCCAATGGGCGGGCGATTTATCGGGGTAAATTACCACGAGATGAGGCGGCCCACCGAATTGATCAGGTCTGGCACCCCTACCATCAGGCCTTGGCGAAATTGCTGCAAGAAGCCCGGCAAAGATTTGGCCAGGCGGTTCTGGTGGATTGCCACTCCATGCCGCACGAGGCGGTGACAACCCTGCCGACCCAAAAAGGAGGCCTGCCCGAGGTGGTGCTTGGGGATCGTTTCGGGTCATCGGCCGGGGCGCGGATCATTGACCACATCGAGGAGGCCTTTGTTAAAGCCGGGCTGAGGGTGGTACGCAACGCGCCCTTTGCCGGTGCCTATATCACCCGAACCTACGGGCGTCCTTCGCGCAACCAGCATGCGGTGCAGGTGGAGATCGACCGGGCGCTTTACATGGATGAAAGCCGCATCAGACCAAGTGCTGATTTTACCGCCTTTCAGTCCCTGATTACCGAAGTCACGCAGCAGATCACCTTTCTGGGTAGAGAAGAATTGCCCCTAGCGGCGGAGTAGCGATATAAGCGTATTCGAGTTCGCCTAGGTCTGCTTCGAGCCCGTCTTGACGATCTTCCGCAATGCGGCGAATGTCTGTTGTCGAGGATAATAGCAGGAACAAGACATCTGCTGACAAAATACATCATTGCCGGTACCAGGGCGTTTCAATCTAGGAGGTCATATGATGCGTATCAGTATTCTGGCACTTGCCATGTTTTCTGGTGCTGGAGCAGCAACGGCAGAGGTTGGTCAGTCTATCTCTATAAGGATCGACGCAGCGGGCAGTTTCAATTCGGAGACATATGTTTGCGAACAGGGAGAGCCATTCTCCGTTCAATATGTCAATTCGGGCGCAAATGCGCTCGCTATTGTCCCGATCGATGATGAGGTTCGGATTTTTGTGAACGTAGTTTCCGCATCAGGTGCAAAGTATGTCTCGGGTTCGCATGTGTGGTGGACAAAGGGCGATATGGCGACTTTGGAAAACGCAATGCAAGCAGGAAACATTGAGAACTGCCAGGTGCAAGATGCCGATCTGCCGGACTGACGAAGGGACATGAACTCTGCCCGAACCGCGGGCCATGCTTATGATCTTTTGCAACGCGCAGAACGCTGTTGGTCGGACTCTCATTTTTCAAGAGCGGTCATTGATCCTATCGAGACAAAAGGTAACTCCGTCCGGCAAACCGGTCGCGGGGGACTGCAGACAGGCGCTTCAGCGCAGGGCGCGGCCTTTTAGGATTGCGTCATTGCCGAAGCGTTTGCGGATGGCGTCGGTGGCACGTTCTGCCTCAGCGCGTTTGCCTGCCATGGGATCCAACAGGTCGCCGCTGGTGTCGGCCCGCGCCTCTGGGACAAGTTCGGAAATCCCGCAACCCAGCAGGCGGTAGGGCCCCTCATCCCCGACCTGATCCAGTAACTCGCGCGAACGACGGTAGATCGTGTCCGCCAATTGCGTCGGGCTGTGCAGCGAGATGCGCCGGGTGAGAGAGGAATGATTGGCGCGTTTCAGTTTCAGGGTCACCACGCGCCCGGCCAGGGCTCTGGCTTTCGCTCTATCTGCGACCTGTTCCGCCAGGCGCCAGAGATGCCCATCCAGTACCTCCATATGGGCGGTGTCTTCAAAAAATGTAGTCTCCTTGGAGATCGACTTTACCGGCGCATGGGCCGAGACCCGTCGCCGGTCCTCACCACGTGCCAGATGCCAGAGGCGTTCACCCATGCCACCAAAGCGTTGCTGCAGGTCCAGTTTCTCCCAGCGCAGAAGGTCGGAGAAATAGCGGATGCCCGCCTTGTCCAGGCTGGCCTGAGCGGCAGGACCGATGCCCCAAATCAGACGCACAGGCTTATCGTGCAAGAATTCCGATGTTTCAGCCTTACCAATCACCGAAAAGCCGCGTGGCTTATCCAGATCAGAGGCAACTTTGGCCAGAAATTTGTTGTGGCTGAGGCCAATTGAGCCGGTGATGCCCAACTCATCCTTCATGCGCTTGACCAGGCGGGCCAGCATCACGGCGGGCGGTTTGCCATGCAGTTTTTCCGTGCCGCTCAGATCCATAAAGGCCTCATCCAGGGACAGGGGCTCTACATCCGGCGTCAGCTCATCCATCATTGCCCGCACTGCGCGGCTGACTTCGACATAGACAGACATGCGGGGCTTGATCACCTCTGCATCGGGGCAGAGTTTCAGCGCTTGAAACATCGGCATTGCCGAGCGCACCCCACGGATGCGGGCAACGTAGCAAGCCGTAGAGACCACGCCGCGCTTGCCGCCACCAATGATCACCGGCCTGCTGGCTAGGTCAGGATTGTCGCGCTTTTCCACGCTGGCATAGAAAGCATCGCAGTCCATATGAGCTATGCTGAGAGAGAAGAGCTCCGCATGGCTTTTGATCCGCGGGCTGCCACACTGGGGGCAACGCCGTTGCGGAGCAATTTGTGTAAGGCAGTCGCGGCACAGGGCTTGCATGGATCCGACCAAACCGTATCAGTTGCGGAGGCTATGCCCATTTTACCCGGCATCCACAATATTGTCTTTACCGCTTTCCCCCTGCATATGAGGAAGCATGGAGTTCTCCGGTGCCAAACTTGCCCTGTTCATTGGGGATGACTTGCTTGTTGTTCAGCGGGACGACAAGGCAGAGATCCCCTACCCGGGGCATTGGGACCTTATGGGAGGTGGGCGCGAAGGAGAGGAAAAGCCTGAGGACTGCGCGCTGAGAGAGGCCTGGGAGGAAGTGGGGCTAAAAATTCCCGAAGGGGATATTTGTTGGTCCAGATCCTATTCTAGACCGCGGGGACTTGTTTGGTTCTTTGTCACCCGTCAACCGCCAGAACTGGTTAAGCAGATAAAGCTGGGGGATGAGGGTCAGTGTTGGTCTTTGATGGCACCAGAGGATTATTGCGGCCACGAGTTGGCGGTTCCACATCTGGCGCAGCGGTTGCAGGATTACCTGGATGAAGCAGGAACTGCGTAGCGGTTGAAATCTGATTGAAGGCTCCAAAGAAAATCCCCCGCGGGTTAGGCGGGGGCAGGAGACGAAACTCAGGAAGAGGTTTTCGTCTGGGGAGTGTCTTGCCCCTAGAATCCTTGATTTGGCGCGGTTTCGCAAATTTCGCGGCTGCAGCAATGGCGCGGTTTCCATAGATATGTGACATTCCTGTGACGTGACAATTTGGCACAGAAATCCATGTAAAACGTGGTTTTTCGTTCCACTTGAATAAGTTGACCTTACGTAAATTCAGCAAAAACGCTTTTGGCTGCCCTAAAAGATACATTAGGCACCATGTTTTTATTCCGCCTAAATTTTGTGCATTTTGGTTTGGGTATACCAAAATAGAGGCAGAAGCGGGCCGAATACCCGCACGAGCACCAAATGGGCTAGATCGGTTTATCCTCGATTAGGATGGCTTGCTTGCTGGTTTTGCAGCTCTTGCAGGATCGATTGTGCCGCTGTGCGGGGATCTTCAGCCTGCCAGATCGGTCGGCCCACAACGATGTGATCGGCGCCATCTGCAATGGCTGTTGCCGGGGTGGCGACACGTTTCTGATCACCGAGGGCAGCACCCGCCGGGCGCACACCGGGGGTGACGATCAGCTTTCCTGCGGCTTCCGGCAGGGCGCGGATCAGGGCGGCTTCCTGCGGGCTGGCAATTACCCCATCGGCGCCAGCTGCAAAGGCATTGCCCGCACGCTCCTGCACCAGATCGCGGATCTCACCTTCTTTGATCAGGGCGCCGTCCAGGTCGGCGCGGTCCAGCGAGGTGAGGATGGTCACCGCCAGGATCTTCAGATCCTTGCCCGCCGCACCTTCCTTGGCGGCTTTCACCACATAGGGGTCGCCATGCACGGTCAGGAAATCCAGGTCGAACTGCGCCAGCCCGCGCACTGCGTTCTCGACGGTGGCGCCGATGTCAAAGAGCTTCATATCCAGGAAGATGCGCTTGCCCTGCTCCTGTTTCAGCTCATTGGCCAGGGCGAGGCCGCCGCCTGTCAGCATGCCCAGCCCGATCTTGTAGAAAGAGACCGCATCGCCCAGTTGTTCCGCCAGTTTCAGCCCCGACAGGGCGTCCGGCACATCCATGGCAACAATCAGGCGGTCGTCGGCTGTGGTCTGGGTCATGGGGCGCTCCGGTTTTTGCTGCAGGGATTGGCGCTGTCCTACTGCGGCTATGGCGGAGGGGAAAGCAAAAAATCCCCGCAGCAGGGGCGCTGTTTTGCGCCATATCAGGGAATTTGCAGCAATTTTGGCGCATTATCATCTTGAAGAGGCGGCAAGACCTCCCAAATAATTCTGTGAGGCCTGAAACGGGGCGTGCCGCTAAGCGGGCGCCGCCAACTGAACCGGGCGCTTGATAAAGGAGAGTAAGATGGACTTGAACAAGTTCACTGAGCGGGCACGGGGATTCGTGCAGGCGGCGCAGACCATTGCACTGCGCGAAGGGCACCAGCGCATGGTTCCCGAACACCTTCTGAAAGCACTGATGGATGATGACCAGGGGCTGGCAAGCAACCTGATCTCCCGTGCGGGCGGCACTCCGGCCCGTGTGGTTGAGGCGGTTGAGGCCGCCGTTGGCAAACTGCCCAAAGTGAGCGGCGATGCTGGTCAGATCTATCTCGATAGCCAAACCGCGAAGGTGCTGGATGAGGCCGCGAAACTGGCGGAAAAGGCGGGCGACAGCTTTGTCCCAGTTGAACGGGTGCTGATGGCGCTCTGCATGGTGAAGTCCAAGGCCAAGGAGGCCCTGGCGGCCGGCGATGTCTCGGCGCAAAAGCTAAATGAGGCCATCAACGATATCCGCAAAGGCCGCACTGCCGACAGTGCCACCGCCGAGGACGGCTATGAGGCGCTGAAGAAATATGCCCGCGATCTGACGGAGGCGGCGCGCGAGGGCAAGATTGATCCGATCATTGGCCGGGATGAGGAAATCCGCCGCGCCATGCAGGTTCTGAGCCGCCGCACGAAGAACAATCCGGTGCTGATCGGTGAACCAGGTGTTGGTAAAACCGCGATCGCCGAGGGCATGGCCCTGCGCATCGTCAACGGTGATGTGCCTGAAAGTCTGCGCGATAAGCAGCTCCTGTCCCTGGACATGGGCGCGCTGATTGCCGGTGCAAAATACCGCGGCGAATTCGAAGAGCGCCTGAAAGCGGTGCTGACCGAAGTCACCGAGGCGGCTGGTGAGATCATCCTTTTCATTGATGAGATGCACACCCTTGTGGGGGCCGGCAAATCCGACGGTGCCATGGATGCGGCCAACCTGATCAAACCGGCGCTGGCGCGCGGGGAGCTGCACTGCATCGGCGCCACCACCCTCGATGAGTACCGCAAATACGTGGAAAAAGACGCGGCCCTGGCACGGCGCTTCCAGCCGGTGATGATCTTGGAGCCGACGGTGGAAGACACCGTCTCGATCCTGCGCGGCATCAAAGAGAAATACGAACTCCACCACGGGGTGCGCATTGCTGATGCGGCCTTGGTCGCAGCGGCAACGCTATCGAACCGCTATATCACCGACCGCTTCCTGCCCGACAAAGCCATCGACCTGGTGGATGAGGCGGCCAGTCGCCTGCGCATGCAGGTGGACAGCAAGCCAGAGGCGCTGGACGCGCTGGACCGTCAGATCCTGCAGATGCAGATCGAGGAAGAGGCGCTGAAGCTGGAAGATGATGCGGCCTCCAAGGATCGGCTGGAGACCCTGCAAAAGGAGCTTTCCGAATTGCAGGAGGAAAGTGCCGAGATGACCGCACAGTGGCAGTCCGAACGCGACAAGCTGGCCGGGGCCCGCGATCTGAAAGAACAGCTCGACAAGGCGCGTGCGGAACTGGAAATCGCCAAGCGCGAAGGTAATCTGGCCAAAGCCGGGGAGCTCTCCTATGGCGTCATCCCTGGGCTGGAAAAGCAGCTGGGCGAGGCCGAGGCCCGCGAAGAGCAGGGCGTGATGGTCGAAGAGGCCGTGCGCCCGGCGCAGATTGCTGAGGTGGTCGAACGCTGGACTGGCATCCCGACAACCAGAATGCTGGAAGGTGAGCGCGAAAAACTCCTGCGGATGGAGGATGAGCTGCATTCCCGCGTCATTGGCCAGAACGCGCCGGTGACGGCGGTGGCCAATGCGGTGCGTCGGGCGCGCGCGGGCCTCAATGATGAGAACCGTCCGCTCGGCTCTTTCCTGTTTCTCGGTCCGACCGGCGTCGGCAAGACCGAGCTGACCAAGGCGGTGGCGGAGTTCCTCTTTGATGACGACTCTGCCATGGTCCGGGTGGATATGTCCGAGTTCATGGAGAAACACGCGGTGGCCCGGCTGATCGGCGCGCCTCCGGGCTATGTCGGCTATGATGAGGGCGGGGTCCTGACTGAAGCGGTCCGCCGCCGTCCCTATCAGGTGGTCTTGTTTGACGAGGTGGAGAAAGCCCACCCCGACGTGTTCAACGTGCTGCTGCAGGTGTTGGATGACGGTATGCTGACCGATGGCCAGGGCCGCACCGTGGACTTCAAGCAGACGTTGATCATCCTCACCTCCAACCTCGGCGCCCAGGCGCTGAGCCAGCTGCCGGAGGGGGCCGATGCCTCGGATGCGCGGCGGGACGTGATGGATGCGGTGAAGGCGCATTTCCGGCCTGAGTTCCTGAACCGTCTGGATGAGACCATCATCTTTGACCGCTTGGCGCGCAAGGATATGGACGGCATCGTCGAGATCCAGCTTGCCCGCCTGGCCAAACGGCTGGCTGCGCGCAAGATCACTCTGGAGCTGGACAAAGGCGCCAAGACCTGGTTGGCGGATGAGGGCTATGACCCGGTCTTTGGGGCGCGCCCCTTGAAGCGTGTCATTCAGCGCGCGTTGCAGAACCCGCTGGCGGAGCTCTTGCTGAGCGGTGACGTGAAGGACGGCGATATCGTACCAGTGAGTGCAGGCGCCGAAGGCCTGTTGATCGGAGACCGATTAGGCACTTCGGAACGCCCCAAGCCGGATGACGCAGTGGTCCACTAGGATCATGTGTGGCTCAAAAATACATAGGCCCGCCAGAGATGGCGGGCTTTTCTTGTTGGATGACGGCTAAAAGGATCCGCTACGCTGGACGGTATTATGTCGGGAGCTTCTATGGAGGTCGCTACCCGCGCGATGTCCGGTAAAATCTTGCGGGAATGCCGCATCGCTTTGTCATTTTGTGCGTAAATCCTCCGCACTTTTTCATGTTCACTTTGGTTTTTGCGCAAAACCCGCGCGACTCTATGGATATTACTTCAACAAACGCAGGTGCAGAAAATCACAGGAGCCACGACATGTATGTTTACCAATCCATCGCTCAATCCCTTACCGACCATGGGCAGGATACGATGTTCGGGCTGATGGGTGATGCCAACCTCTTTATGGTGGATCACTATGTGCGTGAAGGGGGCGGCAATTTTGTCCCTGTAGCCTATGAAGGGAGCGCGGTCCTGATGGCGCTGGCTTATGGACGCGTGGCGGGAAAGGTTGGGGTGGCGACGGTTACCCACGGGCCGGCCCTGACCAATTGCATTACCGCCTTGACCGAAGGTGCCCGTGGTCATGTGCCTATGGTGCTCTTGGCAGGGGACACCGCGGTTTCGAACCCGCATAACCTGCAAAACATCGACCAGCGTGAGACGGTCAAGGTGACCGGCGCGGGGTTTGAGCAGATGCGCTCACCTGAGACGGCCTCTTACGATGTGGCCCATGCGATTTACCGCGCTCAGGTGGAAAAGCGCCCGATTGTTCTGAACATGCCTACAGATTTCATGTGGCAGGAGATTGAAGAGCATGTGAGCCATGTCTTCCCCGCTTTCAATGCGCCGGCCTATGTTCCCGAAGGCGATGATCTGGATGAGGCCGTGGGCATGATCGCAAGCGCGAAGCGCCCAATCATTCTGGCAGGCATCGGTGCCATTGGCGCCATTGCAGAGATCACCGCTCTGGCCGATCGGCTGCAGGCCCCGCTGGCCACAACACTGAAGGCCAAGGGGATGTTCAATAGCCATCCCTATAACATCGATATCTTTGGCACCCTGTCCACCCCGGCCGCCTATGAGGCGATTGGCAAAGCGGATTGCATCGTTGCCTTTGGGACCAGCCTGCATCAATTCACCACCGACAAAGGGGCGCTGATGAAGGGCAAGCGGGTGGTGCAGATCAACGATACGGTTGCCGAGGTCTCAAAGAACTTCCATCCGGATGCGGCTCTTGTTGCGGATGCCGGTTTGACGGCAAAGAACATTGTTTGGTGGCTGGATGAAGCGGAGATCCCAGGTAGTGGCTTTACCGCAGAATTGGACATGGAGGTGCTGACCGCCCATCCCAAAGGTAAGCCAGAGAAGGCAGAGCCTGGTTATGTGAATTTTGAGTATGCGCTCGACCGATTGGAGGAGACCCTGCCCAAGGAGCGTTTCCTTACCACCGATGGGGGGCGCTTTATGACCGAGGTCTGGTGCCGCCTTTCCGTGCCAGACGCCGAGAGCTTTATCGCGACAACAAATTTCGGCTCCATCGGGTTGGGACTACAAGTTGCAATCGGGGCAGGCTTTGCGGTGCCCAATCGGCCCGTTGTGCTGTTCACCGGAGATGGTGGTTTCATGATGGGTGGGATCAATGAGTTCAACACTGCAGTGCGCATGAAGCAGGATCTGATCGTTGTTGTTGCCAATGACAGTGCCTATGGCGCTGAACATATCCAGTTTCTGGACCGCAAGATGGACCCGGGTCTCTCGATGTTTGATTGGCCCTCTTTTGCCGAAGTTGCAACAGCGCTGGGCGGCAAAGGGGTCCAGGTCACTTCTACAGAAGAGCTGGAAACAGCAATCCAAGCGATAGAATCCCGCGACTGCCCGCTTTTAATTGAGTTGCGGCTAGATCCGAACGATGTGCCCCGTATGCGGCTCTGAGCCACTCTGTGGTTGGACGCACCTTGTTTCACAAGTTGAAGGTCAGAGGCGGGATGTAGTCCGCTAGATGACGCAATTTCGCTCGTTGACTTGTTTCGCCTTAATCTACGCTGCATTGCCCCTCAGGCGGGTTTGTTTGATCAACTGCGAACCTGCCTCTGGCCGAATTTGGATCGATTGCAATGGTCTGATTGGACCGTTGCAGTTAGAATTCTGGGGCCTGGCTTTAAATACTTTCACATTTTATCAGTATGTTAGTGTCACGGGCTGCCCGGCGCGGGGTCTTTTTCACTGCTTGAATAATACTCATCCGCGCGCTGGATCTGATGCAAACCGGCACCAGTTTTTGCGATTTGAAGGGGGAGGTGCCTTTGTTTTCAAACTGCTTGCTTGAGCTGTTGCCACAATTTGTGCACAAATGGGGCAAAATTGAGGCACGCACGTCTTTGAGAAAAGGGGTGCATCAAGTTGGAACACGGCCACGGCAAAGTACCGTCCGGTCCAGTTTGAAGGGAAACAGACGCAGTGTTTGCTCGCATAATAGGTGCGGCGGCCCGCGGAGTATTGGTTGCATTGCTGATTGCTTTGCCATCGTTGCTTTTGCCGGTGTCAGCCACGGATTCTCCTGAGATTATCGTCTTTATGGCGCTTCTTGGGGGTGCACTGACATTTGCTGAGTATTTCTCCAGCTTTCCCAGCTTTGTGGAGTTTCGCGCCGCTCCGCCATTGAACAGGATGCGCTTTGCGGCCTGTTTTGCGATGATCGTGACGCTTAGTCTGCTTGCACGCCACCCACTGGAGCCTACAGGGCTGACTGCCTTGATCCATGGCTTGGGTATGCAGCTGGGTCCCGTTCTGGCTTTTGAATACTCTCCTGTTCAGTTGATTGTTCTGATGATGCCAGAGGCGACCTCGGAACCCAGCCTGCTGATGGTGCGCAGCGCGGCGAGCCTGTCTTATGTGCTGGCGGCACTGACCATCGCTGGTTTTGCTCTGATCATCCGTATCGGCAATTGGCCAGTAGGGAATGGTGCCTTTAATGTCTGGGTCAACCTGCCATTGTTTGATCCCACGACAGGCGGCGATGTTGTCACCAGATTGCAGCGCGATGGCCGTATCAACATTATTGCAGGGATTCTCCTGCCCTTTGCTATTCCTGTTCTCTTTAAGCTTTCTTCCGGCGTGCTGGATTCTGCTTTGCTGACCAAGCCGCAGATGCTGGTCTGGCTGATCGCCGGCTGGGCCTTTGTGCCGGCATCTCTGATCATGCGCGGGCTTGCATTTCTGCGGATAGCAGAGCTGATCGCCCAAAAGCGCCGTGCCGCCTATGCGGACACGGATGCTTTGCAAACCGCCTGAACATGCGGCGAGTAGCGCGTATCTCTTTTGCTCCGCTACTGTTCCTCTTAGGCCTGATCCAGTCCCCTTCCCCGGCTGGAGCGGGGGAGGGGGTGCGTATCGCAACCTATAACACAGAGTTTTCCCGGCGTGGGCCTGGTTTGCTGCTGCGCGATATCGAACGCGGAACAGATCCTCAGGTGAAAGCGGTGTTGCAGGTTATTCAGGAGATCCAGCCAGACATCCTGTTGCTGCAGGGGGTAGATTGGGATTTTGAACTTCGGGCGTTGAAAGCGCTGGAGCGGAAACTGTCATTGGCGGGCCATCCTTATCCTCATCTGTTTATGGCTCAACCCAATCGGGGGATGCGGACCGGTTTGGATCTGGATGGGGACGGGCTGTTGAATGGTCCGGGAGATGCCCAAGGCTATGCAAGGTTTACTGGCAAGGGAGGCATAGCCTTGTTGTCTCGTTTGCCCATTGCGAATGCTGGGGTCACGGATCTGTCCACCCTACTCTGGAAAGACCTGCCAGGGGCCAGTCTTCCAAAGGGCAAGGATGGGACAGAGTACTTTTCAAAGGAAGCCTTGGATATTCTGCGCCTTGCGACCACGGCGCATTGGGTCATTCCCATCAACCTCACAAATGGCCAGGTTCTACAACTGTTGTGTTTTCAGGCCGGCACCCCCCTGTTTGATGGGGTCGAGGATCGCAATGGGCTGCGCAACAGAGATGAAATCCGGCTGTGGCAGGTCTTTCTGGATGGGGCTTTGCCGGGTCTTCCTTCACCACCCGACAGTCAATTTGTGCTCCTCGGGGGGGCAAATCTGGATCCTAGGCGAGGTCAGGGCTACCGATCCGCCATGCGTGATCTGTTGGAAGATTCGCGATTGCAAGACCCAGCGCCACAAGGGGAAGGCGGAGGTTCAGAGACCGTCGAATGGGCAAAGGCAGGCAGGATGCGCGTTTCCTACCTTCTCCCATCGCGGGATTTGACTGTTTTGGACGCTGGGGTGCTCTGGCCGCTTGATCCAGAGCACCCTGCTAATCGGGCCAGCCGTCACCGTTTGATTTGGGCTGATATTCAGATTGACTGAGGTCGATCTTTATTAGGCTACTTGCTGTGCCGAGCCGCCCCTTTGATTGGTCTGCGCTCCTGTGGCGGGAGCGGACAACAGATGCGATGGGACGCAACGCGCCAAAGCTTCTACAGGCGATGTTAATTGAAAGCCCGGCAAGATTTCTTGCAGGTGAGAGCCATCCAGCCAATGGGGGGTGTCCCAGAGATAGCGCATCTCCAGTAGACAACGACCCAGCGGCCAGAAAGGGCGGGTCAGGTGCAGGGGCAGCCATGACATTTCTTTCAAATGCGCGGGATTTTTCAGACGTTTATTTAGGGCCTGCAGCATCTCTTGCCCGCTGAGTGTATAGCCGGGGAAGGGGAGGTCGAGAAAGCGCGGCAGTTCAGTTCGGATTTCTGCCAACATGACAATGGCACGGGCAAGATCTGGCAGATAGGCCCAGGCATGCGGGATCTCCGGATTGCCGGGATAGGTGAATTTTCCTTTTGCCAGAGATTTCACCAGGATCTCTTCGAACCAATTGCCCGAGGGCTCTGTGTCCAGGAAATCACCGGCCCGAACCAGGATGACCTGGGCGGAGGAGGCACGATAGGCCTCTTCCATTTCGATGCGGATCCGCCCCAGAGGGTTCTGCGCCTCATGCGGGCTGTGCTCGGACCAGGGGGCGGGTGTTTGCGCGCCAAAAACATAGACATTCCCCGGTAGGATCACTGTCGCACCCTGTTTTTCCGCGGCTTCTATGACGCGCCTGTGTAGGCCCGGAACCTGGGCAGCCCAGTCAGGATAGAGTGGGTTCCAGCCGTTCACGATCAGGTCGACCCCGACGGCAGATCGCATTAGGTCATCCTTTCCGCGTTGAAACCGCCGGGTGTTCCAACCGGCTTGCTTCAGTGCCTTTTCTACAGTCCGGCCAAAACGGCCCGAGGCTCCAAGAATAAGTGCAGTTCCGCTCATATTGTGATCTCCTTGTTCAATTGAAATCAGGATTACGCATTCAAAATATTTTGTTTATTGCCAAAATTTTCAGATCTGCCATTCATTATTGAATGGATATTCTTAAAACCACCGATTGGTCGCTGATCCAAAGCTTTCTTGCTGTTGCACAAAGCGGATCTCTCACGGGTGCTGCTGAACAGTTGGGGCGTAGCCAGCCCACTCTTGGACGTCACATCCGAGCACTTGAGCAGGATCTGGGGCAACGGCTTTTCGATCGCCATGCACGCGGATTGTCTCTGTCTGAAACTGGCGTCTCTCTTTTGCCCATGGCCGAGGCCATGAAAGAACAGATGCAGTCCTTCTCGCTGCAAGCGGCGGGGCTCTCCAACCAGCTGGAAGGCACAGTGCGCCTTACTGCCAGTGTTTTTGCCTCACATCACCTTCTGCCCGAGATCATTGCCGAAATCCGGCGGCGAGAGCCCTTGATTGAGGTGGAGCTGGTTCCAACCGACAGCAGTGAAAACCTGTTGTTTCGAGAGGCTGACATTGCCCTGCGTATGTATCGGCCCACGCAATTGGATGTGGTGACTCGGCATGTGGCCGATCTGCGCCTTGGGATTTTTGCGGCCAAATCCTATCTCGACAGGCGCGGCCGCCCCAAGTTGCCAGAGGAGCTATGGAGCCATGAACTTGTCGGCTACGACCGCAACGATCTGATCCTGCACACGATGCAGGACATGGGATGGCCTGCCAAACGTAGTCATTTCAAGACCCGCTGTGACAATCAGGCGACCTATTGGCAATTGGTTCGTCTGGGCTGCGGTATCGGCTTTTGCCAAAGTGGGATTGCGCGGGCCGACCCGCTGGTAGAAGAACTCTTGCCCGAGATCTCGATACCACCGCTGCCGGTCTGGCTGACTGCCCATGCGGTAATGCGGCAGACGCCACGAATTCGCCGGGTTTGGGATTTGCTGGCAGAGGGGTTGAAACAGGCCGGAAAGGCGCATTTGCCCCATAAATCATGGCCTGATATTGACCCTGACGCGCCGTGAGGGTAGGCCCTCTGCAGCTTATTTTGAGGAGGCAAGCATGTCCAATCCATCGATCCTGATTCTGCCTGGTGACGGCATCGGCCCCGAGGTCATGACCGAGGTGCGTAAAGTCATTTCCTGGTTTGGTGAAGCGCGCGACATTCAGTTCGATGTCAGCGAGGATCTGGTTGGCGGTGCAGCCTACGACAAACATGGCAAACCACTGGCGGATGAGACCATGGCCAAGGCGCAAGAGGTCGACGCAGTCCTGCTGGGCGCGGTTGGCGGCCCGGCCTATGATGATCTGGATTTCTCTCTGAAGCCAGAGCGTGGATTGCTGCGCTTGCGCAAGGAAATGGATCTCTTCTCCAACCTGCGTCCTGCCCAGTGCTTTGATGCGCTGGCGGATTTCTCCTCATTGAAGAAAGACATCGTCGCTGGCCTCGATATCATGATCGTGCGTGAGCTGACCTCGGGCGTTTACTTCGCTGAGCCCCGCGGCATTTTTGAGGAAGGCAACGAACGCGTCGGCATCAACACCCAGCGCTACACCGAAAGCGAGATCGAGCGCGTTGCCCGTTCCGCCTTTGAGCTGGCCATGCGCCGGGGCAAAAAAGTCTGCTCCATGGAGAAGGCCAATGTGATGGAATCGGGCATCCTGTGGCGCGAGGTCGTGACACGCGTTTCAGCCGATTACCCGGAGGTGGAACTGAGCCACATGTATGCCGACAACGGTGCCATGCAGCTGGTGCGTGCGCCTAAGCAGTTTGACGTCATCCTGACCGATAACCTCTTTGGTGACATCCTCTCCGACTGTGCGGCGATGCTGACCGGCTCTTTGGGCATGCTGCCTTCCGCCAGCCTTGGCGCGCCAATGGCAAACGGCCGCCCCAAAGCCATGTATGAGCCCGTACATGGTTCTGCCCCGGATATCGCAGGCCAGGGAAAAGCCAACCCAATCGCCTGTATCCTCAGCTTTGCAATGGCGCTGCGCTACAGCTTTGACATGGGCGCAGAGGCGGATCGCCTGGAAGCCGCGATTGAGAAAGTTCTGGCCGATGGTGCCCGTACGGCCGACCTGCTGGGAGAAGACGGTGTTGACCCGATTTCCACCAGCGAAATGGGCGACGCGGTTGTCGCGGCTCTGCAGGCTAGCCTGTAAGAACGCTCAGTTTTCCTAGTCAGTAGATTGAGAAGGGGCCATTGGCCCCTTTTTCTTTGCCCCCGGCATTGTTTGAGAATTTTGACCTCGTCGCCCATAGGTTCAGCTGCGTTGGTGGGAGCTAAGTCCATTGGATTCATTGATATTATACCTGTTTTGGGCTTGCAAAGCTCCGCAACTGGTTTTAATCCACGCGCCACGGTCGGAGTGTAGCTCAGCCTGGTAGAGCACTGTCTTCGGGAGGCAGGGGTCGGAGGTTCGAATCCTCTCACTCCGACCAATTAAATCAACTAGTTAATCTTGTTCGATTTAGGCTTATTTCTGTTACGCGTAATGGTTTCAGGCTTTATCGGCGCTCTACAGCCTTCAAAGCCGACTCCTGGTGAGACGGTGAGTGGTGTCCATAGACCTTCTCAATCGTCTCAGCAGAGGTCGAAAAGAACCCCGCCGCATCCCAAACGGAGGCACCGTTTTGCAGAGCCCAGGTAATGGCCGTGTGCTTGAGAGTGTGCGGGGTCACGTCTTCGAGGCCAGAGTTGGAAACGGCAGTGTTGAATGATCGCTTCACATTGCCCACCCGTGCGCCCTTGAATTCGATGGCCCAAGTGTCACCGGATGCCCGCCAACGGCGAAGGTGAGCCGCAAGCTGCCGTGGGATTCGAGCTGGAGCCCGGCGCTTTTTCGTCTGACGCTCTTCACTCCCGCGGCGAAACATAATGCCACGTTCAAGGTCGAACCAGCCGCCAACGGTGTTGGGCTCGTAGCCCATGCGAAGAATCGCGTCTTTGCGCGTGCCGGTATAGATGGCGATGAGAATGAATTTTGCCAGGTGCTTCGACTTCTCGCCCCGATAGGCGGACCACAACAGCTTTGCCGCCTCGGAACGGGTGAGCCAGCGCTCATTGGGTTGCGGTTTCTCTGGCAAGGTCACGACTGGCGCGCTTGTCAGATAACCCTCTCTATGAGCATAATTGATGGCGGTTTGAAGCGTCCCTAGTTCGCGTCGTGCGGTGCTGGAGGCAATCGGTTGCCAGGCTATGGCCTCTTTTGTAATAGGGTCGCGCTTTGTGACCTTCTTGCGAAACTTAGCATAACGTCTGCAGGTCTCGCCCTTGATATGGCTCGCTTTTAGATCTGACCAAAAAGGTAGCAGCGCCTCTATTGCATAACCAATGCGCGCCGGATCAGCGACAGTCGGAGCATATTCTTCGGCATAGATCGCAAGTATCTCTCCGCAGGTTATGTTTGCCGGTTCATTGGCAGAATTTGAGCGTCCTTTGGTTGCGATGTAGGCTGCGAGGACCTTTTCAGCCTCTGCGCGGCTAGAGCAGCCCGTTGACTGGTCTGGCTCCCCTGTGTCTCGGATATACCAATTGGGGCGATGGCTGAACTTGTGGAGACGGGGCCCTTTGGCTGTTCTTGGCATCGTTTCACCAGTTTTGTGTAATCGTTTCGATCAATGCGAAGGGCTCGCCCCATACGAACAAGTAGACCATGATCCTCCGCGACCAAGCGAAGGCTTTGCTTGGGTACTCCTAGCTCACTTGCCGCCTGGTCAATTGTTGCAAGACTTGGTGTCATTGGCAAAAACCTCCATCACTTATTGTCGTCGGTGCCGCTACAGGTTCTTTCATTGAGCGTTGTGCCACGGCTTCCTCTCAGAAAATGTAGTGGGCAACTGCCAGCGCCAAGACGGCGCAGGCGATGGGTTTCAATTGATTTCGCTGGGCGCGCGCTGGGCGCATGAGGGCGCCGCTCTGAAGGCCCGCAAAGCGACCGAGAGGCGCGCGCCCCGGTGAACCCCCTTCACCCCCAACGTGAGTGGTGGGAAAAGCCCCGGCAGCGCGCAGGCCGCCGGGTGAGGTGCCCGCATCGATGCGGGGCAGGGGGGAACCGTGTTTACTCATGAGAAGACCTGCAGCAGGCCCAACCCATCCGCATAGGCGCGAAGATGGGTCTGAAACTCTGTGCTGAGGTAGCCGCGTTGCACCTCATCCTCTTCGCCGTTGATGCGGCGCTGCAGATTGCCCAGTTTGCGTACAAGGGTGACGGGGAACTTGGCTTTACCGGCATCCTGGGCAATAGCTTTCTGTTTCTTGTTGGGTTTGGAAACCTTGCCTGGGATCGCTGCTTCGGCGTACTGCGTGACGTAGCTCATCAGCTCGCGCTTGTTCCAAACCCAGGCCTTTTCCTTCACCGCCAGATCTTCGGCAGTTTCCTTCATGTGACTGGAAGCGCTCATGCTGCCGCTCCCATACCATGCATGCGGATCCGGGCTGGCAGATCGGCTATGGCGGCGCAGCGCCAGTTCTCGGCGGCTTCCAGTGCGGTGGCCCCGCGACCAATGATGCCGAACATGTCGATTTCATAGAAATGAGAGGTGACGCGCTGGGCGGGCAGGGTTGGGTCAATCCACGATCCTGCGCCCATCTGTGCGGCCGCGATGGTCACCAGATGGATCTTCTCTGCAGGCTTCTGTGCAAACGCGCCAAGAAACGCCAGAAGCGGATCCATTCCAGAGAGCCTTTCAAGACTGCGCAGTACCGTACCGCACCAAAGGCGCAAGCAATTGCCCAGATCCGCGTCTATCGCATCCACCCCATGCAGCGTGATGTGGGTGGCTTCGTCATTCTCGCAGATTGTTGCATCCAGGAGCCTGACAGCCAGGTCAGCGGCTTTCGTAGGTGAAACCAGCGTCAGCCATTCCAAGAGGGCTGCAGCGGACTGAGCGGCTCGAACCCCTTCTGTCTGATAGGCGGGGGTTGCTCCGGGGATGACTACTGAAGAGATACATAACTCCCGATCGTTCATGGGAACACCTCATTGGCTTGTTCTGACGAAATCGAATATTGCGAAAAACGCAACTTACATCAAGTAGAAAGTTGCGAAAATCGCAAATTATTGTACTTGGCAGAGTCGGGTAAAGGCTGTTGGTTGCGATTTTCGAAGGGCGATTGAAGGGGGGAACTGTTGTAGCTAGCTCGTCGGGAACAGGAGTATGCAATTGATGAGGATATTGAATCGCGCAACTCCGAGGTGACGAAGTGCATGAAGCAAACATAGTTCAACTAACCCACATATGCCTTTCAGGCCTGTTAGTCGGGGGCTTTGAAATTGAGGTGACTACATCAATTGAAGATTTTGAGGAACGGCTCGCTTGCGCGGAAAAGCTGCCAAATCACCCAATGATCTCCCCGTCTTGGCATGATTTCTCGCCAACAGAAGTGTTTGCTTTGGTTTTTAGGGTTGATGGCCAGGATATCGGGGGAGTTGCAGCGCGCTTCATCGATCTAGGCGAAAGCAGCCTAGCCGATCACTGGGCTCGAAGTTACAAGCGGCTCTACGGAGGTATGCTAGAGACCCCGGTTCACAACTTCAGTTCCATACCGAGGAATGAGATATCTGGAAGAATAGTATATTTGGGGGAGCTCTTCCTGAAGCAAGAGTTTCGCGATAGAAGCTTGAATTGGCGCGCAGTTTTCCACTACCTTTTCTCACTTTGCTTTCTACGTTGGCGGCCTGATTGGATCTATGGGTTTGTAAGGCAAAAGGATGTTTTAGATGGTAAAGCTAGCAGATACGGATTCACACGACAGCATGTTGGACCGCAAGAGTGGATAACAAGCAAGCCGAGGCGAAGCAGTAGTGAATACCTAGTCGCCGTTCCGCGAAGAGACTTCCATGATGCCGCAGCATTTTATGCAAGAAATCCAGCAGCACTCAACCTGAAGCAGGAAGTTGTCAGGCCGGAAAGCAGTAGCTAAGGACGAACCGGTTTCCATTGGGGCTTTCAACTGGTAGCTGCAGTCGAAAATATTCAACTTCAATCTCCGCACTCTCTGCTGGGAAGGGGATTCTCACTGAGATGGGTGGCGAAAGTGTGGGGGTGCCTTTGTTTGCAACTTCGTAATAGCATCTGACCAATTCTTGCTGTGAAGGCTTGTCGAAGGTTTCGACCAGCCTCCTTAAGGCGTCTGGATCGGTTGTTCCCAGTTTCTTTGCAGCCAAACTCTGCCTCCCCACTTCGTACGGAGTGACAATACTGTCCTCTGCTGAGGGGGTGTGGATTAGGTCAAAGTGGTCTTGTATTTGCTCGTGGCCAACGAGCTTACCGTCTTGCTGGTGCCACCAGCGCAATAGAAGTGAAACTATATCTTTGCTTTCAAGAAGATTAGGGTCTTGGCTTGCGGCGTGAAGGCGATCACGAGCAACACGCATTACATCTGTTAGTACGCGGGAGGCTTGCTTGCTTACTTCTTGCTGATAGGCGGGATCTGGTTTGAGGCTCAATTCGTCGCCTCGACCCATGAGGAATTCGAAGGATACTCCAAGCTTAGTTGCGAGCGCCATGGAGGTGAAAACTCCAGGGTCTTTGGTTCGGCCAGCAAGCACACCGGAAAGGTAGGATGAGTCCTTGCCAATTGATTTCGACAGCGGGCCGAGGCCTTCACCTGAGGCTTCAATCAACGCTCGCCAATGCTTGACTAGCTGCGATGTCATCATGCGGCTCACCAATGTTTATATTCAATATGGATACCGTTCTAGTTGACTGGATTGGACGCTGTCAAGAAAGTGACACAGGCTAGCGTTGTGTAGTTTTAGGAGTATTCGCTCCGTGCAAACGCTTACGCGCAATTCAATTTAGAAATGCGATGATGGGCAGAAAGATTTAGCATGAAAGTACGGGAGGCTATTGTAGCCCTCAGGAAGATCGATGGGTGCTCGGATCCAGTGGAGAGAGAAGACCTTTTGCGGATTTTAGCAAGAAGTCACGCTCTTCCGGAGATAATCGACTCCATAATTCTAGCAACTCTTTTACTTCCTCGGGGCTCGTCTGAGGCTGATCTGGATAGAAAAATTTCCAGATTAGAGGTGCCTCGTTAGCTTGTACTTGCCGGGCACCCTTCAAAATCTTGCTGATCTTATCAGGTGAAATACCTGTTTCGCGAGCTAGGCGCGCCTGCTCTCCACGATTGTCTTTCAGGTGGCTCTGAAGCCAGTTTCTATCGATGAGTTCCATAATCTACATAGTGCGATAATCGCAACTTGGCGTATATGGGGTATTTCGCAACATCTCTCTTGACCAAAGTTGCGAAAATCGCAATAAGATTGAGCCATGTTGAATCCAGCGGCTACAGTTATTGAAAGGTGCGGCGGCGTGAATGCCGTGGCCAAGATGGTTGGAAGGCACCCAAGTCGTGTACGCAGGTGGGCCTATTCCAAAGATAGAGGGGGGACCGGAGGGCTGGTGCCTACTGACCTCCAAAGCGTATTGCTCTTGGCCGCTCACAAACAAGGTCGAGACCTCCTTCCAGAACATTTCTTCAAAATAGAAGTAATTCAAACGATAAGTGAGGGAAGGTGATGCGTCACACAGCCTGCCACCAAGTGCAAATTCCCTCTGCTCGCCATAATTGTATGGTGGCGCGTTGGAAAAATCTTGCCCAAACGAAAGATACTGGAGCATCAGCTCGAAAGTGGTTCGCTGAACTGCTCTGGGTGGCCTTCCCCTCGCAATCCGAAAGAGAACTGCGTGCTGAGGCGTCAAGAACCCTGGGCTGCTCAGAGCGTCAGGTTGGAAACTGGCTGAACTGCGAAAACGATGCCTCACTTAGCGTCGTTGTCAGTGTCCTGATCGTGGCGGGCGCAGAAGTAGTGTTCCAAAAACTTGAGGGCGGAAAATGAGTGTGCGTTTGCGCCTTCTTGCAAGGTTTTATGAAATGCGTGCCAGTCGCGCCCAAGCTCGGCTCAACTACTTTCAGGCCAAAGCTGCAGCTGCATGGGCTGCATTCACCAGCGGAAGCCGTTCTAAATGACTTGGCTTCGAAATATCTCAAGGGCCTATTCGCGCTGGGCGGATCGCTTTGAGCTCGTCCTGCTTAAGTTGCGGGAGGGGTGGCGATGATTTTGAACCCGCAGCTTGATGAGGCTCTCGCGGCCTGTAGCGTTTGCCGTGAGCTCGAAGCCAGAGGGGGCAAGCTCAATTTGGATGTCTCTGGGCTGCAGCTAGATGACAAACCTATATCGCTTGTTTTGCACAGTTTGGCCCTCGAACTTCAGGCCTTTTGTGTTTCCCAAGGTTTCCTTCATGGCACGGCTGAGAGTCAACTGAATCTGGCTCATCGCGTAATCAATCGCTATCTTCGCCACCTCATCCTGGCCGCCCCAGTTGTTACAGTGAGCGCATCCAATGGGATCGCTCTTGCTCTTCGGTTTTCCTTTTCCCCGAGTGGATATGCGCTGCTTACAGTGGCCGCAAAGAACCGGGTGCTGCTCTCCTTCAACGGAGATTACGATGGTTGAATCATCATACATAGAAATACCTTTCGCTGCGTGTTGGACTACCGCGAAAGGTGCAGGCAATCAGTGCTTAATACAAGCACCGGTTGCCTGCGAAGGTCTCGATTTTGACGGGCGCCTGAAACTCTTCCTGCTCAAACTGCGGGAGGGGTGGCGATGAATTCCGCGGCCCCATCCCCCTGTTCATCAGCATCCCCGGAAAAACTGCTGTTTCAGAGTGTTCTGTTTCTGGCGTTGCTGGATGCAACCTCTCCCTCCACCGTGGCGCGCTATGCCGAAACACGCGACCGCGCAAAGAGGTGGTTCCAGGAGGGGCGAAAGGACTTCCGGTGGATTTGCTGGCTGGCGGGGTTTGATCCTGCAGAGGTGCGTGCTGCCTACATGGCTGGCCGCATCAATAGAGAAGCACTGCGTGGCGCGCTGGTAGGGCACCACGCAAGCCGTCGCCGGGCAGGAGGTGAGGGTATGAGCCAATCTGTGAGGGTTAGGCGAAGATCTGGGTATTCGACCATTCCGAACTCCGTCATTCGCAACACAAACCTCTCTGCTGAGGCGAGGCTTATGCTTTGCTACATCATGTCATGCAGCGAGGACTGGATTTTCTATCGCGCGAAGTCGATGGAGATCCTGGGCTGTGGGCGCGACAAGTATCAGAAGATCATTCGCGAGTTGCGTGAGTCCGGATATCTGGTCATTCACGCCAAGCGCGGTGAAGGCGGTCGCCTGGATGGTCAGGAATGGGAAATCATCGATGAGCCCGGCGCACAGGATGTTGGGGGAGGCGGACCCGAAGCGGCCCAAGATGTAGTTTCTGCGCCGTCTAACCGTAAGCCTGAAAATCAGGCCCCCGGTGCCGAGACCCTGAACGGCGTTCACCGGGAGCCTGAAAAAACCGCCCGCCGGTCAAAACCGCCCGCCGGTGAATCAGGCCCCTTAAGAAAGAACAACAAACAAAAAGAAAAACAAACAAGTTGCGCGGCTGACGCCCCGCATGATGGTTTTGATTTTGGATCTTTCTTTGATGAGGTTTGGCGTCTGTGCCCACGGCAGGACAGCTGGTCGCAAACCGAAGAGGCGGTGAAAGCCGTGATCGATGGTGGCGCTGTGCCAGCTGAAGTGCTGGGCGCAATCCGGGCCTATGCCAGCCGCACCGCGGGGCACGACCCATCCAGGATCAAGTACAGCCAGAATTTCTTTGCTGGTGGGTTCTGGGAGCAATTCGTGCCAAAGCGCGCTGCAAAGGTGGATCGCGCTGAGATCCTGCGCCGCCGGGCCGCTGACATCACCTCAGGCAAGACTTTCCTCATTCGCAGCATCTCTGCCCATGCGGCGGGGGAGTGCATCACCGCCGGGCTGGTGACGGCTGAGCAATGCCGAGAAGCGGGGATAAACCTATGACCTCACCCCATCTGAACCCAGAAGCCCATGGCATCGCCTTTGGTGCGGCAGTTGTGACCGTGGATCAGGACTTGGGCGATTGCATCGTGAGGGCGCCCCGCAAGGTCGGAATGACCGTTTCGCCTGTTAGCCGCCGGTTCAACAGCCTGGATGAGATCGAAGGCGCGCGCACACAGCAGCTGCGCCTAGAGGCGGGAGGGGACGCGGTAGCTGGTGACATCGCCCGCGCCCTCAAATTCGCAGCGCAACAGTTAGCCAGTAAGCAAGGGAAACGCAGATGATTGATTTCGAACAACTCCGCATCGCCAATGTTGTCCGCCAGATGGAATGGCCCGGCAATGAAGAGGCGGATCTAGCCTTTCGCGCGCTGGAAGTGGCTGACGAGGCAGGCGAGGTGATGGGCGCCATCAAGAAGCTGGAGCGCGCAAGGCGTGGCATTGCTGGCAGCACGCTTGATCTACAGGACGTTGCGGAGGAGCTGGGTGATACCATGATCGCGCTGGATCTATTGGCGAATGAGATCAAATGTGGGCCCGATGAATTCGCTCCAAGTGTCGAGCTGCAGGCGTCCCAATCCGTTCAGCCTGTAATGGAACAAGCGTTGATCCTGGATAACATGGTTGGCGATCTTTCGTTTGCGGCTTTTCTGCTCTTGGCAGCGATGTCCGCCGAAGGCGACGAACTGAAGCCGCGTGAACATGTAATTCAATGCATGAGCAGAGTTCTCGCGTCCCTGTCCGGTATTAGCGAAACCCTGGGCATAGATCTGGGGCAGGCGGTTGCTGCCAAGTTCAACAAGACCTCTGAAAGGTATGGAATGGCTACGCGGTTTGAAACTGCGCGACGTCCGCCATCGGGAGCGCTGCGAAATGACTGATCTGACCGAAGAAGAGAAAAGCGAAAACTACCGCGTCACGGCAGGAGAGCTGCGCCAGTTCATCGAGCGCTTTGAACGCCTGGATGCGGAGAAGAAGGATATCGCTGAACAGATGAAGGAGGTCATGGCTGAGGCCAAGGGGCGTGGCTATGACACCAAAGTCATTCGCTTGGTGATTGCCCAGCGCAAGCGCGACAAAGACGACATTGCCGAAGAAGAGGCGGTGCTGGAGATGTACAAAGAAGCGCTGGGCATGTGAGCCATGACAGAACGCATGACCGCAGAGCAGTATCGTGATGCACATCTCGCCAAAGGGCAGGGGGGAGATAAACGCAGGGTCCGTGGCGCCCAGCGCACCACCACGGCAGACGGCATCACCCATGACAGCAAGACCGAAGCGGAACGCTGGGAAGAGCTGAAGCTGTTGCAGCTGGCTGGCCAGATCTGTGGTTTGCGCCGTCAGGTAGATATCGGGCTGATAGGGCGGAACGGCCCAATTATGACAGACAGCGGCGAAAGGCAGCGGATTTATAAGGCTGATTTCGTCTATGTCGACAACGCGCTGGGCATCACGGTGATTGAAGACCGCAAAGGGCATGAAACGGATGTGTTCAAGCTCAAGAAAGCGATCCTTGCGGCCCAGGGGATGGAGATCCTTGTCACCAAGGCCAGGGGGTAGCCCATGGGCAAACGATCCAACTTCAAGCGCCGAAAGAATGACCTCTATCGGACCCCCTTTGATCCGGTGGCGCTGCATCCATTGATCAACCACTTTGCCGCTATGGCGCCCACCTGGTTGCTGTTTGATGCGGACTGGGCCTTTACCCTGCAGTCTGCCAAGTTTCGTCCTCTGTGGCGCCGCTATGTGGCAGTCGGCCGAGTGAAGTGGATCGCGGGTTCTGCCAACACTGGCAAGGACAATGCCGCTTGGTATCTCTTTGATCAGCGCTGCCGCGGCTATCACCGCAACCCTGAATTCGTTGGGCGCTGGGCAGCATAGGGCTGGTCGCCGGGTTTGCCGGGGAGCGGATCAAAGAAATCTGAAAAGTAGAAGAGGCAGGCAATGACCTACGAGATTGGGCAGCAGATCGATGCGCAGGAGCGTCGCGCGCTGATGGGTGAAGAGTTTCGGGACAGGGAAGGGCGCAAGATCAACCGCTGGTTCGTTCTCAAGGTGCAGCCCATGAAAGAGTTTGAGGTAGAGACATGGCTTGCGCATCAGGAGGGCGTGCTTGAGGCGTGGTTGCCAACCAACAAAGCATGGCGCAACCAGGCCCGCGGGCATCGGCGCAAGATCCAGTACCGCCAGAAGATCGCGCCTGGCTATGTCTTTGGCTGCGTAGAGCGTAGGGTAGCCTGGGATCTGCTGAAGCGCCGCTCAAACGGCAAGGTGCTTGGCGTGGTTGGCCACAATGGCCGTCCACTGCCTGTTCCAAAAGAGCAGATGCGCGCCATGAAGAAGCTGCCGAAGATCGTTCAAAAGATCTATGCCGATGCACAATCGGCCAAACTGGTCAGGCCCGGTGACAAAGCGCGCATTCTGGATGATGGCCCAATGTGTGATTGGGTCGTGGATGTGACCGAGGTTAACGGTGGGATTGCCAAGATCCTTGTGCCCTTGCTGGGAGAGCGGGAGGCGCAGATATCCATGGAGCAGTTGGAAAGGTTGTAGCCCTGGGCCCCTTGGAGGTGGGGCATTCCGTTCCTGAAATTCGAGCTAAGCAGAGCTTGGGCTTTGTAACGAGAGTGATGAGAAGCAATTACTTCCCAGAAATTGCTTTGGCTAGTTCTACAGCCTGATCCGTCGGCGTGTTGGCCTTGCCAAACTCAACTTTGTCCGCTGCCAAATCCGTTGCAAGCGCCGTCAGTGCGACTTTCTGCTTTTCATCTAACCCCGCTTGCAAAAGCTCTAAAGCATCAGCACGGGAATGATAAAAACCAGACATACGCAAAGAGTATCGATAAAGAGCGCTGAGTGTTGACAGTAGGAAGAGCAGGAGCACGCCTGGAGGGACCTGCACTGCTAGCGTGCGCCACCAATTATCAACCTCATTGTCACGTTGGACACGCCAACCCTCGAGGCATGATTGGGTCAATTCTGGATCGGTGTTTTTGCCTCTACAGGTCTCAAGAAAATCCTCGAAAGCTTGTTTGACCTCTTCTCGCTTTAATAGTTCTGGTTCATTCCAATGGGCATTAAGTTTTTTCTGTGTTTCACGTCCTAAGGCTGTCAGTACCTCTCTACGCGACTCAATCAATGAGAGAGAAAGGCGAGCGCCTTGGACAGGTGGCCATCCTTGAACATGCTTAGGTAGTTCACTATCAAGAAAATCAGCTAGCGTGCTATCACCACGCGTCCCATTTTCAATATGTAGGGCAGAAAGAGCTCCTTTTTTACTGGAGTCCACACGTACAATAATACCCTGCTGGCCAAAAAAAAGAAAATCAGATTCAACAGATATTGCCGCCTCAAAAGATGGCCAATTATCGGTGGGCAGATTTCGAAACGTGCGGCCTCCATCTTTTGAGCTGGTAAGGGTCGTTTTGCTAGGGAAAAACTTTAAATGGTTGATCTCGTAGGAAAGGATAATTTCCTTATTTGAAATGGTTTCAGCTTCAGAGCCAATGGACCTCCCGCCAATGGTTCTGTATCGGGGGTTCGTGCTTGTCAGCTTCGTCGGCGGAAAAGATGTTGGAAGAGCTTTGAGGGTTTTCCCGTTTGCCCAATCTGCGATGGTTTGCAATACCTGTGCGTTGTCCGTGATAGGGGCAAAACTCTGACCACCATCTCTCGAAAGAGTTGCAGGCCCATGGTTTCCAAACAGCAAAATATTCTGACCATCGACAACGAAATCGCGAAGGTTTGTCGTTACACCGGATTGTATCGGAAAAAAAGTTCCCCCCCATCAGTCGAACGGGTGATTGTTCCTCCAGCACCAAAGAGAATAATACTATTTTCTTGGGCAACGGAACCCAGGAGGCTGTCTCCAATCTCAGCCGACACGTACTCAAAAGTCTGTCCCCCATCAATGGAGCGGAAAATTGTACCAGAGTCACCAAACAGTAGAACCGTATTGTTGTCCCAAACGGCATCGTTGAACCTTAAGTTTGCGAAGAACAGGCCGTCACCCTGCCTGATTATGGTATCGATCAACTCATTTTCCCTAAAGCCGTTCGATGCAGTATGGAAAGTCGCACCTCCGTCTTTAGAGAGGGCAATTTGGGCAGAACGTCCAGTTAGAAGAATTTTTTCACCGTTAGTGAACGCATCAGTGAAATCCACTTCCGAACTGAATGGAATTTGCGAAAATGATCGGCCCTGATCTGTGGATCTCAATATTGTACCTTTGTCTCCAAATAATAAGATGTTTTTGCCGCTTTCCACCGATCCATTGAAACCTCTTGGTGCCCTTGAGACCCCAGTGACGTAGAGATCAAAATCGGTCGATTCCGATGCCGGAATCTGAACTGTGATTGAAAAGTGGTTGTTCTGAAGGTCTGATGAAACGGAGGAAAAGGTTTTTCCCCCATCGGTAGATCTTGTTATCTCTTCTCCACTACCAAACAAAATTATACTCTCGGAATTGACAATTGAATACTTGAGGTCGGATTGAACTTCCGAAGAGACCAGTTCAAAGGTACGGCCGCCATCGGTAGAGCGCGTAATGGAACCACCATCCCCAAACAAAAGGACGTTTTCACCATCTATGATAGCATTGTTCAATGTCTCTGAAACATCTGAGGAAACAAGTTCGGTACTAAGCGCCAGCATCTGCACAAGTCCCTCACTGGCTTCACTTCCATGAATAATCGCGTCTCGCTGTTGATCGAGCTTTTTATGCTCAGCCAAATGGGCAGCTTGTTGATTTTTTAGTGTCTCTCTAGTGCCATCCACATATTTCTCCCAATAAGGCAGGCCGAGGTAAAATAGGAGGCCAAGAAAGATCACCAACAATAAGCCGCGATAAATCCAAGTTGCGCGTTGGGTGAATTGATATCCACGAAACCGCAGCTGTCTTATTACGCCCTCATAGGGACCTTTTGCACCTCGCCACTCCGCATCTTTTGCTGCTCGGCAGAGATCTGTTCTCTGATCGAAATCGGCCAGTTGCCCGAATTTGTATGAATCGCTCAAAATATGATCCGCTTCGGAATGAAATACTCTGCGTGCAAAGCTGCCCGCTCTATAGACCTTCTAGGTCGATCTAACAGCAGACAGCGGCAAGAAGGCAAGAACGAACTGTTACTCTAGGCAAACCACTTTACTCGTCCCGGCAATTCAGATGTGCGCCATGAATAAGCTGTCGAAGATCGTTCAGAAGGTCTATGCTGATGCACAATCGGCCAAGCTGGTCAGGCCCGGTAACAAAGTGCGCATTCTGGATGATGGCCCAATGTGTGATTGGGTGGTGGATGTGACTGAGGTGAACGGTGGAATTGCCAGGATCCTGGTGCCCTTGCTGGGGGAGCGAGAGGCGTTGATATCCATGGAGCAGTTGGAAAGGGTTCAAGCTTGAGTTGCTCAGGAGGCTATCAGCCCAAAGCAGCCATTGCTTCGAAAGCAATTACTCTAAAGCGGACCTTTCTATGCTCATCTCTATGCTCATCGGCACAGGTTCTAGAGCAGACCTTGCGGACCTTCGCCGCAGTCGTATCACTGGCCTTAACGCTTGTGAGATTTCTCTCTGAACGCGGACGTTGTCTACTGCAGATTTCGAGCTTCAGCACTTTCGCGGCGAGAAAGTGTATCCCATAGCTTGCGCAGCAACGGTTTTGCTACAGCTAGGACTGGCATGGCAACCAAATGCCTCAAACTGACAGCTACAGTAATAGCAAAATACAGCTTAGGATGGCTTTGAAGCCTAGCAGTCCAGCAAACGTCCTTGACTGGAGAAATATATTTGAGGAAGCTCGAAGTGATTTGTTCCATCAATCACTGCTTCACGTGCGATCTCCAGATACTCACGGTGTGAAGACACTGTTACTTGTTCTATTCTCTCAGGGTCCCCCCTGGGGTCATTTATTACTGCAGGAAAAGAGGAGTTTCCTGAAAAATATCGGGAAAAATTTCCTTCGGAGCCAAAGAATATATCGTATTTCCTGAATGCATTTACGTTTCCTATTTTATTTTTACCAACTAAATCTACCCCATTACTCTCTACTCCTGACCAAGCTCGAAGAATTGGCAAGAGTTGATCATGCATTTTTGTCAACAAGGTAAAAACACCCGCGTGCCACTCTTGAAAGAACGTTTCCTGAAATTGATCAAAATCCATCAAGTGAACATTAGTTGACGCCCGGGATAGCTCTGCACCAGACTGGAAGCCCGCTTTGGAAATTATTAGGCCAAAATGCGCACCTGAATCGGAACATATCGTTCGAAAGCTATGAACCACTTGTTGAGGAACCGGTTGGTTCCAATACTTGCATTCACACAAAACAACGATTGGTATTGGTGCAGTCTTTTTCACCGCGTGGACATCAATATTTGCTGCACCTCGTACTGTACAGAGCTTGTAATTTCGATAACTTTCATAACCCATTTCAAAAAATGCTTGAGTTACGAGCTCTTCGAGCTCTTGCCAGTCTGCAGGAGGTTTGTCAAAAAAAGTTCGTCCCATATAATCCTCTAACAATCACTACTACTAACATATCTATCTATACGGATTTTACGATGGCGCAGCCATGGTCTAACGTCTTAGGGGCGTCGATTGCTCGGAGTAGTTCCGCTTAGGGTTGCGCAGTGGGGGAGGCATCACAAATGTTACCAAGAGCTGCTAGAGACGTGTGGCGCATGCGAGAGGATGCCCGGAAAGGGCACCGGAGCTCATTACGGTGGAAGGAATGAGAAAGCACAAATCCGCTAAGCTACGGCGTGCGCTAACGGCTACTAGGCAAGAGTTACCTCACGCTTACATTTTCAGGGTCAGACAACTTGTGTGACGTTGAACCTCGTTATTGGCTAAGTTTGTTTGCGATTGCTCGACTGGCGATTTCTCTGATTGGTGCTTGTTTGTATGGAGCTAGGGATGAGTGCTTGTACAGAGAAATAGAATATCACCAAAGCCGCGATTGCTAGATAGTATTCTATCCCATCTATTCGCTCCAATATCGATTTGTCCTTAAACACAAAGAAGAAAGGTGGGATAATTGCAGCGGTTCCAGTTGCCAGACCTTTCGACACAAACGTTCCTAGCTGCCAGTCGTCGTCCAGCTTGAAGCAATTGGTGAAGAAGTGGACAATCGGGCCGAGGAAAAAGAGTCCTGCCGCGATAACCACATAATTTGTGACATACCATTCAATCATAGGAATTTGCCAATCCATTCCAGCAGCGCGCGAACGGCGGGAATGTTGTGCAGCCCTGTCAACACGAATGCGGAATAAACTCCAAATCCAGCGCCTACAGATTTGAAAATAAGGCCAAAACTACGATCTAATAACTTCGAAAATAGCTTGAAAAACTTGTACGAAATAACGGTAACCTCAGGAACAATGCCCCTCGGTAAAGCCAGTACAGCCCCAATTCTATTAGTTCTCTCAGCAGCATTCGTATAGATCCTCGCCCGACTTTCATCAAACTCTTGAACAAGCTCATCTAGCTCAACAAAAAGGGCCTCATCAACGCCGTCATCACCGATTGCAACGCGCTTCTCTGCATCAGTCAAATGCTGAGCCAGATCGAAGTGGGATAGTAATATTCCAACTGTATCAGTTAGCTCTTGAAAGCCTGATAGTTGATCCTCAAGGAGATCACTTTTAATCGGCTCAATTGTATGAACGAGTTTATTAGACATCGCCCAAACGATCGGAATTCTGATGTGCTCTAGGTCAGTTGACAGAGAGGTGACTAGTCTTTGCAGTGTTGTTGTGAGGTCAGGAGGAAGGATGTTAGACTGCTTTAGGCTTTCGTCATCGATTGCCCGGAGCGAGAGATCAATCGCGTGCGACTGGAATGCCGCCAGGTACTTGGGAAGTTCGTTTGGCTTTGGGCGAGTCCCCAAAGGCACCGAAATAAGTCCCTTTCTAAAAAGCTCGTTCGTCAAAAAAAATCCTTGGCTATAGCAGGTTTGAACCACACTCGATGAGCCAACACTACTTGTCTAGTCCCAAAGTTCTGGGTCGCTACATCTTGCAACTGTTATGGAATTTAGAAAAGGACGTTCGACGACTGGCTCAAACATACTCCTTCGCCCTAAGTAGGCCTTGACCCAATTGCAGTGAAATGATGCTTTGTCCCGCGGAGCAGTCTTGCCGTGGCCCAGCGTTGAGCAGCCGCTTTGCGCCGTTTGTGACGTGCTGCGCAGGCGAGGAGCAAGTATGGGGTCAACTGTGGCTGTGGCGCCATACCGATCAACCGCTATGTCCACTCTGATGTCTGTTTCGGGCAAACAGCCAGACTTTGCAAAGAGCTCTCTCTTCGCGAATTCGGACGCAGAGGATTACCCTGGCTTTGCGAACAGCGTTCGAGTGGTCCGGCCGCGTCTGAGCTGCCGAAGATTGTGCAGTAGATTTATGTCGACGCGCAGGCTTCTAAGTTGGTCAAGACTGGAGACAAGGAGAATTCTGGATGATGGCCCTAAGTACGATTGGGTGGTTGATGTTGCGGAGGTGAATGGTGGGATCGCCAAGATCCTTGTGCTTTTGATTGGATGGCGCTTTGCGGAACCAACTGACAAGATGCCCTTAGGACATTCTGTGAAGTGTTACGCAGCCAGACGACGAATGCAGTTTGATACTAGGTGATTAGAGGATTTGACTCTCCTTTTGATTGATGGTGTTGTGGCTCTTGCAACAGAGTTTTGAATTTAATGTGATCAAATTGTTTAGAGAAAAGCACCTCTCACCAAGTAGCCATACATTGACCAGAAGAGGGGGTTGACTTATATGCCAACTCCAAGTGAGTTAGAAGCTCAGGGTCAGCTTGTAAAGATTGATGCTGCGCTTGAAGAATGGGAACAAGAGTTTAGGTGTTTGTATGTTCACCCTAGAGTAGAAAATTGGTTCACTTCTGAACTGCCGAATTTGGATGCGGATGGCTTCTGGGAGAGTGTGCAGTCCCCCGAAGACCAAGCTGAAGATCTGGTGTATCGATTTGTGTCGGGGGAAGACGACATTGCAGACTTGCCACCTCATTCAATGCAGCCAAAAGAGGCAGGCGTGTGGGAGCTGTGCACTTATGATTTACGTTTTTTTGGTTGGTTCTGGCGTAAAGGTGTTTTCATCGTTTCAGCTGTAGATACGGCATGCCGGTGCAAGCAACATAGCCTGTATGCAGGATACCGTGAACAGTGTGTTAGGGATCGAGAGGGCTTTGATCTTACGCCACCACCCTTTATTACTGGAGAAACCTCAGATGTCCTTTAAGTTTAAAGTTTCTGATAAAGAGCGGGCAACAGGTCGTTTTAAGGGCCGGGCCCATCGTGCGATCGTTCGGGCCGTTCGAGAAGCTAAGGAAAGCAGGGGGCTGACACAATCGGATATTGCCGAATCCATGGGAGTGGACAAATCGGTAGTTTCCAGAATCCTGAATGGCAAAGGAAATTTAACACTCCAGACCATTGGCGAGATTTCGTGGGTTCTAGGCCTACGTCCTGATCTAGTTTTCTCCAATGCGGCTCCAAAGGATTTCCCGGGAAACAACCACTACCAACAAGACCTACGGGTTGATCGACCTGGCTCTAGTGGGGCTAGTTTTTTTCAAACCTCTGAGTTTGCGGCCAATCAACCTGTACAATTACCAATGGATGGTCAGTAACTATGACCCATGATGTTCAAATTGTTTTCTGCGATGATATTAGGCGAGAGGACAATGGGAAGCTCCTATTTGTTGGGGTCTATCCCGAGGACCTAGTTCCCTCGGCTTTGCCTTCAAATATCCTCATGAGCGTTTGGATTTCTATAAAGGAACTGAGCGTTGGGGTTCACAAAATGCGCTTGAGGTTTGATTTTCCTAACGAAAAACACATTGAGGTTGATGGGCAGGTAAGCGTTAAAGAACCAAATAGGGTCACGTCATTGGTCTATGCAGGTTTGCTGGTTACATTGGAAAGGCCGGGCGAGATCAAGGCGTCATTGAAATTTGGTGACGGCCCCTACTTTGATATCGGGTCTCTGCCGGTTCGCGCTCCTTGGGAAAAGAAAAGTTAACCCCCGACAGCATCGCATTGCCTGCTTGATTTGTTTCCTTGCCATTGGCCTGTAGCTTGAGGCGTAGTCATTGGCAGCCGCATGTGCACTTGCGGGCCCAAGTTCTTTCATGTATCCAAATATTGAGGTGAGTAGCGCTGTGATGCGTAGATAAGCCTGATCAGCCCCATCGAAGTGGTCCAGTGTGAGTGTTAGTGCATGATCGGCCTGGTTTCCACCGGAACGATGGCTTCCGGAGCCGGTGGGCGATAGCCCAGAGCACTATGCGGCCGTTTTGTGTTGTAGTGATTTCTCCATTGTTCAATCAGGATCTGGGCTTCACGCAGGCTGTAAAATACCTCTCCATTCAGCAGCTCGTCTCTGAAGCGCGCGTTGAAGCTTTCACAGTATCCGTTCTCCCAAGGTGATCCTGGTTCAATGTAGGCCGTTTGGGCACCGACCGCTGCGATCCAATCTCGAACGGCCTGAGCAATGAACTCTGGGCCATTATCTGATCTGATGAAAGCAGGAACGCCACGCAGGATGAAAAGATCTGTCAGCGCGTCAATAACTTCTGCCGAGTTCAAGCGCCTCTTCACCCGGATCGCCAGGCATTCCCGGCTGTGTTCATCCAGAATGTTCAGTGTCCGGAACGCTTTCCCGTCATCCGTTCGATGGTGCACGAAGTCATAGGACCAGACATGGTCACGATATTCGGGCCGGAGTCGAACACACGACCCGTCGTTCAGCCAGAGCCGTCCTTTCTTCGGTTGTTTCATTGGAACTTTCAGCCCCTCACGCCGCCATAGGCGCTCAACACGTTTGTCGTTGATTTGCCAGCCGGCGTCTCTCAGAAGAGCCGCTATCCGACGGTAACCGTATCGACCATATTGGCGTGTCAGTTCGATCATGTCAGACACCAACCGGTCTTCGTCAGCACGTCCAACAGGCACCCGCCTCTGTGTGGAACGGTGCTGTCCCAGAACACGGCAGGCGCGACGCTCTGAGACGTGGAACTGGCGTCGCACATGATCAATGCAGTTACGGCGGCGCGAGGGGCTCAGAAGTTTCCCCGTGCAGCTTCCGACAGAATGAGCTTGTCCAATGTCAGATCAGAAACTGCCCGACGCAGCCGGTCATTCTCCTTCTGAAGTCGCTTTAGTTCCTTCAGTTGGTCGGTTCCCATACCGCCATATTGCTTGCGCCAGAGATAGAAGGTTTGTTCTGTAATCTGCACCTGTCGAATGGCGTCTACGCGCGGCATCCCTTGGCCGCAAAGCACCTCAACCTGCCGTAACTTCGTGACAATCTCTTCGGGCTTGTGTCGCTTGATTCCCATATCTGATCCTCCGTTTCCTAACTATACGGGCGGATCACTTCAGTGGGGGAGGATCAATGCCAACGAAACAACAACGTGAGCCAGACTTGGATGCGCGACTTCTAATTCTTTGCAATTTTCGATTTTTGTTGGGGCCGACAAAACCGGGAAGCCGCAACCTGACGCTTCGTCGGCCCCGTCACGGGTCATGGGTTCCCGCGACAAAGCCACGCGAGAGGAAAGAGTAACCTCGCGCGGCGATGCCGTCGCGGGCAAGGCCGTGCAGCTTGCTTAGGGCGTCGTTAGCGGCTTGCTGAGTTGTGATTTACCGGGGGGGCGGGCCTTGCAGATTGCTCAGGCTCCTGCAGTCCCGGTGCGTTTCGATCTCATTTCAAATGACTTTTTAGAAATGCAAAAGGCCGCCTGAGAAACTCAGACGGCCTTTTGTAGCGAGTAGAAACGCAGTGCCTGCGAGAGAGATCAGGTTGTGATCCTCAGACCCACGGACGGGACTGTGACATCTGCTCTTCGTAGGTCTGGATTGAGCTCTGCTTTTGCAGGGTCTGGCCAATGTCGTCGAGGCCTTCCAGCAGGCAGTGCTTTTTGAAGGCATCAACTTCGAACTTGATCACGTCACCATCCGAGGTGGTGATTTCCTGCGCTTCCAGATCCACGGTCATACGGGCGTTTTCGCCCTTTTCCGCATCCGCCATCAGCACATCGACCTGCTCCTGCGGCAGGACAATGGGCAGGATGCCGTTCTTGAAGCAGTTGTTGAAGAAGATGTCTGCAAAGGAGGTTGAGACAACACATTTGATGCCGAAGTCTGCGATGGCCCAAGGCGCGTGCTCGCGCGAGGAGCCGCAGCCGAAGTTGTCACCGGCCACCAGGATCTCTGCATTGCGGTACTGCGGTTTGTTCAGCACAAAATCTTCGATCTCGGTGCCGTCGCGGTTGTAACGCATTTCGTCAAACAGGTTCTTGCCAAAGCCGGTGCGGGCGATGGATTTCAAGAAAACCTTGGGGATGATCATGTCGGTGTCGATATTGACCAGCGGCATGGGGGCAGCAACGCCCTGCAGTTTTTCGAACTTTTCCATTGTGCTGGCTCCTTACATCAGCTCGCGAACATCGGTGAGTTTGCCGGTGAGGGCAGCGGCGGCGGCCATGGCAGGGGAGACCAGATGAGTGCGGCCCTTGTAGCCTTGGCGGCCTTCGAAGTTGCGGTTCGAGGTCGAAGCGCAGCGCTCGTTCTCGGCCAACTGATCAGGGTTCATCGCCAGACACATGGAGCAGCCCGCAAGGCGCCATTCAAAGCCAGCCGCCTCAAAGATCTCTGCGAGACCTTCCTCTTCGGCCTGGGCGCGAACCAGGCCGGAGCCCGGAACGATCATGGCACGGATGCCTTCCTTGATCTTCTTGCCTTTGACCACCTCCGCCACGGCGCGCATGTCTTCGATGCGGCCATTGGTGCAGGAGCCAATGAAGACGGTGTCTATTTCGATGTCAGAGAGTTTCTGACCCGGGGTCAGGCCCATGTATTCGATAGAACGGCGCGCCGCTTCGACTTTGCCGCCTTCGAAATCTTCCGGAGCCGGCACAATGCCGGTGATCGGCAGCACGTCCTCAGGGGAGGTGCCCCAGGTCACAACCGGTTCGATGTCTTCGCCGCGCAGGGTGACAACCTTGTCGAAATGCGCGCCTTCATCGGTGTAGAGGGTCTTCCACCAGGTCAGAGCGGCTTCCCACTGGGCGCCTTTCGGGGCGTGGGTGCGGCCATTGCAGTAATCAAAGGTGGTCTGATCCGGTGCGATCAGGCCGGCGCGGGCGCCGCCCTCGATGGCCATGTTGCAGACGGTCATGCGGCCTTCCATGGAAAGGTCGCGGATGGCTTCACCGCAATACTCGATCACATAGCCGGTGCCGCCGCCGGTGCCGGTCTCACCGATCACGGCGAGGGTAATGTCCTTGGCGGTGACACCCGGCTTCAGCTTGCCGGTGATCTCCACCTTCATGTTCTTGGATTTCTTCTGGATCAGCGTCTGAGTGGCCAGAACGTGCTCCACCTCGGAGGTGCCGATGCCATGGGCCAGCGCGCCGAACGCGCCATGGGTGGCGGTGTGGCTATCGCCGCAGACCACGGTCATGCCGGGCAGGGTCCAGCCGTTTTCCGGGCCGACGATATGCACGATGCCCTGACGCACGTCAGAGACCGGATAGTAATGCACGCCGAATTCGCGCGCGTTCTTGTCGAGGGCTTCGACCTGGATGCGGCTTTCTGCAGTCATCTGTGCGGGATCTTCCCGTCCCGCAGTCGTGGGCACGTTGTGATCAGGTACCGCGATGGTCTTATCCGGGGCATGCACCTTGCGGCCGGCCATGCGCAGACCCTCAAAGGCCTGCGGGCTGGTCACTTCGTGAACCAGGTGGCGGTCGATATAAAGAAGGCAGGTGCCATCTTCTGCTTCATGCGCAACATGCGCATCCCAGATCTTGTCATAGAGCGTTTTGGGGGACATGGGTCCTCTCCCGTATGTATTGGAAATGCTGGCTTTGGGCTGGGCGGCAGCCTTATAGCCGCGCCAGGACCGTGCGGGCGGCGCCAAAGAACCGCTCGCGCAGACGGGCGCGATCTTGCAGTTCGATATTCTGGGCCAATACGAAGGTCATGGCTGTCAGATACATCCCGACGGGCTGGTAATCAAGATTCGTTCTACCCAGAAGGCATTTCCAACACTGATCAGCTCGAGCTGCTGTCATGATGCGGGCTATTTGGTGAGCAATCGCCTTAACATTCGCAAGGCGCGGGCAGATCTGTCGGCGCGGGCCTGTGGGGTGGGTTGCGGCAACCGCCCAATCACGCGACGGATTTGTTGATCCCCTATGAGCAGATCAAGATAGAGCGACACCGCTTCGATGCTGTCCTCAAACGAGAGCAGATCCTCTTCCTTGGCGCGGAGTAATACCTTTTCCAATAAGGGGAAAACAGTTTCGCGCCCCGCTTGGCCAAGTGTGGCTCCCAGCTCACCAGAACCATCTGCGGCGGCCGCTCGGTTCAAGGCGACAGCCCGGTCCCCTGTCAGGAGGTCAAGGAGTTTAGGGCCCAATGTTGCAAGGATCGAAAGCGCGTCGGTGCGGGTCCGCAATTCCTCTTCCAAGTGTTCTTTCACTTCGGCGGCATTGCGGGTGACCAGAGCTTGAAACAACCCTTTTTTGTCTCCGTACCAATTGTAGAGGGTTTCATTGGAGGCTCGCGCCTGGCGCGCGATGCTGCTCATCGAGGTGCCTTCATAGCCCTTTGCCTCTAGGACCACATAGGCCGCTGTTTCGATCTGCGCCTGGCGCTGTGATCGTTTGTCCTCACGCATTGCTAGCTCCCCTAGGCTTGACAGAATCCGTAACTCAAATTACGGATTGGTACAACCGTAACTTCAATTACGCTTTTGGTGGAGGCTGAAATGACCAAGACAAACCGACAAACAACCGCGGCCCTGGCCGTTCTCATTTTGCTTCAGGGGGTCATGCTATCAGCGCTTTACGCGGGCATTCCCCCGCACCCGCCAGAGGCAACACCTCTGTTTGGGATTGCGCCCTTTATTGGGGCCGCTACCGCGATTGCCCTGGCCGCGATCCTTGTTGACCCACTGGCAAGCAGAGAGGGGCGGTGGCTAAGCCTACTCGCTGCCGTTCTGGGTTTGGTGTCCTTTGGGCCGCAAAAGTTTCTCGATGCTCAGTTTGGACTGATCTGGCCTGCGGTGATCCTGGGGCAGCTGGCCGCCTTTGTGATTGTTGCGAACTTGGTAAAGGCCCTCCGGTCGCAAGACGCGGGGGCGGTGCAGCTCTCACCCGAGGGTGGTGCCGCCTAGAGGCTTGCCTTCTTCAAGCGCTTACTTTCTTTGCGAAGGCGCTGTTGTTAACCAAACTTTGCGCCTTTCACAGTTCTGACCCTTTTCGCTCTTTGTCATGTTTCTTGATCTAAAGGAGCGCGGACGGCAAACTGCTGAAAAAGGGGGGATGATGGAGGAAGAGCAGGACCAGCCCAAGGATGCCATTGCCGAAAGCACCGCAGAGGCATTGGAATTTGGCCAACGTGTGGTTGCGCTGCTAAGTGAGGCAGGGGAAATCCTGCTGCGGCCTTGGAATGCCTATCAGGTTGGCATTGCAGTTGGTCTTTATCTCTTGGCAGTACTCTTGTCGCGCCCGATTGGAGCGGCGTTTCACAATTGGCTCCGCCATCGCAGCGGTTGGCCGCGCTGGCGGATGCGAGTGGCTCTGGTCCTGCATAAACGTATTCGCGCCATTCTCTTTGTTTTTTTGATCTGGGCCACGGTGCTGATCATGCAAGAGCTGACTTGGCCCAGTCGCTCATGGTTGCTAGGTGTCTTTGGCAATCTTGCACTGGCATGGCTGATCGTTGCCTTTGCAACGCGACTAGTGGGCAATAGCCTCCTGCGGAGCATGGTGAAATATGGCGCCTGGACATGGATCACCCTGCGCATTCTGAATGTCACAGAAGAGGTGGAGAGCCTGCTGGACGGCTTGGCGGTGCATCTCGGCGATACCCGGATTTCGCTTTTGTTGCTGGTGCAGGCGGCCGTCATCCTTGGGGTGCTCTTTGCCCTGGCGCGCTTCATCTCCGGCACCGCGGCCAATCGGATCAAACGGAATGCGGATATTTCGCCCTCAATGCAGGTGTTGGGGGTCAAGCTGGCACAGATCCTGCTTTATGGCGCTGCCTTCTTTATGGGCCTCAAGGCACTGGGAATCGACCTGACCGGGCTTGCGGTGCTGTCAGGTGCGATCGGCGTGGGCCTGGGGTTTGGCTTGCAAAAGGTGGTCTCGAACCTCGTATCCGGTCTAATCATCCTCTTGGATAAATCGATCAAACCTGGTGATGTCATCAGCCTGGGAGAGACCTTTGGCTGGATCAATTCCTTGGGTGCGCGCTATGTCTCGGTGGTGACACGGGACGGGCGGGAGTATCTGATCCCAAACGAGGATCTGATCACAAGCCAGGTGGTGAACTGGTCCCATTCCGACAACTATGTGCGTCTGGACCTGCGCTTTGGCACCGGATATGGCGATGATCCACATCAGGTGCGCCGGATCGCCATCGAGGCCGCTCAGCAGGTACCCCGAGTGCTGAGTAGCGATGGCAAAAAGCCGGTTTGCCATGTGACGGGCTTTGGCGACAGCAGCGTCGACTATGTGTTGCGGATCTGGATTGATGATCCCTCCGGTGGGCTGACCAATATTCGCGGCGCTGTCTTCCTGGCGCTCTGGGATGCCTTCCAGGCCGCGGGTGTCTCAATTCCCTTCCCACAGCGCGAAGTGCGATTGCTGAATGATCCCATGTCAGTCAGGGTTGCGTCTGAAGAAAATGGCGGATAAAGCACGGGCTTTGCATCGTCCGGGCTGGGTTTTATTGAAAATTCATCCTCTGCTTGCTACATTCTTAATAGGCCCTGCGCCGGGGTGTGTTCGGCGCGCCATATGGAGGACTGTGTCCTGTCGAGCGAACCTCTGGCGGCTGGTGCCGCAGAAACTGAGGCAGCGGTGAGCGCTGCCAAAACCCGTCCTACCAACACGGTGCTGTTGGAGCGGATCCTTTCTTCTCTGGATGATGACAAGGCCGAAGATGTTGTGCAGATCGATCTGCGCGGCAAGACGGCCATTGCGGATTTCATGGTCATTGCCTCTGGTCGGTCCACCCGGCAGGTTGCGGCGATGTCCGAGAAACTGACTGACCGCCTGAAGCAGGAATATGGTATCCTCAGCAAGATTGAGGGCAAGGATACTGGCGATTGGGTGTTGATCGATACCGGTGATGTCATCGTGCATATCTTCCGTCCTGAAGTGCGTGAGTTCTATCAGCTCGAGAAGATGTGGCAGCCAGGTGCGGGACCCTCTCCGGAAACCGCCTGAGACGGGTAAGGCTGTGGACGGTCCTTGTTGGACCGCTCCTGCTGTGAAAAGGGCGCTGTAACATGCGTGTGCATATCTGTGCGGTTGGACGTCTGCGTTCGGGCCCTGAGAAAGATCTCATCGATGACTATCTGACCCGCTTTGATCGCACCGGCCGCGCTTTGGGCCTGGGGCCTGCACGGGTGATCGAGGTCGAGGATAAGAAAAACGCAGGCATGGGTGCGGAAGCCACGCTTCTGCGCAAGGCTCTGCCCAAAGGCGCGGTGATCTGCACCCTGGATGAGCGCGGCAAGCTGCTCAGTTCCCCCGATTTTTTCCAACGTTTGGGCGATTGGCGCGACAGCGGGCGCCAGGATCTGGGCCTTTGTGATCGGCGGGGCTGACAGAATTGACCCGGCGCTGCGGGCTGAGCGGATTTCTCCATCTTCTTTTTGGCAAGATGGTCGGCCCGCATAGCTGGTGCGGGTGATGCTGGCCGAGCAGTTCTACCGCGCCGCTACAATCTGTCAGGCAGCCCCTATCACCGGGTATAAGATTTCCGGGAAGAATTCTGTAGGGGCGCACAGCCCTGATGGCTGGCTTAGCCCCTACAGTTGTTCTTATGCTCAGTCCTCAGCGGGCTCGATCATGTCAACGCGGGTTGCATGACGCCCGCCTTCAAATTTGGCATCCAGGAAAGCGTCGACAATGTCAAAGGCCAGGCCTTTGCCCACAACGCGCGCACCGATTGAGAGCATATTGGCGTCATTGTGTTCGCGGATCATGCGGGCCGAAAACGTGTCGGAGCAGACGCCGCAGCGGATGCCTTTGACCTTGTTTGCAGCCATCATGATGCCCTGGCCGGTGCCACAGACAATGATGCCAAACTGGCATTCACCCGAGGCAACGCGCTCTGCAGCTTCTTTCCCATGCTTGGGATAATGGGTGCTTTCGGCGGTGACAGGCCCAATATCGGTGACCTCCCAGCCCTTTGCTGCGACATGCTCGGCAATGGCCTGGCGAAGTGGGATATCAGCGTGGTCGCTGGAAATGACGATGCGTTTGCTGGTGGTCATAGGGTGGGTTCCCGTTGTCCATGGAGTATCGGCGAAATCACGGGACTGATGGGGCCTCTGCCCCGGCATGTCAATCCGCCCGAACGCGGCATTTTGGGGCAATGGAGCCGAAAGGACACCGGCAAGGCGAATTTGGAGCTACTCCAATGCGACTGTAACGCGCTGAGTGCCCCAGCCATCAACAAGACAACGCGCCTCGATTTGAACCTGGCCAATTCCTTCTGGCAGGCCGCGAACCGTCAGAGAGCGGGTAAAGGGCTGTTCGTTCACATGGGGATGGGCAAGAACCCTAAGGCCCAACTCTTTGCCCGACATATCAAGCACTCGCCAGCCATCCGCATAGTGGTCCCAACCGGTGTCGGGATGAGAAAGGGTAACATCAAAGCGCCAGGCATCGCCTTGTTTCTGGGCTGTCGCGGCCTCTATTCTGGCGGGATCCGCCAGAGCGGCTGAGGCAAGTGAGAGGCAAAGGGCGGAAGTTGAAATAAGCACGCGTGTTGTCATCGTAGCAACTTAGCAACCTTGACGCGGTTCATCAGTCACGATGCTGTGTTTGAGGAGGAAAGTTCTCAATGATGGTCAATTCGGAAATGGGACTTGCCAGATCTGATATTTTGGTAATATTATTTTACCAAAATTGGAAAATCGCAGGAGAGCTCCATGGAGATGCCCGTTCCGGATCCCGCCATCCTGTCCCGCAAAGCGCATCTTTCGCGTAGGCTTGGGGCAGTGCTGCCTGCGGATGCAATAATCGCCAGCGAAGCAGAGACCCGCGCTTATGAATGCGATGCGCTGACCGCTTACAAATGCCCGCCGCTGCTGGCCGTTCTTCCGCGCACAACTGCAGAAGTTTCCGATATTCTGCGTATCTGCCATGAGGAGGGGGTGCCAGTGGTGCCACGCGGCTCTGGAACCTCATTGGCTGGCGGGGCGCTGCCAACAGCGGATTGCGTCATCCTGGGGGTGGCGCGGATGAATGAGGTTCTGGAGACGGATTATGAAAATCGCATCATCCGTGTGCAAAGTGGCCGCACTAATCTGAGTGTCTCCGGCGCCGTCGAGGAAGACGAGTTCTTCTACGCGCCGGACCCTTCATCGCAATTGGCCTGCGCTATCGCTGGCAATATCGCGATGAACTCTGGCGGGGCGCATTGTCTGAAATATGGGGTGACCACCAACAACCTGTTGGGGGTCACGATGGTGATGATGGATGGCACTATTGTTGAGATTGGTGGTGCCCATCTGGATGCGGCTGGGCTGGATCTCATGGGAGTTATCTGCGGCAGCGAGGGCCAGCTGGGTGTTGTGACCGAAGCCACGTTGCGGATCCTGCGCAAGCCCGAAGGCGCGCGCCCTGTGCTGATCGGCTTTGACAGCAATGAAGTGGCCGGCGCCTGCGTCTCTGACATAATCAAGGCGGGCGTGCTGCCGGTTGCGATTGAATTCATGGACCGGCCCTGCATCCGCGCCTGCGAGGCCTTTGCCAAGGCGGGCTATCCCGATTGCGAGGCCCTGCTGATCATCGAGGTAGAGGGCAGCGAGGCGGAAATCGCGCATCAGCTGACCCTCATCAAAGGGATCGCGCAGTCCCACAGCCCGGTAGAGCTGCGCGAAGCTGGCGACGCGGAGGAGGCCGCCCGTATCTGGCTGGGTCGCAAATCCGCCTTTGGCGCCATGGGGCAGATAAATGATTACATGTGCTTGGATGGCACGATCCCGGTCTCCTCTCTCCCCTTTGTTTTGCGCCGTATAGGAGAGCTTTCGAAAGAGTTTGGCCTGGATGTGGCCAATGTCTTTCACGCAGGCGATGGCAATATGCATCCGCTCATCCTGTTTGATGCCAATAAGCCGGGCGACTTGGAACTCTGCGAAGAGTTTGGTGCTGAGGTTCTGAAGCTCTGTGTCGATGCAGGCGGTTGCCTCACTGGAGAGCACGGGGTTGGTGTCGAGAAACGCGATCTGATGCTCTACCAGTATTCTGCTGTAGACTTGGAGGCCCAGCTGAAAGTCAAAGATGTTTTTGACCCAAAGTGGTTGTTGAACCCAGCCAAGGTTTTTCCTTTGTCAGAGACGCAAAGCCGTCGGCAAGTATTGGCTGCTGAGTAATGGGGGCTTTGACCCCAAACCCCCAAAATATTTTGGAAAGATGAAGATGCTGCGACCCGAAAATGAGGATGACTTGGCCGAAGCCATCGCATCTGCCTCTGCGCCCTTGTGTATCCAAGGCGGGGGAACCCGTGGTTTGGCAGTTCCCGGTGAGATCCTGTCAACCACAGGCCTGTCAGGGGTTGAGCTCTACGAGCCCGGAGCATTGACCCTGGTGGTGAAGGCGGGAACACCGCTGGCTGAGGTGGAAAACCTTTTGGCATCGGAAGGTCAGAGGCTGGCCTTTGAGCCAATGGATCATCGTGGTTTGCTGGGCACCAAGGGTGAGCCAACAATTGGCGGAGTGATTGCGGGCAATATCTCTGGTCCTCGCCGGATTCAGGTAGGAGCTGCGCGGGACCATTTGCTGGGGGTCCGCTTTGTTGATGGCACAGGCCAGGTGCTAAAGAATGGTGGCCGGGTGATGAAAAATGTAACCGGCTATGATCTGGTCAAACTGATGTGTGGTGCTCACGGCACCCTGGGGGTGCTCAGCGAAGTATCGCTGAAGGTTCTGCCTAAGCCAGAGTGTAGTGGCACAATGGTTCTGTACGGGCTTGGGTGGACTGCTGCGCTGAAGGTGTTTTGCGATGTTCTCAAGTCGCCCTACGACGTGACAGGGGTGGCAAGATTACCAGGGCGCGATGGCGATTACGATAGGACATTCGTTCGGGTCGAAGGGTTCGAGGACTCGGTGAAGTACAGACTCAATAAACTGTATGAGATGTTCTCAGATTTTCCAGTGGAAAAGTTGACCATGAATAGCGAAACAAATGTACGGATTTGGCAGTCTGTTCAGGATGTTGATCCCTTCCATGATAAGCCTGGAGATGTATGGCGAACGTCTGTCAAACCTACGGACATGATCCGGGTGACCGGGATGTGGGACTACAAACATGTTGTTGACTGGGGCGGCGGGCTGATTTGGAGCCTCGTATCTGAAGGTGTAGACCTGCGCGAGAAACTGACAGATGTGCCAGGGCACGCCACGCTGGTACGGGCCAGCGACGAGACACGTACGCAGCTGGGCGTGTTCCAACCTCAGCCTGCACCTCTCGCGGCGATTTCGCATGGTCTGCGCCAGAAATTTGACCCCAAGGGGATTCTGAACTTGGGGTTGATGGGATGAGTACGAAAGGCAAGCGTAGGCAAATGAGGCGCTGGCGGGCGCGTTGGGACACCCGACCCAAGCCGCATCTACCCTGCCACTGCTGTGACTGTCTGACGATCTGCGAACGCGGGCGCTTTGAGATCTGCCCGGTCTGTTTTTGGGAAGATGATCCGGACCAGACACCAGAATTTGACGAAGGTGGTGCCAACCAGCTGGGCCTTGATCAGGCGCGGCGGATTTACCAAGAGATCGGCGCCGGGAAGCCAAATATATTGTCCCATGTTCGCCCACCCCGCCCTGAAGAATTGCCGCTGGAGATGTGAAGTGCAGACAAATTTCACCAAGGAACAGCTGCAAGATCCTGGAATCGAACGGGCAAATGAGATCCTGCGCGCCTGCGTGCATTGCGGATTTTGTACAGCGACTTGCCCGACCTATCAGGTTCTGGGGGATGAGCTCGACAGCCCGCGCGGGCGGATCTATCTGATCAAGGATATGCTGGAAAATGAGCGGATCCCGGATGAGAAAACCGTCAAGCATATCGACCGTTGTCTAAGTTGCCTCGCCTGTATGAGCACATGCCCCTCTGGGGTGCACTACATGCATCTCATTGATCATGCCCGTGCCTATGTCGAAAAACACCATACGCGCCCACTCACGGACCGCGTGCTGCGCCAGCTTTTGGCCTGGATCCTGCCCTATCCCGGGCGCTTCAGGCTGGCCCTTTTGGGGGCCAAGCTGGCGCAGCCCTTTAAACGACTTGTCCCTGATGCGCGGCTCAGGGCGATGCTCGATATGGTGCCGCGCCAGATCCCTCCGATCAGCCGCAATGACGACCCGCAGAGTTTTGCCCCAGTCGCACCGCGCAAAAAACGTGTGGCTCTGATGACGGGCTGTGCGCAAAAGGCGCTGAACACCGATATCAATGATGCCACCATCCGTCTGCTCACCCGGTTTGGCTGCGAAGTGGTTGTGGCACAGGGCGCAGGCTGCTGTGGCGCGCTGACCCATCATATGGGGCGCGAAGACGAGGCCCATAGGTCTGCGGCGGCAAACATTGCCGCCTGGAACGCCGAGATCGAAGGGCAGGGGCTGGATGCAATTGTTATCAACACCTCTGGTTGCGGCACCACGGTGAAGGACTACGGGCATATGTTCCGCAATGATCCGCTCGCGCAAAAAGCGTCCCGCGTGTCCGGGTTGGCTTTGGATGTTTCAGAACTTCTGATGCAGTTGGACATTCCCAAAGGGGAGGCGCAGGAGGTGACTGTTGCCTATCATGCGGCCTGCTCCTTACAGCATGGGCAACAGGTCAAGACCCATCCGAAGACATTGCTGAAACAAGCAGGTTTTAAGGTTGTAGAACCAGCAGACAGCCATCTCTGCTGCGGCTCCGCCGGGACCTACAACTTGATGCAGCCGGAAATCTCAGGGCAATTGAAGGCTCGCAAGATCAAGACCCTGGAAGCAAAACAGCCGGATGTGATCGCTGCAGGCAATATCGGCTGCATGATGCAGATCGGCTCTGGGAGTGAAGTACCAGTTGTGCATACGGTTGAGCTCTTGGACTGGGCGACCGGGGGTCCCGTCCCACGAGCTCTGACTGAAGCCGGAACTGGCATAGAAGCGATCCCGCGCCTGCGATAGCCTGCTGCATTTTTCGCTCCTTGTTTTTGAACTACGTAATCTGCAGGCTTGCCCTAATTTTGCCGAAGCTGTTGGGTAAGCAGGCCCTAGGGTGTTCTCACGGGCGGTGCAGGGAGATTGGTTTGCGGATTTGGATTTTGGCAATGCTGGCGGTTTTGTTGCCGTTTGGCCTGCGGGCAGAAGACAGTCGCTTGCAGGCATTGGAAACCACCGATGCAGGGCGTGAATGGGAGGCCGTGGGGCGCCTGGACGTCAATGGAGAGGGCTTTTGTACTGGTTCTTTGATTGCGCCAGATCTGGTTCTGACAGCGGCCCATTGCCTTTATGATACACGCACCGGTGGACGGCTGGAGCCGCAATCGATTGAGTTTCTTGCAGGCTGGCGCAATGGTAGGGCCTCCGCCTATCGCTCTGTACGCCGGGCCATTGTGCATCCGGGCTATGTCTTTGATGGAGAGGTCTCTACCGGCCGAGTGCGCAATGATCTGGCGTTACTCCAGCTGCAACGCCCGATTCGGAATACCACAGTCATTCCTTTCCAAACCGATAGTCGCCCTCGAACCGGGGCTGACATCGGAGTGGTCTCCTATGCACATGACCGATCAGAAGCACCATCAATCCAAGAGGTCTGCGCTGTTCTAGCCAAACGAGAGGGCGTTCTTGTGATGTCCTGTGATGTGGATTTCGGATCGTCCGGCGCACCGGTCTTTTCCTTTGAAGGCGGCAAGCCACGCATCGTTTCTGTAGTCTCTGCTAAGGGAGAGGTTGCCGGGCGCAGGGTGTCGCTTGGCGCTGCTCTGGCCGAAGAGCTGAAACTGTTGCAGGCTCAGCTCAGCGGTGTTCAGGTAGGTGGACGCCTGCCTACTGGCGTGGGGCGCGTGCGTGTCGGCGACGGGCAGCGCAGCTCTGGTGCAAAGTTCATCCGCCAATGAAGCTCTCTCTGCTCGCTGTAGCGACTATTCTCGGGGTGACCTTTGGCGGGGCTGCCTATGCGGATGGGCGTGGGTTGCGCGCCCTTGTTGATCGTGAAGATCTGTTGGGTTGGGAGGCTGTTGGCCGTCTGGATCTTGCCGGGCAGGGATTTTGCAGTGGCACTCTTATTGCGCCGGATCTGGTGTTGACGGCGGCGCACTGCGTCTATGACCAGAATGGCGTTCTGCGGCAGGCGGATCAGATCCGCTTTCGGGCTGGGCTGCAGGACGAGAAAGCAATTGCAGAACGGCAAGCCATACAGCTGGCGGCGCATGAAGCCTATGAGCCCGGTATTGGGCCAGATGAAATAAACATCACCTTTGATGTCGCGCTGATCCGGCTCGAAAGCCCCATAACCAGCGCAGAAGCGGATCCCTTTATCCTGCATTCAGGTCGTGGCTATGGAGAGGAAATTTCGGTCACATCCTATGGCGAGGGACGCGAAACTGCACCATCTCGTCAGCGTCGTTGCAATATCCTGGGCGAGTACCACGAAATCATGATGATTGATTGCAATGTCACCTTCGGGTCCTCCGGAGCGCCTGTGTTTTCGCAGGTTGGTGGGCGCGGCCGGATCCTATCCCTAGTCTCAAGCGGCGGCAGGTTTCGGGGACGTCAGGTTGCATATGGAATGAAATTGCCTGAACGCGTGGCGGAATTGAAAGCCAAACTGCGGCGCAACTCCGCAGTGGCGCCGGGCAAGAGCATCAAGCGGATCAGGGTTGGATCCGGAGGCGGTGCCTCTGGCGCGAAGTTCGTTCGCCCCGGCGGCTGAGCGCCCCTTGAAAGCGGACATACTGCGCATATCTCTCTTCTATCGGGTTGCCGGTTGCGGGACCCGTAAATGAAATTGCCCGTCCCAAGTGGGAGGGCACCAGATGAAATCGCTCAGATATGAGGATGAGATATGCGTACCTTTGACTTTGCACCGTTGCATCGTGCCACCATTGGTTTTGATCAGATTGCTGACCTGATGGATCGCGCCCTGACCCAGGATGTCGCACAGCCCAGCTACCCGCCCTATAACATCGAAAAAACCGCCGCAGATGCCTATCGGATTTCGATTGCCGTCGCCGGATTCTCCGAGGAGGATCTGAATGTCGAGGTCAAGGAAAACGCCTTGGTGGTTTCCGCTCGTAAAAAGGAAGAGGCGGCAGAGCGCAGCTTCCTGCATCGCGGCATTGCAACCCGCGCCTTTGAGCGTCGCTTTACCCTTGCAGATCATGTCCGTGTCACCGGAGCGAGCCATGCAGATGGCATGCTCCACATTGAATTGCAGCGCGAAGTGCCTGAGGCGCTGAAACCGCGCCGGATTGAAATTTCTGCGGGCACGACCAAGCCTGAAATGGTAGAAGCTAAGCCGGTGAACTGAACCGGCCCGGCGTTGTTGGACGTATTAAGCCCTCCGGTGCTGCCGGAGGGCTATCTTTTTTCTGGGTTCTGACCCTAAGTTCTGTTTTCGCCCGCTGTGGTGTCCTTTGATGCGACATAGTCTCCCAGCAGAAGGAACTGGAGATAGATCCAGCCTTCAAGCAAGCGCTGGAACAGGCCCTGTGCCTCTGGCAGCAGGACTATTGCAAAGAACAAGCAAAACCCCACCCCAGCGGCAGGCAGCGCGAAACGGCGCAGCAGGGAGGTCGACCGAGTCGTCAAGCCGAGGATAAGCAGGGCGATCAAAGCCAGTGGGTAGGCCGATGCTGCTATGATCATATGGGCCATGTGAACAGTCGTGTTTGCCTGGTCGCCGCCGGGGCTTTCGCAACCGGCATCGCAGGGCAGAAAGGCGGCGAGAAACAAAAGAATTGCATAGGCTAGCAGAAGCAGCAGCGCAAAACGCCTTGTTCTGCTAGCTCCAAGACGCCTGTTCAGAATGACCAGGAAAGCCAGGAACCAGATCTCTGTCGGGACGAAAACGGCGTAGTTCGTCCAAGCCGCATATGGAGCCCCAGTGGACCCGAGAGCACTCATGAATTGGCTGATATGCGAATAGTCCGGGGTCAGTGTGCCGGCGATACCAACACCAATCGCCAGCCACATCCCGCTAATGAATGGTAGGAGAATGTGGGCACGCAAACCCATGCCACGCAAGTAGGATTTCTGCAAAAAGCTGCTCCTGAATCTGGGTATTTGCAATCACTTTAACCTTTCCATTTGGGTGCCACGGCATCTTTGTTCAACTGGGGAAGGCGCTTTCGATGTCAGCAGCTGACATGGGATTAGGAATTCTCCCTATCTCCTGACTCAAGGTGGAAGAAGCTACCAATCGCCTCAAGGCACAACTTTTGGTATAGTGTTTTGCCGAGTGCATTGTTGAATTGGTATTTAGGAGAATGAGATGGCACAGCATTTTGTTGCGTTTTGGAATGTCGAGAACCTCTTTGGACCGGAGGATCATCCGCAACGTATTCCTTGGGTTGCGGAACGGATGGCGAGGGATCTCGAGGGCTGGAGCGAAGCACTCTATGCCCGTAAACAGGACCGTCTGGCCCATGTGATCACCCGGATGAACGAAGGCGCCGGCCCGGATATTCTGGGGCTCTGCGAGGTGGAGGACCGTTTTGTCTTAGAGGATCTGAAGCATCGCGTTGGAGAAGAACTTGGGCGCAACTACGGGATCGTGCATGCGGATAATCAGCATGACAAACGCGGGATCGATACCGCCTTTCTGTTTGATCAGGGTCGCTATAGCGTTGATCCTGCTCATATCTTCAGCCACTTCGTGATCCGCCGGACTGGCACGCGGGACATTCTGCAAGCGACATTCCGGACTGCGGATGACCGGGAGGTGATCCTCCTTGCCAATCACTGGCCGTCCCGGTCGGGCGGGGCAGAGAAAAGCGCGGGCTTCCGGGCCACCGCGGGGGAAACGCTGGCCTACTGGCATCAGCGCATCCGCGAAGAGGCCCGCGACAAGGAGCGCGCCTGCATTCTGGCGCTGGGGGATTTCAACGACGATCCCTTTGACCCCTCGCTGCGGTTCAATGCCAATGCCACCCGCGAACGCGGCGATGTGGAGCGGGCAGAGAGCCCGAAATTCTACAATTTCACCTGGGAGTATCTGAGTACGGAGGCGGTGGATAGCCAAGGCAACCCGCGGCTGCTTGACGGCTCGCTTTACTACAAGAATGACGGCAACCTGTTTGACCAGATCCTAGCCGCGCGCCCGCTGCTGGACCGTGGTGCTGCAGGGTTCAAGGCCGTTGCGGGCAGTGCTGGGATCTTTGCCTTGCCAGAGATGGTCAGCCACCGCACCGGCCAGGGTCCGATCCGCTTTGGGCTGCCTAAAGGGGACCCGGCTCGCAATATCAACGAGGAGGGGTTCTCGGATCACTTCCCGGTCAAGATCCTGCTGGAGGACGGATAGGTGCCCGGTCTATCCCGCACGAGGGGACCCAAGCGAGGGGAATAATGCGCCGAGATAAAAACGCCCCGGCCTTTCGTCGGGGCGTCCTTATTCTGTGAGGTCTTAGTCCGGGGTAGGGCCGCAGGATCAGACCGACATGCAGATGTATTTCATTTCCAGATAATCTTCGATGCCGTGGTGGCTGCCTTCACGGCCCAGGCCGGATTGCTTTACCCCGCCAAAGGGGGCAACTTCGGTGGAAATGATGCCGGTGTTGACGCCAACGATGCCGTATTCCAGCGCCTCTGCGACCTTGTAAACGCGGGAGAGATCCTTGGCGTAGAAATAGGACGCCAGACCAAAGATGGTGTCATTGGCCAGAGCGATGACTTCATCCTCGTCCTCGAATTTGAACAGCGGCGCCAAGGGGCCAAAGGTCTCATCGGTGGCAAAGGCCATGTCCTGGGTGGCGCCGGTAACGATGGTGGGTTCAAAGAAGGTGCCGCCGAGTTCCGAAGGATTTCCGCCCAGGATCACCTCTGCGCCTTTGGAGGTCGCATCGGCAATGTGTTCCTGCACCTTGGTGACGGCCTTAGCGTTGATCAGGGGGCCAAAGTGAATGCCATCTTCCAGGCCGTCGCCCACTTTCATGGCGGCGATGGCGTCTTTCAGTTTGGCGGCGAAGGCATCATAGACCCCGGCCTGGACATAGATCCGGTTGGCGCAAACGCAGGTCTGGCCGTTGTTGCGGAACTTGCACATGATGGCGCCTTCGACGGCGGCGTCGAGATCGGCGTCGTCAAAGACGATGAAAGGCGCGTTGCCACCGAGCTCCATCGAGCATTTCATCACGGTGTCGGCGGCTTGGCGCATCAGGATGCGGCCCACTTCGGTGGAGCCGGTGAAGGTCAGCTTGCGCACCGCATTGTTTTCGCAGAATTCCTTGCCGGTCTCAGCAGCATTGGCCGAAGGCACCACGCTGAAGACACCTGCGGGAATACCCGCACGATCCGCCAGAACCGCCAGAGCAGTGGCTGAGAGTGGTGTCAGCTCTGCTGGGCGGGCGACAAAGGCGCAGCCAGCGGCCAGCGCCGGGCCTGCCTTGCGGGTGATCATCGCATTGGGGAAGTTCCAGGGCGTGATCGATGCAGCCACGCCGATGGGCTGTTTCAGCACGGTGATGCGTTTGTCGCGCTGATGGCCGGGAATGGTCTCACCATAGATGCGCTTGGCTTCCTCGGCAAAGAACTCGATGAAGGAGGCGCCATAGGCGATCTCGCCGCGGGCTTCAGCCAGGGGCTTGCCCATTTCGGCGGTCAGGATCACTGCCAGGTCTTCCTGGTTCGCCATCATCAGGTCGAACCATTTGCGCAGCACGGCGGCGCGTTCCTTGCCGGTCCATGCGGCCCAGTCCTTTTGTGCGGCCTCTGCCTGGGCAATGGCACCGGCCACCTGGGCGCGGCTGACATCCGCGACCTGGGCGATCACATCGCCGCGGGCGGGGTTGGTCACCTCAAAAGTCCCCTCACCATCGGTGAAGGCACCGCCGATATAGGCGCGGGTCTCCAGCAGGCTGGGGTCTTTGAGCAGGGATTTCAAGTCAGTTGTGGTATCAAGCATGGCGGGCCTCCCGGGTATCTGTCGCGGAATGCAAATCAGGTGCTTCTCTATATGTCCAGAAATTCTCATGAGTCCAGAATTTGATCAAAATAAAAGATAACAAGTTAAATTTTAAAGTTTGAAATAAGAACATTTGACAATGCTGGGGTGAGATAGTCACCTGTTGCGAAAATAAGGGAGTACACTCATGGAATTGGACGATGCCTATGCAAACGGAGCCTATATAGCGGCCGCGGAAGACTACCCGCCGCGCTGGGCGGCATCGGCCCAGGATTTCCGCAATAGCCTGCGTGATAGGGCGCGGCTGGATATCCCCTATGGTGAAGGCCCCCGGCACCGATTTGACCTCTTTCTGCCGGAAGGCAGTCCGAAAGGAGTCTTTGTCTTTGTACACGGCGGCTATTGGATGGCCTTCGACAAAAACTCCTGGTCGCATTTGGCGCGGGGTGCGGTTTCTCAGGGGTGGGCGGTGGCGATGCCGTCTTATGATCTTTGCCCTGATGTCCGGATTGCGGATATTACCCGCCAAATCACCGCAGCAGTGGCGCGTATCGCCGAAGAGGTCTCTGGCCCGATAGCGCTGGCAGGCCATTCCGCTGGCGGTCATCTGGTTGCGCGTATGCTGGACAAAGCGCTGCTGGCGCCGGAGGTCGGGGAGAGGATAAAGACGGTGATCCCGATTTCACCACTGTCCGATCTGCGCCCGCTCTTGCGCACCTCGATGAACCAGAAGTTCAAGATGGATTCTGCGGCCGCAATTGCGGAAAGCCCGGTCGATATGCAGGACCGTTATGAGGCTGAGGTCACCGTCTGGGTCGGCGGGGAGGAGCGCCCAGCCTTCTTGGATCAGGCGGTCTGGCTGACAGAGGCCTGGGAGGCAGATCATGTGATCGCGCTGGGCAAGCATCATTTCAATGTGATTGATCCGCTGGCCGATCCGGAAAGTGACTTGATCGCTTTGATTGTGAACTGAGATTTACCCTGCGTTGCGTCGAGCATCTCTGTCCCTTTCTGGAGTTGGGGCAGAGATAGGGGAAATTTCGGGGAATATTTTTCTTGCCAGAATCCGGAATTGACCCCATGTTCCGGCCAAGGGCCAGGCGATGGCGTCGCCGCATGCAAGGCATGCCGCCCTCTAAAAATCCAAAACAGTCCTGAACGCCGGGACCTTTCTTGTAAGAAGGAAGGGTCTAGTATGACTTCACGTCCTGAAATGTATCGTTTTCACAATGGTGAAAAAGCGCCACTGCAATTTGCTGTCTCCGAGTATGAGGCTCGCATCGCAGGTCTGCGCAAGATCATGGCCGAAAACGGGGTGAGCGCCGCTGTCTTCACCTCGATGCACAATATCTCTTACTATTCGGGTTTCACCTACTGCGCCTTTGGCCGTCCCTATGGCATGGTGGTGACCGCAACCGAAGCGGCGACAATCTCGGCAGGAATTGACGCGGGCCAGCCCTGGCGCCGGTCCTTCTGCGATAACATCACCTATACCGACTGGCAGCGTGACAACTTCTGGCGTGCGATCAAATCGGTTTCCGGCGAAGGCGTTGTGGTTGGCTACGAAAGCGACCACCTGACCCTGCTGCAGAAGGCCAAACTGGAGAGCTTCCTCAGCCCCTCCAAGCTGGTGGATCTGTATCAGCCCACCATGGTTCAGCGCATGGGCAAATCCGCAGCTGAGCTGGACATGATCCGTGCCGGTGCTGCGGTCGCGGACGTCGGTGGCTTTGCTATCCGGGATGCGGTGAAAGAAGGCGCGCGTGAGATCGATGTGGCAATGGCTGGGCGTGACGCGATGGAGCTGGAAATCGCAAAGCGCTTTCCGGATGCGGAATATCGCGACACCTGGGTTTGGTTCCAATCCGGTATCAACACCGATGGTGCCCACAACCCGGTTACCTCCCGCACCCTGCAGCGCGGCGACATCCTGTCCCTGAACACTTTCCCGATGATCTCTGGCTATTACACCGCCTTGGAGCGGACTATGTTCGTCAAAGAGGTGGACGCAGACTCCCTGCGCATCTGGGAAGCCAACGTGGCAGCGCATGAGCTGGGCATCTCGCTGCTGAAGCCCGGCGCGAGCTGTGCGGAAATCACTCACCAGATCAACGCCTTCTTTGAAGAGCAGGATCTGCTGCAGTATCGGACCTTTGGCTATGGTCACTCCTTTGGGGTGCTGTCGCATTACTATGGTCGTGAAGCTGGCCTTGAGCTGCGCGAAGACATCGACACAGTTCTGGAGCCCGGCATGGTCATTTCGATGGAGCCAATGTTGACCATCGCTGACGGTCAGCCCGGTGCGGGCGGATATCGTGAGCATGACATCCTGATTATTCACGAGGATGGCAACGAAAACATCACCAAGTATCCCTATGGCCCCGAGTTCAACGTCGTTGGCTAAAACTAGGTAGTTTGAAAATCAGAACAGGCGACACGCTTGCCTGTTCCCCTCTTTCTTTGCCCAATGTCCGAACAGGTTCAACCGAAAGGGGTGAGGATTTTGCTCTCTTGGGGTATGCTTTGGGATTGTGGGCGACGTTTTTTGTCGCATATGACTGCATTTGCGCCATACTCGGCGCCTTCCCGGCTGTTTTTGTGCCCTGCCTCCCCTTGCGTTCATCTTGAAACAACTTAGAAGTATCAGCCAAGCCGCTGCAAAAATGCGGCTCTTGGTGCTGCGAGGCACTGTTATGATTCAGAGTGCGAAATTGGTTTTTTGCACTCACCAGAGAGAAGTCAGCTGCAGCCATGGGCGAACCCGCAGAAAAGAAAAAAACAGAGTTTGCACTCATTCAGCTTTTGCCCAATTTGATGACTGTAGGCGCGATTTGCGCCGGACTTTCAGCGATCCGTTTTGGGGTGCAGGGGCATTACGTGCTGGCTGTGCAACTGATACTTTTGGCTGCTATCCTCGATGGGCTGGATGGTCGTTTGGCCCGCGCCCTGGGAAGTGACAGCAAAATGGGAGCCGAGCTGGACTCGCTGGCCGACTTCCTGAACTTCGGTGTTGCGGCGCCATTGGTGATCTATTTCTGGGCACTGCAAGATATGAGCAGCGCCGGATGGATCTCTGTCCTTGTCTATTCGGTCTGCTGTGTGGTGCGCTTGGCGAGGTTCAATGTCGCGACCAAATCGGAAGATGAAAATCCAGAAGTTCCAGATGGTTACTTTGTTGGAGTTCCTTCACCAGCAGGGGCTTTGCTGGCCATGCTGCCGATGTTTTTCTCATTTGCTTTTGACGTGGAAACGGGCCTGCCTCGTATCCTGATCTGCATTCACATGATCGTCATAGGCTTGCTTATGATAAGCCACTTACCCACATGGTCACCTAAGGCCGTGCGGATTTCGCGTGAAAACGTGAAGTATTTCTTGGTTGCCTGTGCTTTTGCTGGGGCTGCTGTTTTGACCTACGCGTGGACAACCCTGGTTGTCCTCTGTGTGAGTTACCTGGGTCTGGTGATCTGGGGATTGATAAAACGACCGTCGGGCTAGATCCGACAACAGGGGGGAAGATTTGGATATCAAGGCTGTTGAAGCATCCTATGCCCGGTGGGCACCAGTTTATGACAAGACTTTTGGCGCGGTAACCCGCGCAGGCCGCCGAAGAACTGCTGAATACATCAACAATCATGGCGGATCAGTATTGGAAGTTGGGGTCGGGACCGGACTGGCTCTTCCGCACTATGCTTCGAATGTCCAGGTGACGGGCATCGACTTTAGCGAAGAGATGTTGGCAAAGGCCCGGCTTCGCATCGAGGAGCGCGAGCTCACCAATATCAAGGAATTGCGGCAGATGGATGCCCGCAGCCTGGATTTTGCCGACAACAGTTTTGACATGGTTGCCGCCATGCATGTGCTCTCTGTTGTGCCAGAGCCTAAAAGGGTCATGTCCGAAATCGAGCGGGTCCTAAAACCCGGTGGTCGTGTTGTGATCTCGAACCACTTCAAAAGCACCCAAGGGGTCCTTGCTTCGATCGAAAAATTCACCGCTCCCTTTGCCGACGTGCTTGGCTGGCACTCCGATTTCGCCATCGAAACGGTGCTGCAGGAGGAGCGCTTGAAGCTCGAATTGCAGCAATCATTGCCTCCCTTTGGCATGATGACATTCCTGGTTCTGCGAAAGCTGCACACGAACTAGGCTGCTTGCACCTCGTAATACGGAGACAGGGGCCCCGAGGCGGTTCTTTGGGTCCTCTTTTCCGAACTGTGGTTAAAGGCGCTGTTACGCCTCTGGTGGCGTGCTTTGCCGTTGGTCTGCAAAAGCAAGATTGTATTCCGCTGCAAACACCCTATGTGCTGGAGAAGCTGGATGGCTTTGCGGTGGAAAGTGGCCTGCGTCAAAGGCAGGGGTTGACCCGGACGCAGCGGAGTTGCATCCAGCGAAGGAGTGCAAGCTGAAGCCCATGTCAGCCAGTTTGTGCTTCTGTAAAGCAAGCGTATTGGCGAGAGGCGGATTACAATGGGCTATATCAAGTGGTTTTTTCTGATCACGGTCTGGACCGTCTTTGCAGGGTTTTTGCACTATACGCTGCCTCAGTACGACGTGGTGCGCATTGTCGGCACCTTTGAAAAACGCATGGAACTTGGAGGTTGGACCAATATCTTTTGGTCCACTCCGGATAGCCAGGCAGAGGTTCTCGCCAATCGCGATGTCCAATTCATCGAATCCTTCAGTGGCGGCGATGACGCAATCGTTTTCCGCAATGAGGATACAGGTTGGAACTGGCCGCCTTATTTCAAGTTCGACACCGCGAACCTGCATGCTGAAGCCAATAACGCGATTTCCACGAAGGATGATCCGGAATGGGTGGCGATACTGCACTATGGCTGGCGGAACCAGTATCTGTCGATTTTCCCCAATGCGATCAGCATTACCCCGGTTGCTGGGCCCGAGGATAAACCGCTCAACTGGCTGAGCCCGCTGATCCTGATCCTTCTGGCGGCTGTGTTTTGGGCTATCTATGTGCGTTGGCGTCGGTTCCGGCGCAATCGGATTGATCCCGTGATTGAAGACGTCGAAGATGGCCTTTATGCAGCGGGTGACGCTATTTCGGACAGCGGATCACGCCTACGTCGTTGGTTCGGTGGCAAGAAAAACCAGTAATCCGCCCAGTAATCCGCTAGGTCAATCAGCGAAAAGAAAAGGCGTATTTGCCACTTCCAGGGCTTTGTCTTTCGGAAGGCTGAAGAACCGCATTACGCTTTCTGCATTCTCTTCCGGGGTGTTCACTTCCTTGATCGCGCAATAATTGCTGTAACCCGCATCTCTGATGCGGTCCGCTTCATGCAGTATGTCATTGCGGATTGTCGGCAGTAGGCGATCCATCGTTTGCTGCGGGGTGTGGTTGCCCGCCAGGCCAACGCGATGGGCATGGCCTGTCAGATACTCATCGGTAAAGCTGCACTCTACCTGCATGGTTCTGATGGTTGATCGATCAGAGTTGAAGTCATTCAACAGGTCCAAGGCGGAAGGATCGAGGCAGATGACCAGCCGGTCGGTTTCAAAGTACTCAAACAGCATACGCATCAAGGCCCGGCGGTGCCGAGTACGTTTTTCCAGGGTCGCCTGAATACCGCCCAGATCCGGCAGTGAGGTGCCTTCTTCATGGAAGAGATACTCGATCGCTGGAATATTGGTGCTCTTGCGCAGCTGTGTAATCAGCCTTTTGGCAACATGCCATTTTTTGCAGACCAGGATCATCAGTTCCCGTTCCCGCCCCAATGTGCTTTCGGTTTCCCAAAAACGGGGGGCAAAGCGGCGGCCAATTCGACCCCGCTGCACAAGGAAACGGTACAGACTGCGGCCTTCGCTTGAGATCTGGAACCTTACGCCGGTTGCCGCGTAGAGCTTACCCAAGCGTAGCTTTAGTTCTTTAGCGTCAGGACTAATCTTGCGGGCAAAGAGGAAATCCTGCCCCAAAAGCAAATCATAGTGGTCGTTGTAGAAATTCACCGGCATGCCATAGTCGGTGAACATCAAGAAGGTAAGGGTGCGGCTGTCAATCTCCGGTCCAGGAACCAAATGTCGGACAAGGGTTTGAAAGAAGGTTTCATCCGGGATCCAGGACCCTTTGAAAAATCGCATTACATCAGAACGCTGCTTGGTGAACTCGAGAATTGCCTCAATGGTTTGGCGCCGGAGGCACCACCACTGGCTGCCAATCTGTACCTGCAAATCCGCAGGGATTTTGCGCGTGAGGCCCAGTTTTTTCTGCAGGTTGAAACTGGCATAAAAGAGCGCCTTGTGTTTGCGCTCATTGAAGAAATGGCGATAGATCAGCCGTTCTTCCTTCATGCCGGTTTTGATCCAGTCACTTTCGAAGAAGTCGAAACTTTCGATGAAATCCTTGTCGTGATCGTCCAGAAACTGATGCGCATATTCGGCAGTCTTGATCGCCATGCAATCGCCTGAAAGCATGTAAAAATGGGTCGCCCGTGGAAACTCCTCTGCGGCGGTATTCAAAGTCTGCAAGGTGGCCTGCACCAGGGACCATTCGCCCCAACCACATTTGATGCGTTTTTTCGCAAAGCAGACATTTGGATTGCTGCGCAGGGTGTCGTGGATCATATCGAAATCGGCCTGATCCGCACGACCGTCAAAGTGGATCGACATATAGTCGCCCGCAGCGGTCAGCTGCTCAGCCTGCTGGATGATCGCCTCCGGATCCTTGTGGCAGAGCAAGATATACGCGATTTTTGCCATATCGGAGACGGAGCACCCTGTTTTGGTTTGATTGTTTACTTGATAAAGGGGGGAGCGCGTTGAATAAACCAGATTATTTGTATTTTGTGCTCTGATGTGGCTTGTTGCGCAGGACGCAGGAGCGGAGGGAGAAGATATGGGATTTCCGGGCACTTGGATGACCGAAAGCGAAAGCGTCATTTATCGGGTCGTGCCCAAATGCGCTTGCTCGACCATTGGCCAGATCCTTTACTACTCTGATCATGGCACCTTTTTCGAGGGTGATATCCATGATGCCAAACAGGGGTTGCACAAATGGGCGCTGGACCACAGCCAGGGGCCTATTACGCGCAATGTGCAGGGGCAGCGGACCTATGCTTTCACCTGCGTACGAAACCCCTATACGCGCGTGCTCAGCTCTTTCTTTGACAAGATCTGTGGTATTCAGCGCAATGGCCGCCGCTATCGTGGCAATCTGGTCCCCAAATTGGTCTATGACTATGGGATCGAGGTTGGCGGCGAGGACGGCAAGCAAGAGTTTGACCAGATCAAATCCTTCCGCCGTTTTCTGCTATTCGTACGCGATACCATTCGCTTCCGCCGCCCGATGGATCCGGACATCCACTGGTCGGCCATGTCTGGCCATGTTTCGACCTTCATCTGGAATGGGGGACGCTACAACAAGATCTTTTGGACCGAAACTTTCAACGATGGCATGCAGGAGGTGTTCGATGCGATTGAGACACCGCATGCGGTGGATCTGACCCAGATCCCGCGGTTTAACGAGAGTGAAGGTCATGGACCCAAGCGGGCTCACCCGGTTGAGGATTACTTTGACGATTTGTCGATGCATCTGATCTATGAGATCTACAAACGTGATTTTGAGTTGTTCAAATATGATTTCGAAAACCCCGGCAACAAGATGCCGATTGGGGAAATCGACCTAGACGAAGTCCATGCCAAATTGGGTGGGTGAACTCGTGCACAGGACAAAACAAGAAGAAGCTAGGGGTGGCAAGTCAGTGCTACCCCTATAGTTCTTTGCTCTTAGCGCCAGAATTCCTGCGGCCTCTCAGAGAGGGCGCAAGGGGAATGTTCTAGGACCTGGTGAGAGATCGTTCCGCCAATACATAGCACTCTGGCGCGATCTGCTCCCGAAACTCGGGATCATGGCTGACCAGCAGGATCGCTTGATCCAGGCAGGATAGGATATCTACCAGCCGTGCATAGTTGTCGGGGTCCAGCGCATTTGTAGGCTCATCCAGGATCAGCACTTCCGGCTCCATTGCCAGTACCGTGGCAAGCGTCACCAGTCTCTTTTCACCACCAGAAAGTTTATGCGTGACCCGATCCCGCAAATGCAAAAGGCCAAGGCGTTGCAGTACCTCGTCAACAATGGCGAGTGCGTCCTCTTTGGTCTTACCCAGGTTCAAAGGGCCAAAGGCAACATCTTCAGCGACCGTGGGGCAGAACAACTGGTCATCGGCATCTTGAAACACAAAGCCCACTCGGCGGCGCATTTCGTGAAAATCGGCCTCAACACGGCAGGGTTTGCCAAATGCGGAAATGCTCCCGCTGGTGGGGGTGAGCAGCCCCATGATGATCTTCAGGAGGGTTGATTTGCCAGCACCATTGGGACCGACAATCGACAGCCTCTCTCCTGCCTCCAGTCGCATAGAGACGCCTTCCAGCACCGTTTCAAGCCCCGGGTAGGCAAAGGTAATATCGTTCAGCTCAAGCAGCGACATAGGTGACCTCTGCCCAGATCAGGGCAGCAAGTGCTGAGGAAAGCGCCAGGACGAACAATAGGTCAGCGCGGCGAAAGCGGAAGTCCTCCAGCAACATGATGCGCCCGGAAAAGCCCCGGCATTTCATCGCGGCAAGTATACGTTCTGAGCGCTCGATTGCGCGCACAAGCATCATGCCCACCAGATAGCCAAAGCTGCGATAGGTGTGCCAATTGGTGCCGGGGCGAAAGCCGCGCAGCTTCATCGAGGTGCGCAGTCGCTGATACTCTTCGCGCAGCACGTCGATATAGCGGATGGTGAACATCATCAGATGCACCAGTCGCTCTGGGGTTTTCAAGGCAAAGAGCGCATGCCCCATGGTCACCGGCTCCATAGTGCCGACCAGGGTCATGACGGCCAGGATGACGGCATTGGCGGTCAGGGCAATCTCGATGGCGCGCCGCAGTCCCTCCCAGCTAGCCTCGAGCCCTAAGACAGTGAACATGGGTTCACCGGGAATGGTAAAGGGCAGCATCAGCAGCATAAAGATGATGAAGCTGTCCATCATCGCCATGCGTTTCAGTGTTTTGCGGGGCGGCAGGCCTGAGAAAGCCAGTAACGACAGAGACAGGCAGAGTGCTGCGCTCAGAACCAGTAGATTGTTGAGTGAGACGATTACCACTGCATAGATGCCGGTCATAACGATGCGCATCCGTGGATCGAACCCAGAGATCTTGGCCTGAAATGCACCAAATCCTGTTAGTGGCTTTTCGCTGCCTGTCAGGACATAGGTCATGTGTCGTTGCCAATTTTGCGTCTTGCGGCGAGGTAGAAACCCAATCCGAAGAGACCAAGGATATAGCCGATGCCGCCCAGGACCGACTGGAAGTTCGATTTGTTTTTGAAGGCGGTCAGTTCCTGGCGCAGCGGGCGCAGCTCAGTGCGCAGCATTTTCGCCAGTTCAGCACGCGCCTGATCAGAAAGACCTGAAGCATCAGTTGCAGCGGCAGCGCTGGTTGTTGCTGGGGCCTGCTCGATTGGCTCAACACCAAGGATTTCTGCAACCTCGGCGGCCTCCATCACAATCTCTGCCTCATGACCTGCGCCCAGATCGCCACGGAAGACATGGGTCACCGGCTTTGATGGGGTAAACAGAAAGAACCCGTCGGTATCAGTTTTCGTTTCGCCCAGCTTTGTACCATCCGTGTCAAAAACCTCGATCAGCAGGTCCGTTGCCATGTCTCCGTTCGAGAACCCTACCTCTCCTTCGATATCCGAACCAGAAGGAAAGACAGAGGAAATCACATTGTGTGCCAGGGCGGGCAGGGGCGCCAGCAGGACAAGGGCCACGAGGCAAGAGCGGATCATGCGAGGCTTCCTTTTGTGTCGATAAACAGCTCGGGCTTTACCCGCCGGGCCAGGAAAATGGCCGCCCCGGAGAGGAGTGCTTCGATAATCATCACAGGGATATGAGAGAAGAACACCAGTTTCGCCGCCAGGATAAACTCGTCCCCCGAGAGCATCAGCGAAACTGCAACCGCCAGGGTGGTCGCGGCGATGGCCAGGCCACCACCGATGCCGCCCCAGATAGCCCCATGCAGGGGGGAACCGCGACTGACTAGGGGGCGGAACATCAGTCCAACGATCACAGCGGGCAAGGCGATATTCACCGCATTGACCCCTAGCACGGTCAGACCGCCAAAGCCAAAGAAGACCGCCTGTAGCAAAAGCCCCACAAAAAGAGCGGGAAAGGCCGCCCAGCCCAGCACCAGACCTGCCAGCCCGTTCAAGATTAGATGAACCGAACTTGGCCCGATCGGGATATGGATCAGAGAGGCCACGAAGAATGAAGCCGAAAGAACACCCGCCGCCGGAATACGCTCCAGCGGCAGGCTGCGCAGCCCCATGGCAATACCGCCGACAGCGGCAACAGCGCCGCCGATCACAACCGGGTTTGACAATGCGCCATCTACGATATGCATGGGGCCAGCCTCATTTCAGATCAGTCTCACTTCAGGTCAGCCTTATTTCAGGTCGGTCGCTTCGATCCAGATCACCGCGTCCTGGCTGAGCTCTTTACCCTCGTGCTCGGTCGCGGGACCAGAGCCCAAGGCGGCAAAGCCCCAGTAACCCGCTTTGGGGATGCCAAAGGAGAAGACGCCATTATCATCGGCGATGGCCACAATGGCTCCGCCCGGCATTTCGCCCACAGTAGGATTGGTGGTGGCAAAGGTCTTCAGATTGGGCTCGGAAGCCATGAATTCGATCTCGATTTCCGCGCCGGGAACCGGCTTGCCGTCGGCCAGGACCTGACCGGAGAAGGTGGAGCCCACGATGACGTTATAGGGCTTATTCAGCGGCAGGATCTCTGTGGCCAGGCCAACGGGCTGGTCCCAATCGGTGGGCAGCGTGTTGCGGTTCAGAACAGATTTGGTGATCTGCTGGATATAGATGTCCTCGCTTCCCTCATAGTAAGGCGCAGGCACAGTGACGAGCACATAGTCACCGGAGCGTTTCACCGGGATTGATGCGGTATAGGCGGCGGATTCGTTTTCCGCGCCTTTGAAGGTCGCAGGCGCCAGCCGGTCGGTCAGATCGGTCTTCTCGCCATTGTGAATCATGTAGAACTCTTCCGGCTTACCCATATCCATGGCATGGCCATTGGCCATCGGGTGCCAGAAAATCAGCCCGACCGGCACATCGCCGGGGCGTTCGATCATCGAGTTCTCAGTGTAGTGCAGCAGGAAATGTGCAGAAGCCGCAACCGGGCTCAGCATTGCTGCGGAAGTGGCCAGCAGAGCGGCCATAGCATTCAGTTTCATATCGTCCTCATTCGACGATGCAGGCGTACCTGCATTCAGGAATGAACAACGGGGAGTAGTGGCACGGGTTAGCCTTGTGGCAATCGCGCCAGACGCTCACCCCGGCGTCCGGTGGAAAAGAGTAAAAACCCCGCAAGCGGAGCTATCGTTCTTTGTGTCCGGCAGGTCTCCTGACTCACGGGTCTTGGTTCAGCTGGCCTTCCCGGGAGAACCCCAGTGGCTTGTTCAGCGTCACTCACCGCTCACAGTTGCGGGGGCAGTCACGGATTTGGTCCCTTTTGGGTACGCCGCACCGTGTTCCCTATTTCTTCCACTGCGCATTGAAGCACTCGTAGAACCAGTCACTTTGGCTAAATGGCAAACGGCAATTCGTGAGTCAAGCATCTCTTATTTGCTTGATGGGCATTGGCCAACCTCGGAGCCTTGGAAAAACCCTGGCTGATGCCGACGCCGAATTCTAGGCGCTCTGGCGCGGGCTCTGGGTTGTTGTGCAGGCGAGGGCAGGCATGGCTGAAACCAGCGCTGGAGTGCGGGGAAGCTGTGATAAGTCTCGCCGTTTTAAGCTGCGGCGGGCCAGGGCACCATAGGCCAGACGGGTCTTTGCCCGCCCCTGGGCACCCGCAAGCCCATATACGGGCGCGAGTTCGGGAAAGAGCTCAAACAGCTCTCGGGTATCGGCTGCAGTCAAGCCGCGAATGGCATCTGGGCCTGGCCAAAATGTTTCAGTGGCTATGCCTTCAGCAAAGACCACCTCATGTTGCTCTGTCATGAGGTGAACATAGGTGACCTCTTGGTTTTTATGAGCCACCTGGGAGCAGTTCTGATCGACCTCTGCCAGGAACTTGGCGGAAAGGAAGCTTTCCTCCAAGGAAGAAGCCTGCTCAAAGCTGTGTCGATTGACCAGTAGTCGATGCTGCGGAGACAGCAGCATTGGGCGCTCTGGTGACAGAATGCCGCCCGGTCGCACACAATAGGGCCTGAGGTGCGGTTTACGGGCTAGTTCTGCTGGGCTGAGCGTACGTTTCCCGACCCAGATGACCGGCTGAAAGCCGTTGTCAGCGGTTTGTAAGAGATCCCCAACCTGAATTTCCCCGGCAGGGACCGCACCGCGCATGGTTGCCAAAAGAACCTCTGGGGTGAAACACGGGATCCCGGCGGAATGGAGTTGTGCCTGGGTCGAGATGCTTGCTGGTGCGACACCCTGTAGAACAAGTTGTTCGCCGTTTGGGAAAGTCAGAACCGCATTGCCAGACCCATCGTCGCTGACCGCGACATCGTTTGTTCGTACCGAACCGCCTGCGCCAGTCCCTCCCAGAAGGTCTGAAACGTCAATCTGATCATTGAAATAGCCGTCAAAATCATCATCGCCGATGTCGAAATCGGTAACGGTGTCTGCGCCGCCAGCATCGGTAAGGATAAACTGGTCAAGGCCGAGGCCACCCGTGATGGAATCGCCTCCACCACCAAAGGTAATTGCGTCATCTCCAGCCCCGGCATCGATAGATACGCCTAGCGTGTCGGCGGAAGCATCCACTACATCAGATTGACCGGTCAGATTCAGCTGTTCGATTTCAGAGAAGGTTATGGTGTCAGTGCCATCGGTGATAGTGCCGGCCTCGTCGCCGGTATAGGTGACCGTCAGCCCGCTGGTGACTGCCGTCAGATCCACCAGGTCGACATCGACGCCTGCTTCGCCGCCCTCCAGCGTGTCGTTGCCGAATCCATCGGTCATCTCAAAGGTGTCCGAGTCGGCATCGCCATACATCAGATCTGCATCGGCGCCGCCGCGCAGAATGTCATTGTCGTCACCACCAATCAGCGTGTCAAAACCCGCATTGCCTTCCAGGGTGTCATTGCCGCCGCTGGCAATGATGCTGTCGTCGCCAGCCCCACCAACGAGGCTGTCATCGCCTTCAGAGTTGCGCAGGGTATCATTGCCCTCACCACCGATCAGCGTATCATTGCCCAGTCCAGTGGTCAGGCTGTCATCGCCTAGTCCGCCCTCGATGTAGTCATCGCCATCGCCGCCGGACAGGGTGTCGCCACCCGCTCCACCGATCAGAGTATCGGAGCCAGTCCCCCCTTCCAGAACATCGTCGCCACCGCCGCCATCCAGGCTGTCGTCACCTTCGTCCCCCATCAGGGAGTCATCCCCGCCCTGACCATAGACAATGTCGTCACCATCTCCGGCCATGACCGTGTCATGACCCTGCTCAAGCGGGGTGGTAACCGGGTCATCAATTAGGCTGCCAGAAAGCGTAAAGCCAGAGTAGCCGTCACGGGTTTGCAGGGTGAATTCAATCGAGGAACGATCCTCGAATTGAGCAGAGAACCAACCATCTTGATCGGTGTAATCATTCATCTCTGACCCGGTGGCCACAACGCTATTGCCGTCGGTCGAGGTTGTGATGGAGGTATCGTCGGATACGCCATAGGAGGTGAAGCTGTTGCCATCAACGATGATGGCCTCCGCATCCCCGGCGCCACTATTGTCATCAATATCATTGAAGGTGGCGGTCGAGTTCAGAAAAACCGGCTCGCCGGTCTCCGGATTGAAAAACTCCAGCCGGAAAGTGGCGCGATCACCGGGGCTATCGCCTTCCAGTAGAACTTCAGCCCCTTCGGTATAGCCAAATTCTACCCACATGTCGGGATTGGATTTCTCCACCAACACCAATCGACCAGAGATCTGGGTGCCATCTGCCAGAGTGGCAACATTGCTGAAAACGGCAAAGTTTCCGGCTGATCCGAGGTCGCCATCATGCGAGACGCTTTGAAGATTTCCGAGCTCTAGCGAGAGGGGGCTGGCATCGACCCCCTGATCAAAGCCGTCCCCCATATCGCCATAGATGACGTCGTTGCCTTCGCCAGCATCAATGATGTCATGGCCTTCTTGACCAGCAACCGTGTCGCTGCCGCCGCCCGCATCGATGTAATCGTCGCTGGTGCTGCCGCCCATCTGATCATCATCATCAGAGCCATATTCAGCGGCTTTTTCGGCTTCCTTCTCAGCCTTTTCAGCGGCTTTTTCAGCTTTGTCCGCTGCTTTTTCGGCGTCTTTTTCCGCCTTTTCGGCGTCCTTCTCTGCGTCTTTAGCGGCTTTTTCGGCATCCTTTTCTGCTTCTTCAGCCACTTTGGATGCGTCTTTTGCATCTTTTGCGACTTCTTTTGCTTCTTCCAGTAGCTTTTCTGCGGCTTCTATGGCTGCATCGTCATCGTCATCGTCATCGTCATCGTCATCGTCATCGTCATCGTCGCCTTTGGCCGCTTTAAGCGCGGCTTTGGCCTCTTCGACCAGCTCGTCAGCTTCATCGGAAATCTTCTCAGCTTCGTCCGCCGCGACCTGAGCCGCCTCATAGAGTTCATTGGCCTTTGCAGCGGCAGCACTTGCTTCCTCGGCGGCTTTCGCTGCCTCTTCGGCCTCATTGGCCGCTTCCAGAGACTCATTCAGAGCTTTCTGAGCCTTTTCAATGGCTTCTTGCTTTTTATCACTCATGGCAGCTCTGGTCTCTCACTGGCTTTGCACAGAATCTCAGAGAGACTAAAATGAAATACTTTAACCACGCATAAATCAGAAAATTTGAATCAATTCCTCTAGGATCGGGACCCATTGATTTCCACCTGGCATTGATTTCCACCTGGCGTCGTGATTCACAGTTCGAAACTCGAGCGGTGAACATGTCTGATCTTTTCTGGCTGGGCGATGCGCAGATGGCGCGTCTTGAGCCCTATTTTCCGAAGTCCCATGGAAAACCACCTGTTGATGATCGGCGTGTCTTGAGTGGGATTATCTTCATAAACCGCAATGGCTTAAGATGGCGCGATGCACCAGGGGAATACAGCTCGCACAAGATGCCATACAACCGCTGGAAACGTTGGAGTGACAAGGGTATCTTTGCCCAGATGATGGTCAGTTTGGCAGCCGAAAACGGCGAAGAAAAGACAGTGATGATCGACGTGACCTACCTCAGGGCACATCGTACAGCGACCAGCATGGGCGTTAATAAGGGGGGCGCGGCCGCCTGATAGGCCGAACCAAAGGTGGCAAGAACACCAAGCTGCATGCCATCTGCGACAGCCAGGGGCGCCCACTGAACCTGTTCATCACCGCTGGACTGGTGAGTGACTACATCGGGGCAAGGGCAGTGATCAGCAGTTTGCCGAATGTCGACCGGCTGCTTGGAGATCGCGGCTAGGACGCCGATTGGTTCCGGGAAGCATTGAAAGACACAGGGATACGCGCCTGCATCAGCCCGCCTTCGTCTGGGTTTTCTCACCCAAGAATTCACTCGTGGGTCCAGCCGAAACCCGCGGCCGCGAGGCAGCACGCCAATATCCATATCCCATGATGCCAGCTCCGGCGAAGGTATTGCCCAGAGTGACAAAAATCAGATTATGCGCAGCTCCTGCCGGGGAGATGCCTTCTGGATAGTCAGAAAGCAGGGCGACGGAGAAGACAGTCATATTGGCTACGCTATGCTCAAAGCCCGCAGCAATGAATGCATAGAGGCACCAAAAAATCACGATACATTTGGTTACGTCATCTTTAGCTCGGGCTGAGCACCACAGAGCAAGACAAACGAGCCAGTTGCACAAAATTGCTTTGGCAAAGAGCTCAAGTCCGGAACCCTGCATTTTCTTGGCTGCGACCTTGTAAAGCAAGGCATCTTCTCCGGCCCCTAAGATCAATCCGCCACCACCAGCCACAAACAGCAACGCCAGCAGCAGAGCTCCAACCAGGTTGCCAGCCCAGCTTGCCCCCCAACAGCGCAACAGATCCCCTATTCCGCTAATACCGGTCAACAGCCCATGGGTCATGTACATTGTATGCCCGGTGAAAAGTTCTGCCCCGGCAAAGACCACAAGCGTGAGCGCAATGCCAAAACTGCCTCCCATGACAATTGGGCGGATGGCACCATCGACTCCTTGCCCCAAAGAAAAGATCAACAGGATACCCGCTCCAACAAAGGCACCTGCCTTGAGGGCAAGCACCAAAAAGGCCATGGGATCGGATCTCAGATTCTGCCCTTTCTTCTGTGCCAGCTGCGCAAACCCTAGAACAGTATCAGCATAGGTCATCACATCATGCTCCGTATTTTATGCACCCGGTGGCGGCATCAGGCAGCCAACGCGGGTATCCAAACAAAACCGGAAAAGCCCAGATGCAGGCCAAAACGGCAGCGAGATAGAGAAAGGCAAAGCCCAGATTCTGTTGAGCGGAGACCAAATAGGAATTGCATATCCTGATCGGGGCATGGGTATAGAGGAAGCCAAGAACCCCTAGCATCGAAAGGGCGTTAGCTTTCAAGAAGCCTCGCAAAATTGGCCCAAGCCAAGGCCAGCAAAGGCGCAGAGGCAAACCCAATAGCAAAGGCAGTGAGATGTATTTGGACAATTCTCCGGCTGGGGTCAGGGCCCAATCCACATTGCGCGGCAACATCCAGAACAAAAAGGTAGTTAACGCCAATAAGAGAAGCGGAATAGCCCAATCCTGCCGGACCCTCAGATCATGGGCCGCCACTATTCCCGCCAAGACCAATAGCGGCATCTGCACAAGCACATGCTGGATCGGGCTTTCAATCGTTCCTACCCGCAAAGCGACGGCCTCAGTAATTGCGAGGACGGTAAGCCCTATCATCTTCATGACCGCCTCCGGTCAAAATGTGCAAGCACTGCCGCTACCGCATCGGTGTCATAGACCGCGGAAAACTCGCCTTTTGTAGAAATCACGTGGATTGCAGCGTTGTGCTGAAAGCCCCCCCATTCGTCTGGAATGACAACAACATCAAACAGATCCAGAAGAATCTCTAATGCACCCGGTTCTGGTCGGGCTATGGTCCAATTTGAGCCATCCGCTTCATGGGCGTCTCCGTAGATGGCCATTTGTTCTGGCGTGTCGCGCGTGGGGTCAAAACTCACAGAAATGAGCCTCACGTTTTCCCCTCGCGCGTGCAGCTGATCACGGATACCCGCAAAATCCGTAGCCGCAATCTGGCAAATGTCCCCACAGACCGTGTAGATGAACTCAACCAATACCACCTCACCTTTTTGCGGTAGCAAAGGTACCTGACGGCCATTCATATCCTCCAGCATAAGATCAGGAACCGGACGAGGCGCACGTACAACATCCAGCCGTCTGGCCGCCTCACTGGTGAAGGCCTGGGCCCCATCCGTGGTTTGCCACAAGATCCCGCCGCCTAATGCAGCGGCGAGAATAGAGGGGAGGAACCTGATCAACATCAGCCGTCGTTCCGCCCTAAACCGACAACAAACCGCACTACAAAAACCAGTGTTGCCAGCACAACAAGCACGCCAAACAAAGTACCGATACGGTCGTGGGTCAGCCATTGTTCGTAGTGCACGGCCCAACGGCGTGGGATCGAAGCTGCGCCAGAGAACAGAAACACTGCGACAAACCCGGCTGCGCCCGCCAGATAAGTGCCAAAGGCAGCCTGGTCCAAGGTTCCCATCTCGGAGATGGTCTTGCCACGCACCAACCAGGCCATAAAGCCAAAGGCCATAGCGACCTCGCCCAGAAGCAGATAGGTATGAAAATGGCCGGGCACCCACATGGTGTTATGCATCACTTTGTTGACGCTGATCATCCCGTCGATGGATGCCGGAATGGATCCCACAGACCAGCCAGCCACTGACAAGACCAACAGAGAAGAGGTCAGGTCCCAAGTCATTTTTGACCCGCGCACATAGAGAAAGGTGGAGAAGGCCGTGACCGCGATTAGGGGAATGCCGCTGAAGTAGGAAACAAGCTGTCCCACGACAAGCATCCAAGGCGGCATCACCACGTCTTGAAGCAGGTGGTGCCAATAGACAGCCATCACAAAGATCAACACCGCGTTCCAAGCAAGTGCAAACACCCGGTTCGATTTCCAGGGCCTGCCTGTGTACTCCGGCAAGATCTCGTAAACTGCAGTCACCGCCATGTAGATCGAGGCATTGATGAAAACATGGCCAAAGAAATATATCAGGTTCTTGGCCAGAAGCGCATTGACCTCAAACCCTGGCACCAAGAGATGCACGAGGCTTGCGACCAGAACCGCTGCGCCCAAGATGATGCCGATCGAGTTAAAAATGGTAACGGCAGCGGCGGCTACGATTGTTGGCGGTGGCGGGTTGTCATCCTCGCGACCAAGGATCAGGTTCCATCCCAGCGCACGCACTAAGCTGCCATAGCGAGCGTGGATCTGTCGGCCAAGCTCCAGATAGTAGAGCAAGAAGCCAACTCCAATTGCCACATACCCCAGCATGAAGGCTGCCGCAGCCTCTGCCTCCCACGCGCCGCCGGACAGGGCGGGGAGCGGGAACAGGAAGGTCCAAGCACCCCCAAAACCACCGACAAAGATAGCGCCAAGGATCAAGACGACACCCACTAGGAACAGGCCAAGAAAGGCCCAAAAAATACCAACAGTCAGCACCACATGGCGACCACTGAAGTACCATAGGATAGCCGCGCCAGAGAGCGCTGCTGTGCCAACCATGCCAGCGCCATGTGCCGTCAAAATCTGGTAAAACAGGGCCGGGTCCAGCTCTATCCACTGGCCCTGGGCCGCCCGCATGATCAGGCCAAAGACCATCATCAGCATGAAGACCGCACCAGAGAGGATCATCGTGACTTTGATCGCGCCAGCCTGGGGTACCGTTACAACGGGGGCTCCCGCGCCGGGTTCTATTGCTATGCTCATTTATTCCTCCACCACTACAACTTCGAATTCGTTGACCATGTCGTGATGCGCCACTCCGCAGAACTCCATGCACAGGACTTGGTAGTTGCCTGGTTCCGTGAAGGTGTAGGTGATTTGAGTGGTGTATCCGGGGATCGCCTGCACCTGCGTTAGCAAGGTCAAATCTTGGTTATAGATTCCCATACCGTGGGTGACGTCTTCGGTTGTCACGTTGAAATTGACAGGCTTGCCGAGCGGAATTTCTGTGGTGTCGATGTCCCACCACCACTGACCACCGCTGACATTTACCTCTAATGCGTCGCTGGTGCTGGCTAGCGCATGTGGCCAGTTGCGGAGAGACCCAACCGAGACGATCACCCCAAGGATTGTAAGAGCCCAGATTAGCCCTGTTCGTTTAGCATTGGCTTTGGGTCCGGGTCCTGGCCCACGCGATGCCCTCGCCGCCAGGAAGAAGATAGTCGACAGCAGGGCCATCAGTATCAGCGAAATCAAAAGAACAACTGGCTGCATGTGCCATCTCCATAATAGGTATTTTATTTGCCTATTATTGCGAGTCCTAAAACCTGTCAATAAAATACGTATTTCCAATACGTGTTTTTTGTGAGAAGAGAGAAGTATGCAGATTTCCAAGTTCTCAGACTACGCCCTACGCATCCTGATTCACCTGGCCACCCATGAGGACGGCTTGATGTCGACACGTGAGATTGCTCAGATGCAGAAATTGCCTTTCAATCATCTTGCCAAGATTTCCCAGTGGCTCACGCATGAGGGCTATGTTGAATCCCTGCGCGGTCGAAACGGTGGGATGCGTTTGGCCCTGCCGCCAGAGGCCATTTCAATCGGTGGGCTTTTGCGTAAATCTGAACGTGGCACACCACTGGTCGAGTGTATGAAGGAAGATGGAGGATGTTGTGTGATGACGCCTGCCTGCGGCTTGCTTCCGATTTTGAACGAGGCGCAGGAGATGTTCTTTACCACTTTGGACAGTAAGACTTTGCACGATGTGCTGAGCGGCAATGGAGGAATGCGGAATTTGCTCCGCGCCTTGGAGATCAACAAAGGCGTTGCCTAACAGCCTACAGAGCGAAGGCCGCCAGTCCTTTGCGCTCTCTCCTTACGTAGATTTCCCCTACTTTGCTGCACCAACAACTTCACCTGGTAACGGCTGGCTGCCCCAAGCTTCAAAAGCAACCGACAGGTGCCAAGCTTTGAACCCAATGTAGCCAACCAAAAGGAAAAGTATCAACAGGTACATGTTCCGCCGAAATTTCGGGTCTTCCTCAGCTTGGGGCATCTTCGGCACTCCACAAAAGATACAGAGTCAACATTCGGATTTGGGGATCATCCAGGCGACCTTCCCAGGCCGACATGACACCCTGCCTGCCGTAATAGACGCTATGATAGATATCATTACGGGTACCACCGTAGATCCACTGGTCGTCTCCCAGGTCCGGGGCCCCGTTTTCATAGCCGCCACGACCATCATCACCGTGGCAAGCGGCGCAGTTTTCTTCAAAGACGACCTCACCCGCCTCTACTGCCAGCGCATCATGGTCCTGCCCAGAAAGGGCCAGCACAAACTCGACCACTTCTGTGACTTGCGGTTTTTCCAACATCTCATCAGCACCAAAAGCCAACATCTGAGCCATACGGGTTTCGTCATGCGTGGCATTGATGCCATAGCGGATCGTATACTCAATCTCCTCTGGCGTTCCTGACCAGAGCCAATGATTGTCGGTCAGGTTTGGGAAGCCCTCCTGGCCGGTCAGCTCTGCTGTGTGGCAAGCTGCACAATTGTCCTCGTAAAGCTTGGAAATGGCCGCTCCATAGCGTGCCTCAAGCGAGGGATCTTTGGCCAAGGACGCGATATCTCCCGACTGAAAAGGAGCAAAAGTTTGCCTCCTCTCAGCTTCAGCCTCTTTCAGTGAAGACACGACTTCCAAACGCGAGGAATAACCCAAGATCCCTTTTGCATAGTCGGTCACCGTAGGGAAGGACGGATAAAAAACCCAATACCCAGCCGCGATGGCAATGCTTCCCCACAGCGCCCAGCGTGCCGCCCAGGGTACCGGGGTGTCCAATTCTGTGATGCCGTCCCACTCATGCCCTGTCAGGTTGGTTCCTGAGACCGGGTCCTTTTCCTTTAACGCCATGGCTGTTCCTCCCGCCCGTCCAGCGGAGATTGCGCTGCATCGTCATAGATCTGCCGCCGCGAGGGCCAATAGACCCAGAACACAGCCGCCAAAAACACGGTCATCAGATAGATTGCTCCCCAGGTTTTTGAGAAAACCAACACTGCATCATGTGTCATCGGGAGCTCTCCTGAGGGTTCAGTGTTTCGAGATCAGCAAGGGTGCCGAGCATTTGAAGGTAGGCCACAAGGGCATCCATCTCGGTCAGGCGTCCAGGTGCACCATCAAAATCGCGCACCTGCACATTGTCCCCATAACTGTCCTGCAACTCGCCTTCGTAGTTCTGTTCAAAATCCGCCTGCCGGGCCGCATCCTTTTCCGCATTTTCGATCTGGGCTTTCGTGTAAGGCACACCTGCCCGGCTCAGCGCTTTAAGTGACGCTGGTAGATGACCGGTGGCGAGCCGTGCCTCCGATAAGAAGGCATAGCCGGGCATAATTGAGCCCTCGACAAGCTCCCGCGGGGCTTCCAGATGCGCCACATGCCAAGCGTCAGAGTATTTTCCGCCGATCCTTGCCAAATCTGGCCCGGTGCGTTTTGACCCCCATTGAAACGGGTGATCATACATGCTTTCAGCTGCTAGACTGTAGTGGCCATAGCGTTCGACATCAGATCGAAGCGTGCGGATCATCTGGCTGTGGCAGGCATAGCAGCCTTCGCGCACATAGATATCGCGCCCGGCCAGCTCTAGCGGTGTATAGGGGCGCATGCCCTCTACCTTCTCCACGGTGTTCTCAATGGTGAACAACGGGGCAATTTCCACAAGCCCTCCAATCGAAGCCACCACGAGGATTGTCATGGCAAAGCCCAGCGAGTGGCGTTCAAGTTTCTGATGATGCGTGCTCATGACGTGCTACTCCGCAGGTTGCGAGGCCAATGGCTCGGCTTGCTGGGTTTTGACTTTTTCGGGGCCGCTCACGGTCATGTAGATGTTGTAGACGCCGATACAGGCGCCAATCAGATAGAGCAGCCCGCCAATCGCGCGCGCAACATAGTAGGGATGCATTTCCACTACACTATCGAGAAAGGAATAGAGGAAAGCGCCATCTGCATCATAGGTCTGCCACATCAGTGATTGGGTGATGCCACTGTTCCACATCGCGCCGACGTAAATTAACGTACCGATGAGGGCGAGCCAGAAGTGCCAGGCCTCCAGTTTCAGCGAGTAGACGCCCTCGCGCTTCCAGACCCAAGGCACCAATTTATACATCGTGCCAAAGGTAATGAAAGCGACCCAACCCAAGGCCCCAGCATGGACATGGCCGACGGTCCAATCGGTGTAATGGCTAAGAGAATTCACCGGTCGGATCGCCATGAAAGAGCCTTCGAAGGTTGACAGGCCATAGAACAGGATCGCCACCATCATGAAGCGTACTGCGGGATCCGTTCTCACCTTATCCCAAGCGCCGTTCAGGGTGAGAATGCCGTTGAAGACCGAGGCCCAGCTTGGCACCAAAAGGATGATTGACATGGTCATGCCCAGGTACTGCACCCAATCCGGCAGAGCGGTGTAGTGCAGGTGATGCGCTCCGGCCCAAAGATAGAGAAAGGTTATCCCCCAAAAGCCGACAATGGACATCCGATAGGAATAGACTGGCCGGTTCACTGCTTTGGGCAGGAAGTAATAAAGCATACCGAGGAAGCCAGCCGTCAGCAAAAAGCCCACTGCATTGTGACCGTACCACCATTGGGTCATTGCATCCTGGGTACCGGCAAAGAGAGAGTAGCTCTTTGGATATGCAATAGAAACAGGGACCGCGAGATTGTTCACCACATGCAACATCGCAATGACGACAATAAAGGCTAGGTAATACCAGTTTGCTACATAGATATGGGGCTCTGCCCGCTTCGCCAGAGTTCGCAGGTAAAGGGTGAGGTACCCAATCCAAACGATCAACAACAAGAGATCCGCATACCACTCTGGCTCTGCATATTCTTTGGATTGGGTGATCCCGGAGAGGTAGCCAGAAGCAGAGATCACCATGAACAGATTGTAACCCCAAAAAATGACCCAGGGCAGCGTCTCACTGGCCAGACGCGCACGTGAAGTGCGCTGAACCACAAAGAAAGACGTGGCAATCAGAGCATTGCCACCAAAGCCAAAGATAACACCAGAGGTGTGTACGGGTCTGAGCCGCCCAAAGTTGGACCAGGACATGTCACCGTTTAACGACGGAAAGGCCAGTTGCCACGCCAGAATATCTCCAACCGTAAAGCCGATGATGCCCCAGATAAGAGCCGCAATTATTCCGAACCGGATAACCCGATCATTGTATTCCAGCGGTATCTTGACGGCCCCACCACAAGCTCGGCCCAGCATCCAGAGCAGCCCCCAGCCCGCAGCGGCGGCGATTAACCAGCCATGCATCACATAGGCTATGGGAACACCCCAGCCTAAAATTGCCAAGCCAGCCATGAGGACGAAGAATAGGGCCGAAAAGATTACAAGGTCTTCGATGGACAGATTACGCTGCATCTGGAGCCTCCTGCCGGTGAAACTGGACTTCGAACTCCACGTTGTCCATCGCCTCGATGGAATGTACCTCCTGCGGCGCAAAGACTGCGACTTCGCCAGCGGTGATAACAAAATCTTCTTTATCCTCACGCCGTAACAAAAGCTCTCCACTTTGGACAACCAACAGCCCCCAGACTCCGGCTTTGGTGCTGTGGTCTTTGCGCAGTTTGTCAGGCAGGGTTTCATGCGTGAAACGCGAAGTTGCGTAGTGCACAGCATTTTTTGGAAGCATGTCAGTCATTTATGCATCTCCATGAAACAGATCCGCATAGGCGTGCCAGGTTGCATAGCCAAGCAGAGGAAAGACAACCGCGAGTCCCAACAATCCTGTAAGAATGCCCGCAGCGGTCAAAAAGGTGATGGTGCCTCCCCACCAGAGGCTCAGCCAAAAGTTGTGAGTAGTGGCGTTGAAACTAAGCCCCATGGCAGAAAACCCGTCGATTTCTCGGTCGACAAGCATCGGTAACGAAAAAGCAGAGATCGCAAAGCCAAGGGCAGCAAAGAGCCCCCCAGTCAGTGACCCGACGATTACTAAACTCCACCCCTGATGCGTGCTGAAAAGAAGCTCCAGCGTCTCTGTAAAACCCGCAAAGGGTCGTAGGCCAAAAGCAATGGCAAAAAGAACCGTGGCAGCACGTATCCACGTCAGGGCAAAGATCATTAGAACCCCGCCAACAAGCGCAATCTGCCCTTTTGAAGCCACACCTTTCCGGCCGCGCGAAATTGAATACAGGCCAATTGTTGCAAGGGGGGCCACCAAAACGCCACCTGCCAATAGAGGCAGTAGCATCCAACCTGTATCTGTCGCAGAAAGTAGCCAGATGATGACCCAGCCTGCCACGACCAGCGCCGTCCCGTAACACAGAGAAAACGCTAAGTTCGCACGTAGATCCTGCCATCCGGCAGTCAACCAGCGCAGCACAATCAGCCTGGAGTCGCCCTGGATAATGCGGGCTTTACTGTAGACGCTTGCAGTCATTACCGTCTCTCATGGTTAGTGGTGAGGTCAGGTCGCTCTCGGACCTATTCTGCGGTCATTCAGGTGAGTATCGGTGGCGAGCCTCCGGGTCTGCGAGAGTTCTCGATACCGGAACACATTCCCTTGCCGATGCGATCAGCCAATTGGAAAAATGCAGCGGCTGTTTCTGGTCTAAGTTCGCGTTGAAGCGTCGCTCGAAACAGGGCTAGCCACTGTGAAAAATGCGCGGGTTTGATTGCAGAATTGGCCAAGTGGACTTGCATCGGATTGCCGCCATAGCCGGGCTCTCGAAGGATTGCCCCACGCCAAAAAGATGCAATTTTTGCCTCATGCGCCGGCCAATCCTCGATCGCAGCATTAAAGACCGGGCCCAGCACCTTGTCCGAACGGACGCTGGCATAGAACTGTTCAACAACCCGGCCGATTTCGGCTGGGGTGATATCAAATAAACAAGGCCTCAGTCGCGTCGAATCTTCCACTAGAATCGCTCCATATTTGAGTACCACATACATGTTTTATATAATAGGTATTTACAAGTCCTATTTTATTTTGTGCACCAGACTGAGACTCGGAAATCTGTAACTATCCAATCCCCTGAGGAAAATCGCTACATAGGAAAAGCCAGCGCACCGCCACCGTTTCAGAGACCGCGTTGGTGATAGGACTCCGCATAGGCCACGCTACGCAGTTCAAAGCCCTGGTCCAGAGGCGCATCTACCCCTTGAGGCATCTGCGCGGGATCAAACACCCTGCGCAGGCTTCCAGCTTGGGCATCAGGTAGATTGATTTGGATGCGACCCAGCAAAAGTTCGGTTCTTTCTTCCAGCCAAGGTACCGTAGGATCCCCGACCTCATCATCTACAGCCGCAACCACTAACTTGAGCGACCATTCTACAGATCCGTCCATTACAACGTGCACCATCCGATCATAAAGGAAATCATCAGACAGGTTTTGCATCTCCTCATCGGACAATCCAATACGCCTGGAGTAGCCCCCTGAAAGTGGTCCACCAACTGGGTAGATTGTCCCACAAATTGGAGGATCAGCGATGGCTGGGAAACGAGAGAAACCCGAAGAGTTTGTATCGAAGCTTCGTCAGGTTGAAGTTCTGCAGGGACAAGGTGCGACGATTGCCGATGAGGCTGCTCACTACCACACGGCGCGAATGCCGCAAAGTATGATCGCATTGAGAGACAGCCCCCTACACGACGATGGGGCGAACACCCAGCATTGATCGGTGAATGCCACGTAAGCAGAAAGCCGAGCTATTGGGCTGCGAATAAAGAAGGCCCCGAAAGGGGCCTCGTTTGATCCAAATTGTCCAATTGGCTTATGTGGGTTTTCTTCAAGATACTCTCGAGATTCTGAACTCAATGCCAAAGCCGGTCAATCGACGACGCGGCAGGATTAGGCTCTGGACCCATTGATTTGGTTGCGGTCTCCGCGCGATCTTGATTCAAGCTCCCAAACTTTAGGGGGCGTGATGAGCAATCTTTTCTGGCTGACTGACGAGCAGATGGCGCGGCTCCGGCCATACTTTCCGAAGAGCCATGGCAAGCCACGCGTCGATGATAGGCGTGTTCTGAGTGGCATTATCTTCATCAATCGCAATGGCTTGCGTTGGAGCGATGCACCAAGGGAATATGGTCCGCCCAAGACACTCTACAATCGCTGGAAACGGTGGAGCGACATGGGCGTGTTTGCTCGGATCATGGAAGGGTTGGAGGCGGAAGCCGCTGATCACAAGACCATCATGATTGATGCCACTTACCTCAAGGCTCACCGCACGGCTTCCAGCCTGCGGTTAAAAAGGGGGGCGTGGCAGGCTGATTGGCCGAACAAAGGGGGAGATTAACACCAAGCTGCATGCGGTCACTGACACCAACGGTCGTCCGATCCGCTTCTTTATGACGGCCGGTCAAATCAGCGACTACACCGGAGCCAGGGCTTTGGTCAGCAGCCTGCCATCAGCCGATTGGCTGTTGGGAGACCGCGGTTATGACGCGGACTGGTTCCGCGAAGCCCTTGTAGATAAGGGGATCAAGCCCTGCATTCTAGGGCGGAAGTCACGCGACAAAACCATCCGATATGACAAGCGGCGCTACAAACGACGCAACCGGATCGAGATCATGTTCGGACGCCTGAAGGACTGGCGTCGTGTCGCCACCCGCTATGACAGATGCCCAAAGGTGTTCCTATCAGCCATAGCACTTGCAGCCACGGTCTTGTTCTGGCTGTAAATCAATGAGTCTGGAACCTAGCTAACGACACGAGTTTCGATGATTTGTTTGATCAGGAGCTCGATGAGAAACGTTGGTTGATGGAATGCTGGAAAAGCTTTCAAATCTTCCCGACAAGCTCTGATCGATCGGCGAAGGGCCACCCGCCTCGCAGCTTTCTTTTCACAATAGAGAAAAGCCGAAGTCTGGTTATGACGTCGGCTTTCGAACACCCTATTTGATATGGAAGACTATGTTGACCGTGCAGCAAGCGCACGGTCGACGTAGTCCTGAATATCAGCTTCGATCCAGCGCGAAGATCCTCCAGTTTTTAGGGGTTTCGCCAATATACCTGCCTTAATGTCACGGTAAATGCTCGCCCGTGATCGCTTCAACCGATTGCAGAGGTCCTTCACCGTAAGAAGTTGGCCTTGCTGTCCCATGAACTGTCCTTTCACACGTCGCTTGGTGACAGGAATTTCGGTTCAAGGAGAAACAAACAAAGTTGGTTTGATTGCCACCTACGAAAACTTCTGACTGAGCCTTTCCTCGAAAACGAGCATTGGAATTAGATAGGCATGCAGTCGTTTATGGTTGAGAAGCGGCCTATGCTGCTGAAAGGTACACAACCATGAAAGCCATTCGCTGCGTAACCCCAGTGTAATCCAACAACTCAAGAAGTGATCGCTCAACAATAAGGATCTAAATAAGTGAAGTTTATTCAGGGAGTTAGATGGTGCCCGGGGGCGGAATCGAACCACCGACACGAGGATTTTCAATCCACTGCTCTACCCCTGAGCTACCCGGGCACGGGAAGGCTGTTCGCCTTGGGTGAGGGCCTTCTATGCTGTCAGTGCGACGGTGTCCAGAGGCTTTTTCAAAGAAAATACTAATGCTTCAAAGTCTGAGTGTTTTTGCCTTGTCCAAGAGCCTCTTCCGTAGCTTCCAGAGCCTTTTCAAGGTCTTCGGGGTCTTGGCTTGGCAGCGTGTAGCTGCCGTTTAGCCATTTCGCCAGATCGAGATCGGCACAACGTTTTGAGCAAAATGGGCGATAGGCTTTCTGGCTTTCGGCATCACAGATTGGGCAACTCATGAAAGCACCTCAGTCAGCGGGATTCGGCTACGTTTTCGCTGCAACTCGAAATGCCCAAGGTTGGTCCAGCCCAGCATGACCGTATCGTCACCTTCGGCTTTGAGGGCCCCGCGCAAAGCGCTTTCAAAAGATCGACGTTCTTTCTTTGGCATCGGTGCAAGGTCGATCACGATTTGACCGGCAAGGCCACGATTGCGCAGTGCCCGCGGGAGTGCTCTGGCGCAGGCCAGATTGGCCTTTAGGCCTGCGGCCAAGGAGGTGTCTTTGCCGGTGTTTACATCCACCGCTACTAGGGCCCGGGTTGGTTCGACAAAGATGAAAGCTCCGCCAGAAAGAGGCTCGCGGCTGGACAAGGCAATGTCGAGTGCATCGAGTACGCCGTTGCGCTCGAACCCGCCGGGTTCTTGCTCGATTGCAGCGGGCTCAACCCAGTCCCGCCATGCGCGCAGATGAGGGCCGTCGCCTTCTGTCAAAACCTCTGGCTCCCCGATCTCATCTGACATGATTTCCGCGGCGAGATTGGCCATTGCGGCGATGTCTTCTGCAATGTCCTCGGAAGGGGCGCCGGAGCAGGCAGAACGCAGGATCATGCTCTGTTCAGCATCGCCCAGGCACTCATGGGCGATTTCCAGCAGTCTGTCGCGCTCATCCTCATCGCGGATAGAGCGCGAAATGTTCAGCCCAGGCGCACCCGGGGTGGCGATGGCATAGCGGCTCTTGAACAGAAGTTTCTGTGTGACGGGAATTGCTTTGCCGGGTTCAGCGTAACCAGTGACCTGAACCAGAAGCATTTGTCCCGGAGCGAGGCCTTTTACCTGGCGCAAAAAAGCGGGTCCGTCCGGGGTGCTCAGGAACATGCCACCCTGACCCTTGACCGGGCGGTCTGCCTTGGCGCGGTAGATGGTTCCTGGTAGAGGGGCGTCCCCATCGATCAGGAAATCCTCTAGCTTGCCATCCACCATCAAGGCTGCGGCTTCGCGCCCCTGGATATGGTCGAGAATGATCGTGCGGCCTTTCATGCGGCAGTCTCCTGATAAAGCGGCAGGCCGGTGGCCCGGAGTAGATTTGCGGTTTCAGCAAGGGGAAGACCGACAATGCCGGTAAAAGAGCCACTGATCCATGGGACAAAGGCCCCGGCCGGACCCTGGATCGCATAGGCGCCTGCCTTTCCCTGCCAGTCGCCAGTCGCCAAATAGGCATTCAGCTCTTCATCGGAAAGCGGTTTCATCTTGACCTGGCTGACCACAACCTTGGTCCGGATCTGTCCCTCATGTGCGACAGCGACGGCGGTTATGACTCTATGGCGTCGACCGGATAGCGCCAACAGGAACTCGGCGGCTTCGGCAGCATTCTCTGGTTTGCCCAAAATGCGCCGCCCCAGCGCGACAGTGGTATCTGCGCATAGAACGATATCTTGCGGGTCAGCAGGAATAGCGGCGACTTTTTCGCGGGTTACCCTGGTGCAATAGTCGCGCGGTAGCTCCCCTTTTTGAGGGGTCTCATCAATATCCGGCGGGCTGACCCGGTCCGGTTTGATGCCCAGCTGTGCCAAAAGTTCCAACCGCCTTGGGCTGCCTGATCCCAGAATGAATGCCATTTTTCGGCCCTTCTTCACTTTATCTCTGTCATAGGCGGGAATGGGAGCGCAGGAAAGAGCAGCTGCGAGCATCACCTTTGCAAAGATATTTCCGCCGGAGGCAGCGGCCGAAGGGCCGCAAAACAACAAAAGCCCGGCTGCTTGGCCGGGCTTTGTCTGCGAAACGAATCACCTGCTCATTTGAAGCGATAATTGATCCGGCCTTTGGTGAGGTCATAGGGGGTCATTTCCACCTGGACCCGGTCGCCTGCCAGAACGCGGATGCGGTTTTTACGCATCTTGCCTGCCGTATGAGCGATGATTTCATGGCCGTTTTCCAGCTCGACCCGAAACGTCGCATTGGGCAGGAGTTCCTTCACGACACCGGGGAATTCGAGCGTATCTTCCTTGGCCATGTTTTCTCCATCGTTGCTTTACCCCGCTCGATGGCGGGACACGGGGCCTAAATGAGCGCATTTTCCCAATTTTTCAAGGGTGCAATCACCGCATGGGGTGAATTGTCGGTGTTTTTGCCTCTCTCTCCTGTTCCGGCCAATGGCTGCGGTTGCGCACAGCCCCGGCTTTGCGCACCTGGACAATGCTGTTCAGGTCAACCTCTGCATAGGTCCACCCGGGATTTTGCATTTCCCCCTCGCTCAGCACCCCAGTGGCAGGGAAGCCCAGATCAGGTGGCGCAAAGATACCGCCGGTGCCGGTATTCATGTCGACGGCCTCTGACCAATCCGCGGGTCCGACGATCGAGGACATCACGGTCACGCATTGTCCTTCCAAAGCGCGGGCCATTGCCCCGATGCGGACGCGCCAATATCCGGATAGGGCTTCGGTGCAGGAAGGCACGAGAATGACATCGACTTCTGCCAGGGCGCGCCCCAGCAGAGGGAACTCGCTGTCATAGCAGATCAATACACCAATTTTGCCAAGCGCTGTGTCAAAGATCTTCAACGGGCCACCTGAGCCGATATGCCATGGGTTGCGTTCGAACACGGTCATGATCTGTTTGTCTTGATGTCCACGTTGGCCGGTTGGGCTGTAGAACTCGGCCCGATTTACAGGCAGGGCATACTCTGCCTCGATGGGGGCCGATGCGCCGAGGATATGAACGCGATATTCTGCCGCCAACTTGAGGTGCAGTTCGGCTGCTGCTTCCATCCGCTCAGAGGTTGCATGGATTGAGGCCTGTAAATCCATGGCGACCTCTTTGCCTGAGAGGGTGGACAGCTCCATCGCGCCATATTCTGGAAACACCAAGAGGTCAGCGCCCTGGGTTGCTGCGGTGGAGACCCAGCTGGCGATCTTGTCCTCATATTGTGCCCAACTATCGAGCCAATCTAGAGGGTAGGCGGCGGTGGCGATCTTCATGCAACATTCTCCCAGGTCCGGTTCTTGCCGAATATGCGGGTGTTCGACCGGTTTTCCTAGCCATGCTTTTGTCTGCCTTGTCAAAATTATACAAATGTATAAAAAGAATGTGCTCGTTGTTTTCACTCACCAACCCGATGGAGTAAACCTTGTCTGCTCGTTCTTATACATTCAGCCATGCGGTCACGCGCAAACCCTGCAAAGCCGTGATCGAAGGGCTGCGCGCTGTTGATACTGGTACGCCAGACCTTGCCCTCTTTGAGCAGCACCATGCGGACTATGTCCTTGCCCTCAAAGCTACCGGGGCTGAGGTGGTGACACTTGAGGCGTTGGAAGAATTTCCAGATTCCGTCTTTGTAGAGGACGCTGCTCTTTGCTTGCCCGAGGGGGCAATTGCCATGCGTCCAGGCGCACCAAGCAGGTTGCGCGAAGCAGAAGCTATGGCCCCGATTCTGGCACAGATCTACGGCAGCGTTCAGACAGTCGAGGGACCCGGCTTTATTGATGGTGGCGACATTCTGGTAACCGAGCGCGAGATCCTGGTGGGGACCTCGGCCCGAACTGATAGCACGGGCATTGAAGAGTTGCGCCAGATCGTGACTCCTTGGGGCTACACTGTGCGCGAGTTGAAAACCCCAGAAGGCGTTCTTCATTTCAAGACGGATTGCTCTTTGCTGGACGAAAACACCATTCTTTCGACTGAACGCCTGGCAAAGTCTGGCTGTTTTGAAGGTTATGAGGTCATCCTGACAGCAGAAGGCGAAGAAGCCTGCGCCAATGCAATCCGCTTCAATGAGCTGGTGATCATGCCGGATGGTTTCCCGGAAACAGAGGCGCGTCTGGTTGAGGCTGGATATAATGTGCGCAAGGTCGGCAATACAGAGGCCGCTAAGCTGGATGGGGGTATGTCTTGCCTATCACTTAGGTTTACCCCCGAAATTGCCTGTTAATAGCTCTCGCGAGCAGCTGCCAATCCCGCTATCTCGCGGATTGAGCTGGATCGCGCGGGGTGAAACTGGCATGAGATTGTAATTCGAAGACTGATTGCCCGGTGACCGTGCGAAAACGGTCGCCTCACATGGAATTAAGCTATCCCCGTGTCCTTCGTGACACGGGGATAGGGAAAACCTGCGCTTAGCTCCTGTACCTCAAGATATTGGGTGTAATATCAAAACAGCAGATAGCTGAGGCACCCAAGGCCCCCCTTCGGATGGCACAAGCTTCTGCAGAAGAGCGGGAATAGGGAGCGCCATGTACCGAATTCGCCTTTTTGCTATACGCCACTCGCGAAGCTTTGAATGGATTTACAAGCGCGTTGAACAGGTCATGGTCGCGCTGGATCCGCTGCTGAACAAGATTGGCTATGATCGGGTTGAGCGCCCGATTGCAGTAGTTGAAAAAGGCGTCAAATCGCTGCTGTTTGATTGTCAGATGTGCGGCCAATGTGTCCTCTCTTCGACCGGGATGTCCTGCCCCATGAACTGTCCCAAACAGTTGCGCAATGGCCCCTGCGGCGGTGTGCGACCCGGTGAGTTTTGCGAAGTGAAACCAGAGATGAAATGCGTCTGGGCTCTGGCCTGGGATGGCGCCTCTCGCATGAAACATGGGGATCAGATCGCCTCTGTTCTGCCACCGGTCGAGAGAAACCTGCAAGGGTCGTCTTCATGGCTGCGAGTCAGCCGTGAGAAAGCCGCTCAGCTACGCGCAGCCCGCGAAAAACGGCGCACAGCAATTGCAGAGGCCTTTCCCGATGCGCGGCGGAATGAGCCATCGACCGCCCCCCTGGCAGAAGAACCTGAGCGCGCGCAGACGGGGGAGAAGTGATGGAACACAATTCGTCCCAACCCTATGCCCCACCACCCGAAGGGCATGTTTCCCATAGTCGCCTGGAACGGGTTCTGCGCTCTGGCCGCTTTGCTATCACCGCCGAGCTGAACCCGCCCGATAGCGCGGATCCCGCCGATGTTTTTGATGCAGCACAGCCACTGGGAGAGGTGGCTGACGCCATCAATGCGACGGATGCATCGGGTGCCAATTGCCATATGTCTTCGATCGGGATCAGTGCCCTGCTGACCCGGGCGGGGTACTCACCTGTCTACCAGATCTCCTGCCGGGACCGTAACCGAATTGCCATTCAGGGCGATGTCCTGGGGGCCGCCGCAATGGGGGTTAGCAATGTGCTCTGTCTGACAGGGGATGGTACCGGGGCAGGGGACCAACCCGGGGCCAAGCCGGTTTTCGATTTTGATTCCATCTCGCTGTTGCGGACGATCAAAACGATGCGGGATGAGGGTAGATTCCTCTCTGGGCGCAAGATCACCAAACCGCCACATCTGTTCCTGGGGGCGGCCGAAAACCCCTGCATTCCGCCCTATGATTGGAGGCCGCAAAGGCTTGCAAAGAAGATCGAGGCGGGTGCTGAGTTTATCCAAACCAACTATATCTACGACATCCCCTTGTTTGAGCGTTTCATGGAACGGGTCAGGGATCTGGGTCTGGACCAAAAGGTCTATATTCTCGCGGGCGTTGGCCCACTTGCCTCGGCGCGGGCCGCGCGTTGGATGCGTTCGAACGTGCCGGGAATCCAAATCCCGGATAGTCTGATTGAGCGGATGGAAAGGGCGGAGAAACCAGGGCAGGAGGGCAAGAAAATCTGCGTCGAACTGATCCAGAAGATACGAGATATTGCCGGTGTCTCGGGCGTGCATGTTATGGCCTACCGCAAGGAGCATCTGGTCTCTGAAATAATTCAGGACTCTGGTGTTTTGGCGACCCGTAAGCGAAGATAGTGCCGGTCGAACGTAGGAGTGGGTGGCAATCCTTCTTATTGACTGCTGCTTAAATGACGTGTGGCCATGGCAAAAAGTTCCGCTTGGCTGGCGACGCCAAGCTTGGCATAGGCATGGTGACGATGCACTTTGACGGTGCCAACTGTGATACCCAGGTAGGCCGCAGCGGTAGGGCTGGAATGCCCCTGCAGAACCAACAGCACAACCTCCATTTCACGCGGGCTGAGGCGGCCATTGCCAAAAGTCTGCATGCGTTGCTGCCAGTCCGCTGTGTTTTCTTTTTCCTGAGAGGTGACCGCCTCTCCCCAATGCCTCAGCGCAGCCGAGGAAATGAGCGTGAAAACCGCGTTGAGGCGCTGTGCATCTTCAGGCTTGAACTTTGGCTGCCGGGCAAAGCGGGCGAGCGAGATCACAATCCAACGGTTCTGATCTTCCTTTATGAGGATACCGATTTCGTCGCTGATGCTGATCTTGCGATAAAAGGTCTTGTAATACTCAGAGCGAAAAAAGGTTTCCGGGGCGAGGTCCAGCAGCCGGTAGGCCCCAGGTTCGGCGTTGTTGCGGCAGGCTTGGTAAAGTGGATCCAGAAGATAGGGGCCACTGGCATAGAATTCCACACTGATGGCGGCCTGCATTTCATCCAGATCCTGATAGAGGCAAATGGGCGCGCTTGTTCCCGAAAACCGCGACAGGATCATAGATTCGAATTGGCAGCAGGTCTGAAGTAGGGCTCGAAACACCTCTGGGAAATCATCGCGCCCCAATTGTTGGATGATTTGGGCAGAGGCCGAAATCCAGTCCGCGCTGGGAACTTCAGGAAGTTGTGCCATACTCTATAACCTTAGATATATATCTAAGGTCAAGTTTACGGGCATAGGGGAAGGGGTCAAGCTGCTCACTGAATATACTCAATTCAGGGAGCTTCCTTATGTCCACATCTTCGAGCGTGAATCCGGAACAAGGGGACCTCGCCTTTACCCGTAGCAGTGATCGCGGAGTTATCGCTGAGGCGAGCTATGCTGGAGCGCTCAGCTTTATGCGGCGGCGCTATACCAGAGATTTATCCGGGGCAGATGTCGCGATCATGGGGGTGCCCTTTGATCTTGCGGTCTCCAGCCGTTCGGGAACCCGGCTTGGACCGAGGGCGGTGCGCTCAGGTTCCAGTCATATCGCCTGGTCTCGGCCCTGGCCCTGGGAGATCGACCCCTTTGAGGCCCTGAGCATCGTGGACTATGGCGATTGCGAGTTCGATTATGGCTACCCGAACAAGGTGCCAGAAGAGATTGCGCAGGCTGCACGTGATGTTCTGACGACGGATACTGCGTTGCTCTCTATCGGTGGGGATCATTTCATCACCTATCCGCTGTTGAAGGCGCATGTGGAAAAGCACGGCCCCCTAAGTCTGATCCAGTTTGATGCCCATTCCGACACCTGGGCGGATGAAGAAGGGCGCATTGATCATGGCACAATGCTTTGGCATGCGATCCGCGAAGGTCTGGTTGATCCGGCGCGTTCAGTACAAGTGGGGATCCGTACCCACAACCCTGACCCGATGGGCATGAATATCATCGATGCCATTGAGGTTCACAAAACGGGGCCTGCAGCGGTGGCGGAGAAGATCCTCTCCATTGTTGGGGAGAACAAGACCTATGTCACTTTCGACATTGATGCGCTGGAACCTGCTTCCGCTCCGGGAACGGGCACTCCGGTGATTGGCGGGCTCTCCCCCTATCAAGCGCAAGAGATCATACGCTCGCTTGCGGGGATCAATGTGGTGGGCATGGACCTGGTCGAAGTTTCCCCAGCCTATGATGTATCAGAGATCACAGCGATTGCCGGGGCGACCCTCGTTAATGATCTGCTCTGTCTCTATGCCTCTGGTCCTTCAGGCCGCCGCTGATACCCTCCAAGGGAGAAAATAAGACATGAAAACAGCTATCTCACTCCAGGCTGCACTTGTTGCAGCGGTATTGGCGGCTCCGGCTACCGCAGCGGAGCTCTCGATCTATAACTGGGCTGACTATTTCGGCGAAACCAGTGTTTCCGGGTTCGAGGAAGCCTCTGGCACCAAGGTCACCTTGGACTACTTTGACAGCAATGAGGTTCTGGAAACCAAGATGTTGGCAGGGGGATCAGGCTATGATGTGGTTTTCCCGGCGGCTTCCAACGCAGAGCGCCAGCTGCAGGCCGGTGCGCTTTTGCCGATAGATACCTCGCGTTTGCAGAACTACGGTAATCTGGATCCGGAAATTCTTGCAGCATTGGATAAGGTTCCTGGCGGTCGTCAATTGGGGGTCCCCTATACATGGGGCACGATTGGCCTTGCCTATGACCCTGTCAAAATCTCAGAGCAGTTGGGCGACTTGCCTGTCGATAGCTGGGATCTTTTGTTCAAACCTGAATATGCTTCCAAGCTGAAGAACTGTGGTGTGGCAGTCCTTGATTCCCCGGTGGAAATGCTATCGGTGACGCTGAACTATCTGGGTAAGGATCCCTATTCCGAAACCAAGGCGGAACTTGCGGAAGCCAAGGAGCTTCTTGCGGGAATGGCGCCGAATGTGACCTATTTCAGCAATCAACGCGCCGCAGTTGACCTGCCTTCGGGCAACCTGTGCCTGGCGGTGATGTATTCCGGTGATGCCGGTCTGGCCCAGGCCCGCGCGATAGAAGCCGAGAACGGTGTGGAGATTGCCTATGCCATTCCACGTGAGGGGACGCTTATGTGGATTGACCTGATGGCCATCCCGGTGGACGCGCCCAATCCCGATGAAGCCTACCGTTTCATTGATCATATGTTGCAGCCAGAGGTGATTGCCGAAGTGACCAACACGGTCTTCTTTGCAAATGCCAATGCAAAATCCGACGAGTCTATTTTGCCGGAGGTTCTCGCCGATCCTGGCGTCTATCCTAGTGCTGAAACCATGAATGGTCTGTTCCCGGATAAGAGCCTTGGGCCCAAAGCCCTGCGTCAACGGAGCCGCACCTGGACTGCGATCAAATCTGGCATCTGATCCTGGCGATCCTTCGCCAATGCGCAAAGCGGGTCTAAATAGGGCTGCTTTGCGTGAATTGCCCATCACACCCGTCTGAGTGTCGGATTCTGCAACCAAATTTCGCTAACCTACAGGTGCAGAGGCTGGGATTTGGCAACACTCCTTGAAAAAGGAGAGCGCCTAAATGACTTTGCCTGCCCCTCAGTTCCGTAGCCGTGCCGGTGGTCGCCATGCGCGTCGAGCTCTGCGTCGCACCCCTGATTTCACAATGTTGCCAGGTCTTACGCGGAACTTGCCACTGTGCGAAGTGCTGGATGGCGCCCAGGTCGAGATGATCGACCAAGCTTCCATGGACATTCTGGAGAACACCGGGGTCCAGTTTCGAGATCCGATTGCGCTGGAGGATTGGAAGCGGATCGGAGCCAAAGTTGAGGGTATGTTGGTCTTCTTGGACAGAGGCCTGGTTCGAGAATTGATCGCAACCATTCCCAGTGATTTCACCTATCACGCGCGAGACTCGGAAAAAAACCTGCGCCTGGGCGGCAGGCATTCGATCTTTGTGCCCATGACCGGTGCGCCCTTCCTGAGGGACCTGGAGGATCAGCGTCGCAATCCGACGCTGGAAGACCTCGCGATGTTTCATAAATTGGCGCATATGATGCCGGCTCTGCATTCCTCTGCGCATCACATCGTGGAGCCCTACGACCACCCCATCAGTCAACGCCATCTTCGCATCACATATTCTTCGATGAAATATTCGGACAAGACCTTCATGGGGATGACCACTAGCCCCAAGAACGCGGAGGATGTCTTGGATATGTGTGCAATACTGTTTGGGGCGGACTTCCTAGAGGATCACCCAGTGACCACTGGCAATTGCAATGGAAACTCGCCGCTGGTTTGGGATGAAACCATGTTGGGGGCAATGCGGGCCTTCTGCCGACGCAATCAGCCGGTTCTGTGCTCGCCCTTCGTATTGGGTGGCGCGAACACCCCGGCTTCGGTGCCAGCAACAGTGGCGCAGCTCAATGCCGAAGCGCTGAGCGCTCTGGCCTATACCCAGGTGATCCGCGAGGGAGCCCCAGCGATTTATGGGCATTACCTTTCGACTGTCAGCATGCGGTCTGGCGCCCCAATGGCGGGCACGCCGGAGATTTCGCTGATGAACTTCATGATCGGACAGATGGCCCGCTTCTATGATGTGCCCTGGAGAACCTCTAATACCCTGGGCGGTGCCAAAACCTTTGATGCCCAAGCCGGCTACGAGAGTGCAACCACGCTGCAATCTGTGATGCACGCAGGCGCAAATTACATCTGGCATTCCGCAGGATGGAATGAGGCCGGGATGCATTGTTCAGTTGCAAAGTTCATCGTTGACGCCGAACAATGCGCGATGGCCTACCGGATGGCGGAAGGTCCCAAATGGGAGGATTTTGATCAGGCGATTTCAGCGGTGCCGGATATCGGCCCAGGCGGTCATTATCTGGGGCATCCACATACACAGGAGAATTTCCAACAGGCCTTTTTCATGCCCGAGATGTTCGACAATAATTCAATCGAACAATGGGTTGCAGAGGGGGGGGTGGAAATCACCGAACGAGCCCTTACCCATGCGAAGAAACTCTTGTCTGAATATCAGGAGCCAAAACTTGACCAGGCCAAGGAGGAGGAACTGCTAGCCTATATCGCGCGGCGCGAGCGCGAGATCCCTGCCGCAGATGAGTTGAACCAGGTCTATTAGCTTTCACCTTCAACGGATCCGTTACTCCCTCCCGTTGATCACATCTTTGGAGACGTTCAGGTGCTTTGGTTGCTCACAATCTGGACGCTAGATTACCCATCAGGCAGGGCATCCAGTGCCGGTGATAGGGTAGCGGCGCTGACCCCACGCATGGTCAAGGATCTGCGTTTTGGGACCGATGCGGGTGAAAAAAGCAGATTGTCTAGATTGCAAATTTCTGCTGTCCTCCCAAAAGAGCGCTTTTGCGATGTGTCGGCATTTTCTGCTGCTCATGGCTAAGGATTTGGCCTGACAGGGTCGCAGCCTTTGCAAAGCGGACGAGCCATTCACCATTTGCCAGCCGGTCAGACTATGTCAGAAACCCAGCATTTCGCATTTCTCCTAGTCGAGGAGTTCTCGCATCTTGCGTTCTCCTGCGCGGTGGAGCCTCTGCGTATTGCAAACCTGGTGAGCGGGCAGGACCTCTATCAATGGTCCTTTGGGTCAGCGAACGGAGAGCAGGCGATCTGTTCCAACGGATCGGTCACGTTGGTGCACTACAGCTTTGATGCGATCCCGAAATGCGAACAGCTCTTTGTGCTTTCGGGAATAAACATGAAGAACCACGTCTCCAAGCCTCTATTGGCGGCATTGAGGCGAGAGCGCGTGCGTGGCACCAAAATTGGAGCTCTGTGTTCGGGGGCCTGGGTCCTTGCTGAAGCCGGGTTTCTGGAAGGGATGCAGGCAGCGATCCATTGGGAATATCACGACAGTTTTATGGAGACCTTTCCGGATGTGAATCTCGTGCGCAGCGTTTTTGTCTCCAGTGAGAAGCATATGACCGCCTCCGGAGGGACAGCAACAGCGGATCTGATGCTGCATCTGATTGAAACGCAGCATGGCTATGACCTCTCAGTCGCGGTTTCGGATCAGATGGTTTACAATGCGGTGCGCAATGCAACGGCGGAACAGCGGGTCTCTTTGCAGTCGCGCAACGGCATGCGCAATGCCCATCTGGCCCGGGCGATTCAGATGATGCAGGACCATATCAGCGAACCGGTTTCGCCCGCCCTGATTGCAGAAGAGATCGGCATTTCGACACGCCAGCTGGAGCGCCTCTTTGGCAAATACCTGAATGCCTCGCCCAAGAAGTACTTCATGGAAATGCGCCTGGAACGAGCCCGAAATTTACTTATTCAGAGCGAATCTTCGGTGACCGAAATCGCGCTTGCCTGCGGATTCGAGAGCCCAGGACATTTCTCCAGGGTCTACCGCGCCGCATTTGGCATTCCCCCGGTGATGCAGAAGGGAAAGATCACCTGAAGGGCATTCTAGCAGGGGCGAAACTACTGCAGGAGCGACAGGCTCAGTTCGATCTTGCATAGAATTTTTTGACGCAATGCCCCGGTTTATTTTGCAGGTCTTGGAGGCAGTCCGCTCCTAGTGTGGGCCTGGGAATTTTGCAGCTCGGGGCTGTGGTTAGAAGGAAGCCGAATATGAAAACCCACGCACAAGCCGTTGTCATCGGTGGCGGGCTCGCCGGATGCTCCATCCTCTATCACCTGGCCAAACTGGGCTGGACCGACGTCATGCTGATCGAGCGGGATGAGCTGACCTCTGGTTCGACCTGGCACGCGGCGGCCAACATTCACGGGCTGCACGACAACAACAATATCACCCGCATCCAGCACTATACTATGAACCTCTACAAGGAGCTGGAGAAGGAAACGGAGCAGAGCTGCGGGGTGTTTCAGCCCGGGTCGCTCTATCTGGCCCAAACCGAAGAGCGCGAGCATCAGCTACGCCTGCAGGAAGCCAAAGCGCGCTTCTACGGGCTGAACTTCCACGAGATCAGCCGCGAGCAGGCCAAGGAGTTGCACCCGCTGGCGAATTTCGATGATGTGCGCTGCATCATGTATGAACCGGATGGAGGCAATGTGGATCCCTCTGGCGTGCCCCATGCCTATGCTGCAGGTGCCCGCGCCATGGGCGCCACCATCGAACGCTTCTGCCCGGTGATCGGCACCGATCAGCAGCCGGATGGCTCCTGGATCGTTCGCACTGAGAAGGGCGATATTCATACCCAATGGGTGGTGAATGCGGCGGGTCTCTGGGGCCGCGAAGTGGCAGCGCTGGCGGGGCTCACCCTGCCGCTGCAGCCCACTGAGCATCAGTATTTCGTGACCGAGAGCATTGACGAGGTTGCCAACCTTGGTCGCCGCCTGCCTTCGATCGCTGACCGGGACGGAGAGTATTACTTCCGTCAGGAAGGCAACGGGCTGCTGATCGGCGCCTATGAAAAGGACATGAAGTTCTGGGCCGAAGAGGGCACCCCGTTGGACTTTGCCCATGAGCTGTTCCCCGATGACCTGGACCGGATCATGGAAAACGTGATCCGCGCCACCGAGAGGGTTCCGGTTGCGGCCACTGCCGGCGTCAAGCGGGTGATCAACGGGCCGATGATCTGGTCGCCGGACAGCTCAGCCCTCTGGGGACCGGTGCCTGAGCTGAAGAACTACTTCCTCTGCGGGGGGCTGATCCCTGGCTTCTCCCAATCCGGGGGGCTTGGCCTTCTGGCCGCGCAATGGATGATCGAGGGCGAGCCGCAATATGACATGTTCGCCTGGGATCTGGCGCGCTTTGGCGACTGGGCGGACAAGAAGTTCACTCAGGCGCGGGTGCGCGATCAGTATCAGCACCGCTTTGCCATCCACTTCCCGAATGAGGAACGTTCTGCCGGCCGCCCGGCACGGGTGCGCCCTGCCTATGAGATGCAAAAGGAGATGGGCGGCGTCTTTGGCCTCAACTGCGGCTGGGAGCATCCCCTGTGGTTCGCGGAAAGGCCCGGCACCAAGGAAACGGTGGGTTTCACCCGCCAGAACTGGTGGGAGCCCGTGGGCCGTGAGGCCAAGATGCTGCGAGAGAGCGTCGGCGTGATCGATATCTCCAACTTTGCCAATTATGTGGTCAAAGGGCCAGGCGCGCATGACTGGCTGGACCGTCTGGTGGCCAACCGGGTGCCCACCGAAGTGGGTCGCTCCTGCCTGACGCCGCTGATCTCGGTTCGCGGCGGAGTAGCCGGTGATTTCACCATCACCAAGGTTGAAGACGACAAATACATGATGATCGGCTCTGGTATGGCGGAGCGCTATCACCAGCGGTTCTTCAATATGGTGGAGCTGCCGGAAGGCACCACTTTTGAGGTGGCGACCAACCAGATCGCCGGTTTCAATGTGGCAGGTCCCAAGTCGCGCGACATGCTGCAGCGCCTGACCAATGCCGACCTCTCCAACGAGGCCTTCCGCTTCATGCGTTCGCGCGTGATCGAGGTCGTCGGGGTCGAATGCCTGGCGCTGCGCGTCTCCTTCACCGGGGATCTGGGCTGGGAGCTGCACTGCGCCGAAGAGGACCAGCCGCGCCTCTATGGTGCCCTAGTCGGGGCCGCCAAGGAATACGGCGGCGGCCCGGTGGGCGGCCGTGCCTTGGGCAGCTTGCGGATCGAGAAAGGCTATGGCTCCTGGGGCCGCGAATACAGCCAGGAGTACTACCCGCAGGAAGTTGACCTGGAAGGGCTGATCAAGCTCGACAAGGACTTCCTGCACAAGGAAGCCTATCTCAAGGTGAAGGACAAAGCCTGCCGCGAAGTGCTGTCGATGTTCGAAATTGAAGTCACCGAAGATGCGGATGCCAGTGGCGGCGAGCCTGTCTTCCTGGCGGATGGCCAATCCGTGGGCCGGGTTACCTCAGGCGGATACAGCTACAGCACCGGTAAATCCCTGGCGCTGGGCTTTGTGAACCCAAAGATCGCGCAGCCGGGCGATGCGGTTGAGGTCTTTATTCTGGGTAAACCCCACAAAGCGCGCATCCTGCAGGAACCGGTTTTTGACCCAAAAGGTGAGCGTCTTCGCGGTTAGTCAAAGGGGAGTGGTCCCTGGGGGTTCTGGGTGGTCCCCTTAGGCCGCCTCAGCCGCTTTCAGCATCCAGGCAAAAAACGCTTTGACCGAAGGGGTCGCGGTTTTTTCGTTGCAACGAGTGAAGTAACACCAGGGGCTTTTGATCTGCAGATCAAAGGGTTCGATCAGAAGACCGCGCTCCAGATATCGTTGGACGACGGAGCGCGGAAGCATGATGCACCCCAGCCCCTGCACCGCGAGTTCCAGTGCCAAGCTGGGCCCGCTGGTGCGTAGCCCTCCCTTTAGGTTTAACCCTTTTAGGCCCAACGCCTCTTCTGCCAGGCCCCAATAGATGGGTCGCCCCAGGATGTGGATGAGATCCGCGTGATGTAGCTGGTCAGGCCTGGTCAGCAATTCTCCGTCTGGGCGATAGTCCGGGGCGCAAACCAGAGTGAGCGTCTCTTCCCACAAAAGATGCAGATCAGCTGGGGTGTCATCCACGTGGCTTACGATGATGGAAATATCGGAGACATTGGTTTCGACATCATTCCAGACTGTGCCATGGACGGTTAGATCGATATCGGGATGAACCCGCCGGAAAGAGCCTATCACTTCTGCCAACCAGCTTTCCGCCAGGCTGACCGGGCAAGAGACTACGACTTCACGTTTGTGGACCTGCAGGGTCAGTGATTGGGTAGCCAGGTCAATCTCTTGTAGCGCGTGGCGAACGGATTGCAGATAGGCCGTGCCGACATCCGTGAGAGAGAGTGACCGTGGGTGTCGCACAAACAGGGGGCGACGTAGAAAATCCTCAAGTGAGCGAACATGATTACTGACTGCCGCCTGAGTGCAGTTCAGCTCTTCGGCGGCACTGGTGAAACTCAGATGTCGCGCGGCGGCTTCAAAGGAGCGCAGGAAGGAGAGATGGGGCAGGTTCATCATGATGGCGATAGTAGCGGAAGTCCGAGGTGGGTAAAGTCCAGAGCCATAGCCGAAGATGGCGTGAAGTCCGGTCCATTTGCGTCATCTATAGCGGGTGGCACAAAAATATTCCTTTGCCTCAGCCCCGGTTTTGTTTGCGTGTTGGAGCAGATCCGGCAGCCTAATCTTTGCCGGGACGATCTAGGCCAGAGAGCAAAATCATGACTGCGACTTTTCAAAACCTTGCTGATTTCACATTGCGACGCCAGGCAGAGGATTTCCCAGAAAGCACCCAGGAGGCGGCCGCACTGATGCTGTTGGATACTCTGGGTATCGTCATTGGTGCCGGGCCAATGGAAGCAGGTATCATCGCGCGCGAGACTGCTTGCCTGCTCTATGCCAGTCAAGACGACAGCCACAGTGCCCGGATGCTCTTTGATGGGCGTCGCGTTAGTCTAGCAGGCGCCGCTTATGCGGCGGCGACCCAGACCGATAATCTGGACGGGCATGATGGCTATAATCCCACCAAAGGACATATCGGAGTTGTAGTGATACCGGCCCTGGCCGCGCTGGCGGAGCATTGTCCAGGGCTGACAGGCAGAGAGGCCCTGGCGGCAGTCATTGTCGGCTATGAGGTTGCTGGCCGCGCCGGGATTACGCTGCACAATACAGTGAGCGACTATCACACATCCGGTGCTTGGAACGCCTTGGGGGTTGCCGCGATGGCAGCGCGGCTGCGTGGCTTTAGTGATGAGCAGCTTCGCCAGGCCATCGGGATAGCTGAGTTTCATGGGCCCCGCAGCCAAATGATGCGCGAAATCGCCAATCCGACGATGTTACACGATGGTTCAGGCTGGGGGGCTATGGTCGGCATGTCCTCAGCGGTCCTGGCGGAGCGAGGCTTCACCGGAGCCCCTGCAATCACAGTGGAGGATAGCGCGGCAGAGGCCTATTGGCAGGATCTTGGCCAGTTCTGGCAGATGGAACATCAATATGTGAAACCCTATCCGATCTGCCGTTGGGCTCATGCGGCCATCGATGCCTGCAGGATGCTGATCCGAAGCAACGGGCTACATGCGACAGATATTGCTGCTTTGCATATCAACACCTTCCACGAGAGCGCCTGTCTATTCAGAGGTATGCCTGAAACCACCTCACAGGCGCAATACTCGTTGCCCTTTGCAGTTGCCAATATGGCGATCCATGGTCGCATCGGAGTCGAGCATATCTCGGAAGAAGGGCTAAGTGACGCCCGCGTCGCGACCTTTATGAAGCGGATCACGATAGCTGAGGCAGAACGGCATTCCAGCCGCTTCCCGGAAGGGCGATTTGCGGATGTGACGATCACGCTCCAGGATGGCAATACTCTGGAATCTCGTGATGTCCATGCTCGTGGCGGGCCAGAGGCCCCGCTGGAGCGCGAAGACGTGCTGGCCAAATTCATGGAGTTCGCAACACCCTCCTTGGGGGTTCCGCGTGCGGCGGCGATCCGTGACAGGGTGTTGGGGCTGACAGACAGAGAGGCCAGCTTCGCGGATCTTGCTGATCTTCTTTATGCCCCTCCTCATGCGGCACCCTCTCCTGTGTGAGGCATGGCATAGCTTTAGGGGGGCAGGCCAGGAATGCGTTCAGCGCTGAGGCGTTTTGGGATTGTCTGCCCTCAACAATCTCGTGAAGTTGAGCAGCCCCATCAGGAGAGAGTTGTTGAAGCTGGGGGAAGTCGGCTAGACTGCAGGTTCAGACTGCCAGCGCACGAGGACCCTGATGAACCAGCAAGCCAGCATCCTGAGGACTGGTCGCAAATTTGACCAGGTCCTGAAAGGGGCGCGTGAAGTTTTTCTTGCAGATGGTTTTGAAGGCGCCAGCGTTGATGATATCGCGCGTGCTGCAGGTGTGTCGAAGGCGACGCTTTATAGCTACTTCCCTGACAAACGCCTGCTTTTCATGGAGGTTGCACGCAGCGAATGTGCCCGGCAAGCTGATAAACCAATGGATCTGAGTGGGGCCTGTTGTACACCGCGCGATGTTTTGCGCGCTGCCGCTGCACATATCCTTTCTGTTTCATTGTCAGAATTCGGGATCCAGATGTTTCGGATCTGCGTCGCGGAATCGGACCGGTTTCCAGATCTCGGACGCGAGTTCTATGAAAGCGGGCCAATGTTGATACGCGGAAAGATCCGCGACTATCTGGAACATGCGGTAAGCAAGGGCGAGCTTGAGATCGAAGACTTTGACCTAGCGGCAGATCAGTTCGCAGAGCTTTGTCGCGCTGATCTGGTTCCACGACTTCTTTTCAAGATCGACATTGAGTTTTCTGAAGAGGAACGAAGCCGCGTCATCGAGGGGGCCGTGGGAACCTTCCTTGCCCGCTATGGTGTGGCTGCGGGTTGATTCCCTATGCCTTTGCCTTCGGAAGGGCGCATTCTTCGCCTGAGGTGTCGCTTCCCTTTGTTGTCTGGATCAGGTTGGCAAAGGCCTGCAAACACGCAATTTAGCTACATGTCTTTTCCAGATTTTTCAAAGTCGTAATCAAGCGATCAGAACCGCAAGATCTGGCTAATTTTCCTATTAAGTAAGGTGTCGTCCCATTGGGGCGGAGAATTGGGAAGCCGGTGTGAATCCGGCACTGCCCCCGCAACGGTAACATCGGGCAAGGGCGTAGCAAGAGCCACTGGGACGAGGACCCCGGGAAGGCGCTGCGGCCGGTCATTTGACCCCGATGAAAGTCCGGAAACCAGCCTTGCCTTGATAGTCAAACCGCGGGTGGCGGTGGGGACAAAGGAAAACAGGCTGCCAGTCCTCCCTTGGCGCAGCTTGCCGGCGTCCTCATGTCTTCCGCTCCAGCCAGGCCGCATAGCACGGCATGAGAGCCAGTCGAATGATGTACAATAAAATCAATGATATGTTGGCGCGGCGCCAACCAGGTTATTCCCTGGAACAGGGATTTTACACTGATCCTGATGTGTTTCAGGCGGATCTTGAAATGATCCACTACCGCGAATGGCTTTTTGCTATCCCCGCCTGTGAGCTGGAGAAACCCGGCAGCTATGTTACTCATCAAATTGGTGCCTATGGCGTGATCCTGGTGCGCGGCAGCGACAATCAGATCCGAGCTTTTCACAACAGCTGCCGTCACCGGGGCTCAGTTCTGTGCAAATCGAAAAAGGGGAACAATCCCAAGCTGGTTTGCCCCTATCATCAATGGACCTATGAGTTGGACGGCTCGCTTCTCTGGGCGCGGGACATGGGGGCAGATTTCGATCCCAAGCAGCACGGGCTGAAGCCAGTGCACTGCCGCGAGTTGGCAGGGCTGGTCTATATCTGCTTGGCGGACCAGGCACCGGATTTCGACGCTTTTGCAGATCTCGCCGGGCCCTATCTGGAGCCGCATGATCTGGCCAATGCCAAGGTCGCGCATGAGAGCAGCATCATTGAAAACGGCAACTGGAAGCTGGTCTGGGAAAACAACCGCGAATGCTATCACTGCGGCGGCAACCACCCGGCGCTCTGCCGTAGCTTTCCCGATGACCCCAGCGTTACTGGCGTTGAAGAGGGCGGCGAAACCCCGGCGCATCTGCAGGCGCATTTCGACCGCTGCCAGGTGGCGGGGCTGCCCTCACAGTTTCACATCAGCACAGATGGCCAGTTCCGTCTTGCACGGATGCCTCTGAAAGAAGGCGCCAAGAGCTATACCATGGACGGCAAGCCCGCGGTCAGCCGCTGGCTGGGCCGGGTGCCCTTTGAAGATGCGGGCACCTTGCTAAAGTTCCACTATCCGACCACCTGGAACCACTTCCTGCCAGATCACTCCCTTGTTTTCCGCGTGACCCCGGTTAGCCCGACAAAAACCGAGGTCACCACCAAATGGCTGGTCCACAAGGATGCGGTCGAGGGCCGGGACTATGACCTCAAACGCCTGACCGAGGTCTGGGAAGCCACCAATGACGAAGACCGTCGTGTGGTCGAGGACAACCAGATGGGCATCAACTCACCTGCTTATGGCCCTGGCCCTTATTCGGCCCTGCAGGAAAGCGGCGTCATCCAGTTCTCCAACTGGTACTGCGAGACCATGGCCCGCGCTCTGGCTCCTGAAACACTGGCGGCGGAGTGACTGGCATGAGAGATCTTCAAACACGCGCGCCCTGGCAGGACAGCGAGATGCTGGAATGTGTCTCTGTAGTGCCGGAAATGCCCGAAACAGCCAGTTTCTCCTTCAAGGCCCCATCGGGGGCCTTCTTTGACTACCAGCCCGGCCAGTTCCTGACCCTGGAAATCCCGGCGCCGGATCAGCCCGGCGGTGTGGTGCACCGGACCTATACGATTTCCTCATCGCCCTCGCGCCCGCGCTCAATCACCATCACCGCCAAGGCGCAGAGCGACAGCATCGGCACCCGCTGGATGCTGGACAATCTGCAGCCTGGAATGCGAATCAAGGCCCTGGGGCCGGCCGGGCTCTTCACCAATGCGGAAAGCCGGGCGAAGAAATTCCTCTTTATTTCCGCTGGGTCTGGCATCACCCCGATGATGTCGATGACCACCTGCATGTGGGACGAAGGCCAGGACCTGGATGTGGTTTTCATCAATTGCGCCAAGCGCCCCTCGGAGATTATCTTCCGCCAACGGCTGGAGCACATGGCTAGCCGGATGCCGGGTCTGGACCTGAAATTCGTTGTTGAGGAGGCGGATCCCTACCGGCCCTGGAGCGGCTATCAAGGTTATTTCAATCAGCTGATGCTGGGCCTGATGGCGCCGGACTATCTGGAGCGCGAAGTCTATTGCTGCGGGCCTGAGCCCTTCATGCAGGCGGTGCGGGATGCGCTGGCGGGTCTTGGCTTTGATATGGAGAACTACCACCAGGAGAGCTTTGGCGCACCGATCGAGCGAGAAGCCGATCAGCCGGATCTGGATGATGTCATCCCCGATGATGATGCCAAAGCTGAGATCACATTCGCGCTTTCTGGCGTTACAGCCAAATGCGCCGAGACCGACACGGTTCTGGCGGCTGCCCGCGCCTCTGGCCTCAATATCCCTTCCGGCTGCACCTTTGGGGTCTGCGGTACCTGCAAGGTGAAAAAGACCGAAGGCGAAGTTCATATGGTGCACAACGGCGGCATCTCTGAGGATGACATCGAGGCGGGCTATATCCTGGCCTGCTGTTCTAACCCGATCGGTAAAGTCGCGGTCGAGATCTAGTGAATTCTTGCTGTCCCGGATCCATAGGTCTGGGGCGGCAACGCTAAAAAGGCGCTGGTTGCATTCCTCCGACGCCCTGTCAGAGCCTGTGCAATTTTAGGTAGAGTTTTGGCATTAAGCTTTTAAAAGCAGCGCTTGAGCGCGGCGATGTAAATGCTGAATTAAACAAGTTTCGCTCTGATTGCCGGCAAGGAAACAGGCGAACAGGATGCCTCGGGATGGCGCACGACGACCCCACAGATCCAGGCCGGATCAATACTGGCACTTCTTTCGCATGCGCGACGCTTGCGGCCTCTCTCCTGGCCGTCGGCTTTTTCTTTATTGCCTGGGCCGAAGATAGATCGGTGAGTGAGCAGGAGCGGCTGCAACTCATCGAGATGACAAACAGTTTTGTTTCGGTATTCTCCCAAAATCGAGGAGAAGGTGCTCCAGTTCCGGCAACTTTTCGACGACTTGGCATTGAACATTTCACCGCAGCAAATGAGCGAACGAGCAGCCAGTACGACACATCGGTCCGGATGCCAGGGCTGCCTGGGTTCGAACTTGGCCTGGCGGAAAGCGACCCACGCCTCACTGCGGTCATGAGCGCTTTTGCAGCAAATCCCGAACAGTCTGCATTTCACGAAAGCAGGTTTGAAAATGATCGGCTAGTGGGCCGCACAATTGTGCCGTCTATCGCCAGTAGCGAAAGCTGTGTGACCTGCCACAATGAGGTGCTGCGGCAAAACAAATACCAGATTGGCGATGTCATGGGCACCTATATTGTCGAGCGTGACCTGACGGATAAATTCTGGAAGAATCTTCAAAATGCGATATTGCTTTTTGCCTTTTCGCTTATTGTAATCTGGCTTTTGGCAACGCGTGAGCGCAACCGGAATGTGAAGCTCATTCGGCTGGAGGCGCGCATTGGCCTTGAAAAAATGAAGAGTGAGGCTGAGGCGAAAGAAAAGTTCCTCTTGTCGCATGACACCTTGACCGGCCTGCCAAACCGCAAACTCTTCAACGATCATTTGAATGAAGCGTTCGAAGGTGCACAAAGCGATACTCTCAATGCTGCCTTGATCGATCTGGATGGCTTCAAGGGTGTGAATGACACTATGGGCCATGCTGCGGGGGATGCGCTTTTGGTGGAGGTCGCGGCACGTCTCTCAAAATGCGTGGAAACCGAGAAGGGGTTTGTTGCCCGGCTGGGTGGAGATGAATTTGCGATTATCTGGGAGGCACAGCAGGGGAGCGATGATCCAAGCCAATTGGCCGAAATGATCCTGAAGGAAATGAAAGCGCCTTTGCTGTTTGAACAGTGGGAGATCTTACCCAAATGCTCAATTGGCATTGCTGAGTTGAAAAAGGTCAAATCGGAATTGGCTTCGGATCTACTGAAGGCCGCGGATGCTGCTCTCTATTTGGCTAAGGAACGCGGCAAAGATACCTTCCAAATCTATGACAAGGACTTGGACAACTCGATCAATCGGCAAAACACAATCGCGGCTGGCCTGAGAGAGTCTATCCAGGACCGGCAAATGCGTATCGTTTTGCAGCCTAAGGTATGTCTGCATGATGGGCGTTTTAAGGGGTTTGAAACGCTGTCCAGATGGTGCCTGAACGGCGAGGAAATATCGCCGGAAGAATATGTGAACATTGCCGAGAACACGGGCGCGGTTCGTGACCTGGACCTTAGCGTTCTGGAAGAGGCTGCAAAGTTCTCTGTCGCCTTGGAGGCAGAAACAGACGAAGCGGTTCCCATCGCCGTGAACCTCTCTGCAAATAGTTTCCGCACGGGGCCCTTACAGGAAGAGATACAGGATATTCTCTGGTCAACCGGATTAGCACCCAATCGCCTGACCGTGGAGATCACGGAAACCGCAGCCATCGAAAACTGGGAGCTTGTTCACAAGACACTGGGGCATCTGCGCCAGATCGGTACAAGGACCGCTTTGGATGATTTCGGGACGGGTTACTCTTCGCTGGCTTATCTATTGCGCATGAAGTTTGACGAAATCAAAATTGATGGTGAGTTTGTTAAAGAAATCGAGTTCGAGTACGACCGCCTTCAATTGTTGCAGCATATCTCTGCCATGTCCGAGAGTTTGGGGATGGATCTGGTTATCGAGGGAATAGAGACCCAGGAACAGGCCAATCTTTTGAACTTCGGCAAGCGTTTGGTCGGGCAAGGGTACCTCTTCTCCAAACCCATGGAGCTTGAAAACGCTCGATCCTACTTTCACAAAGCAATTGGTCGCCAGGCTGAAAAGGCAAGGCGCTCTGGGTTGGGATGAATAGAGGTTTCCTGGAGCATAACCGTGGGTTGGCTGGTAGCACAGGGATACTGCCAAGGACACCATGGTCTCTCTAGATGCTGTGCAGCATCTGACAGCTTATTTTGCAAACTTCCTATAGCAGCCAAGCATGGCTTAATGCGTGATAAAGCTGTTTGGCTTCCTGCGGTATTCGCTGTGGCAGGCATGGCAAGCGCTTATCAGATCGGGTAAGCTGCTCCTGAGACCGGTGATGGAACGGGTATCAAGCCGTTTTGCCATTTGATTGGCAATCTGAGCGCGCGCCTTAAACTTTGGCCACTGCTGCCAGAGTATCTCGCGCGCGTTTGAATTGGGTTCCATCCTCTGACGGCGAAAGTGCTTTGGGATTGAACGGGTCGCGCGCATCAATATCTTTCGTTGAAGCGTTGCTAATTCAGCATCAAAGACTATTCGGCCGCTGCTCATGCTCGACAAAGTGTCTAGGGAAGTTTTCTGAATATTCATCAATGCGGCACGCTTAAAAACGTGCTTGTCGGAAAAACGTGGCCCTGCGTCCAGCTGGGCGCCGACGAGGCCGAGCAGGCTGCTGAAGCTGACTAAACCTATTAGAATAAATTTGCGTGGCGTTGCCATTTAGGGCTCCAGAAAGTTCGAAAACAACATGCAGGTTCTGTCATTGGTTTTAGATCAGAATACTCGCCTGGCCTAGGTTTTTGCCGTTGGACAGGTTCTCTGAAGGTTCAGTTTTGCCGGGCAGTGTTGAACAGATAGAGTTAGTTCTGGGTTAAGCAGCGGTGGGGAAATTCGGAGGCCTCAGCATTACAGTTCGTTCTGCATCGAAGGGATTTGTTTGGGAAGTAGAGGCAACCAAAGCTACACTCTCCACATGATGACAGCAGCAAAAACACCTCGATTTGATATTGTTGGGCAGGCGTTGAGTGATGCCAGCCGCACCCGGATGCTCTGTGAGCTTATGGATGGGAGGGCCTATACAAACAAAGAGCTCGCCTCTGCCGCGGGCGTAACCGCGCAGACTGCCACCGCTCATCTGCGTCTGTTACAGAACGCCGACCTCATTGTCGCGGAGAAACGTGGACGCTGTGTGTTTAACCGTCTGGCCAATGAAGAAGTGGCGCGGATGTTGGAGCAACTGGCAGTCATTGCTCCCAGCAGCAGCCTCCATCACGTGCAGCGGCGAAAGGCCGGTGAAATCGCACAAGTAAGGAGCTGCTATGACCATCTTGCCGGACCTTTGGCGGTTGCGATGACGGAGCAATTTTTAGCGCGGGGGCTATTAAGGGAAGAAAATGGTGCTTTTGCTGTCCGTCCAGGAGAGGAATGGCAGAAGCTGGGCGTCACGCTTCCTCAAAAGTTGGGTCGCCAACCTTTTGCGCGTCCCTGCATGGATTGGACGGAGCGTAAGCTGCATGTCTCGGGGCCTCTTGGCAAACAGGTCCTTTCCCACGCCCTTGAGCGTGGCTGGATGCAACGCAACACCCACAAACGCGGTTTGACGCTTACGGGGCCGGGCAGGCGCGCCTTGCAGGAGATTCTGGACCTAAACTGTGGGGAGTTGATCAATGCTTGAAGTTACCTCGGCGCGTTTTTCCATTGAGACGGGAACAAGGGTGCTGGTGCAGGTACCCAAAGAAGCCATGCAACGGGTTATGTCAGCGATATTGGAGGCCGAGCCGCTCACTTGGGGAGACTACGATCAGGTGGCCTTCACGACCTCAGAAGGGGTGCAGCAGTTTCGCTCGACTGGGGGCGGCATCAATGCCGCGACCGATCATGTGGTCGAAGTACCTTGCGCAGAACTCCAGTTCTTTGTGCCCAAGTCTGGTCAGGCGCTAGAGCCCCTGTTGCGGGGGATTTATCATGCGCATCCCTATGAAGAACCGGTTATCCAGTTGGTTCCCAGTTTTCGAAGCCTGCATATTCGCGGCCAGGACGAAGGCAATCCAAATCGCTTTTGGAATCGCGAAACAGCGGATTGGGTTCCAGAGGCACATCGCAAATAGGGATGATTTCGGGATTTTTCTTGCTTTCCTCGCAATTAACAGTGACGCTGAGGCATGAGAGTTGATCAGTCGGAGACCCCATCAGGGGCGTCACAGGGAGGCTCCGGTGGAGTCTCCATCCCGCAACAGGTAGCATTCGATCGGCGCGAAATGTCGGTGATCATGTCCCTATATGGTCGTATGGTTGCCGCTGGTGAGTGGCGAGACTACGGAATTTCCTGCCTAAGAGAACTGGCCGTTTTCTCCGTGTTCCGTCGCACCGCCGAGCATCCGCTTTATCGGATAGAAAAGCAGCCGAAATTGCGCCTGAAACAGGGGCAGTATTCTGTTATCGGTATGGATGGCCGCATAATGAAACGGGGCTCGGACCTGCGCGCGGTATTGCGCGTTTTGGAACGAAAGCTGATCCGTGCAGTAGACTAAAGTCCACTCGTTTCGACAGATCTGAAGAACCTTTTTATCCCATTGCTGCCCCCCCCCTATCACATAGATAGGTTGAAGGGGGTGACAGGGGCTAAGGGAACCTTGGTTGGCAACCTATGGCAGCCGTTTATGCGCCGTGACAGATCCGTCGCCTTGATCTGCTATGCGCGTTATCGCAGTTTTCAAAGGCTCGATAGCGACAGCCATGGCATGGGCATTGGCGTGGATCAGTGTCTCGCGATCGCGCAAGATCGCGACATGCCCTTTCCAAAACAAAAGATCCCCACGTTGATAGGCTGAGCCATCGGGGAGGAGGGAGCCTGTTTCAGCCTCTTGCTGATCGCTGTCACCGGGGCAAAGGATACCGGAGGCCACGAGCGCGCTTTGCACCAATCCAGAGCAATCTATACCCCAGCGGCTGTTCCCGCCCCAGAGATAGGGCGTGCCAAGAAAAAGCTCGGCTACCGACACGGGATCTGATTGCACATGCGAGAGAGGGGCGAGATGAATTGCAGGCACGAACCCCTGATTGGTCGCAGCAAACCGCCCCTCATAACCATCTACTAGCAATCGGCTACCATGGCTCAACCCGCAGCGTTCCTGCGATTTGAAGTCTGCCCTGCTATAAGCATGGCTGGCTGGGGTGCAGACCCAATGGGTCATTTCCAGAGCTGGTTCCAGGTGCTCCGAAAGCAGGTAGCCGACGTAGGCATCTTTGCTGGCTTGTACAAAGCTCCAGCCTGAGCGCTCCTCAAAGACCGTAACGGTTTCTCCGCACAGCAGCTGCCTGTCGCGTGCTCCATCAGGGGCGCGCAACAAATCAGACACGGACGGGGCGACTTGCGCCGCTCTACCCGCAGCCGGTGTCAGCTCTGGAAAATCTGCCGCGAGATGGCTGGCGCATATTCGGTCATTCACGGGGGTACGACGGCGATCCTGCGGGCTGATTTTGGCGCGCACTGCAGTCATAGGTCAAGAAGCTGGGGCAGAGCTTCAAAGAGGGCGCGACACCCCTGGCCTGCACCTCCTTTGGGGCGCGCGGGTGCGGCGCTGGGCGTCCAGCCATAGATGTCAAAGTGGATATAGCGGCTCTCTCCGGCAAAGCGGCGCAGGAAAAGAGCAGCAGTAATGGAGCCTGCAAACCCACCAGAGGGCGCATTGTCCAGATCCGCTATGCCGGGTTCGATCATTGCCTCATAAGCATCATGAAAAGGCATGCGCCAAACCGGGTCAGCCTGCTTGGCTGCACTCTGGGTAAGGGTCAGAGCATCTGCGTCTTCACTTGCGTAAAAAGGCGCAAGATCGGGTCCCACAGCGACGCGCGCGGCCCCGGTCAGCGTTGCCATCGAGATCATGAGGTCTGGCTTATCTTCGCTGCCAAGCGTCAGCGCATCGGCGAGAACCAGGCGTCCTTCGGCATCGGTATTGTTGATTTCCACGGTGAGCCCCTTTCGGGACGGCAGCACATCTCCGGGCCGGAAGGCTTCACCTGCCACTGCGTTCTCTACTGCCGGGATCAGGACGCGCAGCTGAAGGGGAAGATTGGCCGACATGATCATCCTGGCGAGCCCCAGGACATTGGCAGCACCTCCCATGTCCTTCTTCATCAACCCCATGCTGCCACCGGGTTTAAGGTTCAGACCACCGGTGTCAAAGCAAACCCCTTTGCCTACCAGGGTCAATTTGGGTCCTGCACTGCCCCACCGCATATCAATAAGGCGTGGAGTACGTGTGGAAGCGCGCCCAACCGTGTGGATCAGAGGCAGGTTTTCATCCAACAGCTCCTCCCCAGTGGTGAGGCCAATAGAGGCTTCGAATTCTTCGGCCAGTGCTTCAGCGGCGAGCTGCAGTTCAGCCGGCCCCATGTCGTTCGCGGGCGTGTTTATTAGATCTCTGGTCAGTGCTTCAGCATTGGCAAGATGCTCGACTCTTTGACTCTGGATACCATCAGGCGCGGTAAGCTCGGGCACAGCTGGCTTTTTGCCCTTGTAGCGGGTGAATTTATACTGGCTCAGCAGCCATCCGAGACATTCCACCTGCAATTCCTCTGCGGAGAGCGCGTCTAACGCATTGCCAGGGCATGGTGCCAGCTGGAGTGCGTAGCAGGCTGCAGGTAATTTCTGGGCAGCAGCGGCAAGGGGAAAACGTTGGCGGCGACGTGCAGCCGCAGTTCCAAAACCCGCAAGAGCCTGGACCTCAGCCCCAAGCGCTTGGGGCAGTAAAAGAACCTCACCAATTGAGGCCTTGAACCCATTGGTGGCGACCCAGTCTTTGCATTCCTGGCTTTGCGTTTCCAACCACTCGGCCAAGAAATCTTGTTTGATCACTAGGAGTTTCTGAGTGGCCGATGAGGGTTCAGCAAAGCGAAGGGTCATGCGGAAAACTCCGTTTGGGTAAATTCAGTGACAGATTACCTGGCCGATGGAGACGGGCAAGCCAAGAACGCAATTTCGCAATGCTGCAAAGCAAAAAGACCGAAGACAGCCGCAATCGCTGGGCTATCTTCGGTCTTTTTCAGAGCTAGGCTCCGGAATTTGAACACTATCAGACAGACAGGTCGTGCTGGTCCCAGACGGCCGTGAGCGAACGCTCACCAACGCGCAGAAGACGGAACAGAATTGCCGCTACGGCTGGCGGGTCTTCATTGTCGATTGCGATAGTGACATCGCGGGCAATTGAAGACATCGCGCTCATGCCGATCTGGTCCGCAATAGCGATCAGCGAACGCGCGTTCTTGCGCAAGTCCGGGACATTATTCTGACGCCACAACCGTTCGCAATGAGTTAGCCGGACGGCCAGCTCTTCTATTGCACGGCAGATCACATCTTCTGTCCCAGCTTCGCCAAGCTGCGCGTAGAGTTCTCCTAGTTTTTCCGGATTAAGCCGGACGTTTTCTGTTCGTATGACATTCAGCAGATTGGCCACCACATTCACCTTAGTTCTTCAGTGCCCCCACGGCACGTGAGACAACTTGCGCCTTAGATCTTTCCAAATGCTTTCTGCCCACAGGGGCAAATCGCTCGAATTTGCTGACAATGCTGGCTAATCAAAACTGTGAATTTCGCTCAAATTTTCTAAGGCAATGTCAGCCTCAGGAGAGGAGGGCCAGTGCAAAGGCCATTTCTTGGTTTTGATGATCCAATCGCAATGGCCTCTTATGCCAAGACAGGAGCGAAATCTGATGAACGCTGAAAATCCCACATGGTGACGGTAGCACGGCGGTTTTCTGAATTGCTGGTCCTGCCCCCTCGTCTCAGCGCGAACCGCGCGATGATTTAAACCTCTGTCGCATTTCTGTTTTGGGCGCAGCCATTCCGAGAGCACGAAATGCTCAAGGCTTAGGCTGGGGGCGGAAATCCATCTGCGCCATATCTGAAATCTAACTCGAAGATTGGTTTGCGAAAGATGGGAGGTTGGGGGCAGAGGATTGGAGAAATGAAGCGGACCAAGTTTGGCTTTAAATGAGTGATGCCCCAGGAGGAAAAGGGACCTCCTGCAGGAAGTGGATTCCCCCGTGACTGCAGATTTGATGGATTTAGTATATTGTATTTAAACGGAAAGTATTCTGTGTTGATTTTTGGGAAACGAAGCATTCAAGAGATGCCTGATCTTTGAAGTGGTTCCGAAAAGGGGGCAGCAGCGGGGGGCATTTGACCCAAAATTTCCAAAAATTGAGGTGCGTGTTGACCATCGATCCAAGTGATATGTCAATCCTGCATGTTGCGCATGTTGGTGGCTGCGCGGGTATAACCCCCGGCGGCACCATCGACAAAATGGACATGATCGTCACGACTGGCTGAAGGTACAATGCAAGTCAGTAGAGCCTCTTCTTGCGCGTGTAGCCCATAGCGGATCACGCCCTGGGCACGTGCTTCCCCCAGGACTTCGACAATCTTGTCGCGTGTTGTCAGGTCGCAGTCGATGGTCATTTTCAAACCATCTTCGAACTTACGGTAGTCTGCATTGCCGCTCATGGTTTCGAGATAGTGCAGCGGATCCCAACCACCGGTTTTGCGTCGGCGTTCGAATAGAAGACGGGCTAAGGTGAAGTGGATAAATAGGCCTAGTTTGCGGAAAATGAGAGGTAACTTCCCGCGAGAAAGCCGTGCTTCAAAATCCAGCCCGGGCGGAAGTGCTGCCAATCCCGGACCGGATTTGGGGACAGGGTGGCCACCATTCACTAAATCCTCTGTCACTGATAGCAATTTATGGACGACATGGGCAAAGTCCTGGTCCGATGCTGTGGTTCGTGGGACCATGACCAATGACAATATCAGCCCGTTGCGTGCAGGGATGTTGTTCCATCGGCAAGAAAGCCCAGTCAGGTCAGGTGCGGCGGTCTCGCCGCAATCTGGAATGGCCAGCTCGCCTTGCTTCATTTGAGCCTCTGCCCAGGTGACCCCTCCGCCAGAGAACATTGCGTAATCAGCATTGGAGGAGGCGGCAAACCGTGCCACGCTAACCTCAAGACCCTGTGCGCGGATAGCAAGTGCTGGAACCGCAGCAACGCGCAGCGTGATACCAAACTCCTGAGCAACCCAATGCCTCAGTCGTGCCAAGGTTTGCCGTGCGGGTGCTGCCTGCGCTGCGGGCACAGCAAAAGTGGTTCCGTCTCCGCCAAAGACATAGGGAAAGGCTTCACCATTCAGAGCGTTCTGAATTGCAGCGATGACGGAGGCACCGATCATGTTGACGAGTTTATAGCGTCCTTCCGCGATGAGGCCAGTTGAGTTTTCTATGTCACTGCAGCAAACGACCCAGTCCTCGGGAAGAGGAGTAAAGCTGCTTGGCAGCGCCAGAGCTGAAAAATCCCTGATCTGGGGCAGGCTTTGATAGAAAACATCCATTTGTGTCTGTCTCTGTTCGTGAAGGTCAGCCGGCGGAGAGAGCCCCGGCACATGTGTCGATGCCACCTGAGCACCCTGAGCGAGTCAGCGTGAGGATTCTATTTACAAGCCCAACTTGCAAGCACCAGTCGCAGTGTTTTGACAAGGGAGGAGGAGAAAAACAGCAAGGAGAGAGAGATGTGGGAGCCGACAGGGAATGGAATCAGTTTCGCAAGCATCTGAACCGGTTTTGCCGCTTTGAACTGCTGAAAGACGGGCATAACTTCTTGCGCTATCGATTTTTGTGGGCTGCGAGGGGTGAGAACTGTGTTTTATCTGCGCAAGAGGTGCAGGCCAAATCATCCGGGCCTTTAATTGCAGGGCGTTTCCCTATAAGAGACCCCAGCCGGCCAAGAGGCCGGGTGATACTGGAGAAACGATATGGGTTATCGCGTCGTCGTCGTTGGCGCCACAGGTAATGTGGGCCGCGAAATGTTGAACATCCTGGCTGAGCGCCAGTTTCCTGCGGATGAGGTTGCCGTTCTGGCCAGCCGCAAATCCCTGGGAACCGAGGTGACGTTCGGCGAGACTACGTTGAAGACCCAGGATCTGGATACCTTCGACTTTGCCGGTTGGGACATGGCCCTCTTTGCCATCGGCTCGGATGCGACCAAGAAATACGCGCCCAAGGCAGCCGCCGCTGGATGTGTGGTAATCGATAACTCTTCGCTCTACCGCTACGATCCAGAGGTTCCCCTGATCGTGCCTGAGGTGAACCCGCAGGCGGTTCACCGCTATTCAAAGAAGAACATCATCGCCAACCCCAACTGCTCAACCGCGCAGATGGTTGTGGCGCTGAAGCCGCTGCACGACCGTGCCAAGATCAAGCGCGTTGTGGTCTCGACTTATCAGTCTGTTTCCGGCTCTGGCAAGGATGCGATTGATGAGCTGTGGGACCAGACCAAGGCGGTCTACAACCCGACCTCAGACGTGCCGCCAAAGGTCTACACCAAGCAGATCGCCTTCAATGTGATTCCTCACATTGATGTCTTCCTGGACGATGGCTCCACCAAGGAAGAGTGGAAAATGGTCGCCGAAACCAAGAAGATTGTGGACCCCTCCATCAAGGTTACGGCCACCTGCGTGCGAGTCCCGGTCTTTGTTGGCCACTCTGAATCGATAAATATTGAAACAGAAGACTTCCTGGACGAAGACGAGGCCCGCGATATCCTGCGTGAGGCACCCGGCATCATGGTGATCGATAAACGTGAAGACGGTGGCTATGTGACCCCGATCGAATGCGTTGGCGATTTTGCCACATTTATCAGCCGGATACGCCAGGATTCCACTATCGAAAACGGCCTCAACATGTGGTGCGTCAGCGACAACCTGCGCAAGGGTGCCGCCCTGAATGCGGTACAAATCGCTGAACTTCTGGGCCGTGAAGTGCTCAAGAAAGGCTAAAGCTTTCTGTACTTTTGGTTAGGGGGGCCGCTTCGCAAGAGGCGGCCCTTATTCTTTTACAGGGCTGCCCAAATCTGGCCCAAATCCCCGATAATCCTGAAGGTGGGATATGTGAAAGGGGTATGTGAGATGTATTCAAAGGATTTCGAACGCGAGGTACAGGTCTCTGGTGACAAGGCCATGGGGCAAACAGCCTGGTCCAGCGCCTGCCATGAAGATCGTATGGATACTGAGATGGCAATACAGTTGCGCATCTTGCTGACGCCAGAATTTCAGAACGCATCAACCTGGGCAGAGCTGCGCAGTGGCCTGCAGGACAAGGGTTTTTATATGAAGCGGAGCAAAGGCCACATGCATATCTATGATGCGGAAAGCCATGTGAAAATCTGCAACTGCGCCTTCCTGGGTTTTCCCTCCAAAGATCTGGAGCAGCGCTTCAAACGCGTGCTGCCTGTCCGTAAACCCTCTTTGGGTGAGGCAGAAAGAAATCACTGAGCCTATTGCTGCGCTTATAACCCACTGAGCGCGGTTTTGCCCTTTGGTTTTGAGTGCTCCGACTGTGTTTTAATCGGTTGCCTTTGTTTTCGGCGATGACAGGCGGTGCCAGAATGGCGCCGCTTTGCTCTGCAGAGGGGGCGAGTGCCCAAATGGCGGGTTCTTGCCTTTTGCAGATGCTTAGAGAGGTAAAACTGTCTCCAGCGGGGAAGTTCTATAGAATCCTGAATAGGTTTCCTTAGAATTGAGACAGTTATGCACCTCAGAAAGCTATTGCTTCCTCTCTTGGCAGTTTCTGCCGCAGGCTTGGCCCAAGCCGATGAATTCCATGCAAAGAGTAGCGTTTCCGCTGTGACACTCTATGTTGATGCCGCGCGTATTACACGCCAAGCGCAGTTTGATCTGCCGGAGGGGCGGCATCGTTTGGTCTTGACGGACATTCCAAGAACCGCAGACCTATCGACGTTGCAAATCAATCTCACGGGTGCCCAGCAAACCGCACTCTTGTTTCGCGAAGACGGTGTACCACCGCGAGATGCAACAGACCCAGCTGTTCAAGCTGCGGAAGAGGTCCTGCGTGCAGCGCAGGCAGAAATGCAATTGGTCCACGATGAAGCGGCCGAGGCCCGTAGTGAGGCAGAGGCTGCGCGGGCGGCTCTGGGATTTCTCGCACAGCTCGGGAGCAATGAGGGCCTGGCTGAATCCGGGGCGGATGCACTGCGCGATATCTCACGCATGATTGCGCAAGAGGCGGGTTCTGCCGGTCAGCAAGCGCTTGCGGCAGAGGTTCGCGCGCGCAAGATCGAAGAGGGGCTGGAAACCCTGCGAAAACAGGTGAAGGCGGCGAAACAGGCGTTGGAGGCAATCCAGCGCGAAGATGAAGACCGGTTGTATTTGGCGGTAGAGGTGGATGTTCCGGAGGCAGGGTCCGCAGGCATAGAGTTGAGCTATTTCTCCCAAGGGGTCAGTGACGTGATGCCAACCTCTGAGTGGCATCTCTCAACCGGCGAGAAGGCGGAGGTGCTGCTGAAGCGTGGGTTTGGTTTGCAGCAACAGACAGGAGAAAACTGGCAAGACATCGATTTGACGATTTCAACACAGCAGCCGTTGGACCAGGGAGAACCCTCGCTACTGTTTGCGGAACGCCGTCAGATCCAGGATCCCTTGCCTGCTGCTCCGAAACAGCGAGTCTTGGCACTGGCGGATAGTGCCGGAGCGCTTGCAGAGCCTATTGTACAACCTGTTGTCATCGAAGAGGTGCAGAGCGCCTGGAGCATAGATACGCAGGGGCCTGGCGCCGTCTATCATTTCGACTATCCGGTTTCGATTGCCTCGGGGGCTGATGTTTTGAAGCTGGAGATGGATCAGTTGACAACAGAGGCAGAAGTCGTGGCCGTCGCGGTCCCTCGGCGCGATCAAACTGCCTATCGTGTTGCACATATTTCCAATAGTTTTGGAGAATTTCTCTTGCCGAGCTACCCAGTGCCTATGTTTGTGGATGGCAAACTGGTGACCCTTGGAAACTTTAACGGACTGGTTGCCGGGCAGGAGGCGGAACTGGGATTTGGGAGTATTCCTGGCCTGCGTTTGAGCCGCAATGTTCTGAGCAAAAGCGAAGGGGGGCGCGGAGTCATTTCGCGCAGCAACCAGCAGAATGAAGCGGTTGAGATTTCGGTCGAAAACCTGACTGAGCAGAGCTGGAACATAAGGTTGCTGGATCGGGTGCCCTATACACAGCAAGAAGATCTGGAGATTACATGGCAGGCGCAACCGCATCCTGTGGAGGAGAACGTGAAGAAGCAGCGCGGCATTCTTGCCTGGGAGTTTGACCTCGCGCCGGGAGGTGAAAAACTGATCCAGCTGGAAACAACGCTCAGCTGGCCTGAGGGAAAGGTCCTGCGCTGATCCGAATGGGCCAGCGGGGTACTCCCGCGCGGAACACGGAATGGATCAGAGATCCACCGGTTCCCCTTGGGCCAGGCGCGCCGCTTGCGCGGCGCGCAACAGGGGGCTTTCTTTTTGCTGAGAAGCCCATCAGGGGCAGTTTTGCCCTGATGAGCCACTTCAATTGTTGGAAAGCGCGCGCGTCAAGGGTGAACCGCCTGTTCCAGGCGGCCGCTCTCGCGGCCCTTGACCCGCCAAAGGAGGTTTTCAGCGGGTGTTTCTGAGGCGACCGACAATGCCGGTTGGGAAGAAATAGACGCTGAGGATAAATAGAACACCTAACCACAGGAGCCAACGGTCGGCATTCAGCAGTTGCGGCAGGACCGGCAGACCAGAGGTAAGCTCCGCTGCTGCGCCCATCAGGTTCTGCAGGTAATTCTGGGCCATGACAAAGAGCACGGCGCCAATGACCGCGCCATAGAGCGTGCCCATGCCACCGATGACAACCATCAAGAGAATATCGATCATCAACTCCATAGAGAGGACCGTATCCGGGCCGACATAGCGCAGCCAAATGGCGTAGAGGGACCCAGCAAGTGCTGCGATCGCGGCCGAAAGGCAGGTCGCTGCGACCCGGTAGTAGACCACACGGTAGCCAATGGATTCCGCCCGAAAATCATTCTCCCGAATGGCCTGCAACACACGCCCGAACGGGGAATTGACCACCCGAAGCATAAGGAGGAACAGGCAAAAAGAGCCGAAGAAGACAAAATAATAGGCCAAGAGCTTGCCGTTCAACTTGACGCCAAAGAGCCGGCCGTCAAAGGCCTCCTTGCCAAACTTGAAGGCAGGGCCCAAGGCGCGCGGGGTCTTGAAGGTGAGGCCGTCTTCACCGCCTGTAAGGCCAGAAAGCTGACTTACCAGGACGGCCACTGCCGAGGCCACCGCGAGGGTAATCATGGCAAAGAAGATGGCGCGCACCCGGAGTGAAAAAAGACCGATCACAAAGGCCAATGCAGCGGCGGCCAGTGCACCAGTGACCGCACCGACTGCGATTGCATCAAAGCCGCGTCCCATATGGCTAGAGGCCAGGGCAACGCCGTAGGCGCCAATGCCAAAGAACATGGTATGGGCAAAGCTGACGATGCCGCCATAGCCCAGCAACAGGTCATAGCTGGCGACAAGCACAATGAAGATGCAGATGCGGGCGGCCGTATCCACGGTGCGTACGCCCGGAAAGAGAAAGGGCGCCAGTGCAAGGCAAATCAGGATGCCGCCCAGGATCAACGCCAGGGGCAGGGAGCGGGGCGTATCGCCCGAAAGCAGGGTACGGATCATTTTGCTTTTACCACCGGGATCATGCCCATGGGACGCCACATCAGGATGGCCACCATCAGGGCGATATTGGAAATGAGAGCGGCTTTGGGTTCCAGAAAGGCGATGTAGTTCTGCATCAGCCCAACCAAGAGGGCGCCAATAAAGCAGCCTTCGACCGAGCCGAGGCCGCCAATGATGACCACAATGAAAATCAGGATCATGGCGTGATTGCCCATATGGGCGGTGATCACTTCTTGATAGAGCGCCCACATGACACCTCCAAGGCCGGCTAGCGCGGAGCCTGCAAGGAAAACACCGACAAAAACCAGGCGCAGATTATAGCCCATGGCCATGACCATCTCTCCGTTCTCTACCCCAGCACGGACAATCAGTCCCAGCTTGGTCCGGCGTAGAACCCATCGCATGGTGACAAAAACCAGGATGCCAACCGCAACGGCAACCAAGCGGTATTTCTCTATCGCAGCACCTGCGAAGGTGATGGCGCCTTTCAGGGTTTCCGGGCGGTTGAAGTAAATTTCTTCGGGCCCCCAAAAGACGATGATCAATTGCTCCACCACGATGAGCCCGCCCATGGTGACAAGGATTTGTTTTAGGTGATGCCCGTAGACCGGGGCGACAATGACCTTTTCAAAGGCCCAGCCCATCGCGCCTGTAGCCAGCATCGCAGCGGTCACGGCGGCAAGGATGGCGCCAAGGTTGAGAAAAAGAGATGGCGCAGAAGTCATATGGCCCAGAGCAAGCAGGACCGAGATGCCAACAAAAGCCCCAACCGAGACAAAAGCCCCGTGGCCAAAGTTGATGACATCCATCAGGCCAAAGACAAGGGTCAGGCCGGAGGCCATGACAAAGATCATCATTCCCATCGCAAGACCTGAAACTGTAAGGGTCAACCAGCTTGCCGGGTTCATGATGGCCAGGAAACCAGCGATAGCCAGGAGCGGGACCAGAAGGACCGGCATATGTGGTGCGATCCGATCCCGCAAAGACAGGCGCGCCATGGTCGGGGCATGTTCTGGGGCGGCACTCATCTCCTATCCTCCAATTGAACATTTGAAGCGATCTGTTCGCGCTGTGGCCCGGTGGCTGAGGCACCCCGCGTGGAACGGAGGGGAAGCATCGAAGAATAGAGCATTGTTAGTGCGCCTCCATGCTAAGGCCCATGAGCCGTTCTTGAAGGTCGCCATCACGGTTAAGCTCTGCCATCTCTCCGCTCCAGATCATGCGCCCGTCATCCATCACGTTAGCGCTGTCCCCCAAAGCCTTGGCCACAGCAAAATTCTGTTCCACCAGGAGTATAGAAGCGCCCTGATCTTTCAGGTCTTTCAAGGCCTTGGCCATGGTCGAAATGATCGCTGGCGCCAGCCCCTTTGTGGGTTCGTCAATCAGATAGAGCTTGCGTTCTTCCACCATGGCCCGCGCAATCGAGAGCATCTGCTTCTGACCACCTGACAGGGTGCCTGCTTCAGAATTCCAGAAGGTCTTGAGCGGCGGGAAGGCTGCAAAGATCCAGTCCAGGCGTGCGGAATGGATTGGTCCCGAAATTGCGGCGAGAGACATGTTTTCTGCAACCGTAAGATCGGCAAAAATTCCCATATCTTCAGGGACGAAGCCGATACCGGCGCGGGCTATGGCCGGGGTCGGCATCCGGGCGATGTCTTCTCCATCAAATAGAATGCGACCCTGATGCGCCCGCCAATGCCCTATGATGGTGCGCAGGGTGGTGGTCTTGCCCACGCCATTGCGTCCCAAAAGCATGGTGACGCCGCCGCGCGGCACCATCAGATCAACACTCTGCAAGATGTGATACTGGGCAATATTGGTGTAGACGCCTTCCAGCCTTAGCAGGGCATCTTGTACGATCTCAGTCATCGTTCAGAATTCCTTCCAGCCCGCGTCCCATATAGGCTTCTTGAACCACGTCCGAGGCCATCACCTCTGCCGGAGCACCATCGGCCGCCAAGGCGCCGTTGTGCAGTACGATGATGCGATCTGCGAGGCTGCGGATCACGTCCATCTTGTGCTCCACCAAGAGGATACAGCGGTCCTTTTGTTGTTTGAGCTCGGCTATCAGATCCAGCACAACAGGGGCCTCATCGACACTCATCCCGGCAGTGGGTTCGTCGAACATGTAAACCGCCGGATCCTGAGCGATCAGCAATGCAACCTCCAGCTTGCGTTGGTTGCCATGAGAAAGCTCTGACACTACTTGATCCCGCTGGTCCAGAAGCCGCACCCGAGAGAGGATCTCTTCGGCTTCTTCGGTCAGATCGCGATGCCCAATGGCCATGGACCACAGATTGAAGCCGCGTCCATGCCGCGCCTGCACCACCAGGCGCAGGTTTTCCAGAACCGATAGGCCCGGAAACAGATTGGTCAGCTGGAAGGCGCGGCCAATTCCAGCTTTGGTCCGGGCCGAGACCGTGGCGCGGCTAATATCGCTTCCGCGCAGCGTAACCTGCCCTTCAGAGCACGGGATTTGTCCAGAAATCAGGTTGAAATAGGTGGTCTTGCCCGCGCCGTTTGGGCCAACAATTGCGGTAAGCTCACCAGGGCGGAAGGCACATGTGACAGCATCGACCGCCACATGTCCGCCAAAGCGGACGCTCAGGCCATGGGTTTCTAAAATTGGGGAGGACATTGGGAAAGCCTATGGGGGAAAGCCTATGAGAAAGCCGCTTACGGGCATTCAAGCAGGTAGGCGGGGACAACGCCCCGCCATACCGGATTTGATCTTGGTCTTATTGATTGCGGATCGGCACTGGCATCTCGTCGATGCCGATCTCACGCACAAGCTCTGGTACCGCCCATTCAACCCCGTCCTGAACGGTCAGTTTGAAGTGATACATGCTCTGCATCGCCTGATGGTCTTCGGCGCGGAACTTCATGGTGCCCTTAGGGGTCTCCCACTCCATGCCCTCCATGGTGGCAATCAGCTCTTCGGTGTCGGTAGAGCCTGCTTTGCGGATCGCCTCAACCGCTGCAATACCTGCGGCCATACCACCAGCGGTAAAAAAATCCGGCGGGCCATCGAAGCGTTCGAAATGGGTTTTCACCAGCCAGTCGTTCACGGGGTTGTCGGGCAGCTCGTAGTAGTAATAGGTGCCGCCTTCCATGCCCTCATAGTCTTTGAAACCTTTGAGCGCGGCCAGGATATTGCCAACACCCGCAAACTCGATGCCATGACGGCCTGGATCCATGGCATTGATTTTACCCAGTGGGTTACCGCCACCGGCCCAGATCACAAACAGTTTCTTGGTGCCGCCGAGATCCTTCATCGCGTTGAAGATGCGTTCGCCCGCTGCCGTAAAGTCAGTGGTGTCGGTTGGGGCATATTCCTCATGCACCAGCTCGATCCCCTTGGCCTCCAAGGCTTCGCGGAAAGCGGCAATACCGTCGCGGCCAAAGGCATAGTCCTGCGCAAGGGTGGCGATTTTTACATCTTCGCCTGCCAGGGCAATGGCGCTGGAGATCGCATCCTGCGAGGAGTTGCGCGAGGTGCGGAAGACATAGCGGTTCCAGTTGGAACCGGTGATGCTGTCGGCAACCGCGGGCTCCACAATCAGGATCTTCTCGTATTCTTCCGCCACTGGCAGCATCGCCAGCGCGACGCCCGAGCTGACCGGACCGATCGCCAGATCAACCTCATCATCGCCATAGGCCTCTTCCAGCAGTGCCTTGCCGTTCTCGGGCTTTAGCTGGGTGTCTTTTTCGATCACGACGATCTTCTCGCCATTGATCTCCATAGTCCCGCCAGTGGCATATTCCAGCCCCAGCATCAGCCCGTCGTGGCTTTGCTTGGCATAGGCCTCAAACGGGCCGGTTTTGCCGTAAATATGAGCGATCTTGATATCGGCTGCGGCGGCCGAGGCCAGGGCCAGCGCCGAGACCATTCCTGCGAGTATTGCACGTTTCATGTTTTTCCTCCCCGAGGGCGCGCCGCATCATGGCTGGCGCAGTCTCATTCTGCGCCTTCAGGCTAACGGCGGTGTCTTTGCCGGGTCAATTGCAGGGAAATACGTAGTATGCACATCCCGCAAAAGAGGATTACTTTGACTTCCAGTTCTCCGCAAGGCTGCGCGCATTCTGGGCGAGCAAGACCATGTCGATGCCAACGGCCAGAAACTCGGCGCCCATATCGAAATAGGCCTGGGTGGCTTCTTCAGCGACACCAAGAATGCCCGGAGATTTACCCGCTGCCTTGATCCTAGCCAGGGCGTCAGCGGTGACCGCACGGACCTCCGGATGGGCGGAGTTGCCCTGGTGTCCCATATCCGTTGACAGATCTGCCGGGCCAATAAAGACGCCGTCGACACCTTCAACCGCGAGGATCTCATCCAGGTTTTCAATGCCTGCACGGTTCTCTACCTGCAAGAGTAGACAAATCTCCTGATCAGCGGTTTGAATGTATTCCGTGGTTTTGCCAAACATGGTTGCCCGGGCTGCGGTCGCGCCGACGCCACGGGTGCCATGGGGCGGATACTGACAGGCGCGTACCATCTCGCGGGCCTGTTCTGTAGTCTCAACCATTGGAATCAGAATGTTCTGGGCTCCCACGTCCAGCACCTGTTTCACCATCCAGGTCTCGCCAATCGGCAGGCGCACCACCGGGTGGCTAGGCGAGGCCTCCAGCGCCATTAGCTGATCACGGATTGAGCGGATGTCATTAGGCCCGTGTTCGCCATCAATCACCAGCCAGTCAAAACCGCAGGAGCCCATGATCTCGGCAATCACTGCCTCGCCGGAGCTGAGCCAGCAGCCGATCTGGCGGTCACCCTTGGCAAGGGCCTGTTTGAATGTGTTCTTGGGGGCAGGCATCAGAAAACTTCCTATTCAAATGAGATGGCAACGGATCCGAAGGCGCCGAAATCGGCCTGAATCTGACTGCCAGAGGGGCACTCGATGGGGCGGATGAACGACCCTGAGAGGACGATATCCCCGGCTTCGATCTCTTGTCCATATTCCGCCATGCGGCGCGCAAGCCAGAGCACTGAAGACAGCGGATCGTTGAGCACACCTGCCCCTAGTCCGGTCTCTTCGACCACGCCGTTCCGGCTGACAATAGCGCCGGTCCAGCGCAGGTCATGGGTGTCAACCGCATGGCGTTCATTGCCCAGTACCACACCGGCATTGGCGGCATTGTCGCTGATGGTATCGGTGATGATGCGGGCTTGCCCGGTGTCCGGGTCCGCGCGAAGGATACGGGTGTCGAGGATCTCCAGCGAGGGGGTGACGTAATCCGTTGCGGCCAGCACCTCCTCTCGGGTGCAATCGGCCCCTGCGAGAGGAGATTTCATCACAAAGGCGATCTCTGCCTCGATCCTCGGCTGGATGAAGCGTCCCGCTGGGATAGTACTGCCGTTTTCAAATGCCATGTCATCCAGCAGAACGCCGCTATCCGGGGTGGTGATGTTCAAAGCCTGCTGCATGGCGCGGCTGGTCAGACCAATCTTCCAACCGATCTTTTTGCGGCCTGAGGCTAGCTTTTGCCTCATTAGAGCCTTCTGCACTGCATAGGCATCGTCCAGCGTCATGCCTGGGTAGTTGAGCGACAGCAGCCCGCATTGCTCGCCTGTCTGTTCAGCCTGCAGCAGCATTTCGGCGGCGGTGTGGTGCTGGTCCGGGGTCATGTGTCGCCCTCCAGAACCTCATCAGCAATGGTATTGCGCAGGGTTCCGATACCTTCGACCTCGACCTCCACGATGTCACCGGGGATCAGATACTTGGGCGGATCAAAGCGTGCGCCCGCACCGGTGGGTGTGCCGGTGATGATCACATCGCCCGGCTGCAAGGTGGTGAAGGTGGAGATATAAGCGATCTCCTCGCGGACCCCGAACATCATCCGTGATAGCACATCATCCTGCCGCACCTCGCCATTGACGCGGGTGAGGATGCGGGCCTCATCCAGCTGCGTGGCATCGGTGAAAGGAACCAGCCAAGGGCCGATCGAGCCAGAATTGTCCCAGTTCTTGCCCTGTGTCACGTTGAACTTGGCATGACGGACCCAGTCGCGGATGGTGCCCTCATTCGCCAGTGTTAGAGCCGAAATATGGTCATAGGCTTCTTCCGGTTTGATCCGGCGGCCTGCTTTACCGATCACTACAGCGACTTCGCCTTCATAGTCCAAAGTGTGGTTTTCCGGCGGGCGGATCAGGGGCCGTCCTGCCCCGGTGAAGCTGCGCGGGAAGCGGGGGAACAGGGACATATGCTTGGGCTGGGCCGAACCGTCTTTGTATTCTGCATTGCGGTCGGGGAAGTTCACCCCGACGCAGATAATCTTTTCCGGATTGGGCACCGGGATTTCGTAAGTGAAGTCAGTATGGGTGACCGGCTTGTCCTTTGCGGTCTCTGCCAGCGCGGGCAGGCCGTCCGCGGCGATGACATCACGCATGGTTGGCCATTGAGGAAACTCGGGTGAAAGCGCGATCATGCCTGCATCAGCTACGGCGCCGTAGAAGGTCTCACCCTCGGCGGAATAGGTGGCAAAGCGTATCATGGCAGGCTCCTCGCGATTTCGGTGATGACGTCAAAAGCCATCATCACATCTGCCTCGGTGGTTTCGAACTGACCCGCCTGGAAGCGGATCACCAGGTCGCCGTCTACCCGTGTCTGGGTCAGATAGATGCGGCCATCGTCATTGATGGCATTGACCAGCCGCAGGTTAAGATCGTCCAGATCCGCCACACCCTCAGGTGCAAAACGGAAGGTCCAAAGCGAATACATCGGCGGGGTAACGATCTCGAAATCAGGCTCTAAATTGAGCTTTTTGTGCAGCTGGCATGACCAATTCACATGGTTGCGGAGCCGCTGACGCAATCCTTCAAGCCCGTAGGTGCGGATCAGGAACCAGATCTTCAGCGCCCGGAACCGGCGGCCCAGTGGCACTGACCATTCGGAATAATTGATGATCCCGTCCTTGCCATGGGTCTTCAGGTACTCCGGGCTGATCGCAAGGGTCTGTACCAGATCATCGGGGTTTTTCAGGAAATGGGCCGAGCAGTCGAATTGCACTCCCAGCCATTTGTGCGGATTGAAGACAATGCTGTCCGCCCGCTCCACCCCGGGCCAATAGTGGCGGTACTCGGGGCAGATCATCGCAGAGCCGGCCCAGGCCGCGTCCACATGGGTGTAAAGGCCGTATTCTTCGGCCACATCCAGCACTTGATCCACCGGGTCGGTGGCGCCGGTGCCGGTGCCGCCAACGCAAAGGATGATACCTGCTGGTTGGTGGCCAGCTGCGATGTCAGCTTCTATCGCAGACCTTAGGACCTCCGGGTCCATGCCGCGCCAATCCCCCTTGATCGGCACCCGCACAAGGTTCTGCTGGCCGATGCCAGCAACCCAGATGGCGCGGTCGATCGAGGTGTGGACCTCGGATGAGCAATAAATCCGCAGCGTCTTCTGCCCGAACAGCCCCTGTTGGTTGCCTTGCCAGCTCAATGCTTTCTCCCGCATGGTCAGCACGGCGGCGAGGGTGGCGGAGGAGGCGCTATCCTGGATGACGCCCTGGAACTGATCCGGGAGGTCCAGCGCCTGGCGCAGCCAGTCCATCATCCGGGTTTCCATTTCGGTCGCCGCCGGTGAGGTTTGCCACAGCATGCATTGCGGGGCGATTGCCGAGGCAAGGAACTCTGCCAGCACCGAGGGGGCGGAGGCATTGGAGTTGAAATAGGCAAAGAAGCGCGGGTGTTGCCAATGGGTGATCCCCGGCATCACGATCTCTTCGAAATCCTTGAAAATTGCCTCCATCCCATCGCCGACTTCCGGCGGGGCCGCAGGCAGGGCATTCAGAACCTCTCCGGGTTCAGTTCTGGCCCGCACCGGGCGTTCACCAACGGTTTGGTGATACTCTCGGGTCCAATCAGCAACGCGGCGGCCCCAGTCCGAGAATTCATCCCATTTCATCTTAAAAACTCCAGTGTTCGGGCATTGGCCCGGACAGCCCCCGACCCTCCCCACGGGAGGGGGCTTTACCCCCACCCAGGGTCGAGGGCTGTCCTATTGCTGTATTACGGTGCAATGATCGGCTGCGCCTTGAGCGCGCTTTCCTGCGGCTCGGTGTCTTCAAAGACAGACCCATGCTCAAACCAGCTGCGCGGCGCGGGTTCACCCCAGAGGGTCTGGCGTTGCGGATCTTTGAGGGACCATTTTATCGCTTCCAGGTCCGGATCCACGGTCTGATAGTCGGAGCAGTATATCTCGATCCGGTGGCCATCGGGGTCCAGCACATAGAGGAAGAAGGCATTGGAGATGCCATGACGCCCGGGGCCGCGCTCGATATTGGCGACATAGCCTGTGGTCGACATCAGATCCAATAGGTCAATGATATTGAGCGGGGTTGGCACCCAGAACGCGGTGTGATGCAGGCGCGGTCCCAAACCATTGGTAAAGGCCACATCATGCACGCCACCTTTGCGGTGCATCCAGGCGGCCCAGACCCTGCCGCTTTCGTCATCCTCTGTGTATTCGGTGACCCGGAAACCGATCTCATTGTAAAAGGCGATCGAGGCATCCACATCCGCTGAAAACATGTTGAAATGGTCGATGCGCAGCGGTTTTACCCCATTATAGAGCCTATATTGCTGGTGAATTGGCTCCAATCGCTCCATCTTGACGTAGAACTCCAGCGGGATGCCCCAGGGATCGCGGGTACGCAGGGTCTTGCCCATATGGGGGCGCTCCACCCACTCGATAGGCAGGCCCTTGGCGGCAAAGAACTCCGCCGCGTTGTCCAGATCCGGCTCATCATAGAGTTTAAAACCCAGAACCCCGACGTCCGCCTTTTCTGCCTGCACCAGCACGATGCAGTGGTGGCCGCGTTCTTCCATGGCGCGCAGATAGACGCGGTTCTCGTCCTCTTCGGTCACCTGCAGGCCCAGGATTTCGACGTAGAACTTGCGCGAAGCCGCCAGATCCTTGACGCGGTACTCCACATGCGAGAGCCGCACGATGTTGAAAGGCGGATAGAGGTTCGGAGCGGGGACGGGCATCTAAGGTCTCCTTTTGGACGGAACCGGGGTGGGCATTTGGGGCTATTGAACCGGAAAGATCACGTTGGTCTGGCCGGTGCCGGACGAGGGGAAATATTCAGTGACCACCTCGCAGGGCGCATCATAGCTATCCCAGCCTAGGGCACCATAGAGCATCGCCGTGTCATGCATAGAGCCCTCGCCGCAGCAGAAATTGGCGTAGTCCCCTAGCATCTTGAGGAAAGTGGCATGGTCGCCGCGTTTCCACATCTCCAGCACATGCAGATCAACCTGGCGGTTGAATTCTGAGCTGATGGTGAAAGTGCCATTGTTGGCGGCGTAGTCTTTGTTGGGCCAGATCTTGTGGCTGAGAGATCCTGAGGCAACCAGGAGCACCTTGCTGTCGGAGGCCTCGACTGCTTCGCGAATGGCTTCGCCCACTAGGCGGCTTTCGTCGTGACCATGAACCGTGGCCCAGGCCGCGATAGAGACCACCTTCATGTCGTGTTCGCGGCTCATGAAACGCATCGGCACTAGGGTGCCATACTCTAGTTCGAGACTGTCGAGGTGATGCGCCAGCGTATAGGCGCCCTTGTCGCTGGCAATCCTTGCAATGGCATCACCCAGTTCCGGGTTGCCCTGGTATTCATAGGGCATGTCCTGGATGAACTGTGGGAACTCATTTGAGGTGAAAAGCCCCTTGAAACGCTTGTTGGCATTGATGTGAAAACCGGCATTGATCACCCAATGGGTATCGCAGATCACCACGGTGTCGGCCCCGAGTGCCTTGGCGCGGCGGGCGATTTCGTAATGCCCGTCAATGGCAGGCTGACGCTTGCCTTTGACCGGGCCGTCCTGTTCGGACATCAGCATGGTAGGCACGTGGGTGCATTTGGCGGCGAGAACGATTTCTCCCATTGCGGGTCTCCTCCCTCAAGGATTGGCGCGCGTTTCCTGAATAGGGGTATCCGTCAGGCGCCCAGCCGGGGGATCCTGTGCTGACCTCTGGCAAAGCCGATGTGCTTCTGCTCCATGTAGAACTCAAAACTCCAGTCGCCGCCATCGCGGCCGATGCCAGAGGATTTGACCCCGCCAAAGGGGGTGGGCAGGTGACGGACGTTTTCCGAATTCACCCAGATCATCCCGGCCTCGAGATGATTGGTGAAGCGCAGGGCGCGGGTCAGGTCATTGGTCCAGACATAGCCTGAGAGCCCGTATTGGGTATCATTGGCCATTTCCAGCGCCTCTTCTTCGGTTGAGAACGGGATCGAGGTCAGGACAGGGCCAAAGATCTCTTCCTGGGCGATGCGCATCTTGTTGCTCGCATTGGTAAAGAGCGTGGGTTTTACAAAGAACCCTTTGTCCCCCTCGCGCGCGCCGCCAGCAGCGATGGTCGCGCCGTCTTCTTCGGCGATGCCGAAGTAGGAAGTCACCTTGTCGAAATGCTCCTTGGCGATCATCGGGCCGACTTCGGTCTGGGGGTCCAGGGGGTGGCCAACTTGGATCCTGTTGACCCGCTCGATGAGCCTGGCCTCGAATTCTTCCTTGATGCTGTCCTGGATCAACAGGCGCGAGGATGAGGTGCAGCGCTCGCCGTTGATCGAGTAGATCATGAAGATCACCGCATCCAAGGCGCGCTCCAGATCCGCATCCTCAAAGACAACCACCGGGTTCTTGCCGCCCAGTTCCAGATGCATGCGCTTCAGGGTATCGGCCCCCTGTTTGGTGATCAGAGATCCGGTGCGGCTTTCGCCGACAAAAGCGATGGCTTTGATCGCCGGGTGTTCGGTCAAGCGCTTGCCGGCGTCTTCGCCAAATCCATTGACCAGGTTCCAGACGCCTGGGGGGAGACCAGCCTCATGGGCGATCTCAGCCAAAATGCGCGCGGTCACAGGTGAAAACTCCGCCGGTTTATGGACAACGGTGCAGCCCGCGGCTAGTGCCGGTGCGATCTTCCAAGTTGACAGCATGAAGGGCGTGTTCCAGGGGGTGATCACCCCCACCGGGCCAATCGGTACCCGGGTGGTGACATTCATCAATGTGGGGGACTGAAGGTTTTTGCCATCGCGGGCTGATGTCACCTGATCGGCAAAATAGCGGAAATTCTCCGCCCCGCGCAGCGCTGCCTTGGACATGAAGCGGAAGGCCTGGCCCGTATCATGGCATTCGCACAGGGCGATTTCCTCCGCCCGGGCCTCGATGCCTTCGGCAATTCCGATCAGGATCTTCTTGCGCTCAAGCGCGGGCAGGTCGCGCCAGGCCGGGAAGGCAGCTTTGGCCGCCTCGGCAGCAGCATCCACATCCGCGGCAGAGCTGCGGGCAACAGTGCAGACCACGCTTTCATCGATCGGGGAGATCGAAGTGAAGGTCTCGCCGGAAAGGGCCGGGCAGTCTTCACCATTGATCAGGTTAGATATGCCGTTTTCGCGGAACCGCGCGAGATAGCCGTCGAGCTTTTCAAGATGCGTGCTGAGTTCGGTCATTTAGTGATCCTCCAGGTGCGCGCGGATGGTTCCGCATTTGGGGGAGAGTTCGGGGTCGATGTTGCGCATCTCAAGCGAGAGCGCGAGGGAACGGCGCGCCATAAGCGGGGCGAGAAAGGACTGGGCTGCTTCGAATACTGCCTTTGTAGCGGCCTTGCGGGTTTCCAGGTCCCGGCCCGCGCGCAGCCGGACGGAGATGTCGATGTATCCGTGCTTGGGGTTGCCATCGGCGATGGAAACATGGGTCGCTGCAAAGGCCCGCACCCGGATACCTGCCATGGGAAAAGCGCCGGTCTGGATCGCGGCTTGCCGCAAGCAATCGCATAGGTCGGCGATATCTACTTCGCCTTCCAGGTTGGCTGAGTAATCCACGGTGAAATGGGGCATGTCCATCAGTCTCCAAATTACTTAACATGTTTACAAAAATGAGTGGAGCTTGTCAAACCGTCGCGTGCAGTTTTGGAAAAACGACGTTGCCAATTGCCTTTACGAGGAGATTCAGGTGATAGTTACACATGACAAGAGCTTTGCCTTCCACCAACCGTTCTCTTCCTATTGCCCTGCTACGTGCACGTGAGCGGGTCATGGGGCCGATTCGAAACCTCCTGAGCGCGTCGAATCTGACAGAGCAACAATGGCGCGTGCTCAGGGTAGTTCAGGAAAGCGGGGGTATCGATCCGACGCAAATCGCCGAGCAGGCCTGCCTCTTGCTGCCTAGCTTGACGCGGATCCTGCAAAAACTGGACGAGAAGGGATTGATCAACCGGGAGCGTGATACCGTAGACCGCCGCCGACAGATCATCAGGATCACTCCAGCGGGTGAGAATGTCATTAGCGACAATATCGAAGCCAGTTTGGCCCTGGCTGCCCGCACCCGCGAGAAGATGGGTGAAGAGCGCTATGAAGCGCTCTTGGATCTGCTCAATGATCTGGACCGCATAGAAGACAGCTGAGTCACGGTCGGGATGGCTAGCATCCTGCTGGGCAATCTAGTCAGCGGTTCCGTCAGGCACGCGTAGAAAGATCTGGACATCAGCTACATTTGTGCCGGTGCCTCCGGTCATCAGCAGCGCATCCGCAGCCTTCAGCGCCTCGTAGCTGTCATTGTTGTTTAACAGGGTCTCTGGATCTTTCTCCGCCTGTTTGATCGCGTTCCAGGTCCTTGCGGTGACAATGCCGCCGGCTGCATCAGTGGGGCCATCCCGTCCATCGGTGCCACCAGACAGGAAGAGCCAGTTGCCCTCCAGCTCTTCACTGCCGCGTTTTGCCACGCGCAGCGCGAGTTCCTGATTGCGTCCCCCCCGACCATCACCGCGAAGGCGTACCGTTGTTTCGCCGCCAAAGATGAGCGCCTGCTTGACGCTACCCGAAGGGGCGTTGAGTGTTTTGGCTGCAGTCAGTATTTCATCTGCCGCATCTTCCACATCGCCGGTGAGGTGGTCGCTAACAATTGTAGCTTGCCATCCCTGATCCTGAGCGGCCTCGAATATAGCTGACAGACTGTGGCGGTTGGACCCGATGAGATGGTTGTCCGGCTCGGGTGGCGCGCTGCTGGCCGTCTCTGGCTGCGAGAGGTGCAGCTTGATCGCTTCCGGGAGGTCCTCCCAGGAGGCGGAGGCCTGCAGAAGTGATTTGGCCTCCTCTCTGCTCCCCAAAGGGGCGACAGTGGGGCCAGAGGCGATAGCGCGGAGATCGTCGCCGATGACATCCGATAAGATATAGGCATGAACCGTGGCAGGTGCCGCGTGGCGCAGGAGACCGCCGCCTTTTAGCTCTGACAGCTGTTGGCGGATCAGGTTCATTTCGTTGATCTCCATGCCGGAGGCCAGAAGTGCCTGGTTGACCGCTGCCTTGTCTTCGAGCGAAAGCCCAGCTGAAGGGGCAACCATCAGGGCAGAACCCCCGCCAGAGATCAGTGCAATAACGCGATCTTCTGCTTTGGCTGGGGCGAGGAACTCAATAACCTTGCAGCCTGCCGCAGCGCTTGCCTGATCCGGGACGGGGTGCGAACCGGCCAAAACCTCAGCGCCTGCTATGGGACGATGGTTCTCAGGGTTGGTCACGACCAATGCTGCATGCGCGACTTCGACATGGCGCATTGCCTCTTCCATCAGGGGAACTGCCGCTTTACCCAGTGCCAGGATAAAGGTCTTACCCTCACCTTCTGCTTTCGGGAGTGGGGAGCGCACCAGATGTGCGCGCAGGGCCAGGGCTGGATCGGCCCGCTTTACTGCTGCCTCAAATAAGGTCCTGGCGTTTGCCTGCAGATCTGTCATGGTTTTCTCCCCCTCAGAAATTGCAATGTTACCGCTAAAATCTGAAGGGGTTCTGCCCGAAAGGCGGCCGAAAGGTCAACAGTTCCGACGACTGCCTGCTCAAGCTTTGTTGCTGGACCCTGATCTTTGGCGCTGCTGTCGTTTTGGGCCGCCCAGAGTGATACTGTCCAGGGATAGGGTCTGATCCATGTTTCGCATCCGGTGTCGGAGCATCTGTCGCGTCAGGCGGTTGAGCTCCGCCTGGAACTCCAGCTGTTGTGCGACATCTTCCATCTCGCCCTTGCCGTGATGATCAAAGAGGAGAGGTGGGAGGTCGGCTGCGAACTCGACCAGAGTGAAACGATCATCTCGCAGGATGGCCAGATTGGTTTGGGCCAGTCCTATTCCGAGGTGGCGTTGCCAGATGGAGGGGCTTTCGGGTTCGCCGAAATCCAGCTCCGAATAGGAGTATTGTCGCCAATCTTCGGGCTCTTCCCCGCGAAGAAGAGGAAGCAGAGAGGCTCCGTCCATCGAATTGGGAATTTCCTGCCCAACCCAGTCCAGAATTGTAGGTGTGAGATCGATGGATTCCGTGATGGCCTGAACCTTAGAGCCAGCATTGTCCTGATTGCCGGGCATGCGGATGATCAAGGGGGTCTTATAGGCCGCTTCATAAACCGACATTTTACCCCAACTGTGCCGGTCCCCTAGCATTTCGCCGTGATCTGCGCTGATCACCAGCAGGGTGTTCTCGTCCTGCCCTGTTTCCTTCAGGAAGGCTAGAATCCTGCCAATATGAGCGTCCACCTCGGTGGCGAGGCCCATGTAGACCGCGCGCAGGGTCTGAATGTTCTCATCATTGGGCTCCAGGTCGGGAAAACCCAGAATGGCTGAAGCAGCTGTGGAGGCCTGTGTCGCCGGTTCAAAAAACGGATGTAGTTGCCATTCCGCTTCTTCACTGTCTCGACGGGTTGGCAGTGGCAAATCGGCCGGGTCATACATGTCGTTATAGGGGGCAGGGGCCACCAGCGGAGGATGCGGCCTGATATAGGTCAGGTGTGCAAACCAGCTCTGATCCTGGTAGCCAGAGAGTGTCTCCAGAAAACGGTTGGTCAAGAATGCCGTGTCACTGTCTTCTGCACGATAGGGCGCGGGGTCGTTCAGCCGCGGGGTGCCACCCTTGGGTGCTGTGGGTTTGTGCAGATCCCAATAATCGTCAAACTGATAGCCCTTGCTGCGCAGATACCCTCTCCATGGATATGACATCTCCAGCCTCATTTCCAACATCTCCTGAAAGCCGGACATGTGGTGCTCATAGGTGCTAATTGCAGGGTCGTTAGGGTGGTGGATGCGCGGGTCCTGGCTGGTGTCGGTATAGCCAAAAAGCATGGGTTGATACCCGGCCTTGCGCATCTCTGAGGGGAGGGTCGGAATGTCGTGGCGCAGCGGAGCGCCATTGCGCACAGAGCGATGGTTCATGGCATATTGCCCGGTCAGAAGCGAGGCACGGGAAGGGCCGCAGGGGTTAACCACCGTGAAATTCCGCTCAAAACTTACCGCTTCGCCCATCAGAGCGCGCAAATGAGGTAGGTGTACATGCGCCGCAAGAGCGCCGTTTAGGCAATCAGCGCGCAGCTGATCAATGAGGATGAACAGCACATTGCGTTGCGACTGTCCCTGGTCGAGCGTTGAGCCTTTGTTCATTGCGCTTCTCCTAACGTCTTGGCGCCAGATAATCCGGCAAAGCGGATTTGGGAAGAGGGTTGATCGAGAGATTGGGTGTGTTTGACCGAAAATTTGGGTTCTTGTGGGTTACTTCTTGCGTTTCTCCTGAAAATCGTGTCAAAACGGGTTCTGTTCCTTTGGGTGAATGTGGAATTTTGACCGAATGACAGCAAATTCGATGTCTCACAGAGAGGTGGAGCTTCTGGAAGCGCTGCGTCGCCTGGGCGGTTCCGGGCGGAGCGCGGAGCTGGCAAAGGTGCTTGATGTTTCTGAGGAAACCGTTCGGCGCACGATAAAAGCACTGGCGAAGGCTGGTGTGGTCGAGCGTGTGCACGGTGGCGCCTATCTGATTGGAAATCAGGCGGGGCCAAGTTTTTTTCGCCGCATGGGTGAGAATAGGCGAGAGAAGGCCAGGATTGCACAGCAGGCTATGCATCACATTCCCGATGGCGCGACGGTGTTTCTGGATGTGGGTTCGACCACATCCTATGTCGCCGAAGCTCTGCGTCTAAGGCACAATCTAACGGTTGTGACCAATTCCATTGGGGTGGCTCAGGTTCTTGCCAATCACAACGGAAATAGTCTGCACCTCTTGGGCGGAGAAATGCAGAGCAATGAGCGAGGGACCTTTGGCCCGGTCGCAGAACAGCAGGCGGGTCGCTTTGCCTTTGATGTGGTCGTGATTTCAGCGGATGCGGTAAGTGCCAAGCAGGGAATCCTGTACCAAAGCGCCAGTGAGGCACAACTGGCGGCAAGGATTGGGGAGTTTGCGGAGAAGGTCATTGTTGTGACCACGCATCCCAAATTCGGAGAAATCGCGCCGCACAGGGGGCCTGATCCGCAACTCATCAGCTTGCTGATCAGTGATCAGCAGCCGGGTAAGAAACTCTCCAGATCGTTGCTCGATTGGGGGATTTCGGTTGAAGTTGCCGCCGATGAAAAGGATTTGGACTGATGGTCAAATCACTGTGTTGCGCCGCCGAAGCGCAGGGAAGGGAACTCTAGAATGGCTATTTTGACCTTTCTGATCAGTCTGGCTGGGGCCACTATGTTCCTGCTTTTTGCCGTTCGTATGGTGCGGACCGGCATCGAGCGTAGCTATGGCGCATCGTTTCAACGCCTGTTGACTGGAGCTGATAGTCAGATCCAGGCCAGCGGGGTAGGCTTGGGCCTTGCGCTTGTCCTGCAGAGTTCTGCTGCTGTTGCGCTTCTGGTGACCGGTTTTGCTGCGGGTGGTTTCCTGGGTTTCCCGGCAGGCTTGGCAATTGTTCTGGGGGGGGATCTTGGCTCAGCCCTGATTATTCAGATCCTGTCCTTCAATCTGGATTGGCTTGTGCCGGCCTTGCTAGCGATCGGTGGCTACCTGTTTGTAAAAACCGAAGGCAAAAAGACTCGCCAAGCAGGCCGAATCCTCATGGGTGTTGCCTTTATTCTGATTTCGTTGCGATTTCTGCGCGAGGCGATGGACCCAATCCGAGACAGCGCCTTCTTGCCTGCCGTTGCGGGCTATTTGGCGCGGGATTATTTGACTGCCTTTCTGGTCGGTGGGGCGCTGGCTTTTGTCATGCATTCCTCAGTTGCAGCGATCTTGATGTGTGTCACCCTGGTGCAAATCGGCGCAATCCCCTTTGAGGCGGGTCTATCGCTGGTGCTTGGCGCAAATTTTGGCTCTGGTTTCATTCCTGTCTGGTTGAGTCGTGGAATGACGCAAGAGGCGCGAAAAATCCCCTTTGCCAATCTTGGCCTGCGCGGCAGCTGGGCCGTCATTTGTTTGTTCGCGGTGAATTCTCCGCTGGCGGGCGGACTGCTGAGCGGGGCCGAAGCGGGGCAAGATCTGGTCTATGCTCATCTGTTCTTCAACGGATCACTCTTGCTCCTGGCTTTGCCATTGTGTCGCAAGATCGAGCCGCTGATGGGGCAATTGATGCCGGCAGCCGTGCAAGACAAGGACGAGATCGTACCCGGCCGACCCGTGAGCGCACTGGAGCCTGGTGTCTATGGGCCTCCCGCACAGGTGCTGGCAAATCTGAAACGTGAACTGTTGCGGATGTCTGATCTTGTGGAGACCATGTTTCGTCCACTCCCCGAACTCTACCGCAATGGCGAGTCTGATCAGATCAAGGCAGTTCAAAAGCTGGATGCTGAAGTGAATGCCTGCCTTTCGGGAATTCGCTCCTATGTGGCTGATATGCCGGACGAAGAGGCCTCCAAGGCAGATCTGAAAGCTGCACGTGACATGGTCGAATACGCTATCCGCCTGGAAACCGCTGGGGATGTGGCATCCCGGCGACTGGCAGTTCTGGCCGGTGATTTGAATAAAAAGAACCTGCAGTTCTCCAAGGAGGGATGGGCCGAGATCCAGCATATGCATGAATCGATCATGGCCAATCTGCGACTCGCATCGAATGTTCTGATCTCGGACGATCTGGAAAGTGCGAGGCTCCTGAACTCTGAAAAGACAGAGTTGAAAAGGATGGAGCGCGACAGTCGTAAGCGACACCTGAAGCGATTGCAGAATGGTGAACGGCTGAGTTTTGACACCTCGGATATCCATCTTGAAACGCTACGGGCTCTGCGAGAGTTCAACAGTCATATCGCAGCGGTCTCTTATCCCGTTCTCTATAAGAATGGCCAATTGCTAGAGACCCGCCTGATTGAAGATATGCAGGCGGGATCGTCAGAAAACTGACCGGTTCGATCAACCCGGCAGGGTGTTCCACTCCCCTCAGAAACTAAGTGATAGACGACGATGACACCATTTGTTGTTGCCATAATCCTCTCTGCGGCAATGCTGCATGCGGTTTGGAATGCGATTGTAAAAACTGCTGCTGACAGGACAACCACCCTTGGGCTAGTCGCCTTGGGGCATGTCATCCCCGGGGGCGTGATGGTTGCGGTTCTGCCCCTGCCGGAAATGGAGAGTCTCTTTTATGTTTTGCTCTCTACCGTGATCCACTTTGGGTACTTCTATATGCTGGGGCAGGCCTATAAGCATGGGGACCTCAGCGTGGTCTACCCGATTGCCCGTGGCATTGTGCCCGCTTTGGTGGCTCTTTGGGCGATGATTTTCGCGGGCGAAGTCCTTCCACTGCAGGCGTGGGGGGGAATCGGGTTGATCGCCTTGGGGATCCAGTTGAGCAGTTGGAAAGCGCTGAAGTCGGGCGTTGGCAGGACCGCTTTGTTTTATGCTTTGGGAACCGGATTTTGTATCTCGCTTTACTCTCTTGTTGATGGTCTTGGGGTGCGAATTTCGGGCAATACGCTAAGCTACTGGGCCTGGGGGGCCTTTCTGCACGCATTTGTCGCGGGTTTTATCGGGGTGAAAAAGCGCCAGCAGCTCATGGTGATACCGCTGCGCACATGGGTCATCGGAATCAGTGGTGGCCTGGTCTCAATGACAGCCTATGGATTGGTTCTTTTTGCCAAAAATTTCGCTCCCTTAGGTGCTGTTTCCGCCCTCAGGGAGACTTCGGTGATCTTTGCTGCTCTCATCGGGTTTGTTTTCCTGAAAGAAGGTAATTGGATGCGTCGCCTTGGCGCAGCGGTTCTGATGGCCTGCGGGGTGGCCCTCATCGGTTCGGCAGTATGAATTTCCGATTTCTTGGTCGCCCCAGCGTCATGGAAGGAGTGTTAGCGTTGACGGCGAGGGGTTTGGCGCGCAAACTGTTGTTACAAACCGGCTTTAGGTTGTTCGAATTGGTGTGCCCTGGAGCTGTTTGTCGAAAACTGGAGCTATAGTGCCGCTGGATGGAGATGTTCTGGACTTATCAATTTCTGAAACTGTCACTGTAGGTCGGGAGAAAGTCCCGCAATCTTCCAAACACCAAAAACAAAAATAAACTTACGTGAAATCCACTAGGGAGTAATCTTATATGACTGTCAAAACGAGCGTATCACGCCGGACCCTTTTGAAGAGCGCTGGCGCGGCGGCATTGGCGGCGCCGCTGTATTCAAGAAGCGCTTTGGCTTCGTCGGGTGAAATTAATATTTTGATGTGGTCGGACTATCTGCCACCAGAGTTTATCGCAGGTTTTGAAGCCAAGACCGGTATCAAGGTGAACTACACCGGGATCGGCTCAAACGAAGAAATCATCAACAAGATGAAGGCCACCAAGGGCCAGGGCTTTGACATTGTCTCGCCAACCAACAACCGTTCCCTGCAGTGGGGACCGCTGGAGCTGCTGAAGCCTTTTGACATGAATAAGGTCAATATCAGCGCGGTGAACCCGGCAATGGCGAAAATCGGTACCGATGCATGGAACTTTGACAATGGTGGCGTCCATTGGCTGCCACATATCTGGGGCACCGAAGGCATTGCCTATCGCACCGATAAATGGCTGCCAGAGGGCGATGCACCTTCTTACGGTGATGTCTGGTCGGAGGAAAATGCTGGCAAGACCATGGGCCGGGCGCACTCGATGATGCTGGGGGCCGGCCTCTATATGGAAGCCTCGGGTGAAATGGACGAAGGCTCTGTCTGGGCCGCCTATGATGACGAAGACACCATGCGTGAGGTCTGGGGCCAGATCACCGATTGGTGTATCTCGCGCAAGAACCGCATCAAACTGATCTGGAACGATGCGGATACCCAGAAAAACGGCCTGCTGAACGAAGGTGTTGTAGTTGGTCAGACCTGGGATGGCCCACCGCTGGCGCTGAAATCCGCTGGTGAGCCGGTGCATTACCAGGCGCCGGTCGAAGGGGCGATGGCCTGGGTTGACGGTATGTCCATGCCTGTTGGCGCACAGAACGAAGAGCAGGTCTATGCCTTCATCGACTACGCCTACGAGCAGGAGCCCGCAGGCAAAGCGATCGACAGCCATGGCTACAACTCGCCGGTTCTGGGCGCAGACACCCATTCCGGCGATGTCTACAAGAAGAACTTTGCGGAAGCCTATCCAGGCAGCTCGCTGGCCAATCTGAACCCATGGCCTGCGGAAGCCCCCTGGTATGCGGAAATCCGCACCGAGTTCGTGAACAAGTTCAAGAGCGCCTAAAGCAGCGCCTGACTTTCTGCTGGCTCCCGTACCTGTGTAGCGGGGGCCAGTTCCGCGCCAGCTTGCGCAAATTTCAACCTGAATGACCGAGCAGCTCTGATCTGCCGCTGGCCTGCCCAGCGGACAGGAAAGCTGCATACTGAGGAGAGACCACATGAGTGCAGGGGTCGGCGTAGATCTTGAGAACCTGTGGATCCGCTTTGGCGACTTTGTTGCCGTGCGCGACGCGAATGTGAACATAAACGGAGGGGATTTCTTTTCCTTCCTGGGGCCCTCGGGCTGCGGCAAGACCACGATCCTTCGGGCGGTCTCCGGCTTTCTGGAGCCCAGCGACGGCCGCGTGCTGATCGGGGGCAACAACATGAAGGGGATCGGGCCCAATAAACGCCCGACCGCGCTGATCTTCCAGAACCTAGCGCTGTTTCCGCTGATGAAGATCTGGGAAAACATCACCTTCTCGATGGAGATCAGGGGCGCCTCGGCCAAGGAGCGCCGCAAGCGGGCGGATGAGCTCTTGGATATGATCGCGTTGCCGGGGCAGGGCGACAAGCTGCCAAGCGAACTCTCCGGCGGTCAGCGCCAGCGGGTGGCCATTGCGCGTGCGCTCTGCGCCGAACCCGATGTGCTGCTGCTGGATGAGCCATTGTCGGCGCTGGACCTGAAGCTGCGCCAGCATATGCGTACCGAGCTGCGCGAGATCCAGCAGCGGGTGGGCATCACCTTTATCTACATCACCCACGACCAGGGCGAAGCCCTGACCATGTCGGACAATATTGCAGTGATGAAGGCCGGGGTGATCGACCAGATCGCCGACGGCAAGACCATCTACAACGATCCCTCGACTGCCTTTGCCGCTTCCTTTGTGGGCGAAAACAACGTGTTCCGCGGCAAGGTCAAGCGCGTCATGGGCAATGAGGCCCTGATCGAAACCAATCGCTCAGGCGATCTGGTGGCGCGGATCTCATCGGCCAATCAGGGCCGGATGAAAGAGGGTGAGGATGCGATGATGTTCATTCGGCCCGAAGCCTTTACCCTGGCGCCTGAAGGCGCCTCCGGTGATCATTTTGTCACCGCCAAGGTCAACCATGAGGAATTCGAGGGCAATGCTTTCAACATCTTCATGGAAGGTGAAGGTGGCAAGGAGCTGAAGGTCTCGATCCCCAACCTGGGGCAGTCCTTTGAGGATCACACCGGCCAGAACATCACCCTGGAATATGAGACGAACAATGCCGTCTGTGTTCCTGCGGGTGAGCTGGCAGCGGAATAGGGAGACCGTTACATGCCCCGTTTCCTGAAGGAATTCTTCACGCGCAACGGTGTCGGGATTGGCTCTTTGATGCTGGGCCTGGTTCTGTTCTGGACCATTGGCCTCATCATCCTGCCACAGCTCTCGATGCTCGACTTTTCGTTCCGGCCGAACCTGCCACCGCCAGAGGTTGGCGGCCCAAAGGATGTCTATACGCTGGAGAACTACAAATACCTGATCTTTGGCCCCGAGGGCGGTGGTCAGGCCTTTAACGCGGTGGACCTCAAGGTCTTCTTCCGCACCCTGGTGGCCGCGGTCTGCGTCACCGTCTTCAACCTGATCCTGTGCTATCCGATCGCCTATTACCTGGCCCAGAGTAAGGGTAATCACATTCGCATCTTTGCGCTGATGCTGATCATCCCCTATTGGATCAACGAGATCCTACGTGCCTTTGCCCTGCGCATCATCTTTGGTGAGACCGGGGTGCTGAACACGCTCCTGGTGGGCAGCGGTGTCTTTGACACGCCCTTTGACTTCATCCGCAACGATATCGCGCTCTATGCAGGCCTGGGTTACGCCTATATCCTGTTGATGATCTTCCCGATCTACAATGTGATCGAGAGTCTGGACCGCAATCAGATCGAAGCGGCGCGGGATATGGGAGCCAGCTGGCCGATGATCCACCGCCGGGTGGTGATCCCCTATGCCAAGCCGGGGATCAGCTCTGGCTGCACCATGGTCTTCATGCTCTCGGCTGGCGCGCTGGCGGCACCACAGATCCTGGGCGGGCCCTCGTCGCTCTGGTTCACCCAGCTGATCTACCAGCAATTCAACGACAACTCTGACTGGCCACAGGGGGCAGCCTATGCGGTGGTGCTGCTGGTGACCTGTATCCTCCTGGTGCTTGCCATCATGCGCCTGTTCAAAGTCAATATGGGAGATATCGGCAAATGAAGAACTTCTCCTTCATGCGGCTGAGCCTCTGGTTCTACCTGGCGATCTTCTTCGCCTATCTCCTGGGGCCACTGGTGATCATGTCGGTCACTGCCTTCAACTCCCCGGGCTTCCCGCGGATGACGCCCTGGGAATGCCTGACCTTTGAATGGTTCGGAGCCCTGTTCAGCGATGAGCGGATCCTCAACGGGATCTGGAACTCGATCCTGGTGGGCTTTGGCACCGTAATCCTCTCCGTTTCCATGGGGCTGGCAGGTGCGCTGATGCTGACCCAGATCTGGCCCAAACTGCGCGCCACCTATTACACGGTGATCATCGCGCCGATCCTCATCCCTGGGGTGGTTCTCGGCATCTCGACCCTGGTGTTCTGGGACCGGATCAACCGGATGCTGGGCCTGGGGGCGGATAGTTTCCTGTCCAACGGGCTGTTCCTGACCATCATTGGTCAGTCCACCTTTATCGCCAGCTACTGCATGCTGGTGCTGGTGGCGCGTCTGCAGCGCTATGATATCGCGCTGACAGAGGCGGCTCTGGACCTGGGCGCAACCCATGCGCAGGCCTTCCGCAAGGTGCTCTTGCCCTTCATGAAGCCTGCCATTGCCTCTGCGGCGGTGCTGGCCTTCCTGGCGAGTTTTGAGAACTACAACACCACCACCTTCACCTTTGGCGAATATCCAACCCTGACCATCGAGCTGGCGCAGAAGGTGCGCTACGGTATCACGCCCGCGATCTCGGCCCTGGCCTTTATCATCGTGGTGCTGACGGTCTTTGCAGCGCTCGCCAATGAGGCCAATCTGCGCCGCAAGGAACTGGTCGCAAAGGCGCGCAAAGAAGCAACCGTGGAAGAGCTTTCCTCCGGTCGCATCCGCATGCCAGGCTTCCTCAGCTCCAACTGGGCTGCTGTTGCGCTGGTGGTTGTGGCCTGTGCCACGGTTGTGGTGGTCGGAACCGCAACGGTCTACAGCCCGCAGCAATGTATCGCCGATGTGCAGGAGCAAAAGCGCCTGGAAACCGAGGAGCGGATCAACGAGCTGCGCCGCCAACGCGACCTGCGCCGTCAGCAGCAGCAGGAAGCCGAACAGGGCAATGCCGCTGAACCAAACCAGTCGCAGCCAACTGGCAATAACTCAGGCTTCGGAAATGTTTTTGCCCCAAGCGCTTTGTCCGGCGAGGAGGAAGAGGCATCCGAAGCGGAGGAGGCGCCATCTGGTAACAACTCCGGATTTGGCAATGTCTTTGACCCCGGTAGCCTAAACTCCGGTCAAGACAACTAGGGTCGGCATCTTAAGAAAAGAAAACTGCCCGGACCATCTGTCCGGGCAGTTTTTTTGACGGGGGGCAGCGCGTGAGAAAGCGCAGGACCTCTAGTGCATTTTCGGCCGGGTCTTTGACCGGGAAGAATACCTGCTCTATCCGGCCAGCAACCAGCAACCAGCAACAACGTGATCCTCTTCAGCAGGGTCATTCCACCAGCCTCAAATCTTGGCAGCCCGATCGCATCCGCGAGCGCATGATCCTGGTCGGACAACAGGGCAAAGGCAGTTCTAACCTGCGCACCGCCTCTTGTTGGTAGGTGCTGCCCTGTGTTGAGAGACCAAAGACAGTTGTCGCCCCCGCAGCGAGAAGAGCCTCATGCTGTTCTGCAAACCCTTTGGACTGTGGTGTGCAGCCTCGCGCGCCGGTTGGCATAGATCACCGTGGTGCCCTTTTTTCTGGCAGGGATGATCTCATCGCCATTTGTGGAAAACTGCGGTAGGTCGGGCAGGGACTTTCCGGTGAGATGGGTAAACTTTTTTTGTTTCAGTCATCTGTGTCTCTCTGCACGATCCTGAAGCTAGATCGTGCAGAGAGACACATGATGCAATTTTTTCAAGCAATTTTTCAATTATCGAAAAAACTCCTACCGCTTGAAACTAAGGCAGAGTTCTAATTTCACACGGTGCCCTAAGGTCAGGACTAATGGGTCCTGGCCCTATGGTTGTTTCTTGCTGTTGCTGACAATGGTGTCTGAATGCCGCAGGTTAGCCAACCAGAATACCAATTGGAAAATGTCATCTCTGGCACCCAGAGACTGAACAGGTATCGGAGCAATCAACTAATGCCGGTGTCAGCTGCGCATGCGGCTGCCTTCGGCGTCATATAGGGGCGCGCCCTGAACCTCCGCCGGGTAGAAATCACCCAGAATTTCCACTTCCAGTTCAGTTCCTGGCGCGCTGTGTTCCGCCGAGACATAGCCCATCGCCATGCTTTTCTGGATATGATGGGCATAGCCTCCAGAAGAGATGTAACCGACCGCCTGGCCCTCTTTCAGGATGGCTTCGTCGTTAGAGACGTCGATACCAGCAACATCGATGGTGAGGGCCACCAACTTTCGGGTAGCACCGGCATCGCGCGCTTTGAGCGTAGCCTCCCTGCCGATGAAGTCCTTGTTCCAGTTGATAAAGGCATCCATGCCGCTTTCCACTGCGTCGAAATCGGGGCGAAAATCGAGCGTCCAAACGCCCCAGCCCTTTTCCAGACGCATCGACATCAGCGCGCGGGCTCCATACCAGCGGTAGCCCAGGTCAGCTCCTGCCTCTTCAATGGCTTCTGCAAGACGCAAGAGATATTGCGGTTTGCAATAGATCTCATAGCCCAGCTCACCCGAGAAGCTGATCCGGTTCAGGAGCACTGGCACGCCGCCAACGAAAGTTTGGCGCAGATCGCGGAACTTAAAGGCCCCAGCTGAGACGTCATCGCGGGAGATCCGCTGCAGCAGGTCGCGCGACTTGGGACCAGACAGGGCAATACCGTGCCAATCATCAGAGACATTTTGATAGGCCACGTCGGCTGGCAGATCTTTTTCGAACCAGCGTCGGTGAGCTTCCTGCATCGCACCAGATCCAAAGAGCATGAAATGCTCTTCGCCCAAGCAGGCAACCGTCAGATCCCCGTATAGTTTCCCTTTGGGGGTGAGCATTGGCGTCAGTGTGAGGCGGCCAGGCTTGGGCACATAGCCAGCCAGTACCCGGTCCAGATAGGCCCGTGCGCCTGCGCCTTTGAACTCATGTTTGGCAAAATTCGCGATCTCAATGCCGCCCACGGCTTCGCGCACGGCTTTGACCTCCCGCGCGACATAGTCATGGGAGCGGTTGCGTTCGAATGTGGGATCTTCCCATGCGTCTTCCGGACTATCCGCAAACCAGAGCGCATTTTCCAGGCCAAAGCCCTGTCCCATACGCGCACCCTTGGCCACCAACCGATCATAAAGTGCAGTGGTCTTTTGGACGCGACCCTTTGGCAAGGTCTCATTGGGGAAGGTCATGACAAAGCGGCGTTCGTAGTTCTCGGTCGATTTGACGGTGCCCCAATCAGGGGTGGCCCAATCGCCAAAGCGCGCTACATCCATGGCCCAGACGTCGATTGAGGGTTCGCCGTCGATCATCCATTCTGCCATGGTGAGGCCGACGCCGCCCCCCTGACAGAAGCCGGCCATGACGCCCACGGCGCACCAGTAGTTCTTCATGCCCGGAACCGGGCCTATCATCGGGTTGCCATCGGGGCCAAAGGTGAAGGGACCGTTGATGGCCTGACGAATACCTGTCTCTGCCAGGGCTGGAATGCGTTCAAAGGCAAATTCCAACCGATCCGCGATCTGATCGAGATTGGGCTGCAGCAACTCGTGACCAAAATCCCAAGGCGTGCCTTCAACCTTCCAGGGGGTTCCGCGCTGCTCATAGGTGCCCAGGAGGAGACCTTTGCGTTCCTGGCGGAAATAGATGTTGGCCTCATAGTCGATACCGCAGGGCAGTTGGGTCGAGCTGGCGGCGATTTCGGGAATGTCCTCGGTCAGCAGATAGTGATGCTCCATCGGTTGCACGGGGATGTTCAGCCCCTGCATATGGCCAACCTCCCGCGCCCAGAGCCCACCGCAGTTGACGATGTGTTCGGCGTTGATCACGCCCCTGGGGGTGGTCACGTCCCAGCTGCCATCAGCACGCTGGCGAGTTGCCGTGACCGGTGTATGGGTGAAGTACTGTGCCCCATGAGCGCGCGCGGATTTGGCAAAGGCATAGGTGGCGCCCGATGGGTCCAAATCACCATCCTGATCATCCCAGAGGGCCGCATAGTAGTGCTTTGGATCGATCAGTGGATGCCGTTCGGCCACTTCCTGCGGAGAGATGAACTCCTGATGCAGGCCCATGTAGCGGGCCTTGGAGCGTTCCCGTTTCAGGTAATCATACCAGGTCTTGTTCGAGGCTAGGTAGAAGCCGCCGGTCATATGTAGCCCGACTGAATGGCCAGAGGTTTCTTCGATCTCTTTGTAAAGATCGATAGTATAGCCCTGCAGGCGCGAGATATTTGGATCAGAGCTGATCGTGTGGATCTGTCCTGCCGCGTGCCAAGAAGACCCTGATGTCAGCTCGTCCCGCTCCAGTAGCACCGCATCCTTCCAGCCGAATTTGGCCAGGTGGAACAGGATAGAACAACCAACAACGCCGCCGCCAATCACGACGACCTTGGCATGGCTGGGCAATTTCTTGGTGCTGGGGGCTTCCGCTTGTTGAACTTCGGGCATGAACAGGCCTCTTGATGTCTGGGGTTTGCATAAGTCTACACCCAGGTTTCACCCCCTGTGACGCTTGAAAAATGCGATCATTTGGATAATTTGAATTTATGCAAGAGCTGTGGAAACTCGTCACCTCACCCCGCCATCTGATCGTATTCGAAGCGGCGGCCCGTCTGGGATCATTCACCAGAGCGGCGGAAGAGCTGAACGTGCAGCAACCTGCGGTCAGTGCATCGGTCAAACAGCTGGAGCTCTCGCTGGGGGTGCAGCTCTTCCTGCGCAGCCACAAGAAGGTGGTGCTTACCGCTGCGGGGCAGCGGCTCTTTGCGGATGTGGCTCGGGCGTTGGAACAACTGCTGGTCTCTGCCCGCTCGGTGCAGCAACTGGCGCGACGGGATTATGTGACGCTGAATGCCTCTTCGGCTTTCAACAATTACTGGATGATGCCCCGTTTGGCGGACCTACATGCAGCACATCCCGGAATCGACCTGCGCTTGCAATCCAGTGACCGAGAGCCGGATATCGATGCTGAGAACATCAGCCTTGCGGTGCGCCGCGGGGATGGAAATTGGCCAGGTTGTGAGGCAGAGCTGATTGCACAAGAGGCGATTTACCCGGTTGCGGCGCCCCGCCTGGTGTCCGGGTTGTCGGCGGATTTCACGCTCTCGGATCTGCCTTTGCAACGTCTGATCCACCTAGAAGAGCCGATCCGAGACCGGCCGACCTGGCAGCAATGGTTCGGGCACTTTGGCCTGACCGGGCTGCCACTGGAGGGTGGGTTGCGGCTGAATGACTATGCCTTGGTTTTGCAGGCCGCCATGGCGGGCGAAGGCTTTGCCTTTGGTTGGAAACATGTGACCGACCCGCTGGTGACCCAGGGCCTCTTAGCTGCGAAGCGGGATTGGGTCTGGGAGAGCGGTCGAGGCTTCTATCTGGTTTGGTCGCGCAAAAGCCCATTGGGACCAGAGGCAGAAAAGGTGCGCGACTGGATCTTGGATAGGGTCCAGGCCGATATGGCGGCAAAAAGCGAGAGGTGAGTCAGCTTGCTGGTAGTGGCCGGGAAAACAACTGCCCAGGCGCATCTTCCGCTAGCGGCGCATCCCCAAGCTGCGCCATATGCCAGGCCAAGGCCTGATTGCTGCTGATGACTGGCTTGCCCAGGCGCGCTTCCAAATCCTCGATGATGTCCAGCGTGCGCAGGTTGGTACAGCTGAGGAAAACAGCGTCAGTTTCCGGATCGGAGCCAACCTCCATCGCTGCGGCATGGATTGAGGCAGGGTCAATGCGGGCCACATTGGCCTCGACCTCTTCGCCAAAAGAAACCATGGCGAGAACCCGGTAGCCGGCGGCCTCAAAGGTCTCCCGCATAGGGCCTGAAACAGTGTCTATATAGGGGGAAACCAGCCCGATCGATTTGAGATCAAGTGCGGCAAAGGCGGTCAACGTCGCTGTCAGCGGCTGCGCCACATGGCGGGTGTTCACAGCACTCTGGACCAGTTCGCGGACCCGGTCGATGCCGATCAGCGTGGTGCCCGAGGTGCAGCCATAGGCAACCGCGTCATAGTCCGCAGCCTGCGGCAGCAGGGCTGCCGCTGCGGGCAGGTCGCGGCCCATCTGGGCGATGGTCTCCGGGGTCAGCGCGGCGCCCGAGGGGATCCGGTTCACATAGATTGCCACATCGCGAGCCGGGAAAAGACGGCGGAAATCCTGCTCAATCGTCTCATCCACTTGCAGCGCGATGAGGCCAATGGTGGCAGCGCTGCCGATGGGGCCAGTTAGGCGGTAGGGATAGTGGCTCATGTCTTCGGCTCCCGCGAGTGAACATCTCGATTGCCCCAAGAAGGGACGGGCGGGACCATCGCCGGCAAAGCGCCATCCTGCAAGAGGGAAGATGCTCCGATCTTTATTCGCTCCAGGCGTCGGCCAGCGGCGGGGCGATGCGCAACAGGTCGATCGCTCGGGCTGCGATCTGATCCACAATGGCCTCAGCGCTTTCGGGCTTAAGGTAGAAGGCCGGGACGGGTGGCAGTAAAATGCCTCCCAGCTCCGTCGCAGAGGTCATGTTCCGAAGATGCGCCAGAGTCAGGGGGGCTTCCCGCGGCAAGAGTACCAGGGGGCGGCGCTCCTTCAGCTGCACCCCGGCCGCGCGGGTCAGGAGGTTGTCGTCCAGCCCGTGGGCAATGGCCGCCAGGGAGCGCATAGAGCAGGGCGCGACGATCATGCCTGCCAACGGGACTGAGCCAGAGGCGATGCTGGCGCCTACATTGGCGATGTCATGATGGCGGCTGCACAGTGACTCCAGCTGGTCAAAGGCTTCGGGACCGCATTCCTCAGCCAGGGTGCGGCGGGCGGCATTGCTGGCGACCAGATCGGTTTCGGCGCCCAGGTCGCGCAATTGACGGGCCACGGAGAGCGCAAGGGCCGCACCGGAGGCACCGGCCACGCCCAGCACCACGCGGGGGGTAGCGCCGCTCATGCTTGCAAGCCGGGCAGGACCCGCGACAGCAGATCTGAAGCAAAAGCCTCGTCCTTGGGATCCATGTGCATGACCGCGCCCCAATCACGATGGGTCTCGGACCCGATCTTGATGGTGGCATCAATGCCCATCTTACCGGCCAGGCCGGGCTCGGGGGAGGCGAAATCCAGATAGTCCATCGGCGTATTCTCCAGCATCATCACATCACGACCGGGGTCCATCCGGGTGGCCAGCGCCCAGGCGATATCGTCCCAATTTCCGGGGTTGATGTCATCGTCCACAACGATCACCATCTTGGTATAGCTGAACTGCGGCAGCATACCCCAGAGCCCCATCATCACCCGGCGCGCCTGACCGGGGTAGCGTTTGTCGATACTGACCACGGCGATGCGGTAGGAACAGGCGGCAGGCGGCAGCCAAAGGTCGCGGATCTCGGGGATCTGCGCGCGGATCGTGGGCAGGGCCAGCCTGTTGAAGACTTCGCCAATGATGGCCGGCTCATCCGGCGGGCGGCCGGTATAGGTCGAAAGATAAAGCGGATCCCGCCGCTGGGTGAGGGCGGTGACCTCGATGACCGGGAAGGGCTCTGCCTTATTGTAATAGCCGGTGTGGTCGCCAAAGGGGCCTTCCGGTGCAGTCTCATCCGGGGAGACCCAGCCCTCGATCACCATCTCTGCTTCGGCAGGCACCAGGAGGGGCACGGTTTTGGCAGGCACCAGCCGCGCCCGCATGCCGTTGAGCGCGCCGGCGAATGTCAGTTCCGAATGGGTTTCTGGCAGCGGCAGGGCCGAGGATAGAAGCGTGGCGGGATCGGCCCCTAGCACAATGGCAACCGGGGTCTTCTCACCCGCCTGGGTCCAGCTGCGGTGATGGGCTGCGCCGCCACGATGGGGCAGCCAGCGCATGATGGCGCGGTCACAGCTCAGAACTTGGATGCGGTAGATGCCGGCGTTGTAGCGGTTCACATCTTCCTGCGCTGTCCCATGGGGGCGGGTGACCACTACGGGCCAAGTGAGCAGCGGCCCGGCGTCGCCTGGCCAATGGGTCTGTACCGGCAGCCGGGTCAGATCCAGATCGGGACCCTCCAGAACCTCTTCCTGTACCGGGGCGCTCTTCACCAGTTTGGGCCGCGCCGCCAGGGCGGTTTTCAGCATCGGCCAGCGCGACAGCGCATCGCGCATTCCCTCTGGCGGGCTGGGCGATTTCAGCGCGGCCAGAAAGGCACCCAGTTCCTCTAGCCCGTCCAGCGGCACCCCCAGTCCCGCAGCTACCCGTTCGGGGGTGCCAAAGAGATTGGTGATGACCGCTGCCTTTGCCCGGCTTCCATCTGGCAGGATCGGGTGGTCAAAGCGCAGCACCGGCCCGCCTGCTTCCAGCACCTGCCGGTGCACGGCGGTCATCTGATGGCGGGTAGAGACCGGATCGGCAATGCACAAAAACTGCTCCCGCGCGGCGCACCAGTCAAGAAAGCTGCGAAGGGTCGGGAAACTGGGAAACTGGCGCATGGGGTGGATCTTTCGCGTATGGTCCTGCGCTGGTAGCGGAAAAAAACTTTGCTGGAATTGACGCGGGTCAATTTTCTGAACTTGGCCTCATTTTAGGAAGGCGGTTAGCCGAGCAGTTTTTTTGGAAACGCGTGAAAGGACCAGCCGCCTTGACCGAGCCACAGCCTGAGTTCCGCCCGGATGCGGAAATTCCCAGGTTCCCGCGCCTTGCTGCGCGCCTCCTGGGACGGATGCCGCTATTGCCGCTCTCCCTGACCTTGACCGCTTATGCCCGCCGCATAGCCAAGAGTCATCCGGGTCTGTTTCGCCGCCTGGGCGAACATGACCATGCAGAATTCGTTCTGGATCCGACGGACCTGCCCTTTGTGATCTGTCTCGCACCCAATGGCGGAGAGCCCAAAGTGCGGCTGCAGCGGGGCCGCGGCAATGGTACTGCCCGCATTGCCGGGCCTCTGGCGGCGCTTCTGGGGCTGGTGCATGGCGCCTTTGATGGCGATGCGCTGTTCTTCTCTCGAGATCTGGTGATCGAAGGCGATACTGCTGCCGCCCTTGCCTTGCGCAATGCTGTTGATGATGCGGAGTTGGACCTGGCCGAAGAGCTCTCGCAGATGTCCGGGCCCTGGAAGGCCCATATTGCCCGCGCTCTTGCCTTTGCGCAGCGCCGCACAGGCGTCCATTTGACCCGTCCAGAAGAGATTCACCTATGGTAATGGAAATTGTTTGCCCTGCTGGTACGCCGGCGGCTCTGCGGGCTGCGGTCAAAGCCGGAGCGCATACGGTTTATTGCGGTTTCAACGATGAAACCAATGCCCGCAACTTCCCTGGCCTGAACTTTGACCGGGCAGAGATGGCCGAAGGCGTGGCCTTTGCCCATTCCCATGGCTCCAAGGTCTTGGTCGCGATCAACACCTTTCCCCGCGCCGGAGCCGAAGATATCTGGCACCGGGCGGTTGATGACGCCTCGGCAGCGGGCGCTGATGCGGTGATCCTGGCGGACCTTGGCCTTCTGGCATATGCGGCGGAAAATCACACGGGCATCCGCCGCCACCTTTCGGTCCAGGCAGCAGCTGCTAATGCCGATGTGATCAACTTTTATGCCGAGACGTTTGGTGTGAAACGCGTGGTGCTGCCGCGGGTGCTTTCGGTGCCGGAAATCGCGGCGATAAACGCCGAGACGGAAGTGGAGACCGAAGTCTTCGTCTTTGGTGGGCTTTGCGTGATGGCCGAGGGGCGCTGCTCGCTTTCGTCTTACGCAACGGGCCTGTCGCCGAATATGAATGGGGTCTGTTCTCCGGCTAGCCACGTGGAATACCAGGAAGAAGGCGGCGAACTCGATGCACGCCTGGGCGGCTATACCATTCACCGTGTTGGCAAGGACGAACCCGCCCCCTACCCAACCCTCTGCAAGGGCTGCTTTTCGGTGGACAGCAAAAAGGGGCACCTCTTTGAGGATCCGGTGAGCCTCAATGCTGAGCAATTGATCCCGCAGCTGCAAAAGGCCGGCGTTACCGCGCTCAAGATCGAAGGCCGCCAGCGCTCACGATCTTATGTGGCGCAGGTGGTGCGTAATTTCCGCGCGGCCGTGGACGCGTTGGAGGCCGGTCAGCCCCTGCCTGTTGGCATGCTGGCGCGGCTCTCGGAAGGTCAACAGATGACCACTGGCGCCTACAAAAAGACCTGGAGGTAACCCATGGAACTGACCGTTGCGCCCTCGCAATTCTTCTGGGCCGCCGAGGAGTGGGAGAGGTTCTATCAGGATCTGGCTACGGCCCCGGTGGAACGTGTGGTTCTAGGAGAGCTGGTGTGCTCCAAGCGCTTGCCCTTCTATCAGGACTGGATTCCTGCTGCGGTTGAAACTCTGCAGTCGGCGGGAAAAGAAGTCCTGCTGACCAGCTTGGCGCTGATCACCCTGAAGCGCGAGCGCAAGCAGAATGCGCAGCTGGCGGATATGGGCGTCGAGATCGAGATCAATGATCTGACCGCGCTCTCCTATCTGCCCGAAGGCGCACGTTTCTCAGTTGGACCGCTGATCAATACCTATAATGAAAGCACCTTGCGCTGGCTGGCCTCGCGCGGGGCTGCGCGGATCTGCCTGCCACCGGAGTTGCCGCTGGACTCTGTCACCGCGCTGGCCAAGGCCGGATCGGAATGCGGCGTTGCGGTAGAGGTTTGGGGTCATGGCCGGATACCGCTGGCGATCTCTGGCCGGTGTTATCATGCGCGTCTGCACGGGCGCACTAAGGACAATTGCCAATTCGCTTGTGAAGACGATCCGGACGGGCTCGAAGTGCGCACCCTGGAGGGTAAACCCTTTCTTTCCATGAACGGGGTGCAGACACTTTCCGATAGCTACGCCTGCGCGGACTACCAGATCGAGGATCTGAAAGCCGCTGGCGTTTCCGCCCTGCGTCTTTCCCCCCAATCCAAAGGGTTTGGCGAAATCTGTACACTCTATCGGCAACGCCTGCAGGGGACACTTCCGGTTGGGACACTGTCCGCCAAGGCTATTGCACAGGGCGAGGGCATTCGACTGAGTGACGGTTTCCTGAAAGGGGAAACCGGAGTGTCCTGGTCGGGCAGTCAACCAGCGGCCTAGGATTGCAGGCATCAATGGCGGACAATGTGAGCCTAAATCAGGGGGATTTCCAGATCTGGGCCGCACCGCATCGCGTGCTTTTTCCGGCCTCTTACCTCTGTGCGGTCTATGCTATCGCTTGCTGGCCCCTTGCCGCCTTTTTTGATTTCACCCTACCCAGTAGACTTGATCCGGGCCTATGGCATGTACATGAAATGCTCTTTGGCTTTGGCGGTGCGGCGCTGGGCGGCTATCTGTTGACGGCTCTGCCGAGCTGGACAGGTGGCGGGCCGCTGATCTACGGTGCGCCACTGAAGATATTGATGAGCCTTTGGGGGCTTGGACGCCTATCTGCGATCTTTGCAGACCATTTGTGGCCCTGGTTGATGATTGGCACCTCAATCGGTTTTTTCCTGTTTCTGGCTGTTTTGCTTCTCCAGCCGCTGCTCGCAGCACGAGCCTATGCAAAATTGGGGTTCGCCGCCTTTCCCTTGGTGCTGGGCTTCCTGCAACTCTGGCTGCTTCGCTCTATCTTGTCAGGGGATCCATGGCTCGCGATGGAGTATGGTCACCTCGCGCTCTTGTGCTTTCTGGGATTAATAATCCTGATTGGTGGCCGTGCAGTGCCAGCTTTCACCCGCAACGCTCTCGCGCTTGATGGGGATGACGCGCCGGTCCGAAATGACATTGCTCCACGTGCCACCGCCATTTTTATCTGGGCTTTGTTAACTCTAGTCACTTTCTTGCAATGGCAAGAGCCCCAAGCTGCACTGCAACTCCTCTTGGGCCTAGCTCTGCTCTGGAGCATGCGGCACTGGCAAACCTGTCGGGCGTTGCGCTCAATGTTATTAATCGGTCTGCATTTTGCCTATCTTTGGCTACCAACCGGATTGCTCTTGCTTGGTGGCACTGGCCTGGCGGCTCAGTTTTCTGATCTGGAGATGCCGCCACTTCGGGACCTGCTGCATGGGCTGAGTATCGGCGCGATGAGCCTGATGATCATGGCGATTTCTGGCCGTGCAGCTGCCCGTCACCCAGATGGCAGGATGCAGGCCACGGGTGGCTTCTGCATCGGGTTTGCTATGGTTTGGCTCTCTGCCGCTTTGCGTCTCCTGGCGGGGTTTGTCCCAGATCATGGCGAGGGCTTGATCTATCTGTCAGCAGGGGCTTGGTGTTTGGGCTGGCTGATCTTCCTTTGGGGATTTCTGCCTGCGCTGCGCGGCCCGGTTCAACGGCCAATCCTCAGTGGAAAACGGTACGAAAGCCCGTAAACACCCCGGAATAGACCCTAGTTTTGCAAAGGAAGGCGTTATGAAAATCGCATCTCTCAGTTCTGAAAAGCGCGGTGAGACCGACCGCCTTCTGTCCCAATTAGCCGGGAATTTGCAGGCCGAGGGGCACCAGCTGGCGGGCATCGTCAAAGATGAGAGCTATGAAGGGACTGCGGCCAATGGATGCGATATGCGGGTGCGGGTTCTGTCCAGTGGCAATATCATCCAGATTACCCAGAACCTTGGTGCGGGCTCCGACGCCTGCCGGCTGGACCCCAGCGCCATCACCGAGGCGGTGCGTCAGGTGGAGGCCGAGCCGCTTGATGGGGTTGAGCTGTTTGTCCTGAATAAATTCGGACCCGAAGAATGTGCGGGCCGTGGCTTCTGCGCGGTGATTGGTCAGGCCATTGAGACGGGTATCCCGGTTCTGGTTGGCGTTGGGCTTGCCTCACGGGAGAAGTTTGAGGCGTTTGCTGGCGGGCTTGCTGAGGCGCTTCCGGATGAGGAAACAGCACTCAAGGCCTGGTGCCAAGAGGCGATGTATTGAAAATGCAGCGGCAGCCTAGGCTGCTGCCGCATTTTCGGCTCTAACAAGGGAATTTGATCCTAACCTGCGCCTTTTGGTGGCGGCAGAGAGCCTGCCTTATAGGCGCTCCAGTCTTCAATCTCGGGGTAGAATTGATTGCGCCAGGCCCGGACCTTCGGGTTGAACAGGCGTCGCCAGAGTGGCGGCACCATGGCCAGTGCTGTCATCGGCGGATATCCCGTTGGCAGCATTGGCACTTCACTTTCGTCATAGACCTGCAGCAGTGGGAAGCGGCGCATCGGGTGCACATGGTGGTCCGCGTGGCGCTGTAGGTTGATCAGCAAAAGCCCGGAGACTCGATGCGCTGAATCCCAGGAGTGGTGCGGTTTCACCGGTTCATAGCGCCCCTCGCCCAGATGTTTGCGGGTCAGCCCGTAGTGCTCGACATAGTTGGTGAGTTCGAGCTGCCAGACCGCAACCAGTGCCTGGAAGGCAAAAAGACCCACCGCAACCCAGCCGCCTATCGCATAGGCCAGGGCCAGAAAGAGCGCCTGTAGGGTGAGATATTTCCAGATCGGATTGGAAAGATGCCAGGCTGAACGCCCGCGCCGGGCCAGCATTGCGCCCTCAGCCCGGCAGGCAGAGCCAAAACCGGTCAGCAGAATTCGCAAGAAAGCCCGGTGAAAGCCCTCGTTATAGCGCGCGGTCACGGTGTCGCGCGGCGTGCCGACATGAGGGTGATGCACCAATAGGTGCTCGGTCCGGAAATGCCCGTAGAGCACCAAGGCCATAAGGAGGTCGCCAAGATTGCGTTCCAACCGGTTGGGTTTATGCATCAGTTCATGGGCATAGACGATCCCCACTGTGCCGGTGGTGACGCCAATCCCAAAGAGGATGCCAAGGGTCTCCAGCGTTGAATAGCTGCTCACATGCGTGAGGTAGTAGAGGGTTCCAAAGACCAGGGAAAACTGGATTGGGAACCAGATCCAGGTCAGCAGCCGGAACCAGAAAAGTGCGGAATCCGGAGTGTTAGGGTCTGGATTTCGTAGATCCTTGCCTAAAACCAGATCCAGCAGCGGCATCAGCACCCAACCGTAAACGGGGATCAGCAGGATGTACCAGCCACCCTGGGTTACAGCCAGGATGACCAGCGGCACAAAGGCCATGGTCATCCAATAGGGCCAGGCCTTTGGCGGCGGGCTGCTGGCAGCAGCGGTGTCAGCGGGCATCTTCGGGACCTTTCTGCAATGGAGTTTCGCTGCGCGGGGTCAGGGCCAGGTGAATGCCCTCCTTGGCGCGCAGGGTCAGATGGGCGACGGGCACCGGCTCTTTGCCGGGCACCAGATCAAAGCGGAAGGCGCGCACCAGCATCGACAGAAGAAGCGGCCCTTCGGCCATGGCAAAGGCAGAGCCGGGGCAGACCCGCGGGCCGATGGAGAAGGGCACATAGGCATTGCGCAGGCAGGCCTTGCCGTTCTCGGTTTCAAAGCGCGAAGGGTCAAACTCGTCGGGCCGCTCCCAAAGGCGTTCGTGACGGTGCAGGTGCCAGGGGCTGATCACCACCTGGGATCCCTTGGCGACTTTGCGCTCGCGGAAATTCTCGGGGCAGCGGGCCTCGCGGACATACATGGGAACCGGCGGGTAGAGCCGCATGGTTTCACGGAAGACGGCCCGCGACTGGCGCAGTTTCGACAGTGTCGAGAAATAGATCTTTTCCGGATCTATCGCCGCCTGCGCCTCAGCGGCCAGCCGTTCTTGCCATTCGGGATAAAGCGCCAGGAGATATAGCGCCCAGGCCAGCGCTGCGGCAGAGGTCTCATGACCGGCGAGAAAGAAGATCGCCACTTGGTCGACCATTTCCTCCGGCTCGAAGCAGCGCCCGGTTTCCGGGTCCGGGGTGGTCATGATCTTGGTTGCCAGATCATCCGGTGCGGTGCCTTCGGCGATGCGTTTGGCGCGTTCATCCACCAGCTGGCGCACCAGCCCGCGAATGGTGCGGGCGGTTTCCTTGGTCTGGCGCGAATGCACACCGGGCAGCCAGCGCGGCAGGGGCAGCAACGCGGCAAGATTGGCCACTGGCTGGCCTGCCTGGTGATTGCGGAAGGTCTGGAAAGCAGCCTGGGCGATTTCATGCTCGATGGGGATCGAAAACAGGGTTCGGAAGATCACATCCATGGCCACATGGCTGGTGACTTCCTCGATCTCAACCGGCTGACCAGAGGCGCGGGGCAGCAGCCGGGCGGTGGCCGCATTGCCGCTGTCCCACATAGAAGGGAAGACCACCCGCAATCGCCCGCCCTCAAATGCAGGATCGATGATCCGCCGCTGGCGTGCCCAAAGCTCGCCGTTGGAAATAAAGATCGACTCGCCCAGAAGCGGTTTCAGGCCTACGCGAATGCGCTCTGACTTGGGGAAATCCATTGCTCTTTGTTTTAGAACAAGGTCGACCAACTCCGGATCGTTGCAAAGGTAGGAGCGAAAGAAGGGCGTGCGCATCTCCGCCATCCAGGCGCGGTAGAGATGCCCGGGCAGCGCGGAAAGGATATCTCGCTTGAACAGCTTGTAATAACCACGCAAGGAAACCTTTCGGGCACGGCTGGTCGGTTTGGGTGGCTGCGGTACCGGGGTGTCAAACAACAGAGATCTCCGGGATGTCGGAATTCAGGGTTTGAACTTTTTAGAGCGTGCAGGGTCCTTGAGATTGACCGTCGTCAACTTGGTTCTGGAAATAAACTGTTTCTTCTGCGTCGGGGCGCCAAACCAAACGGGCCGAAGTAGCGCATCGACCTGGTGATTTGTGATGTGGTAGTTTGGGGAATGAGAAGAGAGGACTAGAAAGAAGCGTTTATGCAAAGCAGCCAACCCCCACGCGCCAGGCAAAATGCACATCCCTGCAGCAAATGTGGTTTCTATGACAACAGTGTCTGGCAGCCTGTCGAAGAGGCGGCAGTCCCTTCATTGCAGCGTGGGTTTTCACGCCGCATTCTGGAAGGAGGACAGCTCCTGTTCAAACAGGGGGAGGCCAGTCACGGGGTGTATTGTGTGTCCAGCGGTCTGATCGCCTTGCGTTGTCATCATGAGGATGGGAGCTCCACCCTGATGCGGCTGGCCTATCCGGGTGAGATTGTAGGGTATCGTTCGTTTCTGAGCAACTTGCCCCACCAAACGGAAGCACGGGCATTGCTGCCTTCGCGGATTTGCACGGTGTCCAAACAAACCGCCGAAAGGGTTGCCGGAGAAACACCAGGAACCTTGGGGCGTTTGGCGAACCGTTGCCTCAAAGAAATTGATCGGAGCCACGAACGCATCATTGCGGCTGCAAAACTCACCAACAAGGAACGGCTGGCAGATCTGCTTTGTCGCCTGATGGCGATACATGGGGGGCAGCAAGGAGCAGAGATCTCTATGCGTCTGCCACTGTCCCGAATGGATCTGGCGGACCTGATTGGTGTGCAGCCTGAAACCATGTCGCGCTTGGTGAAACGCCTGGAAGAGGATGGGTTGTTCTCCTTTGCCGGTCGTGAGGTGCGCATGCCCGTTGCATCCCTGCAAGAAGCGCCAGAGTTGAATAGCCTGGGTTGAACAGCCGATGTGGTTATGCAGTTGGGAGCAGGATCGCTGAAGCGGCGAAAGTGCTCCTAGGCAGCGCCCATTCTGTTCTGCAATGCGCATGAAACGGGTCGCGAGGATTGGCCTGTCAGGACTAGGGTTGAGGGGCGAATTCAAAGGATAGTTCAGTGCCCACTTCCCCAAGTTTAAATCTGACATCAGGTCTCTTGCTGGTCTTGCTCGCCCTTGTGTGGGGTGGGTCCTTTTTCTTTGCCGAAGTGGCCTTGTCTGAACTGCCCCCGCTGAGCGTTACCCTGTTTAGGGTTGCCTTGGCAGTGCCCGTCTTGTTCTTGGTGACCCGCGTAAAAGCTATTCCTATCCCGCGAGAGCCAGGGATTTGGGGGGCTTACCTGGGTATGGGGGCTCTGAACAATGCCTTACCCTTTTCGTTGATTTTCTGGGGGCAAACAGAAATTGAGGGCGGGCTGGCATCGATCCTCAATGGAACAACAGCGATGTTTGGCGCCGTGGTTGCGGGGCTCCTGCTAAAGGATGAACCATTGACGCCGCAAAAGCTGATTGGGGCAGTGCTGGGGTTTCTGGGTGTTGCCGTGATTATGGGGTCGGCGGCGCTCACCTCACTTGATCCGCGCAGTCTGGCACAGATAGCCATATTGGCAGCCGCACTTTCATATGCTTTTGCCAGCGTATGGGGAAAACTGTTTCTGGCAGGGCAGCCACCACTGATGAATGCCTTGGGCATGATTGTGGGCAGTACAGTTTTGATGCTGCCGCTGAGCCTCTATGTTGATGGGGTGCCGCGCCATGATCTTTCCATTTCGGTCTGGGGCGCCCTTATCGGTATCGCGGTCTTGTCTACCGCTTTGGCCTATCTGCTATATTTCGAGATCCTTCGCCTGGCGGGAGCGGCTAATCTGATGCTGGTGACCCTGTTGATCCCACCAGTCGCGATCACTCTTGGTGCGCTCTTTCTCGGAGAGCTGCTGACACAGGAGGCCTTTTGGGGCTTTGCGATTATAGCACTGGGGCTGGTTGTCACTGATGGTCGCCTCCTCAGGCGGATCTTGCGGAGGCGAGCAGTCTAGGAGGGTTCAGGTTCCGGGAGTTCCAGTGTTCGGATTCACTACGTCCGGGTGGGCTTTGGCAAAGGCTGGATGCTTGGAACAGGCTTCTTCAACCGAAACTATGCGCGGCATGTCAGAGAAATCCACCTCCCAGCGCCGCGCATTGTAGAGCTGTGGCATAAGGCAGATATCCGCAATACCTGGCTGGGGTCCAGCGCAATAGGGAGCCTGTTCAAAACCTGCAAGCAGGACCTCAAAGGCTTCGAGGCCGGGGCGAATGAAATGGCGCATCCAACCCCCTGGCATGCCGTCTGCCCCACCCGAGAGTTTGGTGGCATGCTTGGCGACCTGCAGGTTGCACACAGGATGGACATCAACCGCAACAGAATGCGCCAATGCCTGCACCTGGGCGCGGGTCACCGGGTCCTTTGGCAAGAGACCCAGGTCGCGCGTCAGATCCAGATACTCCAGGATGGCCAGGGACTGCGTCAGGCGCAGCCCATCAATTTCTAGAACTGGCACCAGCCCCTGCGGGTTGCGGGCCAGATGCTCTGGGGATTTCTGCTCCCCCTTGACCAGATCGACTGAGATAGCCTGATAGGGGATCCCCGCCAGGTTGAGGGCAATCCGCAAACGGTAGCTGGCCGAAGAGCGCCAGTAGTCAAAAAGAACGGTGTCGTGCATCACAGGTCTTTCCTTGAATAGGAGAGAGGGCAACCGGCGTCACCGATTGCCCAAAACGCTCAAACAGAAGCGGTTGTCAAACCTCGCTCAGTTCTTTGGCATGGAGCCATTCAGCGTGTTTTGGGGCTTTTTTTGTCTTGGACCATTCTTCCAGCATTTCCCATTTCACTGCATCCAGTTTGGCCAGCAGTGCTTCTTCCTTTGGATCGGGGCAGGCCAGCTCAACCCGGTGCCCGTTGGGATCAAAGAAATAGATCGAGTGGAAAATGGAGTGATCGGTCACACCCAATACTTCGACGCCATTGGCTTCAAGGTGATCCTTGAATTCGATCAGCGACTCGCGGTCTTTCACCTTGAAGGCAATGTGCTGCACCCAGATGGGCGTGTTGCGGTCGCGGTCCATCTCGGGTTTGGTCGGCAGCTCAAAGAAGGCCAGCACATTGCCGTTCCCCGCATCCATAAAGATATGCATATAGGGATCCGGCTCATGGGTAGATGGTACGTGATCCTCAGCGATGGCCAGGACAAAGTCCATTTTTAGCATCTTGTTGTACCATTCAACCGTCTCTTTCGCATCCTTGCAGCGATAGGCGACATGGTGGATTTGTTCGATCTTCACGATTGTTCCTCCTCGGAATTGAGCGCAGCTGCCGCCAACGCCTGTTTCAGGATCGCGCGTTCTCCAATGTGGTTGGCCAGCACCAGAAGCAGTCGCGCGTTATAGGCGTCGCTCTCGGCTTTGGTCAGGCCTTCGTGGGCGGCGAGGAGATCTGCGTAGAAATCATCGGCGCCATTGATGTTCGGGGTCAGGATCAGGGTGTCGGACATCTGCTCACTCCTTGCCAACAGCGCGGCGGATCGCGGCGCGGAACTGGGTCTCGTCATAGGACGCACGGCGCGCGGCAACATGCTGGTCCGGGCGAATTAGATAGACACCGCTTTCATGATCGCCGAGGTAGCGCTCTTTCAGCGCTAGGGTCCGGTCATCTTTGACCGACAGAGCCAGCCGCCGAGCGGTAATGCCCGCTTCCTTGATCTCTTCAGGTCCATCCGCATCGATGGTGAGCAGGATGAATTCATTGCCCAGCTTGGGCAGCAGATAGCCATCGCCAAGGGGGGCATCCGGGCAGGAGGAACCGGGCCGGGTGCGGGGGGGACCGTCCAGCAGGGCATCCGCCGAATTGAGCGCCGAACCATCATAGGTGCAAGGCACAGATAGTCGCCCTGAGTTCACCAGGGGGCGTGCGAATTCATGATGTTCGGATAGGTCCAGAACCGCATCGCGCAGCACCCGGCTCATCTCTGACTTGGGCGTGATGAAATCGGTTGATCGGCTGGAATTCAGAATGTTTTCGTCCGCGCCATGGATCCGTTCCTGATCATAGCTATCCAAGAGGCTTTCGGGCGCCTTGCCCTCCATCACCAGCTTCAGTTTCCAGATCAGGTTGTCCGTGTCCTGCAGGCCAGAGTTGGCGCCACGCGCGCCAAAGGGTGAGACCTGATGCGCCGCATCACCGGCAAACAACACGCGACCATGGCGGAATTTCTCCATCCGGCGGCATTGGAAGGTATAGATCGAGACCCACTCGAGCTCGAACTCAACATCATCACCCAACATGGCCTTCAGACGGGGAATGACATTTTCCGGACGCTTCTCGCGCTCTTTGTCGATATCCCAGCCAAGTTGCAGATCGATGCGCCAGACCCCGTCGGGCTGTTTGTGCAACAGGGCGGACTGGCCTTTGTTAAAGGGCGGGTCAAACCAGAACCAGCGCTCGGTGGGGAAGTCCGCTTCCATGATCACATCTGCAATCAGGAAGTTATCCTCAAAAACACGGCCGACAAAATCCAGGCCCAGCATCCGTCGGGTTGGTGAACCTGCGCCATCACAGGCGATTAGCCAATCAGCTTCAAGATTGTAGGACCCTTCGGGCGTGTCGATATCCAGCACAACGTGGTCAGGATGGGTGCCAATAGCTGCCACCTTGTTGCGGCCTCGGATCTCGATCGGGGCCCCTTGCGCCTGCAATTCCTGGACCCGGTTCACCAGATATTCTTCAAAGTAATACTGCTGCAGATTGATGAAGGCAGGCCGCTGATGGCCTTCTTCCGGCAAGAGGTTGAAATCATAGACCTGGCGATCATCAAAGAAGACCTTGCCCACATTCCACTGCACGCCCTTGTCGACCATGGGCTGGCCACAGCCAAGGCGGTCGAGGATTTCCAGCGGGCGTTTGGCAAAACAGATGGCACGGGAGCCAAAGCTCACCTTGTCGTTTTCATCGAGGATCACCACCTCGACACCGCTCTGCGCCAGTTCAATCCCGGCGGCCAACCCGATAGGGCCTGCACCAATCACCACTACCTTGCGGCGCACCGGTGCTCCGGCATCCTGATCCTCATGACGGGCATAAGGATACATCGGGACTTCAAAGATCTTGTTCATCTGGTCTCCTCCCAAATCGGGGTGCCAATCCAAGATTGTAGATGGCACAGCTTCTCTGTTTCCCGGCGCCTCTGCACCGGGAGGATATAGCTATCGTTTCACATGTTTTCGCGAGGTGGCACGATCTGGATCAAAGCGCCTCGCGTTAGGGTCTTTGTGACTTACCCCTGTAGTGCCGCCCACATTTCCAGATCGCGCTCAGCGGTCCAGATGCGCGGGTGGGCAATGCCACGGGCCTCGTCGTAGGCACGGGCCACGTTGAAGGGCAGGCAGTGTTCGTAGATGGCGTAATCGGCAAATTTTGGGTCACATTCTGCGCGCACTGCATCCCAGGCTTCTTTCAGCGAACCGCCACGGGCTGCCACACGTGCGGCAGGCAGATAGGTGCTCTGGACAAAGTCACGGGTGCTTTCAATGGCGCGGTGTACCGCTTCCTTGCCGACTAGCGCGCCGCCACGGCCTGGTGCAATAGCATCCACGTCATAGGCCTTGATATTGTCCAGGGTCTGGCCCCAATCGGCAAAATGACCATCGCCGCAATAGCAGGCAGAGTGATCCTCGACGATGTCACCGGTGAACATGACGTTCTGGTCGGGAACATGAATAATCGCGTCTCCAGCGGTATGCGCACGGCCGATCTGCTTGATATTGACCCGGCGCTTGCCCAGGAAAACGGTCATTTCATCCGAGAATGTCGTTGTCGGAAATGTCAAACCAGGAATACTCTCGTGACCTTCAAACAGACGGGGAAAGCGCTGGAATTCGCTGTCCCAATCTTCCTGGCCGCGCTCCAACACCATGTTATAGGCGGCATTCGACATGATAACCTGCTGGGCGCCAAAGGCCGAGGCCCCCAGCACGCGCACTGCGTGATAATGGGTCAGTACCACATGGGTGATTGGTTTGTCGGTTACCGAACGCACACATTCGATGACCTTGTTGGCCAGGCGGGGCGTGGCCTGGGCCTCGACGATCATCACAGAATCATCGCCAATGATCACACCAGAGTTGGGGTCACCCTCGGCGGTAAAGGCAAAAAGCCCCTCACCGATCTCATCAAAAGTAATCTTCTTTTCGCTCATGTCCCCCTGGGACGCAAATGCCTTGGCCATATCTTCTATCCTTATGTCCGGGTCAGAGGGGGCTTGCCCCCTCCGGAATTTCTTGCTTAAGGGCGCTTATTCAGCAGGCCAGGTCTTGGCGGGCAGGATCTGGCCCACACAATCACCAAAGCCAATGGTATAGCCCTTGCCACGGGCATTGCCGCGCAGGGTTAGCGTATCGCCATCTTCAATGAAGCCACGGGTCTCGCCGGTTTCCAGGGTGAAGGGCTCACGTCCGGCCCAGCTCAGCTCCATCAGCGAACCAAATTCCGAACGTTCCGCCCCTGAGATGGTGCCAGAACCCAACAGGTCACCGGTGTTCATTTCACAGCCGCCAATCGCATGATGGCACAGTTGTTCCGCTGCCGAGTAGTACATCCGATTGTAGTTGGTCTTGGCGATGGAGCTGGCCTGTTCAGCGCCCTCGGGCTGCATCAGCACCTCCAGCTCAATATCATACAACCCATCCTTGCTGCCGTTGAGATAGGGCAGCAGTTCTTTTTCACGCGGTGGGGTCGGTGCCCGGAAGGGGTCAAGCGCCGCGGCCGTGACTATCCATGGCGAGATCGAGGTGCCGAAGGCCTTGCCCTGGAATGGACCCAAAGGCTGATATTCCCAGCCCTGAATGTCGCGGGCGGACCAGTCGTTCAGCAGAACATAGCCAAAGATCATGCCATCGGCCTCGTCCACAGTGATGGGCTGGCCAAATTCGGATCCGGTGCCGACAATGGCGCCCATTTCCAGCTCGATATCCAGGCGCTTGCTCGGCCCAAAAGAGGGCATCTCTGCGTCTGGCGCCTTGATCTGACCATTGGGGCGATGAATGGGCGTACCGGAGATCACAACAGACGAAGCGCGGCCATTGTAGCCAATTGGGATGTGCAACCAGTTGGCAGGCAGATCCGGAGAGCCGCGCAGGATTGCCCCCATGTTTTTGGCGTGCTGCATCCCGGCGTAGAAATCGGTATACTCCGCAACTGCGATCGGCATGTGCAACTCTGCCTCGGCCTGTGCCACCAGCAGCGGCTCCAGTTTTTCCTGCTCTGCAGCACCTTCGCTCAGCAGTGCGGTCAGGCGATCGCGAAGCGCGGCCCAAACGGCGGGGCCCTCTTCCATCATCTCGTTCCAGAAGGGCACTTCGAACAGCGGATAATCCGCCAGTTGCAGCAAGCCAGCCTCTTCAGCGGCCTGGCAATCCAGGATCATGTCGCCAATGGCTACGCCACAGCGCGGATCGCTATCGGCGGTGGAAAACACCCCATAGGGCAGGTTATTCAGTGGAAACGGGTGCGCGGCATCATTGGCCGAGGTAACCCAGGATTTTAGAAGCGGCATAGAGCCTCCAATACGTCTAGCGGGATAGAAACCCGCTTTTTCATTTTGCCGGAAATACCTCCGGGGTGAATGGGCCCCTCAGGCCCAGAGGGGGCAGCGCCCCCATCTTATGTCTTTGTTATTTCATACCGGGCGTGCCGTCGAATTTCTTCTCGATGTCGCTCCAGCAGTCGATGTAGTCATCCTGTAGCGGCGCCTCTTTGGCGGCAAACTCCGTCAGATGCTGCGGGAAGCGGGTCTCGAACATAAAGGACATGGTGTTTTCCAGCTTCTCCGGTCCCAGATTGGAATTCGATGCCCCTTCAAAGGCATTTTTGTCCGGTCCATGCGGGATCATCATGTTGTGCAGTGACATACCGCCAGGAATGAACCCCTGTGGTTTGGCATCATATTGACCATAGATATTGCCCATCAGCTCCGACATGATGTTCTTGTGATACCAGGGCGGACGGAAGGTGTTCTCGGCTACCATCCAGCGTTCGCGGAACAGCACAAAATCGATATTGGCTGTCCCCGGCACGCCAGAGGGCGCGGTCAAAACCGTAAAGATTGAGGGATCCGGGTGGTCAAACAGGATGGCACCCACCGGGCAATAGGTTTTCAGATCGTATTTGTATGGCGCGTAATTGCCGTGCCAGGCCACCACATCCAACGGGCTCTGGCCGATCTTTGTCTCATGAAACTGGCCGCACCATTTCACCGTGAGGGTCGAAGGCACCTCGCGGTCCTCATAAGCCGCCACTGGCGCCTTGAAATCACGGGGATTGGCCATGCAATTCGCACCAATGGGGCCACGACCGGGCAGCTCGAATTTCTGGCCATAGTTTTCGCACACAAAGCCACGCGCTGGGCCGTCCAGTACTTCGACGCGGTAAACCAGCCCACGGGGGATGATAGCGATCTCTTGCGGTTCCAGATCAATAATGCCCAGCTCGGTGGCGAAGCGCAGACGGCCCTCTTGGGGCACTACCAGCAGCTCGGAATCTGCCGAGAAGAAATAGGCATCTTGCATGCTTTCGGTGACCAGATAGACGTGGCTGGCCATACCGACTTGGGTGTTCACATCGCCCGCGGTGGTCATGGTTTTCATGCCGGTGAGCCAGGTCAGATCAGCGCCATCATGGGCCACCGGGTCCCAGCGATACTGGCCGAGGCTCGCCACATCCGGGTCAACACAGGGGGCGGATTTCCAATAGGGCAGATCAATTTTGGTGTAGCGATGCGAATGCTTCACCGAGGGGCGGATGCGGTAGCACCAAGTGCGCTCGGGCGGGTCGGCAGTAAAGGCGGTGCCCGAAAGCTGTTCGCCATAAAGGCCATAGTTGCATTTCTGTGGGCTGTTCATGCCCTGGGGCAGGGCGCCAGGCAGCACCTCAGTTTCAAAGTCATTGCCAAAGCCGGGCATATAGCCCTCGTGCGGGCCGGCAAGAGAGGGGGCCTGGATCATTTCCAGTGGATCAGCAGCTTTGTTCATGTCGCGCGCTCCTTTTCTGCTTGCGGAGTTAATAGTTGATTTTGTAACTAACAAGGGAAAGGACAGCCCCATGACAGAAAAAGATGATTTCGCTCTGCAGGATTTCCTGCCCTATCTCCTTAATCGAGCTGCGGAAGACAGTTCGCTTGAATTCCAGGCTCATTATAAGAATCGCTACGGCATGCTGCGCAATGAATGGCGGGTGCTGTTCCACTTAGGCACATACGGGCAGATGACGGCCAAGGAGATTGGCCAACGCGCCAAAATCCATAAAACTAAGATCAGCCGGGCGGTGGCAAAACTGTCGGAACGGCGGTTTGTTTTACGCAATCGCGATGAGAAGGACCGCCGGTCAGAGCATTTGGCCCTTACCTCGGCCGGAGAAGCGGCCTATCGTGATTTGACAGATCAGGCCAAGACCTATGACCGGCAGCTGGCCAGTCGCTTTAGTCCCGAAGAGGCGGCGCTTTTGCGAAACATGTTGCGCAGGCTTGCAGGTATAGAAGAACCTAGAGGGTGAGGTCTTGACCCCGGGGAAAACAGCCCCAGATAGGCAGGACGCAGGCAGGCGTGACCGTGAGTAGCGGAAGACTGAAAGGCAAATTGGATGAAATGCTTGAACGAAAGAGCGGCGCAGATCATCCCCTGGCTGATCGAGCAGGGGCTGCACAGCAGTGGCCGTCAGGAGCTGCTCAATACCTATTGCGAAAAGTTGGTGGAAATGGGCGTGCCCTTGATGCGTTTCCATTTGGCCCAGCGGGCTTTTCATCCAAAATTTGGCGGGATTGGTTACAACTGGACCCGCAGTGATGGCATCAGTCATGAGCATTACGAACGCCGGGAGACACCGCGCGAAGCCTGGCTGAAAAGCCCGTTTTATATTATGTTGGAACGCGAGCTTGAGTGTTTTCGATCGGACCTCACCGGAGAAAGTCTGGAGCGCTTTCCGCTGCTTGCAGAGCTTAAGGAGCGTGGAGTTACCGACTATTTTGCCCTGACCCAGCGTTTTACCGAAGTGGGAGAGCAGGTGAACCCCAACGCACCGCCTGAAGGGGTTTTGGCGTCCTGGTCGACGGATTCCCCCGAAGGCTTTTCCGAAGAAGATACAGAGCTTTTGAAGTCCGTCTTTCCCGTCTTGGGATTGGCATTGAAATCTATGTCCAACCGGCAGATGGCGAGTGACCTCTTGCAGGTCTATCTGGGCCGGGATCCAGGGCGGAGGGTGCTTTCCGGTGAGTTCCAGCGCGGCTCTTCAACGGAAATCGATGCGGTGATCGGGCTGTTCGATCTTAAGGGCTTCACAAGTCTTGCCGGGCAACTGCCAGGGCAAGAGCTCTTGGACATGCTGAACGACTATTTTGGCATCGCGGTGGAGGCGACCCAGGCCCATGGTGGCAATATCCTCAAATTCCTTGGGGATGGAATGCTGATCATGTTCAACCTGGGCTCGATCGAAGAGGATGCCAAAGCTGCATTGTCGGCGGCTTCAGAGTTTTGCCAAAACATCAGTGCCCGCAACAAAGAACGAGAGGCCGAGGGTCTGCCGATCACGGATTGGACCTTGGCGCTGCACGCGGGTCATATTCTCTATGGCAATATCGGAGCGGAGAACCGCCTCGACTTCACCGTTATTGGCCCAGCGGTCAATCAGACGGCCCGCATTGCCGGGATGCATCGGGCCGTCGGGCAGAATTTGATTTTTTCAGAAGTGGTTCAACAGGCCATCACCGAGAAAGAGCAGGATATGGTGTCCCTTGGACGTTATATGCTGCGCGGTGTTGAAGAGCCTATGGAGCTTTTCACTATCTACCGTCCACATAGCGAAGTGGTGCAGCTGGAGCCGCGTCTTGATGAGGCGGCTGAATAGGGCTTTGCACTCAAGCCTCTGGTAAACGCCCGCTGGAATGTCAGCGGGCGTTTTTCATGGTCGAAGCTTAGATGTCGATCTCTACACCGGGCAGGTTCACGGCCTTCATCATATCGCGCAGCTCCTGGCGGGCGGCGATGTTCGATATGTTGAGTTGTTTAACGCCAATATCCTTGAGGTCCAAAAGTGTTAGCCCGCGTGGAAACAGCTCTCGGAAGATAACGCGCTCAGAGAAGCCGGGGGCTACGCGAAAGCCGATCCGCTTGGAGAGCATATTGATGGCGCGTTCCATCTTTTCTTTGTTCACCATGCGCTGGGTGCCGACCCGGTTGCGGATGACGATCCAGTCGATGGGTTTCAGCCCCGCTTGGGCGCGCAATTGCCGCGCATTCCAGACCATCTCGGAATAGACGGAGGGGCCGGTGATTTTTTCTCCCTTCTGGTCCGTGTGGGCCAGGAGGTCGAAGTCAACAAAACTATCGTTGAGCGGGGTGATCAGCGTATCCGCCAGCGAGTGCGCCACCTGACTGAGCCGAGTATGCGATCCGGGGCAATCGATCAGAATGAAGTCGTTGTCGGGCTCCAGGCTGGAGACCGCGGCCGAAAGCCGGTGATCATAGATATTCTCACCGGGCTGCAGGCTTTCGGGGTCAATGTCCGGAAGCTCATGCAAATCAACGATAGGCAGGTCCAAACCCGCCTTGGTGACAAAGTCCTTACGGTTTTCCAGATACCGGCCCAGCGAGCGCTGGCGCAGGTCAAGATCCAGCGCCGCGATTTTATGACCAAGGCGAGCCAGAGTGGTAGCCACATGCATAGAAACGGTGGACTTGCCAGCGCCGCCTTTTTCATTCCCGACGACTATTATATGCGCCATAGCTGTCCCTTGTACCCCGGATATTGCTCGAATGCCTTCGGGCGGACCCTATAGTGTCTTCGTTCCAAGGAAAAGATTCAGCAGCGCGGATGTAGCCCTTTCATGTGAAAAAAATCACTCGAGCTCAGTACGAAAAAGGCCGCTCATGGCAGCGAGCTGTGCCTGATATGGTGTCCAATCCGGAGTTTTCTTGCGGTAGATCGGCTTCCTGACCTGGAGTGCGGATGCCGTCAGGATCGCTTGGGTTTGCCGCTCCGGGTGCAGGCAGTTTTCGGACCATTCCAGATCGCAGAATTCTACCAATGCTCGTGCTTGTTCCTCTGGGGACTTCGTTAGAGTTTCATGATCCAGATGATGGATGCGATCCGGGTAAAGTTCGTTCCACTGCTGCATTAACTCCATGGACAGGGAATGGAACCGCTCAGCGGCTTCCAGATCATAGGCAAAGCCATTGCCGTCTCCCTGGAAGCAGACTTTGTAAAGCGACCAGCAGTTGTCAGCTGCTGAGCGGGTGGTGTGAACCACCCGGGCCTCTGGGAAGGCTGCAAGCAGGGGGCCGACCCAACGCAGGTTCAGCGGCATCTTGTCAATCAGAACCGGTGCTCCCTTGCTATGGAGCATCATCTTCTCGCTCAGCTCAGCGCGCAGAGCAGCCACTTGCTCGGCAGGCATCGAGTTTTCGCCGGACAGGTTCATCTCTTGCAGATGCTGGACCATCGCAGTGGTGGCGTATTGCAGCTCACCGGCGCCGGTGACGCCATCACAGCCACAGAGGATCTGCTCGGTCAGAGTTGTCCCGGAACGCGGCAGGCCGACGATGAAGATCGGGCGAAAGGGGAGTGCGGAATGCGCTTCGGGAGCGGGTTTGTCAAACACCTGACGTAGGTGAGCAAACAGGGCTTCATCTGCTTCAATCGAATATCCGATCCGATCCCGTTTTAAGTGGTTTCCCTTCTTGAGGTGGGTAAAGGCTGTCTCAAAATCCTTGATGTCTTGATGTGCTTTGTACAGTGCGAATTCTATCTCGATCTGATTAGCTATGGATTGTTCGGGTTGTTTTGCCAGGATCTTCAGAGCTTCTAGATGTGGGTGACCCACTTCATATTGCGTAACCGCAGCGAGATTGCGGTGAGCGGTTGCCGATGTCGGAGCCAGTTCCAGAGCCTTAATGTAGTGCAGCCTTGCCTTTTGGGTATCGCCCTGCGCTTTTGCCAGAACTCCCAGATGGGATTGTGCCTCTGCTACTTCCTGCGGTGGCTCGTTGACCGCATTGTAGCAAAATTCGGCTTCTTCAAAGCAATTGAGGTGATAGAGGGCCAGCCCCAGAATGTTGAGTGTCGCCCCTTTTGACTGACCAGGTTTGAGCCAGGGAGTGAGGAGGTTTACTGTGTCCAGATAGCGACCCATTGCGTTCAGGCAGAGGCCCAGCGTTTGGGCCATGTTCTGGTTTTGGGGGTCTAATTCTAAAGCCTGTGCCAGATGCTGGGCCGCGTCGGAATAACGGCAGAGGTCGAACAGCAGGACACCGATATTAAAATGCGTATGAGCGGAAGGCCCTGAGATCTGCAGGCTACGTTCGAAGAAGGGATATGCCTCTCGCAGTTTGCCAAGCTTGCGCAATGCTGCGCCAGAAAGTTCCAGAAGTGGGACCACGTCCGGATCGCGCCTTAATAGTAATTGAGCACGCTCAAACGCCTCTTTCACTCTAGCGGATTGGAAAAGAGCCAGCGCCTTGTTTACCTCGTCCTGGGTAACAGGATTGAGGTTAAGGGGGGTGTCAGAGAACTTGAAATTCGAACCCCTGCTGGCGCCCTGCATTGCTATCATCGATGTCGCAGACTTGTTGAATTCCGCATTTGGCATGTTTTCGAATCCCAATTTGGTTCCCAGGAGTTTCGGGCAAATTGGTTACGATTTTCGAAAGTTTGTCTGGATCGTGTGGGGGCGTAGCTCCAGGGCAGAATGTGGCCGCGCCCTAGTGGATCGTGCTCTGAAACGTTAGCCTGGCAATAAAAAATGCCGCCCGAAAGGGGCGGCATTTTCGAAACTGCAAAGGTGCGGCGCTTAGAAGCCCAGACCTTCGTATTTCTTTTTGAACTTGGAAACGCGGCCGCCGGCGTCCATCAGGCGGGTGTTGCCGCCGGTCCATGCGGGGTGCACGGTTGGATCGATATCCAGCGCCATGGTGTCACCTTCTTTGCCCCAGGTGGAACGCATCTTTAGGATGGTGCCATCGGTCATTTTGACGTCGATAAAGTGGTATTCGGGATGGGTGTCTTTTTTCATGATACCACTCCTTAGGCTTTTTTGGCTTTGTAGGTTGTATCTTCAGCGATACGTGCGGACTTACCACGGCGCGAGCGCAGGTAGTACAGCTTGGCGCGACGGACGCGGCCACGGCGCACAACGGTGATGCTGTCGATATTGGTCGAGTGCAGCGGGAACACACGCTCCACGCCTTCGCCAAAAGAAATCTTACGAACGGTGAAGGAGCCGGCGATGCCAGAACCATTCTTGCGGCTGATGCAGACGCCTTCATAGTTCTGAACGCGCGAACGCGAACCTTCGGTTACTTTGTAGCCAACACGGATGGTGTCACCGGCTTTGAAGTCGGGGATGTCTTTCCCCAGGGCGGCAACTTGTTCCGCCTCCAGCTGTGCGATCAGGTCCATCTGATCATCTCCTAATTTGCTCGTGGTTTTGTCCACGAAGATTTGCGCGTCCCAAGAGCTCTTAGTCTTCACCGGGTCCCGCTTGTAGCAGCCCGCCAGAGGTCAGTCCGTCCGTTCCTTGTTGTCCGGGCCTGCCTGCGCAGCACTGGCCGAAGAAGACCAGAAACGCTATCTAAGCACACCCCAACGACTCGGACCGCAAAAGCGAATCCAAGCAGGGCTGCTTTACGGCAAATGGCGGGCCCGATCAAGAGCCGCCGGCTCATTGCTTTTGCAGAAGGGCCCCGTAGAAATTGATGCCGCGTTCCAGGTTTTCAATAGAAAGCCTTTCATTGGTGCCATGGATGCGGGGCAGGTCGGAACCGGTGATCTTGAAAGGGTTGATCCGGTAGGCATTTTTGGCTGCCTTGCCATAGTGGCGGGCATCGGTGGCGGCGATGGTTAGGCCGGGCACCGTGGCCAGCGGGCCAAAGGCATCCAGAATTGAGGATTTGATCTGCGCATAGCCCTCGGCCTCCGAAGAAGACACCGGCGAAGCGGGGGTGGCGCGTTCGCTGTCATAGAGGATCTCGACCTTGGGGTCATCGATGGTGCGGCGCACATGCTCGACGATGTCTTTGATGCTGTCGCGTGGGTGGATGCGGAAATTGATCTTAGCCGAGGCCTCTGCTGCCAGCACGTTTTCCTTGCTGGATCCGGTCAGCATTGTAGGGGCCGTGGTGGTCCGCAGCATGGCGTCGGTCGAGGGCGCGCCAGAGAGGATCTTCTCGAGCAGGGGCCGGAACAGCCACTGATTGGCAAAGACCACGCGTTGGCCCAGAGGGAAGTGCTGGCCGAGGCTGTCAAAGAACTCGGCTGAAATGCCGTTCAGCCCGCCGGGCACCGGCTTGTCCTGCAGGCGTGCAACTGCTTGAGAGATGCGCCCCACGGCGGTCGTGCGCGGCGGCATCGAGGAGTGGCCGCCTTCCGCTTTGGCCACCAGCTCCAGCGTCAGAATGCCTTTTTCCGAAAGGTTGATGCTTGCCACCGGCTGCTCCAGACCCGGAATGATCTTGTCGAGCACAAAAGAGCCCTCGTCCAGCATCCAATCCAGTTCCACACCTTGTTCTTTAAGGTGCAGGGTCACGGCAATTGCGCCCAAGCCGCCAACCTCCTCATCGCCGCCAAAGGCGAAATAAATTGTACGCTTGGGCGTGAAACCCTGCTGGATCATGTGCTCCGCTGCGGTGAGGAGCGCAATCGCAGCCCCCTTATCGTCCAAAGTGCCGCGTCCCCAGACAAACCCATCCGCAACGACGCCGGAAAAGGGCTCATACTCCCAAAGATCATGTGAACCCGGAGCGATGGGCACTACATCATAATGTGCTGCCAGAAGGATCGGTGCCTGGCTTGGGTCGCTGCCCTGCCATTTGTACAGCGGCGTCTTGCGGGCCAGTACCTCGCGCGCCATAGTCGTATGCACCGCAGGGTAGGTTTTTTGTAGGAATTCTAGGAAATCCTCGAAATCCGGATGCGTCATCTCCGTTGAAATGGTTTTAAACTTCACAGCTTGCGAAAGGTTGGAGGTGGCTGCTTCAAGATCTGCCCCCAGTTCAAAGACGGGGGCGTCTTCGCTGACGTGTTCTGGTGTGTAGCGAAGCGTATTGAAACCTATCACCGTGACGAGGGTGAGTAGGGCGACAGCCAGCCCCGCCAGAACGCGTTTGATCAGTCGCAGCATCTTGCACCATCTCCCCAAAGTTTTGCGCATATGATGCAGATGGGAGCGGTGACTGTCGCCTCTTACGAGGCGTCATTTCAATGTGCCCTTTGCCATTGGTGCTTTCAGTTACTTGCGGCCACTGAAACAGAAAAGCCCCCGACATTTTCATCGAGGGCCATTTGGCTTCGCCAATTGTGCGATTTGATCAAGCGGTCTGATCGTCGAGCTTGGCCTCTGGCGCATTGCGCATCACGGATTCGATGCCGTTGTCGCGCCCAGATGCACTGGTATAGCTCTGCGAGGTGCCGATCACCTGGCCATTGCCGGCTTTCAGGTTGAACATATGCTTGCCCGAAGAGGTTTCCTTGCGCTCATAGCGCTTATCTTCCGAAGCATTCTTGCGCACGGATTCAATACCGTTCTCAGCGCTGCTTTTCTGCTTGTAGCCCTCGCTCGCCAGAATGTTCTCGCCATTGCCTGCTTTCAGACGAAACCGGTATTCACCCGCCTTGTCTTGATAAAGTTCGAACTTCCCTGCCACTTTCTGCGCTCCCATGTTTTCAGTTGGTGATGCACAAACTAAAGCATGACAGGCCGTTCACGGCAATGTTTTCAGTTCAGGAAAGGTACTTGCAGAAAATCACCGCCGACCGTGGGCCGAGCTCTGAGCAAGATCCTCAGTCTTTGTTGTCCCGCTTGCGCTGGTAGGCTTCCCACAGGTCGGGACGCCGCGCCTTGGTGATCTCTTCGCTCATCTCCTGGCGCCATTCGGCGATTTTCCCATGGTGGCCGGACATCAGAACCTCGGGGATTTTGCGGCCCTTCCACTCGGCGGGGCGGGTGTATTGCGGATGCTCAAGCAGGCCGGAAGAGAAGCTTTCTTCCTCGGTTGAGGCCTGGTTGCCTAGGACGCCCGGGATCAGGCGCACGGTGCCATCGATCAGGGCCTGTGCCGCCAGTTCGCCGCCGGTCATGACAAAATCCCCAAGGGAGACTTCCTGGATATTGTAGTGCTGCAGAACCCGCTCATCGACGCCCTCGAAGCGGCCACAAAGAAGGGTCATGCCGTCGCAGCGGGCCAGGTTCTGCATCATGGCCTGATCCATCCGGCGCCCACGCGGTGAAAGATAGATCAAAGGCCAGTTGCCCCCCTGCGGCGCGGTGGTATCGACCATGGCATGCTCAATCGCGCTGCCCAACACATCCGGGCGCAGCACCATTCCGGCACCGCCGCCTGCGGGGGTGTCATCCACATTTCGATGTTTGGTCAGCCCAAACTGGCGAAGATCAATTGCTTCCAGCTGCCACAACCCTTCCTGCAGGGCCTTGCCGGTCAGGCTTTCGCCCAACACACCCGGAAAAGCGCTTGGAAAAAGCGTCAGAACCTTGGCTTTCCATACGCCAGCCAGGTCCGGTGTTGGAGTAATCAGCTCGCGCGGCTTCAAAGTGGGGCGAATGGCCTTGCGCCCATGTGATTTTGAAGGGGAAGCTTTGGGGTCTTGGGTCACGTGGCTGTCCTTTGCGCCGCTCACATTCGGTGAGAGGATGGATCTTGCAGTCTTAGAATAGGCCTTCGGGTGGGTCGGCGATGATACGGCCCTGTTCCAAGTCCACCGTGGGGACTGCAGCCATAGTAAAGGGCAAAAGTGCTGTGCCTTTGATCGCCTCGCCCTGCAATTCCAACAGATCGCTGGCGCCGTGGTTTTGGACCGATTTCACGGTTCCAAGCAAGACGCCGCCAGTGTCATAGACTTCCATGCCGACCAGATCGGCATAGTAATACTCATCACTGGGTAGGCTGGGTAGGCGATCACGCGGCGCAAAGAGTTTCAGGCCTTTGATTGCATCGGCCTGTTCCTTGGTCTCCACACCGCCCAAGTATCCGGAAAATCCGCCCTTGATTGCGCGGGTGAGCGTCAGAGAATAGCTCTGGCTGCCATCTTCGCTAGAGAGCGGCGAATAGGCCTCGATCTCTTCGGGGACTGCGCAAAAACTCTTGAGCCGCACCTCTCCGCGCACCCCATAGGATCCTGCGATGGCCCCAACGCAAATCAGTTCACTCATGGCTTCACTCTCCGGCACAGAACCCGCCGCGGATCCATTGCCCGCCGGATTTTGCGCATAGGTCCTTTTGATGGCTGCGCTCAAACAGAATGCCTGAGATAAAGGCGATCCCGGTAAAAAACACAAGGCGGATCAGGCGGCCCATTGGGTTTACCTGGTCTCAATTGGGAGATCTGCCTGGCGGCTTTCCCAACCTTTGAGTTCCAGTTCCGGTGTTTCTGAAGTCTTCTCGGGCCAGCCAATACAGAAATACCCAATCAGTTGCCAGCCTTCAGGGGCCTGCAAATCCCGGCTCAACTGGTCTGGATCCAGGACCGAGACCCAGCCGAGCCCCAGGCCTTCACCACGCAGGGCAAGCCAGAAGAGTGTGATGGCCGTGACTACCGAATAGCGCCGCATTTCCGGCATGGTCGCCGCGCCCAACCCGTGGCCCTGGTTGGTCTCGTCATCGCAGTAGATCGCCAGCTGTACTGGGGCTTCCTGCATGCCAGAGAGCTTCAGCCCGGCATAAAGGCTGGCCTGCTCGCCGGAATAGCCGGCCAGGGCTTCGGCATTGGCTGTCTGGAAATTCTTCAGGGCGGCATCGCGTGCGGCATCACTGTCGATGCGCAGGATGCGCCAGGGTTCGCTCAAGCCCACAGAAGGGGCCAGCTGGATGGCAGAGAGGCAACGCGCGAGCACTGCCTCATCCACCGGATCCCGGCGGAAGCGGCGCACATCACGCCGCAACCGCATGAGAAGATCAAGCTGGGCGCGGAACTCTTCCGGAAAAGCTCCCTTTGGGAGGTCTTCCTTCTGCCCCTTCTGAGGCTCAGCCTGCGGCTGGTCCCGCGCGTCCATATCCGATTACTCGGCTTCGGCAGCTTCAGCAGCCTTGGCTGCTTTTTCTTCTGCGCGCTCCTGAGCTTTCTTGCCAGGGGTGCCCTTCTTGGGGTTGTTGCGCTCGGCCTTTTCGCGAACGCCGGCAGCTTCCAGCATGCGGGCAACACGGTCGGTGACCTGTGCGCCTTCGCCCAGCCAGTACTGAACGCGCTCCAGATCCATTTTCACGCGCTCTTCGCTGTCTTTGGGCAGCAGCGGGTTGTAGGTGCCGAGCTTCTCGATGAAGCGGCCATCACGTGGCATGCGGCTGTCAGCAGCAACGATGCGGTAGAAAGGGCGCTTTTTAGAGCCGCCACGGGCCAGACGGATTTTGATAGCCATGGGTTTGTTCTCCTTTGATGGCGTTTACAGGGAGGTCCCTGTTATTCCTGGTGTTTCTTGTGGTGTCTGATGACTTCCTGAATGATGAAATTCAGGAAAGCCTTGGCGAAATCGGGGTCCAGGTCGGCCCGTTCCGCCAGATTCTCAAGCCGTGCAATCTGCTTGGCTTCGCGGGTCGGGTCCGAAGGCGGCAGGTCATGCTCTGCCTTCAGGCGCCCAACGGCCTGGGTATGCTTGAAGCGCTCCCCCAGGGTGTAAACAAGGATGGCATCAAGCCGGTCGATGCTTTCACGGTGCCCTTTCAGGAGCTCCGCGGCGCGTGCGACCACATCTTCGGCTGTGCCGGAGGTATTTATGCTGTCAGTCAATGGCCCATCCTTTTGGTTTGAACAGAGGGTCGGCGTAGTGGCTGATTTCCATCTCGATGCCATGGGCCAGCTGACTGCCCTTGAGGGCCCCGGGGCTGGGATGGCGGTAGACGGCGTCATTGCCATCAATGGTGGCAGCCTCCCGGTCCTTTAACGCACCCAGCCGTTCGGCCAGGCGGATCGAGTCCAGGTTTTTCGGGTCGATATAGCTGACGGCGGTCTCCCAACCGCAGCTCTCATAGAAATAGGCACGGGCGGCATTGGTCGCTTCCAAGGCGTAGCCATGCCCGGCGGCATCCGGCCAGATGATCCAGGCGATCTCGCGCTCGGGCCAGCCAGCGGGCATCCAGCCGCCTGCCATGCCATAGGTCTCATCCGTCACCTTGTCGTGGATCATCCACATGCCAAAACCATTGACCTGCCAATGGCCGATCTCAGCGGCATAGAGCATCCAGGCCTCATAGGCGTTCAAGGGCCCGCCCATGAAGCGGGAGCGGTAAGAGGCAAAGGTCGCCTTGAAGTCCGGGTAATCCTCGGCTTCGGGGCCGCGCAGTACCAGGCGCCGGGTTTCGATCACGGGAATACTCAGGCTCATGCCGTGCCCTCCAGGACCGGGTGGCGCCAAACCTGGCAGGGTTTGCCCAGGAGTTTGCCGTCACGCTCGAACACCGCGCCGAGCCTTTGGGCCAATGCCTGCGAGCGGCTATTGGCCGGGGCAATATAGCTGATCACGCCGTTCTGTTTCTGATGGCGCGCAGCATAGGCGCGGGCCGTTGTGGCAGCTTCAAAGGCATAGCCCTTGCCCTCGGCCCCTTCCAGCAGGGTCCAGCCCAGCTCCGGCTCATCCCAGGCGGGGGCAAAGATCATGCCGGCCCAGCCAATAAAGGCGCCGCTGGGTTTTTCCTCGATATGCCAGAGCCCATAGCCATTGAGCGACCAATGGCCAATGCGCGCGACCATGGATTGCCAGGTTCCCATGGCATCACGGGGCCCGCCTACATACTGGCTGCGCTCCGTTTCAAAGAAAGCCGACATCGGCTTCAGATCTTCAATCTGGGGACCGCGCAGCACCAGACGCTCAGTTTCCAGCACCGGAATCGGAAGAGGCATCGCCATCATGCGTAGGCCTCCATTCCGCCTTCGTTCAGGTCATCCGCACCGATGTGGCGCCAGACTTCGACTGTGCCAAAGCGGTCATGGTTGAAGTTGCCGTCACGTTTGGCGCCCAGGCGTTGCGCTACTTTGCGCGAGGCATGGTTCTCTGGTGCGACAAGGCTGATCGCGGTTTTCCAGCCCAGGACGCCATAAGCGTGTGTGCGTGCGGCAGTCGCCGCTTCGGTGGCGTAGCCTTTGCCGCCAAAGCCCTCGAACAGGTCCCAACCGATTTCCGGCTCTGGCCAGCCTGCCGGGTTCCATAGGCCAATGATCCCCGCAGCTTTGCCGCTTTCGCGTTCCACCAGGGTCCAGCGCCCGTAGCCCAGCATCTGCCAGTGGCCGATCTCAACTGCGAGGTGGCGCCAGACCTGTTCCGGCTCCATCTGTCCACCCACAAATTCAGCACGCGGGGAAGCATAGAAGGCGCACAACGCGTCGAAATCCTCGAGCGTTGGGGCGCGCATCATCAGCCGCGATGTCTGAAGTGTGGGGACAGAGAAACTCATCTCGTTACTTCTTCTTCCCGAAACCGGAAAGGCCACCGGGCAGGCCCATGCCACCCATACCGCCGAGACCGGGCAAGCCGCCGGGCATTCCGCCCTTGCCGCCAAGCGCCTTGGCGGCCGCTTCCAGCGCTTTTGGGTCCATCTGACCGGGATCCATGCCCGCCATATCGGGCATGCCGCCGCCTTTGCCGAACATGCCGCCGAGCGCCTGTTTCAGCATCTTGCCTTTGCCCATCTTGCCCATCTTCTTCATCATGTCCGACATCTGCCGGTGCATTTTCAGAAGCTTGTTGAGGTCAGAGACCTGCATGCCGGAACCGGCGGCGATGCGTTTCTTGCGCGAGGCCTGCAGCAGGGCCGGGTTGGCGCGCTCTTTCTTGGTCATGGACTGGATCATGGCGATCTGGCGGGTGATGACTTTGTCATCCATGCCGGCGTCCTGCACCTGCTTGGCCATTTTCCCCATGCCGGGCATCATCGACATCATGCCCTCCATGCCGCCCATCTGCTGCATTTGCTGAAGCTGCATCTTCAGGTCATTCATATTGAAATGACCCTTCATCATGCGCTTCATCATCTTTTCGGCCTGCTCGGCCTCGATGGTTTCCTGGGCCTTCTCGACCAGGGCAACGATATCGCCCATGCCCAGGATGCGCCCAGCGATACGCTCCGGTTCGAAGGTCTCGATGGCATCCATCTTTTCGCCAAGGCCGACAAAGCGGATCGGCTTGCCGGTGACCGCGCGCATTGACAGCGCCGCACCACCGCGCCCGTCACCATCCATCCGGGTGAGGACCACGCCTGAGATGCCGATCTTGGCGTCGAATTCTTCCGCAACCTCAACCGCAACCTGACCGGTCAACCCATCGACCACCAGCAGTGTCTCACGCGGGGAGACCACATTGCGGACGTCCTCGACCTCTTGCATCAGGGTTTCGTCGATATGCAAGCGGCCCGCTGTGTCGAGCATATAGACGTCATAGCCGCCGAGGGTCGCCTGCTGCTTGGCGCGTTTGGCGATGTCGACAGGTTTCTGGCCAGGTACGATGGGCAGGGTATCAACGCCAATCTGGGTGCCGAGAACCTTCAGCTGGTCCATCGCAGCGGGGCGGTAAACGTCGAGCGAGGCCATGAGGACGCGTTTGCCCTCTTTCTCTTTCAGGCGTTTGGCCAGCTTGCCTGTGGTTGTGGTCTTACCTGAGCCCTGCAGGCCGACCATCAGGATCGGCGCGGGCGGGTTGTCCACTTTGAGGGTGCCCAGATCTTCGTCGCCGCGCAGTACTTCAACCAGCGCGTCGTGAACAATCTTGACCACCTGCTGGCCCGGGGTCACCGATTTGGTGACTGCCTGACCGGTGGCCTGTTCCTGAACCTTTTTGACAAAGTCGCGGGCAACCGGCAGCGAAACATCGGCCTCCAAGAGGGCGACGCGCACTTCGCGCAGAGCGGTTTTGACGTCTTCCTCCGACAGCGCACCCTGTTTGGTCAGCCGGTCAAAGACCCCGGAAAGCCGTTCGGATAGATTTTCAAACATGCCCGCGGCCTCCTACGCCGATTTCAGTTCTGACGCTCCCTATCTAGTGAAGGGGGCGCCCATGCGCAAATGCCCTTGACCCGTTGTGCATGCGTCGAGAGGGCAATCCAAACAGAATTGCCCCCACGGGCGTAACACGCTGGTGGGGGGCGATCCCTGACAGGTCAGGGACCGGAAGACTCAGATCTTCCGGATGTTGGAGTTGCGTTACGCCGAACAGGTGTCAGAGTCAACGGGATATAGGGTATTTGAGCCAAACCGGTGGTCGAGAGGGGGTTTCAGTGCCAGTTTGACGCAGTTGCAGCATAGGCATAGGGGCTTTGCCTTGACAGAGAAAGCCTAGGCTGGTGATGATCAATCTCGCACCGGCCCTGAAACCGGGTGAGTCCTTCTGTGGCTATACCCTTTGACCGGTCATGACCTGCGCCTTTGAGGCAGGGCGCCATTCAGACAAGCACTACGACTTGCATCCGCAAGCCGCATCCTTCTGCGAGCAGCCATTCAGCTGAAGGAGGATCGAAGACATGCGCGTATTCACTATTCTCGGACCGTCGCAGTCCGGCAAAACGACCCTTGTCAGGGCGCTGGCAGGCCTCGAAGGGGCGGCGGGAAAACGGCGGGAGACGGCAGCGGTTGCAGCGATGCAGCCGTTTTCTTTTATGGGTGAGGACTGGGCCGCAATCGATATTGCGGGCGGGGCTGAAAACCTGGCTCAGGCGGGGCCGGCGTTGGCGGCCAGCGATGCGGCAGTGCTCTGTGTTCCCGCCGAAGCAGAGGCGGCGGTTCTGGCAGCACCCTATCTGCGAAAACTGGAAGAGGCAGGGATCCCCTCCTTTATCTTTGTGAACAGGATGGATCAGGCAGCAGACCGGGTGGCGGATATCGTCTCGGCGCTGCAGACCTATGCCAATCACAATATCATTCTGCGCCAGGTGCCGATCCGCGAGAAGGATCAGGTTGTCGGCGCGGTGGATCTGATCTCGGAGCGGGCCTGGAAGTACATCGAGGGCCAGCCCTCGGCGCTGATCGAGCTGCCGCAAGGGATGCAGAACCGCGAACAGGAAGCCCGCACCGAAATGCTGGAAGCCCTGGCGGATTTTGATGATCACCTCCTGGAAGAGCTAATCGAAGACCAGCAGGTCCTGCCGGAGGAAGCCTATGAGATTGCAACCCGGGTGCTGCAGCACAATGATCTGATCCCAACCTTGATGGGATCAGCCGAGCATAGCAATGGCATCCTGCGGCTGATGAAATGCCTGCGCCATGAGGCGCCGGAGGTCTCCGCTGCGCGGGAGCGTTTGAGCGAAGTTGGAGAGGTGGTCGCAGTCGGCTGCCTAGCGGATCAGGTGAAACACATCGGCAAGACAGTGCTCCTGCGTTCGATGGCGGGTGGTCTGGGCAATGGCGTGCCTGTTGCTGGGGATACCCTTGGCAGCCTGACCGGGGTTGGCAGTACCGCAAACGGCGGCGGCTTGGCTGCTGGTGATATGGGGCAGGCGGTCAAATCGGACCATCTGAAGCTGGGCTATTGCTACATGGCTGATGGCAGCGAAACCCTTCCGGACTGGGCCCAGCCCCGGCCTTCGACCTACCGACGGGTGGTGACACCACGGCATGAGCGGGATGATGCGCGGCTCTCCACTGCGCTGGAGCGCCTGACGGAGATCGACCCGGCGCTGCAGATTGGGCAAGACGAGGCATCAGGTCACGCGCTGTTGCATCTGCAGGGGCCGCTGCATCTGCGGCGGGTGATGGCAACTCTGCACGATGAGTTCGGTATCGAAGCCGCAGGAGAGAAGGTACCGCCCTCACTGTGCGAAACCGTCACTAAGCCGGTGGAAATCCGCTACCGCCATCGCAAGCAATCCGGCGGCGCTGGGCAATTTGCCGATGTGGTGATCGAAGTGCACCCCTTGCCGCGTGGCAGTGGCTTTCAGTTCAGCGATACGGTCAAGGGCGGTGCGGTACCCAAAAACTATATCCCCTCAGTCGAAGCTGGAGTGAAGGATGCCCTGTCAGAGGGGCTGAACGGGCATCAGGTGGTGGATATCGCGGTCAATCTGAAGGACGGTAAACATCATGCGGTGGACAGTTCTGATTTTGCTTTCCGCACCGCCGGTAAGAACGCCCTGCGCGAAGCCCTGCAGGAGGCCGGGCTGGTGCTGCTGCAACCAATTATGAAGGTCTCCATCCATGTGCCGGCGATCTTTACCGGTGGGCTGGTGCCCATGGTGAGCGGCATGAAAGGGCAGATCCTGGGGTTTTCGGCGGAAGAGGGTGCTGCGGGCTGGGATGTTTTCGAAACGCTCCTGCCGCAGGCGGCCCAGGATGAGCTTTGCCACACACTTGCCAGCGCCACCCGCGGCACTGCCTGGTTCGAGACGGGCTTTGACCATTATGAGGAGGCGCGCCGGGTCGAGTTTGCCGATGCCTGAGCGCTGGTTCCACCCTAAACTGGCCTGCTACTAGACAGGAAAGGGGCGCTGCACTGATCGCGACGCGGCGCCTCATCGCACGAAACCACCGCATCTCCTCTTGCATCTTTCGGCTGTTCCGCGTGATCTGCACGGCAACTTGGAAATGACCTAGCGGAGAAATCCCCCATGGATGCATCATCAGTCCACCAGGATAGCCTGCCTCTTTCGTCGGATGCGCTTTTGACGCATCTGCAGGACTTGGGGCTTGCCTATACTCTGCATGAGCACGTTCCGCTGCGCACCGTGGAAGATGCCAAAGAGGTTGAGGCTGACATGGAAGTGCCGGGAGTCCACAGCCTGAAGATCAAGAATCTCTATCTGCGCGATCGTAAGAAACGCAATTACCTGATTTCGCTGGAGCAGGATCGGGAGATTGACCTCAAGGCGCTGGGCAAAGAGATCGGTGCACCGGGCCTCAGCTTTGGTTCGGCAGATCGGCTGCTGGAAAATCTTGGTATCCGCCCCGGTGCGGTCAGCCCCTTGGCGATGATCACCGGCGTCGAGAAGGGTGTGATCTTCTACATGGATAGTGCTGCACAGGAGGTTGATGTGATCAACATGCACCCGCTGGTCAATGACCGGACAGTCGTGATGACACGAGCCGATTTTCTGAGCTTTATGGGACGCATCGGCTGCGAAGTGCGCTGGCTCTAATTTCCCCACAGTTTGCCAGCGCTTGGGCAGGGCTTAGCCCATTGCCCGTTCAAGCGCGGCAGTGATATGTGCGGCAGAGGTATTGATGAACAAGAAGCCCTCGGCTTCAAAAATGGGGTCATCAATCTGATCCGGAAAGGCCAGCGGCAATTCGGTACAGGCCAGGATCACCGCAGTTCCGGGCTCTGCGTTGCGGTGGCAGAACTGGAGCAGGCGCTCTCGAGCATTCTCTGATGCACCTCCGTGGAAATCCTCATCAATCATGGCCTGCGCTTCGGCGATCTCCTCTTCCGGCAGGGGGCCGAGGGTGCGGATACTGTGCTCCGTCATTACCTGGGAATAGTTCGGGGATTGCAGTGTTACCGAAGTACCGATGACCAGGGCCTTCTTCGCCCCTGCCAGCAATACAGCACTGGCAGTTGCCTCATAGATGCTCAACACGGGCATGGCCACGCCCCTTGTTATGGAGTGCAAGCGTGCATGGGGGGTGTTGCTGGCGATGACTGCAAAGTCGCAGCCAGCAACTTCGAGCGTCAACAAGGCCTCATGAAACACTGCATCAAAATCCGCCCAGCTTTGCTCATCGTCCTGCATGCCGCGCAGGCTGCGGGTTTCAGCCTGGTTGACAGATTCTATGGTGATCCGCGGGACCGGTATAGGGCCGCTCTTGGGGGCGGTTCCAGCCTCGCGTTGGTGGCTCCAAGCTCCGGCGCAGATGCCGCGGTAGTAGTCCAGGGTTGAGGCCCAGCCAACGCCGCCCAAGATGCCGATCTTTTTCATACTGCCTGCTCCCGGAATCTGTTTTGGCAAAGCATGCCAGTCAAGCGCGGGAGGGAACAGCCTCAGCACCGCCCTCTTTTGGAGGCGGTGCTGAGGCTGTTTGCCTTGGCTGGATCAGGCTGCCAGCGCTTCGATCGCGGATTTTGCCTTGGCCATGGAGCCTTCGGCATCCACTGCCAGCAGATCAGCGGCAACCAGTTCCACCTCGGTGATGCCGATAAAGCCCAGCACGTGGCGCAGATAGGTGGTGGCAAAATCAACATCAGACCCTGCCTGAGTGCCACCCGAAGCCACGGCGATAATGGCGCGCTTACCTTCCAAGAGACCCTTGGGTCCGGTTTCACTGTACTGGAAGGTTACGCCAACACGGGCAACCAGATCGATCCAAGCCTTGAGCGTGGAGGGGACCGAGAAATTGTAGATCGGCGCGCCGATGACGATGGTGTCTGCCTCTTTCAGCTCAGCGATCAGGGAGTCTGAGAGTGCGAGCAGCGCCTTCTGGTCCTCAGTGCGCTGATCTGCCGGGGTGAAATTGGCGCCAACCCAGGCTTCGTCCAGCAGCGGCAGCGGTGCGGAAAGATCGCGGCGGATAACACGCGCTGCGCCCAGTTTTTGGGTGATTTCGGCACTCAGCGAGCGGGTGACGGAACTTTCACTGCGGGCGGAGGAGTCGATATGCAAAACTGTGGAGGTCATGGGGAGATTTCCAAATTGTGAGGTTTCGTCTTCCTCACAAATGGGTTATTACAAAAATGAACGCAATCTGGGTCTCGACACATCTTCTGTGCGAATTTGTTGGATTTCCTGATCTTGAAACAGGGGCGCTCTATGCCAGCGCAGCGAAGAGGGAGAAGGCTTATGGAAAATTGGGATGAGGTCCGCACAGCCTATCAGGTGGCACGGATGGGCACTGTCAGCGGCGCGGCCGAGGTTCTGGGCGTGCATCATGCAACCGTTATCCGGCATATAGATGCCATCGAGGCGCGGCTTGGCGTGAAGCTCTTTCAGCGCCACGCCCGCGGCTATACGCCAACCGAGGCAGGTCAGGACCTTTTGCGTGTTGCTCAGGCGACGGACGATCAGTTCAGTCAGCTGGTCGGGCGGCTCAAAGGGCAGGGGGATGAGGTTTCCGGTGAGCTGGTGGTGACCTCCCTCTCCTCGATGTCCCATTTGCTGGTGCCAGTGCTGAGCGAGTTTCAGCAGATGCACCCAGGCCTGGTGATCCGCTATCTGACCGGCGAGCGTCTGTTCCGTCTGGAATACGGTGAGGCCCATGTTGCGCTGCGCGCCGGCAATGCCCCGGATCAGCCGGACAATGTGGTGCAGCCTTTCCTGAAGCACCGGATCGGGCTCTTTGCCGCCCCATCCTACGTCGAGCGCCGCGGCATGCTCAAAGGGCTGGAGGACTTGAAGAACCACCAGTTCGTCAGTGCCGATAACGAAAACAGCCGCGCGCCTTTCAACAAATGGCTGCGCGAGCACACCGCTGATGAAACGATCATCTTCCGCTGCTCGGACGGGGTTGCCATCCGCGAGGCCATCATGGCCGGCGCTGGAATTGGGTTCATGTCCATGTGGGAGGCCGCCCGCCGTCCGGATCTGGTCAAGATGATGGATCCGCAAAAGGAATGGGAGGGCAGCATCTGGCTGGTCACCCATGTGGATCTGCACCGCACCAACAAAGTCCAGAGCTTCCTCTCCTTCCTGAAAGAGCGCGCCAAGGAGTGGAACGCTTGAGCCCGGCGCTGCGTGCCCATGGTGCTATGCTGCTGTTTTCGATGCTGGTGGCCGGGTCCTTTTCGCTGGGGGTGCTGATCGCCAACGATATTACGCCCATGGCCTTGAATGCGGCCAGGTTTCTGATCGCGGCTGCGGTAATCGGTGCAGTGGCCGCCGCAGGAAGGCAGCTCCGCCGGAGCTATTTCTCCGCTTTCTGGCGCTACATCGTCATGGGAGCGCTTTTCGCCAGCTACTTTGTGCTGATGTTCTACGGGCTGCAGACCGCAGAAGCCGTAAGCGCAGCAGCGGTTTTTACCCTGACCCCTGTGCTGAGCGCGGGTTTTGGCTGGATGCTCTTGCGGCAGGTCACCACGCCACGCATGGCTCTAGCGCTGAGCATCGGTGGGGCAGGGGCGCTCTGGGTGATCTTTCGTGCCGATCTTGCGGCTCTGCGGGCCTTTGACATAGGGCGGGGGGAGATGATCTATTTCGTGGGCTGTGTCGCCCATGCCATCTACACCCCTGTTGTGCGAAAACTGAACCGAGGCGAACCCGCGATTGCCTTTACGTTTGGTACTCTGGTCGCTGGTGCTTTGGTGCTCTGTGTTGTGGGCTGGAGAGACGTAGTTGCAACCGATTGGCTGAGCCTGTCCCTTCTGGTTTGGGTGGGGCTTCTTTATGTGGCACTCTTTGCCAGCGCTGCCACTTTCGTGCTTTTGCAATTTGCTACCCTGCATCTGCCCTCGGCTAAGGTGATGGCCTATACTTATCTTACGCCGAGTTGGGTGATCGTCTGGCAGATTGCGCTGGGCAATCCAGCCCCAGGCGGGCTGATCCTGATCGGCATCGGGCTGACTGTGGCTGCTCTGTATCTGCTGCTCGAAGGGGCGCATCAGCGGCACCCGGTCCGGAGCTAGTCTGGCTGCGCCCGCGCATTGAGGGATATCAAGGCCCCGGACCCGTGCTGTGCTATCATCCGTACAAGGGAAGCGCGCCTTTAACAAGGAGGAGCGCAAGCATGTTCAAGCACATTATGATCCCCGTGGATCTCAGGTTGCCGGATCCCGTGCCCAAGGCACTGAAGCTGGCGATCAAATTCGCCCGCACAGATGGGGCGCGCCTCACCCTGGTCAATGTCTACGGAGAGCAGGCGAGCGACGCGCCCGGCGGCAAGGCGGCTGAGGAAATGGTAGCTGTGCTTGCGAGGGAAATCGGAGCAGGACTAGGCAATCCGGTGGATGGGATCGCGATCTATTCCGTTGATATCGCCGCTGAGGTGGATTCAATCCTGGCCAAAACCGCTGAGGAGATCGAGGCCGACCTGGTGGTGGTGGGCAGCCATGCGCCGCGGCTCCTGGACTATATCTTCTCGTCCCATGGCGGCTATCTGGTGCGGCACTCCAAAGCCTCGGTCTTTGTTGTCCGCTAAAGCCTGTATCAGGACCCGGCCTCAGCTGCCGGGTCATTTCCCAGCTCGCTTGCAAGGAAACGTTCAAAGGCGTCCAGATTGACCGGCTCGAACTGGCCAAACCCTTGCATCCAGACAGAGGCTGCCCGCATGGCGTCTGGCTGCAGTTTGCACCATTTCACCCGCCCTCGTTTCTCCTGCGCGATCAGTCCCGCACGGGTTAGGATAGTGAGGTGCTTAGAGATTGCTGCCAGTGACATCTCAAAGGGTTCGGCCACATCCGTGACGGCCATGTCATCTTCCAACAACATGGTCAGGATCGACCGGCGGGTCGGATCAGCCAGGGCGGCAAAAACTGTATCGAGTTCGCTGGTCATCGGCTGCACATTAGGCGTTGGGACCCATAAAGGGAAGTCGCGCAAAACCCGAGGTCAGGGTCTAAGGGTTTACCCTTCCCCAGATGTTCTCTTTGGCTGCAAACCCAATGAGGATTTCAAGGGGCTAACGCACCGGAATTCAAAATCAACCTCTTGGTTGAATATGGGTTTTTCGCTCGATCGCAGCCCTCAGCCAGGGCGACAGAAGCGCGCAGCAGGCCCAATTGAGAGATTTTCTGCTTAAAAATAACGACTTAAGGTCGCCGGAAAAGATGACTCTCTTCAATTGACTCTGTGGCCCCAGCACCTTAGCACACTGGCAAGATTTCGCGTGAGGATGGCGCCCGTGACCGATGATGACCAAAAGCAGCGCATGGCGCAGCTGGAGGAACGGCTCGCGGCGGCGCGTAAGGCCCAGGAGCCCAAGCCGCGCGTGGATGAGCACTACTCTCTGGCCAATCAGGCTTGGCGAATGGTGATTGAATTGGTGGCCGGTCTTGGGATCGGCTTTGGCATCGGATACGGGCTGGATTACCTGTTTGGGACTCTGCCGATCTTTATGGTGCTGTTCATAATGCTGGGCCTGGCGGCTGGGGTGAAGACGATGCTTCGCACCGCGCAAGAGATCCAGGAACAGAAACTGGCCGAAGAGGCCGACAAAAACGGAGAAGCCCGGGAGTGATCCTCATGATCATTCACCCGGCGACAGGAGAAGCGGAACGATGGGCAAGCTGTTCTTTTACGTAGCACTGGCACTGGTATTGGTGTCCGGCGTGATTTTTGCACCAGAGCACGCGGGCCTGGCGATCCATCCGATGGATCAGTTCGAGGTGAGCTCCTACACCAGCGACAACGTCAGCATGTTTGCGATCACCAATGTTACAGTCTGGCTCGCACTGGCCGTTGCGGCAGTCTTTGCTCTGATGGTCATGGGCTCCTCGCGCCGCGCCATCGTTCCCGGCCGCGCGCAGTCGATTGCTGAACTGGCCTATGGCTTTATTTACAAGATGGTTGAAGATGTTGCTGGCAAGGACGGCGTCAAATTCTTCCCCTATATCATGACCCTGTTCATGTTCATTCTGATGGCCAACTTCCTGGGTCTGATCCCCGGCTCCTTCACCACCACCTCGCACATCGCCGTGACCGCGGTTCTGGCGGCTCTGGTCTTCTTCACCGTGACCATCGTTGGTTTCGTGAAGAACGGTGCTGGTTTCCTCGGTCTGTTCTGGGTTTCCAGCGCGCCTCTGGCCCTGCGTCCGATCCTGGCCGTGATCGAGCTGATCTCTTACTTCGTCCGCCCCGTAAGCCACAGCATTCGTCTGGCAGGCAACGTCATGGCGGGCCACGCGGTTCTGAAAGTGTTCGCCGGTTTTGCTGCAGCCCTGGGCCTGTTCAGCTTCCTGCCGATCTTTGCCATCACCGCAGTCTATGCACTCGAAGTTCTGGTGGCCTTCATCCAGGCCTATGTCTTCACCATCCTGACCTGCGTGTATCTGAAGGACGCACTGCACCCGAGCCACTAAGGCCAGGATAGCACAACAAGTTACCGGGTGAGCCGCGCTTGGTTCACCCAGACCTGAAATCACCACATTCCATCGTAAGGAGAAAACCCATGGAAGGCGATATCGCACAACTCGGTCAGTTCATCGGCGCAGGCCTGGCAGCAATCGGTTCCGGCGCAGCCGCAATCGGTGTGGGCCACGTAGCCGGCAACTTCCTGGCAGGCGCTCTGCGCAACCCATCCGCAGCTGCTGGTCAGACTGCAACCCTCTTCATCGGCATCGCCTTTGCAGAAGCCCTGGGCATCTTCTCGTTCCTGGTTGCTCTGCTGCTGATGTTCGCAGTCTAAGACCTTAGGACACTTTATCCTTACGGCCGGGCAGTACGGCATCTGCCAGTACTGCCCGGTGTAACGGCAAGTTCCCAAGGAGAACGACATGGCATCAAATACACAAGACGCAGCTCACGGCGCCGCCGAATCTGCTCCGGGCATGCCGCAGCTGGACTTCTCGACCTTCGGGAACCAGATCTTCTGGCTGGCTGTCGCGCTGGTCGCGATCTACTTTATTCTGTCGCGTGTCGCACTGCCCCGCATCGCTGCGGTTCTGGCAGAGCGTCAGGGGACCATCACCAACGACCTCGCGGCGGCTGAAGATCTGAAAGCCAAGGCAGTTGAGGCCGAAAATGCTTATAACAAGGCTCTGGCAGATGCACGGGCGGAAGCTCAGCGTATCGCTGGCGAGACCCGCGCTGAAATTCAGGCTGACCTGAACGAAGCAATTGCCAAGGCTGATGAACAGATCTCTGCAAAAGCGGCTGAGTCTGAAAAAGCTATCGCTGAAATCAAGGCAGGCGCGCTGGAAAGCGTGAAAGAAGTTGCAGCGGATACCGCTGAAGCTCTGGTCGCTGCTCTTGGTGGCAAGGCAGATGCAAAAGCGATCGCAGCTGCGGTTGCCGAACGGACGAAAGGATAAGGACATGCGCACAGTACTGGCACTTGCCCTGACCCTTGGCACCGCAAGCCCTGCACTGGCAGCTGGCGGCGGCATGAGCCTGACCAACACCAACCTGGTTGTTGCCCTTGGTTTCCTGCTGTTTGTTGGCATCCTGCTGTTTGTCAAAGTTCCCAGCTTGCTGGGAAAACAGCTGGATAACCGTGCTGACGGCATCCAAAAAGAACTGGACGAAGCCCGCGCCCTGCGTGAAGAGGCTCAGACTGTTCTGGCGGATTACGAGCGCAAGCAACAAGAAGTTCAGGCTCAGGCCGACAGCATTGTTGCATCTGCACGTGAGGACGCTGCACGCGCTGCAGAGGAAGCAAAGGCTGAGCTGGAGAAATCCATCGCCCGCCGCCTCGCAGCTGCTGAAGAGCAGATCGATTCTGCAGAAGCTTCTGCTGTGAAGGAAGTACGTGATCAGGCCATCACCATAGCCGTTGCTGCTGCCGATCAAGTGATCGCAAAGCAGATGACCGCGGCTGAGGCAAACAAGCTGATCGACGCCGCCATCGCAGATGTAGACGCCAAGCTGCACTAAGCTGGCGCACTGCTCAGATCAAAGAACCCGGCCTTTTTGGCCGGGTTCTTTGTCTGAAGCCTTTCCAGGCCTTATGCCTCCCAGCAGGTGAGCACCATCCACAGGGTGACGGGCACTCGTCTGCTCGCCCCATGGCGTGCGGCTTTTGCTCCCGTCCGGGCTGGGGCCTAATGCGTGCGATCTTCCCTTTAGTGGGTTGCTCTTGAGCCGGTTCCTGAAAACTCAAACCGCTTTGCTTGCTAAGCCACACCCGGCCGATAGGCCGGGCAGCGCCCGGCCCCTCCCACGGGAGGGCGCTATCGCACCCGCCCTGGGTCAGGTGCTGCCCTGATGTATTCCAAAAAGCGTTTCAGCCTTTGGTTAGTTTCCTACGACCCCCAAATCGCCTGCTGCGCTTCTTCGCTGCTTTCAAAGATATGCGGTTGCACGCTTCGGGTAGACAGCGTGTCCTGCATTTTCAGGCGCATAAAGGCGCTGGTGGTGTAGTGGGCAATGCTCTCGCTGCCTGCCTCCAGCAGGGCCTCAACCGTAGCGGAATACTCATCCTGCAGGTCTTCTGCGACGCGGAAGCCGTTCTTGTTCACCACCAGGCTGACGCCCTTACCGCTTTTGGCAAAGGTTTCTTCCAGCACTCGGGCCAGATCTTCGATGTCCTGGCGTTTCTTGACGCTCCAGCCTTCGAGGTTGAGGAACAGAGTGTGCCGACCGGCATCATAGGTGACCCGTTTTGGCAGGTTCACATTCAGAAGATCATCCAAGAGCCCCATGGGTTCATCCCGGAAGATTCGCGGGTCCATGGGGATGACGTTCTCGATGATCGGCTTAAAGCCCATTAGGCTGGTGATGTCGCGTTCAATGTCGATGCCCGGCGCCACCTCGATCAGCTCCAGCCCGCGTGCGGTCAGCTGGAAGACACAGCGTTCGGTCACATAGATCACCGGCTGGGCCCGGCTGCAGGCATAGGTGCCAGAAAAGGTGATCTGATCGATGGAGCGCACGAATTTCTTGTTGCGCCCCTCCTGAACGATGCGCAACTTGCCGTCCTCGACTGCGATCTGCAGTCCGCCAGCAGTAAATGTCCCGGCAAAGACCACAGCGCGGGAGTTCTGCGAGATATTGATGAAACCGCCGGAGCCATTGAGGCGGCCGCCGAAATGGGAGGAGTTCACATTCCCCTCCCGGTCGCATTGCGCCATGCCTAGGCAAGTGAGGTCCAGACCGCCGCCGTCATAAAAGTCGAACATCTGATTCTGATCGATGATGGCATCCGCGTTGCGCGACGACCCAAAACTCGATCCGCCGGCCAGCACGCCTCCCACGGCCCCGGCTTCGGTTGTGAGGGTAATGTAGGGGGTGACCTTTTCCTCATTGGCAATGGCCGCGACCCCGTCAGGAGCGCCGACGCCCAGGTTCACAGCACCATTGGGGGGCAGCTCAAAGGCCGCCCGGCGGGCAATGATCTTGCGCGCATCCAGGGGCATTTTTGGCATGCCCTCGACCGGTACCCGGATCTGGCCGGAGAGGCCCGGATCATGCAGAACGCCGTAGTTCATCCGGTGCATCTCGGGCGTGTCAGCAACCACCACGCAATCGACCAGGATGCCGGGAATCTTGACCTCCTTGGGCTTGATCGAGCCCTCTTCGACGATGCGCTCCACCTGGGCAATGACAATGCCGCCATTGTTATGCGCGGCCATGGCCTGGGCCAGACAGTCCAAGGTCAGCGCTTCTTTTTCCATGCTGACATTGCCGGCCGGATCAGCGCTGGTGCCGCGGATGAAGGCGACATCGATCTTGGTGGCCTTGTAGAACAGCCATTCCTCTCCGTCGATTTCGTGCCGCTTGACGATATCCTCCTGGGTACGCTTATTGACCTTGGCGCCGCCGTGGCGCGGGTCGACAAAGGTATGGAGGCCCACCTTGGAGAACAGCCCCGGCTGACCTGCGGCGCAGGCGCGATAGAGCTGCGAGATCACACCCTGCGGCAGGTTATAGCCGCAGATCTTCTCTTCCTGCGCCGCCTGCGCCACCTTGGGCATGCGCCCGAAATTGCCGGCGATCACCCGGCGCAGCAATCCGTCATGATAAAGGCGACCGGTGCCCAGCCCCTTACTGTCGCCGGCACCTGCACACATGATCAGGGTCAGGTCCCGCGGCGCGCCTTCATCCAGGAACCGCTTTTCCAGCGCCGCATGCAGCATCTCCGGGATGCAGCTCTGCACAAAGCCGGTGGTGGTCACCACATCCCCGTCCCGGATCAGTGCCATGGCTTGTTCAACGGTTGTAATCTTGTTGCGGATACGGCTCATGTGTCCCGGTTCCCCCTGTCCTGTGAAACGCCGCTTGCGGCGGATCTGATAGGGTATTCTGGACTTCCGCTGGGGAAAGGTACTTTTCGATTGCGGCGAAGAATGGACTGTTCTCGCCAACCTTTGTCCTCTGGAAGCTGCGAGTGGCCTCTGCTTGCAAAGCGGAGGCTTGACACGCCCCGGTTTCTGTCAGCTTCATACCCTATCGCAATAGTGCATTTGATAGAATCCCAGACGGAGCCGGGAAGAGCACCTATGGGTTGCGGCTGGCCCGTGAGCACCGGACAGTTCTGCTCAATCTGGACTATTGGATGGCCCGTTTGTTCAGTCCGGACCGCCCGGACGGCCAGATCTGGGACTGGTACCGCACCCGCAAGGCCCGCTGTCTGGAGCAGATCTGGGAGCTGACCCGTGACCTGCTGCCGCACCAGGAACATGCGGTTCTGGAACTGGGCCTATTGCAGAGTGCCGCGCGGGTGGGTTTTTTCCAGCGTATTCAGGAGGCAGGATTTGAGTTCCGCCTGCATGTGCTTGAAGTGCCTTCAGATGAGCGCTGGCAGAGGGTGCAGCGCCGCAACAGGGAGCAGGGGGAAACCCATGCGATGCATGTATCGGAGGAGGTGTTTGCCTTGGCCTCGGGCCTTTGGGAAAGCCCCTCTGAAGCGGAAGGCACGCTTTATGAAATCATCCGCAAGGGTGCGGAATAGACGGGTTTCGGCAAAGGCTGCTCAGGATTTCTGCTTTTCGTGATCAAGGCGCTGTTTTGCAATCTCCGCGTTGCGCTCGCTGCGCTGGTGATCGATCAGAGATTGCTTCACATAGTCTAGGTGGTCTTCAACCGCTTGGCGGGCGCGAAGAGGATCGCGATCTTGCAGCGCAGCATTGATTGCCCGGTGCTGGCCCAGCAAGGCTTCATAGGTAGTGTGACGACTGAACATGATCCGCCGGTTGTAGAACACCCCCTCGTGCAGCAGGTCAAACATGGAGCGCATCATATGCAGCATGATAACATTATGGCTGGCATCCATGATGGCAGAATGAAACTGTGCATCCAGACTGGCGGCTTCATCCGATAGGGCAGGGTCGCCCGCTGCAACCATCTTGTCAAAGATGGTTTGGATCACTTCTAAGTCCGCATCAGAGCCGAATTGTGCAGCGCGTTCTGCTGCCAGGCCTTCCATGTCGCGACGAAAGCTGAGGTAGTCAAAGACCGCCTCGTCATGGGTGGCGAAAAGCCGGATCAATGCCGGTGAGAATGCTGATCCCAGCACTTCCGCGACAAAGATACCTGATCCGGCCCGCGCAGTGAGAAGGCCGCCTTCCTGCAACTCTGCGATTGCATCACGCAGAGAGGGGCGTGAAACGCCCAGCCTTTCAGCCAGCTCTCGCTCTGCCGGGAGGCGCTCTCCGGGAGAGAGGATGCCGCGTAGGATCAGCTGCTCAATCTGGCGCACAACAGAGGCAGAGAGCTTTTCGGATTGTATCTTCTGAAACGGCATGGAGGCCTCTGATGGGGTTTCTCATTGTTCGGGCCGTGGGGAACCCAATGGAAGTGGTAAAATCATATGACCGGGCGGCGAGCAAGGCCACAAGGATTGCGCAACAATGGCAAAGCCTATTGGGTGTTCTGTGAAATAAAAGGTCAATGATGTTGACTCTTATTGAAATGGACCTATGGTGAGATAGATAGGTCAGGAGTACTTACCATGTTTCTGGAAGAATTATTTGCAACGCGAAGCTCGCGTATGACGGCATCGGAAATCCGCGAGCTCTTGAAACTGCTGGACCAACCGGGGCTACTATCCTTTGCCGGCGGTATCCCCGATCCGTCGCTTTTCCCGGCGGCAGCCTTCTCTCAGGCTTTCCAAGGGGCCCTGACCCCGGAGAACCAGGCGGCAGCCCTGCAGTATTCTGTAAGTGAGGGGTACCTACCACTCAGAGAGTGGATCGCGGGCGAAATGGCAAAGCTAGGCATATCATGCACACCGCAGAATATTCTGATCACCTCCGGTTCGCAGCAGGCCCTGGATTATCTGGGCAAGCTGTTTCTGTCTCCGGGTGATACTGCGTTGGTCAATGCACCAACCTATCTCGGCGCGCTTTCCGCTTATAACGCCTATGAGCCCAACTATGATCAGTTAAATTCCGGCGGGAACCGCGACGCAGCCAGCTATGCCAAAGCCGCAGAAGAAGCTGGGGGCCGGGTGAAGTTTGCCTATCTCTCGCCGGACTTTGCCAATCCCACCGGTGAGACCATGCCGCAAGCGGGGCGGCAGGCGCTTTTGAATTTGGCGGAGGAGTTGGACTGCGCGGTCATCGAAGACGGCGCATACCAGGCGCTGCGCTATCAGGGAGAGGATCAGCCACCGGTTCTGGCGCTGGAGATCGCGCGCAAAGGAAGTATCGAAGATTGCCGGACCATTTATTGCGGTTCTTTCTCCAAAACGCTCTCCCCTGGTCTGCGCCTGGGCTGGGTGGTGGCGGCAAAGCCGGTCATTGCACAGCTGGTACTGGTGAAGCAGGCCGCTGATCTTCATACGGCGACTCTGAACCAGATCGCCGTACACCAGGTTGCCTCCCAAGAGTTTGAGGGACATGTTGCAAAGCTACGCGCTGCTTATGGCGCGCGTCTGGATGCAATGCTGACGGCCTTGAAAGAACACATGCCCAAAGGGGTTTCCTGGAGCAGCCCCGAAGGTGGGATGTTTGTCTGGCTGACATTACCAAGGGGTCTGGATGGGGCAGACCTGCTACAGCAGGCACTGAAGCGCCACAGCATCGCTTTTGTTCCTGGGCAGGCTTTCTTTGCGGATGGCAGCGGCAGCAACACGCTGCGGCTGAGTTTTTCCGCTCTTCCGGAGCGTGACATCATAGAAGGTATCAGGCGTCTTGGGCTACTTTTGCGGGAAGAAATGACTGACTAGATGTGGATGGCTTGGCTAGAAAAGGCTGGAGTTCTCGTCAGGGTTGAGCAACTCTGGCGATGCTATGCGGTTTCTTACCTATCTCCCCCTGTCTGTCTTGATTGCCTGCAGCACACCCGATCCCCATTTCAAAGGGCAGGTCGCAACGCGCGTTACCATTGAGGGCAGCACATTTGATGTCCGTCTGCGGGGTAACTTGGCCGAGGCCCTTCGCATCAATCCCGAATATGCCCCCCGCCTTGGGCCTTTGCGGCAGCGGGCAGCTAAGGCAATGGAAAGCGTGAGCGGGTGCCGGGTTTCAGGGGTGCTGGGAGATCAGGCGCTGATGACGGGAATTCTGAATTGTACCGGCTCTTCCACGCCTACCCTTGGTTATCCACAGGAATAAGCGGTTCCAGCGGGGTGATAGGTCCAGAGGCACTTCAGTTAGCGTTGACAGGCTGTGCCCTCTGCTGCTCGACTCGGAGGTCAGAAGAATCACAGCAGGGATAGGCGTTGCGCTTTTCCAAACTCAGGCTCAGTGGCTTTAAAAGCTTTGTTGATCCGACCGATCTGATCATCGGGGACGGTTTGACAGGTGTGGTTGGGCCCAATGGCTGTGGTAAGTCGAACCTGCTGGAAGCGCTGCGCTGGGTCATGGGGGAAACCCGAGCCAAGGCGATGCGCGGTGGCGGCATGGAAGATGTGATTTTTGCCGGTACATCGTCGCGCTCGGCCCGCAATTTCGCAGAGGTCAATCTCTTGATCGACAACTCCGAGCGGCTGGCTCCCTCGGGGTTCAATGACAGTGATCAGCTGGAGATTGTCCGCAGGATCACGCGAGATGCTGGCAGTGCCTATAAATCCAACGGCAAGGACGTTCGCGCCCGTGATGTGCAGATGCTCTTTGCGGATGCTTCTACCGGCGCCCATTCGCCCGCCCTGGTGCGGCAGGGGCAGATCTCTGAGTTGATCAATGCCAAGCCCAAATCCAGGCGTCGCATCCTGGAAGAAGCGGCGGGGATTTCGGGGCTGTATCAGCGTCGCCATGAGGCGGAGTTGAAGCTAAAGAACACCGAGCAGAATCTTCTGCGGGTTGATGATGTTGTGGAGCAGCTGGCCGGGCAACTGGGGCAACTTGCCCGTCAGGCGCGCCAGGCACAGCGCTATCGCGATATCGGTGAAAAACTGCGCCTTGCAGAAGGAATGCTGCTGTACCGGCGCTGGCGCGAAGCCGATGATGCCCGGCTTTCCGCAGAAGAAGAGTTGACCATCCGCGTGACCCAAGCTGCCAAGGCCGAGAGCCTATCACGAGCGGCGGCAGCCAAGCGCGCAGAGGCCGAAGAGGGTTTGCCCCCGCTTCGTGAGGAAGAGGCCATCGCCGCCGCGATTTTGCAGCGCCTCTCAGTGCAACGCGATGCCTTGGGGGATCAGGAAGCACAGGCCCGACAAGCTATCGAACGGCTGGTGAGTCGGATCCAGCAGCTGGGCAATGATATCGACCGAGAATCCGGGTTGAACCGCGACGCAGGTGAGACCATCGAACGGTTGGAGTGGGAGCAGCGGGAGTTGGCCAAGGCCAGCGAGGGCCATGACGACAAGCTGGCCGAAGCGGGGGAGCTTGCGCGGGAAGCTGGCCAAATCCTGGAAAGCCGCGAGGATCACCTGACCCATCTGAATGAGGATGTGGCGCGGCTGTCGGCGCGCTATCAGTCTGCACGCCGTTTGGTAGAGGATTGCCAACGCACCTTGGACAGAGCTGAACGCGAAGGGGAGGCCTCAGCAGCTGCTCAGGCCCAGGCGCGGGAAGCTCTGGAGCAGGCAGAAGAAGGCTTTGAGGCGGCAGTCGACGCAGAGGAAGAAGCGCGCGAGGCAGCCGAAATGGCAGAAGAGGCGCTGGCTGCAGCTGATGAAGCGCGGACGGAGACTCAATCGCTTGAATCTGATGCGCGGGCTCAGCGCTCTGAAGCAGAAGGCGAGCTTGGCGCTTTGCGCGCGGAGGTGACTGCTCTTGCCAAACTGGTGGAGCGGGACACGGCGGAAAGCGGTCAAATTCTGGATGAACTGAGCGTGGCCCCTGGCTATGAGAAGGCCTTGGGTGCGGCCCTGGCGGATGACCTGCGCGCACCATTGGCTGCAGTGGATGGGCCAACGGGTTGGATCTCTCTGCCAAACTATGAGCGTGATGCCCCGCTGCCCGACGGGGTGGAGCCCCTTGCGAAGCATGTCTCCGGACCAGAGGCTCTGTCGCGTCGAATCGGTCAGATTGGTCTGATCGATGGCGACCACGCCCGCGAGCTGCAGCCACAGCTTTTGCCAGGGCAGCGTCTGGTTACACTGGAAGGGGATATCTGGCGTTGGGATGGTTTCCGGGCTTGGGCGGAGGACGCGCCTAGCGCTGCTGCGCTGCGTCTGGAGCAATTGAACCGGCTGGAAGCGCTGAAGCAGGATATGGAACGAGTCAGTGCAAAGGCTGATGGGGCAAGGGCGGCCCATGAGATGTTGATGCGCAAACTCGAAGAAGTCAGCCAGGCCGATCAAAACGCACGCCAGGCACGGCGGGTCGCAGACCAGCGCGTCGCAGATGCAGCACGGGCGCTCAGCCGGGCTGAAGCAGAGCGTAACCTTGCTGAAGGAAAGCTGGAAACACTGGGAATTGCGGTTGCCCGTCATAGTGAAGACGCAATGAACGCGCGTTTGCAGCTAAAAGACGCTGAGACAGCGCTGGCCGATCTGGGAGACCTAGATGCTGCCCGTGCGGCGGTTGAGGATATCAAGCAGAGCGTTGAGGCGGCACGGATCACCATGCTGACGCACCGCTCTGCCCATGATGAACTGCGCCGTGAGGGAGAAGCCAGGATCAAGCGTGCGCAGCAGGTGACCAAAGAGGTTTCAGGCTGGCGTCATCGCCTGGATACGGCAGAACGTCGCATAGAAGAACTGGCCGAACGGCGCGAGACCTCCCAGGAAGAGCTGGAGGATGCCCATGCGGTTCCTGCGGAAATCGCCGAAAAGCGCGAAGAGCTGAATGAAGCCATTGAAGAGGCTCAGCTGCGCAAGACCGATGCGACCGAAGCACTTGTCACCGCAGAAGCCGCCTTGCGCGATCTGGTCCAGAATGAACGCGAGGCAGAGCGTCTAGCCTCTGAAGGGCGTGAGGCACGGGCGCGTTCGGAAGCGCTGTGCGAGGCGGCGCGCGAAACCGTGGGGCACGCAGCTGAGCGCATCTTTGAGGATCAGCATTGCACACCGCAGGTCCTGCTGGAGCAGCTTGATGTGAACCCCGAAGATATGCCGCGCTCGGAAGAGCTGGAGGCGGAAGTGAACCGCCACAAGCGGCAGCGTGATGCCCTGGGTGCGGTCAATCTGCGGGCCGAGGAAGACGCACGCGAAATCCAGACCGAACATGACGAATTGGTGTCCGAAAAGGCAGATCTGGAAGAGGCGATAAAAACCTTGCGTAGCGGCATTGCCAGCCTGAACCGCGAAGGACGTGAGCGCCTTTTGACCGCCTTTGAGGAGGTGAATGCCAGCTTTGCCAATCTGTTCACTCATCTTTTTGGCGGTGGAGAAGCCAATCTTGTTATGGTCGAAAGTGATGATCCGCTGGACGCTGGGCTGGAGATCATGTGCCAGCCGCCGGGCAAGAAGCTCTCGACTCTGTCGCTTTTGTCCGGTGGGGAGCAGACCCTCACAGCTATGGCACTGATCTTTGCGGTCTTCCTGTCGAACCCTGCGCCAATCTGTGTGCTGGATGAGGTCGACGCACCGCTGGATGATGCCAATGTGACCCGTTTCTGTGATCTTTTGGATGAGATGTGCCGCCAAACCGATACGCGTTTCTTGATCATCACCCACCATGCGGTGACCATGGCACGCATGGATCGCCTGTTTGGTGTAACGATGCAGGAAAAAGGCGTTAGTCAACTGGTATCGGTTGACCTTAAAAAAGCCGAAGCACTTGTCGCTTAGGCTTTTTTTGCACAGAATGGTATTGCCAGATTGCACCCGCGGAGGCGCAAAGGGGAATACTGGCAAAAAGCCTCCCCTTGCAGCTTGGCCTGTTGCAACAGTAGTTAGTCCGGGATGAAACCAAGGCCGAACGAGAAGAGCCAATTGGAGGGAACTATGAAACTTACGAATACTATGTTGGCAGCAGCTATCGCACTTAGCCCAGTTGCAGTTCAGGCGCAAAACATTGTTGCAACCACTGCTTATAGTGCCAAGAGCTTCTTTGAGAATGAAGGTGCCGAAGTTGAGGCGACCACTGACAATGTTGGTGATCCCAAGCTGAAGGTGAATTATTACGGCAATGAGTTCTCCGTTTATTATTACGGTTGCGACAATAACTCTGACTGTAACGCGGTGCAGTTCTTCTCTGGCTATAAAACAGATGGCAGTGTGCGCCTGTCCAAGATCAATACCTGGAATGCTGAGAACCGCTACGCACGGGCCTATATCTCTGATAGTGGCGCTGCGCGCATCGAAATGGATATTTTCTTGGGTCGCGATGGCGTCAGCGCCGATGATTTTGCTTCGATGGTAAGCCTCTGGGCCCGCTCGATGAGCGAGTTCGAGGACATGATCGACTGGTAAATGTGCTTTTCCGGTGTGATAACCGGAACGTGACACAGCACGGCGCTTTGAGGCGCTAGGATGGGGGCATGAAACTCTTCCTGCCCCTTTTTCTATGCCTTATTCCCATTCTGCCAAGTACTGCCGCTTCAACAGAGTGGCAATTGCGGACCGGGGATGCTCCCCTCTCAGTGGCAGAGCTTGAGGCCCTAGCTGGAACATACTTCAGGTTCTACGACGATGGAGAAGCCTTCTTTGGGACAGAAGGGGCCTATGCCTATACCTATGCACCCGCCAATGGCGGTGGAACAGCATGGGGCAGCTATAGGATTTCGGCTGATGGCGGGATCTGTGTCGATTTTGTCAATGGCGCGCAGAGATGCGACCTCTATGTGCGAAATGGCGCCCGCCTGATGCTGATCACCGCCGAAGGGGAGCGTTATCCCATACGCAACTAGAGATCGGCCTAGAGGCGGTTTAGTAGCGCAGGGGTGGGCCAGGCATCCGCAGGCATACCAAGGCGCTGCTGTTCTCTTTGAACGGCTTGGCGCGATTTTGCGCCCAAAATACCATCGACTTTGCCTACATCATGCCCCAAAGCCTGTAGCTTGCGCTGCAATTGCTTCATCTGCGACCCGCTGAGCCCCTGATCAGGATTTCCGGCTTGATACACTGGCTCACCCCCCAAGCGGTTGGCGAAATAGGCCGCAGTGAGCACATAGGTAAAGCTTTGATTCCATTCGAAATAGACATCGAAATTCGGATAGGCTAGAAAGGCGGGCCCTTTGTGACCCTGTGGTAGCAGGAGGGAGGCCTGCAGGTGGCCTGCTGCCAGGTTTCCTTTACGGGGTTCCACCCCCAGTTGGGACCATTCCTTGACCGTCAGTTTGGTGGCGGTGCCGCTTTTACTTAGATCCAGGCCCGAAGGTATATGCACCTCTTGCAGCCAGGGTTCGCCAGCTCGCCAACCAAGATGCGCTAGCATTTTGCCGCCGGACATCAGGGCATCAGGGGCAGAGTTTTTCAGACTGACCTGGCCGTCGCCGTCCGCATCGACCCCATTTTCCAGGATATCCTTTGGCAGCATTTGCACCATGCCGATCTCTCCGGCCCAGGCGCCCGTGGTGCGGTTTGGGGCAAAATTTCCACGCTTATAAAGCTCCAGCGCCGCAAAAATCTGCGGACGGAACAGCTCGGGGCGGCGGCAATCATGCGCCAGCGTGATCAGCGCATTGCGGGTGTTAAAATCCCCCTGGAAGGCGCCGTAGTCGGTCTCAAAGGCCCAAAAGGCCAGAAGAACACCACGGTCGATACCATAGGTGTCCTCAATCCGGCGGAAGATGCTGTCGTATTTCTTGGCCATGGCGCGGCCACGATCAATGCGATTCTGGGAAATCAGACGACGCGAAAACTCGATAAATGGTTTTTGGAAAACGCCTTGCGCTCTGTCCGCTTTCAGGACCTTGGGGTCCTGGCGTGCGCCTTTGAAAAAGGCGTTTACGGTTGCGACGTCATAGCCTGCTGTCACCGCCTCTTGTTTGAGGCCGGCAACGAAATTCGAAAAACTGCCGCCACATTGCGAATAGGCCGCAACCGGAGTCAGAAGGGCTGCAAGGGCGAGAGGCAAAATGCGCATGAAGACTAATCCTTGTTGAAAACCCGTGGCCTTCTATGTGCTAAAAGATCAGAGCAAAAGCAACCAGAAGCGCAAGAGCCAAGCCCCAGGCACGCCAGAGCATCTCCGCAGCGCGCAGGATTGAATACCCGGTGCTGCTTTTTGCGCCCTTTGCATTGACCCAGGGAAAATCGCGCATTTCGCCATCGTAGGATCGCGGTCCCGCAAGGGAAAGCCCAAGTGCGCGGGCAATAGCCGCCTCAGGCCAACCCGCATTGGGCGAGCGATGGCGCCGCGCGTCCGCTGCAATTTCAGGCCATTGCCGAAGTGAGCCTCCAACAGCCGCTAGCAACAGACCCGTCAGACGCGCAGGCAGCAGGTTCACCAGGTCATCCAGCCTGGCCGTCCCCCAGCCGAACTCTTCGTAGCGGTCATTGTGATAGCCAATCATGCTGTCACCAGTATTGATCATCTTATAGGCGATGAGGCCCGGCAGACCGGCAACCAGGAACCAGAAAGCTGGCGCGATCACCCCGTCGGACATGTTTTCAGAGCCGCTTTCAATCGCGGACCGTGCCACTTGTGGCGCTGTCATTTCTCCGGTGTCCCGACTCACGATCATGGAAACTGCTTTTTGACCCTGGGCGAGTGACTGGCCCAGCCCTATCGCAACCGCCTTGATATGTTCCACCAATGAGCGTTGGGCCAAGAGGATAGCGGCGATCAGCACCTCTGCAATTGGCCCAAGGAAAGAGAGCAGCCAACCGATACAAAGCCCACCCAACAATAGAGCAGCCGCTGCGAGGCAGCCCTTGAGGCGCTTCTTTGCACCTGAATTCAGTGTGTGATCCAACCAGGAGACACATTTGCCCATCAAGACCGCCGGATGCGGCAGTCGTGACCATAGCCAGTTTGGCTCGCCTACGAGGGCGTCCAGGATCAGCGCCGCGATCAGCAGGCTTGCTTGGCTCATAGGGCGGCCTCGAGACGGCTCCAGGCTCCTTTGGGTGGTAGGCCCAGGCGTAGAAAGTGTTTTGAATAGGGGAAGATGCGGCTCCAGAAATGCGCTTTGGCCAAACGCTCCTGCCAAGCCGCTGCATCTTCGACTTCATAAAGGCGGAACAGGTCTGTTCCTCCCGCAAGTTTGGCGCCCTTAGCAAGCATGAGCTGATCCAACTGCCCAGCGGATGCGGCCAGATCTATGCGTGTCTGCATAGCCCAATTCGGATCATTCAAGGCAGCGATGCCAGTTTTCAACGCTGGACCTGAAACGCCCCAGGGGCCTTGAAAATCCGCCAATCGTTGGATGAGATCAGGATCCCCAATGGCAAAACCCAGGCGCATTCCGGCTAGCCCCCAGAACTTGCCAAAACTCTTGAGGACAAGGGTTCCCGGTCTTCCTGCCATTGAGATGAGGCTTTGCTCGGGGCAGATGTCGCAAAAGCTTTCATCTATGATGGTCAGTGGCGCCGAAAGCTCCTCTGCTGTCCAAAGGCGACCATCGGGATTGTTGGGATGCACCGCCACACGGGCCTGAGCCGAGGCCTGATTGGTCACCTGCCAGCCATGGTTCTGGAAGGAAGCCGCGTGCTCATTGTAGGTGGGTGTCTCGATGCAAACCGTGCCGGGGGGCACCAGTCCCGGGATCTGAGCAATCAAAGCCGAAGCGCCGGGAGCCGCCAGAACAGCAGCTTCCATTGGAATGTTCCAAAAACCGCGTGCGGCAGTGATTAGATCGGCCAAAAGGCTAGCATCCGGTAGAGCGCACCAATCTTCCTGGGTGAAAGCTGGAATAGGGTAAGGAGATGGGTTGATGCCTGTCGACAGGTCAATCCAATCATCTGGTTCACCGCCAAAACGCGCGATGGCAGCACTCAGATTGCCGCCATGATCTCGCTTACCTGCCCCACAGCTTGCAGAGCTATCCGCTGCTTGTTCTGACATCATATACCCTGTTTTTGCCTGGACAGCAGGGTGCATTTTGCACCTGCTAGAGCCATATGAAACAGAGTTTGCGACAAAGCAACTGGGCTTTGAACCCGATACAGGGTAGGGTAAACCGACAAGAACCTACTACTTGGAAGAAAGATGCGCCCGCCCCGGCGCTTCGTGCCAGTTGATCTCGGGATTGATGGGCAAAATCCGGTGAGGGTTAATTGTGTCATGACTGTAGTAGTAGTGACGCACGATATGTTTCATGCCGATGGTCTCTTCCACACCGGGCCATTGATACAGCTCGCGGCAATAGGCCCAGAGATTGGGATAATCCATGATCCTCTTTCGATTGCACTTAAAGTGGGTGTGATACACCGGGTCGAACCGAACGAGCGTTGTGAATAGGCGCCAATCGGCCTCTGTCAGCTGATCTCCCAAAAGGTAGCGATGCTGGGAGAGCAGGTCTTCGAGCCAATCCAGGGTTTCAAAAAGTGGAGCCGCTGCGGCGTCATAGGCCTCCTGCGTGGTGGCAAACCCGCATTTGTAGACCCCGTTGTTCAAACTGCTGTATATCCGGGCGTTCACCGCTTCGATTGGTTCGCGCAGCTCTTCTGGCCAGAAGTCCAACTCATTCCCGGTGATCTCATCAAAGGCGGAATTGAACATGCGGATGATTTCAGCGCTTTCATTGGAAACAATGGTCTCCTGCATGCGGTCCCATAGAATGGGAACGGTTACGCGACCGCTGTAACTGGGATCAGCGCGGGTATAGATCTGGTGAGCGTGGCTGCTGCCATAGAGGTGATCACCCGTCGCCCCATCTTCATCTGTCTCAAAACTCCAGCCTTCTCCCAGCATGTCAGGATGCACAACTGAGACGCTGATGTGATCTTTCAGACCTTTGAGAGTGCGGAAAATCAGGGTGCGATGGGCCCAGGGACAGGCTAGGGAAACATAAAGGTGATAGCGCCCACTTTCAGCCTGGAAACCACCTTTGCCCTGTTCTCCGGGGCTGCCGTCCGGGGTGATCCAATTGCGAAACTGCGCTGCTGAGCGTTTGAAAGCACCACCGGTGGATTTTGTATCATACCAGCGGTCCTGCCAGACCCCGTCAACCAAAAGTCCCATGCTGTAGCGCCCCTTCATTCATTGCTTTCTGGCTATGCGAAAGCTAGCCCTACAATTGGCGCACTCCTATATCTGCTGACGCGCAGCCGCTCTGCAAAGTCGCACATCACTTTCGCGCAAACTCGTGCCCCGCCAGAAGATAGCGGGAGAGAGAAAGGAGAGATCGTGCTATCCATATGAGGCAGGGAGATTTCAAATGACCACAGTTTGTTTCAAAATGTTCACTTGATTTTAGGTGTTTCTCAGTCACCTTTAGAAAGCAACGACTCGCAGGGGTACACTCTGCACTGGGGGCCTGAACTATGACGACCTATGTTCCAAAAGCTGTACAAGACGCCCTGGATGACGCCCGTCTGAAAGGTATGAAAAAGAAGAGCCGCCTCCGGGTGCAGGTTGGCAATGCCTTTTTCCCCGTACTCAGAATGTGGAAGACCGGCTTCTCTGTCGAAGAAGAGACTGCACCGCAACTGCGTGGATTGGTGGACCTGTTTGATGGCGCGCGGCATTTGTCGCAGTGCCTGATCGTCGCCTCGGAGGCTGAGGGCGGTGAAATGCGTTATGAATTCAAGCGGGCCACTCCGGCTGCGGATCATGCGCCCCTCGATTTTTACCGCGCGCCAGATGCGCCTGTCGGCCTACTGGGTCAGGATGGGGCCGAAGGGCGCTTGCAATAGCGTCAGCGGGTACAAACTGCTGAAACAAACTGAAGCTTGTTTAATCGAGATCCGCGCTGGCATCAGGGGCGGATCTCAACTTTTGTACCAATATCAACCAACTGCCATAGGCGCTCCATCTCTGAATTGCTGATTGCGATGCAGCCCGCGGTCCAATCGCCCGGCAAGGTGAGCGCGCCACCAACCGCATTGGGTTGGCCATGGATGAAGATGTCCCCACCTGGGTCTATACCGGCGTCCTCGGCACGCTGCAGATCCTCTGCCTGCGGGTAGTCTAGCCCTAGGGAAAGGTGAAAACTGCTGTTGGCATTGCGGCGGTTCACCCGGAAAATGCCTTCTGGCGTCTTGCCATCGCCTTCTTCAGCCTTGTCACCGACCGGTTCAAACCCCAGCGCAATGTCAAACTCCAACACGGTTTCGCCTTGGCGGCTGGCCAGCAGACGTCGTGCGGATTTGTCGATCACTATCTGGTCAACCCGCTGCGCATCTTCCACCAAGGTGGGGATTGAAGGGGCTGGGGCAAAGGCATGCCAAAGCCCCCAGCCCAAAGCTGCGGTCAAACATAGTGCGGAGAGCTGTAGGGCGCGCCGCAACATAGTTTATTGAAGATCTGAGAAGGCCTTGGCCAGGCGCTCACCAGCCTCGGCGATACGAGCGCGCTGGGTGCCCAGATTGATCCGCAGGAAGCTCTCGCCTCCGGTGCCAAATGTCGTGCCATGATTGGCTGCGATCTTGGCATCCTTCTCGACGCGGCGGGTAAATTCTTCTCGGCTCATCCCCGTGCCAGAAAAATCGACCCAGGACAGGTAGGTTGCCTGCAGCCGCATGGAGTTAAGGCCGGGGATGCCAGCGATGGCGTCGTCAAAGACCTTTCGGTTGCCATCGAGATAGCTAACCAGCGCATCCGCCCATTCTGCCCCTTCTGGTGAATAGGCCGCGATTGTGGCGAGTTGTCCGGGAGAATTGGGAGAAAGCGCCAGAGCCAGCATCCGACGTTGAAACTGCTCACGCAGATGCGGATCCGGAACGATCACTTGCCCCGTGTGAAAACCAGCCAGGTTGAAGGTCTTGGACGGGGCCGTCAGCATGATGAGGCGCTCAGTCACCTCAGGTGCAGCATTTGCCATCGGGATATGGGTGGCGCCGTCAAACACTAGGTCGTGGTGGATTTCATCAGAAACCAGAAATAAATCGTGGCGCTTGGCAAAATCCGCGACCTCTTGCAGCTCTTCCTGGGTCCAGACCCGTCCACCTGGGTTGTGGGGCGAACACAGGATGACCATCTTTTCCTTGCCGGTCATCTGCGCGTCATAGGCGGCCATATCCAATTCATAGCGGCCGTCCTTATTGACAAGCTGGCACTCAACGACTTCGCGACCGGCGTTGCGGATCACCTTTGCAAAGGCATGATACACAGGCGTGAACAGGACAATGCCATCACCAGGCTGGGTGAAGGTGTCCAGGCACATGCCGACCCCATTCACCAAGCCGGTGGTGGTAAAGATCGAACCGGGTTCGACCTGCCAGCCGTGACGGTTCTGCATCCACCAGCAGATCGCATCCTTGTAGGTGCTGTCGCAGTTTACATAGCCGTAGATGCCATGGTCGGCCATTTCATGCATTTTGGCGGTGACGGGTTCGGGCACCCGAAACTCTGTATCAGCAACCCACATCGAAAGACCGTCTTCAGGCGATACGCCGTAGAGATCCTCCATAAAGTCCCATTTAACGCTCTGTGTGCCACGCCGGTCGATGATACTGTCAAAATCCATTTGGACGCTCCGCTTGTTTGCTTGCGAAGCTAACGGGAATTGCGGCGGGTGCAAGTGGTCTCGGTGGGAAGAGGTGTAGATCCAGGGCGATTGCTTTTGACCTGCGTTGAATGGCCCAATCAGCCCCGCTTTACGCAACCGTTGCAGTGACAGAGGTGATGGCCTAAATCAGGCACATGAAACACCCGATCCTGATCCATCCAGATCCCCGCCTCAAGAAGACCTGCGTGCCAGTTGCGGATCTTTCCGACAAGCTGCGCATTTTGGCCGATGATATGCTGGAGACCATGTATGCGGCTCCCGGCATTGGTCTTGCGGCGCCGCAGATCGGGATTATGCAACGGTTGATCGTGCTGGATTGCGAAAAGGAAGAGGGCAGCTCCGGTAAGCCCCTGGTCATGTTCAACCCGGAAATTCTGGCCTCCTCCGAGGAAACCAATGTCTATGAAGAAGGCTGCCTGTCGATCCCAGAGCAATTCGCCGAGGTAACACGGCCTAAAGTGGTGGATGTGCGCTGGATTGACCGTGACGGCAATGAGCAGAGTGAAACCTTCGATGGTCTATGGGCAACCTGCGTGCAGCATGAGATCGATCACCTGGACGGCAAATTGTTCATTGATTACCTGAAACCGCTAAAGCGTCAGATGATCACCCGGAAAATGCAAAAGCTCAAACGTGAGCGGGCGCGGGGCTGAGACTGCGATGGCGCTTTTGCCGATCCTGCGCTGGCCCCACGAAGGGCTTTCAAAACGCTGCGAAGAAGTTGCCCCCTCAACTCTGGGTTCTCTGGTCGCCGACATGTTCGAGACAATGTATGCGGCACCTGGCCGGGGCCTTGCCGCTCCACAGGTTGGAGTGATGCATCGTCTCTTTGTCATGGATGCGACCTGGAAAGAGGGACCTGGTTCGCCAGTGGTAATGATCAACCCTGAGATCATGGCCTATGATGGAGGGACGGATATCCTGGCAGAGGGTTGCCTCTCCATTCCGGGAATTACCATCGATGTCGAACGGTCAAAATCGGTCAATATGCGGTGGCAGGATCAGGCTGGCGACTGGCAGGAGCGGTGGTTCAGTGGCTTTGAGGCGCGTTGCATCCAGCATGAGTTTGATCACCTCGAAGGACGTGTGACCTTTGACCATCTAGAGGCTGAAGCCCGCCGAGAAGCCGAAGCCCGCTATGCATCAGCATTGGAGAATGAGATATGAGTGTTCGCCCCTGCCTGCCTTGGCCGGATCAACGGCTGCGCACCGCTGCCACAGAAGTTGTCGAGATCACTGATGAAGTTCGTACTACCTGGCAGGACCTGATAGATACCATGGAAGCCATGCCAGGTGTTGGTATGGGCGCCAATCAGATTGGTGTCATGCTGCGGCTGGCGGTGGTTGATGGCTCTTCCGAACGCGGCCGCGCGGTGCGAATGGCCAATCCAGAGATCCTGCACGCCTCCACCCAGTTGCGGGAGCATGAAGAGGCCAGCCCGAATCTGCCGGGTGTATCGGCTAAGATCAAACGCCCGCGCGCCGTAACCGTTCGTTACATGGATGAAAACGGTGAAATCACCGAGCGGGATTTTGTCGGGATTGAAGCCACCAGCGTACAGCATCAGATCGATCACTTGGACGGCAAGCTTTATTTTGATCGTCTGAGCAAAGTGAAACGCGATATGTTGATCAAGAAATCGAAGAAATTCAGTGGATAAGATTGGGAACGAGTAATGCGTATTGTCTTTATGGGGACGCCTGAATTTTCCGTCCCGATTCTTGATGCTTTGGTTCAGGCTGGTCACGAGATTGCTGCGGTTTATTGCCAGCCACCACGCCCCGCGGGACGCGGCAAGAAAGAGCGCCCCTCACCGGTTCATGCGCGCGCTGCAGCCCTGGGGCTAAAGGTGCGTCACCCGGTTTCTTTGAAAGGTGAAGAAGAACAGGCAGAATTTGCGGCACTTGAGGCTGATGTCGCGGTGGTGGTAGCCTATGGTCTGATCCTGCCACAGGCAGTGCTGGATGCGCCAAAACAGGGCTGCTTGAATATTCACGCCAGCCTTCTGCCGCGCTGGCGCGGTGCAGCGCCCATTCACCGGGCAATCATGGCCGGGGATGCGGAAACGGGTATCTGTATCATGCAGATGGAGGCAGGCCTGGATACTGGGCCGGTTCTGCTGCGCGAGGGCACCGAGATCGAGGATGCAGAAACCACTGCCGGGCTGCACGATAGGCTTTCGGAAATGGGGGCCTCTTTGATCGTGACAGCGCTGCGCCACCTGGAGGGTCTCTGCCCCGAAGTACAACCTGAAGAAGGCGTCACCTATGCGGCCAAGATCGACAAGAGCGAGGCGCAGATCGACTGGTCCGCTCCTGCTGAAGAGGTCGACCGCAAAATTCGGGCGCTCTCCCCATTTCCGGGCGCCTGGGTTGAGGTCGATGGACAACGGGTAAAGCTCTTGGCGTCACGCCTAACCACGGGGCAAGGTAAACCAGGAACAGTGCTGGATGCGGAACGCCTGATTGTGGCCTGTGGCAGCGGGGCGGTCGAACTCCTGCGTCTGCAGAGGGCCGGGAAGGGCGCACAGGATCGAGAGGTCTTTCAACGCGGTTTTCCCCTCGCCCAAGGGCGTCAATTGTAGCAGGCTCAGCTGATACAGGAGGGTAACCAATGTTTCTGACCTTGATGGGCACTGTGGTGATCGCGGGTATCGTCGGCTATGCCGCCGAGCGAACCGGGTTCACTCGGAATGGCTATCTGCCCTCGATTATCATCTGTGTTGGCGGGGCTTTCCTGTTCTATTTTGTGCGCATCATGTTTGGAATTGGCTTTGCCGCACCGGGGATCAATGCCATTCTCTCCTCTATTGGGGCGCTGATTATTGTGCCCTTTCATTGGCGACGGTAGAGGAGAAAACTGTGAGTATCGTCTTCTTGGTAATTATCGGAGCCGCCGCTGGGTTTCTGGCGACCCGCCTCATGCGGATTGAGGCAGACATCATCACGACTATTGCGATTGGAATAGCTGGCGCTTTGGTTGGGGGCCTGCTTTTGCGCGCGCTCTTGGCCGTGATGGGGATGATGGCTGGCTTTGTTGGTGCCGTGCTGGGCGCGCTGGCGCTGATTTGGCTCTGGCAAACCTATATCAAACGGTAGAATTCTTGCAGGCTGCAATCATCAGATCGTAGGTGCAAACCAGTGGGCACAAAGCCGAATTAGATTCGCGCCAAACCATATAGTAATGCTTAAAGGGCTAGTGCCTGGGTGGGCGGCTCTTGTAGACCGGTAGATGCCAGCCAAAGGCTATGGAGCCTGCCCGCAAAATCCAGCAAGCGCTGGCTCCGAGGATGAGAGAAAGCGGCACAGGAAGCCCAATCCATTGGCACATGACGGCGGTCGAGGCGCCTGCCATGGCTGCGGAGATATAGAGCTCTCCCTGCTTCAGAACCAAGGGAACCTCGCCAACGACCACATCGCGCATCAGACCGCCCAGACTGCCAGTGGCCATTCCCATCAGCACCACGATTACAGCGTGTTTTTCCAAGGACAACGCCACGCCGGTACCCGCAGCCACAGCAATGGCCAGAGCAAAACTATCCAGCCAGATCACCCAGCGAAGACGGCTCTCGACCAGATGTGCGGTAAAGAAGACCATGACCGCTGCAGTTGCAGCGAGCAAAACGGGGGCGGGGTCGGCAACCCAGAACACAGCATCACGGTTCAACAGAAGATCCCGTACGGTGCCACCGCCTACCGCAGTCAGGCAGGAGATAAAGGCAAATCCAACAATGTCGAGCTGCGCGCGGCTGGCTACCAATGCGCCAGTCAGGGCAAACACCAGAACGGATGCATAGTCGAGCAGGGTGATAAGGCTCATGGCCTAGCCCTCCAAGCTTTGGTTGCCATAGTGCAATGTCAGCCCTTTGATTTCTTATAAGGGGCCATTCCTGCTCTGGCGAGTTCGTCAGCGCGTTCGTTTTCTGGGTGGCCGGCATGACCTTTGACCCATTCCCAGGTAACCCGGTGGCGGCTTTGGGCCTCGTCCAGCCGCTGCCAGAGTTCGACGTTCTTGACCGGCTTTTTTGCGGCTGTTTTCCAGCCATTCTTTTTCCAGCCAAAGATCCAGCCTGTCACGCCATTCTTTACATAGGCGGAATCGGTAACAACGGTGATGGTGGATGAGCGTGCCAGGCTTTCCAGCGCATTTATCGCTGCCAGCAGTTCCATGCGATTGTTTGTGGTTTCCGCTTCGCCGCCCTGTAGCTCTTTCTCTTTGATGATTGCCTCACCATCCATGGCGCGCAGTAAGACGCCCCAGCCTCCAGGGCCAGGGTTTCCGGAGCAGGCTCCATCGGTGTAGGCATAGAGGTCAGGCATAGGCAATCATCAGAATGTAAGGGTCAATTGTTCCAGCCAGTCCTTTGCCCTCTCCTGTCACGCTCTGCAAGCGCCCAAAGCCATTCTCTGACAGGATATTTTCGAGTTCTGCCTTTGTGTAATAGGCATAGAAACGTCCCATACTGTCACGCTGCTCCCCGGTGCCGAGTTTGAGGCCCAGATAGAGACATCCCCCAGGGCGAATCGCGCGCTTGCAGGCCGCGATATGGCGGGGGAAATCGGCCTTGCGGGCATGCAGCAGCGAAAAGCTGGCCCAGATGCCATCATATAGGTCGATTTCTGTTAGATCATCAAAGGTGCCGATGCGCGCGCTGACACCTCGCTTTTCTGCGGCCATCACGAATTCTGGCGTTGGGTCTATCGCTTCAACAGTAAATCCGCGTTGTTTCAGTTCCGCAGCTTGAATGCCGGGCCCGCAGCCCAGATCGAGCACATGGCCGCCATCTGGAAGTGCAGCGCAGAACAGGTCTAGCCCTTCGATCTGGTCTTTGGACAGGGGCAGATCGGCATAGTCTTCTGCATTGCTGGCATAGACAGAGACAGTTTCCTTGTCAGTCATGCGCGCTCCACCGCCAGGCGGGCAGCAAGTGCAGCAAAGATCGCCGCAAAACTGCGGTTCAGCCAAGCCATGGCCCGTTCTGATCCCAGAATGAACCGCCGCGCCTGGGCCGCAAAGAGGCCATAGCACAGGAAGATACCAAAGGTCATTGCCATGAAGACCGCGCCAAGGAGGGTCATCTCCAATGTTGCGGTTGCAGGATCTCCGGACAGAAAGGGTGGGAGCAGGGCCAGAAAGAAAATGGAGAGTTTGGGGTTTAGGATATTGATCAGCGCGCCGCGTTGGACGATCCGCCAACCGGATTGCCGTTTTGGGTCAGACGAGATTGACAACGCGCCGCCGGATTTCAGAGCCTGCCAGGCCAAATAGAGGAGGTAAAGAACGCCCGCTGCCTTGACCAGTTGGAACAACACCGCTGAACTGTGCAAAACCGCTGCCAGTCCCAGGGTCGCAGCGGCCAAATGTGGTAGAATGCCAATTGTGCATCCAATAGCCGCCCAGACCGAAGGGCGCGCGCCTTGGCCTAATCCAAGGGCAAGCGTATAGAGGACGCCTGTGCCTGGTGCGAGCACCACAACAAAGGCTGTGACCAGAAACTGCAAAGAAATCATGCGAAAGAACCTCCAAGAACTTCTTGGCAGCCTAGGGGGCGAGCAGATGCACGTAAATAGCTGTCGCTCGCTTCGCAGGACTTTCTATGGTCCGGTTAGGCGCCAGTATGGCGGAGGACCCGTGGGACCTTGAACTCAACGCGTTCTACAGCTGTTTCAACCACTTCTACCGTTACATCATAGCGGTCTCTGAAGGCGTCGATCACCTCATTCACCAACAGTTCTGGGGCGGAAGCGCCGGCGGTGATTGCGATGGATTTGATACCTTCAAGGGCGCGCCAATCGATGTTTTCTGCGCGCTGCACCAATTGCGCATAGTCGCAACCGTTCTTAGCCCCAACCTCAACAAGGCGACGGGAATTAGAGGAGTTTGGCGCTCCAACCACCAAAAGCGCATCGGCCCTGGGCGCGACCTCCTTGACCGCCTCTTGGCGGTTGGTTGTTGCGTAACAGATGTCTTCTTTGTGTGGGCCGATAATTTTGGGGAAACGTGCTTCCAGCGCAGCGACGATCCCTTTGGTATCGTCGACTGACAGGGTTGTCTGCGTCACATAGGCGAGCTGAGCGGGATTGCGGACCTCAACATCGGCGACATCGCTGGGGGTTTCTACAAGCAGAACCTCACCCTCTGGCAGTTGCCCCATGGTGCCAATGGTTTCCGGGTGGCCTTTGTGACCGATCATGATGATCTGCAGGCCTGCCTCGGCGTGGCGCTGGGCTTCGATATGTACCTTGGAAACCAGCGGGCAAGTGGCATCGACATAGGTTAGTTCGCGCGCATCCGCAGCCGCAGGAACAGATTTGGGAACGCCATGTGCAGAGAAGATGACCGGGCGACCATCCGGACATTCATCCAGTTCTTCAACAAAAACGGCTCCTTTTGCGCGCAGCCCATCGACAACAAATTTGTTGTGCACGATTTCATGGCGCACATAGACCGGAGCCCCCCATTTTTCGAGCGCCATTTCCACGATCTTGATTGCGCGATCGACACCGGCACAAAAACCGCGGGGGGCTGCCAGGAACAGGGTGAGTGCTGGTTTGGTCATCGGGCGTCTCCTTGTGTTTCTGACCTAAGCTTTTCAAAGACGAAGGTCCAGCCTGTCGGGAGGTGCTCAGTTTCGTCGCCGACACAAGCACGCCTGCAAAGCGCTGTCGACAATGGAAAATAGTGAAAACTCTATAGGTTCGGGGTGAAACGCAAGGAAAATTAACCGCTTCACCTCATTCTCATGACAAGGAGGCCGGTCGTTTTGCGGGTCTTTCTTCGAAGCTAGGTCCCCGGAAGCCTGGAACTTGGGTTTTGATGGGTGTGGTTTTGCATGTGAAAAGAGCAGATTGAGTGAGTTTTGTGTCGATAGCAGCGAAATTTGGTCAACTCTTACAGGTGGGTGAGGCGTCTCAGCGTCCGCTTTGCAAAGAGGAAACCGCTTCCCTGGGGCGGCGCCTACAAACGGTGCGCCAGACATCTCGCGTGGTTGTGCTGCTGGGCGCCATATGGGCGTCGATTGGTTTTCTATTACAAGAACCTGCCATTTCCATCCTGGCATCAATCGCGGCAGTGGGGTCCGCCAGTGTTTCTCTCTTGCTGCAGCGAGGCTATCAGAATCTGGCGAGATTGGCCTGGTTTGGGTCAGGTCTGGTTGTCGTGGTTGGAGCCTGTTTCACCCTGCATCCCGCCAGCAATGTTGAACTGATGTTTGCAGCTTTACTAGGGGGGCCATTCATGGCCTTCTCGTTGCGGCGGGAGAGGAGCCTGATCCTACTGGTTCTGGCGATGAATGTTGCGGGCTGGTTGCTGGTTCGAGCCCTGGGACATGATTATTTTGGCCCTCCAATCGTTGGAGAGGAAATTTCGCAGAGCTACCTCTCCGCAGGTTTGCTTGGCACCATTTTTGCCATTCTCATTTTTGAAATGTGGTCCTTTAGTCATTTGGCTGACCGCTATGGTGAAGATCTGAGACGTGCCCATGAAGAGGAAAGCAAAGCCAACCAGGCCAAGAGCGAGTTTTTGTCTGCGATCAGTCATGAAATCCGCACTCCAATGAATGGCATCATCGGAATGGTCGAGATTTTGGAAGGCACAGAGCTGGACCCAGGGCAAAGGCGGAGTTTGCAGACGATCCGCGACTCTTCCAATTCCCTGATGTGGATTATCGATGAGATTCTCGATGTGACGCGGTCCGGGCCGAGCTCCGTCGAATTGGCGATTGAGCCGATGCGCTTGTTGCCACTTCTTGAAAACGCCGTCTCAACCCTGCGCCCCTATGCTCAGCAATTGAATGTGCAGTTTTCCTTCTCGATAAAACCAGATCTCCCTGAGACAATCATGTGTGATGCCGGCAGGTTGAGGCAGATCCTCCTCAATCTGATGGGGAATGCTATCAAGTATTCTGAAACAGATCCCGAACGCGGTGTGGGGCAGGTTTCACTTCGGGTCCAGTCGCGGGAGCCAGGATGGGTCGAATTTCTTGTTGAGGACAACGGGGCTGGGATCGAACCCGAATTGCAACAGCGGCTTTTTGCGCAGGATGGGACGGTTGAGCCAGTTGGCTACCGGCGCAATGAAAAGGGTAAGGGTTTTGGGTTGACCGTTGTGCGCCAACTGGTAGCGCACATGGGGGGGGAAACTGATCTGAAGAGCGAAGTCGGTAGAGGGAGTTTGTTCACCGTCAGGCTTCCCGCCACTGATCCGAAGGGGGTGATCAGAGGGCCCAAATTGGATGGAATTCAAGTGGTTGCCCAGATGCCGCGTCAGGGAGAGATCTGTACTTGGCCGACCTTTGTCCTTGCTGCTGAATGTGATCTCAAATGGGTCGCAAGCGAAGAAGAGCTTTTGGGTGCGATGCGCTCCAGCGATGCGGATACAATCTTTGTTTTGCCCTCGTTTTCCCGAACGGACGCGATGCAGGAGATCTTCGAGGAGGCTCTCAGGACTATGCCGAAACACCTGAAGCTCCTTGAAGTTTGCGACCGGGGGGGAGGGTCAAGCATCGTTGAGCAGGGAAAGGTCGTAGAGGTTCAATCTAGCCCTGTACTGCCCAGCGATTTCTGGGACGCTCTATTGGCTCTGGCCGAAACCCCAGGAAAGCAGAAGGTGGATGCCGCGCAGGGAGAAGGAAAATCCTTTAAACAAGGGCGCATTTTGGCAGCGGAAGACAATGAGATAAATCGCGCGGTCCTAGAGAGCCAATTGCAGGTCTTGGGGTGCGTCGCAACGGTGGTGAAGGACGGCGAAGAATGTTTGAAAGAGTGGAAAACCGGACTCTATGATCTGGTTCTCACGG
>NZ_AAYC01000004.1 GCF_000169455.1 Roseobacter sp. SK209-2-6 | reverse complement strand
GACTACAAAGAGGCCACAGGACGTTGGCGCGCCAAGCGCAATAAAATCGCCGATGCGACTGATTTCATGGGCTGGTATATGAACACTAGCAAAACCAGGAACGGCATCGCGCTCTATGATGCGCGCAACCAGTACCTCGCCTACCACGAGGGACATTCCGGTTTCTCCCGTGGCACCTATCGCTCCAAGAGCTGGCTTTTGAATGTTGCCAGCAAGGTTGAGGCCCGTTCGCAGATGTATCAGACCCAACTGGCCACCTGTCGCCGCGCACGCCGGGGCTGAGAGCCGCAAGCATCTAAAACATGGGGAAGCCCCCCGATGAAGGGAGGGCTCCCGCGCGGATTGCGGCATTCAACAGAATGCCTGATCCCCTTGGGCCCGGCAGTGCGCTGATGCGCACTGCTGCAGCGCTCCATTTCCGACAAATGGACAAACATCGGTGAAGGGAGGCTGCGACGCCAGTTTCGCCGCCAGAGCCCTCCGCAATTCTGCCTCAAGCACACGTCCAGGTTGAAACCGTTGAAGGTTTGTAGAACTCTCGGTCGGGCAACTTGACGCGAACCATTTGATTTGAGGCCGAAATGACAAAGATGAAGCCGACCATTCTCCTTGCACTATCTTCCGACAAACCAAGCCATGACTGGGAGTTTGGGCAAAAGGCCCTGGGCATCTTGTATGCGGCTGATCCCGCTCTGAAACCGGAACGCCTAGGCTTGGATGATACGGACCTCAGGAAAAAGCGATCATTCGAGACTGTGGAGGACGCGCGCCCGTTCTGGGCGAAGTTTGGCGACTATGTTGAGGCGGAGGATATTTCCATCGTGGATGGGCTGCCAGATCAGCTGATGTCTGGTCTGTTGTGGAAGCGTGCGCGTCCACTACGCGCCCGCGGTTCCTTTTGGTTTGCCTGGTTTCATAAGGTTTTGCAGCAGGCCTTGCCGTCACAATTGGAAATAACGGCTGATTATGTGGAACGCATAGACTACGAAGCCATGTTCAAAGACTATTGCGCCCTCTACGAACCCCAGCAAGCCTATTTGCATTACATCAACAAGGCGGTCAAAAACGAGGATCGAGCACTTTCGGCAAAGATCAATCAGCCTGAAAGACTGAACGGAAATATTTACTCCTTTCTCACCGGTTTCTTTGGTGGCACGAAAGATGAAAAGACCTTTGATTTGGGCGCAATGAACTTCTTTTCCACTGACTGGCTGGGGGAAGGGACGGTAGAGAGGCTGAAAGACGCGGGGCTCTCGGTCACGGAAAGTGCGAATGGGTGTTTTCTCGATCTAGTGCCGAATATCAGCGATCTGGACACCTGTTTCGAGACATTTGTTGAGCGCCGAAAACTGGCCAAGGATATCATCGGGCCAGATCGTTTCGAAATCGCCGCCTAATACCTTACGTATTTCCCTACTCGGCCGAGCGTAGGGCCAAGCCCATGACAAATCGCCAAAGGCGGGCGCAACGCGATGCACCGCTTTTCTGCGCAAACCACCCGCGCGGCTTTCCTCTTACAGAGAATCAGATAACGCGTAGACCTAGCGGCTAGCCCCACTCCCGGCGCCGGTACTGAAAAGACGGTTGCTGAGGGACATGCCGCGCTCCAGCGCGCCCAAGATCACCGTCGTCTGTCCGCCGGCGCTGTCATGGACCACCCATTTGCGCAGCTCCACCGGATCACCGGTGAACATCAGTTCAAGGCTACCATAGTCCGGATTCTCGGGATCCTGTGCGCGTACAATTGTCGTGGTGCCATCAAACCCATGGCCCACCACCATATTGGCGCGACCCAGATCTACCTTCTTTGCCAGAATGATCGACAGCGGCGTACGTCTGAGTGGAAAGGTCTCTGGCGGTTGGTTCGACTTTGGATCGTGCACCACCACTGCGCCAGCGCCTGCAACAACCGTGCCACCGCCATCGCCATCATACTCAAACCGCATCCGTCCCGGACGGTGCAGGTAGAGCTTGCCAGTGGTCAGGGATCCGTCATCGCTGATCTGGGAAAAACTGGCGGTCGCAGTCTTTAGGCCGTTCAGATAGCCGGAAATCTCATTCAGGCTCAGCTGGTCAGCGGCCCAGGCGGCAGGTGCGGCGACGCTGAGCGCCAGTGCAAGCAAATACTGTTTCATGACCCCTAGATAACCCCACCTGTTCAAAAGAAAAGAGGCCGCACCAGATCCGGTTCGGCCCCTTGCAAAATTTTGCTCACACATCGCTCAACTGTGACGCCATCTGTGCCAATCCGCTATTGCTCTGGCACCAGGATTTCACGCTTGCCCACATGGTTGGCCGGGGTGACCAGCCCCTCATCCTCCATCTGTTCCACCAGGCGCGCGGCCTTGTTGTAGCCGATGGCCAGCTTGCGCTGGATGTAGGAGGTAGAGCATTTGCGATCCTTGAGCACCACCTGAACAGCAGAATCATAGAGCGCATCTTCGCCATTGGTGTTGCCGCCGGTGTTGAGGCCCAGAACCGCGTCGATATCGCCAGCCTTCTCATCCTCGGGCCCGTCAATCACGCCGCCAATATAGTCAGGTGGACCAAACTGCTTGAGGTGGTTCACAACCTCCTCAACCTCTTCGTCCGAGCAGAAGGGACCATGGCAGCGGGTGATCTTGGCGCCGCCCGCCATATAGAGCATATCGCCCATGCCCAGGAGCTGCTCGGCGCCCATTTCGCCCAGAATGGTGCGGCTGTCGATCTTGGAGGTCACCTGGAACGAAATCCGGGTGGGGAAGTTGGCCTTGATGGTGCCGGTGATCACATCCACCGAAGGGCGCTGGGTGGCCATGATCAGGTGGATGCCAGAGGCCCGCGCCATCTGCGCCAGACGCTGGATGCAGGCCTCGATTTCTTTGCCGGCCACCATCATCAGATCCGCCATCTCATCGACAACCACCACGATATAGGGCAGCACCTCGGGGGCGAATTCTTCGGTCTCGAACACTGGCTCACCGGTATCGTCGTCAAAGCCGGTCTGCACCGTGCGGCTGAACATCTCGCCCTTGTCCAAGGCTTCCTTTACGCGGCCATTGTAGCCCGCGATATTGCGCACGCCCATTTTGGACATCTTGCGGTAGCGGTCTTCCATCTCACCAACCACCCATTTCAGGGCCACAACGGCCTTTTTGGGATCGGTAACAACAGGAGAGAGGAGATGCGGGATGCCGTCATAAACGGAGAGTTCCAGCATCTTGGGGTCGATCATGATCATCCGGCATTCCGCCGGAGTCAGCTTGTAAAGCAGTGACAGGATCATGGTGTTGATCGCCACCGACTTACCGGAACCCGTGGTCCCCGCAATCAAGAGGTGGGGCATCTTGGCGAGGTTCGCGACCATGGCATCACCGCCAATGTCCTTACCCAGGGCCAGGGGCAGCGCATGGTTGCCATCGCCAAAATCGCGAGAGGAGAGGATCTCGCGCAGGACCACTTTTTCACGCTTTTCATTTGGCAGTTCGATGCCGATCACAGTCCGGCCGGGCACAGTGGAAACCCGCGCCGAGAGCGCCGACATCGAACGAGCGATATCATCCGCCAGGCCGATGACACGCGAAGCCTTGAGGCCTGGTGCCGGCTCCAGCTCATACATGGTGACAACAGGGCCGGGACGCACCGAGACGATCTCACCTTTGACGCCATAGTCATCCAGAACCGTTTCCAGCATGCGGGCGTTTTCTTCCAGCGCTTCATCACTAAGGTGATGACGTTCAACCGTGCCGGGGTTGGTCAGCAGGGACAGCGGCGGCAGTTCGAAATCGTGATTTGCTTCTTCAAAGGCCAGCTTGGGCTGGGCCTCCGCCTTGGCGCGGGTCGACGGCTGCATCGGCTTGCGCTGCGGCTTTTCGACGACAGCTTTGCGCGGCTCTGCCACCGGGATTTCCATTGGCGCAGGGGCCGGTGAAACCGCAGCCTGTGCGACGGAAACAGCATCTACTGTGTCTGCCCGTGGGGTGATCCGCGACACTGGCAGGCCTTCAGAAGCAACGCGATCTGGGGTCAAGCCACCGGCGAGGTGCTCTTCACGCGCAAGAGCGCCCTCTTCTTCGCTGGAATGCTCTTCGCCATAGCCCTGTTGATACAGCGCGGGTGTTTCTGGTGCAGGTGGCATCGGCAGGCCCGCCATCGGGGCAGGTGCCTCTGGGATCGCTGCGGTCAGGGGCGGCTCTGGTGGCAATTCGGCAGCGGCCGGATTGGGGTTGAAGACCAGCGGTTCAGCACGCTGACCACGTCCCTTGGTCAGCGGAAGGTTCGGATCGTGGTCCGGCGCCTCATCCGCCGCTCGGCGGATCCGCACCGCACGGGCGATTTTTTCTGAAATGCGCTCATCGCCGGTCAGCTCGGGCTCACCATGGCTGTCGGTGTCAACCAGTTCCGGCTCTGGCATAGGCTCGGCTGCGCTGCGGCGCATCAGGCCGGGAACGCGCGCCAAGAGGCCCGCCTTCTCCGGTTTTTCAACCGGTTCTTCCTCAGCCAGCGCAAAGATCTCTTCCTCAGGCGCGGTGGCGTAGTCTTCCAGCACGCTCTCGGCGTCCTGCTCTTCGGCAGCAGCCTGTTGACGGGCACTGCGATAGGTCATCGCCGCATGAAGCCCCTTGGAGGCGCCGCGTCCCAGGAGGCTGGCAAAGGCGCCATAGATCAGCACAAACCCATAGGTAAGATAGCGCCCACCACGCAGAATTTCGTGGCGATTGAAGCCGGCGACAAAGGCACCCAGCCAAAGCATGCTCAGCGCAAGAACAACTGACAGCAGTTTCACCATCATGCTGGAACCAAAGGGCAGAAGGGTCAGCAAGGCACCAATCAAGGTGTCCCCAAAGAGCCCCCCAAGCCCAAAGTTATGGGTTACTTTCCATTCCGCTCCAGGCAGCAGCGTGGCCGCATAGGCAGAGGATAGCACCAGCAAAACCGGCAAAAAGACCAAGCGGCCCAGCACCCGGTCTTCGCCGCTATGGCTCAGGAAACGCAGCCCCCAGGCAAAGATCGTCAGAACCAAACTCCAGGAGGCCCAGCCCACCACAAGGAACAGTGGTGCCGCAATAGAAGCACCGGGGCGACCCAGCCAGTTCTGCACCGGCGCATCGGTGGACACCATCCAATTTGGATCATCCGGCGTATAGGATCCCACCATGGCGCCCGCGATCAGCGCCAGGCCAATCAGGAAGATCCCGATCAACTCCTTGCCGCGCTTTTCGATCGCCGCCTGCATCGTGCTGTCTAGCAAGGGATCCCTGTTGCGGGTTTGAAATGCCATGTCAACCTCGGTTCTCATTTGCGCCAGCACTCCGTCTTTTTTGCGGAGCTTGTAAAAACGCATAGTCTCTTATTGGCAAAGCGGCCTCCTCCCAGGGGGGCCGCATCGCATTCATGTGTATAGCGTGCGCCGCAGGGTGGTCAGCGCTTCTCTGGTCTCGGCGGCAGGTGCCACCAGCGCCACGCGGATATAGGCTTCGCCGGGGTTCTGCCCTTTGGCGCCCTGGGCCAGATAGGCCCCCGGCAACACCCGAACACCGGTTTCCTGCCACAGTTTCAGGGCTGCGGCCTCCCCGTCTTTGACCGGTAGCCAGAGAAAGAAACCCGCCGCCGGGGAATAGTAGCCATCCAGACCGGCAAAGACCTCATCGGCAATCTGGTATTTTTCCTGATAGAGCGCACGGTTCTCGATCACATGCGCCTCATCCGCCCAGACCTTAGCCGCCGCCGCCTGTAGGGGGGCGGGCAGAGGAGCGCCTGAATAGGCGCGCAATTGGCGTATGCGGCGCATATTCTCAGGCCCTGTCGCCACCAGTCCCGACCGCAGGCCGGGCAGGTTCGAACGTTTGGAGAGTGAATTGAACAGCAGCACCCGCTCCGGGTCGGCGCCCAATTCCTGCGCAACCGTCAAGGCGCCCACAGGTGGGGTGTCGCGGTAGATTTCGGAATAGCACTCATCCGCAAAAATGCGGAAGTCATATTTTTCCGCCAGCCGGATCAGATCCGCCCAGTATTCGCGGCTGGCCACAGCCCCCTGGGGGTTGGCCGGGGAGCAGACATAGGCCACCGCGCAGCGATTGAGCTGCTCTTCCGGCAGGCTGGCATAGTCAGGCAGGTAGCCATTCTGAGCAGTCGCAGGCACAAAGACAGGTTCGGCACCGACTGAAAGACTGGCCACCATGTAGACCTGATAGAACGGATTGGGGATCAGGATGGTGGGTTTGCGACCCTTCTTCTGCTCTGGGCAGAGCGCCATAGCCGCATTGTAGAGCCCCTCACGGGTGCCATTCAGCGCCATGATTTCACTGGCCGGATCCTTGGTCACGCCATAGCGACGCTTGATCCAATCCGACAGCGCCTCCAGCAATGCGCTGGAGCCATCATTTGGAGGGTAATTGTTGAAACCGCTGGCGTTTTCAACAATGACATCCGTCACCCATTGCGGGAAGGCATGTTTCGGCTCCCCGATGGTCATATGCACAGGATCGCCCCCGGGGGCGTGATGATCTAGCAACGCCCGCAGACGCGGGAATGCATATGCCGGTAGATTGGCAAACCGCTCTGGAAAATCCATTTTTCAGCCTCAATGACGGGATCATTCGCGCCCCGTTTGCCTACAGGTTACAGAGACATGGCAGTTGCGTCCAGCCGGCTGAACCGGCTGTGGCAAATTTGTGGCATTCTGGCAAGAAAGGGTTAACGCCAGAAGGACGTCAGACAAGCGCTGCCTCTACCGAGATCCCGACCCGTAACAGCAGCTCTTCGCAATCCGGTTGCCCCAGGATCTGCAAACCGCAGCTTGGTCTTCCGGTTGGCAGGCTCAGCGCGCAGAGACCCATCAGATTGCCAATCCGCGTATTGCGCAAGGCCAGGAGATTGGCCCTGACATAGTAGCCCTCTTCCTTCTCCAGCCGTTCGACCTCGGGTGGCAGGATCGGGCAGGTCGGGCTCAGCACCCCGTCAAAGCCTGCCGCAGCCTGATCCCAGGCCAGACGACATTGCTCCAGCTTGGCCCAGCCCGCGACATAATCCGCGCCGCTGTGCTCTGCCCCTGAGCGGAAGCGCGCCAGGATTTCCGGATACATCACCTCGGGGCTGGCCTCGATCACGTCCCGCCAGAGCCCGTAGGCCTCGGTGGTGAAGAGCACCGGGCTCAGGTTCATGGCTTCAACCAGTTCCGGAACCTCCAGCGGCACCACCTCTGCCCCGGCAGCGCGCAGCTTCTCCAGCGCCTCGCCGTAGGCTTCGGTCACCTCAGGATCCAGATCCTCCTGCGCGATGGTCTGCAGATCCGCAAACCGACGCCCTTTGAGCGGCGCAGGATTGCGTAGATCCGGCCCGGCATTGCCTTCCAGCAGCCCCAGGGCCAGCCCCGCATCCTCTACCGAGCGGCAGAGCGGTCCCACCGTATCGAACTTCAAACAGAGCGGTACAACACCTTCCAGGCTGATCCGCCCCGATGTGGTCTTGAGCCCCACCAGATCGTTCCAGGCAGAGGGAATACGCACCGAGCCACCGGTATCAGAGCCGATACCGCAGGCGGCCAGCCCAAAGGCAACAGAGGCCCCAGCCCCAGAGGAAGACCCCCCAGGGGCAGCACCTTCGTCATTGACGCAAGGCGGGGTGGCTTTCACCGGGTTGAGGCCAAGACCGGAGAAGGCCAGCTCACTCATATGCGTTTTGCCCAGACAAACAGCTCCCAGAGCGGTCGCAGTTTCCAAAACCTGCGCATCGCGATCAGGAATACGGCCTTTCAGCAGGTCAGAACCGGATTCAGTGGCAGTTCCCGCAGAATCAAACAGGTCTTTCCAGCTGATCGGCACCCCATCCAGCGCCGAGCGTCGCAATCCCAGGCGCGCGCGCTCAGCCGCGGCACCGGCCGCTGCCAGAGCGCGCTCTGCAGTGACGGCAGAATAGATCCGGTCCCGATGGGGATGGGCCTCTATGGCGTCCAGGTAGCACTGGGTCAGCGCCACCGGATCGATTTCACCCGCCGCAATCCCGCGCCCAAGATCCGCAGCAGTCATTGTCAACCAGCCCTGCATTCGCCAAGCCTCCCCTCTTGTTTGTCCGGACGGTAGCGCCCTATGTCGCAACAGACAATCCCAGACCAGAACTTGCGCCGGATGGCAGGCGCAAAGCCGAACAGGCCCACTCAATTGGGCGCGTTTGGCCCCATGGACAATTCTGGCAAAGCGCGCATATTGCAGTCATGAAAAACACATCCGATATACTGATCGTAGGCGGCGGGCTGAATGGCCCTGCCCTGGCACTGGCTCTGGCGCAAACCGGCCATTCGGTCACGCTGGTGGATGCCCAGCCACTGGCCAGTTTTGAAGATGCGGATTTTGACGGCCGCGGCTATGCGCTTGCACTTGCCTCTCAGCGTCTGCTGGCCCAGATCGGCATCTGGGATCAGGTGGCAGAGCATGCCCAACCGATGCTGGAGATCAAAGCCAGCGATGGAACCGCCGGAGAGGGCCCCTCGCCTTTCTTTCTGCATTTTGATCACCGGGAGATCGAAGAAGGCCCGATGGGCTATATGGCAGAGGATCGCTACCTGCGGCGCGCACTGCTGCAGGCTGTCGTAGCGGAACCCAAGATCACAATGATCAACGAGCGCCGCGTCATTGACCAGGAGATAGATCAGACCGGGGCGAGCATCACTCTGGATGACGGGAGCGAGCTGCGCGGCAAGCTGCTGGTTGGCAGTGATGGCCGCCAGAGCGGTACTGCCAAACGGGCTGGCATTGCGCGCAGTGGCTGGGACTATGGCCAGACTGCTCTGGTCTGTGCCATCGACCACGAAAAGCCCCATCACGGCATTGCGCATCAGTTCTTTATGGCCCCCGGCCCCCTGGCGATCCTGCCGCTGCCCGGGAACCACTCCTCCATTGTCTGGAGCGAAAAGACAGAAACCGCCCAGGCCATTCATGCGCTGGAAGATGCTGACTACATGGCTGTGCTGCGGCCCCGGTTTGGCGATTTCCTGGGTGAGATCTCACTTGTCGGCAAGCGGTTCACCTATCCGCTGAACCTGACCATCGCCAATAGTTTTGTCGCCGATCGTCTGGCTCTGGTCGGGGATGCCGCCCATGGGATGCACCCCATCGCCGGGCAGGGGTTAAACGCAGGACTGCGAGACGTGGGTGCGCTGGCCGAGGTGATCACCGAGGCCACACGGCGCGGGGAAGATATCGGCTCTTTACTGGTGCTGGAGCGTTATCAGCAATGGCGACGCTTTGATACCGCGGCACTGGCTGCGACCACCGATATGGTCAATCGGCTCTTTTCCAACAACAATCCGCTGCTTCGTTTAGGGCGCGACCTGGGCATGGGGCTGGTAAGCAGCCTGCCCGGCCTGCGCCGCGGTTTCATGCGGGAGGCGGCAGGTCTCACCGGTGATCTGCCGCGTTTGCTGCAGGGTAAATCGATCTGACAGCACTTGCCCGGGTTTTCCGTGCCTAGCTCCTGCGATTTCACCAGGTGCGGATTATATGAGGCATGGGGCAAGCTCTCCCGCCCGTCGGCTGACTTTTTCCAAAGTCGCCTCCCGTTGGGCCCAGCGCCGCGCAAGCGCGGCGCGCGGCCCAAGGCCGCCAAGAGGCCCGCCAGGGCATCTGCGGACGCGGGAGCCCTCCCCTTCGTTGGCAGTCTCTCGAAACCAAAGGCTAGACAAAGAAATACGGCGTTTTAGTCCAGCGTGCGGGCCTCATCCACCAGCATCACAGGGATACCATTGCGGATGGGAAAAGCCAGATTGGCTGCTTTGGAAATCAACTCCTGTGATGCCGCATCATATTCCAGCACCGTTTGGGTCTGCGGACAGATCAATGTCTCCAGCATCCGGCGGTCAAATTGCGCCTGTTTGGCTTCACTCATTGCAGTGTTTCCTCAGGTGATCCGCCCAGAAGCGCGAATTCAATCAATGTCACAAGGGTCTCCCGCCTTGTGACAAGGCTCGGCGCCTCTAGCAAGGCCTGTTTATCCTCTGGCTCAAACTCCAGAAGCATCGAGAGCGAATTGATCAGCAGTTCATCTTCGGCATCCTGCAAGGCATCCCAATCAGTCGATAGGCCTCGCGACGAGAAAAACCGCCCCAGAAGCTCCAGAAAACTGCTGCGGTCGAACCCCTCATCCTTTTCACTCCGCCCCAAATCGCGCTCAAACCCCCGCCAGTCCACTTCGCAGCGTCGGTAAGGGCTAAAGCCTGAGACCTCCCCAAGAATGCGGTATCGCGACACCCCGGAGAGGGTGACAAGATAGCGCCCATCTTCGGTTTCGGAAAACTGGGTGACCCGTCCGGCGCAGCCAATGGCATGCAGTTCTTCTTCGCCGCCTGCCTGCCCCGGGCAGGGTTGCACCATGCCGATCAACCGCGTCGAAGTCTTCAGCGCATCTTCCAGCATCTGCAGATAGCGCGGTTCAAAGATATGCAACGGCAATCGGGTCCGGGGCAACAGCAGCGCCCCGGGCAGAGGGAAAACAGAAAGCGTATCCGGCAGATCAGCAGGCTGGAACATGGGATACTACTGTAGCGCAGCTTGCCAATTAGGCAAATATAAGCGAGCTAAGCTTTCTACGACCATTCAGCACAATCGGGTCATTGGCCTGCAAAGCATCAAAGATGGTGAAGAGCTGGGTTTTGGCAGCACCTTCGTTCCACTCCCGGTCGCGCCGGAATAGCTCCAGCAGTTGGGTCACCGCTGCTTCCGCATCTCCTGCCGCGTGCAGCGCCTGTGCCAGCTCAAAACGCACCTCATGATTGTCAGGCTCGGCTTCTACCTGAGCGGTCAGCTCAGCCACCGGACCTGCATTCTCTGCCTGGCGGGCCAGCTCGATCTGTGCCCGCACCGCTTCAATCTCTGGCGCATCAGAAATCTCAGCAGGGGCACCGTTCAGGACCGCTTCGGCCTGATCCAGCTCTTCTAGCGCAATATGGGTGCGGGCCAGACCGGCAAAGGCGGCGGCATTATTGCCATCCTCACCCAGGATAGCAGCAAAGGTCTGGGCTGCATCCGCGACCGCTCCGTCATCAAGCATCTGCTCCGCCATCTCCAGCGCTTCGCTCAGGCCACCATCGGCAGAGCCACCGCCAGCTTCTACGGCTTTCTTCACAAAGGCCTCGATCTCGCTCTGCGGCAGCGCGCCTTGGAACATATCGACCGGTCGCCCTTCGACAAAAGCCACAACGGTCGGGATCGACTGCAGCGGTAGGCCCTGCTGCGCCAGCGCCTGGGCCAGGCGTTGATTTTCGTCCACATTGATCTTGGCCATGGTCACCGCGCCCTTGGCCTTGTTGACTGCCGCCTCTAGCATCGGGCCCAGAGTCTTGCAGGGGCCACACCAGGGGGCCCAGAAATCCACAATGACCGGGCACTGCATCGAAGCCTCGACCACATCCTGCATAAAGGTCGCCTCGCTGACGTCCTTGATCAGGTCTCCTGCGGGGGCGTCGGCGCCCGCTCCGCCAAGAATATCCATCATCTCAATCTTCTCCGTTTGAAGCTTGGCCCCTATATGGAACGGAGTGACCCAGAAACCAAGGGAGGACTTGTGGGATGCAGCTATTTCAGCGGGATCTCTTTGCGGCGATGCAGCGCCTCATGCAGATGGATGAGGTGAGCGGGCAGCGCCATGCCAGCCCCTGGAGCGTCTATAGCCGAATGACCATCCTGCCACTTCTCACTCTGGCTCTGCTGTCACGCCATTGGTTGGGCTGGGGTGCCCTGGTGCCGGTGGCAATGGTGGTGCTCTGGACCTGGTGGAACCCACGCGCCTTTCGCGCACCAACAGATCGCACCACCTGGGCCAGTGAAGGCACCTTTGGTGAGCGTGTCCTTCTGAACCGCAAACAGATCGCCATTCCAGCCCATCATCGGGCCTGGGCCAGGGGGCTTGCTCTTGCTTCCGCCCTTGGACTGCCGCCCTGGATCTATGGTGTTTTGACCTATAACAGTGGCTACATCCTCTTGGGCCTCTGCCTGCTGGTCGGGGGAAAGCTCTGGTTCGTGGACCGCATGGTCTGGCTCTATCGCGATATGAAACCCGCCACAGCGGTCTATGCCGCCTGGCAGGATGACCCCAAGTGACGACAACCGCGCCGTGCGCCAGCACGGCGCCCGGCCCAACGGGAGGGGGATTTTTTAAAAATCTGCCCGACGGGCGGGAGCATTCCCCTGCCCGTCAATACAACCAACCTGTGCTCAAAGATCAAAGCTGGCAAAAACCGGGGCGTGATCGCTCGGCTTTTCCCAACCGCGTGCAGCACGCAGGATCCGGCTGGAACTGGCCGACTGAGAAATATCCCCAGTAGCCCAGACATGATCCAGGCGCCGACCCTTGTCTGCCGCATCCCAATCCTTGGCGCGATAGCTCCACCAGCTGTACAAGAGCCCGTCCGGAATGTCGGCGCGGGTCACATCCTGCCAGCCACCGGCCTCCTGCACCTCTGCCAGATGCTCCACCTCGATGGGTGTGTGGCTCACCACTTTGAGCATCTTCTTGTGGTCCCAGACATCTTCTTCGCGCGGGGCAATGTTCAGATCCCCCACCAGAATGCTCTTCTTTGGCGCCTCAGAGCGGAACCAGTCCCGCATCTCGGTGAGATAATCGAGCTTCTGGCCAAATTTCTCATTCACTTCACGGTCCGGCTTATCGCCGCCCGCAGGCACATAGAAGTTCTGAATGGTGACACCGTTTTCCAGCTCTGCCGCCACATGGCGCGCATGGCCCAGATTCGCAAAATCCTTATCCCCTACATCTTTCAGCGGCAGCTTCGACAGGATTGCCACCCCGTTGTAGCCCTTCTGTCCGCGGGCAACCATGTGATGATACCCTAGCGATGCAAAGCCCTCGGTCGGGATCTTCTCCACCGGGCTTTTGCACTCCTGCAGGCACAGAACATCCGGGGCTTCCTCTTGCAACAGCTTCAAGACTAGATCCTCGCGCAGGCGGACCGAATTGATGTTCCAGGTGGCAAGGGTAAAGGCCATGGCGTGCAGTACTCCAGAATAGAATTCGCCGGGATCATGCATGAACAGAAGGAGAACTTCCAGCCCTCAAATGCGCACATAGATCTGATGTTTCTGCTTTTGCCGATCCGCACGAACGACCGGTTTTTTGCACTCCCTTCCTGTTGAGACCTCTGCGATGACCAGCCAAGGCACCGCGCTTGGACAAAATGACAGGCAATCGGTGATTTCGCGTTGCAGCCTTCGCACCTGTGCCCGATGTTGCCACAACCACAGCGATCACTGAGTTCTCATGACATGAAAGACATCATATCCAGTCGGCTCCTCCTCAAAGCAGTGAGAGATTTGGAAGCCTCCCTCCTCACCGCCTACGAGACTGACCCTGACAACCCGGAGACCGATTTTTTGAATGCGGCTGCAAATGTAGCCTTCTTTTCCAAGATAGTTTTCAGGGACTTGGTTCAGCGGCAAGATACAGAGATAACGGCCTGCTGGGCACTAACCACGGCGATTGCCCTGGGTGACTTTGAGGAAGCCATCCGCTTTTTAGAGATCGAAATCGATGACTATAAGAAAGAAAACCTGGATTTGGGGCAATTGAGGGATGAAACCGAGACCACCCTGCGCAGCTTTGGCCGCTCAAAACACTGGAAGCAGCTCCTGTCGCGGATTGATGGGGCGAACCCACCGAAGGCGGAGTAGCGTATCGCCCAAGGTGGCTGACACATCAAGCTTCGACAAACTCAACCCCAATCACAACCAAAAGTTGTTTCCTCAAAGCAAGCTTGGGGTCAGTTCACAAAAAAAAGGCCGGGCAACTGGCCCGGCCGAGTCCAACAGGGAGGTGCATATCGTGACCCGGATATGCGCGGGATCTTTACTTCTTAAAGATGAGTAGAAAACATTTCTTTGATCTGCGTCAAGTCCAGTGAATTAGTTAACCAGACGGTAGCCACCCGATTCGGTCACCAGAATTCGCGCATTTGAGGGGTCTGGCTCAATCTTCTGGCGCAGACGATAAATATGGGTTTCCAGCGTATGGGTGGTCACACCGGCGTTATAGCCCCAGACCTCATGCAAGAGCACATCACGCGGCACCACACCGTCATTTGAGCGATAGAGAAACTTCAGAATATTGGTTTCTTTCTCGGTCAGGCGGATCTTCTTGTCATCCTCGGTCAGCAGCATCTTCATGGCTGGCTTGAAGGTATAGGGCCCGAGCACAAAAACCGCATCTTCCGATTGCTCGTGCTGACGCAGCTGGGCGCGGATACGGGCCAGAAGAACCGGAAATTTGAAGGGCTTGGAGACATAGTCATTGGCGCCGGCGTCCAACCCCAGAATGGTATCTGCATCACTGTCATGGCCGGTCAGCATCAGGATCGGAGCCTTCACGCCCTGTTTGCGCATCAGGCGGCACAGCTCACGGCCATCGGTGTCGGGCAGGCCCACATCCAGGATCACCAGATCATAAAGTGCTTCTTTGGCGCGTTCCATGGCAGTCTGACCGCTGTCCGCTTCAAAGACATCAAAGTCTTCGGTCATCAACAATTGTTCGCTCAAGGCCTCGCGCAGGTCCTCGTCATCATCGACCAGCAGAATCTTCTTCAATTGCGCCATGGAAATACCCTCCTGTTAGCTTGACTGACAGATGCTATTGCAAAAGCCATTCGACAAGGGATGCTGCAAAACTCTCACGCCGACGTGTCTCAGGTGCAGGAAATGTTTCACTTCTGCAGGAATTGGGCCTAGGAAAGACCTGTTATAATGTCACGAACTCCGGGATGTGCCTGATGAGCCTGATGCCCACACCGCTTGAACTTCTGGCCCGCGCACGGGTGGATCTACGCATGGGATTGCCCGTTGTGCTGACCAATGGCGCAGAGGCCTCCATCGCTATCGCAGCTGAGAGCCTGGCGAAGGCACGGCTTCAGGATTTGCGCGACATTGGCCCGGTCACCCTGGCGCTGACCGCCCGGCGTGCCAAAACCCTAAAGGCCCATGCCTATGACGGGGGTACCGCGCGCATCGCAGTGCCCCAGAACGCCACGCTCTCTTGGATACAGGCCCTGGCTGATCCCGCGGATGATCTGAGCACCCCGATGAAGGGCCCATTGGAGAGCCAACGTGAAGGGTCCGCAGATTTGCACCGGCTGGCCATTGCCCTGACAAAATCCGCCCGCCTTCTGCCCGCCGCCCTCCTGGTGCCCATTACCAAAGCCTCGGAGTTTGCCAGCAGTCACGGACTGACCCTGCTGCCGCAGATCGCCATTGAGCCTTTGATGAACGAAAGCTCCCCGCTGCACCCGGTGGCGGCCGCACGCCTGCCGATGCAGGCCGCTGAAGCCGGTCGCTTGCATATCTACCGACCAGAGGATGGCGCAGAAGAGCACTATGCGATTGAGATCGGCCGCGCAGATCGCTCCAAACCTGTCTTGGCACGGCTGCATTCTGCCTGCTTCACCGGCGATGTGCTGGGCTCCCTCAAATGCGATTGCGGTCCACAGCTGCGGGGGGCATTGGCACAGATGGGCGAAGAGGGCAGTGGCATCCTCCTCTACCTCAATCAAGAGGGGCGCGGCATTGGCTTGGCCAATAAGATGCGGGCCTATTCCCTGCAAGATCAGGGCTTTGACACGGTAGAAGCCAATCACCGGCTTGGCTTTGAAGATGATGAGCGCGACTTTCGTCTGGGGGCTGCCATCCTCAAACGGTTGGGTTTTAGTGAGGTCCGCCTGTTGACCAACAACCCCAACAAGATCGCGATGATGGAAAAAACTGGGGTCAAAGTTGCCGAGCGCGTTCCGCTGAAAGTGGGTGAGAACAGCTTTAACCAGCATTATCTGGCAACCAAGGCCGCCAAATCCGGGCATATGCTGTGACTGTTCCGGCCCAAGGCCCGCATGATCTGATCCTGACGCGTCAGGGTCTGCGGTTTCAGGGCAGAATGCTGCCCTGCTCCATTGGCAAGGGTGGGATCACCACTCAGAAGCGTGAGGGAGATGGAGCAACTCCTGTCGGCACGCATCGCATTGCAGGAATGCTCTATCGTCCGGATCGCCTGGCCGCGCCTGCACCCTGGGCACGCGCCATCGGCCCAGGCGATCTATGGTCTGACGACGCGGCGGACGGCGCCTATAACAGCCTGGTATCTGCCCCCTATGGGCACAGTCACGAAAACCTGCGGCGTGCCGATCCGCTCTATGATCTTGTGCTGGTGTTGGACTGGAACATGCCCCCCGCCACTCCCGGAAAAGGATCCGCGATCTTTATCCACCAGTGGCGCCGCCCCGGCTATTCGACCGAGGGTTGCATCGCTTTTTCACGTCCGGTTCTGCATTGGCTAGCCGCCCGTATTGAGCTGGGCACGCGAGTCATCGTGCCCCCGATCTAGGGTCGTTTGGGTTCGCTTGAACGCTTACCTCAGCCCTGGGCATAGGCCCTTGCGCCAAAGATGGCAGAGCCAACACGAACATGGGTTGCCCCCATGGCGATCGCTTCTTCAAAATCGCTGCTCATCCCCATGGAGAGCCCATCCAGCCCGTTGCGGTCTGCCATTTCTGCCAGCAGGGCGAAATGCTCAACCGCGGGTTCTTCGACTGGTGGGATACACATCAGACCCTGCACCGGCAGATCAAGAGCCCGACATTCTGCAATAAAGGCATCCGTATCTTGGGGCAGGATACCGGCCTTCTGCTCTTCGGCACCTGTATTGACCTGGATGAACAGATCCGGGCAATTGCCGATCTCCTGTGCCAGACGCGCAAGGGTCTTAGCCAGCTTGGGGCGATCAACGGAATGGATCACGTCAAAAAGCTCCATCGCCTGACGCGCCTTATTGGTCTGCAAAGGACCGATCAGATGCAGATCCAGGCCCGAGAATTGCTTGGCGAAATCCGGCCATTTGCCTGCCGCCTCCTGCACACGGTTCTCACCAAAGCAGCGGTGCCCCTCCTGCAGGACGGCCTCGACGCGTTCATTGGGCTGAACCTTGGAAACCGCAATCAGCTGAACCGACCCCAGCGCACGACCTGCCTTACCCTCAGCAGCTTCGATACGGGCTTTGATATCTTCCAGCGACATGGGCTTCCCTCTTCACGTTGCGGGCACAGAGAAACACTGTTTGGCGGCAGATGTTAAGAGGCAAAAGAAAAGGGCAGGCTCTTTACAGAGCCCGCCCCCAATTCACGCTAAGCGTGGTTCAGCTTAGAAGCTGAAGTACACACCAGCCTGGAACTGGTTGTCGTCGTCGGCTTCGTCAACATAGCCAGCAACGAAGGTAGCGCCGCCACCCAGGTCGTACTGGTAGTTGATGCCGAAGGAGGTGCCGTCTGCAGTGTCAGCTGCGGTAACGGTGCCTGCAACGTCGGTGCTGTTGACCCAAACCAGGATGTTGGATGCTGCGCCGATGTCCATGTTGCCTTCCAGAGTTACGGAGTCAGCCGCGTCGGTGGAACCGTAAGCGATACGGGCGCCGAAGTTGCCGAAGTCACCGCCAGCCGAAACGAAGGTGATGTCGTTTGCAGCAACAGAGGAGGACTGAGCCGAAGCAGCAACATAGAAGTCCGAGAAGGAGTAGGTCAGCATGATCGCGGAACGATCTTCGCCACCTGCGGTGCCGAGAACGGTGCCGCCGTTACGCTGGCTGTAGGAAACGTGACCGGTGAAGCCGTTTGCGGAGTAGATTGCTTCCAGGCCGTTTACGCCAGTGCCGCCGGAGGAATATGCATCCCAGTTCCATGCGGTGCCGGTGCGGGATTTGATGGCGATGGAGTGGAAGCCCATGCCGTCAATGCCGGTGCCAGCGGAGCGAGTGCCGGTGGTGTACAGGCCAGGAGTGTTTTCAACAGCGCCGATGATGTTGCCAACGTTGACGGACAGGCCGCCGTAGGTCACGCCAAAACGTGCGCCGTTTGCAGTGGTGGTACCGTTTGCTGCGCCGCCATTAACGGCACCGTCGCGGCTTTCGGACTGCAGGCGGAAGCGTGCGTTGAAGCCAACACCCGAGTCAGCCTCGGTGGACATGTCGAACTGCAGACGCAGACGGCTGGTGATGTTGGTTTCGGAAACACCAGCAACGCGCTCGTTTGCGGAGTTGTAGTCCAGACCAAAACGGCCGTAACCGGACATGCTGACTTCAGCAGCAGCCATGCCTGCGGTGGCGATCAGCGCGGTAGTCGCGAAGAGAACCTTTTTCATCGTTTTTCCCTCGGTTTTCAATTCTGATGCCCAAACCGGGGAGTTCCGGCGTGGGTATGCCAAGGGGTTTCGCTTTTTCACCCCCATTTTGGCAAGGCCCCCGATCTGGCCGTGTGCCAATGCCCCACACTCTGGTGCAGCTTTGCCACAGTCTGCCCTCCTACCCCCAAGCAAGAAGCAGAAAATCGCTCAGATTATTAACGAAGCGAGGGAAAAACAGATTCTTACCTCCTATAAAGAGAGCGCAATTTCAGGGGATTCTACCGACTCCCTTCATATCCGCCACGCATATCCATCTTAACTTTCGATTCGCGAGAGAACGGCGCAAGTTGCTAAAGCCCTTGCTCCTTTGCCCGCGCATAAGTTAGGACTGCCGCAAGACACTGGTTCTAGGAGCAGCAATGACACCTCATCGTTTCTTTAAGGCCGGGCTGGCTGGTTTCTTGTGCGTAGGACTAGCAGCCTGTGGTGGACTCGGCGGTGCTAAAAAGGCTGAGCATGCTGGCGGGTCCAGAGAGTTTAACGACGATATCATCGCAGCTCAGAGCGATAAGTCCTCTATATGGGATCTCTTTGGCGGCAAGCCAGACCAAAAGGTGCAGGTGAACCGTTACCTCTGGAATGCCAGCCTGGATGTGCTGGAGTTCCTGCCGGTGCAATCCGTTGATCCTTTCACAGGTGTTATTGTCACTGGCTATGGCACCCCTCCGGGCAGCGGTCGTGCCTATCGCGCCACCGTTCACATCAAAGACCCGGCGCTGGATGCGCGCTCTTTGAATGTTTCGCTGCAAGATCGTGGCGGGCGTCAGGTCAGCGCTGCGACCTCTCGTGCTGTCGAAGATGCGATTCTTTCGCGGGCGCGTCAGCTGCGCATCGCGGACAAGAATCTCTAGCACTGCACCGCTTATTCAATCAGGAGCCTCTGGCAACAGGGCGCAAATGGCAGTATCACAAGCGCCGGGTCACGACCCGGCGTTTTCATTCCTAAAGGACATATCCGCATGTCGCGCTACGAAGCCAACCAGATCGAAGCAAAATGGCAAGAAGCCTGGGACAAGGCCGGGATCTTCCAGGCCAAACGGACCGGCGGCAAGCCCAAGTATTACGTGCTGGAGATGTTCCCCTACCCCTCGGGTAAGCTGCACATGGGTCATGTGCGCAACTACACCATGGGTGACGTGATCGCGCGCTACAAAGCCTCAACCGGGCACAACGTGCTGCACCCCATGGGATTTGACGCCTTCGGCATGCCTGCGGAAAACGCCGCCATGGCCTCTGGCGGGCACCCCAAGGATTGGACCTACGCCAATATCGACACCATGGTCGAACAGATGAAGCCCCTGGGCCTCTCGCTGGACTGGTCGCGGATGTTCGCCACCTGCGACGAGGAATACTATGGCCAGCAGCAGGCCCTGTTCCTTGATTTCCTTGAGAAAGATCTGGTCTACCGTAAGAACGCCGTGGTCAATTGGGACCCGGTCGACATGACCGTTCTTGCCAATGAGCAGGTCGAAGGTGGCCGCGGCTGGCGCTCCGGGGCGCTGGTCGAACGGCGCGAGCTTACCCAATGGTTCTTCAAGATCTCCGACTACTCGGATGAGCTGCTCTCTGCCCTCGATGAGTTGGAGAACTGGCCCGCCAAAGTGCGCCTGATGCAGGAAAACTGGATCGGCAAGTCGCGCGGGCTGCAGTTCTCCTTTGAGCGCACCGATGGCGCGGAACCGATTGAGGTCTATACCACCCGGCCCGACACGCTGAATGGCGCATCTTTTGTGGGCATCTCGCCGGATCACCCGATTGCCAAACAACTGGAAGCCGAATCGGAAGAGGTCGCGGCATTCGTTGCCGAATGCCGCAAGGGCGGCACCACCGAAGAGGCCATCGAAACCGCCGAGAAGCTGGGCTACGACACCGGCATCCGGGTGAAACACCCGCTGAACCCCGACTGGGAGCTGCCGGTCTGGATCGCCAACTTCATCCTGATGGACTACGGCACCGGCGCCATCTTTGCCTGCCCGGCGCACGACCAGCGCGACCTCGACTTCTGCCGCAAGTACGACTTGCCGGTTCTGAACGCCTTTTACATGCTGGATGACGGCGCTCCTGTTGGCGATGAGGCCCTGGTGCCCGCCAAGAGCGAAAAAGTGCGCTGGGTGGATCACTTTGCTGGGCTGAGTGAGGCAACAGGCGAAGAAGCCATCAACGCCACCGTCGACTTTGCCGAGAAGGCGGGCTGGGGCCAGGGTGTCACCAAATTCCGCCTGCGCGACTGGGGCCTCTCCCGCCAGCGCTATTGGGGCTGCCCTATCCCTGTTGTCCATTGTGACGATTGCGGCGTGGTGCCGGAGAAGAAAGAAAACCTGCCCATCGCGCTTCCTTATGACGAAGACGGCAAACCGATCGACTTCTCGGTGCCCGGCAACCCGCTGGACCGCCACCCCAGCTGGCGCAACTGCGCCTGCCCCGCCTGCGGCAAGCCGGCCCTGCGCGAAACCGACACCATGGATACCTTTGTGGATTCGTCCTGGTATTTCGCCCGCTTCACCGCACCCCGCGCCGAAACGCCGACCAATATGGAAGACGCCGCATATTGGATGAACGTCGACCAGTATATCGGCGGCATCGAGCACGCTATTCTGCACCTGCTCTATTCCCGCTTCTTCTCGCGCGCGATGCAGATCTGCGGTCACCTGCCCGAGAGCGCCAAGGAGCCCTTTGATGCGCTCTTTACCCAGGGCATGGTCACCCACGCGATCTACAAAAGCGAAGGCGGCAACGGGCGTCCGGTCTATCACTACCCGGAAGAGGTGGACCTGCGCGACGGCAAGGCCTTCTTGAAAGAAGGCGGTGCGGAGGTGAAGATCATTCCTTCTGCCAAGATGTCCAAATCCAAGAACAACGTGGTGGACCCGCTCTCGATCATCTCCAGCTATGGCGCTGATACCGCCCGCTGGTTCGTGCTGTCCGATTCACCTCCCGAGCGGGACGTGGAATGGACTGCTTCCGGCGCTGAAGCGGCCTATAAGCACCTCAACCGGGTTTGGAACCTCTGCGACAAGATCGGCGCGATGGACCCGGATGCCAAGGGTCAGGGCGACGAGGATCTACTGCGCGAGATGCATAAAGCGATCCGCGACGTGACCCTCGGGGTTGAAAGCTTTGGTTTCAACGCCGCCATCGCCAAGCTTTATGGCTTTACCAATACCCTGGCGAAATCCAAGGCCGGAGCGGCGGCGCAGAAGCAGGCGATCATGACCCTGGCGCAGCTGATGTCGCCGATGACGCCCCACCTAGCCGAGGACATCTGGGCCCATCAGGGCGGCGAAGGCCTTTGCGCCACAGCGCCCTGGCCTGTCGCAGATGAGGCCATGCTGGTTGAAGACAGCGTCACCCTGCCGATCCAGATCAACGGTAAGCGCCGTGGTGAAATCACCGTGGCCAAGGATCTGGCTAAGGATGAGGTTGAAAAACTGGCGCTGGCACACGAAGCTGTACAGAAGGCGCTGAATGGTAGCGCCCCCAAGAAAGTCATCGTTGTGCCAGGCCGTATCGTCAATGTTGTTGCTTAAAAAGCCTCTCCTCTCTCTTGCCCTGGCTGCCTCTCTGGTGGCCACGGCTTGCGGGTTCACCCCGGTTCACGCGCCGGGCGGCAATGGCCATGCCCTATATGGGCAGGTCTATATAGCCACCCCGGAGCAGACCAGCTCTCGCGGGGATAGCAATGCCTATGTGCTGGTGCGCGATCTCGAAGATCGGCTGGGACGGGGCGGCAATGGCGCCTATCAGTTGGATCTGACCCTTTCGACCCGTATCGAAGGTCAAGCCATCACCGCCGGCAATGAGATCACCCGCTACTCCATCATCGGCGATGCAGGCTACAGCCTGCTGCGCCGCAGTGATGGCGCCGTTGTGGCCAGTGGTACGGAAACCGCCTTTACTGGATATTCCGCTACCGGCACCACGGTGGAGACCCTGGCCGGCGAAAGCGATGCCTTTGAACGCCTGATGCGTATTCTAGCGGATCAGATCACCGCAAAACTCTATGCAACGGCAGATCTTTCCACTCCAAGCACTGCCGCGCCTGCGGAATGAAGCTCTCCCCCCGCGACGCAGAGGCCTATTGCGCCAAGCCTGATCCGGCCAAGACTGGCCTGTTGATCTATGGTGCTGATGCGATGCGGGTGGCGCTGAAGCGTCAGCAGATGCTCGCGGCCCTTCTGGGTCCCGGCGCCGAAGAGGAAATGCGGCTGTCCCGCATGGCGGGCGGCGAGTTGCGCAAGGATCCGGCGCTCTTGCTGGATGCGGTCAAAGCCGTTGGCTTTTTCCCCGGCGCCCGCGCGGTCTTTGTGGAAGAGGCCAATGACACCGCAGCACCCGCGATTCTGGCAGCTCTGGAAGACTGGCAGCCAGGTGATGCGCAGATCGTGGTCACCGCAGGCCAGCTCAAGGCGACATCGAAACTGCGCAAAGGTTTCGAAGGTCACAGCAATGCCTATGCCATGGGCATCTATGACGACCCGCCCTCGCGCGCCGAGATCGAGCGCATCCTAGGTGAGGCAGGTATCCGCGAGGTGCCTAGCGACAGCATGTCGGCGCTGACGGATATCGCCAATGACATTGGGCCTGGTGATTTCTCCCGCATGGTGGAAAAGCTCTCGCTCTACAAACACGGTGACAGCGCCCCCCTTAGCCTGGAGGACATCCAGGCGGTGGCACCGCAATCCACCGAGGCCGCACTGGATGATGTCTTGAATGTGGTGGCCGAGGGGCGCACACCGGAGATCGGCCCGCTGATGGGACGGCTGCAGGCCCAGGGCACCAATGCGGTGACGCTTTGCATTGGCGCCACCCGGCATTTCCGCACGCTTTATTCCGTGGCCGCCGCCCCAGGAGGCCCCGCCCAGGGGATCGGGTCACTGCGCCCGCCGCTCTATGGCAAACGCCGCGACAGGGTACTGCGTCAGGCACAGAACTGGGGCGCGGAACGGCTGCAAAAGGCACTGACGCTCTTGACCGATACCGACCTGCAGCTGCGCTCTGCCGGGCAAACGGCACCAGCCCTGGCGCTGATGGAGCGCGCCTTGATCCGGCTTTCCATGCTGGGACGCGCCCGCTGACGTAACGCCGACTCGCTTCTGACGCCTCTTTGACTTGACCTGGCTGCTGCATCTTCCATCCTGACAGGAACAATTCAGGGAGACACGCATGTATACCGTCATTGGCAAAGTTCAGACCCGCGCCTTCCGGGTTCTCTGGGCACTGGAAGAGCTGGGGCAATCCTATGAGCTGAACCCGGCCTACCCCCAGACGCCCGAGGTTATTGAACTCAACGCCTCGGGGAAGGTGCCGATCCTGGTGGAAGATGGCACCATAGTGACGGATTCCACCGCAATCATCACCTATCTGGCGGATAAGCACGGTGCCTTGACTGCACCTGCGGGCACTTTGGCGCGGGCGCAGCAGGACGCTATGACCAATCTCTGCCTGGATGAGCTGGATGCCGTGCTTTGGGCCGCGGCCCGCCACAGCTTTGCCCTGCCAGAGGACAAGCGTGTGCCAGAGGTGAAAGACAGCCTGAAATGGGAATTCGCCCGTAACCTGGGCCTGATCGAAAAGCGCATCAAGGGTCCTTTCGTGATGGGTGAGGACTTCACCATCGCGGACATCGTTTTCTATCACTGTCTCAGCTGGGCCTTTGCCGCCAAATTCCCGATCGAAAGCGAAGCGCTGCTGGCCTATGGCAAGGCCATGCGCAGCCGCGATGCCTATCGCCGGGTCGCCGAGCTGTCGAAATAGGCTGTCTGTTCGGGCTTCAGGACACTGGTTCGGCCAGAAAGCGCGTAGCCCCCTGCCCTGCCCAGCGCCCCGTCGCCAGGCAAGCGGTCAAGAGATAGCCTCCCGTAGGGGCCTCCCAATCGATCATCTCCCCGGCGCAGAATATGCCGGGGAGCCTTTTCAGCATCAAAGCGCCGTCCAGCTCTGCCCAGGGCACACCGCCAGCGGTAGAGATCGCCTCATCCAGGGGGCGCAGGCCTGCGTGTTTGACCGGCAGTGCCTTGATCACGGCAGCAAGCGCAGCGGGATCCTTCGGCAAGGGACGGCCGAACTCCTGCAGCAATGCCATGCGCCCCGCACCCAGTTTCAGACTTTTGCGCAGGTGGTTTGCTAGGCTCGCCTTGCCGCGCGGGCGGGACAGGCGCTTTTGCACCTCTTCCAGTGGCAGATCCGGCAGCAGATCCACGGACAGCGCCTCCCCCTCCCGCACCGTGGCACAGATGGAATAGATGCCGCCGCCTTCCAGCCCGCGGGCTGAAATCACCGCCTCCCCGCGCGAGCGTAAATCCCCGGCCTGCCACTCCACACCCTTGATAGGTTCGCCGAAATGCGGCGCCATATGTGCCGACCATTCCACCAGCAGACCGGCATTTGCAGACTTAAACGGAGCATGGGCAATCCCCCTGCCCTGCAGGTGTTCCGCCCAAAGCCCATCAGAGCCAAGCCGGGCCCAACTGGCACCGCCCAGGGCAAGGATCACAGCTTTGGCCGCGATTTCCTGCCGCCCGTCCGGGGTTTCGAATAACAGATTGCTCTCCCGCCAGCCCTGCCAGCGCCAGCGCAACCGCTGCTCAACACCAGAGGCCTGCAACTCTCGCAGCCAGGCCCGCAACAGTGGTGATGCCTTCATTTCCCTTGGAAAGACCCGCCCGGTTGAGCCGGTGAACAGCTCCCGCCCCAGTGCCTGCGCCCAGCGCTGCACCTCAGCAGGGTCAAAAGCACGGATCATCTGCTCCAGATTGACCCGAGCCGCCCCGTAGTGGTCGAGAAAACCCTCCAGCGGCTCATCCTTGGTGAGGTTGAGGCCGGATTTCCCCGCCATCAGCAATTTGCGCGCCATCGAGGGCTTGGCTTCCAGCACCAGGCAGCGATGACCGGCAGCAGCGATTTCACCAGCAGCCATCAGTCCCGCAGGCCCGCCGCCAATCACCACCGCATCCCAATGCTCCGCCATCGCAAGCCCCTTGCATGATCATGTCCTTCAGCCCTGTAATGCACTGCAGGGAAAAAGACGAGGCCAGCAATGCCCGACACCGAAGAGGACCCGCCCATCTGCCCGCTTTGCCAGCGTTCGATTCCACCCGGTGTGCCGCAGAGCCAGCACCATCTGGTGCCCAAGCTGAAAGGCGGCAAGCCAGAGCACAGGGTCCTGCTGCATGATATTTGCCACCGTGAGATCCACGCCACCCTCACAGAAGCGGAGCTGGCGCGGGAGTTTCACAGTATTGCCGCCCTGCGGGCCCATCCGCGCTTGGCTAAATTCATTGCCTGGGTGCGCAAACGCCCGCCTGATTTCCATTCCCGGGTGCCGGGCAAACGGCGTAAGCGCTAAGGCCAGGCCTTATAAATCGGTGATTTTAAGCCCCTGATAGGCCGGGGTTTCACTGATGCTCGCACCGGGAAGATGCTGAAATTCCAACGTGGTATAGGGACGGCGCCAAAGCCAGGGACGGTTTTCCACCGCTTGCAAATCCGCATTGGGCGGCTCTTCTGTGGTGAAAGCCAGGAAATACAGATCAAACCCATAGTCAGGGACGGGCTGCACAGAGAGCAGCTTCATCCCGGCATGTTCGACAAGTTCAGCCCCGATATCTCCAGTGCGCAGGGTGATCTGGCCAATATGGGCACCGCCCCCAAGCGGCTGGTCCGGATCGCCTTTAGGCTCCTGCCCCTCAAAATCATGCTGCAGCAGCTCGATGGCAAATCCCGCGGGGTCCTGCAAATGCGCCATATAGCCGATGTCGAGAAACTGATGCGGCGCTGAGACCTGGATGCCTCTCTGCCGCAGCTGCTGGCAAGCGAGATCAAGATCCGGCAGGCAGATCCCGATCTTCCAGTAGCGGTCAGACCGGTTGGAGATCTGATGCGACCCGCCGGGCAGCAGCAGCAGATCCGCATCTTCGCCAGGATAGCCCAGCCGCCAGGAGCCGCCGTCATCTTCAGCAGCGCGCATGCCTAGAGCGTCACGGTAGAAAGGCACCAGTGCCTCTGGGTCCGGAACCTGCAACCGGACTGCGGCGAGACGGGACATTACCGGGTACCGCCCCGGCACATGTCGAGGATCCCGCTGGCAATCTCTGGCTTGGCGGCAAGCGCATCGGCCAAGAGGTCACAGGCCGCCTGCATCAGATCCTCAGGCTCCACAAGGCGATCCACCAGCCCCCAGGCGCAGGCCTCCGGCGCTTCGATCTTCTGGCCGCCAGCAAGGATCATCTTGGTGCGCGCAGGGCCGATCAGATCCCGCATACGCCCCGCATCCGAGGGCTGCGGCAGGTAGCCAAGCTTCATCACCGGATAGAAAAACTTTGCTGTCGGCACAGCCAGGCGGATATCGCAGGCCAACACCATGCCATTGGCGCCACCGGCCAAGGTCCCGTTCAGGGCAGCGACCTTCAGGCAGGACAGTTCTGCCATGGCCGATGACAGCTGCTCCCAAAGCGGCGATGTGGCAAGGCCAGCGCGCGCTTCTTCCAGATCAGCCCCGGCGCTGAAGACCTTGCCCCGTCCGGTCAGGATCAGCCCGCGTGCATCGCGCGCCTTGGTGGCAATATCCACCAGCTCTTCCAGCATGCCGGTGGTCAGGGAATTGGCCTTTTCCGGGCGGTTCAGAACGACAGTCCACAACCCGTCTTCAGAGATCTCCAGCTCGATCATATCAGACCGGCCCGCTGACGAATGTGTTCCAGACGCAGTGAAATCTCGGTGCCCAGGAACTCATCCGCATCTTGGCTGCACATCCACAGGAGCGTGCGCGCTGGCCAATCCGCTGGGATGTGATCCTCCCAATCGAGGGCCGCCACTGGGTTGATGCCGCTCTGCTTGATGGCGCGCTGCATATCAGTGGCCACGGTGCCGGGCGAGAGGCTGAGCACCCGGATCCCATTGCCGCCCTCTTCCAGATGCAGGGCACGGGTCAGCATCAAGAGGCCCGCCTTTGAGGTACAATAGGCGCTCCAGGCCTCCAGCGGGTTCTGCGCCGCACCAGAGCCGATATTGATGATGGTGCCACCGCCACCAGATTTCATCAGCGGCAAGGCTGCATGGATCCCATTGAAAACACCTTTGATATTGATATCGATGAGCCTGCCCCAATCCTCCGGGTCCGCCTCTTCGATACGGGCAATTGGCGCGATGACCCCGGCATTGTTGATCAGAACATCCAGGCTGCCAAAATGCTCCTGTGTTTTTTGCAAAGCAGCGGCCATGACGCCAGGCTGAGAGACATCGCAAGCAAAGGCAAGCGCATTTCCGCCGGTCTCTTCCACCAGATCGCTCAGGCGCTCCGCATCCCTTGCCAGCAAGGCCAGATTGGCGCCCGCGGCAGCAAAAATACGAGCAGCTTCAGCCCCGATGCCCCGGCTCGCGCCAGTGATGACAACTGTTTTACCCTTGATATCCATCATTTTTATCTCCAAGTCCCCGCTATTGAATGTGGTAGACTGCTTAGGGGGAACGGTCCAGCCCCTCGCCCCCTTGACGCTGTGGCGCAGGCAGTCGACCATGTTGCTCATTGATTTGCAGATATGCAGAAAGGTTATCCGATGTCCGTATTCCTCGCACGTGGTGGCAGCGCAGCCGCTGTCCTGGCATTGACTGCCCAAGGTGCCCTGGCTGATGTCAGCGCCCAGGACGTCTGGTCCGATTGGAAGGCTTATATGTCCGGGATGGGTTATACATTCGCCGGAACCGAGAGCCAATCTGGCGGCACCCTGACTGTCAGCGACATCGCAATGTCCTTCCCGATGCCGGAGGCCGAAGGCTCCGCGAGTTTCGCAATGCCAGAGCTTCGCTTTGTCGAAAATGGCGATGGCACGGTCAATATCGAACTGCCAGCGGAATTCCCGATGACCATTTCCGGGCAAGAGGGCAGCGACAAATTTTCTGTCGAGATCCTCTATACCCACGACGGCGCACCCATGGTGGTTTCTGGCGATGCTGCAAAAATGCACTATGCCTATACCACCGCCAAAGCCACGCTTTCGCTGAGCCAGATAGAAGCAACAGGTGAGGACATCCCAGCGGATGCCTTGAAAGCATCCATCGAATTCACCGGTCTTACCTCCAAGACCGATATGACCATCGCCGGTCAGCGCAGCTATGATCAGAACATCCAGGCCGCCGGGCTGAGCTATGACCTCAACTTCAAAGAGCCAGGGGGCAACGACAGCGCCCTGTTCAAAGGTCAGATGCAGAACCTCGCCATGACCAGCACCAGCACAGTCCCTGGTGACGCGTCGAACCCGGCCGATTTTAGCGGATTGGTTAAAGCAGGGCTCGCAAGCAAGGGCAACTTTACCTATGGCGGCGGCAATGGTCAGATCGCTGTAAAGGATGGCAATGACAGCTTTGATCTCCAAAGCAGCTCAACCGGGGGCACCTTTGGGTTTGGTATCGGCCAAGAGGGCATTTCCTACGACATCAACCACCAGGGTGTGGCACTGAATGTTGCGGGCTCTGAAATCCCCTTCCCATTGGCGCTAAACATGGCAGAGCTGGGTTTCAAACTGGCAATGCCGATTATGCAATCCAATGAAGAACAGGGTTTTGCCCTTGGCGTCACTCTGCGGGATTTCGCTGTGCCAGAGATGCTCTGGGGTATGGTTGACCCGGCAGGCAGCCTGCCACATGACCCGGCCACAGTTGTCCTGGATCTGACTGGCAAGGCCAAGCTGCTGTTTGATCTGCTGGACCCCAAGTCCATCGAAGCCGTCGAACGCGGTCAAGCGCAGCCGGGTGAGCTGAACGCGGTCAGCATCAACAACTTCCTGGTTTCTGCAGCAGGTGCCAAACTGACCGGCACCGGTGATTTCACCTTTGACAATACTGACCTTCAGACCTTTGACGGCATGCCTGCACCCGATGGGGTTGCCAATATCGAACTGACCGGCGCCAATGGCCTGATCGACAAGCTGATCCAGATGGGTCTGGTCAGCGATAGCGATGCCATGGGTGCCCGCATGATGATGGGCATGTTTGGTGTGCCTGGTGAAGGCGAAGATACCCTGACCTCAGAGATCAAGGTATCCGGCGATGGTCAGATCCACGCCAATGGTCAGCGCATCAAGTAAGGGCGCAAAACAAAAGCAAAACCCAATTCGGGAACAGATCAAAGGGCCGCATCACGCGGCCCTTTTTTGTTCCACACCCTTGCGGCAGCGCGCCGCTCTGGATAGCTCTTAGAGGAGAGCAAAAAGAGTAGGTCCCATGTCCCAGTCCCCGCAAGCGTTATGTGATGCCCTGATCAAAGCCGCCAAAACTGCAGGCGCGGACGCTGTAGATGCGATGGCCGCCGCGGGCAGCTCCCTCAGCATCGAAGTGCATGAGGGTAAGCTGGAACATGCAGAGCGTTCGGAAGGAACCGATCTGGGGTTGCGGGTTTTTGTCGGCCAGCGTCAGGCGCAGGTCTCTTCTTCGGATCATCGCCCCGAAACCATCACCGCAATGGCGGAACGTGCCGTCGCCATGGCCCGCGAAGCACCAGAAGATCCCTATGCCTTCCTGGCAGAGGCGGGTCAACTGGCGCAAAACTGGGATCTTGCCGCGCTGGAGCTGAACGACGATAGCCCGGAACCCGCCCCTGAGGCCCTGCAACAAAGCGCGCTGGCTGCAGAGGCCGCTTGCCAGGCGGTCCAAGGCGTCAGCCAGGTCCAATCCGCCAGTGCGGGCTTTGGTCGCCATGAGATCCACCTTGCGACCAGCAACGGGTTTTCCGGCGGGTATATCCGTTCCGGACACTCCGTGTCCTGCGTTGGCATCGCAGGCACGGGAACCGGCATGGAGCGCGACCACGATGGCGATTCCCGCACCTTCCTGAGTGATCTGCGCAGTCCGGATGAAATCGGCCGCATTGCCGGAGAACGCGCGGTGGCACGGCTCAATGCGCGCCGCCCCAAGACCGGCACCTACCCGGTTCTCTTTGATGAGCGCATCTCCTCTTCTCTGATCGGGCATCTCCTTTCAGCCTCCAATGGCGCTGCCATTGCGCGGGGATCTTCCTGGCTGAAGGATGACCTGGGCAAGCAAGTCCTGCCAGCGGCACTCTCGGTAACAGAGGATCCGCATCGTGCGCGCATTTCCGGCTCGCGCCCCTTTGACGGCGAAGGCCTGCCAACGCAAAAGCGCGAGATCGTCAAGGACGGCGTTTTGACCGACTGGACCATGGATCTTGCCTCTGCCCGCAAACTGGGACTTGAGAGCACCGGAAATGCCGCCCGTGGCATCGGATCCGTGCCTTCCCCAGCGAATTGGAACATTGCCCTGACCCCAGGTGATCAAAGCCGGGAGGAGCTGATCGCAAACATGGGCACTGGCCTTCTGGTCACCTCGCTGATCGGGTCCACCATCAACCCCAATACCGGGGATTATTCCCGTGGGGCCTCCGGCTTTTGGGTGGAAAACGGCGAGATCCTCTATCCGGTCAATGAATGCACAATCGCCGACAATCTGCGTGATATGCTGTTGCGCATTATCCCGGCCAATGATGCCCGAACCTATCTGTCGCGGGTGGTGCCATCGATCCTGATCGAAGGGATGACACTTGCCGGCAGCTGATGACCTCTCCCTTCTGATTGAGGCCGCAGAGGCCTCTGGAGATATCGCTACACGCTATTCGGGCCCCACCGCCAAGAGTTGGGACAAGCCCGATGGACAAGGGCCAGTGACCGAAGCGGATCTGGCAGTGAACGCCTATCTCGAGGGGTTTCTGCAAAAGGCGCGTCCAGACTATGGCTGGCTATCCGAGGAAAGCGACGACAGTGCGGATCGCCTGGGCAAGGAGCGCGTCTTTATCATCGACCCGATTGATGGCACCCGCAGTTTTGCCAATGGCTCCAGAACCTGGGCCCATGCGCTGGCCATTGCTGAGCAGGGGGAGGTCGTGGCGGCGGTGATCTACCTGCCACAGCGCGGGCGGCTTTACTCTGCTGCGAAAGGCCAAGGGGCCTATTGCAACGGACACAGGCTGGAGGTTTCCCCAAAAGCGTCCTTGGAAACATCCGAGGTGCTGACTGCAAAGCCCAACCTGGAGGCAAAACACTGGCGCGGAGGTGAGCCCCCGGCCTTTCAACGCAGCTATCGTCCCTCGCTGGCCTATCGGCTGGCACGGGTGGCGGATGGCCGCTCCGGGGCCATGCTCACTCTGCGTCCCAGCTGGGAATGGGACATCGCTGCGGGTGATCTGATCCTGCGCGAATCCGGTGGGCGCATCAGTGATCGTTTTGGCAAAACGCTGCAATTCAACAATGCGACGCCTTTGCTGGAAGGGGTCATTGCCGCAGCCCCCCTGGTGCATCAATCCCTCAGCGATGCTCTGGACCCTGAGGGTCCCGGCATCCGCAGCCAATGACGCCCGCGCAGAGGTCCTGACCGGTGGCAAGCTATCAGACAAGTCTGCGCCCCGACGGCGAAGTGCTCTGGCTTCATGCCACCACCCAGGAACGCTATCTGGCGCTCTGCGATGCGGGGCATCGGCTAAAGTCCATGAGACCCGACCTGATGGTGATCGCCACCTGGGAAGATGACATGGGCACGGTGCCCCCGGTGGAGGGCTGCGATCTGGCTCATGGTGTTCTGCCACCGGATCAAAGCGCTGCGGCAAAGCGGTTTTTGAACCACTGGCGCCCGGATCTCTGTCTTTGGGCGGGAGGGGGCCTGCGGCGCAACATGTTGCGGCAGATGCGCGAAATGCAGATCTCTGCCCTCTTGGTGGATATCCTTGATGATGAGATGCCAGAGCGGAAAATGCGTTGGCTGCCAGACCAGCGCTATCGCATGTTCTCTGGTTTTGAACAGATCCTCACGCCCTCACCGACAGTGCGGGCCCAGTTGATCAAAAGTGGCATCCACTCCAATCGGGTTAAGCGCGTCTCCTCCCTTGGGCCCGCGACAATGCCACCCGGCTGCAATGCGGATGAGCTTGGTCAGATGCAGAAAGACCTGGGCGGGCGTCCGGTCTGGCTGGCCGCTCAGGCGCAGCTGGAGGAAGTGCCCTTTATGCTGGAAGGCCATCGCGGTGCGCTGCGCCTTTTGCACCGGCTCCTGCTGATCCTGACGCTAGACAGCGAGGACAGCCAACAACGTGCCAAAAGCCTGATCCAGGCCAGCGGCCTGCAATGCGCCGATTGGGACAGTGGCGAACTTCCCGATGACTATACCCAGGTTCTAGTCGCCGGCCCCGAAGAGCTAGGCCTGTGGTATCGTCTGGCGCCGGTTACCCTAATGGGCGGCAGCCTCTTTGCGCATCTACCAGGTCAATCGCCACTGGATGCGCTGGCATTGGGCTCTGTCGCTCTGCATGGCCCCGGCACCGGCCTGTACAAGAGCAGTTACCACCACCTGGATCAGGCCGGCGCAACCGCCCCGGTGCGAAATTCCAAAGAGCTGTCGCGACAGATCATTCAGCTCTCCTCCCCGGACAAAGCCGCTGAAATGGCACTGGCAGGATGGAAAGCCGTGACTGCCGGGGCCGAAATGACCGACCAGCTGATTGAACTGGTCCAAGATATCCTAGACATGCGCGAGGAGAGCCATGCGGCCCCCTGAATTCTGGAACAAACCGCCAAACGCCTTTGACCTACGGGCCAGCCTATTGGCGCCTTTGGGGTGGCTCTATGCTGCGGCAACAGCCAAGCGCCTGCGCAGCACCGCTGGGCTAAAGGCAGATGTCCCTGTCATCTGCATCGGCAATATCAATGCCGGCGGCACCGGCAAGACCCCAACCGTGATCTGGCTGATGGAAGCTCTGCGCAACATAGGCCATGACCCCCATGTGGTAACCCGAGGCTACGGCGGCAGCCTGCTAGGGCCGGTTCAAGTCGAGCCTGGCACCCACAAAGCTGCGGATTGCGGTGATGAGCCTTTGCTGCTGGCTGCTTTTGGGGAGGTCTGGGTTGCCAAGGACCGGGCCGCAGGTGTGCGAGAGGCCGACGCGGCGGGGGCTACCGTGATCCTGCTGGATGATGGCTTCCAAAACCCCGCGGTGCAAAAGGATCTCTCCATTATCGTGGTGGATGCCCAGCGCGGATTTGGCAATGGGCGCTGCCTGCCCGCAGGCCCCCTGCGCGAACCGGTGCCAGTGGGGATGGCTCGCGGAGGTCTGGTGCTCTCTCTTGGCAGTGACAAGGCCCAGAGCACATTTCACCAGACTTGGGGCGCGAAGCTGCAAGGCAAGCCACATATCACCGCCACACTGGAGCCCTTGCAGACCGGGATGCCCTGGCAAGGCACGCGGGTACTGGCCTTTGCCGGGATCGGTTACCCCGAGAAGTTCTTTGCCACCCTGCGTGGCTTGGGGGCTGAGGTCATTCGCGCCGAAGCTCTGGAGGATCACCAGCCGCTGACCACGGCCCTGATGAACCGGTTGGAGAGCGAGGCCAAGCTGCGCCAGGCGCAGCTGGTCACCACGGAAAAAGATGCCGTGCGCCTGCCCGATAGCTTCCGCAGCAAGGTGATAACCCTGCCGGTCCGGCTGCAAGTCGCAGAAGAAGAGCAGCTATTGGACCTCATCAAGTCCGTGGCTCCGCCACCCGACTAGTTATCCGACTAACAGGTTTCTCTGCTAAACGGCTTGTTCCGATTTCCCGCGCCCACACATGCTTGCTAGACAGGCAAAATAGAAAAAGCCCGGCCATTCAACCGGGCTCCTCTGAATTTAGTTGGTAAAGTACCCACTTCGCAAAGGTTTCACCTTGCGAAGGTATCCGCTTTTTAGCCGTTCAGCTCCGCGTCCAGCAGCTCTTTGAAGCTTTCATAGGACTGGTTGCCGATCAACTCTCCATTCAGGATAAAGGAAGGGGTCGACTGGATGCCGTCCTTGGTTGCATGTTCCTGATACCAGGTCACCAGGGTCTGCGCTTTGGCGCCGTCCTGAAGACAGGCTTCCAGCGTTTCATTCTCCAGACCGGACAGACGGCCGATCTTGCGCAGCTCATCGACGATTTCTGTGGCGCCACCGGCTCGGGCCCATTCGGACTGACCCTTGTAGATCAGATCGGAGACCCCAAAGAACTTCTCGGGGCCACCGCAACGCGCGATCATCGAAGCCCAGAGGCCGTAGCGGTCGAAATAGACCTCACGGTAGATAAAGCGCACCTTGCCGCTGTCGATGTAGTCTTCCTTTAGCTGCTTGAAGACCGTGTTGTGAAAGCTGGCGCAATGCGGGCAGGTGTAAGAGGCATATTCGATCAGGGTAACCGGTGCGTCTTCGGCCCCCAGCACCATCTCGGTGATGCTCGAAGTGTCGACCTCTGCTTCCTGGGCATGGGCCGCCCCGATCAGCGGGTTCTCGGGCAGGCGGCTTTGGCTGTTAAAGCTGCTCAGCGCATAGGTTCCGGCAGCCAGAGCCACCGCGGCGCACAGGCCGGACATGAGACGGGTCATTCATACCTCTTTCGTAGAGTTTTCTGTTTTGTCAGCACATTGCGCCCCAGCCGTTCCAGGGCGGCGCGCAAGTCTTCGTTTTCAACCCCTTCGGCAGTCCGCGCGGCCTCTGCGCGGGCCTTTGGGTCTGCCTCCACCGGCTTTTGCACCTTTGGGGCATATTTGAAATCTGCCTGGCCCTCAGCAAAACCTGTCGGGGCTGTCTGGGTGATCCAGACCTTTGATATGGCGTTATAGCCATAAACCGCATTCACCTTGGCCCGCAGCTTTTCCTTTTGCATATCCAGCATCGGCGCGTAGGCGCCGGTGGTCAGAACCGTCAGCGTCGCGCCAAAGCCGCTGCGCCCGTAGCCGACCTTTACCGGTCGGGCCATGGCGGCCAGATCCGCCCCCGCGATCTCCTCCCAATGGGTCAATAGCCGCGAGACCGCAAAGCCGCGGCTTTCGCCTGCTTTGCGGATTTGCTCATTGAGGAGCCGGGAGGTTCTTGCGAACCCGCGTGTGGTGCTGCGCCGAAATGCCATAACTTGGTTTTGCGTGACTCATCCCCCTAATGTAAAGGGTCCAGTTGAAGAGGCCAGATTACCCGATGAAGCGGAGCGTAACGAATGCGTGATCTAAGCGATAGAACAGAGGGTATGAGCAACGACCTGCTCAGCTGGTATGACAAGCATGCGCGCAAGATGCCTTGGCGGGTGCCGCCACTGGACCGTTTGGCGGGCCATGAGCCAGATCCCTATCGGGTCTGGCTGAGTGAGGTGATGTTGCAACAGACCACTGTGGCGGCAGTAATCGAGTATTTTCAGCGCTTCACTGCTCGCTGGCCCAGTGTTGTGGATCTGGCAAATGCCGAGGACGCCGATGTCATGGCGGAATGGGCAGGCCTTGGCTATTACGCCCGCGCCCGCAACCTGCTGAAATGCGCCCGCGTGGTCGCGCAGGATCTGGGCGGCGCATTTCCCGATAGCTATGCAGAGTTACTCAAGCTCCCCGGCATCGGCCCCTATACGGCGGCGGCCATCGCTTCGATCGCCTTTGACCGGGCAGAGACCGTTCTGGATGGCAATGTGGAGCGGGTCATGGCCCGGCTGCATGACATTCATGACCCCCTGCCTGGCTCCAAAGAGCTGCTGCGAGGACATGCAGCTACCCTGACCCCCAGCACACGCCCCGGTGATTATGCCCAGGCGGTGATGGATCTGGGTGCCACCATCTGCACGCCTAAGTCTCCCGCTTGTGGTATCTGTCCCTGGCGAGAGCCCTGTGCTGCACGGATCGCGGGAACTGCAGCGGAACTACCCAAGAAGACCCCCAAAAAGCCAAAACCCACCCGGCAGGGCATGGTCTATCTTGCCCGCTCCCCCTCTGGCGCTTGGCTGTTGGAGCGGCGCCCGGACAAAGGGTTGCTGGGAGGAATGCTGGGCTGGCCAGGATCCGATTGGGGAGAGACCCCTACCCCTGCGCCGCCATTCGAGGCTGAATGGCAGGATATTGGCGGCGAGGTCCGCCATACCTTTACCCATTTCCATCTGATCCTGCGGGTTCTGCATGCGGAACTGCCAGAAGATCACGCGCCGGAAGACAACCAGGAACTGCTACCGCGCCACGCCTTTCGGCCCGGTGATCTGCCCACGGTGATGCGCAAGGCCTTTGATCTCTGGCGCGGTCAATAAATCAGCCTCCAGCTGACCTTGGGTTTCACTGCAATAATGCTTAGCTTGCACAACAAGTACTTCGCAGTTCTCGATGCAGACCCCCGATTTGAAACCGGAGATCCTGAATGACCGCCTCTGACCATCTGCGCCGCTGGCAATCCGCGCTGCCCTTCTGGCTGTCTTTCCTGTTGCTGCCTCTCCTGTGGTTCGGCGCAACGCAGGGGGGCTGGATGCTCTTGCTGGTGCCCTTGGTGACCTGGTATCTCTTTGCCGCCCTGGACGGCATATTTGGTCTCAATTTGGAAAACGCGGATCCTGAAACCCCGGACGAGGATCTCTTTTGGTATCGGCTGCTGACCAGCACCTGGGTGCCGCTGCAATTCGTGACACTCTTTGGCCTCATCGCCTATACCGTCCAGGCAGAGCACCTGGGCGGGCTGGAAAAATTCGGCGTCTTCTTCGGAATGGGCGTGATCAGCGGCACTGTCGGGATCAACTACAGCCATGAGCTGATGCATCAGCGCAACCGACTGGAGCGCTGGCTGGGGGATATTCTGCTGGCCATGGTGCTTTACTCGCATTTCCGCTCAGAACACCTTCTGGTGCATCACCGCTATGTTGGCACACCGCGTGACCCGGTGACTGCGCGCTACAACGAAGGTTTTCACCGCTTTTACCCCCGGGTTCTGCGCCAGAGCCTGCACTCCGCCTTCCGCGCTGAACGGGAAAAGCTGGCAAAGAAAGACCTGCCCTGGAGCCATGGCTCCAACCCGTTTTTCCGCTATTGGGCCCTGCAGGGGGGGATGCTGCTGTTGGCGGCGCTTTTGGGTGGCCTCACCGGAGTACTGCTGTTCATGGTGCAGGCCGGTGTCGCCATATGGCAGCTGGAGCTGGTGAATTATGTCGAACACTACGGTCTGACGCGCAAACATTTGGGCGAGGGTAAATATGAGCACGTGCGCCCGCATCACAGCTGGAACGCGGCGCATAAGGCCTCAAACTGGCTGCTGATCAACCTGCAGCGCCACTCAGACCACCACTACCGCCCGGACCGACGGTTTCCGCTGTTGCAGAACTATACCACCGCGAATGCACCGCAGCTGCCCTATGGCTATCCGGTGATGACCATTGCGGCGATGATCCCGCCCCTGTGGCGTCGGGTAATGAACCCGCGCGTACGCCGCTGGCGGCAGATGCATTACCCAGAAGTGACCGACTGGAAAGCCTATAACAAGGCCCAAAATCCAATGCCCGGCGCGCAGGCCGGGACGGATTGATTGCCTCAGCAGTCTCGACGCTGCCTCATTGAGAGACAGCGGCTCGTGTAGAAGTCCCAGCAAGCTCAAATCGCTGGCTCAAACCCTGCAGAAACTGCGAGACGCCTTCTCCCGCAGAAATCTGTGGCAAGGAAGGCGTTTGCTCTGCCTCCGCTTCTCGTGATGCCACCAGATCGCGGGCGATTTCCGCTGCGGCCAGGAAGTTATGCGTTTGCGCGAGAGCTTCAGCAACAAAGGCACGACCCCAATCTGTAAACTCATTCTCATCACTGCAGCCAAAGGAATTGCGATCAGACGCTGAAGCAGTCAGGATCAGCCGCTTCGGTCCTGCCAGATCTTCGACAAAGGAGCCCGAATAGCAGGCGGAAATCACAACAACTGCCTTCTGGATGCCCGAAGCATCCAAGGCCGCCGCGACCTCACTCGCAGTCAGATCCGAATGGCTCAGCCCGGAGAACCTAGTCGAAATCGACCCAGGCCTACCGTGGGAGGTAAGATAGAGCAGCAGCACGTCCTCGCTGGTGTCCATTTTCTGCGCAAGCATCTGCAAAGCAGAGTTCAGGTTTGTCCTGTTGAGCAGAGGCCAGGCGCTGGCATCCTGAAAACTGGCGCCCAGACGCAAGATCCGGTTTTTGCCCTCAAAGCGGCGCTCCAATAGGGCGGACAAGGCCGTCACTTCACGTTGAAACACCTGCTGTTCGGGATAGCCAGCGCCGACCAAACTATAGAGATCGATCTGTCCTGGAACCTGATCAGCCAGGTTGTTTGCCATCCCCGCCAATATTTCTGGCTGCAGCGGGTAGATTTCTTCGGGGTCAGGGTATTCCCATGCCAAAGCCTGGGCTTCCTCATCATAGGAATAGTTGGGGACAAAGACGTCCGTTCGCTCGATAAAAAAGTATGATGAATAAAAGAAGGTCATCAGGATGCAGGTGATCAAGCCTCCGGTCGGGATCCCCCGGAAAGACGCACCATTCGCTGCCGCAAGCCCGGACATCGCGATAAGAAATGGCAGGCTGCCAACAATCAGCCCCAAAGCCATAAGCCCCCAATATCCAAGTGCTTCCATTGGTATTATTGTGGGAAGAATATAATACACAAATGTCGTCAGAAGACTGGAAACCGCAGAGGCCGCAAATAGGACAACAAAGAAGCTGCCAATCTGAAGCTTATAGCGCATGAGGACAAGCAGACCGGCAAAAAGCAGAGCCTCGGCTAGGACCTCTCCCAAAAGGAAGATAACCCCGGCCGGGTATATGGTAATATTCCATTCAAAGTAGCTGTGTGCCGGAACAAGCAAAGCTGCCATATGCGCACATAGATAAATCAGGAAAGCTGCAGCTACATCTGCCAGCCCCCCTGAGATCTCACGATCCGGGCGGCAAAAGAAACAAAGTTTCAGCGCCGAGACCGCATTGGCAAATGGGCTGGGTTTCCAGTGCGAAGGTGACGGCGGGGGTGAGCAAGAAACATCAGACATGTCCAACGCCTTAAGGTTGAATAATGTCCAATTTTTGACATCTCCAGAGCTAAAGTCTTGACGTCAAGTTAGCAACCAGACGGTCATGCTTTGATCGAGACCTCGAATTTCCTGATTTGGGACAGACTTCAAGTCGTCCAGCAGCTCTGCTGGGCATTTTTCCTCTGCCGCTTGGTTTCGAAGATCCTCGCTGATCACGATGCCAGCCTGCAGCCCACGGGTCATTTCCTCCAGCCGGGCCGCTACATTCACGGCAGTGCCAATCACCGCATACTCCAGCCGGTTGGCACCGATGTCCCCCAAGAGGGTCTCACCATAGTGCACGCCGATACCCGCCTTGATCTCTGGCTGGCCCTGGCGGCGGCGCTCGGTATTCCAAGCGGCAAGTGAGGCCTGCATTGCGCGGGCGCAGGCCAGGGCATCGCTGGCGTCACGCTCTCCCGGCATGGGCGTGCCAAAGGTCGCCATCAATCCGTCGCCCAGGTATTTATCCAGCGTGCCGCGATGGCGAAATACCTCGCGCTCCATCCGGCCATGGAACTCGCGCAGCAGGGTGATCACCTCATGCGGGTCGCGTCCGGCAGCCATGCGGGTAAAGCCGACAATATCGATAAACAGCACCGCCACATTCTCGATCCGGACCTGCTTCAGCGGTTCATCGTTCTGCGACAGCTGCTCCACCACATTCGGAGAGAAATAGCGTGAGAGATTGGCCCGCTCCCGTTCCAGACCGGCATTGTCGAGCACCAAAAGGTTCGCACGGCGCGCAGAAATCCCCAAAGTGATGGCAACAATCAGAAAGACGATGACCTCCTGCGCACGCATCTGAATACCAAAGTCATTTGGATCCATGAACTGCGCCACATCGGGATAGCTGGCGAAGGCAGCCGCGGCGGCTTCGCTGAGACCCTCAAAGGGGGTGGAAAACCACATCGCCAGCCCAAGTGCGGCAAGCCACATGAAGAAGGTCCAGACCCCAATGGCGATCACCGTCCGCCAGGAATAGGCCAGCGTACCCGCCGAGAGGATCACAAAGAAGTAGATGAAATTGTCGAGCCGGTATTGCATTGCCAGCGGCATGCCATCCGCATCAAAGGGGTTTGGCCCCACCATTCCAACTGTCATCAACAGGAGATCCGCAAAGATCAGAAACAGCTCCAACCGTGAGCGTCCGACCCGGCCCGCGCGGCGGATGAACCAACCGTTGAGGCAGATAAGCGCCATGATCATGAGGTAATAGACAACCTCGACCCTGGGATGAACCACCACGATAAAGACCGCGAAAATGCTCATGGCGATCCAACGGGCTTTGACCGCCAGCTCTAGGCCTTGCTGCTTATGCTCCTCCAGAGCTTCCAAAACATAGCGGGATTCCGGTGGGGCCTCTGGATCTGTCAGGCTGTGTTTCAGCCCTGCTCCCAAAGCGCGTGCTTTGCTTGCGGAACTCTTTGGCGGATCGATTGCCGTCTCTGCCATTTGAAGCCATCCCTCTTGGTTGGCCCTAAGATAGGGCAGACTGCTGCAATATACATCCGCCCTGCATCAATTTGACCCAAAAAACCCCGCCGAAGACGGCGGGGCAAGGTTGGCGCCCCGCTAAAAAGCAGGGGCACCGGCGGTTTGACTGTTATGTCTCGTGAGTGAGGCCTTGGGGGGCAGGATCAGTTTTGCATCTCTGCCCGGATCTGCTGACGCAGAACATCGATCGGAACGGTTTTGCCGTCCTTTTTGAAGCACCAGTAGGTCCAGCCATTGCAGGAGGGTGCATTCTCTAGGTGGGCGCCGACCTGATGGATCGAGCCCTTGCAGTTATCCCCGATCAGGGTGCCATCGGCGCGAACCTTGGCCTTGTGGCGGCGGTTCATCGAATAAAGCTCTTCGCCGGGACGCAGCATGCCGCGCTCGACCAGCTGGCCAAAGGGCACGCGAGGGGCAGCACGTTTGCTGGTGGAGACCTGAAGCGCCTCGCGGTCGAATTTGCGCACCGCTTTGATGCGTGCGGCCGCAACCTTGCGGTAGCTCTCTTCCTGCTCGATACCGATGAACTCACGCCCCAACATCTTGGCGACCGCACCCGTGGTGCCGGTGCCGAAGAAGGGGTCTAGGACCACATCGCCAGGATTGGTGGAACCCACCAGAATCCGGTGCAGCAGGCTCTCGGGCTTTTGCGTCGGATGGGCCTTGTCGCCATTCTCATCCTTCAGGCGCTCATGACCGGTGCAGATTGGCAGCACCCAGTCGCTGCGCATCTGGATGCCTTCGTTCAGGGCCTTCAGCGCTTCGTAGTTGAAGGTATATTTGCCACCCTCGGATTTCGAGGCCCAGATCATGGTCTCATGGGCATTGGTATAGCGTTTGCCGCGGAAATTCGGCATCGGATTGGATTTACGCCAGACCACATCATTGAGGATCCAGAAGCCCTCATCCTGCATCGCGGTGCCGACGCGGAAGATATTGTGGTAGCTGCCGATCACCCAGATCGCGCCGTTCGGCTTCAGGATCCGGCGAGCCTGATGCAGCCAGCGGCTGGTGAAATCATCATAGGCGGCAAAGCTCGAAAACTGATCCCAATGATCATCCACCGCGTCGACCTTGCTGTTGTCCGGTCGGTGCAACTGGTTCTTGAGCTGAAGATTATAGGGCGGATCCGCAAAAATCAGATCGACGGAATTATCCGGAAGCCCAGACATGACCTCGATGCAATCGCCATCAAGAATCGTGTTCAAAGGGAGCGCCGAGGTGGCGCCCTTCGTCATTGTTTTATTCATTGCTCTGCCTCAAAACCGCGGCGCATTTTTGCGCTCATTTGGTTATCCACAGGATGAGTCATCCCGGATTCGAGGTCAATTTGTTTTTTAGAAAAGAGTTTCGCTCTTCACTCTTGATACAATATCTTGTGTACCGGCTTAAATGATTTGCGATGATGTGGTGTCACCCCCAATTCTTGCAGCGCCTCACGGTGTTGCTTTGAAGGGTAACCCGCGTTTTTCTCCCATCCATATCCTGGAAACTGTTGCGCCAAATCCACCATGCATTCGTCGCGGGCTTCTTTGGCCACAATGGAGGCCGCCGCGATGGAGACTGATTTGCCATCCCCTTTGATCACCGCTTCGGCTGGGATGGTCAGACCAGCGGGGATCAGATTGCCATCAATCAACAGATAGTCCGGTGCCGGATCCAGCGCCGCCACTGCCCGTTCCATCGCCAGGTGGGACGCCTTCAGAATGTTAATGCTATCAATCTCTTCCACGCTGGCCTCAGCAATGGAGACCTCGGCTGTTTGCAAGATCTCCTCGGCCAAGACAGCGCGTTTCTTGGCACTCAGCTTTTTGCTGTCGTTGAGTCCCTGCGGGTAGCCTTCTAGGGGCAAGATCACCGCCGCAGCGGTCACCGGGCCAGCAAGCGGGCCACGCCCGACCTCATCCACACCTGCGATACGCGGATAACCATTTTTTCGGGCGGTTTGCTCTAGGCTGTCATCAGGCTGTTCCATGCTCCTGTCAGAGCCAATTCCGCTTTGAAATGCAAGCGGCTGGTTTACCCCGTTACAAAAGAAAAAAGGAGGGGCCGAAGCCCCCCAAGTCCTGCTCGATCCGTTGCCGAGATATGACAGGTGCCCTGCCGTGATGGATAGGCACCTAGTGGGTAATCAGCCGGTAGCCGCGCTTGGTCAGGCATTTGGGCCGATAGCCAGTGCGATGCTTGTCGCCATTCCAGAAGGTTACGCGGCACTGCTGCGGCAGTGAGGCCTCATACTGGTAGTTTTTACGCAGACAGCCGCGTGCCACCAGGTTTTCCTCATGGCTGTAATTGGGGAAGTAACGCACACAACGCGCGGGCAGATCATAGCGGCGGAAATGTTGTGGAATCGGCTTGGGGTGCTGTGGCTGATAGGGTCGAGTCACCTGCTGATGGCGGCGATCCCGCGTATTATGCCGATGCAACGCTGCCCCAAGTATCCCCAAGACGGCAATCCCGGCCACCACTTTGCCGACATCATTGTCCGCACGGGCCGGAACAGCAGAGATACCTGTCACCGCGAGGGCGGCGGACAAAACGATGGCGATGAATTTGCGATGATGCTGGGGGCGATTACTCTGTGTCATGTTCTGACCTTTCCTGAGGGTCTGTCATTTCGCTGGCTATGTGACACCAGATGTGGCTGGCGTCTGAACCGATGCGATCAGCCTCCCTCCGAACCCCTCAGACAGGCAATAACAGGGCCCTGTTATCAGATAACCGGCTGCTCAAACCCCTGTTGTTATTGAATACTGCGGCAGTTCCGCGCAGGATGCCGTCATGAAACAGATCCTTGCCATACCGCTTACATGCGCGGCCTTACTGGCGCTTTCCAGCCCAGTCTTCGCCGCCGATTGCTATGCTGACTACAAGGCAAAGCAAAACAACCCGCTGAAACTGCATTACGGCGTCCTGCAAATACGCGGCGAATGCTCTCGTGCCTCTGCCCAGGCCGAAGCACAGGCACGGCTCAACGCCCAAGGGTGGACCCTGTTGAACATCATGTCGGTTTTTGGGCCGGAAGGTCTGCAGCAAAGGAAAGCCGATGCCGGACCCTACTATCTCCGTTTCTGAGGCCCGTAGCGCCGGCAGCAGGGTCATTGCCCTTGGCATTGCAGTCATTGCCGCACTCCTGGCCATTGCGGGCACCGTGCTTTTGCTGGCGCTGCCCGATGCCAATGCCTTTAATGCACGGGTAGAGCAGCTCTTTGTCGAGAATGACCTGACCACCCAGGCAGAGATCAAACTGCTGGAGATCCTGGCCCAATCCGGCACCGCCTTTGCCGATACCCTGGCCAGCTACCGAGTGGTGATCTTTGTTCTTTTGGTTTTTGCCACCGCAATGATGATTGCCGCCTTGGTGGTTCTGGCCATGTTGATGGTGCTGAACCGGCGCATGGCGCAGATCGAGCGCGCCGGCATCCAGGTCACCGAGCTTTTGATCAGCCGCGAAGAGAAGACGGTCTATCTGAACAATATGGGGTTCAAACTGACCCCAGCGGCGATGGAAACCCTCTCTGCCCTGGCCGAAGCCCGCATGGACGATGATGTGCTTTCGGGAGCCGAGATCGAAGCGGTGATATCAGGGCGCGACAGCAGCGACTGCGAAGAGGCCGCGGGTGCCACCCGAATCAAGCGGTTGCGCGACACCCTTGGCAACCAGATGGTCAGCGAGCTTCTAGTGAAGAATATCGCCAAACGCGGTTATGTTCTGGCGATCAGCAAGGATGTGATTCGGATCATCTGAGCCTGTTTGAACCTCCACGGATCTTTTCTGTCAGTTGGGTTTCAGCAATTCCGCACATCTGCTCCTACAGAAGTGATCCTTCCAGCCACTGGAAATTCCAGCCGCTAGCCCCACATAATGGCGAAGCTCACAGCGCCTGATCAGGCGCCTCTTTGCGATGCCTCTGCGCAGTTCCCATCTTCTAGGGAAGTCGCAACCTGCAACGCCGCCTCTGCCTTCCTCTTGGTGGAGAGCGGGCCAAGGTCAAAAGGACAGACCTGATGAATGTGCAACTCCCGCCCAAAGGCAACGGCTCCGCCGGCCCAGCCACGCCCAATGGCGGCTATGGAATTTTGGTGGAGAATCTGCGCGGCACCGTCAAGGCAGAGCGCAACGGGATAATCCTGGCCTCCAGCAGCCGTGCGCGGGTGATGTATGAAACCCGCCTGCCGCCCACTATCTATTTTCCCAAAGAAGATCTTGCAGTTGATCTGTCTCGCAAACTGGAGAAGCAGACCTTCTGCCCCTTCAAAGGCACAGCTTGTTATCATGATCTGAAGCTAGAGGATGAAAGGGTTCCTGGAGCGGTTTGGGTCTATGAAAACACCCTGCCTGAAGCCTCGGCCATTGAGGGTTACGTCGGGTTCATGCCCGATGAGCTCACCGCGTTTGACCTCGGCAGCAACGTGATATCCCCACCGGACTACGGCAATATTTCCGGCCCACTGGTTGATTGGCTCCTGCGAGAGGCCGCTTTCATTGCAACCCCTGCGGACTTCACCAGGGCGCTCGCAGAGAAGCTCTTGGAGCAGGGCGTCTATCTCTCCCGCCTCTCGGTGCTGGCCTGGTCACTACATCCGCAGATTGCTGGCAAGAATTTCATTTGGGAAAAGGCCACCGGCGAAGTGACCACCTATGCGCCCAGCTATGAGATCTATGATCACCCGGCCTATCACGCCAGTCCATTGCGTCATGTGTCAAAGGGCCTGGGCGGTGTACGCCACCGCATTGATGAGGAAGACAGTGAGGATGCCTTTCCGATTCTCGCGGATCTGCGTGCCGCCGGTGCCACCGATTATGTCGCCATGCCGCTGCCCTTCTCGGACGGGCGGATCAACGTGCTCACCGTCGCCAGCGATCACCCCAATGGTTTTTCAACGGCCAATCTGGGTCTGATCTTTGAATGCTCTGCGGTGGTGGCCCGTTATTATGAGGTCTTCATGCAGCGCGAGAATGCGCAGTCCCTGCTGGAGACCTATGTGGGTAAGCGCACTGGTGCGCGGGTACTTGGTGGCAAGATCCGCCGCGGTGAAGGCGACGACATTGATGCAGCCATCATGTTTTGTGATCTGCGCGGTTCTACCCTGCTGGAGGAACAGCTGGGGCGTCAGGCCTATATCAAGCTGTTGAACAGTTTCTTTGATGTAGCCTCGGGTATTGTGCATGACAACGGTGGCGAGGTGCTGAAATTTATTGGCGATGCGGTGCTGGCCGTCTTCCCGGCAGGTGCCGACCCAGAGCGGGCGCGCAATCATGCGCTGGCCTCTGCCCGCAGTATCGCGCCCGCGTTGCAGGCCGTGGCGCAAGAGTATGAGATCACCAGTCTCGAATGCGCCAGCGGCATCGCCTTTGGCACCGTGACCTATGGCAATGTCGGCTCCCGCGAGCGGCTGGATTTCACCGTCATCGGCCAGGCGGCCAATGTGGCCGCGCGGCTTGGCGACTATGGCAAATCCCTAGGCCATTCCATTCTGATCAGCAAGAACAGCCTGCCCGCTGGCACCGAAGCTATCGCCCTGGGCGCGCTTGAGCTTCACAATGTCAGCGCCAAGGTGGAGAGCTATGCGGTCTCGCCCTTCCTGCAGGCTCCAGCCCCGCGCGAAGAGCCCGAAACTGTCGGCTCTGCGCCGGTGGTCAGACTGGCAAAAGATTAAGATGACGCGCCACCGCGCCGCCCTGCAAGGGCGGCGCCGGGCCCAAGGGCAGGGCCAGTTTTGGCTAGCCAAAACTGGTTTTGCACGCGGGAGCCCCGCTTAGCCTCTGGATGATCCGGTAGCGAGCGGACGCTGCGCTTCATCTCCCATTGAAACCAGCATAGGTGCCTCAGCCTGTTTGGCTTTGAAACCCGCCTTGTCCTCCATGCTGCGCCAGCCCTGATGCACCAGAGACTGCGCAACCGCTCCGCCCAGGGTCGTGCCCGGTCCGGTCACGATGAAGAGATCCGGCGCAAATTCCAGCGCTGCATTCTGCACCGCCCGGGAGAAATCATAGCTCTCCACCACCTGATGGCCGAGGGTGTAGTCCCAAAGTGCCTCCAGATCCGTGGCACCGGGCTGCCAGATGGCACCGCGGCCGTCGATCAGCGGCAGCTGTGGCTGGCGCAGCTTGCCGCCATCCAGGCGGTCACGGCCTTCCTGCGCGACTGGTTCCTGCAGAGCCGTATGGAACCCGGCGTGATTGGCCAGACGCATCGGAAAGCGCTCGTCTACCGTGGGCACCGCAGCCTCAAAGGCAGAGAGCCCCGCCTCATCACCCGCCAGTACCAGCATGCCGCCCAGATCAATCGACAGGGCCAGCACATGGCCCTCGCGGGTATTGATCTCTGCCACCAACGCCAGCAGCTCTGCCTTGCGCACAGGATCCGCCCGCCAATCCGCGCCGGTAAAGGGATAGACCAGCTGGCCGCCAATCAGATGCTCCTGCATCAGGCTGCCCATGGTATCGACCAACTCAAACCCATCCTGCGGTGAGAGCGCGCCCGCAGCGGCCAGCGCAATATACCAGCCCATGGAATTGCCGGTGACCGCCACCACCTCGATATCCTCCGCCAACGACTGGGCATCCGCCAGGGCTGAGGCATAGATCAGCGGTGAGGCCACATCCCCGCGCGAGTATTTTGACACAGAAAATCGCTTCGCCCCATCAAGCGCTGTGACCTCTTCCTGGCCCAGCTCCGCCCGCGCCGCATCAAAGCCAGCGAACAGCGCGGATTTCTCCGCATGGTACCGGTGCAAGTAGCCCAGTTCCGGCTTGTTGTAGGTGCCGCGTCCGGGACAGATCAAAACAGCAGTGCGGGTCATGATTTGTCTCCTACCAGATCAAGGGCTGCCTGCAGAATGCTCTCTTTTGAGGGCAGCGTTGCGGCATAGGCCGGACCGGTTGCGATAAAGCAATCCTCTGCGGCGATGCGCGCTGCAGGAATGCCTGAAGCTTCGGCGAACAGTGCCATCAGCCCTTCGGACTGGCTGCCGGTGGTGCGACACTCATCCACGATCAGAACGTGTTTGCAGCCCTTGGCAGCCTTGATCAGCGCCTCTGTCGGCAGGGGGGCCAGCCAACGCAGGTCAATGATGCGGCTCTTGATGCCCCGCGCCTCCAGCTCTGACTGGGCCTGGGTCGAGAGGTAGCGCCCATTGCCATAGGTGACGATAGCCAGATCTGTTCCGTCACCATGCACTCCGACTTCGCCCAGCGCGATGGAGCGATCTGGTGCCGGGTAGCTGCGCATCCAACCGCCGTCCTTGGCTTCGTGCAGATCCCGCATCGGGTAGAGCGCGATGGGTTCGACAAAGACCACCACCCGCTGCTCTTCGCGCGCCAGACGCACCGCCTCGCGCATCATCATAGCGGCCTCTGCCCCATCAGAAGGACAGGCGATCACAACACCGGGAATGTCGCGCAGCACTGCCAGCGAGTTGTCATTGTGGAAATGGCCGCCAAAGCCCTTCTGATAGCCCAGGCCCGCGATGCGCAACACCATGGGGTTGGAAAACTGCCCGTTGGAGAAGAACGGCAGCGTCGCCGCCTCGCCGCGCAGCTGATCCTCGGCATTGTGCAGATAGGCCAGGAACTGAATCTCCGGCATCGGCACAAAACCATTGTGCCCCATGCCGATGGCCAGGCCCAGGATCGACTGCTCATCCAAGAGCGTGTCGATCATCCGGTCAGAGCCAAAGCGTTGCTGCAGTTTCTGGGTGACGCCGTAGACGCCGCCCTTGCGGCCCACGTCTTCACCCATCATGACAATCTCGCCATGCTCCAGCATCAGATCGGTCAGAGCCCAGTTGATCAGACGCGACATCGGCTGCGGATCCGCCATGGCGCGCATGTCCCCGCCAAAGACCTCTGCCCGTGCTTCGTCGCTGGGGCCATTCGTCGGCTTGCAGACGCGCTTGGGCAAGATCAGGCTTGCCACTACATCAGCACCGGTCTTCAGATGCGGGCGGGTCACCGCCTCTGCCCGGATCCGCTCCACCCGCGCACAGGTCTCGTTGTAGATCTTCAGCGCCTTTTCACGGGTCAGCGCGCCGGATGCTTCCAGCAGGCGCACCGAATGCAGCAGCGGATCATTGCCCTCATCACCCTCGACCTCCGCTTTGCTGAGGTAGGTTGTGGGCACATCCGCCCCGGCATGACCATAAAGCCGCACGGTGCCGATGTGCAGGAATGCAGGTTTCCTGCGGCTGCGGACATATTCGGTGGCCTCCTGCGCCACAGCGTGGGCCGCGTAGATATCCAGGCCGTCGGCCTTGAAATACTTGATGCCGGGCCGCGCGCTCATCGAAGCCTCGATCCAGCCCTTGGGGGTCTTGGTGGAGATGCCGATGCCGTTGTCCTCGCAGACAAACAGCAGCGGCAGCGGGGTGGATTGCACCGAGGTCCAGCCAGCAGTGTTAAACGCCCCCTGCGCGGTGGAGTGATTGGCCGAGGCATCGCCGAAGGAGCACATCACGATAGCATCATCCGCCATGGCCTGATGCTCAGGCCGGTGGCGCTTGGCCGCGCCAATGGAATAGGCGGCACCAACGGCCTTTGGCAGATGGCTGGCAATGGTCGAGGTCTGCGGCGGAATATTGAGCACCTTGGAACCCAGTACCTTATGCCGCCCGCCTGAGGTGGGATCCTCGGAAGAACAGGCAAAGGACAGGAGCATATCCCAGGCAATGCGCTGCCCCGGCACCTGGTCGGCGCGGGCAATCTGAAAGGCGGCATCGCGGTAATGCAGGAAGGCCATATCATCGGGCCGGAGCGCCCGCGCCACCGCTGCCATTCCTTCATGCCCCGAGGAGCCGATGGTATAGAATCCTTGCCCCGCCTTCTGCATGGCGCGGCTGGTGATATCCAAGGCACGGCTCAGCACTTGCGCGCGGTAGATGGCTACAGCGGTTTCCGGAGGCAGCCCATCGCGGGGCGCGTTACCAGCGGGCAAATCCCCCGCCGCAACCCGCCTGAGGAAATTGTCATGCACGATCTGGGCGCGGTCCATTGGTCACCTCATGAGAAATCTTCCGATCCGTTATCGGATAGAACACTCATGAGTTCCAATGAGAAAATGCTGCTCATTCATGCGTTTTCGGAATGAATGGGCGGCATCTGCTGCTGTCAGAGCGCCTTTATCCAATCGCGAATGGCTGCGCCAATCTCATCCGGTGAATCCTCCTGAATGAAATGACTGCCCTTTACCGTCACCTCACTGAGGTTTGGAAAGGCACGGACATAATCGCGTACCGGGCCTGCGATCAGCGCGCCGGGCTCTGCATTGACAAAGAGTTTGGGAATTTCCGTTTCGCGCAGCCAGGCGGAATAAGCAGCGACAATCCCGGTCACATCCGCTGGGTCACCGCCAATCGGGATCTGACGCGGCCAGGTCAGGGTCGGACGGCGGTCTTCGCCAGCATTGGCAAAGGGGCGGCGGTATTCCTGCATCTCCTCTTCGGAGAGCTTGCGCAGGATAGAGCCGGGCAGGATCGCCTCCACAAAGAGGTTCTTTTCCAGCACCATCTCCTCTCCTGCAGGGGAGCGCAGCGCCTGAAAGATCTCGCGCGGGGCCTCTGGGAAGCTGTCCCAGCCGGGAACCGGGGCGACGATGCCCTCCATAAAGGCAATGCCCTTGACCGCTTCGGGGTGCATATGCGCCCAGTGGAAACCCAGGCCCGAGCCCCAGTCGTGAATGACCAAAGTGACATTTTCTGTCACGCCCAGTTGCTCCAGCAAGGCAAAGAGGTATTTGCGGTGCTCAACGTAGGTGTAGCAGGCCGGCCCGCTGTCCGGCAGTTTTTCGGAATCACCCATGCCGATCAGATCCGGGGCGATCAGCCGTCCCATGCCCGCCAAATGCGGCATGACATTGCGCCAAAGGTAAGAGGAGGTCGGGTTACCGTGCAGGAAAACGATGGGGTCGCCCTCACCCTCATCGATATAGGCCATGTTGCGACCATGCACCTGGGTGAACTTCTTTCTGTCTCGAAAACTCTGCGCCATTTTCTTTCCCTTCCGCTTTGTACCGTGCTTGCTCAGCGCTATTTGACGGTCTCCATCACCGTAAAAGAATTGGTCTGATGGATATTCGGAAGATTATTGATCTTGTCACCTAGAACCTGACGGAAATGTGCGATATCGCGCGTCCGGATCGTCAGAAGGTAGTCAAAAGACCCAGCAATCATCAGGCAGCTTTCAATCTCGGGAACCTTTAGAGCTGCCGCGTTAAATGCATCCAGCGAGTTGTCTCCCCCAGTCGCCGAGAGCGAGACCTGCACCACGGTCAGATGACCCAACCCCTGTTTTTCCTTATCCAGGATAGCCCGGTAGCCGCTGATGTAGCCCGCCTTCTCCAGTCGTTTCACCCGTTCTGAACAGGGGGTGTTGGTCAGGTTTACCCGCTGCGAAAGCTCCACAATGGAAAGTCGCCCGTCCGATTCCAGCTCTTCCAGGATACGCAGATCAATCCTGTCCAATTCCCTATTCATCAGTGAAATTCCCTGTAGATGGCCCAGGTTTCCAGAGGAATGCCTGTGAAAAGCCTAAGAAAATGCCCATTTGCTAGTGATTATCACTGATAATGATGTTGAGGATCACGCCTGTCAATGTATTGAGGCGCCCTCACTCTGGGAGCAGAGACTCCCCAAGCCCAAAAACGCACACGGAGGACAGAATGACTGTCAAAATCGTCATCGGACTTGACGGGACAGACACCGGTGAACGCGCGCTTGCATTTGCAAAAGATCTGGCATCCAAAATGGGTGCCTGCGATCTGATCGCCGCCTATGTCATCGAATGGTCACCATTTACGTTCCAGACACCGGAAGAGAATGCCCAACGCCACAAGCGGCGCGAGGAAGAGATCAATCTGGCCAATGCCCGGATTGTCGAACCCGCCGTCGCTGCCCTGAAAGAGGCCGGTTTCAACGCCACAGGCGTGGTGCGCCATGGTGATGTGGCCGAAACCCTGAATAAGATCACCGTAGAAAACGGTGGCTCCCAGATCATTGTGGGCCGCGTCTCCTCGGATGGGTTTGCCAAACGTATCTTTGGCAGCTCAACACAGAATTTGGTGATGCACGCGGATGTGCCGGTCACGGTTGTTGGATGAGGACCCATCATGAATAATTTCAAAACGCTGGGCCTCGCCACAGCAGCCACCCTCGCCGCCGCACCGCTGGCGGCTGAAGAAGCCATTGGCATCGATCAGAAGGTCAATCAGGTCTTTGCCGATCTGACTGGCCCCTTTGTGAGCCTGATTTTTGCCCCCTTCCCCGGCACCACATTCCCCTGGATCGTGATGTGGCTGGTGATCGCGGCTTCGATCTTCACGCTCTATTTCGGCTTTGTGCAATTCCGCTATTTCAAACACGCCATCCAGCTGGTCAAAGGTGATTACTCTGACCCCAACGATGCCGGTGAAGTCAGCCATTTTCAGGCGCTTGCCACTGCCCTTTCCGGCACCGTTGGCCTCGGCAATATCGCAGGTGTTGCGGTTGCGGTCGGCATCGGCGGACCGGGTGCCACCTTCTGGATGATCCTTGCGGGCCTTCTGGGCATGGCCTCGAAGTTCACCGAATGCACCCTGGGTGTGAAGTACCGCAATGAATATGCAGACGGCACCGTCTCTGGTGGCCCGATGTATTACATCTCCAAGGGCTTCAAAGAGCTGGGCCTGCCCGGCGGGCGCTTCCTGGCCGTGCTGTTTGCCATCTTCTGCATCCTTGGCGCCCTGGGTGGCGGCAATATGTTCCAGGCCAACCAGGCACATGCGCAGATCTCTGGCATTGTGGGTGACTATCCCGGCTGGATCACCGGTATCGTCTTTGCCGGCGTTGTTTTTGCCGTGATCGTTGGCGGCATCAAATCCATCGCCCATGTGACCGAAAAAATCGTGCCTTTCATGGGCGTTCTCTATGTCGGCGCCGCAATGGTCATCCTGGTGGTCAACTACGACAAGATCGGCTGGGCCTTTGGTCAGATCTTTGACGGCGCCTTTACCGGCCTCGGCGTTGCTGGCGGCATGGTTGGCGCCCTGATCCAGGGCTTCAAGCGCGCGGCCTTCTCCAACGAAGCGGGCGTTGGCTCGGCGGCGATTGCGCACTCTGCGGTGAAAACCAACGAGCCGATCACCGAGGGTTTTGTCTCCCTGCTGGAGCCTCTGATCGACACCGTTGTGATCTGCACCATGACCGCCCTGGTCATCGTGATTTCGCAGCAGATGATCATCGATCCGGCAACCGGCAACTACATGCTGAACGAAGCGGGCACCGCCATCGCCACCGTCGACGGCAACTCCGGCGTGGCGCTGACCTCGGCGGCCTTTGCCTCCGGCATCAGCTGGTTCCCCTATGTTCTGGCCATTGCCGTGGTGCTCTTTGCCTTCTCGACCATGATCTCCTGGAGCTACTATGGTCTGAAAGCCTGGACCTACCTCTTTGGTGAGGGCAAAGTTGCTGAACTGACCTTCAAAGTCATCTTCTGCATCTTCGTAGTCATCGGCGCTTCGGCCAGCCTGGGTCCGGTCATCGACTTCTCCGATGCGGCAATCTTTGCAATGGCTGTGGTGAACATCTTCTGCCTCTACTTCTTGATGAAGTTGGTGAAGAAAGAGCTCTTTGCCTATACCGCCCGCCTGCAGACCGGCGAGCTGAAGAAGCACTCTGCCTAAACAGATCTTTCCGGCGCAGCCCCCTGCGCCGGAATTTTACCCCTTATGCATTTCATATATGCACTTCAATCGCCCCACATAGGGCGCGTTGGCCCTACAGCACCCCGCTTTGCCGCAGTTCCTCTGCCATCTGCGAGACAATATCGCGATGGAAGGCATCCACCTTCGCGTTTGGCTGCTGGGTCGCGATCCGAGCCGCGAGCGGATCCTCTGCCCGGATGCTTGAGCCTGACATTTCTTCCAGCATGGCATGACCGCAGAAGGGCACGTAAAGCTCCGAGTAGCCGCCTTCATGCGCTGCCACCATGCGCCCGCCTGTAACCTCCATGATCTGGCGCGTCATCAGTCGATAGGTCTCGGCTGAGCACATCATCCGCGCCAGAGGGTCAAAACCGCTGGCATCAAAACCACAGGCGATGATGACAAGATCCGCATCAAACGCCCGCAGCTTCGGCAGCACCAGCCGTTCCATCGCATCGAGATAGGCCCTGTGCCCGCAACCCGGTGGCAGCGGAATGTTCATGTTGTAGCCGGCCCCGGCGCCCGTCCCAATCTCGCTGACCTCGCCTGTATCAGGCGGGTAGCACCGCTCCTGATGCAGCGAAATTGTCAGAACATCCTCCCGGTCCAGAAAGATCGCCTCTGTGCCATTACCATGGTGTACATCCCAATCCACCACCGCAAAGCGCTTACCCAGTCCTGCCTGACGTGCCTGTTCGATAGCGATGGCGATATTGGCCAGTAGGCAGAACCCATTTGGGTAATCCGGCAGGCAATGATGTCCTGGTGGCCGCGACAGGGCATAGGCGTTCCTCGCTTCTCCGGTCAGAACCAGTTCGATTGCCTTGCTCACCAGCCCCGCCGAGAGGGCCGCGATTTCAAAGGCGCCGGGACCAAAGGGGGTGCGCAGGCCCAGTTCACCGCCGCCACTGTCGGATTTCTCCTTAAAGGCATCGAGATAGCTCTGGGGATGGACCCGCAGCAGATCCTCAAAACTCGCGGGCTTTGCACTTGTCAGCAACAACTCATCAGAGAGGCCCGTCACATCCATCAGGTTCTTCAGGCGGCGTTTGGTTTCCGGTGCCTCTGGCAAGCCACCCGCGACCATGGGCTGAACCAATCCGCCCACAGGGGCCAAAAGCGCATAGTTGCCACCAAAATGCCAAAAGCACTTCTCATCCCAAACAAAAGCTGTTTTCTCGCTCATGTCCCCTCCCTCTCGTTTTAGACGCATGTAACTGCGAGAATTTCCTACGGGGGCTTTGCCCCGATCCGCAGGCGATCCTCTGACGTTTTGCCGCGAAATCCAAGCCCCTTGCCACAAGCCCTTGCCAAAGGTGCACACGCGGGATCAGCGGCAAGATCTATGCTAGTGAAAATCCCGGCTGGGGAAGAGCCGCTTGGCCTGTTCGCGGGGGTGGCGCGCACTGGGCTGGCTGCGCCGGGGGCGGGGCGCGTCATCCGCCTGCGGTTGGGTGATGCCCACCGCCTCATCCATCGGGTGGCCCAGTTCCGCCAGCTTATGCGACAGATCCTCGATCTTCTGAGCGATCAGATGCACCACGATGCCCTCGCGCTGCAGATAGCCGCTGACCCGCAGCAGGCGCCCGCCCATGACACTGCGGCGGAAGCGCTCGTAGATCTTGGGCCAGACCACCACATTGCTGACGCCGGTCTCGTCCTCCAATGTCAGGAAGACCACCCCGGAGGCGGTGCCGGGGCGCTGACGGGTGATCACCAGACCGCAGACCGCGGTCTGCCCCAGCGGCACCCGCGCCAGCTGGTCATGGGGAGTGAGATCCGGGATCAGCGGCCGCAGCAACTCCATCGGATGCGCCTTGAGGGTGAGGCGCAGAGCAACGTAGTCCTCGACCACCTCCTCGCCCAGGTTCATCGGTGGCAGCACCACATCGGGCTCGCGCAGGCCTTCGCCTTCCAGCGGGTCGCTGAACAGCGGCAGGGGCACCTGGCCCCGGATCGCCTTCACCTGCCAGAGCGCCTGGCGGCGGCCCAGCCCCATATCGGCCATGGCATCGGCCTCGGCCAGACGCTCCAGTGCATCGGGGCGCAGCCCGGCCCGCAGCCAGAGGGCGTCCGGATCGCGGTAGCCATTGCCGCGCGCAGCAATGATCCACTCGGCGTCTTCGGATCTGAAGCCCTTGATCTGCCGGAAGCCCAGCCGCAGCGCCAGGGCCCCGTCAGCCCGGCGCTCCAGGCTGTTGTCCCAGGTGCTGCTGTTGACGCAGACCGGGCGCACCTCGATGCCATGGTCGCGAGCGTCGCGCACGATCTGCGCCGGGGCATAGAACCCCATGGGCTGGGAGTTCAGCAGGGCGCAGGCAAAGACCGCCGGGTGATGGCATTTCAGCCAGGCGGAAATATAGGTGAGCATGGCAAAGGCCGCTGCGTGGCTTTCGGGAAAGCCGTAATCGGCAAAGCCTTCGATCTGGGCAAAGCAGCGGGCGGCGAACTCCGCGTCGTAGTTCCGCTCCAGCATGCCATTGATAAAGCGGTCACGGAAACTGCTGATGGTGCCCATGCGCCGGAAGGTCGCCAGCGAGCGGCGCAGCTGGTCCGCCGCCTCGGGCGTGAAACCTGCCGCCACCACCGCGATCTGCATTGCCTGTTCCTGAAACAGCGGCACGCCCAAGGTCTTGCCCATCACCTCCTCCAGCTCCTTGGAGGGGTATTCCACCTTCTCACGGCCCTGGCGGCGCTTGATATAGGGTTGCACCATGCCACCCTGGATCGGGCCGGGGCGCACGATAGCCACTTCGATCACCAGATCATAAAAGCGGCGCGGGCGCATGCGCGGCAGAAAGTTCATCTGCGCCCGGCTTTCCACCTGAAACACCCCTACCGCATCCGCAAGACACAGCATGTCATAGGTCGGATGGTCATCCTGCGGCACGGTGGCGATGCTCCAGCGCTCCCCGCCCTCATGCTGCTCCAGCAGGTCAAAGCTCTTGCGGATGCAGGTCAGCATGCCGAGGCTCAGCACATCCACCTTGAGGATGCCCAAGGTGTCGATGTCATCCTTGTCCCATTCGATGATGGTGCGGTCCTCCATCGCGGCATTCTCGATCGGGCAGAGCTCATCCAGCCGCCCCCGGGTGATGACAAAGCCGCCCACATGCTGCGACAGGTGGCGCGGGAAGCCGATGATCTCCCCGATCAGGCGGATGGTCTGGGCCAGGCGCCGGTCCTCCAGGTCCAGGCCCAGCTCCTTCATGCGCTCGGGATCGGCGCCCCGGTTGGACTGGCCCCAGATCTGCCCTGACAGGCTGGCGGTGACATCCTCGCTCAGCCCCATGACCTTGCCCACTTCGCGGATCGCCGCGCGGGAGCGGAAATGGATCACCGTGGAGCACAGCCCGGCGCGGTGACGGCCGTATTTCTCATAGATATGCTGGATCACCTCCTCGCGCCGCTCATGTTCGAAATCCACGTCGATATCCGGCGGCTCGCCCCGGTGTTTGGAGACAAAGCGCTCAAACACCATGGAGATCTGCTCGGGGCTCACATCGGTGATGAAGAGCGCATAGCAGAGGATGGAATTGGCCGCAGAGCCGCGCCCCTGGCAGAGGATTTCCTGGCTGCGCGCATAGTCCACGATATCGCGCACCGTCAGGAAATAGGCGGCAAAGCCCAGGTCCGCCACCAGGCGCAGCTCTTTTTCGGCCATGGCGCGGTAGCGAGCGGGAATGCCATCCGGGCAGCGCCGCGCCAGCCCCTCCCAGGCCAGCCGTTCCAGCCGCACCTGCGGCGGCTCCTCTGCGGAGATCTCGCTGGGGTACTCATAAGAGAGCTGGCTGAGGCAGAAGCTGCAGCGCGCGGCGATCTCCAGGCTGCGGCGCAGGGCTGCCGGGTAGCTGCGAAAGAGGCGCGCCATATCGGCGGGGGCTTTCAGGCGGCGTTCGCCATTGGGCAGGGCGCGGGTGCCGATTGCATCAATGGTGAGCTTCTCGCGCATGCAGGTCAGCACATCCCCCAGCTGGCGGCGGCTGCCCCGGTGCATCAGCACATCCCCCACCGCCACCATGGGTGCGGCAGCGCGGCGGGCAAAGTGGTGGCACTGGGCAAAATAGGCCTGATCGCTGCCGTCATACCGCGGAGCCGCCCCCAGAAAGACCTGGCCGGGATATTGCCGGACGACAGCTTGCAGATGCTGCAGCACCTGCGCCTCCTGCAACGGCACCTGCGGCAGGGCAATCAGGGTCATGCCGCTGCAGCCCGCCAGCATATCCTGCAGATCCAGGTGGCATTGGCCCTTTTCGGCGCGCAGCTTGCCCAGGGACAAAAGGCGGCTGAGCCGGTGATAGGCAGCCCGATCCTGCGGCAGGGCGAGCCAGTGAACCGGACTGTCGCGCAAGACCAGGCGGCAGCCGGTGATCAGCTGTGGCAGTGGTGCCAGTTTGGAGGTTTCTAAGGCTTCTTTTGGCCCACTTTCCTGCCGCGAGCTGCTGTCGGTGCGGTATTGCGAGCGGATCCGCAGCGCGGCTGTCTCAGTCTCCGCCTGCGCTTCCTTCGCTTGCTCCTCCGCCGCCTCCTCCCGCTGCTGGCGCAGGGTCTTGAGGGCGGCAAAGGCGCGCACTGATCCCGCCAGGGAATTGCGGTCGGTGATAGCAATAGCCGCCAGCCCCAGCTCAACCGCGCGGGCCACCAGCTCTTCCGGGTGGGAGGCGCCGGTCAGAAAGGTGAAATTGCTGGTGACAGCCAGCTCTGCATAGCCGGGTGGCGGCGCCTCGCGGGTGGTCTGGAACTCTGCCAAGGCGTCCTGGCCTACCGCAGGCGCTGCGCCTGTCTCCTGTGCAGACCGGCTGCTCATGCAAATTCCCCCTGCACAAACCAGCCCGGGCTCTGCGGCGTGTAAAACAGCCAGAGGCGGCGGCCCTGGCGCGTCACCACCCGCCAGTAATCGCGCAACCCGCTGCGCCAATCCTCATCCTCCAGCCACCATTCCGGAGTGATCCGTTCAGGCCCGGTTACCTCTGCCGTGGTGAAGCGCATACGGCGCCAGCGAAACTGCCGGGGCGGGGCAGCGCCTGTGGCGGCAATGGGTTCAGGTGGAAACAAGCGCAGCGGTCGGGACTGCGGGGCATGCCAGGTCTCTGCCGGGTCGCAATAGGCGGCAGCCGCCACGATAAAGCTACGTTCGGGGATATGGCTGTCGGCGGGCAGCAGACGCTGCACATTCTCCAGCCCGATCCGGGTGCCAAGGCGGGTGATCAGATCATCCAGCTGATCGGTGCGGGCCTCGCGCATATGACTGATCTGCCGCACCGGCAGGGGTTCTGCCTGCACCGCCTCGAGCAGCATCCGGTCGATGCCATAGCCCGCCTCAACCCCGCTGATGCCACGTTCAAACAGCGGCAGGATGCGCTTTGCATCCCGCAGGGGCCGGGCCAGGCGCAGCTCCACCTGCTGGCTGTCCTGATCGACCCGCCTGAGGGTCAAAAGCAGCACCCGTGCCCCCGCCTCCTGCGCTTTCAGCCGGGCGCAGAGCCGCTCCAGCAGGCGGGCGGTGCCTGCCATGACATCCTTCGCGAGGCCGATAGGCTCCGGCAGCGACAGGGCCGCACGGTAGCGCGGCGGTTCCTCCAGCGGGGAGACCTCCTCCGGCTGCCGTCCCAGGGCCTGGTCCAGCCGCAGCAGCAGATCCGGCCCGAAGCGCCGCGCCAGGGGCGCGCGGGCGGCCCCCTCCAGATCCCCGATCCGGTGCAGCCCCAGGCGCCCCAAGGCGGTGCAGGTCTTCTCCTCCAGGCGCAGGGCCGCCATCGGCAGTTCGCAAAGCGCGCTGAGCATCTCACCCGCAGGGGCCACGCCCTCGCCAAAATGCGCCAGGGCCCAGGCTGCGCCCCGGCTGTCCGCCAGGCCGATGCGCGCGGTGACCTGGGCCCGCATCAGCCGCTGGCGCATATCCGCCAGCATCGCGGCCTCGCCGCCAAAGAGATGCGCCGCGCCGCTGATATCCAGCACCAGCCCGTCGCGCCGCTCCAGGCCCGCCCAAGGGCTGTAGCGCAGGGCCCAGCGGCGCAGGGCCAGGAGGAACTGCTGCTCCGCCTCAGGCTCTGCCAGGCGGCTTTGCAGCTCGGGGCAAAAGGCACGGGCATCCGCATGGGGCATACCGCGGTTGAGGCCCAGGCGCTCCGCCGTCTCATTGAGGCAATAGATCCGGCTGGCATTCTTCTCATGCAGGGTCAGCGCAAAGGGCCCCTCCACCGGGCGCGAGCGCAGGGCCCGGTCGCTGGCCATCCGGGGAAACCACAGGGACAGAATGCGGCGCGTGCTCTCGGCTGGCATCTCTCAGACTCATATAGGTAGATCTAGGTAATGTTCATCTTTTGTTCTTTTACGCCAGTTCCCGCAAGAGAGTCGAGTCGCAGTTGCAAGGGGCATCGACCAGAAGACGCCTAGCGCAGCGCTCAGAATGCAGCCCATACCCGCCAATAAGCAGCAGTCACAACGGTCAGGCAGACAGATGTTTCGCCTGCCAGACATAGAAATTTCAGTCACATCCTCTGCGCAGATCCGGCAAATTCTCCTGCAAATCGTAAGGAAAAGACATGCTGAAGAATGACCAACTCGACCAGTGGGACCGCGAGAATTTCTTTCACCCTTCAACCCATCTGGCCCAGCACGCCCGCGGCGAAAGCCCCAACCGGGTGATCAAGACTGCCTCCGGCGTTTTTATCGAGGACCGCGACGGCAACCGGCTGCTGGATGCCTTTGCCGGGCTCTATTGCGTCAACGTCGGCTACGGGCGCCAGGAGATCGCCGAGGCCATCGGTGATCAGGCCAAGGAGCTGGCCTATTACCACTCTTACGTTGGCCACGGCACCGAGGCCTCGATCACCCTGTCCAAGATGATCCTGGACCGGGCGCCGAAGAATATGTCCAAGGTCTATTTCGGCCTTGGCGGCTCTGACGCGAATGAAACCAACGTCAAGCTGATCTGGTATTACAACAACATCCTGGGCCGCCCGGAGAAGAAGAAGATCATCTCCCGCTGGCGCGGCTATCATGGCTCGGGCCTGATCACCGGCTCGTTGACCGGGTTGGAGCTGTTCCACAAGAAGTTCGACCTGCCGGTGGAACAGGTGATCCACACCGAGGCGCCCTATTACTACCGCCGGGACAATCTGGACCAGAGCGAAGAGCAGTTCGTGGCCCATTGCGCGGCGGAGCTGGAAGCGCTGATCGAGCGCGAAGGCGCAGACACTATCGCCGCCTTCATCGGCGAGCCGGTTCTGGGCACCGGTGGCATTGTGCCGCCGCCCGCAGGCTATTGGGACGCCATTCAGGCGGTTCTGAAAAAGCACGACATCCTGCTGGTGGCGGATGAGGTTGTCACCGGGTTCGGGCGCCTTGGCAGCATGTTCGGCTCTGACCACTACGGCATCGAGGCCGACATCATCACCATCGCCAAGGGGCTGACCTCGGCCTATGCGCCGCTCTCCGGCTCGATCATTTCGGACAAGGTCTGGAAGGTGCTGGAGCAGGGCACGGATGAGAACGGACCGATCGGCCACGGCTGGACCTACTCTGCCCACCCTATCGGGGCCGCAGCCGGTGTTGCCAACCTCAAGCTGATTGACGATCTGAACCTGGTGCAAAACGCCGGCGAGGTGGGCGCCTATCTGAACGCTTGCATGGCAGAGGCGCTGTCGGGTCATGCCCATGTCGGTGAAGTGCGCGGTGAGGGGATGCTCTGTGCGGTGGAATTTGTGAAGGACAAGGACAACCGCACCTTCTTTGACGCTGCTGACAAGATCGGCCCGCAGATCTCGGCCAAGCTTTTGGAGCAGGACAAGGTCATTGCCCGCGCCATGCCGCAGGGTGACATCCTGGGCTTCGCCCCGCCCTTCTGCCTGACACGCGCAGAGGCCGATCAGGTGGTTGCCGCAACCCAGAGGGCGGTCAAATCCGTGCTCGGGTAACACCGAAGCAGATCAGACAGCAGCTGAGGGGCCGGGGATTTCCGGCCCTTTTTCTGTATTCAGGGTGAACTCTTCGCCGGGTCAAGCCAGCCTTGACGCGCGGTCAAACTTGGCAGGGCGGGGGGAGGCCGGACTAGACTGTGGCAAATGCGCGGGCGCAACAGGGGATAGCGGTAATGTGGCGAAACTGGTCGGGCAATCAGAACTCAGGCGCTGCGGTCATGGCGGCCTCCTCGATTGCGGAGCTGCAGGCTCTTCTGAGCCGAGGCAAGGAAGTGCTGCGGCCGGTCGGGGCCGGACATTCCTTTACGCCGCTGGTCACTGGCGGCGCGCATATTCTGCGGCTGGATCAGCTGGATACGCCTCTGGTGCTGGACCTCTGCGAAGGCCGGGCCAGGGTCAATGCCAATGCGCCGCTGCACCAATTGTCGGAGGCGCTGGGACAGGAGGGCCAGGCCTTTCGCAACCTCGGTGATATCAATGTGCAGTCCCTGGCGGGTGCCATGTCCACCGCGACCCATGGCACCGGCAGAACCCTGCCCTGCATTTCAGCCGAGATGACAGGCGCCAAGCTCCTGAACGGCAATGGCGAGGTCATCGAGGTCAGCACCGAGGATCTGCCCGGTGTGCAGGTGAGCCTGGGTCTTCTGGGGGTGCTCTTGGAAATCGAGCTCAACACCGTACCGGCCTTCAACTTGCGCCGCCGGGTTGGAGTGCGATCCTTTGACCAGCTCTTGGAGAGCATGCACGAGAAATGGCTGGCGCACCGCTGCTATGAATTCTTCCTGCTGCCCCATAGCGGTAAGGGCATCGGGATTTCCCACGACATCACAGAGGCGCTGCCGGACAAGCCTCCGCTGGATCTGGATGCCCTCGGCCTGGGAGTGATGAAGCTGGCGAGCAAGCTGCGCCGCTTTCACCCCGGCATCCAGAAACGTCTTCTCTCGCTGATGTTGAAGCTGCAGGGAGAGGAGGATTTCACAGGCGAGAGCTGGCGGGTGCTCAGCTCCACCCGCGCGATGCGGTTCAATGAGATGGAGTATCATCTGCCGCCCGAAAATGCTGCCGGGGTGTTGAAAGAGATCGCCCAACTGATCGAGACGCGTCACAGCGATGTCTGGTTTCCCATCGAAGTCCGCCAGACAGCGGGGGACAGCGCCTGGCTGTCGCCTTTCCAGCATGGCCCGCGTGTCTCCATCGCGGTGCATATGCATGCTGCGCAACAGTATGAGGGGTTCTTCCGCGATTGCGAGGCCCTGTTCCGCACCGCTGGGGGCCGCCCGCATTGGGGTAAGCTGCACGGCCTCACCCGTAAGGATCTGGAGGAGCTTTATCCCGATCTGGGCAGGTTCGACGCCCTGCGCGCCCGCATGGACCCCAAGGACCGGTTCCTGTCGCCGGAGCTGGCCCGGATCTTTCACCCATGAGCCCCCACAGGAACGGTTCCCTTCCGGATTTTAAGCTCTGGGAAGAGATGCTGCGCCAAACCGGCGTCACGGGCCCTTGTCTGATCCTCGACAAGGGGCGGCTGATGCACAATCTGGCGCTTGCAAGGGAGAGGCTGCACCCCGGTGTTGAGGTCCGGGTCGTGGCAAAATCCCTGGCCGCGCCGCCCTTGCTGGACCTTGCCATGGAACAACTGGATGCGCGTGGCGTCATGAGTTTCTCAGCCCCCATGCTGGAGGAGCTGCTCCACCTGCGACCCAATGCAGAGCATCTATTGGGCAAGCCCCTGCCCGCCCCGGCCGCAGCCCGCATTCTGGATCGCAATGTCAGAGCCCGAGATCAGGTGATCTGGCTGATCGACACACTGGAACGAGCACAGCAATATGATGCGCTGGCACGGGAGCGGGGCCTTGTGCTGCCCATCGCAGTGGAATTGGATGTTGGTCTGCATCGTGGCGGGTTTACCACCAAGACGCTGCCCCCCGCGATTGAGGCGATCAGCACACTGAAAGGGCTACGGCTGCAGGGGGCAATGGGCTATGAGCCGCATCTTGCAAAACTGCCAGCCCTGCTGCGCGCCGCAGCCCGCCGCCGTGTTGAAAGTGGCCTCAAACTGGCGCGCGAGATGCTGCAGGTGCATTGTAATACCCCGATCATCAACACCGGAGGCAGCCTGACCTTTGATCGCTACGGCCCGCAGCATGGGGTGAGTGAAGTGGCCCTCGGCTCACTTCTGGTAAAGCCCAAGGACTTTGGTCTTCCTGCTACGGAAGGCTTTGCACCAGCGCTTTTCATTGCCACACCAGTATTGAAATACATGCCCCGCAATCCCATTCCGGGGTTGGAGGCGCTCTCCCCCCTCACAGGTCTTCGCAATCGTGCCGATCTGGCGATCTATGGTGGGTATTGGAAGGCCAGCCCGGTCTATCCCAAAGACTACGGCTACTCTGGCATTTTTGGCCGCTCCTCAAATCAGGAGGTTTGGAGCGGGCCAAGGCTGAAACAGTCACCGGTAGGTGGCTATGCCTTTCTGCGCCCGGATCAAAGCGAAGCCATCTTGCCTGAGTTTGGCGAATTACTGGTCGTGAGTGAACAGCAAGAGTTGGAGCATTGGCCCTGTTTTTCGCCCTCATGCCAGTTGTAGCGGGGCCAGTCGAACGAAAAACAGGGCCTCCGCAATTGCGTGGCCCTGCCTATTCTAGATGCCGTCCTGGGTGCCAAGACCCAAGGCCCGGCAATGTTACATCTCTATCAGCTCCGCAACTTCGACCGAGCCATGGCCGCTCACTACCATTGGGCAGCCTTTGGCCATCTCGCAGGCCGCAGCCTGATCAGTGGCTTCGACCACCGAATAGCCCGAAACGGGGTTTGCACCACCGTCATCTGCCACTCCCGCTCCGCTGACCGTCTTGGACAGACCAACAGGGTTGCCAGGAACGACCAGGGCCGTGCCGAGATCTCCCATCCAGGATTTCCAGGCTTCCATCACCGCTGCGCCTTCTTCTGCGGATTCAGGTGCTTTGCCGCCATGATAGGCGAAAATAAACTGAGGCATGACTTTCTCCCTTTCTTTGGTCTTGCTGAAATCTCTGACTTGGCGACCCTTCGCCTACCGGGCTTTTGCTCAGGCGATCTTGCGTGACAATTTGTCGAGTGTTGAGGTCCAGCCTCGGCGATGGCTTTGCGCCAACTCCCCATCGGGCAAGTCGCGATGGTCAATTACCAGCCGCGCCCCCTCCCCTTCGGCTTCGATCGTGAAGGTGACATGACTTTCTGCGCCCCGCACCCCGGCATCATCATGCCAAGCCCAGGTAAACCCGACAGAGCGCGAGGGCGTAACATGGGTCACATGGCCCGAGACATGATAGATCTGTCCCTCACTTCCCTGCATCTTGGCAAAATAGGGCCCGGTACGGGTCAGGTCCAATGCGCTCTCAACCACATCAACCCCTTCAGGTCCCCACCATTGCATCAGCTTCTCAGCCTGCGTCACCCAGGCAAAGAGCCGCTCTGGCGATACCGGAAAACTGCGGTTGAGCTGCAAATCAGTCAGAGCAACGTTCATCTAGCTATCTCCATTTTCGACATCGTCAAGCAAGGCTGCCTCCAGCCGGTCCAGACTGCTTTCCCAAAAGGCCCGCCGTGACTGGGTCCAATCTGCGATCAGGCGCAGGCTTTCTGGTCGCGCCGAGTAATACCGTTTGGTGCCTTTGGCCCGCTGATCGATCAGGCCAGCTTCCCGCAGCACCTTAAGGTGTCTGGAAATCGCAGGCGCTGAGATGCTGGCCCCACGCACAAGATCGCCAGCGGCAAGCTCTCCGTGATCCATCAGCTGTTCCACGATGGCCATGCGGGTCTCATCCGCGAGGGCAGAAAAGGTTTTCAAAAGCGGTTTCATACCTATCATATTAACCAAAGCGTTAATTAATGAAAGTGTTAATTTTAAAAGAATTGGTTGGGTGACCCTAAGCCACCAAAAACACAAAACATTTCATTGCGAATGTAGAACGGCGACCACCTGGGGGGCTCTCCTGGGCGTTGCAATCATGTCGGCGGCAGTGCTGTCACTGCTGCACCACAAGGAAACACTGGCCGCAATTGGCCCGGTCACGATCCTCACCCTGTTATTCCTTTTGCTCTGGACGGTTCTCATTCCAGCCTAGAGCGATGGCCTACCCCTACTGCCCCTAAAGGGGCCGCAACACCCAAACCAGCCTGGGGGACCCTTTGCTAGGCTGGTTTGCAGCACCCGTTAGAGCATATCCCAGAGCAGCTTCAGCGCGAGCGCAATCGAAGTCAGGACCAGCAAAGGTTTGATCAGTGTGGCGCCTTTGTTTTGCGCCAGTCGAGCCCCGGCATGGGCGCCGGCGATCTGCGCCACCCCCATGGCCAACCCGGTAAACCACCAAGGCGTGGCCACCAGTGCAAAGGCACAGAGCGCACCCGCATTGGACGCCAGATTCAACAGTTTGGTATGGGCCGTGGCCTTCAGGATCCCATAGCCCGCCAGTGACACAAAGGCGAGCATGTAGAAACTGCCGGCCCCAGGGCCAAGTAGCCCGTCATAGGCGCCGCAGAGCGGCACCATGGTCATGGCAAAAAGCATCGGGCTGATACGGCGTGCGCGGTCCAGATCGCCCAGGCCCTTTTTCAGGGCAAAGAACAGGGCGATGCCAATAAGCAAAACCGGCAGGATCAACCGGATCCATTCCGTCGGCAGCACTGTGATCAGCAAAGCACCGGCAATCGAGGCGAAAAAGGCAATAAGAGCGGATCCGGCCTGGCTGCGCAGATCCACATAGCCCCCGCGAGCATAGGTCAGCGCCGCTGTCGCGGCCCCAAAGAGCCCCTGGATCTTGTTGGTCGCCAGAGCAGTCACCGGGCTGGCGCCTGCTATCAGCAAGATTGGCACGGTGATCAGCCCCCCGCCCCCAGCAACCGCATCGATAAAGCCCGCAACGAATCCTGCCGCCAGCAGGAGCAGCAGGGTTTCAAAACCCACTTCCAACATGAGGTCCTATCCTTTGAATTCGTCCTGGGCGTAGCCCTGCACATAAAGCAGTGCGGTGAGGTCGCCGTGGTTGATACGGATGCTGCACTCTGCCGCGACCGATGGTTTTGCATGCAGCGCTACACCAAAGCCCGCGCGTTTCAGCATGCCCAGATCATTGGCCCCGTCGCCAACGGCAATCACATCCGCCTCAGAGAGGCCCTGCCTTGCGGTGATCTGCTCCAAGGCTTCGACCTTGGCTTCGCGACCCAGGATCGGTAGGCCCGGTGCGCCTGTGAGCTTGCCCGCTTCAACCAGCAAAGTGTTGGCGCGGTTTTCGTCAAACCCCAAGAGCTCCGCGATGCGGGCAGTAAAGGCAGTGAAGCCCCCTGATACAAGGGCTGCATAGGCGCCATTCGCCTTCATCGTCGCCAGGAGCTGAGGACCACCCGGCATCAAGGTGATGCGGTTTTCCAGCACCTTTGTGATGACCTCCTCCGGCAGCCCCTTCAACAGGCCAACCCGCTCGGTCAGAGCCCCGTCGAAATCCAACTCACCATTCATGGCACGCGCGGTGATTTCCTTCACCCGAGGACCGACGCCCGCCTCCTCGGCCAGCTCGTCGATACATTCCTGCTGGATCATGGTCGAGTCCATGTCGGCCAGCAGCATCTTTTTACGCCGTCCCTCAGCTGGAGTGAGCACAAGATCAATGCCCAATTTCTGCAGATCTTCCCAAACCTGCCACTGGTTCTCCGGCTGCGCCCCCAGCGGAAATTCCGCCGCGATGCCCGGTGCAAGCCATTTGACCTCTCCGCCGCCCCAGGCATTGCGCAGGTTCTCGGGCAGGGCTGGGTCCAGGACCGGGTTGGCAGGGTTGCACAGCAGGGTCGCAATAAACATCGGCAGGCTCCGGTCATTGGATGATTCTGCTCTCTCTTAGCCCTGAGCGACCAGAGGAACCAGCCCGACACTTCTGCCCCAAGCGCTAGAAGAACTCCCAATCACAGAGAGACGGTCTTGTAAAATCTTTTATTTACATACTGTTAATTGTTGAAACTCTCTCAACCTACACCCTGATCTCTTCTGTACCAAAATGGAGCGTGAGTTTCCGAAAGGCGAAATTTTAGCCGCAGATCGCACGCAAACAGTCGCTATTTTCCCATTTTCCCGCTTGCGCGCCGCGTTGCAGCACCCTAGCTCTGTGCGTGGGACACCTCTCCCCAACGAGAGGCATATATCTGTAAGGATAGCATTGATGGCTACTCAGCAACCGGCTACGCGGCCGGCCAATCCGCGTTTTTCTTCCGGCCCCTGCGCCAAACCCCCCGCATTTGATCTCTCTAAACTCGCAGGCGCGCCGCTGGGCCGTTCGCACCGCGCCGCTGTCGGAAAGGACAAGCTGAAGGCCGCGATCGAAGGCACCCGCGAGGTCCTGGGCATCCCCGCCGATTACCGGATTGGCATCGTGCCGGCTTCAGACACCGGCGCGGTCGAGATGGCGCTGTGGAACCTCTTGGGGGAACGTAAGGTCGAGATGCTGGCCTGGGAGAGCTTTGGTGCCGGCTGGGTTACGGATGTGGTCAAACAGCTGAAGATCGATGCCGAAGTGAAAACTGCCGATTACGGTGCGCTTCCCGATCTTGCTTCGGTCAATCCCGCCAATGATGTTGTCTTTACCTGGAACGGCACCACCTCGGGTGTGAAGGTTCCCAATGGCGACTGGATCGCCAATGACCGTGAAGGCCTGACCATTTGTGACGCAACCTCGGCGGCTTTTGCGCAGGATCTGCCCTGGGACAAGCTGGATGTAACCACCTTCTCCTGGCAGAAGGTGCTGGGCGGCGAAGCGGCCCATGGCATGCTGATCCTCTCTCCGCGTGCAGTAGAGCGCCTCGAAAGCTATACCCCCGCCTGGCCCCTGCCCAAGATCTTCCGCCTCACCAAAGGCGGCAAGCTGATCGAGGGGATCTTTACTGGTGCCACGATCAACACGCCCTCGATGCTGGCCGTAGAGGATTACCTGCTGGCGCTGGACTGGGCCCGCTCGATTGGCGGCTTTGAAGGGCTGAAGGCGCGGGCGGATGCCAATGCGCAGGCCATTCATGATTTCACCGATGCCAATGATTGGATCGGCAATCTGGCCGCAGATCCCACAACCCGTTCAAACACCTCGGTCTGCCTGAAGTTCACCGATGGCCGCATTCAGGACGGGGCGGCATTTGCCAAGGCCGTTGCCAAACGGCTGGAGACAAATGGCGTGGCCCTGGACGTAGGCGCATACCGCGACGCGCCCGCCGGTCTGCGGATCTGGTGCGGCGGCACGGTAGAGACCTCAGACATCGAGGCCATGCTGCCCTGGCTCGCCTGGGCCTTTGAGGCCGAGATCGCCGCACAGGGCTGATTTTCAAGGCTGATCCTGCCGCCCGGCGGTACCGCCGGGCAGCGCCCGACCCTCCCCACAGGAGGGCGCTTCGCACCCGCCCAGGGTCAGGCGCTCCCCTAAGCGACATCATTCAGGCCCCAAAGGCCCCCGCATAAAAGGATGCTCAAAAATGGCTCCCAAGGTACTCATCTCCGACAAACTCTCCGAAGCAGCGGTGCAGATCTTCCGCGACCGCGGCATCGAGGTCGATTTCCAGCCGGATCTCGGCAAGGACAAGGACAAGCTGGCCGAAGTGATCGGCCAGTATGACGGCCTCGCCATCCGCTCCGCCACCAAGGTGACGGAAAAGATCCTGGCCAATGCTGATAACCTCAAGGTCATCGCCCGCGCCGGCATCGGCACCGACAACATCGACAAGGAAGCGGCCTCCAAGCGTGGCGTGATCGTGATGAACACGCCATTTGGCAATATGATCACCACCGCCGAGCACGCCATTGCGATGATGTTTGCAGTGGCGCGCCAGATCCCCGAGGCCTCCGCCTCCACCCATGCGGGTAAATGGGAAAAGTCCAAATTCATGGGCACCGAGCTGACCAACAAAACCCTGGGCGTCATCGGTGCGGGCAATATCGGCGGTATCGTCTGCGACCGCGCCCGCGGCCTCAAGATGAAGGTCGTAGCCTATGACCCCTTCCTGGGGCAGGAAAAGGCCGACAAGATGGGCGTCGAAAAGGTCGAGCTGGATGACCTCCTGGCGCGCGCCGATTTCATCACCCTGCATGTTCCGCTGACCGATCAGACCCGCAACATCCTCTCCAAAGAGAACCTCGCCAAAACCAAAAAAGGCGTGCGCATCATCAACTGTGCCCGCGGCGGCCTGGTGGATGAGGGCGCCCTGGCCGAGGCCCTGACCTCGGGCCATGTAGCCGGTGCGGCCTTTGACGTCTTCTCCGAAGAGCCCGCCAAGGAGAACGCCCTGTTCAACCTGCCCAATGTGGTCTGCACGCCGCATCTGGGTGCCGCCACCACCGAGGCGCAGGAAAACGTCGCCCTGCAGGTGGCCGAGCAGATGTCGAACTACCTCTTGACCGGTGCCGTGGAAAACGCGCTGAACATGCCCTCCGTGACCGCCGAAGAGGCCAAGATCATGGGCCCCTGGATCAAGCTGGCTGATCATCTGGGCGCCTTTGTCGGCCAGATGACCGATGAGCCAATCAAGGCGATCAACATCCTTTATGATGGTGTGGCCTCTGAAATGAACCTTGATGCGTTGAACTGCGCCGTGGTTGCCGGCATCATGAAAAAGGTGAACCCGGATGTGAACATGGTCTCTGCCCCCGTGGTGGCCAAGGAGCGCGGCATCCAGATCTCCACCACCAATCAGGATAAATCCGGCACCTTTGACGGCTACATCAAGGTGACAGCTGTGACCGAAAAGCGCGAGCGCTCGGTTGGCGGCACCGTCTTCTCTGACGGCAAGCCACGCTTCATCCAGATCAAGGGCATCAATATCGACGCCGAGGTCGGCGCCCATATGCTCTATACCACCAACAACGATGTGCCGGGCATCATCGGCTCTTTGGGACAGACCATGGGCGAGCATGGCGTCAATATCGCCAACTTTACCCTGGGCCGGTCCGAGGCCGGCGGCGAAGCCATCGCGCTCCTCTATGTGGACGAGCCGGTCCCGGCAGAGGCCCGCGCCAAACTGGCGGAGACAGATCTCTTCAACCAGATCAAGCCGCTGCAGTTCGACGTCGCCTGAGGCGCGTCAGCTTTTCATTCCGGGAAACGCCCCTCAGAGAGGGGCGTTTCCTATTTCGGGCAGGCGCCTCTGAGTAAATTGCTTTGTTAACGAGTTTTGTTATGCTGGCCTCAACTGCAGGAGGCCGGAAATGCCAAAGATCCCTTCAGATCCCACGATCACGGTCGGGGCGCTGCACCTTGACCCCTATGCGGTCTACCGCCGCCTGCGCCACGAGGCACCGGTGATGGAGGTGCCTGTCCTGGGGCGCATATTCCTGACCAAGGCGACGGACATCCGGGCGGTCAAAGACAACCCGGATCTGTTCCGGTCCGGCGGGACCGAGACACCGATGGAGCGGGCTTTTCAGGCGGTGACTTTGATGCGCAAGGATGGCGCAGAACACCAGCGCGACCGGCTGGCCATGGCCCCGGCCTTTTCGCCGCGGACTATCCGGAACCATTGGCAAGAAGTTTACACCCGGATCGCAAATGACTGCCTGGATGATTTGCCAAAGAGCGGCACGGCAGATCTGTTCAGCGCCCTGGCTGCGCCCTTTGCCGCCCGCTGCCTGGCGCATCTCTTGGGGATCGAGAGTGCCAGCAATACCCAGCTGATAGGCTGGTCGCAGGCCCTGATTGACGGGGCCGGGAACTTCGCCTGGGACCCGGCGCCATTTGCAGCAACCGATGCGGCCCACGAAGAGATGAATGCGCTCTTTGACCGTGAGAGCGAGCGGCATCTGGCAGAACAGGGCCCGTCAGCCCTCTCCGCTATGGTCAACGCGGTGGATCCGCTGGAGCTATCGCAGATCCGGGCCAATCTTAAGATCGCTATCGGCGGCGGCATCAATGAGCCGCGCGATGCCTTTTGCACCATCCTCTTTGGCTTGTTGCAGAACCCTGAAAACACTGCTGCGGTCAAGGAAGATCCCAAGTGGTTTGTCGAAGCCTTCGAGGAAGGGGTGCGCTGGGTGGCGCCGATCCAGACCAGCTCGCGCCGCGCTGCGGCAGAGACAGAGATCCGCGGCTTCCCCATCACCAAGGATCAGATTGTGATGACGATCCAGGCCAGTGCCGGGCATGACGAGGAGATCCACGAAAACCCGGAGGTCTTTGACCTCTTCCGCGCAAACAAGACCCATCAAAGCTTTGCCAGCGGCCCGCATTTTTGCCAAGGAACCCATGTGGCGCGGATGATGGTGGCACAGATCCTGCTGCCGTTGCTCTTCGAGCGCTATCCGAATATGTCCTTGGCTGACCCGGCGGCGGTACCCTGGTACGGCTTTGCCTTCCGTGGCCCGCTGTCCCTGCCTGTTACGCTTGCTTGAAAACCGGAATTTCTATGACTTCTCCCATTTACGCCATCGGCGATATCCACGGCCAACTGGAGATGCTGGACCAGGCGCTTGCCCGGATCGAGGCGGATGGCGGCAAGGATGCGCGCATTGTCTTCCTTGGGGATTATACCGATCGCGGGCCGGACAGTCCTGGCGTCATTGACCGGCTGATCGAAGGCCAGGCAGAGGGGCGGGACTGGATTACCCTTCTGGGCAATCACGACCGCATGTTTGCCTGGTTCATGGAGGAGGTGCCCCGCCATGACCCACATCTGCTGATTGGCTATCACTGGCTGCACGAAAAGCTGGGAGGCAGTGATACGCTTGCCAACTATGGCGCCACATTTGCCGACCGTACCCGGCTGGAAGATCTGCACACAAAGGCCAAGGCTCTGGTTCCTGAGGCCCATGTGGACTTCTTACGGTCCCTTAAGCCAATGTACGAAACCAAGGAAATTGCTTTTGTTCACGCTGGGATCCGCCCCGGAGTGCCGCTTGATAGACAGAACGAAAATGACCTGATCTGGATCAGACAAGCCTTTCACCAGGTGACGGATCCGCACCCAAAACTGATCGTGCATGGCCATACCCCGGTGAAAAAACCAACCCACTATGGCAATCGCATCAACCTCGATAGCGGTGCGGGCTATGGGAGACCACTGACGGTCGCGGTCTTTGAGGGGCGCGAAACCTGGGTCCTGACGGCAGAAGGTCGACACCCACTCACGCCCGCCACCTAAGAATGAAAAAAGCGCAAAAACAAACGATTGAGTGCTGTTGTTGTCGTGCGGTTTACGAATTTCATCCTATGGTGGTGTTGTGGTTGGCGGCCCAGTAACCAGTTTTACTTTCAAGGGTCCCCGATGGTGAGGCTTATGTTTAGCCGCTGGCCACGTTTGTGGCGCAAATCGCCCGCCTTTTCCCAGGCGGGCGAATTTTTTGATGAAACCTGTCCTAATGCGCTACCAATTTGGCACCGCCAAAGCCTCTTCCCCTCACTGATCGAGAGGCCCTGCGTTTTGGGGCACCGGCTTCAGCGCCTCAAGACCAGTCCAAAACAACCTTGCCGCTGCTGCCGGATTTCATCGCTGCAAAACCCTGTTCAAACTCATTCACGGCAAAGCGGTGGGTTATCACCCGGCTCACATCCAGCCCGTTCTGCAGCATGGCGATCATCTTGTACCAGGTCTCGAACATCTCGCGTCCATAGACGCCCTTCAGCGTGATGGCTTTGAACACGATACGGCTCCAGTCGACTGGTGATTTGCCGGGCGGGATCCCCAAGAGGGCGATCTTGCCGCCCATCACCAGGGCCTCAACCATCTGGTCCAAGGCGGCCTGGTTGCCGGACATCTCAAGACCGACGTCAAAGCCCTGGCTCATACCCAGCTCTGAGATCACGTCGTTCAGGTCTTCCTGGGCGACATTCACCGTGCGCACATCCGCAACCTTTTCCGCCAGCGCTAGCCGGTCCGGGTTCACATCGGTGATCACCACATTGCGCGCACTTGCATGACGGGCAACGGCGGCGGCCATTATGCCGATGGGGCCGGCGCCGGTGATCAACACATCCTCGCCCAAGAGTTCAAAACTCAGCGCCGTATGCACCGCATTGCCCAAGGGGTCGAGGATAGCTCCGATCTCATCCGGGATGTCATCGGGCAGGGGCACCACGTTGAAGGCCGGCAACCGCAGATATTGGGCAAAAGCCCCCTGCTCGTTGACGCCAATGCCACGGGTGCCGGGATCCAAGTGGAACTTGCCTGCCCGGCTCTGGCGCGAGTCATGCTCGATCAGATGCCCTTCGCCCGAGCAGCGCTGGCCAATCGAAAGGCCAGTCACATCCTTGCCCAGTTCAACGATTTCACCGGCAAACTCATGACCGGTGATCATCGGCACCGGCACCGTGCCCGCCGCCCATTCATCCCAGTTCCAGATGTGTATATCAGTGCCGCAGATCCCGGTCTTGTTCACTTTGATCAAGACCTCGTCCGGGCCGATCTCCGGCACCGGCGCCTGCACCATCCACAGGCCTTCCTTGGGATGGCTCTTTTCCAGCGCCTTCATGCTGTTTGGCTTGGCCCAGCTGGTCATGAGATCACCCCCAGTTCGCGGCCCACCTTGCCAAAGGCGGCCAGGGCACGGTCCAGTTCTTCGCGGGTGAGGGCCGCATTCATCTGGGTGCGGATGCGGGCCTGGCCGCGCGGCACCACCGGGAAGAAGAAGCCTGAAACATAGACGCCTTCGTCAAACAGCTTTGCCGCCATGTCCTGCGCCAGCTGTGCTTCACCCAGCATCACCGGGATGATCGGGTGTTCCCCCGGCAGGATGTCAAAGCCAAGTTTTTCCAGCCCGGACCGCCAGTAGCGGGCGTTCTCAAACAGCTGGGCGCGCAAATCAGCGCCTTGTTCCACCAGGCGGATGGCCTCCAGCCCGGCGGCAACAATGGAGGGCGGCAGCGAATTGGAGAACAAATAGGGCCGCGCCCGCTGCCGCAGCAGGTCGATCACTGGCTGCGGCCCGGCGATATAACCGCCGATGGCCCCCCCAAGTGCTTTGCCCAAAGTCCCGGTGAGAATATCCGCATCCACACCAAAGTGATCCGGAGTGCCCGCCCCGTTCGGCCCCATAAAGCCGGTGGCGTGGCAGTCGTCCACCATCAGAATGGCATCGTATTTGTCCGCAAGGGCGCGGATCTCCGGCAGTTTGGCCAGGTAGCCATCCATCGAGAAGACGCCATCGGTGGCGATCATGATATGCCGCGCGCCATCTTCGCGCGCCTGTTTCAGCCAGGCCTCCAGATCGCTCATATCGCTGTTCAGATAGCGGTAGCGCTTGGCCTTGCAGAGCCGCACCCCGTCAATGATGGACGCATGGTTGAGGCTGTCGGAGATAATCGCATCCTCTGGCCCCAGGAGCGGCTCGAACAGCCCGCCGTTGGCGTCAAAACAAGCGGCAAAGAGGATGGCGTCATCCTTGTTCAGGAATTTGGCAAGGCGCTGCTCCAGCTCGCGGTGAATGTCCTGGGTGCCGCAGATGAAGCGGACCGAGGCCATGCCAAAGCCCTTGTCATCCATCACGCCGCGTGCAGCGGCAATCAGATCCGGGTGATCCGCCAGACCAAGGTAGTTGTTGGCACAAAGGTTGATGACCTCGCGGTCCCCCACCTTGATCTCGCCCCCCTGCGGGGAGGTGATCATTCGTTCCCGCTTATAAAGGCCGTCAGCCTCAATCTGGGCCAGCGTTTCAGAGATGTCGTTCAGAAATGCAGTGCTCATGGCGGGAAACTCCTTATCCGTGGAATCGCATCTACCATAACGGATGAAATTCCCAAATAGAAGATTTCACTATTTCGGAAAAAAATCCGTGAAGATGGATTTACCTCTCAGAGGGCAGCGCCTGACCCTGGGTGGGCGTGAAGCGCCCTCCCGTGGGGAGGGTCGGGCGCTGTCCAGGCTTTCAGCCCAGAACGTGGCAGGGAATTGGAACTGGAGGTAAAAAATGGGCGCCCGCCGTGGGGCCGACGGACGCGTGCCTGGCGCATATGCTCCAGGCGGACAGGAAGATAAGTTAAGCCTCGTATATCTTGCCTGGCCTTCTACCGGAGGGCGCGGCTCTAAGCGTTCTTCACGATCAAAAACACCCGTGCTGGCCCATTGGGCGCAGTGATCGCATGGGTGACATCGGCAGCGTAGCGCGCGGTGTCGCCTGCCTGCAGGGTATCCTTGGCATTGCCGGAGCTCACCTCGATATCGCCCTCCAGCACCGTCAGCTGTTCCATTGCGCCGCGGGTATGGGGCTGGCTCACCAGAGCGCCGCCCTGATCAAAGCGGATGTCATAGACCTCATGGCCGCCGGCCTCTTCCGGGGGTGACAGGATACGGATGCGGCAGCCCTGGCCCATGTTCTCGATCTTGGGTACATCTCCGGCGCGCAGCACTTCGATGCGGTCTTTCATGCCGCCATCTTCCAAAAGGCCGGCAAAATCCACCTGCAGCGCGCGGGTGAGGTTCCAGAGCGTCGCAATGGTGGGAGAGCTTTCGCCGCGCTCGATCTGGCTCACCATCGAGCGGCTGACGCCCGAGAGATTGGCCACCGCCTCCAGGCTGAGGCCCTGGGCGCGCCGGGCCTCCTTCAGGCGGGCGGGCAGCAATGTCAGGATATCGTCTGTTTTTTCCGTCATGATGGATTCTCTGCGCCTTTAGGGAGCGTTTGTCAAATCCCCATCCTTTTGATTGCAGCACCCCTACCATGTACCGACATCACAGATGCACTACCGGTGACGGAACGTCCTGCGGTCAAGGGGCAGACAGGGTGATGCTGCGCCTGCATAATGAGGACAACCAATACATGAGGAGAGAGATCATGTCAGAGATTGTCATCCTGGATGGAGCCCGCACCGCCATCGGCACTTTTGGGGGTTCCCTGGCCAATACCAGCCCCATTGACCTGGCCACAACGGCTTCTAAGGCTGCAATGGAGCGTTCGGGGGTAGAACCTGACCAGATCGGTCATGTGGTCTTTGGCCATGTCATCAATACCGAACCCCGCGATATGTACCTCAGCCGGGTGGCAGCGATGCAGGCAGGTATTCCCAATGGCACACCTGCGATGAATGTGAACCGTCTCTGCGGTTCCGGCGCACAGGCGATTGTGTCGGGCATCCAATCCTTGATGCTGGGAGATGCGGATTACGCGCTGACCGGCGGGGCGGAGAATATGTCCAAGAGCCCCTTCATCATGACCCAGCAGCGCTGGGGCGCGAAGATGGGTGATGTGAAATCGCTCGACATGATGCTGGGCGCGCTCAACTGTCCCTTTGGCACCGGCCATATGGGGGTCACTGCGGAAAATGTCGCTGACGAGCATGAGATCACCCGCGAAGAGATGGACGCCTTTGCCCTGGCCAGCCAGACCCGCGCAGCCGCGGCAATTGAGGCGGGACACTTCCAGAGCCAGATCACCCCGGTTGAGGTGAAGGTCAAGCGCGACATGGTGCCCTTTGAAGTGGACGAGCACCCCAAAGGCACCTCAATGGAGGCGCTATCCGGGTTGCGGGCCGTGTTCCAGAAGGATGGCCGTGTCACCGCCGGCAATGCCAGCGGAATCAATGATGGCGCTGCGGCTCTGGTGCTGGCGCGCGCAGAAGCCGCTGAGAACGCAGGTCTGAAACCAAAGGCGCGGGTTCTGGGCTATGCCCATGCGGGCGTGCGGCCGGAGGTCATGGGGATTGGTCCGGTTCCCGCGGTTCAGAACCTGCTGGCCAAAACCGGCCTTAGCGCCAGTGACTTTGATGTCATCGAAAGCAACGAGGCCTTTGCCGCCCAGGCCTTGGCGGTGAACAAGGAGTTGGGGTTGGATCCGACCAAGGTAAACCCCAATGGCGGCGCCATCGCTTTGGGCCACCCCGTGGGCGCCACAGGCGCGATCATCACCTTGAAAGCCCTCTATGAGCTGGAGCGCACCGGCGGCTCCAAGGCTTTGATCACCATGTGCATCGGTGGTGGTCAGGGCATTGCCCTGGCAATTGAGCGGATCTGAAGCCACAAGAAGACATACGGAGGAGGAGGGGCTTTGCCCTCTGGCCCACTGGAACCCTAGAGGGCCATTAACCCAGAATATTTGAAAGAAGCTGAAAGGGGCGTAGCTGCTGGCTGCCCCTTTCCCAAGACAATTCAAACCAGTTGAGTGAGGAGCAGAGTCACCAATGCGCCTGCAGCGGCCCCCAAAGCGGCTGCGCGCCGCCAAGAACGGCGAGGCTTCTTTTGTGCGGCAGGGTCCTGCCCCTGCGCGATGAGCGCTTGCTCCATCAACGCTGGCAGTCTGGGGCCAAACCGGGCCAGGACTTTTGCTGTTTTCAAGAGGTCAGCGGCCACAGCTCGCGGGCCGATGCTCTTCTTGATGTAGTCTTCGACCACCGGCTGAGCCGCTTCCCAGATATTGATGTGCGGATCCAGCGAACGGGCGACGCCCTCGACCACCACCATGGTGCGCTGCAAGAGGATCAGCTCGGTACGGGTCTCCATGCCGAAACGCTCAGTCACTTCAAAGAGGTAGTTCAGCAGACTGCCCATGGAGATATGGCTGGCGTCCATGCCAAAGATCGGCTCCCCTACGGCGCGGATAGCGCGGGCGAACTCATCGACATCACGGTCGGCGGGTACATAACCAGCCTCGAAATGCACCTCCGCCACGCGTTTGTAATCGCGTTTGATAAAACCATAGAGGATCTCGGCATAGACCCGGCGGGTGTATTCGTCGATATGCCCCATGATGCCGAAATCATAGGCGATGATATCGCCATTGGCGGCGACCTTGAGGTTGCCCTGGTGCATATCGGCATGGAAATAGCCGTCGCGCAGCGCATGCTGCAGGAACAGCGAGAGCACCCTTTTGCCCAGCGCTGTGCGGTCGTGGCCAGCCGCATCCAATGCAGCATTGTCGCCCAGCGCCACCCCATCGGCCCAGCCCAGGGTCATCACCCGGCGCGCTGAGTAAGCCCAGCGCACCTGAGGCAGCTGAAAGCCCGCATCGCCTTCAGTATTGGCGGCAAACTCAGAGGCGGCAGCACTTTCCAAGCGCAGATCCAACTCTCCCTGCACCACGCCATCGAAATGCTCGATCACCTCCATCGGGCGCAGGCGTTTGGCGCCCGGAGCAAAGAGATCCGCAATGCGGGCGGCAAAGTAGAAGGCGTCAACGTCTTTGTTGAAGGCGCGCTCGATGCCGGGACGCAATACCTTGACCGCTACATCCTCGCCGGTTTCCACCAACCGGGCGCGATGGACCTGCGCGATGGAGGCAGCAGCAATCGGATCACTGAACTCCGAGAAGATCTGATTGATCGGTCGACCCAGCTCTCTCTCCACCTCGGCCATGGCTTCAGCGCGAGAGAAGGGCGGCAGTTGATCCTGCAACACCCGCAGCTGCTGCGCCAGATCGCTGCCAACCACATCCGGACGGGTAGAGAGCACCTGACCAAACTTGATATAGGCAGGCCCCAGCGCGGTAAGCGCGCGGGTGGCGGGCGGCATTGTGGGGTCGCCCTTGTAGCCCAGCCACTTGAAGGGCCAGCCCAAAGTATGCGCCAGGATCCGCAGAGGCTTGGGTGTTTCAAAAGCATCCAGCACCAGGTTCATCGCGCCGGTGCGCTCAAACGTGGCGCCGGTTCGGATCAGGCGGATGATATTGTGAGGGCCGCGCATCGGTCAGATTTTCCAGCCCGAGTGCAGGCAAGCGATGCCCAGAGAGAGATTGCGATACTTGGCATTGGCAAAACCCGCCTCTTTCACCATTCCGAGGAAGGTCTCTTGGTCCGGGAAATTGCGGATCGATTCCACCAGATATTGGTAGCTGTCATAGTCATTAGCGATGAGCTGCCCCATGCGCGGGATCACGTTGAAGCTGTAGAGATCATAGAGCTTTTGCATGCCCTCATTCGGTAGCTGGCTGAACTCCAGCACCATCAGGCGACCACCGGGTTTCAGCACGCGGTAGGCCTCGTTCAGGGCTTCTTGCGGGCGGGTCACGTTCCGGATGCCAAAAGAGATGGTATAGACGTCAAAGGTATTGTCCTTGAACGGCAGTGCCATAGCATCGCCAGTCACCCAATCAAGGCTCTCGGCCATCTGCTCGGCCTCGGCGCGTTTCCGGCCCTCTTCCAGCATTGGACGAGTCAGATCCAGCACAGTGGAATGGCCATAGCCCGCGCGTTTCAGAAAGCGGAAGGAGATATCCCCAGTGCCGCCGGCCACATCCAAAAGCCGCTGCCCCGGGCGCGGCGCCAGCCAATCCATCATCGCATCTTTCCAGATCCGGTGAATGCCGACGCTCATCACATCATTCATGATGTCATATTTCGAGGCCACCGAATTAAAGACCCCCTGAACCCGCCCGGCCTTTTCATGCTCGGGTACGGTTTCAAAGCCAAAATGGGTGGTGTTGTCTGATCTCTCTGCCATGGGACTTGCCTCTGCGAATGCCGCCCCCTCTTATAGAGACCAAGACCGGGAACACAATTGGGCGAATGTTCATCAGGGGGCTTGGATGAAGGCGTTGTTTTGGCAAGACAGGTTTGGGCGGCGGTTTCTTTGGGGAAGCGTTCTTTTCTGCTTTGGCATCTGGGGAGCTTCTAACCTGGGCGGCGCCCTGGGATATGCCGCTATCCCCCCATTTACTGTAGGGTTAGTTGCGGCGTTGTCAGGGCTTTTCTGGATCGGTTCTGAGCGCCCCGCGACAAACCCTGACGGGGTAGTCGTGTCCCGCTACCCTATTGGGCATGCGTTGGCTTCCGGCGCCCTCGCAGTTAGTGGTGGGGGTATTGTGCTGTTTTTCGTGCTTGTTGGAGGCGCTGAGGATCTAACATCAATACGCTTTTTAGGAGCAATCATGGGCCTTGGTGTTTTTGCCCTTGGCTGTGGTGCAACTATCCATTGTGCAACGTATCGCATTTTACTGCAAAAAGGCGAGATCTGGACCTCAGGCGGTCTAAAGCCAAGCCTGCGAAAAGGTCCTTACAAACTTGAGGACATCAGCAAACGGGAGGGGGTGTTGCTAACCAGAAAGTCGCCTCGCAACTACCAACTCAGGTTTACCGGCAAGCGTTCAATCGATCTGAGTGCTCATATGACGGGTGCCCAAGCAATCCTTGTTGCTGCTGAACCATTTTACCCTCATGACTGTGCATTGGACAACTGCCTAATTAGGACCGAACATGCCTGAACTGCCCGAGGTCGAGACCGTGATGCGGGGTTTGCAGCCTTCGATGGAAGGGGCCGTGATCAAAGAAGCGCGGGTGAACCGGCCTGATCTGCGCTGGCCTTTCCCCGAACGTATGGCAGAACGGCTGACGGGGGCGAGGGTTGTGGCGTTGCGGCGGCGGTCGAAATACATCCTGGCGGAGCTGGATACCGCAGAGACCCTGCTGATACATCTGGGCATGTCGGGGCGCATGACCGTCTCTGGCGATCCTCTGGGGCAATTCGTGCATGAGCACCCGCAAGCGCAAAAACATGACCATGTCATCTTTGATATGGCGAACGGCGCGCGCATCACCTTTAACGACCCGCGCCGCTTTGGCGCCATGGACCTCTTGGAGACGGCAACTGCCGATTCTCACAAACTGCTCGCGGTGCTGGGGCCAGAGCCTCTGGGCAATGACTTTCACGAAGAGCACCTGATTGCGGCATTTCGGGGCAAAAACACGCCGGTGAAGTCTGCGCTACTGGATCAGGGAATCATTGCCGGACTTGGTAACATATACGTCTGCGAAGCCCTTTACCGTTGCGCAATCTCCCCAAAACGCAAGGCAGGACAGATCAGCGAGACCCGTGTTGCCAGCCTTGTTCCTGTCATCCGCAAAGTGCTGGAAGATGCCATTGCCGCGGGGGGCTCATCCCTCAAAGATTTTCGCCAAGCTAATGGAGAGCTTGGATATTTTCAGCATAGCTTTGATGTCTATGGTCGCGAAGGAGAGGCCTGCCGACGCGATGGCTGTGGTGGCACAATCAGCAGAATCACCCAATCGGGGCGCTCTTCTTTCTATTGTGGCAAGTGCCAAAGATAGCTTGAATGCGAATGTACGCATGATAAGGACTCTTCCCTAGACGGAACAACGAAAGCAAAAATCATGGCCTATGAGACGATCAACGTCGATGTGCAGGACCACGTTTGTCTTATCAAACTGAATCGCCCCGAGGCGTTGAATGCTCTCAACGCAGAGCTCCTGAGTGAGCTGTGCACCGCCCTGGAAGAGGCCGACAGAAGCGACAAGGTACGCTGCATCGTCCTGACCGGGTCGGAAAAGGCCTTTGCGGCTGGTGCGGATATCAAAGAAATGTCCGAGATGAGCTTTACGGATGTTTTCACCAGCAATCTCTTTGCCGATGCCAATGATCGTATCGCCGCAATCCGCAAGCCGATCATCGCGGCTGTGGCGGGCTATGCGCTGGGCGGTGGCTGCGAAGTTGCCATGATGTGCGATTTCATCATCGCCGCCGAAACCGCCAAGTTCGGACAGCCCGAAATCAATCTGGGCGTTATTGCCGGCATGGGTGGCAGCCAGCGCCTCACCCGCTTTGTGGGTAAGTCCAAATCCATGGATATGAACCTGACCGGCCGCTTTATGGGCGCCGAAGAGGCCGAGCGCGCAGGCCTGGTGTCCCGCGTGGTACCTGCCAAGAAGCTGATCGAAGAAGCCATGGGCGCAGCCCAGAAGATTGCAGAGAAATCCCTGCTCACGGCGATGGCGGCCAAAGAAGCGGTCAACCGATCTTACGAGCTACCCCTGAGCGAAGGCATGCTGTTCGAGCGGCGTGTTTTCCACTCGATGTTTGCCACCGAAGACCAGAAAGAGGGCATGGCCGCCTTCCTGGAAAAACGCGAGGCGCAGTTCCGGGACAAGTGAGCCAGGGCTGACAAAGATTCGTTGAAAGGCCTCCGCCAAGCGGGGGCCTTTTTGTTTGCCCGAGTCTTGTATCTACATTGCCCGCTTTGCTGGAAAGAGCCGGAATGGGAAGGAAAGGCTAGGCTGCTATCCTTTGTCACAATTAGTGAACGTCATTCTGGTGCGCCGGTACTCTAGACAAGTCGATAGCCAAGGAACTGACCCAACGACATTTCAAGCCATCACGCGTTGCGATGATCCTGTCCTCAACGTGACCAGCTTCCCAAACAGCCACACATTCCAACCCAAGGCATTCGCTCAAAAGTGCCGGTTTTTCCCATCCTTGCTCCGAAAAGTCAGAATGATAGAGCGAAAGAGCTCCGGTAAATTGGTCCTGCTTGAAACAGTAATCTTCCTGTAGCACATCACTTCGAGGTTCAGCTCGACCGATTCTTACCCAATACCCTTTGCTAACAACGTCTCGATAGACAATTGACTTGAATAAAATAGGTAGCTGCGTCACATCCTCTATAAACGGGCGCGCGGAGAAAAACCCATCAAGAACTGCGACGACATACTCCTCGCCCAATTGCCCATAGGCCCAACAGTTTTCGCCAATTGGTATCTCGACTATTGCCCCGACTTGCCAGCGTTGCCGCCTCGTCGGTATTCCTCTTTGTGCGGTTGGAGGTTTTTTCTTGTCCATGCTTCTCCTGTCGCATGAGGAGCGGTTAATCTCAATGACCAGGACTAGCTTGAAGCTAACTAGCAGTTTTTCTAGACTGCCTATTTACTTGGCAATGCCTCTGATAGGTGTCGCCGACCCACTTGCAAAACCCTGCCCCCCCTTGTATAGACCGCCGTCATACATGCGCGTGCAGCCCGCTTAGGCTAGAATCACACCGGTGAACGACCCCGGGGCTGGCTGGCATTGCGTCCGAAATAGAAACAGAACCCGAGATAAGGTTACTCACCATGGCAAATAGCCCCCAAGCAAAGAAGCGCGCACGTCAGAACGAAAAGCGCTTTGCAGTCAACAAAGCCCGTCGTTCGCGCATCCGCACCTACCTGCGTAAAGTTGAAGAAGCGATCGCCTCCGGCGACAAAGAAGCGGCAACCGCAGCTCTGCGCGCTGCTCAGCCTGAACTGATGCGCGGCGTGACCAAAGGCGTCTACCACAAGAACACCGCTTCGCGGAAAGTTTCCCGTCTGGCAGCACGCGTCAAAGCCATCGGCTGATTCTTCTGAGCCAGCATTACAGGCTCATAAAAATCCTAGGCGTCGCATTTTTGCGGCGCCTTTTTCATTTTCCTCAAAGGACTCAAGGCCTGCTGCAGGTGCGAGAGATTCTTTAGCGCGAAAGCGGGAGTCAACCGCAGAGTTTCGTTGCCGCTGCCCCTTCTGAATTGCTACCACTGTTACAGCGATTCACTCGCTAGGGGACAGGCTGCTCTAGGTGACTTTGACGGGCATTAAGGTCACTGAACGCGCAGGAAAACGAATGGGGCCATAGGGCTCCGTTGGTTTTTTGCGCGACGCTTTCGAGCGAAGGTTGTTAGGCAGCCCTGTTCCATTTGTGTACAGAATAACGGTTCCTTAGGTGTTGAAGGGCTGCAATCCAATTGGATGGGGCCCTTGTTGGAACGATCCGTTACCCGCAAGGGAATGCTGCAGGTTCTCCTGTCAGTAGACGTACATGCTGTGAGTGAAGCTGCCCTGGGACGGGCACGAAGATGAAATGACAGGCCAATGACTATTGGCCGCTGCTTTTGGGGATGCGTGAGGCGCAGCATGACTGAAGAAAAATGGGGACAACTCAGAACCCGGCTCCTAAAGACCGTGGGCCAAAACAATTTTACCACCTGGATCGAACCGCTAGAGTTTAGCTCTGTGGATGATGGTGTTGCTCTATTCCATGTACCGACCAATTTCATGGGCAACTATGTCAGCCAGAACTTTGCGGATCTGATCCTGCATGAGTTCAATCTCTCAGGCGAGCCTGTACAGAGATTGGCCTTTAAGGTTGCAGCCAATTCACCGGCCCGGCCGGCACGTGAAGCGGATCAACCAGCAGAACCCTATGCGGAACTCACGACTGCCGGACACGCGACTGGCGGGACCACAGATTCGCGTACGGATTGGGCGGAAGCACCTTCTAAGAGTTCTGCCTCTGGGAGCTCTCTTTCGGCTCAGGCCAGCGCGCGGGACCCTCTGAGCTCGCTGCAGGCAGCACCGCTGGATCCGCGCTTTACCTTTGACAGCTTTGTTGTCGGCAAGCCCAACGAACTGGCCCATGCCGCTGCGCGCCGCGTTGCCGAAGGTGGACCAGTCACGTTCAACCCGCTGGTGCTGTATGGCGGTGTTGGCCTGGGTAAGACGCACCTGATGCATGCGATTGCCTGGGAACTGACAGAGAAGAACCCCCATCTCAATGTGCTGTACCTGTCGGCGGAACAATTCATGTATCGCTTTGTCCAGGCGCTACGCGAGCGCAAGATGATGGATTTCAAACATCTGTTCCGTTCGGTGGATGTGCTGATGGTGGATGATGTGCAATTCATCGCGGGCAAGGATTCCACGCAGGAAGAGTTCTTCCACACCTTCAACGCGTTGGTGGATCAGAATAAGCAGATCATCATCTCCGCAGATCGCGCCCCCGGTGAGATCAAGGATCTTGAGGATCGGGTGAAATCACGCCTGCAATGTGGTCTGGTCGTCGACCTGCACCCCACAGATTACGAACTGCGACTGGGCATTCTGCAGACCAAGGTTCAGATGCAGCAGGCCACCTATCCGGATCTACAGATTGCCGATGGCGTGCTGGAGTTCCTTGCGCACCGGATTTCTACCAATGTCCGCGTGCTCGAAGGTGCGCTGACACGGCTCTTTGCCTTTGCTTCGCTGGTTGGGCGTGAAATCGACATGGATCTGACCCAGGATTGTCTGGCGGATGTTCTGCGCGCTTCCGAGCGTAAGATTACCGTCGAAGAAATCCAGCGTAAGGTCTCCGAGTATTACAATATCCGCATGTCGGATATCATCGGCCCAAAGCGTCTGCGCTCCTATGCACGTCCGCGCCAGGTTGCGATGTATCTCTGCAAGCAGCTGACCAGCCGTAGCCTGCCTGAGATTGGCCGCCGTTTTGGGGGTCGCGATCACACGACGGTCATGCATGGTGTGCGCCGCATCGAAGAGCTGAAGAGCACTGACGGCCAAATCGCCGAAGATGTGGAAATGCTGCGCCGCTCTCTTGAGTCATAAAAACATTGAACCCAGTGCGCGTCTTGGCGCGCTCTGGGTACGTTTTTCTTACAAAGCGGCCCGGGTTTCACCTGGGCCGCTTTTTATTGTGATGAAAATCCTGGGTGTTCCACAGCAACGTTTTACAGCTTTCCCGCACGCGGTGCGGAGCAGGCCTTGACGCTGCTGAATTTCCTTAGGAAAACTCGATAAAGACCTTGTGCAGCAGGGGTAAACCGTTACCTTACCGGTCCCGGTCTCTGTCTGTTGCAACGGGCGGTGACCATGCGGATGCGCAGGGTTTGACGAAGAGGAAAAGCGACATGAAGATCAGCATTGAACGCGGCACGCTCCTGAAGGCCGTTGCGCAGGCCCAATCGGTAGTAGAGCGCCGCAACACCATCCCAATTCTGGCCAATGTGTTGATTGAAGCCGAGGGCGATACCGCCCAATTCCGCGCAACCGATCTGGACATTGAAGTCGTGGACAAGGCACCTGCACAGGTAGAGCGCGCCGGCGCCACGACCGTTGCCGCCACCACTCTGCATGAAATCGTGCGTAAGCTGCCCGACGGGGCGCTGGTCACCCTGACCTCTGATGCTGCAACCGGACGCCTGTCGGTGGATGCAGGCCGCTCCAACTTCTCGCTGGCCACCCTGCCGCGCGAAGATTTCCCGGTCATGGCCACCTCTGAGTATCATTCGAATTTCACCGCCAATGCTGCGATGCTGCGGCGGCTCTTTGATAAGTCGAAATTTGCCATCTCTACCGAAGAGACCCGCTATTACCTGAACGGCGTTTACATGCATGTGTCAGATGCTGCCGAAGGCGGTAAGGCGCTGCGTTGTGTTGCGACAGATGGCCACCGCCTGGCCCGGATCGACGCGCCTTTGCCACTGGGCGCCGAAGATATGCCCGGCGTTATCGTACCCCGCAAGACCGTGGGCGAACTGCGCAAGCTTTTGGACGATGATGAGATGGATATCGCCGTCTCGGTTTCGGAAACCAAAGTCCGCTTTGCCACCCCGAATATCACCCTGACGTCCAAGGTGATCGATGGGACCTTCCCCGATTACACGCGTGTGATTCCGGTTGGAAACACCCGCCGTCTGGAGGTGGATGCCTCTGAATTCGCAAAGGCCGTTGACCGGGTTGCGACCGTTTCCTCCGAACGCTCCCGCGCTGTAAAGCTGCAGCTTGAAGAAGACCGGTTGGTTCTGTCCGTGAATGCGCCTGATAGCGGTGCGGCCGAAGAAGAGCTGGCGGTTGCCTATGGCGATGAGCGCCTGGAGATCGGCTTTAATGCCAAATATCTGCTAGAAATCGCCAGCCAGGTGGACCGCGAAAACGCGGTCTTCCTGTTCAACTCCTCCGGCGATCCAACGCTGATGCGTGAAGGCAATGACGAAAGCGCTGTCTACGTCGTCATGCCGATGCGTGTGTGATCTGAAGGGTTGAAGGGCCTTTTGGCCCTGCCTCCGGCGGGGATATTTGGGGAAAGATGAAACCGGAATCCGCGCAATGCAGGCACTGACCTCCCTGACTCTTTCTCATTTCCGCTCGCATTTGCGGGCGGAAATGCATTTGGACGGCAGGCCTGTTGCCCTCTTTGGGGCGAATGGCGCAGGCAAGACCAATATTCTGGAAGCGGTTTCACTGTTTTCACCCGGTCGCGGGATTCGCCGTGCCAGTGCCGCCGAGATGACCCGCCGTCCTGAGGGCCTGGGCTGGAAGCTGAAGGGCGTTTTGCAGACCTCTGCCCAACCCTATGAAATAGAGACCTGGTCGGATGAGGGCGCAGCGCGGCAGGTCCGCATCGATGGCAAGCCGGCAAATCAGATTGCACTGGGACAGATCTGCCGCGTCGTCTGGCTGGTTCCAGTAATGGATCGCCTTTGGGTGGAAGCGGCAGAGGGCAGGCGTAGGTTTCTGGACCGTATCGCCCTCAGCTTTGATCCCGCCCATGCTGAGGCCTCGCTCACCTATGAAAAATCCATGCGCGAGCGCAACAAACTTTTGAAAGAGCAAGTGCGCGACCCTGTCTGGTATCGTGTTCTGGAAGCGCAGATGGCCGCATCAGGTCATCGCATTCATATGGCCCGCACGCATGCCATCGAGAAATTGCTGGACGCGCAGAGAAAGGCCGAAACCGCATTTCCCGTCGCGGAATTGCAACTACTGCAATCCGAAGGGGAAATGCCACAGAGTGAAGCAGAATTCGTGGATGCTCTGGCAGAAAATAGATCGCGGGACCTTTCGGTGGGTCGCACACTGATCGGCCCGCATCGCAGTGATCTTCTCGGCCATTATGCCGCCAAAGGTGTTGCTGCAAAAGACTGTTCAACCGGTGAGCAAAAGGCCCTGCTTGTCTCACTGATTCTGGCAAATGCTCGCGCCTTGATGCAGGAAACAGGAGCACCGCCACTTGTGCTTTTGGATGAGGTCGCGGCCCATCTCGATGCCAACCGGCGCCAAGCCCTCTATGATGAGATTTGCGCGCTGGGAGCTCAGGCATGGATGACTGGAACGGGATCTGAACTCTTTGCAGAACTCAAAGATCGTGCACAGATGTTGGAAGTCTCCGAGGACGCTGGCATCTCCAAGCTGTCAGACGGATGACAGGTGTTCTTGCCATTTCGTAGCGCCCCCAGAAAGATTTCTTTCAAACAACGCCTTAAGCCGGGGCCGCCAACCAGGTTTGCAAAAGGGGCAACAAAGCAGAACTTGGGGTTTCTCCATTCTCGTGATCTACACAGAACCAAAGCGCCAGGACATGGTTGAGAAAGGCCTGAATGCCTTCCGCCAGCAGCTCCGGCGCGGCATCCTGGCGAATTTGACCGGTATTTTGTAACACCGAAATCCAAGCCGACAACTGATTGATCTGACGATGGAAACTCTGCGTGACTGTCTCATCAATTACAGCGCTGGTAGATCCTGAGTAGCGCAGCAGGATATCAAAAACCACTCGGTCCTGCGCAATGAAGCACAAGAGCGGCGAGAGGAGATCACAGAGATCCTCGACATCCTCAGGACTGGGCTGTGCTTCCATTTCGTCCATCAGTGCCATCACGCGTGCGCCAATCAGCACAGCAAGCAAGCCGTCCTTGTCTTTGAAGTGGGAAAAGAGCGTACCCTTGGCCACACCTGCTCTTTCCACAACATCCTCAACCCTGAGAGCGGAAAACCCATTTTCCAGGATCAGACCCTCCGCTTCGCGTAGCAACGCGGCTCTCGTTTCCAGACGACGTTTTTGGGGTGCGCGTGTCATGATGCTCCAAAATAATGACCGTGGTCAAATTTAAACTTGACCACGGTCACTTTACTCCTAAATTGACCACAGTCAGTTTATAAGGAGATGCAACGAATGTCTGCACGAAAGATCATCATTTTGAATGGGCACCCTGGTTCAACCTCCCTCTCGCAATCTATCTGCCGATCCTATCGAGAGGCGGCTGAGCGCGAAGGTCACGAGGTTAGGCTGCATGAGCTGCCGAATATGCGTTTTGATCCGGATTTTGGCCAAGGGAGTTACGAGAACACCAAATCACTTGAACCTGACCTGACAGCTTTTCAGAGTGATCTGGAGTGGGCGGATCATATTGTGATGGCCACGCCGATGTGGTGGGGCGCCATTCCTGCAAAGCTCAAGGGCCTGTTTGACCGTGCTCTGCTACCAGGCGTCGCCTTTGATCCCCGCAACCGGAATTCCCTGGGCCTCCCTGCCCCAATGCTGAATGGCAAAACCGCCAGGGTCTTCCTGACCTCAGACACGCCCAGCATCTGGCTCAGACTGTTTTATGCCAATGCAATCAAACACGTGATCAGCCGTCAGATCCTTGGCTTCGTCGGGATCAAGCCAACCAGGTTTACCGCCTTTGCTCCGGCCTCTGAGGCGCCTGAGGGCAAAGTGAAGGCCTGGCTGAGCAAAGCCGCTCTCCTAGGGGCAAAAGCGGCCTGAATCCGCTAAGAAAAAAGGGGGGATGGAGGTGACATTCCCCCCCGGACTGCGTATAAAATCCCGAAGCAATACAGGAAGACGCGAATGTCCGAGAACGAGCAAAGCCCAGCCGAATATGGTGCCGATTCCATTAAGGTTCTCAAAGGGTTGGAAGCTGTTCGCAAACGCCCCGGAATGTATATCGGTGACACCGATGACGGATCCGGCCTGCACCACATGGTATATGAGGTGGTGGACAATGGCATCGATGAGGCCCTCGCGGGCCATGCTGACCATGTCACAGTGAAAATTCACGCCGATTCCAGTGTCTCGGTCGGCGACAACGGGCGCGGAATTCCTGTGGATATCCACCCCGAAGAAGGTGTGTCCGCCGCCGAGGTCATTATGACCCAGCTGCACGCGGGCGGTAAGTTCGACAGCAACTCCTACAAGGTTTCGGGCGGTCTGCACGGCGTGGGTGTCTCGGTTGTGAACGCACTCTCCGATTGGCTGGAATTGCGCATCTGGCGCAACGGCAAGGAACATGTCGCCCGCTTTGAGCGTGGCGATACTGCCAAGCACCTGGAGGTGGTCGGCGATTGTGGCGACCGCACCGGCACCGAAGTGCGCTTCATGGCCTCGACCGACACGTTTTCGAATCTGGAATACTCCTTCGAGACCCTGGAAAAGCGCCTGCGCGAGCTGGCCTTCCTGAATTCCGGTGTGCGCATCATTCTGGAAGATGAACGCCCCGCAGAGAAGCTGACGGCAGAACTGTTTTACGACGGCGGCGTCAAGGAATTCGTCAAATACCTCGACCGACACAAGACACCGGTGATGGAAGCCCCGGTCTATATCGTGGGCGAAAAGGATGACATCGGCGTTGAGATCGCCATGTGGTGGAACGACAGCTACCACGAGACGGTGCTGCCCTTTACCAACAACATCCCGCAGCGCGATGGCGGCACCCATGTGGCGGGCTTCCGCGGTGCGCTGACCCGGACCATCAACAACTACGCGCAATCCTCCGGCATCGCCAAGAAAGAGAAGGTCTCTTTCACCGGTGATGACGCCCGCGAAGGCCTGACCTGCGTTCTGTCCGTCAAGGTGCCGGATCCGAAATTCTCCAGCCAAACCAAGGACAAGTTGGTATCCTCCGAGGTGCGGCCGGTGGTCGAAAGCCTGATGGGTGAGAAGCTGGCGGAGTGGTTTGAGGAAAACCCCAACCAGGCCAAACAGATCGTTGGCAAGATCGTCGAGGCCGCCCTGGCTCGCGAAGCCGCCCGCAAAGCGCGCGAGTTGACTCGCCGCAAAACGGCGATGGATGTGAACTTCCTCGCGGGCAAGCTGAAGGATTGCTCCGAGAAGGACCCTTCCAAGACCGAAGTCTTCCTGGTCGAGGGTGACTCCGCCGGCGGCTCCGCCCAGACAGGCCGGGACCGGATGACACAAGCCATTTTGCCGCTGCGTGGTAAGATCCTGAACGTGGAGCGCGCCCGTTTTGACCGGATGCTGGGATCACAGGAAATCGGCAACCTGGTGATGGCGCTGGGAACCGGCATCGGCCGGGACGAGTTCAACATCGAAAAACTGCGCTACCACAAAATCGTCATCATGACTGATGCGGATGTGGACGGCGCGCACATTCGAACGCTCTTGCTCACCTTCTTCTATCGCCAGATGCCGGAGCTGATCGAGGGCGGCTATCTCTATATCGCGCAGCCGCCCCTCTTTAAGGTCGCGCGTGGCAAATCCGAGGTCTATCTCAAAGACCAGGCGGCACTTGATGATTACCTGATCAACCAGGGCGTTGATGGCGCGGTGCTCAAACTGGGTAATGGTTCCGAGATCGCAGGTGCCGACCTCACCCGAATCGTGGACGAAGCCCGCCAGCTGAAGCGTGTGCTGGATGCCTTCCCGACACATTATCCGCGCCACATTCTGGAGCAGGCCGCCGTAGCCGGTGCCTTTGTGCCCGGTGCAGTCGATTCCGACCTGCAGGGTGTGGCCGACAAGGTTGCCCAGCGGCTCGACGCCATTGCGCTGGAGTACGAGCGCGGCTGGCAGGGGCGGATCACCCAGGATCACGGTATTCGCCTGGCCCGCATCCTGCGCGGCGTCGAGGAAGTCCGTACCCTGGACGGCCCGATGCTGCGCTCTGGCGAGGCCCGCAAGACCGGCAGTTTTACCCAAAGCCTGCAGGAAATCTACGGCACCACCGGGCAGCTCATCCGCCGCGACCGTGTCCAGATGATCCACGGACCACTGGACTTGCTGAAAGCCATTCTGGAAGAGGGCGAAAAGGGCCTGTCGCTGCAGCGCTACAAAGGTCTCGGCGAGATGAACCCGGATCAACTCTGGGAAACCACACTGGACCCAGACGCCCGAACCCTGCTGCAAGTACGCGTCGATGACATGGTTGAAGCCGATGACCTCTTTACAAAGCTCATGGGCGACGTCGTCGAACCTCGGCGCGAGTTCATCCAGAAGAATGCGCTTAGCGTGGAAAACTTGGATTTCTAAAAACTTGTAGGGATCCCCATAGCTCTGCGGGGTTCCTACGAAGTACAAGACCACGAACTGGCGGGCTTACAATGCCAACTTGAAGCGGCATGGATCGCTGTCAATCTGGTTTGATCCCGAGATGGTTTGGGTGCCACCGCCAGAAGCGCCTGAATGTGAGCCTGCCCTATCGCGGCGGCACCGGTAAGCTGGGATAGCACAGGATTAAGGTCGAGGGCGAAAGTGAAAGTGAAAGTGAAAGTGAAAGTGAGCAGAACACCCGAAAGCTCCCTCTCACACTAGCAATACATGTGCTGCCAGGCAGCGGGCGGCCCGAAACGCCGGATTTGGCGTAAGATAAACATGGTGATCGACGAAGAAACTCTGAGAGTGCGCGCCGTCGAAGTCACTGCCAGCAACATCGGTCCCTCCCGGCAGATTTCTTGCAGAAATCTCCTGCTGGGCAATGGGCGCGCCCATCACCCGGTTTGGGCAACAGAGCCTCGCCCAGGGGGGCACTCCCACAGGCCCCGCCCCCCCCCTCGGCGAGACAGTTGCTCAGAACAGAAGTTCCGCACTTGGACGAACGGATCCACAGTTGACTTTGCGGCGGTTCAGTATTGGTACATTCATGTATTTCCCGGTGGCCGGATGATCCGCCTCCAGAACCCCAAGACCAACAAGGATAGAGGCAATCGCACATTCGCTTGCCCGGGTTGCGCCATCCACAACCTTGAGGGCAACACCCAGCTTCTTCTCTGGAATGATCGCGACGAACACGGCTTCGGCACCGGTTTTGATCGCAACCTTACCCCCCATGGCACGCATCAGGTTGGTGCAGGCACGGGTTTCACCGGCTACAAGTTCAGGGTGGGTGGCCATCGCGGATGTCAATTGCGCTGCCGCCTGCGAGGCCCGGTCGCTGCGCCCACCGGCAGAGGCAAACCAGGACATAGCGCGCGCAAGCCCGTGGACGGTGGTTGCAAAGTTCGGAGCCGAGCAACCGTCAATCCCATAGCCAGGGCTGTTTTCCCCGGTCGCCTCCTCAAAGGCGCTAAGGCAGGCCTGCTGCACCGGGTGACCCATTTCGATGTATTCTGGCCCAGCGCCCAAGAACTGAGACAGCGTCAAGAACCCAGCATGCTTGCCCGAGCAGTTGTTATGCACCTGACAAGGGCTACTGTCGGTTTTAATCAGCTCATTGCGGGCAGGAATATCGTCCGGCAGTTGCGGCCCGCAACGAAAATCCGCATCCGCCAACCCCAGCTGATCCAACCAGGCGTTGACCCGATCCGTATGGATATGCGCCCCATTGTGCGAGGCACAGGCCAAGGCCAATTGCTCTGAGTTGAGGCCGTATTTAGCTGCCGCCCCTGAAGTGATCAGTGGCAGGGCCTGGATCATCTTGGCCGAGCTGCGCGGATAGATCACCGCCTTCGGATCGCCCCAGCTGCGCACAATTTGCCCAGCTTCATCGCAGACCACCGCATGGCCCAGATGAAGGCTCTCAAGCAGCTCTCCGCGCCATATCTCAGCCATTGGAACCGGTTTTGTCATATTTTCAGCCTCTTTTCTTGGCGATTTCCTGCCAAATCACCCTTTCGCCCGTAGCGCTCGCCGCATTAGTGTGCTTCTGTAAGGCACGCGAGGGCAACAGGTAAAGACGGCGGTCTCACGCCGCCCGCTCTCTGGCAATTTGAGGTATAAGACAGTCTTGGAGTCGGGACAAATGGCATCGAAACTCGTCCGCATCGTAGCGGGCCTGTGTCTGGCCGCTATGGCCACAACCGCAGCAGCGCAGCAGACTACAACCGACAACCGGGTTGGCGCTAACGTCGACTGGAGCGTCTTTCAGGGTGATAGCCCGAAAGAATGCTGGGGAGTCTCTGCACCCAAGGAAAGCGTCAACACTCGCGACGGACGGGTTGTCGCTGTTCGACGCAGCGCAATCCAGCTCTTTGTTTTCTACCGCCCCGACAGCAGCGCCAAGGGGCAAGTCACATTTACCGGCGGCTATCCCTTTGCACCAGGTTCAACCGTCAATATGGCAATCGGTGAGTCAGAGTTTGAACTCTTCACCGAGGGCGAATGGGCCTGGCCCGCAACCGCAGCGGATGATGCAAAGATTATAACCGCCATGAAACGCGGCGCCAGCGCCGTACTGACCGCTCGCTCCGCCCGCGGTACCCAGACCAAAGACGCCTTCTCTTTGCTGGGCTTTACCGCCGCAATCGAAGATGCGGAAAAACGCTGCGCCCAGTAAGGCAAGCCACCCTCTTCATCAATGAATTGCCCCGGCGCCAAGGCCCGGGGTTTTCTTTTGTCTGTGCTGGGCACGGATTGCCGATTTCAAAGGATTTCTTTTGATCTCTGGATAATCTCCTATATAGAGCCCCATCCAGCCTCCAACAGTCGAGTCGACCAGCCATGACCGCCAAAGCGCCGATCACCCCGGACATCCTGACAGTGCCCCGCAAAGAGCCTGAGGGCGGCAAGATCAACCTTGTGGGCCTGACACGCGACAAGATGCGCGAAGTGCTGATAGAACATGGCACCCCGGAAAAGCAGGCCAAGATGCGGGTTGGCCAGATCTGGCAATGGATCTATCAGTGGGGCAAGCGCGACTTTGCGGATATGACCAACCTGGCCAAGGCCTACCGTGCCCAGCTGGACGAGCATTTTGAAATCCGCATCCCGGAGGTCGTCAGCAAGCAGGTCTCCACCGATGGCACGCGCAAATATCTGGTGCGAATTGCTGGCGGCCATGAGGTTGAGGTGGTCTATATCCCCGAGGAGGATCGCGGCACGCTCTGCATCTCTTCCCAGGTAGGCTGCACCCTGACCTGTTCCTTCTGCCACACCGGCACTCAAAAGCTGGTGCGCAACCTCACCCCAGGTGAGGTCATCGGCCAGGTGATGATGGCCCGCGATGATCTGGAAGAATGGCCCATCCCCGGCGCCCCCAAAGACGAAACCAGGCTTCTGTCCAATATCGTGCTGATGGGCATGGGTGAGCCCCTGTATAACTTTGAAAACGTGCGCGACGCGATGAAAATTGCCATGGACCCGGAGGGCATCCAGCTCAGCCGTCGCCGCATCACGCTCTCTACCTCGGGCGTGGTGCCCGAGATTGCCCGCACCGCGCAGGAAATCGGCTGCCTTCTGGCGATCTCATTCCACGCCACCACCAACGACGTGCGCGACGTACTGGTGCCGATCAACAAGCGCTGGAACATCGACGCGCTCTTGCAGGCGCTGGCGGACTACCCCAAGGCTTCGAACTCTGAACGGATCACCTTTGAATATGTGATGCTGAAGGATGTGAATGACAGCGATGAGGACGCGCACCGTCTGATCGAGCACATCAAACGCTACAATATCCCGGCCAAGATCAATCTGATCCCCTTCAACGAATGGCCGGGCAGCCCATATCAGCGCTCTTCGAACAACCGGATCCGCGCCTTTGCCAATATCATCTACCAGGCAGGCTATGCCTCGCCGATCCGCAAAACCCGGGGCGATGACATCATGGCCGCCTGCGGCCAGTTGAAATCCGCCACCGAGCGCGCCCGCAAAAGCCGCAAGCAGATTGAAGCAGAAGCTGGGCTTAAATCCTGAGGCAACCAAAATACCGTTTTGAATGAGCCCCACGCGCCACCCGCGCGGGGCTTTTCTTTGGCATGTGAACAACTGGCATCTGCCACAAATTTTCCTCAAACCGGATAAAATCCCGCCACGAGAAACAATCAGTCTCGATTCCATAGACAATCAAAAAGATTCTCACGAGGAACGAGCATGTCACCAAACGCAGACAACACCGCACGCCCAAGCGCTCTGGAGCCCAGTGTTCTGGATCTTATCCGGGACGAACGGGAAAAGGCCCTCAGCCCACGAGAGTGGCAATTCCGCCTACGGGGCTATGGCCTGGCAATCAAACGGGTTGCGGGTGAGCAGATTCTGACGCGCCTCCCACAAGGCACCGAGATTGGCGTTCTCCCAGCCGAGTTCGCCTAAGATCCAAAAACCCTGCGCTTCCCGATCTTCCACCCACACCCACAGTTCTGGGAAGCGCAGTAACCTGTACCTATCACTCCCGGCCAGGCAGGCTGTCGCGCGGTGGTTCAGGCACCCATTCGTTGATGATCTGGGCCGCCTCTTCAGCGGTTTCGACGAATTTGAACAGATCCAGATCCTGCTCCGAGATGGTGCCCGCATCGGCCAGCGCCTCCCAGTTAATGATCTTCTCCCAGAATTCCCGCCCGAACAGAATAAACGGAACCCGCTCCATCCGGCCGGTTTGAATCAGCGTCAGAGTTTCAAACAGCTCATCCAGCGTGCCAAATCCGCCAGGGAAGACGGTGATGGCAGCCGCGCGCATCAGGAAATGCATCTTGCGGATCGCAAAATAGTGGAAATTGAAGCTGAGCTCAGGCGTCACATACCCATTTGGCGCCTGCTCGTGCGGCAGCACAATAGACAGCCCAACGGAACGCCCGCCCGCATCCTCTGCGCCACGGTTGCCGGCCTCCATGACGCCGGGGCCGCCGCCAGTCACGATGACATTCTTGCGCCCGCCCTCGGTCATGGACTGCGCAGTCATCATCCGCGCAAATTCCCGCGCCTCATCGTAAAAATGCGAGAGATCCGCCAAAGTCTGCGTGCGGGCCTTGTCCTTGTTAGCAGGGCTTGGGATCCGTGCGCCGCCGAACATCACGATGGTGCTTTCAATACCCTGCTCGTCCAGCAGCAGTTGCGGCTTTAGCAGCTCCAGCTGCAGACGCACCGGACGCAATTCCTCCCGGCACAGGAAATCCTCATCCGCAAAAGCCAGTCGGTAGGCAGGAGAGGCCGATTGCGGTGTCTGAGGAACATGTTCTGCGCGGCTTCGATCAGAATGAGCATCGGGGAAGCGGCTGTGGCGGTCATCAGTCATGGGCGGTTTGCAATCCTTGGCTAAAATCGGATCCTCAGCTTAACCTCGGCACGGGGCTGGACACCAGCCTTGCTTCTCTGCTGCGTCAAGAAACTTGCAAGCCCGCTGATTTGTAACGCGGCGCCAGGGCTTGCACCTCATACCCCCTCGTCTAAGGTCGCCCCCAAAGCGGACAGACAGCAATTGGCGGAGAATACCATGGACTGGAACACAGAAATCACAAAAGCCAGTGAGCGTATTTCAAGCCATATCCAGAAAACACCCGTGCTGAGCTGTACAGGTTTTGGCCTAGATTTCCCAATCCAGCTAAAGCTCGAACAGGTGCAGCACACGGGTAGTTTCAAAGCGCGCGGTGCCTTCAACACCCTGCTGAGCCATGATGTGCCAGAGGCGGGATTGGTTGCCGCATCTGGAGGTAACCATGGGGCAGCCGTGGCCTATGCGGCGCATCAGCTTGGGCATCGCGCACGAATTTATGTGCCAGAAATGGCGGGCCCTGCAAAAATCTCCTTGATCCGGAACAGCGGCGCCGATCTGCAGGTTGTGCCCGGCGCCTATGCCAATGCCATGGAGCAGGCACAGGCCTATGAGGCAGAGACCGGCGCGATGCAGGTTCATGCCTATGACGCCCCGGCCACAGTCGCGGGGCAAGGTACATGTTTTGCCGAATGGCAAGCCCAGGGCCTAGAGGCGGATACGCTGATGATTGCCGTGGGCGGCGGTGGGCTGGTCGCAGGCGCGCTAGCCTGGTTCCAGCGCGCAAAAAAGATCATCGCGGTGGAGCCGGAAACCTCCTGCGCACTGCATGCCGCACTGAAGGAAGGTTCGCCGGTGGATGTGGAGGTCTCCGGCGTGGCCGCAAATGCGCTGGGGGCAAAACGCATCGGGCAAATCTGTTTTGATCACGCCCGAGAACAGGACATCACTTCGCTCACCGTAAGCGATGCTGCCATCACCAGCGCTCAAGCAGCGCTATGGCGGGAGCGCCGCCTGCTGGTGGAACCCGCAGGGGCCACCGCCCTGGCGGCATTGACTTCCGGCGCCTACCGCCCGGCAGAGGGCGAACGCGTTGCCGTCCTGCTTTGCGGCGGCAACATTGCCCCGGATCCTTTGGCCTGACTCTTGCCAGAGGGGCGCCGCCCCCCTATCGAGAGCCCATGAACGCCACTATCGCGGATACCATCTACCAAGCCCTGAGCGAGCAGATCGTTACAGGCCGTCTAGAAGCAGGTGAAAAACTGCGGCAGGACCACATCGCGCGCGAGTTCGACACCAGTCATGTCCCCGTCCGCGAGGCTCTCTTGCGGCTGGAAGCACATGGGCTGGCCAGATCAGAACCTCGACGTGGCACAAGGGTAAGCGCCCTCAACCCCGCAGAGATCCGCGAAGTGATCGAAATGCGCGTGGCACTAGAGATCCTTGCCCTGACACACGCCTTCCCACGCTTTTCGGATCGCGACGTCAGGGCGGCGGATGACGCGCGGATCGCCTGCGATGAGGCAGACAGCATGGCCGATTGGGAGCGGTTGAACCGCGCCTTTCATCGGGTGATCCTAACTCCCTGCGAGATGCCGCGGCTCCTGGCCTCCATCGATGATCTGCACATTGCTTCTGCTCGGCATCTCTTTGCCAATTGGCAGCACCAATGGCGTCCCCGTGCCGATCAGGATCATGCCGCAATTGTCGAGGCCATGGGGAACCGCGATGCCACCGCCGCCTGCGAAATCCTGCGCCGCCACCTGCGCCGGGTGCGCTGACAGGGCGAAACGAAAGGCAAAACGACGGGCATAGCGTCATATTGGCCGCAATACACACATGACCTGCGGGCAGATTGCCGCTAGAAAGCTCCGAATCCTTTTGCACGACACTGACGCCGGAGTTACCCCCCATGTCCAACGCACAGCTGGAAACCGCGATCGAGGCCGCCTGGGAGGCCCGTGACACCATCAGCCCTGCCACCACCGGTGAGCAGCGCGAAGCCATCGAAGACACCCTGAATGCGCTGGACACCGGGTCTTTGCGCGTCGCGGAAAAACTGGAAAACGGCGATTGGCACGTGAACCAATGGGCCAAGAAAGCAGTGCTACTGTCTTTCCGCCTGAACGACATGGCAATGATCGAAGGCTCGAACGGCAATAGCAGCTGGTGGGACAAGGTCCCGTCGAAGTGGCAGGGCTGGGGCGACAATGAGTGGAAGGCCGCCGGTTTCCGCGCCGTGCCCGGTTCGATCGTGCGCCAGTCCGCTTACATCGCGCCAGGTGTGGTGCTCATGCCGTCCTTCGTGAACATCGGCGCCTATGTTGACGAAGGCTCGATGGTTGACGGCTGGGCCACCGTAGGCTCCTGCGCCCAGATCGGCAAAAACGTGCACCTGTCCGGCGGTGTTGGAATCGGCGGCGTGCTAGAACCGATGCAGGCCGGCCCCACCATCATCGAAGACAACTGCTTTATCGGAGCCCGTTCCGAGGTGGTCGAAGGCTGCATCGTACGCGAAGGCTCAGTCCTGGGAATGGGCGTCTTTATCGGCCAATCCACCAAGATCGTCGACCGCGAGACCGGCGAAGTGATGTATGGCGAAGTGCCGCCCTATTCGGTGGTTGTCGCAGGCTCCATGCCCTCAAAGAACAACATCAGCCTCTACTGCGCGGTGATCGTGAAGCGGGTGGACGCCAAGACCCGTTCCAAGACTGGCATCAACGAACTGCTGCGCGACTGATTTACCATCCATTTTGAAATCAAAAACGCGCCTCAATCCGGGGCGCGTTTTTTTCCGCCTAGTCTCAAGGCTCACTCAACAGGGTCTCGATCACGAGGGCTCCTTCGGGGATATGGCCCGGCGACAGATCCTTTGTTACCAGTCCATCCCCTGCGCGGAGCCGCAGCTCACCAGCACCTGTTTGGACAGCTAATTCCCCCATGAGAAGAAAGATCACGCTTTCCCCGTGACCGCCAAAACCCGCTTTGGGGTGCAATACGCGCATTTCAGCCTGACAAAATGCGGGGTCATAAATCAGGTTAAAGGCGCGACAGGCCCCCTCATTCAGCTGTGCCGACAGTGCCAGATCACCAGAAAAGACAAGTGGATCCAGCGGGCGCGCGGCCAATTTTACTGTTGAGTTGGAAAGCACCAAACCCGCCCCCTCCACAATACAATGGATACGAGCAAGGCCCGGGAAAGAGGAAAACGCACCGTCCTGATTGATATCAGCAAGGCTAATGCGCCAGCGTGTTTGCCCCTGGCATTCGCTCAGAGCCAGCTCACGGGTGGTGCCGCCACCATTCTTCCAGGGCTGCGCAGGGATTTCCTGCAGGGAAAAGCGTTTCATCTGGCCCCCTCTTTACCCGGTCAAGTTTCAACCAGGTTGAGGGCTATCCGCGACAGCGGTGGAAGCCAAGCATTTCCAGATGGGGCAAACCCCCTAAACAGCTTCGTTGCTGCTTTGTTGCAGCAAAGCTCTCGCCTCATAGGACCGCAGAGATCTACGCACGCAGGCGCCATAGCTATCGGGATCACTCTCCATCAGGGAGAGGATTTCCGCGCGTGTTTCCTGGTCAAAGGCATCCAGGGTCTCATCTCCCGGATGGTAGCTTTCGCTTTCCAGCCCGTTGCCGCATATGATCTCATGTTGGTCGAACAGCAGATGACAATAGGTTACCGAGCCCCCGTCTTCGCGGCGCCGGATGCTATGATCATTGATAAGATCCTTGGCTTTCACCAGAACCTCGGTTGCACCAAAGAGCACGCCAGCCCATTCACTGGTCAAAAGCACCCGGTGATTAGGGGAAAGCTCCAGTGCTTGGTGATCTCCCAGCGCACCGGCCTTGAAATGCACCGGCGCAGTCACCCCCTTGGCCCGTCGGGTGCTTTTCCCAATCCAGCGCAGAGGCTGCATGCCATTGTCCCGGGTTCGGATCAACACACCCGGCTCCAGGGCTTCTACCAAATGTGGGCCTTGGCTGGTCTCGATCAGAGTGCCTGCAACAAAGCAAGGCACCGTTGTCATTTCGACAAAGGCGGTGTCCGTATTCCCCTGATCATCCGCAACGGTATAAGAGAAGACTGTCTCTTCATCCACATCGACATCGGGCTGACCGGCAACCGTAAAGGTTCCATCCGCATTCAGCGTGATCTCTTCACCACCTGCCAGGGTCACGGTAGATCCAACCACAACCGGTTGGTTGTTGATATGGGTGATGGTCAGGGTTGCCCCATCACCATGTTCATCGTTCGCGAGCACATCCAGGACGGCTTCATCACCTTCTAAAACTGTGACTTCATCGTCTGCAGCAACAAGGGCCGTTTGAATGGAATCGCCCGCGATCAACAAATTCGAATCGTAGATCCGGTCACCGGAATCCGCGATCCCGATCTTGATGCTGTTCACAACACCAGGGTTCACCGGCGCGGTAAGCGTCAGAGTAACGGTAAAACCATCCATCTCGGTGTTAAAAGAATCACCCGTTCGTGGGTTGTCAACATAGAGATTCTCGTTCGATTCTGTATTGATGTTGTCGATTGAAATATCGCCCGTTCCAATCGTCATCTCTGCTTGGACCCCATTGACCCAAACACCAACAGCATCGTTGAAACCCGCGTTCACATATTCGAGGTACTCTTCCGAGGAAAAGACAAACTGCATTGTCAGGGTAGAACCATCCGGAATGAAATCCGCTTCAATAACAGCCGCGTCATAGGTCGCAGCCCCTGCAATGCCTGTCAGGTCGGAATCACCAGCAGTATGATTGTTGGTAGATGTGTTGGCCGCAACGTTCGTGTTTGAACTGCCGCTGCTGTTGGTCACATCCCGCGCATCCCCAGTAGAGAGGATGACCCCGGTATCGGAGGGCGTGATCGCATCCGCAGTACTGTCCCCATTGGAATAAATGCCCGAAGCATTGGTCGCGCCCGTATAGGTCGCGTTCACAATGGAGATCCCATTGCCAAACATCGCCTCAGCCATTTGCTCCGCTGAGACAGAGGTATTGATCGGTAGTTCTGTGGCCGTGGGCATTGCAATAGTTCTCCAAGAGGGACAGCCTTCCAGCGGCACCTGCAACTGGAATCACCTGCATGTTTAACCAATGACCCTTGATGCTGCGTAAACGTGCCAAAAAGTAGAGGACGCTGACCCCGCTTTTTGCAAACTGGGAAATCCCATTGACCCTCATACCCGGAGGGCGCTATGGCGACGATATGGAAAAGAAGAAAGTATCCCGTCAGCAAGTCTATACCCTTGTGGTTCAGATCGGTCGCAAGGAAGGTGACGGTCTGCCAGAAGGTGCGACCGGGGCTGCGCTCATGGTCTATGCGTCAGGCGTGGATGAGGCCGAGGCAGTGCGGGAAACCGTCGCGATCCTGAAACAGGCGGATACCGCGCCTTTGGATGTCACCGGATATGGAACTCTGGCTGAACGTGAGGCCGAGGGACATGAGATCGGAGACGATGAACGGGACCTGATGCAACGCGCCCTGGATGAGAATGCCGTTATTGTTGCCCAGATGACCCCATTCTTTGATGGCCAAGAAGCAACCCTACACTAAGACTATGCCTGAAAAGGTAAAATCAGCAGCTTACCTGAGTACGGTCTAAGCGGCTTCTTCCAGGTACTTCATCCCGGGCTTTTGTCCAAAGTGGTCAAGCCTATTGCAGGCGGCCAAACCAGCTGTGATAGATCCCGGCATAGGTCCCGTCTTCCTGCATCTCCAGAAGCGTGCGGTTGACCTCTTCAGTCAAGGCAGAGCCTTGAGGGAAAACAAAGCCATAGTATTCGCGCAGGAACGGGGTCCCGACGGTTCGCCCATAGGCTTGGCCTTCGTGCTGAACGTAGTAGTTCAACACGGGTGCATCAAAGACCACCGCGCGGATCTCTCCCGCTTCAAAAGCGGCAAACAACTCATCCAGATCCCGAAAGCCAATGTAGTCGATTTCACGACGCAGCAGAAAACCCGAGGCCGTGGACCCCTCGATCGTACCGGTGCGCTTACCGTAAAGATCATTCACTGAATTGACCGATCCCGTGATCGCCTCAACCGTCATCACTGCAGTGATCTTGGCCACGAAGATCGACACGATGAACAAAGAGGAAAGCACCAGGAGCACACCAAACATCCGGCCAATCGGAGTACGAGGAACCCGCTCTTCGAACCCTCCGTTCACGACCAAGTTCAAGGCCCACCAGAAGGAGGGAAACCAGGCCTCTTTCAAAGGCCGATCAAAATAGGGCTGGGCGCGACGCTCCAGAACCCACATGAACATCCCGCCCACCAAGAGCATCAAAAAGGCCAGGCCAATCGCCAGCGCCAAATCCCAGGACATCAGTGCATGCAGCAGCGAGGGTTCGCTCACATCATCTGCCTGCACCATGATCTGCAGGCCACTTTCGAAAACCGGCTGGCTGAAATCCATCACTGCCTCTCGTGAAGCAGTGATAGAGATATTCGCGGCGGCCAGATCAGCCTCCCCAGCCCGTACTTCCCCCAACATTTGAGAAAAAGCATCCAGGCGGTTCACTTCAAACTGCCACTCCATCCGGCGGGCAATCTCTTGCATCAACTCGATGGAGAAACCGGTTTCCTTTCCGTCTTCAACCATCGAAAACGGTGGGCGGGTGACCGTGTTGAGAGTCAAAACCTGCGCCAGCAGCGCGCTACCCCAGAACAGGAAGGTTAAACTCAGTATAAATCGGAATGCGCGCACCGGTCACCTAGGAAGCATCTACATGGTATGCAAATAGGTCTTAGGAGCTGCATCACATTCGCGCAAGCTTCATCAATCACAATAAGTCAATGGAACTTCTTGCCCGGCGTTCCCCGTCAAATATATTGCGATTCAACAACATATTTACAACCTGGCCGAGCTTTGCTCGTGCTGAACCACGCCATTTGCAAGCCTCTCAAAAGCCCGCTAGACCAAAACGCAGCGTGAAACGGTGTCTCTCACCGAAATAGGAGCATTTCCATGTCCGCAATCGACCCGATTCAATTGACCGCCGACCTGATCCGCTGCCCCTCGGTTACACCCGAAGAAGGGGGCGCCTTGGTGCTGCTGGAGAACCTGTTGTCAGAGGCTGGTTTTGCCTGCACCCGCGTGGACCGTGGCGGGATCTGCAACCTCTTTGCGCGCTGGGGCAATAAGGGTCATCCGCGCAGCTTCGGCTTTAACGGACACACAGATGTGGTGCCACTGGGTGATGAGTCAGCCTGGAGCATGCCCCCCTTTGGCGCCGAAGTGAAAGACGGCATCATGTATGGGCGCGGTGCAACCGACATGAAATCCGGCGTAGCTGCCTTTGTTGCCGCCGCCATTGATTTTACCCGCAATACCCCGCCTGATGGGTCGGTCATTCTGACTATCACTGGCGATGAAGAAGCGGATGCCCTTGATGGCACCACAGCACTTCTGGACTATATTTCAGAAGCCAAGGAACAGATGGATGTCTGCCTGGTGGGTGAACCCACCTGCCCCAATGAAATGGGGGAAATGATCAAGATCGGGCGTCGTGGTTCGATGACGGCCTGGTTCACAGTGACCGGCAAGCAGGGCCATTCTGCCTATCCCCATCGCGCCAACAACCCGCTGAACGCCATGGCGCGGCTGATGGACCGTCTTGCCAGCCACGAGCTGGACAAGGGTACCGAGCATTTTGATGCCTCCACCCTGGCTGTCGTCACCATAGACACCGGCAATCCAGCCACCAATGTGATCCCGGCGCAGTGCACATCGACGGTGAACATCCGCTTTAATGACGCCCATACCGGTGCTGGACTGACAGAGTGGCTACAGAGCGAAGCGGAGCGTATCCAAGACGAATTCGGCGCTAGTGTAGCAATGAAGATTAAGATTTCTGGCGAGAGCTTCATCACTCCACCTGGAACGCTTTCCGATTTGGTGGCCAATGCGGTTGAGGCTGAAACCGGTCGGCGGCCGGAGCTTTCGACCACCGGCGGCACCTCGGATGCGCGCTTTGTGAAGCACCACTGCCCTGTGGTGGAATTTGGCCTGGTCGGCAAGACCATGCATCAGGTGGATGAAAACGTGCCAGTCGAGCAGATCGAACAGCTCAAAGCGATCTATACTCGCATCCTGAAAGACTATTTCACCTGACTTCCTCCGCCAAAGATCAGGCAGCAGCAGGACATCAATGAAGCCCGTTCTCGTCATTATGATCAAAGAACCCAGGCCCGGTCGCGTCAAAACCAGGCTGGCGCGTGATATTGGCATGATCCCCGCAACATGGTGGTTCCGCCACCAAAGCGCCCAGCTGATCCGCCGTCTGCGCGACCCCCGGTGGCAGCTCGTGCTGGCTGTTGCCCCCGACAAGGCGGTGACATCACCCGTTTGGCCTGCCGATCTTCTACGCCTACCGCAAGGCCCGGGCGATCTGGGCGCGCGCATGAAACGCATGTTGCAAACCACGCGAGCGCACAGCCAGACCACAGGGCCGGTCTGCCTCATCGGGGCCGATATTCCCGGCATCACTCGCACCCATATCGCCCGCGCCTTTACAGCACTAGGCGATCACGAGGCGGTTTTTGGCCCGGCACCGGATGGGGGCTATTGGCTTGTTGGAGCAAAGCACCCCACACAGTTACCCATAGGCATCTTTCAGAATGTGCGCTGGTCGACAGAACATGCCCTGGCAGACTCACTTACTACCTTGGCAGACTGGCGCATTGCCTTGATTGATGAGCTACAGGACGTGGATACCGGCGCTGATCTTAAGTAGGCTGTATCCGTTTTGCACGTTTTGCCGATGACCCGCCCCGCGCAGCATGTTAGGCGAAGATATGACCCGTATTCCTTCCAAGGCTGAGATCCTCGACTGGATCAGCGCCCACCCGACCCAGACATCGAAACGCGATATTGCCAAGGCCTTTGGCATCAAGGGGGCAGAGCGCATTGATCTCAAACGCCTGCTGAAAGAGCTGGAGGCTGAGGGCCACCTGCAAAAGCGCAACAAGACCTACCGTGACCCGGATCAATTGCCGCCAGTCACCGTGCTCTTGGTCAAGGCTCCGGACGAAAATGGCGATCTCTTTGCCCAACCCTTGGAGTGGCATGGCGAAGGGGTGGAACCAGGCGTTCTGATAATCCCCAGTGCCGCCGGACCCGCTTTGGGCGCCGGGGACCGTATCCTGGCGCGGCTCACTAAGGTGAGCGGTGAAAACCACCACTATGAGGCCCGGTTGATCCGCCGCATCGGCAGCAACCCGAAACGGGTCATTGGCATCTTCCGCAAAGGGGCAGAAGGCGGCCGCATCGTGCCGATCGACAAGGCCAGCGCCTCCGAGTGGAGCGTCATGGGCGATGCCATGATGGGCGCCCGCGATGGCGAACTGGTCGAGGCCGAACAGGCTGGACCAAAGGGCCGGATGGGCCTGCCTCGCGCCCGTGTAGTTGAACGCCTCGGTGATCCCAGCGCGCCCAAGGCGGTCTCGCTGATTGCCATCCACCAGCATGGCATTCCGGATGACTTTCCGGACAAGGTCATCGCAGAAGCCGATGCTGCCAAGCCAATGGGTCTGAAAGGGCGTGAAGATCTGCGGGATATGCCGCTGATCACTATCGACCCGGCGGATGCGCGCGACCACGATGACGCCTGCTATGCTCATGCGGATGAAGACCCCAAGAACCCCGGCGGCCATATCATCTGGGTCGCTATCGCTGATGTCGCCGCCTATGTGAGACCCGGCAGCGCACTGGACCGAGAGGCCCGCAAACGCGGCAATTCCAGCTATTTCCCGGATCGCGTCGTGCCGATGCTGCCGGACCATCTCTCGGGCGATCTCTGCTCCCTCCACGAGGGCGTGCCGCGCGCCTGTATCGCTGTGCGCATGCAGGTGGATGCAGAGGGTAATCTGATCTCGCACCGTTTCCAGCGCGCGCTGATGCGCTCTGCCGCCTCGCTACACTATGGCGAAGTGCAAGAGGCCATGGATGGCACCCCGAATGACCGCACAGCACCCTTCCTGGAGCCGGTGATCAAACCGCTCTACGCGGCCTATGGAGCCCTGAAGAAAGCCCGCGCTGCCCGAGAGCCGCTGGACCTGGACCTGCCGGAACGCCGGATCGTACTCAGCGAAGAGGGTGAGGTCACCTCTGTTGCCTTCCGCGACCGGCTGGATGCACACAAATTGATCGAGGAATTCATGATCCTCGCCAATGTCGCCGCCGCCGAAACCTTGATCAAGAAACGCTCACCACTGCTGTTCCGGGTCCATGAAGAGCCTTCGCCGGAAAAACTGGAAGCGCTGCGAGAGACTGCCCAGGCGGCGGGGCTCAGCTTGGCCAAAGGGCAGGTTCTGCAGACCCGGCACCTGAACGCGCTTTTGAATGGCGCCGCGGGGACCGATGATGCGGAGCTGATCAATATCAGCACGCTGCGCTCCATGCAGCAGGCCTACTATACGCCCGAGAATTATGGGCACTTTGGCCTGGCCCTCAGGAATTACGCGCATTTCACCTCACCGATCCGGCGCTATGCGGATCTGATTGTGCACCGCTCGCTGATTGCCTCCCATGGCTGGGGCAATGACGGTCTATCGCATGAGGAAGCCGAGGGCCTGGAAGAGACAGCAACGCATATCTCTCAGACCGAGCGCCGCTCAATGATTGCCGAACGCGACACCATCGACCGGTATCTGGCCTCCTATCTGTCTGAGCGGGTTGGCAATGAGTTTTCCGGGCGCATCGCCGGGCTGGCGCGTTTTGGCGCCTTTGTAAAGCTTGATGAGACTGGCGCCGACGGGCTGGTTCCGGTGCGCTCCATCGGGCGCGAGTTTTTCCATTACGATGCCCAGGCCAATACCCTGATGGGTGCCGATACCGGCCTGATGATCTCCATCGGCCAGCGCGTCACCGTCCGCCTGACCCAGGCGGCCCCAGTGACTGGCGGGTTGGAGCTGGAGCTCCTGACGCTCGAGGACGAGAGCCTGCCCAAGAGCCATGGCGGCACCCGCCACGGCCGCCGCAGCCCCGCAGGACATAGTGCCAAACGCAAAAAGGCCAAATCCAAACACAAGGCAGCCAAGATCAAACGCAAGGTGGAGCGCAAACGGCGGTCTTGATAAGACCACCGTCCTTTCTCCAAGTTTTCACCTTCAAGGATACAGGGTCGTTTCAGTCTCTATGCCGCTTCCCTGACAAAGCCCGCCGATCTGTAGGATACAGAAACCTCCTGCAGAACCCGCTCGACATAACCCGTCAGAACCGAGTCCGTCAGAACCCGAAGAACCGATGGCGTTTGCACCATGGTTGTCCCTAGTGCCTGGATCATGGGCGCAACGCTGAGGTCAGCACTGCTAACCCTGGCGCCCATCAAGAAGCCCCGTTCCTGTACCAATTCAGAAATCGATCGCAGCTGGTCATCAAGCCGCTCCATCCGTTCGGCACTGCCAAAGCGGTCAATCCCTTGAAATCGAAGCCCTTGTTTAACCGATTTACGAATTGCATTTGTCACCGGCCGCCGGATCAAAGCTGGGATTTCCTCAAAGTAGTTGTCCCGAATCGTCGGCCAAACCAGGTCGTTGTTCCAGCGATCCTCAACGATGTGAAAGTAGAGCGAATCCTCCGCCATTCGGATGTAGGCCTGCGCCTGCGCCTTCTCCTGGCTGGATAATCCGGGATCAAAATCCGTGCCTTTCTGCTCTAGATACCTTCGGATGTTCTGACTGTCGGGGATCAATTGGTCACCAGCCCTGAGTACCGGGAGTTTACCATGGGGCATCTTGCGCGGATCATTCAGATCCTCCCGTTGCCATGTCTCATTGGCAAAATCCAGCAAGAGCGCTGCCTTTACGCAAAAGGGGCTTAGGCTGAAAACAACACCATTTTTTGGGTAGGTTAGAAGAGTGAGCATTCTACAATCCTGTGTTTGAACTACAGGATAGCTAACGCGCCCTAATGACAATTTTTGTCATTAGGGGTAATATGATCCCTACAATGTCTAGAACACATCGTCTCTTTCAATTGATGCAGGCTCTGCGCCAGGGCAGCGGTCCTCGAACGGCTCAGGCCCTTGGTCAGGATCTAGGGGTTTCCGCTCGTAGTATTCACCGTGACATCGCGACTCTGCGCGAGCTGGGCGCAATCATCGACGGTGAAGCGGGCTTTGGCTTTACCCTCATCGAAGACAACGCTCTGCCACCAATGGGGTTTCGTGATACCGAACTTGAAGCATTGGTCCTTGGTCTAAGAGAGGTCGAGCAAATCGGTGATCCTGATCTCTCCGAAGCGGCCAGCAATGCTCTGCGAAAGCTGCAAGCCCGCCTGCCTGCACGCCAATCCAACCGACTGCGCCATGCAGTCCTGGCCGCACATCGGTTTCAACGCCCCTCGCAGCCAGAAATTTCGGTTCGGGATTTGCGGCAGGCAACCTGGGAGGAAAAAGAGGTCTTTTTCGGCTACTGCGATGCAAAGGGGGCAGAAACAAAACGACAGGTCAGACCTTTGGGTTTGGTATATTTCGACCAGTCCTCAGCCCTTGTGGCCTTATGTCTGCTCCGTCAGGATTTCAGGGTTTTTCGCCTGGACAGGATGAGAAATCTGGAAATCACAGATAAGAGCTTTCGCCCCAAACGGGTGCCGCTACTTCGCGAAGCACTGGATCAGATAGAAACACAGACAGCAGCAATCAGCGAAGTCCTCCAAAGCAAAAAAGGCCCCAGTAAAACCTGAGGCCTTTTTCAAATAGCTTGTCTCCGCCTGTTTAAGTCGGGCTCATACCCCGTAGGCGTTCCGAACGACGGCGCAGCATTTCCACGGTCGCCAGAAGCGCGATGGAAATCGCCACCAGGATTGTCGCTACCGCCAGGATGGTGGGTGAAATCTGCTCACGCAGGCCGGTGAACATCTGCCATGGCAAGGTCTTCTGACCGGCCGAGCCGACAAAGAGCACCACCACAACCTCGTCAAAGGAGGTGATGAAGGCAAAGAGGCCGCCGGAGATAACACCAGGCAGGATCAGCGGCATCTGTACCCGGAAGAAGGTAGTAACCGGACCGGCACCCATATTGGCCGCAGCACGGGTCAGTGAGCGGTCAAAGCCCACGAGGGTTGCCGTCACGGTGATGATCACAAAGGGAATTCCCAGAACCGCATGGGCCAAAACCACTTTGATATAGCCAACAAAGGACTTGTTCAGACCCAGGGCACCTTCCAGCCAGTTACCGATATCCGAGTAGAAGAAGAACATGCCGGTTGCCGAGATGATCAGCGGAACGATCATGGGCGAGATCAGGATCGCCATGATCGCACGGCGGAAGGGCACGTGGCTCTGGCTGAGGCCGATGGCTGCCAGGGTGCCCAGGCTCACGGAGATGAAGGTGGCGATCGGCGCAATGATTAGCGAGTTCTTGAAGGAGCGCTGCCATTCATTGTTGCTGAAGAAGTCCTGGTAATGCTTCAGCGAATAGCCTTCGGGATCCAGGCGCAGCATCTCAGGGGTGAAGGTAAAGAAGTCCTCTGCGTTGAAGCTGAGCGGCATCACCACCAGGATCGGCGTGATCAGGAAGACGAAGATCGCGCCGCAAATGACCCGGAAGCCATAGTGCCAGAGCACCTGCCCCGGAGTCAGATAGGGCAGCAGACGGGCGCGGTAGCGGCCCTCATAAAGCCAATGAATGAACCATTGGAAGAACCAGCCGGCCGCTGCGCCGACGATCATCAGCGCGATGCCACCAAGGACAAAGCCGATCACCGCCATGACGGCTATGGTGATCCATTTTGCCAGCGGCTCGTTCTTCAGCACGTGGATATAGACCACGGCCATGGCAGTCACCAGAGCAGCGCCTAGAAGAACCCCCATGGGGCCGGAGCCATTGGCGGTGCCGACAAAGAGGCCGAAGAAGCCACCGGCGGCTGCCACGGTGGGCAGAACCAGCGACATGGGCTTGCGGGAGATAGGAGTAAGTGCGGCCATTGTCGTTATCCCAGCTTCACGTTGTCGATGCCCACGATCTTGTCATAGGCCCAGTAGAGGATCAGAACCACCGCCAGAAGGATGGTGCCAAGGGCCGCAGCCAGCCCCCAGTTCAACGAGCTGGAGATGTGATAGGCGATCCGGTTGGAGATAAAGACACCCTTGGTGCCGCCGACGATTTCAGGCGTGATGTAGTAGCCAATCGCCAGAATGAATACGAGGATGGAGCCCGCGCCGATACCCGGCACCGAAAGCGGGAAGTACACCCGCCAGAAGGCAGTCCAGTTGGTGGCACCCATGGATTTCGCCGCGCGCAGATAGGTCGGCTGAATGGTCTGCATCACTGAATACATCGGCAGGATCATAAAGGGCAGTAGGATATGGGTCATCGCCACGATGGTGCCGAACTGGTTGTTGATCATCACCAGGCGGGCGTCATCGGCAACCAGGCCGATCCAGACCAGCACCTCGTTGATAACGCCCTGCTGCTGCAGCATCACTTTCCAGGCGGAGGTCCGCACCAGCAGCGAGGTCCAGAAGGGCAGGAGCACAAGGATCATCAACATATTGGCGGTGCGCGCCGGCAGGTTGGCAAGAATCCAGGCCACCGGGTAGCCAAGAATGATGCAGGACACGGTGATCACCATGGACATCACCAGCGTGCGCTGGAATAGGGTGATCAGGATTTGCTTGTCCTCGGGCTGCGCCTGCGCCCCTTCGGGGGTGCGCTGCATGTCGATGGCATTGAGGAAATAGCCATTGGTGACGCGGACCGAATGGGTCTTCAGAACCCGCCAGGTCTCCACATCACCCCAGCTTTTGTTGATGCCAATCAGGGTTTCCTTGAAGGGCCCGTCGGTGGTGGGGTCGAGTTTCTTGATCTTACGCCCGGATTTGCGGAACAGCGAGGACATGCCTGTCTGCTCATAGTTCAAACGCGTGCCAAGACGGGTGTGCTGCTTGGCCTCGATCGCGGTCACCATATCAGAGACAAAGGCGGCATAGACGGCTTCATCCGGCAGCTCGCCGCTGTCGGCGTCCCAGGTCTGCAGGGCCTCGACGGTCAAGGGCAAGGTATCGGCAACGATGTCATTATTGACAGAGCGCGTCAGCATCGAGCCGATCGGGATGATGAAGGACACCAATACGAATATCAGCAGCGGTGCAATCAGGCCTAGCGCGCGTATCTTCTGGAGCCGGAGGGCACGGGCGAGGCTTTTCTTGAGCGGCGTGCCATCCGCAGCAAGCACGGGCCCGCCGGAAGCGGTTGTATCGGTCATATCTTCCCCGTTGGTCTTGTTAGTCCAGGCTTAGTTTTTGTTTGGACATTTTTTGCCGGTGGAAGGGGCCATTTGGGCCCCTTCCAGTGTTTTAGGTCAATGAATTACTTCGCGAGCCACGCCTGGAATTTGGCGTCGATGTCATCGCGGTAATCTGCCCAGAACTCATAGTTGTAGAGGAAGGTGTTCTTGGCGTTCTCAGGATCGGTTGGCATATGTGGCGCCATGTCGATACCAAGTTCTGCGTGCTGACCGACCAGCGGCGCGGAAGATGCGCGTGCAGGACCGTAGGAGATGTACTTGGCCTGATCCGCCAGACGCTGAGTGTCGGTTGCGAACATGATATAGTCGAGTGCACGTGCCTGACGCTCGGGGCTCAGACCTGCTGGAATGATCCAACCGTCCAGATCGAAGACCTGCGCGTCCCACAGCATCGCAACCGGCTGCTTCTGCTCTTCGATAACCGAGAACAGGCGGCCGTTGTAGGTGGAACCCATCACAACTTCGCCGTCCGCCAGCAGCTGCGGAGTATCGGCACCAGCAGACCACCAGATCACGTTGTCCTTGATGGTGTTGAGTTTCGCCAGAGCGCGGTCCTGGCCTTCAGAAGTTTCGAGAACCTCATAAACTTCGTCCTTGGCGACGCCGTCACAGATCAGAGCCCATTCCATGTTGTTGATTGGACGCTTTTCAAGCGAACGCTTGCCCGGATAGGCCTCGGTGTCGAAGATTGCGCAGACAGAAGTCGGGGCGTTATCGCCAACCAAGTCGGTGCGGTAGCCGAAAGTTGTGGAGTACACGATCTGAGGGATGAAGCACTCGGAAACCAGGAGGTCGCCGAAATCTTCAGACGCAGGAGTGCCGTCGGGTGCTGCAGCCAGTTGGTTGTCAGCGTCGATTTCCATCGCCAGGCCTTCGTCGCAGAGACGCATCGCGTCCGCCGCAACAACGTCCACAACGTCCCAGGTCACGTTGCCCGCTTCGTTCATCGCACGCAGTTTGGCCACGGCTTCGGCAGAGCTGTCATCATTTAGAATGGTGACGCCGGTCTTTTCCGAATAGGGCTCATGATAGGCCTTCAGCTGCGACTTGGAGTAGGCGCCGCCCCAGGACACGATGGTCATTTCATTGGCCATGTCCTCGGCGAAGGCCATCGGCGCGCACAGCGCTGTCGTTGCGGCCAAGGCAGTCAGTTTGGTGAGTTTCATGAACACTCTCTCCTTGTTGAATTTGTTTGTTTAACATTATGCACCCGGTCCTTAGTCTGCCGGGTTTGGGCTCGCGCCTGGATCAAGCGTCCAGGGCGCGGCAATCTTCTGGCAACCAGCCAATTTCGATCTGTTGACCCGGTTGCAGGCGTTCCACATCCGGCGCGTTACGCGTCTTAATGACAAACTCATCGTTGCCCGCGACGCGAAGACGTGTGCGGAAGATGTCACCCATATAGATGAACTCCAGCACTTCAGCTTTCAGGGTATGTGCCCCCTCTTGCAAGCGGTCTTTGTTGTATTCCACACGCTCTGGACGGATCGAAACACGCGTACGCTCACCCGGCTTGCTGACATTGACCGGCTTACAGTCGATCAGCTCACCATCGTCCAGCTGAACCAGGGCAACATCGCCATTGATCTCTTTGACAACACCTTCCAGCGTGTTGTTTTCACCAATAAACTGGGCAACAAAGCTGTTTTCAGGGCTTTCATAGAGCTGATCCGGTGGTGCGATCTGCTGGATCCGGCCGTCGTCGAAAACCGCCACGCGGTCCGACATGGTCAGGGCTTCGGTCTGGTCGTGGGTCACATAGACCACGGTAATGCCCAGACGGTGCGCCAGATGGGTGATTTCGAACTGCATCTTTTCGCGCAGCTGCTTGTCGAGCGCGCCCAGCGGTTCGTCCATCAGAACCAGTTCAGGTTCAAACACAAGAGCCCGCGCTAGGGCGATTCGCTGCTGTTGACCACCGGAAAGCTGCGAGGGGCGGCGGCCACCAAAGGCGCCCATTTCCACCATATCAAGCGCGCGCTTCACCTTTTCCTCACGCTGAGACTTGCCCATCTTGCGGACTTCCAGCGGGAAAGAGAGGTTTTCGGCGATGGTCATATGCGGGAACAGCGCATAGTTCTGAAACACCATGCCGATGCCGCGCTTATGGGGTGGGATGTTGTTAATAGAAACCCCGTCCAGACGAATATCGCCATGGGTCGCGGTTTCAAAACCAGCCAACATCATCAGGCAGGTAGTCTTACCTGATCCTGAGGGCCCCAGCATTGTCAGAAACTCGCCTTTCGGCAGAGAGAGGTTGAGATCTTTTACGACAAGGTTCTCACCGTCGTAGCTCTTCTGGACACGTTCGAATTCTACGAACGCATCGACGTTTGACGCATCAGCCAAAGCAGGCTCCCCGTGTTTTGGTCGGCAGATTGTTTCTGCGCTTCTTAGTCAATGTTGGCATACCAAGCATAGCAAGCGCTAGGTATGAAAAAAATAATCTTTCCCAATGGTCCTTCTGATGCCCGTCAATTCCGGGCAATCCGCCTCTGAAAAAGATACTTCCCCTCAAGTAGACCCCGTTGCCCTTAACCTTAGGAGACCTTTTGCGACCCAACTCCACCCAAATGCGGCACTTGGCGCCATGATGATAGGATTTCCCCCAAAAAAAGCCCCCAGCGAATCTTTCGCAGGGGGCGCATTATTATCACCAGGAGGAAACCAACCTCCAACTAATACCTTAGATCAAACCCTTTTCTTTCAGGGTCGCATGGCATTCATCCAGGGACTTGCGGGCGCGCTCGATAAGGGTGTCGATTTCTTCCGTGCTGATGACCAGAGGCGGAGAGATGATCATCCGGTCGCCGACATGACGCATCACCAGGTTGTTGGCAAAGCAGCGCTCGCGGCAGATGTATCCCACCGTCCCCGGCGCATCAAACGCGGCGCGAGTCTCTTTGTTGGGGGTCAGAGCGATCGAGCCCATCATGCCCACGATCTTGGCTTCACCCACCAACGGGTGATCCATCAGTGCTTCCCATTTCTCTTTCAAATAGGGCGCCGCGACATCTCGCACATGCTCAATCACCTTCTCTTCTTCTAGGATGCGCAGGTTCTCCAGCGCTACCGCGGCGGCCACCGGGTGACCAGAGTAGGTATAGCCGTGATTGAACTCATCGCTGCCGATCACCGCTGCAACCTCATCGCTGACAATGGAGCCGCCGATGGGGGAGTAACCAGAGGAGAGCCCCTTGGCGATGGTCATGATATCAGGGCGAATGCCCTGTGTTTCGGAGCCAAACCAGTTTCCGGTACGCCCAAAACCGCAGATGACCTCATCCGCGATCAGCAGGATCTCATATTTGTCGCAGATCCGCTGGATTTCCGGCCAATAGCTGGCTGGGGGTAGGATTACTCCACCTGCACCCTGAACCGGCTCCGCGATAAAAGCGGCAATCCGGTCTTCGCCCAGCTCCAGAATCGCCTCTTCCAGCTCGCGGGCGCGCTGCAGGCCGAACTCTTCCTCAGGCATATCACCGCCCTCAGCCCACCAATTCGGTTGGTTGATGTGGTGAATATCTGGGATAGGCAGACCGCCCTGCTCATGCATCGCAGTCATGCCGCCCAGGCTACCACTTCCGACTGAGGAGCCGTGGTATGCGTTTTTGCGGCTGATAATAATAGACTTGCTGGGTTTACCCTTTAACGCCCAGTAGTGGCGCACCATGCGAATATTGGTGTCATTCGCTTCGGAACCAGAGCCCGCAAAGAAGACATGGTTCAGATCACCCGGCGCAAGTTCAGCGATCTTGGCCGCCAGTGCGATAGCCGGCACATGGGTGGTCTGGAAAAAGGTATTATAATAAGGCAGCTCACGCATCTGACGGGCCGCAACATCGGCCAGCTCATCACGGCCATAGCCGATGTTGACGCACCACAGACCAGCCATAGCATCCAGGATTTCATTCCCTTCACTATCTGTCAGGGTAACGCCATTTGCGCGGGTGATAATACGCGCGCCTTTTTCGCCCAGTTCACCATTGGCGGTGAAAGGGTGCATATGATGAGCCGAATCCAGCGCCTGAAGCTCGGCCGTGGGCAGGTGGTTGGTTATCGCGGTCATAGGACAGCCTCCAGCAATAGAAGATTGCCCCCAGAATATGATCAAATTTTCGAATGTCAATCGAATCAGTTTGCCGCTCCTAACCCCTGACTCACCTGTTCCATGCCCTGTGCCACGTCCATTTCCATCGCATAGGCCACTTTTTCCGGATCATTCTGACGCATGGCATCAATGATGTCTTTGTGGCGGTCCGGAAAGCTCTGCGTCCCCAGGCGACCACAGACCACACGGAGGGAGGGGCCAAAGCGCAACCAAAGCCGATCTGCGAGGTCCGAAAGGATCGGCGCCTGAGCATATCCGTAGAGCTCTGAGTGAAAGCTGTAGTTCTGCACCAGGTAGCCCGCGACATCGCCGGTGGCGATGGCCCGATCCAGCGCAATATCGATAGCTTCCAGCTTTGCGATCTGCTCTGGTGTAACCCGCTGCGCAGCACGGCGAGCCAGCTCAGACTCTATTGATTTTCTTACAAAACTTATCTCATCAATATCTTCGGAACGCAACTGCGGGACCGAGACACGACGGTTGCCTTGAAACATCAAAGCACCATCCGAAATCAATCGGCGGATGGCCTCACGGACCGGCGTCATGCCAGCCCCCAAAGACTCTGTCAGACCCTGGATCGTGACCGCCTGTCCTGGGGCCAATTCACCAAAAAGAATCTGCGCCCGCAGCTTCTGATAAACGGTCTCATGGGCAGGCTGTTTTGCCGCCTCACCATGGGCTGCCTGAGCTGCTGATTTAGTCACCGACACCTGGGTTTTTCCTCCTAAATTTTGGGCAGCTTGCACCAAGTTTCGCCCAGTGGAAACATAAACAGTATTGCCCAAAGAGGCAAAACTTGATCAAATTAGGCTCAGCCGGGCTCACACCGGTACCCACAGGGAGAAACTCATGACACTCAAAACGATGACAATGACCGCCGTCGTCGCCTTGCTTGGCAATGCCGCAATTGCAGACGAAGTGCGAGTCTATAACTGGTCGGACTATATCGACGAAGAGCTCCTGGCGAAATTTGAAGAAGAGACCGGCATCAAGCTGATCTACGACGTCTTCGACAGCAACGAGGTTCTGGAAACCAAAATGCTGGCCGGTGGATCCGGTTATGACGTCGTGGTGCCGACAGGCTCTTTCATGGCGCGCCAGATCCAGGCTGGCTCCTTTCAAAAGCTGAACAAGGATGTGCTGCCCAATCTCTCCAACATGTGGGAAGCCATCGAAGAGCGGACCGGGCTCTATGACCCCGGCAACGAATACTCCATCAACTACATGTGGGGCACCACAGGTATCGGCGCCAATGTCGCCAAGGTTCAGGAAGCGTTGGGGGCAGATGCACCACTCGACTCGCTGGATCTGGTTTTTGACCCGGCGAACATGGAAAAGCTCGCCAACTGCGGCGTTTACTTCCTGGATGCACCGGATGAGATGATCCCGGCAGCACTGAAATACATCGGTGAAGACCCCAACAGCATGGACCCCGATGTCATCGCCAAGGCAGAGCCGGTCCTGATGGCCGTGCGTCCGCATATCAAGAAGTTCCACAGTTCCGAATACATCAATGCTCTGGCCAATGGCGATATCTGCGTGGCCTTTGGCTGGTCTGGCGACATCCTGCAGGCGCGCGATCGCGCCGCCGAAGCGGAGAACGGTGTTGAGATCGAATACCACGCGCCAAAAGAAGGCGCCCTGATGTGGTTCGACCAGATGACCATCCCGGTTGACGCCCCGAATCCCGATGGCGCCCATAAGTTCCTGAACTTCATCATGGACGCGAACAACATGGCCGCGGCCTCGAACTACGTCTATTACGCCAACGGCAACAAAGCCTCTCAGGAGTTCCTGGAAGAGGATGTGATCGGCGATCCGGCGATCTACCCGGACGCGGAAACCGTCAAGAACCTCTATATCAAAGAGGCCTATCCCACCAAGGTTCAGCGCAAGGCGACGCGCATGTGGACCAAAATCAAATCGGGCACCTGATCCCAGGCACCTGATCCGGCAGGGCGTGAAATCCGCCCTGCCCCCATGTCTATCTTGCACCAAATTCAACTGACGCGGCGCCGCATCCGGGCAGCCGTGCGTGCGGAACTTGCGGGGGCACCAGCTTGACCATTCCTGTATTCGAACCCTGGAACGATCCCGAGGCCAAGCCTTTGATCCAATTCCAGAATGTCACCAAGCGCTTTGGTGAATTCACGGCTATCGACGACCTGACAATCGACATCTACGAGAAAGAGTTTTTTGCCCTACTGGGTCCCTCGGGCTGCGGCAAGACCACGATGATGCGGATGCTTGCGGGCTTTGAGACCCCAACCGAGGGCAAAATCTTCCTCGCCGGGCAGGACATAGCGCCCGTTCCACCAAACAAGCGTGCCACCAATATGATGTTCCAGTCCTATGCGCTGTTCCCGCATCTGAGCATCTGGGAAAACATCGCCTTTGGTCTGAAACGCGAGAAGATGCCCAAGCATGACATCAGCGACCGCGTGGATGAGATGCTGCGCCTCACAAGGCTGGAGAAATTCGCAAGCCGCAAGCCACATCAGATTTCCGGCGGTCAGCGTCAGCGGGTGGCCCTAGCACGTTCCCTCGCCAAACACCCCAAGCTTTTACTGCTGGATGAACCCCTGGGCGCGCTCGACAAAAAGCTGCGCCAGGATACCCAGTTTGAGCTGATGGATATCCAGGAAAAGACCGGCACCACCTTTGTAATCGTGACCCACGATCAGGAAGAGGCGATGACCGTCGCCTCCCGCGTGGCAGTCATGGACCATGGCAAGATCATTCAGGTCGCCACCCCCGACCGGATCTATGAGACCCCGAACTCGGTCTATGTCGCCGACTTCATCGGTGAGGTGAATATCATTGATGGTGTCGTCACCCCCAACGGGGAAGAGAGCTATTCGCTCACTTGGAAAGAGGGCCAGGCGCCTCTCAACGTTCAGTCCCCCGCTCCCTTCTCCGACGGGCAGAAATGCCACCTGGCGATCCGTCCGGAAAAGGTGACGATCAACTCAGAAAAGCCCGAAGGGGTGGACAATGCGGTCCAGGGCAAGATCCTGGACATCGCCTATCTCGGCAATATCTCGACCTATCACGTTGAGCTGCCCTCTGGTGCGGTAATCAAAGCGCAAAGCGCCAATACCCGCCGCATCTCCCGCCGTGCATTCACATGGGAAGACACTGTCTGGCTGTCCTGGACCGCCACGGCAGGCGTTCTCTTGGCTGAATGATGCGCCGCTTTTTCCTGATCTCAGTCCCTTATCTCTGGCTTCTGGCGCTCTTCTTGGTGCCCTTTGTCATCGTCCTGAAGATCTCGCTCTCCGATGTGGCCCTGGCGCGGCCGCCCTATATGCCTCAATTCGATTGGGCCACGGGGATCGGCGCCTTCCTGTCGGAGCTGGATTTTGAGAATTTCACCTGGCTTACCGAAGATGACCTCTACTGGAAGGCCTATCTGAGTTCGCTCAAGATTGCCCTTATCTCGACCTTCTTCACCCTGCTGGTTGGCTACCCGATGGCCTATGGCATGGCGCGCGCGCCGCAGGAGTGGCGCCCGACCTTGATGATGCTGGTGATACTGCCGTTCTGGACCTCTTTCCTGATCCGCGTCTACGCCTGGATGGGGATCCTCTCGAACGAGGGTTTCCTCAATCAGTTCCTGCTCTGGACCGGGGTGATCTCGGAGCCGCTGACCATCCTCAACACCAATAGCGCCGTCTATATCGGCATCGTCTATACCTATCTGCCTTTCATGATCCTGCCGATCTATAGCGCACTTGAACGCCTGGACGGATCGCTGATCGAAGCGGCAGAGGATCTGGGCTGCTCGCGGCTAACAGCCTTTTGGCTTGTGACCATCCCGCTGTCGCGTCCTGGAATCATCGCGGGTAGTTTCCTGGTGTTCATTCCAGTCTTGGGTGAATTCGTGATCCCCTCACTCTTGGGCGGATCCAGCACTTTGATGATCGGTAAGGTCCTGTGGGAAGAATTCTTCTCCAACCGTGACTGGCCAGTTGCCTCTGCGGTGGCCGTTGTCCTTCTTCTTATCCTTGTCATTCCGATTGTGCTGTTCCAGCGCAACCAACAGAAACAGCAGGAGGCAGAACAATGACCCGAATGAGCTGGTTCAACGCCGTCTCCCTGACCCTTGGTTTTGCCTTCCTCTATATACCCATGGTGATCCTGGTGATCTTCAGCTTCAACGAAAGCAAGCTGGTCACCGTCTGGGCGGGGTTCTCGACCAAATGGTACGGTGAGCTGCTGCAGAATGAGGCCTTCCTCAATGCCGCCTGGGTCACCGTCAAGGTGGCGGTGATGTCCTCGACCATCGCCACCGTTTTAGGCACCATGGCGGCCTATGTGCTGGTGCGCGGTGGCCGCTTCATGGGACGCACGCTGTTTTCCGGCATGATCTACGCGCCTCTGGTGATGCCAGAGGTGATCACCGGGTTGTCGTTGCTTCTGCTGTTCATCGGCATCGGGCTGGACCGCGGCGTGATGACCATTGTGCTGGCCCATACCACATTCTCCATGTGTTATGTCTCGGTGGTGGTGTCTTCGCGGTTGGTCACCTTTGACAAATCCCTGGAGGAAGCGGCACTGGATCTGGGATGTTCGCCGTCAGAGGCCTTCCGCCTGGTGACCCTGCCGATCATCGCGCCCGCGGTGATTTCCGGCTGGCTCCTGGCCTTTACACTGTCACTGGACGATCTGGTGATTGCCTCCTTCACTTCTGGCCCCTCAGCCACCACACTGCCGATCAAGATCTTTTCGGCGGTGCGTTTGGGTGTCAGCCCCGAGATCAACGCGTTATCGACCCTGATGATCGCAATCGTCACCGTGGGCGTAATCACCGCCTCCCTGGTGACCAAACGGCAGATGGTCAGGCAGAAGCGTGACGAGCAAGCCGCCGCGCGGACCTGATGCAGCGGATCTACTCTGACTACGCCTATGGTCCCGGCCCGCGCAGCAATTGCTGGTGGGACGAGACCATAGAGGCACCAATCTGGCCTCAGCAGGCTGGCGATGCCCAGGCGGATGTTGCAGTGATCGGCGGCGGATTTACCGGGCTTTCTGCGGCGCTGCACCTCGCCGAGGCGGGCGCTGAAGTCACAGTGCTGGAAGCGGAGACGCCCGGCTGGGGCGCCTCTGGCCGCAATGGCGGGTTTTGCTGTCTGGGGGGTAGCAAACTCTCCAGCGCAGCCATGCGCCGCAAATTCGGAACCGCGGCTACCGAGACCTATGAGGCCGGCGAAGAAGCCGCCGTGAACCTGGTGGCTGGCCTGTTGGAAAAACACGGCATCGATGCAGACACCCATTCCAAGGGCGAGACCCGCCTGGCCCATAGCCCCCGCGCCCTGCGCAGGATGCAGGCCGAGGCCGAGGCCCTGGCAGCCGGTGGAGAAGAACCCGATTTCCTCAGCAAATCACAGCTGGCCGAGGCCGGGCTGAACGGCAATTTCCACGGGGCGCTCACAACACCCGTCGGCTTTGCCCTCAATCCACGCAAGTATCTATTCGGGCTGGCAAAAGCGACGCTGGCCGCTGGTGTAAAGCTGTTCCAGAACAGCCCGGCCACCCAAATCACCCGGAACGGCAGCGGCTTTGCGGTGCAGACACCCAAGGGGATGATCCGCTGCAGCCAAGTTCTCATCGCCACCAATGGCTACTCCTCAGAGGATCTGCCTGGCTGGCTTGCGGCGCGCTATATGCCCACGCAATCCACCGCCATGGTGACCCGCCCCCTCAGCGAGGCGGAGCTGCAGGAACAGGGCTGGTTCAGTGACCAGATGGCCTATGACAGCCGCAATTTGCTGCATTACTTCCGCCTGATGCCGGACCGGCGCTTCCTCTTTGGAATGCGCGGCGGGCTGTTATCCTCGCCCAGCGCCGAAGAAGGCATCCGGATCAAGCTGCGCCGGGACTTCGAGGCCCTGTTCCCGCGCTGGCGCCATGTGCAAAGCACCCATATCTGGTCCGGCATGGTCTGCCTGTCGCGCAACCTCACACCCTATGCAGGGCCGGTGCCCGGTCAACCAGGTATGCTCGCCGGGCTGTGTTATCACGGAAACGGCGTCGCTATGGGCAGTTATAGCGGTCGCCTGCTGGCGGATTTGGCACAGGGGCGGCAGCCGGAACTGCCTTACTCGCAAGTTATGCAGAAAATGGACAAGTTCCCCCTGGGGCGCTGGCGCCGGGCCCTGATGCCGCCGGCCTATGCGCTGCTGGGTCTGATGGACTGAACCAACGCTGCCTTTTCAAGGTCATAGGCCACATGGTCCCGCGCTTCTCCTGCCTGGCAGCGCCAGAGAGCGTAGCTGGCCATACGCCAATGAAACCAGGGTTTTAGATCCTGATATCGCTCAGTCACCTGAGGGTCTGGATAGGCCTGTAGAAAGCTCGTTTCCTCCTCCTCGCTTAGAACCACTCCGCGATACAAAAACTGCATCGCTGGAGAGAGGAACAGCGCAAGGTCTTCGGCTGGGTCACCATGTTGCGGGCATTGCCAATCAATCAAGGTCAATGTGCCATCATGCGCCACAAGGTTGCCAGGAACCGGATCGCCATGAATCAAACATTCCTGTTTCGTGGGCGCCACGTGAGATCTGGGGCAGAGGCTGTTTAACTCTGCCACCTGCTCAAACTGTGACGAACAGAAGTCGAGGATATCCCTGGTTTGCGCCTTCAGAGCCATACTGCCATTTCGGCCTTTTGGAAGTTTCTTGAAAACCGGTTGATCATGCAAACGGCCTAAGAGCTGCGCAACCTGTGCCGGGTTTTCCTGCCAGGGTTTGCCTGTGATATGGCCATAGGTGAGCCAGTGGCGTCCCTCAAATTCTCCTCTGCGATGGGCAGAGGGGACCATGCCAGTACCGGACAGGGCCTCCAACGCTGCGAACTCCCGTGTTGGATCATTGTCAAACAGCGGGTTTTCCACCCGACGCAGATATAGTTTTATGACCAGATCCCCAGCCCGCCAGACCAGGTTTGACCGCCCGCCCAACAAAGGTTGAGGCGCAGGGACATTCAGCCCCTGCGCCCTGAGCGATTGAAAAAACCGCTGGTCAAAATCTTTGTCCATGACTGACAGGATCGCTTACTCCATGGTCTGACGTCTGATCAAAAAGACCCCAGAAGAAATGGGCGAGCCGCTATCCGAGGTCAAGCTTCCTCTGTATTTGGGTCCCGCAGAGCTGTCACACTAGAGGCCAGAATTGCAGTACCGGTCTCAGTAATCAGCACCACATCGCTACCCTGCATACGTGTCTCTGTCACATCGGTATAGACTTCTGCGGTCTCGGCAAGAACAACCTCACCATCGATTTTGCTTTCCACGATGAAAGTGTATGCGCCAGGGGCAACGGTATCGCCCTCTTGGTTGGTACCATCCCAATTATAGGGATCCGCTGAAATAGGCAGGGAAATACGATTGACCTCATTCCCATCGCTATCGCGTACAATGAGGTTCACCTCATCCGCTCTTGCTGCAGGATTTGGCGCAACATTCACCGGATTGGTTCCATCAAACTGAGCAGGTGCAGGTGCGCGCACCTCCATGCCAACCCAACCGGTCAGCGAGGCCATATTGCCCAGCCCCAACTGCTCATGCACCGTACTTAGGTTTGTATTGGTCAGAACCTGCTGCTCCACCATGGAGAATTCTGCCAGTTGAGAGGCATATTCTGTATTGTCCATAGGCTCGAGCGGATCCTGATACTGGGCCTGCGCCGTAAGAAGTTTGATAAAGGTATCAAAATCCGAGGTTAGATTGGTCCCACCCGTGCTGGCGGGACTGCTATTTGCACCTGTTGAAGTGGGCGTGAATACAGAAGAGACTTCGGACGTCATGTTCTAAACCCTCATATCGACTCCGGCACTTCCAAGCCGGAGTTGTTGAACCTGCGCTTCTGCAACCAAAGCCGCATCCGCATCATCTATGGTGCCAGTACTCGTACCCGGCGCTTGTGAATTGTTGCTCTCCCCACCACCCGTCTGGCTGCCAAAGGCATTCTCGCCACCGAATTGGAAAGAGATGTTTTCGAAACCCATCTGCTTGAACTCTTCTGCGAGCTCATTGATGTGGCGTCGCATCAAGTCATTGGTTTCAGGTCGCTCTGCCTGGATCACGACAGTGATACCGGCCTCACTGGTGGAAACACGCATCTTCACACGACCCAGCTCTTCCGGGTTCAATGCGACATCAATGTTGCGCTCACCCTTGGTGACAAACGCCTGAGCCAGCTGCATTGCAATCATGCGCGGCGTCTCAGGACGATGCACGGTGCCGGGTTGGAAGGCCGCCTCGGTCAACAATTGCGATAGGCCCGGACGGTCCATCGGCAAGTCACCAACGGCGGGATTTGCATCGCCTTGCACCGCTACCTGCGAGGCCAGTTCCTGGCCTAGGGCTTGCGCCGAGAACAGGTTTTGCGCTGTAACCGCTGCTGCCGATTTTGCGTTCAACGCACGTGACGCATTTGCGGCAGATGTGCTTGCCGCATCCGCTGCTTCACGTAAACGCGCTTCTGCACGTCGGCCTAGGGCGTTTTCTGTACGGGGGGCCGGAACCTGACCAGCCAAAGCCAAGGACGAAACTGATGAGTTTGCGGCGGCTTTGCCAGTCTCCACGCTTTCAGAGGTCAAAGTCGTTTCACCAGATTGGTTCTGCGACTTGATCGCCTCTTTCACTGCCTGTTCCATGGCATCGGCTGCTTCCCCAGTCAGGTTCTGTTGTCCCTGTCCAGCCACCATTCTGGACTGACCCGATGCGCTTTGCCCCGCCAAAGCGGTGAGCTGAGCCTGACCATTTCCACCTTTTTGAGTTTTCGCGCCTGCCAGTTCTGAAGCTATCTCCTCACTTTTGAGGTTTCCTTCTTTCCCAGCAAGGGCGGTTTCTTGTTGTTGAACGATACTCGCAGATCGCAAATCCAGGTTTCGACCTGCTTCACCTTGTTTCTGCGCGCTTGCTTCTACCGGTGTGGGCCGATCAGCAGGGAACGCTTCTTTGCCCGGGATTTGCTTCTTAGCGTTTCTCGTAGGCAGAAGCTCATCCCTTTCTTCCGGTCCCATCTCCGAATCAATCAAACCGGCATCGACAGGGCCTGCTGCCCCAGCCACAGATGAAGCAGACCCGGTTGTTTTAGGAATTTCAGCGTCATCCCCGACGCTGGGATCGGTTTTTCCATCAGGCGCCACGGTTGACAAAGTTACGGATGTGGCCTGCTTCTGTTCGCTGACAGTCGCCTCAATCGGCGACCCCATTGCGTTATGAGCGATTGCTTCACCTTCTTGGACTTGTCCATCCGGAGTTTGCCGCACAGGGCTCGCGCCCTCTTCTACTTCCGTAGCGGCATCATCAGAAGGCCCCTGCGCTCCTCTAAGGCTCTGATCAGAAACATCATCTTGGCTCGATGTTTTCCGAGAAGAAGCAGGGTTCTGGTCAGATTCTATCGATCCGTTCTTGCCCGAATTTTTAGTCGAACCGGAAACAGCAGAGCTCCTCTCAGGGGCGCCCTGATCGCTTTTCCTCGATGCGGAGTTCGCCTCATACCTCTTTTGTCGGACCGCATAATCATTTTGTGAACGGCCGCCGTTGACGAAATCAGAGAATTTGGGTCCCCGATCCCGCGAAGATCCTTCTTTCGCGATTGGGGTGGGCATTTCTTGGACGCTGGGATGCGCTTGCCCAAAGAGAACTTTCGTTAGCATTTTATTCCAGACATTCTATCTTGATGCCAATAGTCATAGAATAAAGCGGTTACGGTAATTTTAACCGCTCCTGATGCAATCTCCGAAAAATCGAAGCAAATCGCTGAAGACATTTTGGAGAAGTGCAGAATGCCTGGTTTATCGACCATATCACCGCAAGCGTTTCCAACGTCTGGAACCGCTCAGCCTCCCCTTCCTAAAGATCCCCTCCGGGAAGCCGCAAAGCAGCTAGAGGCTTCTTTCCTTACGGAAATGTTGAAGTCAGCCGGGCTTGGGAAAAGCCGGGAAGGTCTTGGCGGTGGCGGCGCGGGCGAAGACCAGTTTGGAAGCTTTCTTGTCCGGGCTCAGGCCGAACAAATCACCGAGGCAGGCGGCATTGGCCTCGCCGAATCACTCTACAACGCGCTGAAGGAATCGAGCGATGAGTAAACATGAACCACAGGCACTTATAGATGAGCTGGATGAGATTCTGGACGAAGAACGCAGCGCCCTGGTGCGCGGGGAACTCGAAAAGATCGAATCATTGGTGACACGTAAAGAGCGCATAATCGAGCAACTGAATGCAATTGATGATCTCGAGCGAAAAGAACTGAATAAGGTCCAGACCAAAGTCTCCCGCAACCAAGAACTTCTGAACAGCGCCATGGACGGCATTCGCAGTGTCGCAACTCGCATGGCCGAATTGCGCAAAGTGAGAAAGGGCCTGGATGTCTATGACCGCACAGGCCGCCGGTCTCGCTATGGAACCCTTAGCGGTACCCGCCTGGAAAAGCGCTCCTAAGAGCAAGATGCAATTTAGGAAAAATTCTAGAGAACCCGCAGTGGCGCATTAGCAATCCCTTAGCACCTTTGATCGCAATCTGCCTCTGCATCTCACAAAGCCGAGGTGGCGCGAAAGCTCAAGAGGCGGAACGCACTGTCAGAAAGACGTCACAGATTGCCCTTCGGGGCCGGGAAAAACCGAGGCCAAAGCGCCTCAAAACGCTAAAGGAATATACGCAATGACCAGCATTCTGACAAATAATGGTGCAATGGTGGCCCTGCAGACCCTGCAGAGCATCAACAACAACCTGACCGAGACCCAGAACCAGATTTCCACTGGTAAAGAGGTTGCCAACGCCAAAGACAACTCAGCCATCTGGGCGATTTCCAAGGTTATGGAATCGGATGTCTCAGGCTTCAACGCTGTCTCCGACTCTCTGTCGCTGGGTGAATCAACCGTGGCTGTTGCGACAGCTGGCGCTGAGCAGATCACCGACCTTCTGAAAGAAATGAAGGAAAAAGTTGTTGCTGCAACTGGTGAAAACGTCGATCACGATAAGCTGAACGCAGATGTTCAGTCGCTGAAAGACCAGATCACCTCTGTTATCGGTGCTTCTCAGTTCAACGGTGCCAACCTGTTGAACACCGCAGGTGGTGATATCACCGTTCTGTCTTCAATTGACCGTGACTCCACCGGTGCTGTGACTTCTTCGAACATCACCGTTTCGTCCGTGGATTTTGAAGCGACCTTGACCCTGGCAAACGTTGACGTCAGCTCTGCAACTGCTGCTGAAGGTTCGATCTCCGAAATCGAACAACTGATCCAGGTTGCTGTTGATGGTGCAGCGGCACTGGGTGCCTCGGCATCGCGGATTGAAAAGCAATCCGAGTTTGTAAGCAAAGTCACCGATGCAATGAAATCCGGTATTGGCTCCCTCGTGGACACCAATATGGAAGAAGCATCCGCTCGACTTAAAGCCCTACAGACACAGCAGCAGCTCGGCGTCCAAGCGTTGACAATTGCCAACTCGGCACCGTCGACCCTGCAGCAGCTGTTCCGCTAAAGCACTTGATCCAGGGCGCATATATTGATGCGCCCTGGACACCTCTCTCAGAGAATCTGAAGAAATAATACGTTAGGAAAACACGTGAATGCCCTTCTGAAAGCGAAGAGTGCCTATTCCGCGGCGAAGGCCCCGACTCGAACAACCAAAGATAATGAGTATGAGGTTGTAGCCCGCGCGACGCACAAACTGCTTGCAGCGCATAAGGTTGCAAATGCCAAATCCGGACCGGAAGGCTTCAAAGTTCTGGCAAGTGCTTTGCATACAAACCGCAAGATGTGGAACATCTTCGAAGTCGATTTGTTAGCTAAAGAAAATCAATTGCCGCAAGAAGTGAAAACGAACCTCCTTTACCTAGCGGAATTTACTCGTCAACACACCAGCAAAGTGCTCTCCCGAAAAGCGGGGATAAAGCCTCTGGTTGAAATCAATACGGCCATTATGCGTGGCCTCCGCAGCGGAGCATCCTGAATATGAGCGGCCTGGTCCTAAAACTCGCCCCAAAAGAACGCGTTCTCGTCAATGGGGCTGTCATCGAAAATGGCGACCGACGCAGCAGGTTGTCTATTGTGACACCCGATGCGCACATCCTTCGGCTGCGTGATGCAATTCACCCCGAAGAAGCCAACACCCCTGTCCGTCGGGTCTGCTATGCGGCACAGTTGATCTTGACTGGCGACAGCGACCCCGAAGAAAATCGCATGCCAATGCTGCGCAACATCGAAGAGCTGAGCCAGATCTTTGTGGATCCCGACAGCCGCGCCAATCTGGCCGAAGCGACCGATGCGCTTATCAATGATAATCATTACCGGTGCCTCAAGGCTCTGCGTGCCCTTTTGCCACGTGAGGAACGCTTGATGGCAATCAGACCGTCATGAGTTTCGATCCGATCCTTCTGGGCGGCGGCATCCCGGGTTGGAATTTTCTCCAATCCACCTATGACCGCCAGTTTGAGGTCTTCTCCAGTGGCGCCGCCATAGAACGGGAGAGTGACTACTTTCTTGAAAATATTGGGAAGGTAGAAACCGCAGAAGATCTGATCAAGGACAGGCGACTTCTTTCTGTAGCGCTTGGTGCCTTTGGCCTGGAAGATCAGATCGACATGAAAGCCCTTGTGCAAAAGGTGCTGGAAGAGGGCTCTTCTGCGGATGATGCCCTAGCGACCCGCTTGGGCGATGATCGCTGGGTTTCATTTACCGATGCTTTTGGTTTTGGCCCAGGTGAATCCCGCAAGACCGGCGATCTGGAAGCCATGAAAGACGTGGTTTTCACCAATAAAACTCAGTCCTTCGAGACCGCTGTCGGCAATCAGGAACAGACTTTGCGTGTAGCACTTTATGCGGAACGCGAATTGGTTCCTCTGGTTGCTGAAGGTGAGGATGGTGAAACACCTTCCATCAATACGCAATGGTACAACATTATTGGCCAGCCCCAGTTACATTCGATGATGCAAACGGCCTTGGGTCTACCGGACAGCATTGGCCAGGTTGATGTTGATCAGCAGGTCAAAATTTTTCGTGAAGCTTCGGAAAGGTTCTTTGGATCGGATGACCTTTCAGAATTCAGTGACCCTGAAAAGATGAGCAACCTCATCAGCACCTATCTGGCGCGTTCAGAAATCGCTGCATTCAATGCATCCATTTCTGGATCAAGCGCGGCGTTGTTATTGTTGCAAAGCTGATCCTTTCGGAGTTTTAGCAGCTATCCGCTTGGGTAGGATATGAAAAAGGTGCTCACCGTATTCCGGTCAGCACCTTTTTCATATCTTCTTTCTAGAACTCTCAGCTCAGAGATCAGCGTTTCTTACCTGCCCGCCGAAGCAACAATTGCAGCTTGCCAAAGCTGTTTGAAATTCCCTGCGCGTCTTCTTTGCCAAAGAAACTGTCCAGTTCTGGCCAGAGCTTCACCGCCTGATCCAGCACCAAATCGTTGCCTTCAGAATAGAGGCCAGCGCGGATCATCACTTCGGATTGCTCATATGAACCAAGGTATTTTCGCACCTCTAGGATCATCGCGTTTTCGTCATCCGTCGCTGCAGCTGGAAGGCTACGCGAAACGGAGCGAGATACATCAATCGCCGGGAATCGTCCGCGTTCGGCAATTTCGCGATTAAGAACAATATGTCCATCCAGCACCCCTCTCAGAATGTCTGCAATGGGTTCCTCCATGTCCGACCCCGCCACAAGGACGCTGAAGACCGCTGTGATATCTCCATGCCCCTCTGCGCCGGGGCCTGCTCTCTCGCAGAGACCCGTGATCAGGGGGGTGACGGAAGGCGGATAACCCCGCAGGGCCGGCGCCTCACCCGATGCTGCCGCAATCTCTCTGTGCGCTTCGGCAAAACGTGTCACAGAATCTGCCATAAAGAGCACATTCTTACCCTGATCGCGAAAATGTTCTGCGATGGTCATGGCAGACCAGGCACAGCGTCGGCGTACCAGCGCGGATTGGTCAGAGGTTGCTGCAACCACGATCGCGCGTTTCATCCCTTCTGGACCGAGAACCTCTTCAACAAAGTGATTCACCTCTCGCCCGCGCTCACCAATAAGGGCCATAACAACAACGTCGGCCTCCATCGATTGCGCAAGTTTAGCCAACAAAGTCGATTTACCAACACCCGAACCTGCAAAAAGACCGACCCTTTGTCCCTGAACGACCGGGAGAATCGTATTGAGAACTGACAGCCCCGTCGCAAGCCGGGCACCCATTTGGCGCCGTCCTGCCGCTTTGGGTGGTGGCGCCATCAAGTCTCGTGCCTCACTTCCGCGCAACATGGGGCGCCCATCTAGTGGTTCACCAAATGGATCAATCACCCGTCCGACCCAATTGTCAGAAGGCGCAAAATCTGCGGCAGGATGCAACAAGACCCGATCTCCAATCGCAACGCGATCTGGCGCTCGATCTGGCAACATGCTGATTTTACTTACATCTATTTTCAGAACTTCACCGTGAAGGTGGTCCTTTGGACCGCGCTGCAAAACCAGCCGATCTCCGATCCGGGCATGTTTTTCCAGCCCCGATATTTCTATTTCCCCACCGGTAATTCCTGTGACGCGCCCCATCTGTGTAACCAACTTCCTGCCGGCGATTTGTTCCGTCAAAGCTTTCAGCTCTGCAATCATGGCCTAAGGCCTCCACTTAGCTTCTGAAAACAATTTCTAAAGGAATCAGGGTTAAGCCTTGATTGAAATCGCTCGAGGGAGAAGCCCCGATGTTTACGGAACTGAATGTTTTCAAAATCGCATATTCCATGGCGACCCATGCAGGGAAACGCCAGGCACTGGTGTCTGAGAACATCGCCAATGCGGATACCCCTGGCTATCACGCCAAGGACATCAAACCCTTTAAAGAGATCTATGCCTCCGGTACTCGCCCTGGTGAAATGATTGCCTCTCGGTCCAATCACCTGAATGGCGCGGTTGGTAGTGATCTGGATTGGGCGGTTTCGCGTTCCAAGGAAGGCAGTGATCCCAACAACAACTCCGTCTCACTGGAATTGGAGATGCTCAAAGGCGTCGAAGTGCAAAGACAGCACAAACGCGCCCTCGCGGTTTACAAATCCTCGATGAACATTCTGCGCGCAAGCCTGGGCAAGGCATAAGGAGGTCTGACCGATGAGTGAATTTGCAAACTCCCTGAATGTTACGGCCAGCGGCCTGAAAGCACAGGCCAAACGCCTGCGCCATGTTTCGGAAAACATCTCCAACGCAGACACGCCAGGGTATCGCCGCAAAACAGTGCCTTTCCTGGCGGTACGCGAATTGCAGAACGACGCCGAAAAGGTAGAGACCGGTCGCGTTACGCTTGACCGCACCGAACTGACCAACATCTACGACCCAACGCATCCGATGGCGGATGACACCGGTCACTACGAAGGCTCAAACGTCGATCTGATGATCGAGATCGCTGATGCCCGCGAAGCGCAGCGCAGCTATGACGCCAACCTCAAAATGTTCGAACAAACCCGCAGCATGTCCGCATCTTTGATGGACCTGCTGAGACGCTAAACCAACCTCGAGGAGATCCAGAATGGATATTCGCTCTGTTACTTCAGCCGCCAGCGGCTATACGGCGGCCCGCCCCGCTACCAAAGTTGATCCGGATTTCAACGGTCCCAGTGCCGGCGATCAACTGAAGTCAAGCTTTGCCCAGTTCGCCAACACTTTGCGCGCAACTGAGACCACCGCGGTTCAGTCCATGACCAGCTCCAGCGACCCACATGCTTTGGTTCAGGCTCTGGCACAAACCGAGCTCGCCGTAGAAACCGCAGTGACCGTACGCAACAAGGTTGTTGAAGCCTACCAGGAAATCCTGAGGATGCCGGTCTAAGCCATGATGACTGAAGGCCAATTCTACGACACCCTGCGGCAAGCACTCTGGACTGCCGTGACAATGTCCACCCCCATTCTGACCGTTGCTTTGGTGGTCGGATTGGCCGTCGGCCTGTTTCAGGCCCTGACTTCCGTTCAGGAAATGTCTCTTACTTTCGTGCCAAAGCTGGCCGCGATTGTTGTCGTGTTCTGGATGACCATGGGCTTCATGACCCAGACCCTTGTGGCCTTTTTTGACGGCCATGTGATTCCCTTGATTGCTGGAGGCTCCTGATGGGTGCTACGAGCTATACCACCCTGTCCCGCCAAAGCGGCTTGATGCGCGAAATGCGCGTCGTGGCAAACAATATTGCCAACTCCGCAACCACTGGCTACCGGTCAGAGGGCCTTATTTTTTCTGAATATGTGCAGTCGTCACCAGGGCAGCAGTCTCTGTCGATGTCACGCGCCAACATTTACAACACTTCGCTGGAACAAGGTCAGTTGACCAAAACTGGCGGCACCTTTGATTTTGCGATTGAGGGCGAAGGGTTCTTCATGGTGGAAACACCGATGGGAGAACGCCTGACGCGTGCTGGTGCCTTTTCTCCCAATGCCGAAGGTGACCTGGTTACCATGGATGGCTATCGCGTCATGGACGCGGGCGGCTCTCCTGTCTTTGTTCCAGGCAGCGCCCAATCCATCGAGGTTGGCGCGGATGGGACCATCACCGCAGATGGAAACTCCATCGGACAAATTGGCCTGTTCCGCCCTGCTGATAAGAACACAATGGTTCGCGAGGATGGCGTCATGTTCCGCGTAGAAGGGGACATCGACCCGGCTGAGAATGTCGCCATGCTGCAGGGCTATACCGAGGGCTCGAATGTCAATGCCATCGGTCAGGTAACCCGCATGATCGAAATCCAGCGGGCCTATGAAATGGGCCAGAGCTTTCTGGAAACAGAAGACCGGCGCATTCGTGATGCCATCAAGAATCTGATTAAGTCGTAGGAGAAACCCAATGCGTGCCCTGAAAATCGCCGCGACCGGCATGAGCGCCCAGCAACTGCGTGTTGAAACCATTTCCAACAACCTCGCGAACATGAACACCACGGCCTATAATGCGCGTCGTGCGGAATTCGCCGACCTGCATTATCAGCAGGTCAGCCGGGCCGGCACAATCAATGCCTCTGACGGGACTGTGCTGCCAACCGGTGTGCAGGTCGGTCTGGGTGTGCGTCCCGCTGCGATCTCAGTGCATCTGAACCAAGGGGCGCTGAAACAGACCAATAGCGATCTTGATGTTGCCATTGAGGGCAAGGGCTATCTGGAGGTCACACTGCCTTCTGGGCAAAGCGCCTATACACGCGACGGTGCGTTGAAACGCTCGGCCGAAGGCCTGATTGTCACCTCTGACGGCTATCCGGTCTCTCCTGAAATCACCATTCCAAACGATGCCCTAAGCATCTCGATCAACCCTGAGGGCGAAGTCTACGCCTATTTTGACGAATCAACCGCAGGTCAGCTGTTGGGTCAATTCAATCTCGCAGGCTTCACCAACCCCAAAGGCCTAGAAGCCCTTGGTAGCAACCTCTTCATCGCAACAGAAGCGTCGGGGGCCGCCAATACCTCCACCGCTGGAGAGGACGGCCTGGGCAGCCTTCGGCAGGGATACCTAGAGGGAAGCTCCGTTGATTCGGTCCGCGAGGTCACCGAGCTGATCGAGGCCCAGCGCGGGTATGAAATGAACGCCAAAGTCATCTCAGCTGTTGATCAGATGATGGGCGCAACCACTCAGGTACGCTGATGAAACACCTTCTCGCCTTCCTCATCGCTGTGACAGCACAAAGCGCTCTGGCCGATATTCTGGTGCCTCTGCGTACCATTCGTGCCAAGGAAATTATCCAGGCAACCGATCTGACGTTCAAAAAGGTCAACCTGCCTGGTGCTCTGTCGGATGCAAATGTGGTGGTGGGAATGGAGGCACGCGTGGCTCTTTATCCGGGCCGCCCTATGCGTGCCGGCGACATCGGCCCACCAGCAATCGTCGATCGCAACGATCTGGTCACGCTCGCCTATCGGCAAGGGGGGCTAACCATCATCACCGAGGGCCGCTCTCTAGGGCGCGGTTCGGAAGGTGAAATCATCAAAGTCATGAACCTAGCATCAAGATCAACAGTGACTGGCCGTATCAATGCTGACGGGTCCGTAGAGGTAAGATAATGAAAATGAAAACTCTTTTCACCACAGGACTGATTGCAGGTCTGTTTGTACTAGGTGCCTGCAACCGTATGGATCACCTGGGCAAGCCGCCCAGCTTTACCCCGGCGAATGAAACGCAAGAACATGTTGCGATGCTTTGGCAAGGTCTCCCACACCAGGTCCAAAGCCAACGACCCGTTGACAACGCCTCTCTCTGGAGCGGTTCACAGCAATCCCTGTTGGGTGATCGGCGCGCCATGAACAAGGGCGATATCCTTACCGTTGTGATTGAGATCGATGAGGAGGCCGAAATCTCCAATGACACCAGCCGATCCCGATCAAGTTCAGAGAGCCTGAATATGCCACAGCTATTGGGTCTCCCACAGCGTCTGGATGAGCACCTCCCGACAGGAGCCTCAGCCGCTACCGCTGTTGATCTGGGCGGTGCCTCGACCTCACGTGGCAACGGTTCGGTAAAACGCAGCGAAAAGCTTGAACTCAAGGTCGCGGCAACCGTTGTAGATATTCTGCCTAACGGTGTTTTAGCCATCAGCGGATCGCAGGAGCTGCGGGTGAACTTTGAACTACGTGAACTCTTGGTTTCTGGCTACGTACGGCCGCAGGACATAAGCCGTAAAAACGAAATCACCTATGACAAGATCGCCTCTGCGCGTGTCTCCTATGGTGGTCGCGGTCAAATCACCGACGTTCAACAACCAAGATACGGCCAGCAAGTGCTGGACGCGATCCTACCATTCTGAGGTAAGCCATGATCGCCAAACTACTCCCCGTTATCCTGCTTGTCATCGGCACCGGTGCCGGGATCGGAGCCGGCATCATGCTGGCCCCTGCCCCAGCGCCACCACCTGAAGTGGCGGCTGCCAGTTCAGATCACTCTGACGATATGGGTGACGATATGGACATGGAAATGGACAGCTCCGATGACAATCACGTCGCGCTTGAAGATCTTCCTCCGGAACAAGAGCGCGAATACGTCAAGATCGCCAACCAATTTGTTGTTCCAGTCGTTGAAAAAGAAACTCTGTCTTCGCTTGTTGTGATCTCCCTATCGCTAGAAGTTCGAAAGGGGTTAAGTGAGCGGATCCACACCTATGAACCAAAGCTGAGAGACGCCTTTCTGCAAGTGTTGTTTGATCACGCCAACATGGGCGGTTTCCGCGGTGCCTTCACGCGTTCGGATGTGCTTGACCCCCTTCGCACCGCTCTGCGCGAGGCGGCTCAAAGAGATATTGGTAAGGGCATCTATGACGTGTTGATCATCGAGATTTCCAGACAGGACGTCTGAAACAAAATACTCTACCCAATACTAAAAGACCGGCCCCAACAGGAGCCGGTCTGTTTTGTTGGTCAGATGAATACCTACGGTTCAAATGAGCAGAACTGTCATAGGGCTGTTGTTCACTACCCTGCACAATTGGTTCGCCGTGAGCTTGAACCAGCGAATGCCAGTAGGCGAACCCGCCTGTTTTTGTGGTGTTCAAGAGTATCCCAGGTGGGGATCGCGCTCGTCTTGAGCATTCGGAACTACATGCGGTTTTATTGTTGCAGCAATCGGTCTGTAAGAGCTTTGGCCTTGGCGGCTTTCAGACGCGTCTGTTCCGTCTTTGCCATATCTGAAACTGCGGTTTTCCGACCAAAAGTTCGGCGTAGCCGGTCCATCGCCATCAGCTTCTTTGCGGTGACCTGGGCAAGTTCCATGTTGAGCTGTTTGCGCGTTCGTTGATGCCAGCCCTCCCACAACAGGTCCGCACCCAAAGCGCGCATTCGCAGATCATCGTCTGTCTCTGCACGGCTTTGTTGGACTTGATCCGAGAGTTTCTGGATCTGTCCGCGCAATCTGGCTTCGTGATCCAGGACCGGCTTGATACGCGCATGTTCACGCAGGTACTGGGCCTCAGTGACCGCTGCCATTTGTTTGAGCATCGCCATTTTTTGCTTCATCAGACGCCTCCCTTCGCTCTTTCACGCATTTCTTCGGCAAAGCGAATCGCCGCCGCCACAGGTGCGTAGTGTTCTTCCATAACTTCTTCGCCAATCTCGATCGTCGCATAGAGTGCGCGGGCCGTTGGCGGATCGCTGTGAATGGGCACAGCGTTTTCATTTGCAACTTGGCGGATTGCTGCCGCCACCTCATCAACCCCTTTTGCCACACAGATCGGGGCGGTTCCGGCCCCGCCTTCCCATTTCAGTGCAACCGCGTAATGGGTTGGGTTCACAACAACGACGCTTGCATCAGGCACAGCACCCATCATCTGTCCCAGGGCGATAGCCTGAGCCTTTTGACGGCGCTTTGCCTTCATATGCGGATCGCCTTCGCTGTTCTTTTGCTCATCCTGGATTTCTTTCCGCGACATCATATTCTTGCGCCGATGTTCCGCATGCTGGAATACCGCATCCACAACTCCGATCGGCAAAGAGACCAACAGGGCGATGACCAAGAACTCCATCCCCAATTCGGAAAGGAGCTTGATGACGCTGAAAGCGCCTGTGCCAACAGAAGCGATCATCTCGGGCATCCGATGGGTCAGATAGACACCAAGGCAAATCGAATAGATGGTCAGTTTGAAGGCGCTTTTACCAAATTCAAACAGACCAGCTCGACCCAACTTGTTTTTCGCGTTCGAAATGATCGAAATTTTTGAGAGCTTCGGCTCCAGCTTACTTGGGGCAAAGACAAGAGCTTTCTGACCCAAAATCGAAAGCAGAACCAGCACCGCAGGGATCAAGAAAAGCGGAATCAACGGAGTTGCGATCGCGGTAAGCAATCCACCTACCGGCGCAGTTCCCCCGCCGTAGAACAATTGCTGGGCCAAACGGTCTGGCTGATCAAAAAAGGTCATCAGCACTGTGCCTGTACCCGCAACCATATCGGCTCCAACCGCATAGAAAGCGAGTACAAGACCCAGATAGGCGGCAGCAACGGACAAGTCGGTTGATTTTGCAACCTCACCTTTCTCGCGTGCCTTCTGGAGCTTCTGTGGCGTCGGCTCAAATGACTTATCTGAGTCATCATCCTGGCTCATTGCGCCCCTCCCCCCGGATTCATAAAGAACGCCATCAATGCGCGCATCCAGACATCCAGGATCAGCGGGCTGCCGACCATCAGGATAAGCATGCCACCCAGCGTGATGACCGGAGCCCCAACAAAGAAGACCATCAATTGCGGCATCGCGCGGTTAATGACACCAAGTGTCAGGTTGTAAATCACCGCGGTAACCAGAAACGGGGCCGCAAGGGTGAAAGCCATATAGAAGCTCTGCGAAATCCTGTGAACGCCCCATTTGGAAAACATGCTAGCTGCGGGGAACTCTCCAACCGGGAAGAACTGGTAGGAGTAGATCAAAAACTCAGCAATGCGGACATGTAGCCCCATCATCACCGCCAGAGCCAAGCCTCCAACCATCAAAACAGCACCGATGGCTGGCATGGCTTCTGCTCCGATGCCGCCTAGAACTTGCGACAATGAGGTTGATTGCGCAGCGATCGTCCCGGCGGTCTGAAGCCCCATTATGAATAGCCGTACCCCCATGCCCAGGGCGAGACCGATAATGGCTTCACTCACCACCAAACGGCCAAAGAGAACAACATGATCGGGCGCGCCGATCTGGGGCAGTGCAGGCGCGACTACAAAGGTAAAGGCGATTGCAATCGCCAGCTTCACCCGCATAGGCACATATTGCTCCCCAAAGGCAGGCAAAACCGACGACATTGCCGCAACCCGCAGAAAAACAATGGCAAAATGCCAGGCTCCAGCACCTAGAAAGGCCAAGAGTTCCGGTGGCAAAGCCAGAAGTGTCATGCAGCAACCATCCCGACCAGAGCTGGGCGAGCTTCCAGACCAATCTCCTCAAAGGAAAGAACTGGATTTGTTATGCCGCGCGATTTCAGAATTGTACGCAGATAGCGGCGGCGGCGGGTCGAGGTCACAACAGCAGCAAATACACCTTGCTCTGTGACCATGTTCAATCGCTCGCTCAGCCCTTCGGCCAATCGGTTGAACATATCCGGCGGAAGGGCAACGTCCAGATTTCCACCATTCACATCCACCTGGTAGGTGGTGAAGGTATCTTCCCATTCCGGGGCCAGTTGCACCAGTGGAATGGTTCCGTCCTCCCGCTTCATTTCTGCTACAAGTTGGAAGCCCAGACGCTGGCGAACGTGTTCGCAAATCGTTTCTGGCTGGGTTGTATGCACCCTCGCTTCAGCGATCGATTCCAAGATCAATGGAATGTTGCGGATCGAGACACGCTCCTCGAGAAGCAGGCGCAGCACCGCGTGCAGCGTATCCATCGGCACCTTGTCGGGGATCAGATCGTCAAGCAGTTTACGGTTTGCTTCTGCTCTGTAAGCATCGGATAGCTCTGTCATCTCATTGAGCAACCGGCGCAGGGATTTGAAGGTCAAAAGCCGCGAGAAGTTGAGCTTGATGACCTCTAGCAGGTGCGTGGCCAAGATCTCTGGTGGGGTTACAACAGTTGCCCCCGACAAGGCGGCCTCTTCCTGCTGGTTGGCGGTAATCCAACGCGCTGGCGCGCCGTAAACTGGTTCTGTAACATCGGTGCCCGGCGGCAAAGCGTCGTGATTATCTGGCAGCAGTGCTAGGACCAGGTCTGGATGCAAATTACCGCGCACCTGCTCAACGCCTTGCACCTTGATTACATAGGTTCCGCGTTCAAGATCACCCTGATCCGTCAACCGGATCTCTGGCAAGATCAGGCCAAAACTGGTTGCAACATGGGTTCGCATATTGGCTATCCGCGCATCAAGCCCGGTTCCCGCATCCAGCACCATGCTGACAAGATCCGGAGCAAACTCCAGATGCAGGTCATCCAGATCCAGAATATCACCCAGTACTTTGCTTGGCTCCGGATTTGCAGCCTCTTCCATTTCTTCTTCGACCGCACTCTCTTCTTCTTCGACGGATCGCATATGCTGCCGATAGGCCGTATAGCCCAGAACGCCTGCGCCAACGATGAAAGGCAAGAACGGCAGGCCAGGAACCAGAGCAAACAAGGCCATCAGGATTGCAACCGTTGCCAGCGCTGCTGGGTGCTTGCCAAACTGATCAAAGATCGCGATGTCTGTCGCCCCGGTGGCCCCACCACGGGCCAGCAGCAATGCCGCAGCGATCGAGATGATCACCGAAGGGATCTGGGAAACCAGGCCGTCGCCAACGGTCAGGATCGCATAGGTCTCAAATGCAACGGAAACTTCCATACCATGGACAAGTACGCCCATGACCAATCCAACCACCAGGTTCAACAGGGTGATCAGCAGGCCGGCAACAGCATCGCCTTTTACGAATTTTGACGCACCATCCAGTGAGCCGAAGAAGGTGGTTTCCTTCTGATCCGTCTCACGACGGTCCCGCGCAGTCGCATGGTCAATGGCACCTGCGGACATATCTGCGTCGATCGCCATTTGTTTGCCAGGCATCCCATCCAAAGCAAAGCGAGCACCCACTTCTGCCATACGGGCCGCACCCTTGGTGATCACCATAAAGTTCACAATCAGCAGAACGCCAAATGTCACCAATCCCAAGAAGACACTGCCGCCCATAACAAATTGGGCAAACCCCTGAATAACGTCCCCTGCTGCATCAGTGCCAGTATGCCCCTGCCCGATGATGAGCTTGGTCGATGAAATATTCAACGAAAGCCGAAGCATCAGCGAAGCAAGCAGGATCGTCGGAAAAGAGGAGAAATCCAACGGCCGCTCGATAAAGAGCGTGATTGTAAAAATCAGGATCGCTAAGCCAAAGGAGGCCGCAAGGCCTACATCCAGCACCCAGGCGGGCATCGGCAAGATCATCATGACAATGATTGCCATGAGAGCCAGTGCCAAAAGCACTGTAGGGCTGAAAAGCTGTTGAACTGTCAGTTTAGGCACGGTGTTTCTCTTGTTGTTGCGCAATCACATTGCGGGTCAGACGAAGGTAGCTGGACCGTTCTGGACCAGAGCACTGCATTTTCTTTTCGGCATGCATTTTGAGGGAATCAGCAAGAGATCCACCAGTCTTTCGCCAACCTTTTGAAAAGGTTGACAGACTGGACATTGGGAAGCGAACACCCGATGTCGCAGGCTTTTTGCGGGGGAAAAGAGATAAAAGCGTCGCAATGCCGATGAAGTTTACCTTCACCACCGGGTACAGCCGCTTACGCGGATCTGAAATTCTGGTTTCCATCGGCATTCTGCCTGCTCAATTGCGGATTCATCCGCCTCTGAAACTATGGCGAGACCATTGATAAACAGTTATCAGAACAGGCAAAGGCCGCCATTTACATGACGGCCTTCAAGCGATTCAAAGAGCTTGAATTCGCTTAGTTTTCAGTCTCGGAAACCGTACCAACCCGGTTTAAAAGGTCCATGATGCTATCGCGTGTACCAATGCTGCTTTCCACCAGGGCACGTGCATGCGCAAGAGGCTCCAACCCTTCAGGATCCGCACTGGTTTCCTCAATCTCACTGGTGACGCCGGCAACAGTTTCAAATGGAAGCTGTTCGTCACCTCTCGTTGAAATTATGGTCTCCATCGCATCACGATCTTCTGAGTGCCAAAATCCGCGCGCAGCCGCATTTCGATCCTGCTCTGCCAGCATATATTCGCTGGCGCGACTATATTCGCCGTTCCGCCACAGGGCCTCGGCACGCAGCTTATTCGCCTTGGAGCCTTCAAGCCCCATCAGTTCAACCAGAGCATTGCTGGGTTTGTCCAATGCCAGAGCGATTTCAGCAGTCATCAAACGGCGTTCGGTGTTACCTGGCTCAAGTGCCAGTTTTTTCAGAATAGATTCTGCCTGTTCCGCAAAACCCAAATCAAGCAACCGCCGAGCCATCAGATCTGCAACGGGTGTTGCCTCATTTACTGTGGCGAGCTGTGCAAAAACCAATCCATATTTCAGGAAGGTGACATCATCCGCGCGCTCCGTCAGCAATGTCATCAAGGGAGACATAGTCCGCGCTCTGGCGGCCGGGCCATCATGATCTGTGACTTCTTCCAGCTCAAAAAACGCCTGTTCAAATCGACCCATCAAAGCCAGTGAAACAACCTCTGCATCTCTCAGCCGTGCGCCCAATTCGGTATCGCGACTTTCCAATTCATAGGAGGCCGCAAGTTCCGGCACATCAGGTGATAGGGCCTTGCGTTCACGGTAGCTCAGCTTGATCAGTTCAATCAGAGCATCTGGCGCGCTCTCGGTGCGCTCAGCAACCTCATCTGTGAGCTTTTCCGCAACGGTTTCGGTATCCCCGACCAGTTCGGCAATCGCTGCCTCGGCGAGGTTGATCTCTGGCACAGGCTCTGCCCCGGTCCGGGTCACAGCCCGCAGGATAGCCTCTGCAACATGATGGTTGCCCGCTTCAGCAAACATAGTGCTGACCCTTGGTCCCAGGGCAACGCGTAGATGACCCGGCAGCCGCGCAAAGGTCTGTTGGATTGCATCTGTATTAGCCCGTTTCTTGATGACACCATCACCCAAAGCAGACCAGAAGGCGGCTTCGCTATCGCAGCTTTGCTGCCCGGAAAATGGATGGTTGATGTCAAGTTCAGCGCCATCCAGCAACTCAGCCATGGCAAGTTGCAGCCTGCGGCGTCGGGGATCTAACCTATTTTCCGGCACCATAGCCAATGTCGCCTTTGCCTCGGCTCCAAATCCGAAATAAAGGAACAGCTTCGCAAGGCGCCGCGCGGTCGCAGGATTCACATCATCGAATTCACGTACCAAGGCGATGCGCAAAGGGCTGATCTGATCCGCAAAGGGTTCTTCATTGCCCCAGCTGTGAACCGCAAGCTCACTATCAGCGATACAATGATCTTCTTGGTCATCATCATTGCCGGAACTCGCAACCAAACCAACCTCTCGGTCGATTGCGGAAGTAACAGAGATATTATCCAGGGCGTTCAGAGGGCGATCTGACCGACCCAGTGGTTCGAGCATCCGCTCGTTTTCCAGCCCAGGAATATCATCCAGTGCGATATCCAGAAGCCCTTGGTTTGTGGCTCTGCCGATTTGCTGCAGCAGGCGTTTCTCAGAGGCGTTGACCGCGGCAGTGCGGGCACTTTCCTCCAAATCGAGCAGCAAGTTCACGTCTGGAACATCAGAGGCTGGGGCTGTGTCCTGCCCCTCTGCGTCTTCAGTACTCGCCAATTGTGGCTGGGCTTCACCCTCTGGGACGTGGCTAAGCTCGGAACTCAGCCCCTCAACCAGCAATCTGGTTCCTGTCGAGGGTTCCGGTGCCTCATCAAGACTGCCTTGGGCATGCTCTTGCGTGATTTGCTCAACGCGCCTTTGCAGATCTTCCTCGAGGAGATTGCTGGCAGCATTCCCAGCCACCTGGGCGCGCTGGTTCAAGGCGAGGCGTGCATCCATAATTGCGCCTTGAGACAAATTGAAACTATAGGAGCTACCCGGGAGAGGGGCCCCAAACGAGGTATTCCCCAGTAGCGTCCCCGCATGGGCCGCTTCAGGCGCGCCACGCCCCGCGCGGATGTCCAGCACCAGATATCCATTGCTCTGGATATAACTCTTGATTTCGCAATCACACCCAAGCTGCAATTGCAGTGGTTTCCCCGGCGCCACTTGCGAAAGCGCCTTCAGTCGATCCTGAGGAATTTTGTTGAAGACCCGAGAGGTATCGAAAAGGACGGATGGGGAGTCAATCCTCAGGCTTGCGGAACGGCCCGTCTGATTGAGGGCCCATTTTGCACCGTCCGGAAGCCGGAAAACCAGGCGAGAGAAGCCATCGTGCTCGCCGGAGCGGGCAACGATGGTCTGGGCCTGGGAGTAACCCGCCGCCATAATCATGGCGGCTATAGCTAATGCACGCCGTATCATGCTGCGTCCTGTTTCACCGACCTCAGGGCCTCTTCCAGCTCAGAGAAACCTGGGCGAATATGAGAAGGAGTATTTTGGCGACCAACCTCGATGCAGATCGCTGCTGCATGGTTATGCAGGTTCGCAACCAGAACCTCTCGAATGAGTTGGTAGAAATGTGCGTCTTCTTCGGTAATGGTTTTCACCTTGCCGGCGAAGGGACCAACCAAACCATAGGCCAAGAAAACCCCAAGGAAGGTACCCACCAGAGCACCACCGATCATCTTACCCAGAACCTCTGGTGGCTGGTCGATCGAGCCCATTGTTTTAATAACGCCGAGAACCGCCGCAACAATTCCAAGAGCAGGCAAACCATCTGCCATAGTTTGCAGCGCGTGGCTGGAGTGCATTGCATGGTGCAGGTTTGCCTCCATGCGTTTTTCCAGAACCTCTTCGACCTGATGCGGGTCATCATAGTTCATCGAAGCCGAGCGCATGGTGTCGCAGATCAGATTTACTGCCTCACTGTCACCAAGAATTTTGGGATACTTGTTGAAAACAGAAGAGTTTTCAGGATCTTCAATATGCTGTTCCACCTCGACCGGATTTGCGCGCGCGATTCGGATCAACGAAAAAAGCAGGCACAGGAGATCGCGATAATCATCCGACTTCCACTTTGGTCCCTTAAAGACCTTCCCGACATCTTTGAGGGTGTGTTTTACCCCACTGGCATCATTGCCAATCAGGAAGGCGCCAACTGCGGCACCACCAATCATCATCATCTCAAATGGCAGCGACTTGAGGATGATCGCCATCTTACCGCCAGCCAAGAGATATCCACCAAACACCATTACAAAGATGATGAGAATACCCACTATTCCGATCATAGGGCCGCTCCGAATTCCATTGCTTTTTTTAAGATTAGGCGAGTCTGATTAAGAAAGACTGATCACTGAACCCAAGTTATTCCTTGGGTACAGCACTATTGCGCCCGGCCATGACCACGCTGATCGTATAGGCTGCTTCTGGGCTAAGCCCAGCCATGATGCCTGCTGCCGCTTGCGGCTTCATGCGCGCCAGAAAGCCTGCTGCGAAGCTTGGGTCCATCTCTTCAAACAGAGCGGCCGATTCTTTCGGCTTCATCTGCTCGTAAACAACGGTCAGACGATCAACATCTGCCTCGGTTGCGCCATCCGCCAGCGCAAGCGTCGAGCGCAGCGCCTCTTCGGCCTCTTGCAAGGCAGCCAGTTTTTTCTCGATTGCTTGATCCGCAATCTCCAGGGCCTTCATCCGGTCGGCAATTTCCGCTTCGCGCATTTCCAGATTGACCTCTCTCTCTTGGAAAGCGGCCAACATGGTTTGCAACTCAGCAGAAGAGGGCATTTCTTGCACATGCAGAGCGCCGGAATCATTCATCTCTGCCATATGATCTTTTGCCTCAACGTTCCCCATTTCTCGTGCAATCGCCGGCCCAGCTTCGATTCCAAGCCGCACCACGGCCGAGCCAATCAGCAGCAGGGAAAGCGCCAACAATGCGCCACCGCGAATTCGGCGCTGCTTTTTTACCTTTTTCTTCTTTGCCATTATGCCACCCGGTTCCTCTCACGGCTGTGACGCTTGAACATAACGCCTGTGTTTGCCGCTTCTTCTACTGGTTCCGCATGGGTTGCCTCTGATTCATAGGCAGCAGCCAGAGCGTCACGCTCTTCGGCAGCAGCCTGCGGGGCCGGTGCTGCCGAAGCGGCCTGAACCTCGGGCATGTCATGCATCGATGCCATCATCAGCTCTAGTTTCTGTGCCACCGCTTCAGCGCGATGGGTCAGCTGTTCAAGCTCTTGGGTCGACATATCCGTCATCTTGCGGGTGGCCGCAAAAGACTTGTTCAAATCATCCACTTGCGAGGAAAGGACGGCTACGGCACCGCCAACGCCCTTTTCCAAATCATTGAAACTTTTCAACCGGCGCGACAGCACCAGACAATAAAAGCCAGCCCCTAGGGCTCCAGCCGCAAGCAGGATATCAGCAATAAGGTCCATCCCGTCCTCCTAGTTCAATACGAAATCCATAATCAGCAAATCGCGAACACGCCCCTGTCCGGTGGCTATGTTGATTCGCCGCAGCATCTGTGCGCGCAGTTTTGGCAAGGCCATGGGATCGGTCAGATCCTCCAGCTCCAGAGCGCGTAAATAGCTATTTAAGACATCGACAACACGGGGGAGGACTTTCTCGACAGCAGCCTGATTGGCGATATCGACCTCTAATTGTGCGCGGAACCTCAGGTGTTTCAACCCGCTGGCTTTGCGCAGCGTGATGACAATTGGTTCCATATCTATAAAGGCAAGATTGGCCAAATCCTCAGCCGTCTCACCACTATCTACGCCTTCTGGCGCCACTTCGGCCGCATGCATCTCTTCGGATGATGCTGACTGACCAAAGGGAAGAAGGCCTGACTGTGCGGCAAAGAAACCACCCCCGCCGCCTACCAGAGCCAGAACCACGCCAATGATCATGGGCAGTTTGCTCTTTTTGGCGACTGGTGCGTCTTCTTCCGCATTCACTACAGCGTCTGTCATGGCTATCCCTAAAACGTCGTGCAAGTTCTTCATAACCCCTGAGGAACTAACCGAATGTTAAGGCCCCTCCGTCAAAAAGGACGCACATCGGAGAGAACGCCGATGCTACGGAGGTTAAATTGCAGCAGATCAAGAATGTCTGGACTGGGTTGGATGCTAAGAAGCGGCTGATAGTGGCAGGAGCCACCATTGCCGTAGTAGCAAGTGTCCTGGCGATGTCTCATATAGTGAGCAAACCCACTATGAGACTGCTCTATGCGGGGCTGGAAAGCGGTTCCGCTGGAGATGTTGTTCGGTCCCTCGAACAACGCGGAACACCATATGAAGTAAGAGGCGGTTCTATTTATGTGCCGTCAGATCAAAGAGATGAGCTCCGTCTGACCCTCGCTAGCGAAGGTCTGCCCGCAAATGGCGGCAAGGGGTATGAGCTGCTCGATTCTCTGTCCGGCTTTGGCACCACATCGCAAATGTTTGACGCAGCCTACTGGCGCGCCAAAGAAGGCGAATTGGCGCGTACAATTGTGGGCAGCCCCCATATCAGCCAGGCCCGTGTCCATATCGCGAATACTGGATCGAATCCTTTTCAACGCACTGTAGATCCAACTGCCTCCGTATCAGTTGTTCCTCTTGGCTCGCCGATCACCCCCGCGCAGGCCAATGCGATTCGCTTCCTGATCGCCTCTGCGGTCACGGGTTTGGCCGTTGATAATGTTGCTGTAATCGATGCCAATGGGGCCTTGATCGGTTCAACTGAAGCGGCCGCAGCGGCAGGCGCCGGATCAGATGACCGCTCACAGTCGATTCGCGACCGCGTCATGCGCCTTGTCGAAGCACGGGTGGGCCATGGCAATGCTGTAGTGGAAGTCAGCGTAGATACAGTCACCGATACGGAATCAATCCGAGAAAAGCGTGTCGACCCGGAAAGCCGCGTTGCAATCAGCACAGATGTTGAAGAGCGGGCCGATTCTTCCAGCAATCAAACCGGTGAAGTCACCGTTGCCTCAAACCTCCCTGATGGTGATGCAGCATCGGGCGAAGGATCCAAAAACAATACAAGCGCCACCCGCGAACGCGTGAACTACGAAATCTCAGAGACCGAGAAAGAGATCATTCGCGGACCAGGCGCCATCAAACGCCTGACAGTCGCCGTGCTCATCAATGGCACCACTTCAACAACAGCGACTGGCGAAACACAGTTTGAACCTCGCCCGGAGGAAGAGCTGGCGGCACTGCGCGAACTCATTTCCGCAGCGGTTGGCTTTGACGAATCGCGCGGCGATGTCATCACCCTAAAATCCATGGAGCTGCCAAGCATCGAACCCCAAGGGACTGAAGCGACAGCTTCCTTCATGGACAACCTTTACTTCGACACGATGGGAATCATTCAGGTTGCTGCGCTCGCGCTGGTCAGTCTAATTCTGGGCCTCTTTGTCGTACGGCCAATCCTGGCGTCCTCGGGCTCTGGCGATTCTGCCGCGCTCCCTGCTCTCTCCTCTCCAGACCCCATGGGGGATTTGCCGGGTGGGCTACCTGAACTACCAGCCATGAACACTGCACCGAATATGGGTGACTTCATGATGAACCCTGATCTGGGCTCCAACATCGCCCTGGACGGAGAAATTGAGAACGAGGCCGGCCAATTTGATTCCCTTGGCGGCATGGGCGGACTTCCAGCGCTCGGCGGCGGTATGGGAGGCGGGGGCGACAACCCCGTTGATCGCCTGCGCGAGATGATCGGCGAGCGTCAGGAAGAAACTGTGCAGATTCTGCGCGGCTGGCTGGAAGAGAATGAGGAACGTGCCTGATGAGTATCAATCACCTGCTTGAAGATTTCGGCCCAGCCACCAAGGTCGAAGCGATAATTCCGGAAATCTCAGAGGAAGTGGTCGAAGAACAGCGCCTCATCTCTTTTGAAAAAGGGTATAGCGCCGGCTGGGAAGACGCCGTGACCGCCAAGGACAAAGAAACAACCAATATCTCCGCAACCCTCGCCAGTTCCCTGGAAGATCTGAATTTCACCTACCAAGAGGCGCAGTCGCAACTGGTTGAATCGCTGGATCCGATGTTCAAGGTTCTGACCAGCGCCGTGCTACCTGATGCGATGTCCGCAACTTTTGGGCATCATATCGTCGACCAGATGAACGATATGGCGCGCGGCCAGACAAACCAACCCATGGATATCGTCGTCTCCCCAGGAGAGGGCAACGCCGTGCGCGCACTTCTTCCCGAAGGCTTTGCGGTACCAGTGAAAGTCACTGAAAGCGCAGACCTTTCCCTTGGTCAAGCCTATTTGCGTGTTGGGCAATCCGAACGCGAAATCAACAGCTCCGGGCTGATTGAATCGATCAATGATTCAATTGATGCCTTCACCTATCACGTCAGAGAGGACAGCCATAATGGATGAATCCGAGAATCTCAACATGAAAGCAACTGATGCTAGCAACCCCTTTGTATCGGTACCTGTCGAAGTAGTGGTCTCTGTAGGCAAGGCCCGCCCTTTGATCCGTGATCTCGTTGGTCTCGGGGAGAACGCCATTCTGACCCTGGACAAGAGAGTGGAGGATCCCGTGGATCTCTACGTTGGAGATCGCCTTGTTGCCCGCGGTCAACTTGAAGAAATGGATGGTGAACAGGCCGGGCAGCTGGCCGTGCGCCTGACAGAAATTGCCGATTTGCAAAACGGGTTGGGATGACACGCAATAGCCTAATAGTTGCTGCGCTCGCGATGAGCGCAGCACTGATGCTTCCGCAGGCGGCTCTTGCGCAGGAGCTCAGCCTGTCGCTTGCGGATGGACAGTCGATTTCAGCGCGTTCTATTCAGCTGATCTTGCTAATAACAGTGCTAAGTCTGGCTCCTGGCATGTTGATCATGATCACCTGTTTCCCATTCCTGGTGACGGTGCTTTCGATCCTGCGGCAGGGCCTTGGGCTGCAGCAGGCACCACCAAACATGCTGATGATCAGCCTTGCGCTCTTCCTCACCTATTTTGTCATGGAGCCTGTCTTTACCGAGGCTTGGCAGACAGGCATAAGCCCGCTTATTGAAGAGCAGATCGATGTGGAGACAGGTCTCATCCGTAGCCTGGAGCCATTTCGAGGGTTCATGGCAAACCGTCTGGATCCGGATACTTTCTATGCCATCGCGGATCTTCGTCCTGCCACCAAAGGGATTGATCCGACCGTTGATGCACCGATTTCCGTTCTGGTTCCCAGCTTTCTTCTGTCAGAGATTGCCCGTGCGTTCCAAATCGGCTTCTTGGTGTTTCTCCCCTTCTTGGTTATCGATCTGGTTGTTGCAGCGGTTCTTATGTCGATGGGCATGATGATGGTGCCTCCTGCCGTTGTGTCCCTCCCCTTCAAACTTGCCTTCTTTGTGGTGGCAGATGGTTGGAGCCTGATCGCAACAGCCTTGGTCCGCAGCTATTATCCCTAATCTCTAAAATACGCCTCAATTTGCACAGACCAGATTTTCTAATAGTCGCCCCCGTGTTCTGCGCTGGGGCGACTATTGGTTTTGCTACGTAGTGTTTCCATCTGGGGGAGCTTTTTTGCCTTTGCGATGTACTGGGTTGTACCTCTTAAGGTCCCGTTCTTCACGAAAGACCCAGACCGCTTTTGTAATAATCTCTGAAGTCACCAAACAGCGGTTTTCCGCGCTGTCCATTGCTCCCAAGCCTGTCAAACCTATGCCTTTTACCCTTCAAAGCTCACCATCAAAATTCGACACCGCCCTCAACCTCCATCTCACTAATTCGGGAAACGCTCTGCATTCCAACGTGCACCGCACGTAGGGAGACCAGCTAAATCACGCTTAGGTCTTTGCACGCCTAGGACCTATCCAACCTTTTCTATCGGGCAAACCAGTCTTGTCCGAGCGGACAAGAAACCCCCGGAAAGCTTGTGCTTTCCAGGGGTTAAACAATCGATCCATTGAGTTCAGCTGGTCATCGGACGACAAACTCTGCGTGCAGGGCTCCGGCTGCTTTCAGGCTCTTGAGGATGTCTATCATGTCACGTGGAGAGACACCCAGAGCATTCAACCCAGCAACAACTTCTGACAGGGATGTGGTCTCTGGAACTTCTGCCAATTGGATGCCTGGCTCCTCATCAATGGCGGCAGTTGTACGCGGCACGACGACCGTAGACCCATCCGCAAATGGATTAGGTTGTGCGACCAATGGCGCCTCTTCGATCCTGAGCGTCAGATTACCCTGCGCCACAGCCACGCGAGAAATTCGTACATCGCTGCCCATGACGATGGTGCCTGAACGTTGATCAACGACCACACGCGCCTTGCGCTGTGGCTCAACAAGGATGTTTTCGATCCGGCCGATCGCATGAGCTGTGGAGCGAGAGTTTGTACCACCAATGTCGATGCGAACCGTGCCGGAATCCTGCATAAGCGCAACATTGCGGCCAAACTCTCTGTTCACCGCGCGCTCGATACGGCCCGCAGTCGTGAAATCGGGTTCCCGAAGCGCCAAACGCATGGTGGAGAGTGACGAGAGATCAAAATCAATCTCACGCTCGACCCGACCGCCAGAAGGAATGACACCGGCTGTGGGAACACCCTGTGTCACACTTGCTCCTTCACCTTCGGCAACTGCCCCACCAGCAAGAATTGTACCCTGGGCCACCGCGTAGATCTGCCCATCAGCGGCATTCAGTGGCGTCATGATCAACGTTCCGCCCAGCAATGATTTTGAATCACCAATGGCAGAGACCGTAACGTCGATATTACCACCGACGCGCGCAAAGGGAGGCAAGGTCGCTGTGACAAAGACGGCCGCCACATTTTTGGGACGGAACTGTTCACCCGTCACATTGACCCCCAACCGTTCCAGGATGTTGGACATGATATCTTCGGTGAAGGGCGAGTTCCGCAGACCGTCCCCGGTCCCGTCCAGGCCAACAACCAGGCCATACCCAACCAGATCATTGCCACGCACACCGTCAAATTCAACGAGGTCTTTTAGGCGAATAGCGTTCGCTTGAACCATGATTGGCAAGAACAGAAAGACGATCAAGTATTTGATTAAACGTGTCATTATAGGAAGTTCACTAGGCTAAGTCTGGAGCTACGCGCTGTCACCGTGTAGAGAATTTCTAGCTGGTTTTGCGACGCTTCAAAACGGCTGGTTGTTTCATAGGGATCCGAGAGAACGATCTCATTAAAGGCCAAGCTCAAACTGGTCTTACTGGCCTCATTTCTCGTTTTGGCCCGATCCAACTGCTCTTCGACAAAACCCACATCAGCCTGTGCTGAAATCAGTTTGAGATCACTGTCAGCAAGTTCAGACGCAGAAGCACGAACAATATCTACTTTAGTTTGATCCGAAATAGTCACACCAGGTTCATTTACCAGAGACAGAATCGCAAAACTCTGCAGAGCATGTTTCAGACGTTCATCATCTGCGCGAATGCTCAGCGACGCTGAATCCCCGTCACCAATTTCCACCGGCGAAACATCGGTTGTGGATCCCACATACATTGCCGTATCAAAGCCGGTTGGATCATCGAACCAATCTTTGACCGCCTGAATAATGTCAGCAACATCTGTCAGACCTGAGACCTCTCCGACCAGCTCAGTCATGAGAGTATCGGCACTATTCAAAGGCGATGTTCCCGTAGCCGTCCCCGCAAAAAGGCTTCGTCCCCCTGACCAGGTGTTAAAAGCGCCAATGGTTGAGGCCAACTCTTGTCGACCCTGATCAGAGAATCGCTCCGCTTCAACCGGTGTGGTTAAAGTTGAGAGAGAAAGGAGATCGTCACGCATTTCTCGCACACCATTATGCGCACGCGAGAGACTTCCCTGCATACTGATCGCGAACAATTCAGTCTCATTTGCCGCAACGATCTGGCTATCAATGCGTTTCAGGTTGTCTTCGATATCCGCAAGAAAGGAAAAGTCCCCACCCAGCTCTGCTGTCAGGTCCGATTTCTTCCCTGTCGACATCTCTTTGGAGAGGGTGGCGATATCTCGATTGAGTTCTGCATTTCTGTTTTGCAGAAACGCATGCATGCTCAGGTCACCATAGGTCTTGTAAATCATCCTCTTAGATCCTCAGCAATGTTTGCATCATTTCGTCCACCGCCTCGAGCATCTTGGCATTCGCCGCATAGGCGCGCTCAATAATCATGAGGTTTTGCAGCTCCGCATCGGAGTCCACACCAAGTGCCAATTTGGCCTTGGACATCTCTGAAAAGCTCGCCGCAGCAAAGCTCATTGTGCTGTTGGCAGTGTCGCTGTCCCGTGCGAACCGCGACATGACCGAAGCCGATAGAGTGTTCAAGCTGCCGGTGATCGCCCCTAGTTTGGTGGTCGAAACAGAGCGCGTTTCTGCCAGCCGATCACTATAGGCTGTCAGCAGGCTGGCATTCCCTGGATCACCTTGGGACGCCGCATTGATGCCATCCCGAAACCGCCAGGTTTCGGCCGCACCACTCAGCGAAACGGAACTGTTCAATTCCAGCCTTGCGGACAGGCCAACGGTATTTGCTGGAACGGTATTATCAAAGAACCCGCCCGCATCCGTAAAGATACCCGCATCTGTTGCCCCCAGTGTGGCATCCAAGGCAGGGTCCTGAAAGCGTTCAACCAAATCTTGGGCAAGCGCATCCAGATCATTCTGGGCCTCAACCGCCGCACTATCACGAATATCAAACTGTGCGGCCAGGGTCCCGCCCCTCAATGGGCCGTCCGCCGAAGTGTCAATGAGTTTGCCATTGACCTCGAGCCCATTGAGCAAACCATTGTCCAGCGTCATATGGGGTTCGATGGTCTGCAGCGCGTCAAAGGTGATTTCCGACGCACGCCCATCAATCAAAGCAACCCCACCCTCGGAGTAGAGGGCTACACGACCCTGGGACCGCGACAGAACATTGACGGGAATAATCTTGTTCACCTCGTCAATCAGCTTATCCCGCTGATCCTGCATCGCAGTTGTGCTGGTACCGGCTGCCTCGGACACAACAATGCGCGCATTGAGTTTCTCGATTTCCTTTAAACTGTTGTTCAGTGTCCGCACCTGAGAATTGATCGAGGTTTCAGCCTCAACTCTCAGTGCGTTCAAGCCATCAGCCGCATGGGTGATGGTTTTCACAACGAGATCCGCCTGCACGGAAAGCTGGTGCAGGCGTTCTGTGGAATCCGGTCGCGAAACTGCTTCGATCAGAGCAGAATCAAAATTTGAAACCTGCGCAGAGATCGAGGTGTCATCGTCCACGACGCCAACCAAGCTGGACATCCGAGAATAGAAGTTGGCATAGGTTTCAGCCGCCGAATGCTCCGCCTCAGCGGTACGCGCTGAGGCTTGCAATGCAGGGTCTATAAGACGCTCAACCCCATCAACCTTTGTCCCGCCTGTATAAGAATTGGTTGAGAGATTCAGCCGTTGCGCCGAATAACCAGGTGTCAGGGCATTGGCCAAGTTTTCCGACACCACTTGGGAAGACCGCGCATTGGCGGTCAACCCAGACATGGCTGAGTTGATTGCACTTGTAATGGTCATTTCAGGCCGCTCTTTCTAAGCCAGGGTCAAATTCTAGCGGGTTTTACCGCTTGATGTTTGTGGTTTCCTGCAGCATCTCATCGACAGTCTGGATCACCTTGGCGTTTGAAGAATACGCCCGCTGCGTCTTGATCATATCTGTCAGCTCAGTCGCCACGTCGGTTGCTGATTCTTCCATGGAATAAGAAGCAACCTCACCCGTTGGGCCATCACCCGCATCCCACAGGAAGTAGGACCCACTTTGCGATGAGGGCAGGTAAGTCTGTTTATCCAGTGCTTTCAGCCCGTTGGGGTTCGCCATATCGGCCAGCGGAACCTTGTAGATGACCTTACTGGCACCGGAGTCGTAATTCGCACGAACATATCCCTGCGCGTCGACCTCAACCCCGACCATGGTGCCCACTTCCGATCCATCTTTGGTGATAGAAGCAGGTGCAAAGGTGTCAGAGAGCTGGGTCAAGCCATCACTTTCACCAATCAACCCCAGTCCGATTTCCATTGGGCCGCCGTCGACATTGATCATGACTTTGCCGGTCGTAGCATCATAGGCACCACCGGTGACAGCAGTCACCGAGGCAAGCGAACCGCCTGCGGTTCTGCTATCGTCGAAGGTGAGAGTATATTCGCCAATCACGGCTCCACCAGAGGCGCTATCCGAAATCTGCATGGTCCATTCATTTGACGATCCGGTAGCCGGAACCGTTGGTGTAAAAGATACTGTAAGGGTCTGCGAGCTGCCCAAGTTATCATAATACTCAACGGTCAGGGTCTCAGTATCACCATCACCACCTGCTTCGGTCTCTGTCGCAGGCAGATTGACGCCAAGCGTAACTTCGGTGGTTGGTTCACCGGTTAGCTGGTTCATATTGTACTGGATCGGTTCCAACCCTTCCGCTGTATCGCGAGGGCCATCATCAACTGTGCCATTTGCATTGGCCGGCCAACCCATCAGAACCAAGCCCGATGCCGTGGTCAAATAGCCGTCCGCGTTGGTACGGAAAGATCCGGTAGTGGTCAGCATCATTGTGGGATTGCCGTTGCCACTCTCAACTTCTGACAAAGCGGCTACTGGCAACATGCCACGGCCGCTTACCGCCAAATCCGTCGCATTATTGGTACCAACCAGGGGGCCGCGTTCATCAACAAGGCGCAGTTTATCAAAACCTACGCCACCAGCGGTGTAGCTTCCGCCTTTGGATCCAACCACCATTGACTGAAAATCGGTTTGGATGCGCTTGTAGCCGCGTGTTGACGAGTTTGCGATATTGTCGGAGATAGCCGCCAAAGAGCTGGCGTTTGCACTCAATCCGGAAACTCCGGCATTCAGGGCGGAAGAAATGGTCATAGTGCGCCTTTCTGCTGCAACAAATCCTTCTTGCTGCAAGTTCTAGCGCATCAGCACTTAACGGGCGGCTAACAGATAAAATGTGATTTATCTGCCGCCGCCCGGTGATGGTCTAAGAGGGTAAAAGCCTAGCTTATTGTTCCCGCAGCAGGATAATCTCAACCCGGTTGTTGCGTGGAGACATAGGATTTTGCGCTGCGAGTTTGCGATCGGCATAACCAGTGACACGTTGGATCCGATTCGCTTTCATGCCACCTGATTCAAGTAGGGTACGTGCTGCATCAGCGCGTTGATGAGAGACACCCCAGACAGGATTCTGTGCAATCACCACCGGCTGCGACTGGATGTGGCCACTGACCGCAACCTCATTTGCCACTGTCGCACTCACCCTCGAAACCATCCGAACCAGATCGCGGAACAATGGTGTCGGCTCCGCTGTGCCATCCTCAAAGAGCTTGGCAGTTTCAGTTTCAAACAGCTCAATGATTAGCCCTTCGTCCGAGATTCGCGTTATGATATGCCGCGCCATCTCAATAGAGACCATGCTCTCGCCACCGCGACCCTGAAGCTGCTCTTCGATTGCACGAAGCTTGCTGTCTTCTTCCGCCTTCTGCGAGTCGCTCACCCCGGTTTCACCCTGAGCTTGCTGCGCATCCATTGGGTTCATGTCAGTCGCGCCTGTTCCGGACTGCGGCTGAATATCTTCGGTGAACATGCTGTCGCCTTGGAAGGCGCCATTGCCCCCGCCGGAAACCCGGCTGAGTGGGATCGAAGGCGAGAAGTAATCTGCCAGACCCTTACGTTGCTTTTCAGTTGTTGCGTTCAACAGCCACATCAACAAGAAGAACGCCATCATGGCTGTCACAAAGTCCGCATAGGCCACCTTCCAGGCGCCCCCGTGGTGACCATCGCCACCACTGACTTTTTTCTTCTTGATGATAATGGGCGCCATATTGCTTTGTGCGCTCATATTCACCACCACTATTTTTCACCCACAACCGGGATAACAGGCGGTGTGTTAAGCGGGTCTTAACAGCTAAATTTGCCGGCAGTTAAGACATCTAAACATATGGTTTAAGGCGAAAAACCACCGAGAAAGGGCAGAAAGGAAGCACTCAGGCGCCAAAACGATGTTAAGAAAAAGGCAGGAGGACGCACATCGCCACATTTTCGCCACAATATACACCCCGGTTTTCTAAGTTTCGGTAAGAATTCCACCGAACGAATCGCGCAATTTGTTTTTCAAAACCTTACCGGTCCCACCGAGAGGCAATTCATCCACAAAGATCACCTTATCTGGGATCTGCCAACTCGCGACTTTACCTTCGTAGAAATCCAAAAGCGTTGCTTCAGTCAGCGCCTCATCCGCTTTGATGGCAATGACCACCGGCCTTTCGTCCCATTTCGGATGCCGCGCCGCGATGGCTGCTGCCTGTGCAATGCCTGGATGGGACATAGCAATATCTTCCAGCTCAACGGTTGAGATCCACTCTCCCCCGGATTTGATGATATCTTTGGAGCGATCTCGGATAATCATGTAGCCATCCGGGTCAATAGTGGCGACATCCCCGGTATCAAACCAACCATCCGCAGTCAGAGCGCTTTCTTCGTGCCCGAAATAGGTGTCCACGATCCAATGGCCGCGAATTTGCAACTCTCCTTGCGTCACCCCATCCTCTGGCAGTTTCTTCCCCGTTTCATCAACGAGGCGCAACTCAACCCCATAGGGAGGGCGTCCCTGCCCCTCACGGATGGATCCTTTCTCCGTGTCAGAGAGGTCCTGGTGCTTTTGCAAAAGCTGATTGAGGGTCCCCAATGGGCTGGTTTCGGTCATACCCCAGGCATGGATCAGCTCAACCCCGTAGGTGTCACGGAACGTTGGGATCATCACGGTTGGCAAAGCAGAGCCACCGACAACCGTGCGTGTCAGGCTTTCTGCTTTGCTCCCGGTTTTCTCAAGAGCCTGCAGCAGCCCCATCCAGATTGTCGGCACGCCGAGCGCGATGGTAACCCGCTCGTCATCAATCAGACGAACCAGGCTCTCACCGTCCAGATTGGGACCAGGAAGCACCAGTTTGCTGCCAACACTTGCGGTAATATAGGGGACACCCCAGGCATTCACGTGGAACATCGGCACCACGGCCATAACGGTATCCTTGGCCGAGAGCGCAAGCCCGTCCGGCTGATTTCCACCGATTGAATGCAGTACCGTTGTTCGATGGGTGTACTGAACTCCTTTCGGATTACCCGTCGTCCCCGAGGTGTAACACAGGCTGGAAGGCATGTTTTCATCCAGCTCTGGCCAGAGGTAATCCTCTCCTTCCTCGGCCAACAACTCATCATAGAACAGTATACCTGGCACCTTTTTCGCGATGGCCTCATTCCGGGGCCCCATCAAAACGACATGTTTCAAAGTCTTCAGGTGCGCCTGGAGCTGTCCTGCAGCAGCGGCAAAGGTCTCATCTATGAAAAGCACCTTATCTTCTGCGTGGTTGATGATGTAGATTAGCTGTTCCGGCTTTAGGCGGGGGTTGATTGTATGGCAAATCATGCCAGCACCCGCGACCCCAAAATAGATCTCTAGGTGGCGGCGGTTATTCCAGGCAATGGTGCCACAGCGCTCCCCTTGCTGCACACCCAACCGCTCCAAGGCAGAGGCAAGTTTGCGCGCATTGGCCTCGATCTCGCCCCAGTTAGAGTGAACCACCTCACCAGAGGTTTCGACAGAAGTTACAGTGGTTTCACTGTGATAGCGACCCGCATGTTCGATCAAAGAGCTGATCGTCAGCTGCTTATGCATCATCTTGCCAATCATATCCGGGGTATTTCCTTCCTGTTCAATCAGCAGACTAGACTGCCTTATTGCGGATTAGATCCGCTGCTTTTTCTGCAATCATAATTGTTGGCGCATTGGTATTACCGCCAATCAGTCGTGGCATCACGGAAGCGTCCACAACGCGCAGTCCCTCGAGGCCATGAACCTTCAGGTCCGGATCCACCACCGACATCTCATCCTGGCCCATTTTGCAGGTTCCTACGGGATGATAGATCGTATCAGCCCGTTCTCTTATGTGCCGTTCCAGCGCGGCGTCATCCGGCTCTCCCTCAATAAAGAGCTCTTTCTTGATATAAGAGGCAAGCGGCTCTGCCTGCATGATGCGACGGCACATACGGGTGCCTCTAATCAAAACCTGCAGGTCCTCCTCTTCCGAAAGGAAATTCGGATCAATCCGGGGGGCAGCCAATGGATCAGCGGAATTCAATGTAACCGTCCCACGCGACTTTGGCCGCAACACGCAGATATGACAGCTGAATCCATGCCCCAGATGCAGCTTGCGCGCATGATCATCCACAATGGAGATCACGAAATGCAACTGCACATCCGGCCGCGCCAGGTCGCTTTCTGTCTTGAGGAAGGCGGCCCCCTCAGCAAAGGGAGTTGCAATCATGCTCCGCCCCGTTTTTCGCCAGGCCGCGATATGTTTGAGCAGCGCTAGGCTGCCTGGCAATGAGATCCCGAAATTGTCGCGGTTCCGCGATTTATAAGCGAGGGTAAAATCCAGATGGTCCTGAAGGTTCTGTCCAACCCCAGGCAAATCATGCAGCAATTTGATCCCATGCGGGGTGATATCTTCGGGCCGCCCCACACCGGATAGCTGCAAAAGCTGCGGTGAATTGAAAGCGCCCCCACAAAGGATCACCTCACGAGCGGCTTTAACCTCATGATCTGTGGCCCCTTTGGCGTATCTCACACCTGTTGCGCGCTTGCCTTCAAAGAGGATCTGTTTTGCATGCGCCTTTGTAATCACCTTCAGGTTAGAGCGCCCCATAACAGGATGCAGATAGGCCGCGGCTGCCGAACACCGCTCTCCATTCTTCTTCTCTGCGTGGAACTGAGTGACTTGGTAATGGCCAATGCCTTCGTTTTCACCCCGATTGAAATCGGCAGATCTCCGAAGTTGGAGAGATTCTCCGGCTTCTACGAAGGCTTCGGTGATTTTTCGGGGCGCTTTTTGATTGCTGACCTGCAAGGGGCCCTCCGCCCCGTGATATTCATCCGCGCCACGCTCGTTGTTCTCTGCCTTTTGAAAATAGGGCAGAACACCCTGCCAATCCCAACCGCGACAACCAAGTTCAGCCCATTCGTCATAATCCTTGGCATGTCCACGTACATAGAGCATTGCATTGATCGCGCTGGATCCGCCCAATGCCTTGCCTCTTGGTTGGTAGCCCTTTCGTCCGTTCAAGCCCGCCTGGGGGACTGTTTCAAAGGCCCAATTGTTGATCTTTGGGCGCCCTGGCAGCATCGCCACAACCGCCGCTGGCGCGCGAACCAATATGCTGTCACCTTTGCCACCGGCTTCCAATAGGCAGACCGTTGTCTTGGGATCTTCACTCAGACGTGACGCAAGCGTTGCACCGGCAGACCCGCCCCCGACAATAACATAGTCGAACTGCATGAACTCTCCCCTGATGCTAGAAACAACTTACCAGGATCAGATCGTATTGCGTGAGGCGATGTCCAGATTTACACAACGTAAAAACAGAAAGTGAAAATCCGCCAGCCCCACCTTGGGCAGGTTTCTCTGGCGCGCCAAACCTAGGACATCAGGTTTAGAAATCCATCCAAACTTCGCGGCCACCGCCGGCTGCCTGTGCCTGAGGTGCTGTCTTTGCCGTGGGCGTAGGATCTGAAGGCTCAGTCTCTAGGCTTGGGGCGGGATCAACCTGAGTGGTTTGGCCCACATCCACAGGCATTTGGATCGCGGGTAGGGCCTGCGCAGAGCCAAAATCCGCAACCTCCGAGCCGCCTGAAACCTTAAACTGCGTTACTTCAGTCGCGAGGCGACCCGCATCCGTCCTGAGAAGTTGGCCAGCGGCAGTGACCTCTTCCACCATGGCAGCGTTCTGCTGGGTAACCTGATCCAGCTGCACGACGCCTATATTGATTTCGTTCAGCCCAGTTGATTGCTCAGCAGCGCCAATCGCGATGTCAGAGATAAGAGCCGAGATATGTGTAACCTGGCCAACAATGCTCTGTAGGGCCACACCCGCTTTTCCAACCAAATCTACGCCTCTATCCACCTGATCTGAACTATTCCCGATCAGATCCTTGATCTCCATCGCCGCATCAGAAGAGCGCTGTGCCAGAGCGCGCACTTCTGCCGCGACAACAGCAAAACCACGCCCTGCCTCACCGGCGCGCGCAGCCTCCACCCCTGCGTTTAGAGCCAAGAGGTTGGTTTGAAACGAAATATCATCGATAACTGTTAGGATTTTTCCGATGTGGCTGGAGGATTCCGCAATTCCATGCATGGCTTCAACCGCATTCTGAACCACCTTCCCGCTGACCTCAGCCTCTGATTTGGCATTGTTCATGGCTTCTTCAACGCCCTTGGCATTGTCTGCAGCGGATTTGACACTGTTGGTCATTTCTTCAATTGCGGCTGCGGTTTCCTCCAGAGTTGCAGCCTGGCTTTCGGTTCGGTGTGACAAGTCATCTGATGCTTGGCTGATTTCGGTCGCCCCATCCCGAATACTATCCGCCGCGTCCACGACCTTTTTAACCGTTTCATTCAGAGTTTCGACGGTCCGGTTATAGTTCTTTCGCAGGTTTTCATGGGTAGCGGGAAAGGCATGATCAATGGTTTGGGAAAAATCTCCACGCGCGAGTTGTTTGAGCCCCTTGGTCAATTCAAGAACTACTTCGTCCTGTTGTTGCTGAAGCTCTAGTCGATCCCGATCCGTCTCTGAAGCCAGCCGCAGCTCATCTTTGACTTGCGAGAGACGGGCGTTGATGCGCCCAAATTCATGCAAATCGATGACCGCTGTTGGTTGGGTTTCATAGTCCCCCTCAGCAATTCTCTCGACACAATCGGAAAGAAAGCCCAAGTGATGCAGAACCATTCTTGAAGCCAACCAAGACAAAACTGCGGTCGACACAAACAATATTGCCAAAGCTGCTGCGAGGGGTTTGCTGAGCTGTAGGTCCACAATCGTTGTCTCGGCCGCGCCCAGACCATTCGACAAGTACCACTCAAACGCCCCCCCTACTGATAGAAGCACCACCAGCATAGGTGTGGCGATGAGAAGAGGGAGTTTCCAGGTCAGAGGAAGTGCTATCCACATTTCTGGCTTTTTCAACATAACACACCGGTTTTATAAACAGCCACACAGGAGGCTTGGAGAGTCAGACAAAGGTCTCGATTCCCCTGACCATCCACATTGTTTGCTTTCCCGCTGGTTAAACTCCGGATTGAATCCTCTATAAGGGCGAGATTTTACGTTAAATTTTCGAAATCAGGATCATCCAGCTCCTACAGGGAAGCCCTCTGCCTACCTTGCTTTGAGCGGAGGAAGGACCAAAGCAAATGAGTCGCTCGTGTCAAATTCGAGCAAGAAATTCACTCATTCGTTGCAGCCCCTGTCGTAAAACCTCTGGCCCGTTTGCATATCCAATCCGAAGGTAACCTTCCATGTCGAGGGCCGATCCAGGCGTAAGCATCACGCCGGTTTCACCTAGCAATGCCACGCAGAACTCGCGTGAAGACATCTGGGCATCATACTTCAGCAGCGCCGTCGTCCCCGAACGCGGTTTCACCCAACTGATCTTTGCCTCCCTCTCGACCCAGTCCTCCAAGATTTGCAAATTGCCCCGTGTGATACGCTGACTGCGCGCCAGGACCTGGGCTCTGTTCTCGAGCGCGAGAGCAGCGAAATACTCATCGATCATGCCGACCGAAATTGTATCGTAGTCGCGGTGAATACATGCCGCCTCTATCAGTTCCTGCGGCCCGGTGATCCATCCCAATCGCAGACCAGCAAGAGAATAGGCCTTTGACATGCCCGCCGTGCTGATGCCCTTTTCATAAAGGTCCGCAATCGAAGCGGTCATGCCGTCACCTTGCTGATCTGTCCCACGGTAAACCTCATCGCAGAGGATCCAGGCACCGCAGGCGCGCGCAATCTCCACGATCTCTTGCAAGAGTGCTCGATCCATCAACGCGCCTGTTGGATTGTTGGGGTTGTTCAGGGCAATCAGCTTGGTCCCCGATACAGCCAGACAGCGCAACTCCTCCAGATCGGGAAGAAAGGCGTTTTCTTCTTTCAGCTGCAGCCTTGTCACATCGGCGCCAATGCTGGCGGGAATGGAGTAGTGCTGCTGATAGGTCGGAACAACTGCAACCACGTGATCCCCTGGCTCGATCAGGGTTTTATGCACCAGCATATTGGCCCCGATTGTGCCATGGGTGATCAACACACTGGACGGGGATTGGTTCTCATATATCGCTGCCACCGCCTGACGTAGACGGTCAGAGCCTTCGATGGCCCCATAGGTGAGTTTCATTGGCAGAAGCTCTGAGAGATCAGCGCTATTCTTGCCTGCCAAAGTCAGAAGTTCTGCAATGGTCAGGCTTTCAACACAGGTCTCCGCGAGGTTCCATTCACATTTGGTTTCCCATTCATTCATCCAGATCTCGACGCCAAAGGGTTCGATATGCATGTGACTCTCCTGTGTTATTCTGACGTGCTGCAACGATAGATCGCATTGGCAGCGGCGATATCCTCAAGCCCCTGGCCAATAGAGCGGAAGAATACTGGAGCCGACCCTTCAGGCCTTGAGCAGCTTTCGCAGGCCAGCTCGGCCAAATCTCCCTTGATTTCCTCCGCCGACCAATTGCCCGCACCTGCCGCCAGAACCATTTCACCAGCGCTTGCCGGTGTGGTCGCCCTATAGTCACAATAGACCTGCGCCTGAGACAGGAATTCCGGGGCGACCTCATGCGCTTTGGCGACATTGGTGCTGATAGAAGTCACTAGCGCGCCTGGCGCGACGGTTTTCCAGTCCAACACTGGTGTCCCAGAGGAGGTGCAGAGCAGTACCGCATCTGCCCCAGTGGCTGCCTCCGCTGCGCTTTGTGCAAATCTCACATCTGGCGACAGGCCTTTCCAGATTGCCTGTATGTCCGGATTGCTAGCTAGATTTGGAGAAAAGAGGGTGATGTCCTGCCAATCCCGCACCTGTTGAACATGGCGGAGATGCGCCTGTGCGACAGGGCCTGAACCAATGATCGCCAACCGCCTTGCCCCTGCTTTGACCAGGTAATCCACCGCCAGCGCTGTGGTGGCTGCGGTCCTCTCTGTGGTGAGTTGCCCCGCATCACATAGCATCAGGGGTTTGCCAGTCTCCAACGACATAAGCAGCGTCCAGGCCGTGATGATGGGCTTGCTCTCCTGGGTAAGATAGGGGGACAGTTTGGCCCCAAATACCCCCACTCCAGAAAGAGCCCCGAGATAGGTGATGAAATCTCCCTGCCCCTCCGGGAGCAAGGTCAGGCTTTGGGGGGGCTGCACCGCCGCTCCATCGCCAAGCTCGGAAAAGAGGCTCCGCAACTCTTCCAGCATGTTGATCCGGGGCAGCAGTGCTGCAACGGCATCTGCATCAAGTGTGAGAGGGACTTTGATCATTGACAGGCCTTTCGCTAATTGAAAGGCAGTATAGTCTCTGCACTATCAACCGGACATCATCCCCAGGGATGAGCTGATGCGCTAATAATTGGCAGGGTACCCCTCATGCAGATCTGCGTGGACCAGATTGCCCCTCTTTGCAAAGAATTATCACTGGTTATCGAAGGTCAGGGAACTGCATGCGATCTGATCCAATCTGCGCGCCATATTTTGCCTTTCACTGCAGGTTTTGCCGCAGTGAATCGCAAGGGACAACAGCCTGTACTACTGGGGGATACCTATGCTGCGGGCCCGGCAAAGGAGGCGGTTCAGCTCTATGCGCGCAGCACCTATTTACTCAATCCCGTGTACAATGCCTTCCTCAACGGACTTCCGCAGGGCATCTATGCCATGGCCGATCTGGCGCCGGACAATTGGCGCCCAGCGCAGGATGGCCCCAGAGTACTCCCCGATCAAAGTGAGGAAATTGGCTATCGCACCCCCGGCTGGCCATCAGGTTTGCAGGAACTCTCCCTGGTGGTTGATCTCCCGGATGGCGCGATGGGCGAGATCAGTTTTGCACATCCTGCGCAGAAGGGTGGGTTTTCCAAGGATGCTGCCTCTCGGCTAGAGCCGTTTCTGGCGCTCTATGCTCTGGCTTTTCGAAAGCTCTGGAGTGATCATCCTTTGCACAACGCACCAAGGCAAATTACCCCTTTGCGACTAGCGGATTTCGCACAAGATGCCCTTACCGCCCGTGAGAGCGAAGTCGTTCAGCTGATCCTTCAGGGGCATTCCTCTCTGTCGATAAGCTTAACTCTGGGTATTGCACTGCCAACGGTCAAATCTCATCGCAAGAATGCCTACACCAAATTGGGCATAAGCACTCAGCAGCAGTTGTTCAGCGCTTTTTTGACCTGGCAAGCAGGTGCAAACCTGCCTTAGCCATAGGGCCAATTCAGTGTCAGTTCTCTTGGATGGGATGGAAATGCCGCAGCTTTCTGCTTTGGGTCTTTTCACCGGCAAAGCAAGCCGCAATAAATGGCGCCAGCTCAACCCCTATAGGAGAATACCCCATGACCATCACGCGTATGGAAACTGGTCAACGCATGAGCAAGATCGTCAAGCACAACGGCACCATCTACCTCTGCGGACAGGTTGGCAGCGGTGAGACCATTGCCGAACAGACACGCGACTGTCTTTCCCGCGTCGAGGCGCTTCTTGAACAGGCGGGTTCCAGCAAAAAAGACATGCTTCAGGCCGTGATCTGGTTGTCAGATATGAAGTATTTCGCCGAGATGAATGAGATTTGGGACGCTTGGGTTCCGGAAGGCCATGCTCCAGCTCGGGCTTGCGGAGAGGCCAAGCTGGCCCGCGATGTCCTGAAGGTGGAAATCATCGTCACAGCAGCAGAAAGCGCCTAACGCGCTCACTCGGGTCTTCCCCCAAAAAAGCTACCCGGCGAACCCTTTCGCCGGGTAGTTGATACCAAGGCAAGATGCAGAGCGCTCTGTTTTTCGCGCGCTGCTTATAAAAACCTATTTGGCTTCTTCTTTTTCACCCGAAGGGGCGGCTTCAGGTGCATCAGCACTTTCTTCAGCTTCACCAGACACGTCAGACACCACCTCTGCCTCCGGCACATCCTCGACCATCTGGGCGACTTCAGTAGAAGCACCAGCCCCAGTGATAAGCGGCAGCATGTGGGCTGCAGTTGCGCTATTCAACTCGGGCGTCTCCGGACGTTTCCAGCTGAGAGTGTCAAAGCTGGTGCAATGCTCGCAAACCGGCGCCCATTCCGCATGAATGTGATTGCAGTTCTCGCAGAGCCATTGCGGCCCACGTGGCGCGCTAAGCGCACGGGCAAGCCACCCTTGGATAACCGCATCTCCAGCACCCTCACCTTTTTCAATCGCGGCCATCAGGGTCAGGCTACGGGCATCAGGGGCGCGTTCCACCAGATCTCCAAGCACGCGGCGCGCTTCTGGGAAATCCTCTGCAACGATCAAGAGTTCCGCCATCACCAGGCGGGTTTCATCATTCTGCGGGTTGAGGCGCGCCAGTTGATCAAAACGCTTCACGCGTTCCGATGCGCTCTCATTTGGTTCAACTTCGGCAAAGGCATGGGCCAAATCCGGATGCGGTTGTGCGGACCAAGCTTTCTTCAGGATCTTGATGGCTGCGCGCTTTTTACCCTGCTCCAGGTAAGCACGTGCCGCCATTGCAGCGGCCGGCACCAGATCCGGCGACAAGCGGTTCGCCTCAATGGCCTGCTCTCGCTGTTCCAGGCTCGAAGTATCCGCTGCGACCTCTTTAGAGGCCGAAAGCGCCAGAACCGCATCGCGACGTTTGAACACATCACGCGGCAAGGTGCCGGTTTTCAGCTTGGTCGAGAGCGTTTTGCGGGCGCCAGCCCAATCTTCTGCCTTGGCCTGCAATTGCAACAGCGTATCCTGCACCTCTTCGTGTTTCGGGCGCAAAGCCAGAGCTTTCTCCGCCAGTTGTAGCGCGGTGTCGCTATCCCCTTCGGAGAGTTTCTGCTTCATGATACCGCGCACACCGACAAACCGCGTGTTCTGATTGCTCAAGAGACGCTTATAGGCATCAGCTGCTTTCCCGGTATCACCCGCCATTTCAGCTGCTTGTGCTGTCAGCAGGTCGGTCAGTTCCGGTTTTTCCAGATAGCGGGCAGCGCGCGAAGCCTTGGCCATGGCCAGACGCCCTTCGCCAGAGGCCAACGCCATCAACCCATCCGAAAGCGCCTGATAGCCCTTACGTTCACGCCCCTTGTCAAAGTAGCGAGAGATCGCGGTTTCATCCCCATTGAGGAACTTAAGCGTGGCAACCAGCAGCGCCAGTACTTTGAAAAAGACCCAAACGGCAAGCACCAGAACGCCCAGCGCCAAAACGGACTGAAGCGCGCTGAGTGTATATTCGGTCCCGGCAACGGTGATCTGCACCCCGCCGGCGGTTTCTCCTAGGACTATCACACCAAATGCCGCCACAGCGATGATGGCAAAGAAAACTAGTACTTTTAGCAATGACCAGAGCATGTCAGCTTCCTTATTTGGCGTTCAGGCTTTGGGCCAATTGATCCGCAGCAGACAATGCTGCCAAACGAGTAGACGCAGAAGCCAGCCAATCTGTCAGCGCAGATTTTGAAGCTTCAGGCAGGGTGTTCAACTCTGCCAGCGCTTGCGGCAGGTCTCCAGATTTGACCGCAGCTTCCGCGCGCGACAGAACAGCGTCGGGTCCTTCACCTTCCTGAGGAGTGACTGAACGCGCACCAAGATAGCGGTTCATATAGTCCAAAAGACCGCCACCGCCTTTGCTTTCCTCACGTGCCAGTGCAAGGGCTTCACGTGCCGCCGGGGTGAATGCCTCACGCAGGCCTGCAAGCGTAACAACACCGCTATCGGCACTGCCCGCAAGCTCTGCGGGAACGGCAACGCCCTTGTCCTCTAGCTCTGCCACTGCAGCGGTATAGTTTCCGCCAGCGTCTAAGGCAGCCCGGAGTTTGGCCAGGGCGGTTTGAGCCGCAGCAATACGTGCTGCCTCTGCACTCGCCACTTCCATCTGCCGCGCTTCTGCCAGCATTTGTTCGACTTCACCGCGCTGTTCGCTCAGGCTCGCTTGCAGCTTACCAAGCTCAGCCTCAAAGGCGGCCACGGCCTGGGGTGAGGCGGCATCTGCAATAGGACGGCTTTCCATCTGATCCAGGCGAGAGGTTAGGGCTTCGAATTCGGCGCTGTAATCTGTCCCTTCGACAGATGTTGCGACCATATCGTTCAGCGCAGCTTCGACAGCATCAATGCGCTGGTCCAATGGGGTAACATCGGGCAGTTTGATTTCGCCGAGCTGAGTTTGAAGCGCCGCTATTTGCTTTTGCAACGCATTCTGCTGCTCTTCAAACTTGCCAAGATCCACAGGTGCAGGTTGCTGCAAGGCAGGTGGCAAAAGCGAATCCAATGCGCCGGTTTGCCCAAGGGCGAAACCAACTACAGCGGCGACTGCGCCTCCTAATAGGGCCGAACCAAAGCCACCGCGTTTTTCGATCACACGTTCAATTTCTTTGCTTGGTTCCGCTGCCATAACAGCTGGCTCTTCGGCGGTCTCGGTCTCGGTCTCGGTCTCGGTCTCGGTCTCGGTCTCGGTCTCGGTCTCGGTCTCGGTCTCGGTCTCGGTCTCGGTCTCGGTCTCGGTCTCGGTCTCGGAAGACAAATCTTCGCTTATGACCTGGTCAAGATCAGAAACAGCCTCTTTGACTTGCGGATCGGAGACCGACTCATGGGTCAGAGCCTCGCTGGCATCACTGGTTTGCGATGCCTCATCTGGCTGGATCTCTTCTTTTGCGGTCTTCTTGTCAGCCACTCTGGCCTCCCCCTCGAATCCAAATCACTTTTCGCCACATAGTCGCCAGCGACCCTACTGTGCCGGGTTGTCACCCTCAAGATGCGCTAAACGAACTGCGGCATCACGGACCATTGCCGCCATGCTTTCTGCAACCGGTGCCTTACTGACTTGCAAGCCCTTGCTCTGCAAGCCTTTCAGCTCTGATGCTACGGCCTCACTTAGCGCAAAAAGCGTCAAATTCATTTGATCTAAACCAAGGCTGGCGAAATGCCGCGCAGTGCGCGGTGAAAAAAGCGGCACGATCACGCGGTTTTGCGCGGCGATCTCCGCTCTTTGCGCCGGCTCAAGCGGCAGGAGCTTCTGCTCATATACGGTCAACCCTTCGCAGGTCAGACCGACTGCGCAGAGGCGCTGCGCAACATTTCCCCGGGTGTGTTGCCCATGCAGATGCAAGAGTGGGCCCTTTGGCATCTGTGAGGTCAGATGCGCTACCAACTCATCCGCATTAGCCCCAGAGCAGACCGCGTCCCAACCCCGTTCTCTTGCGGCTTTTGTTGTTCGTTTCCCCACACAATAGGCTGGGAGCCGCTGAGCTGGTGGTGGGCTGCTTGCCACACCATTTGCCGAAGTGAAGATCACGCCTCCCAGGTCGGCTATCACTGGTTCAACGGATAGGGGCTGGATCTGCAACAGGGGCGCATGAATGACATTCAGGGTGTCGAGCAAATCCTGAGGCAAAAGAGCAAGAAACCGATCAGAATCCGCAGGCCTCCGCGTCATCAGGAGCCCGATGGATCGAGTACTAGAAGAGGGATCGGCCTTCCCCATCACAGAGCTCCTGGGATTGTTTGCCTTGCCCTTTGGTGGTAGCTCCCGCAGCAGCCTTATGCAACGGGTAGAGCATGACCGAGACACTCACACTTCTGGGACTGGAAAGCAGCTGTGACGATACCGCGGCGGCTGTGGTGCGGCAGCAAGCGGAGGCACCGGCTGAAGTTCTCGCTTCGATCGTCTTTGGCCAAACGGAATTGCACAGGGCTTTTGGTGGAGTTGTGCCCGAAATCGCCGCCCGCGCCCATGCGGAAAAGCTGGATATTTGTGTTGCGGATGCCCTGGCAGAGGCTGGAGTCACATTGGCAGATCTTGATGCCATTGCCGTAACCGCTGGCCCTGGCTTGATTGGCGGCGTTATGTCCGGTGTCATGTGCGCCAAAGGAATTGCTGCAGCAACTGGTCTGCCGCTTGTGGGTGTGAACCACCTTGCAGGCCATGCCCTGACCCCACGCCTGACAGATGGTATTGCTTATCCCTATCTGATGCTGTTGGTATCTGGCGGCCACTGTCAGTTTCTGATTGCCCGTGGACCAGAGGATTTCACCCGTTTGGGAGGCACCATTGATGATGCCCCCGGTGAGGCCTTTGACAAGACCGCCCGCCTGTTGGGGCTGCCCCAACCCGGTGGGCCTTCGGTGCAGGCTGAAGCGGAAAGAGGGGATCCCATGCGATTTCGCTTTCCCCGTCCGCTATTGGATCGACAGGACTGCAATTTCTCTTTCTCAGGATTGAAGACCGCGCTTTTGCGGATGCGAGACCAGATCACAGCGGAAAAATCCGGGCTGACACTGCAAGATCGTGCTGACCTCTGTGCAGGTTTTCAAACAGCGGTTGCCGATGTTCTGGCCAAGAAAACCCAGCGTGCACTGCAAATCTATCTAGAGGAAAACCCCAGCGAACCGGTTTTAGCCGTAGCAGGCGGCGTCGCCGCAAATTCTGCAATTCGCGCCCAGTTAGAGACTGTATGCGCAGAAAACAACACGCGATTTGTGGCGCCACCACTGCATCTTTGCACGGATAACGCGGCCATGATCGCCTATGCCGGGCTAGAGCGTTTCAAAGCCGGAGCGCGTGATGGCATGGATCTGGCAGCACGACCCCGCTGGCCCCTAGACCAAAGCAGCCCGGCCATGCTGGGATCTGGTCGCAAAGGAGCCAAGGCATGAGCGTCGCGGTACTGGGTGCGGGCGCCTTTGGCACCGCTTTGGCAATTTCCATAGCGAAGTCATCTCCGGTCACCCTGTGGGCCCGCGATCCAGAGCATGCGCAGGCTATGGAAACCAGCAGAGAGAACAGCAAACGCTTGCCCGGCGTCACTTTGCCTGATGATCTTAAAATCGCGTCGGAGATCACAGCTGCGACCCATCCCGAAGTTCTGCTATTGGCTGTCCCTATGCAGAGGCTCCGTGGATTTTTAAAAGAAAATCAAAAACTTATGCAGGGGAAGATTCTCGTCGCCTGCTGCAAGGGGATTGAGCTTGAGACCGGGTTGGGCCCGATAGAGGTGCTGCGCCAGAGTGTTCCTGATGCCCTTCCTTCCCTGCTGACAGGCCCTAGTTTCGCCGCAGACATAGCACGCGGCCTGCCAACAGCGCTGACGCTCGCTTGCTCGGATGCGGAACGTGGGAAAAACCTGCAAAGAGATTTGACCACCGCCAATCTGCGGCTTTACCGTACACAAGACACCATTGGGGCTGAACTTGGCGGCGCGCTCAAGAATGTCATGGCCATTGCCTGTGGCGCCGTTATCGGGGCTGGCCTTGGCGACAGCGCCCGTGCCGCCCTCATGACCCGGGGCTATGCAGAGATGCAGCGTATGGCGGTCGCTTGCGGTGCAATGCCTGAAACGCTCGCCGGCCTTTCTGGCTTTGGCGACCTGGCCCTCACTTGCACCTCTGAACTGTCGCGCAACTACCTGCTGGGCCTTTCCATTGGACGGGGAGCGGCCTTTGACCCCACGATCACCGTTGAGGGCGCGGCAACCGCGCGCGCAACTGCAGCCAAGGCAAAGACCATGGGGCTGGAGATGCCGATTACAGAAACTGTTGTTGGGTTGCTTGATGGCGACTTGACGATCGAAGCCGCTGGCGCTCAACTGCTGGCACGCCCGTTGAAAGAGGAATAACATGCTGATTGCCCTGATCGCCCGTGACAAACCGGACCATCTGCAAACCCGCAAGGACAACCGCGCCGCCCACCTGGCCTATATCGAAGAAACCGGATCTGTTGCCCAGGCCGGACCACTTTTGGATCAGGATGGCAATATGGCCGGTTCCCTGATCATCCTGGATGTAGCAGATATGGCCGCCGGCGAAGCCTGGGCCGCCAATGACCCCTACAACAAAGCAGGACTGTTTGAAGCAGTTGAACTGATCACCTGGAATAAGGTCATCGGCTGATGCGCTACTGGCTGTTCAAATCCGAACCTTCAACCTGGAGCTGGCAAGACCAGATCAACAAGGGCGATGCTGGTGAGGAATGGGACGGCGTGCGCAACTACCAGGCGCGGAACTTCATGCGGGAAATGAAACTCGGTGACCGGGGTTTCTTCTACCACTCGCAGAAAGAAAAATCGGTGGTGGGAATTGTTGAGGTCTGCGCGGAGGCACATCCCGACAGCACCACCGATGATGATCGTTGGGACTGCGTAGATATCAAGTTTTTTCGCAGTTTCATTAAGCCGGTCTCGCTGGATCAAATCAAGTCTGACCCGCGCCTCGAAGAGATGATCTTGGTCAGGAACTCTCGACTCTCCGTACAGCCTGTTACAGCGGAAGAATGGGGCGTAATCTGCGCCCTGGGGCAGACAGAAGCGGATTGATCTGCCACTTTCTTACCAATTGCAGGTCCTGAGCGTTGGAGGAAAGAAATGGAATTTCTGAATGTACTGGTCGCCGCCGCAGCTGGTTTTGCATTGGGTGCCGTGTACTACGGCATCCTCGCCAACCCTTGGATGGAAGCCGCTAACATAAAACGTGGCACCGATGGCAAGCCTGAAGGTGGCCAAAGCCCTGCCCTTTTTGCTGCAACTTTTGCGCTGCAATTGGTCGTTGCAGGCATGATGCGCCATGTTTTCTCACTTTCGGGCATTGATACTTCGGGAGCTGGGCTGGTGGCTGGGCTTGGAGTGGGACTATTTTTCATCAGCCCCTGGATCGCCATTAACAACCTCTATGCGGGCAGGCCGCTAAGGCTGACACTGATCGACGGAGGCTATGCCAGCCTTGCCTGTGCCCTGATTGGTCTTGTACTTTGCTTGTTCTGATTTCCGCCAGAGAGAGCTAGATATCTGCTTCTCTTTGTTTGGGGTTTTTCCAACTTGTTTGGATCACCCAAAATCCTGAATTCTCCCAAACGAAAAAAGGGAAGATCCCGTCACAAACTGACAGGATCTTCCCTCTCACCCCGCGTGCTCCTAAAACCACCACACGCGTTTGAAATTCGGTCCTGCCATCCTGGCTGGTTTCTCATCAATACGACGCATGGATATAACTTGGCAAATCATAAGCACGGAAAATATCTTTCAAATTGCCGGTATCTCATCCGCTTCAGATTCAAGGTTCTACTTTTCATTTAGCGCTAAGTGCCAAAGCAGACAGGGAAAAAAGGAAAACCGCCCAAAGAAGCTTTGGGCGGCTCAAAATTCCTACTGGTTCGCGAAAACGATCAGTAGCGGTAATGCTCAGGCTTGAAGGGGCCTTCAGGTTTTACACCGATATAGGAGGCCTGTTCAGAGCTGAGCTGGGTCAGCTTGACGCCGATACGACCCAGGTGCAGTCGGGCGACTTTCTCGTCCAGGTGCTTGGGCAGGATGTAGACCTCGTTATTGTACTCATCACCACGGGTGAACAGCTCGATCTGAGCCAGCACCTGGTTGGTAAAGGAGGCCGACATCACAAACGACGGGTGGCCGGTGGCATTGCCCAGGTTCAAGAGGCGGCCTTCGGACAGGAGGATCAGACGGTTGCCTGAGGGCATCTCGATCATGTCCACCTGTTCCTTGATGTTGGTCCACTTGTGGTTCTTCAGGTTCGCCACCTGAATCTCATTGTCGAAGTGGCCGATGTTGCCGACGATGGCCATGTCCTTCATCTCGCGCATGTGCTCGATGCGGATCACGTCCTTGTTCCCAGTGGTGGTGATGAAGATATCGGCGGTTGCCACCTCATCTTCCAGCAGGGTCACTTCAAAGCCGTCCATGGCCGCTTGCAGCGCGCAGATCGGGTCGGCTTCGGTGACTTTCACCCGCGCACCTGCACCACGCAGGGAAGCGGCAGAACCCTTGCCCACGTCGCCATAGCCGCAGACCACGGCAACCTTGCCGGCCATCATGGTGTCGGTGGCGCGGCGGATGCCGTCGACCAGCGATTCCTTGCAGCCGTATTTGTTGTCGAACTTCGACTTGGTGACGGAATCATTCACGTTGATCGCCGGGAAGGGCAGCTCGCCGCGCTTCACCAGGTCATAGAGACGGTGCACGCCAGTGGTGGTCTCTTCAGAGACGCCCTGGATGTCCTCGCGGGTCTTGGTGAACCAGCCCGGGCTGGCCGCCATGCGCTTCTTGATCTGCGCGTGGATCACCTCTTCCTCTTCCGAGGTCGGCACGCCGAGATCTTCACCTGCTTCGGCCTTGGCGCCGAGCAGAATATACAGCGTCGCATCGCCGCCATCGTCAAGGATCATGTTGGGGCCTTCAGGGAACATGAAGGAGCGGTCCAGGTAGTCCCAATGCTCTTCCAACGACTGGCCCTTGATGGCAAAGACCGGAATATCCGCCGCCGCAATCGCCGCCGCCGCGTGGTCCTGGGTCGAGAAGATGTTGCACGACGCCCAACGCACATCCGCACCCAGCGCCACCAGGGTTTCAATCAGAACCGCTGTCTGGATGGTCATGTGCAGGGAACCCACGATGCGCGACCCCTTCAGCGGTTTGCTTTCACCGTATTCCTCACGCAGCGCCATCAGGCCTGGCATTTCGGTTTCAGCGATGTTCAATTCCTTGCGGCCAAACCCGGCCAGCTCGATGTCTTTGACAATATAGTCCCCGGCCATTTCTGCTCCTATCCGGTTACGAGTAATCTTGGTTGCCGGAGGTAACACCACAAAGGTTTATAAGCAACGAAGATGGCCGGATAAGGAACATCTGTGAAGAATGGCCGGGCAAAGGGGTACTAGCTGGCCACACCAGGCAGAACCTTTGGCCTAGGAACCTCAAAATAGTTCTTCCCTGAGGCAACTACACAGCTGATCCCAGTGGGATGCGTGACCAGCACTGTAAATGTACCGGTATCATCAGAACTCCAGACTTCTATCACTGTGTCGGTATTCTGTGAGTTCTGCAGCCCAGCCGCGGAGAGACTTTCGGAATAGCTATCTTGCAGCTGCTCGATCAGGCCCTCACGTGGGGCACAGTTGTTGGCAAAAGCCGGCGGGGCAATGGCTGCCATACCAAAGATAAGGGCGGAGGACAGTAGACGTTTGAACATGACAAGCTCCAATTTTGTTGAGTCACTTCTCACCAAAAGGGGCATGCCTATCGGGCTATTTGGGCCCCTGCGGTACTATATATCTGGGTGTTGAGAGGCTGTTTTTCAATCTCACAGCCCTTCACCAGATCGCGGGGTTTCGTGTGTTCATCACGCCCGAACAGTCCTTTTTCACCCGCTGCTATTTGCGCCGGCAAGGAAGAAACGCTAGGCAGGTTCCTGAAAACTCTGGGACTGGAACTCTCGTCTATGGCTGTAAAATCTCCTCGTGCCTGGCAGCGCATGTTGTCCGGGCGTCGGCTTGATCTGCTGGACCCGACACCCATGGATATTGAGATCAGCGATATTGCGCATGGTCTTGCTTTTGTGGCGCGGTGGAACGGACAAACGCAGGGGGATTTTGCCTATTCCGTTGCTGAGCACTCCCTCTTGGTTGAAGCACTGTTCAAACGTATGTATCCAAAAGCACCAATCAAATGGCGCCTCGCAGCGCTGTTACACGATGCACCGGAATACGTGATCGGTGACATGATCTCCCCAGTGAAAGCTGCCGTTGGGCCCGGCTATGAGGAGCTGGACCAAAGGCTGACAGCGGCTATTCACCTCCGCTTTGGGCTGCCCGCAGTGCTGCCAAAGACAATCAAGTCGCAGATCAAGCGCGCTGATAAAATCAGCGCCCGAATGGAAGCGGTACAAATCGCCGGTTTTTCTGAGCAAGAGGCAAACAAGCTGTTTGGCACTCCTAAAGCGGAAGTGGTTCAAGGCTTGCATATCGCACTACGTCCGCCACTCGAAGTGCGCTGCGCCTTTGTCGCGCGCCACAAAGCGCTTTTGGCATCGCTTTAGGGAAGGCCAAAACCACGACGTTTTAACCGCAGGGGAAGGTGGGAACTACAGCCCAGCTTTTAGTCTATGAAAGGCGCCATGATGAGCACATTTGACGAAGACCTCTTTCTAAAGGGGATGGAACAACGAAAAGCCACCTTAGGGGCTGATTATGTTGAGAAGAACCTTGCAGCTGCAGACGACTTCACCCGTCCCTTTCAAGAGGCCATGACCGCTTGGTGCTGGGGTTTTGGCTGGGGAGACGATGTCATCGACGCAAAAACCCGTTCCATGATGAATCTCTCCATGATCGGAGCCCTGGGGAAAATGCACGAATGGGAGTTGCACTGTCGCGGTGCCCGCAACAACGGCGTTTCCAAAGAAGAAGTCCGCGCAATCATCCACGTCATCGGTATCTATTGTGGTGTCCCACAAGCGCTGGAGTGTTTTCGCGCGGCCCGCAAGGTTTTCGAAGAAGAGAACAGAACCGACGAAAACTAGGCAGGTCGGGGCTAGACGGATCGGAGTCTCCCCCCTGCCCAACTAGCCTATTGCTTTACCGCTTTCCGCTTCCGGCGATACTTGGGTGCCATCACAAAGCCACCCTCTCCGCCGAGCCCCTTTGTTTCAAGGAGCCGCCGACAGGCGGCCCGTGATAGGCTTTGCCATTCCCCGTCACCGGAAATGAACCCGTGACGGGCGAGTTCTTTTCCTATGATGCTATGGTTCAATTCTCCAAAGCTAAGCCGGCTCGACCTTTGCTTTTCCTGCGGGACCCATTCAGCACGCAAAGCATCTATGACCAGCGGGTCGCGGCGGCAGAAACCAGCAACATTGTCAGCCAATAGATTGCTGGCGCCGGACTCGCGCCGCATAATGATTGCCACTTTTTGATCCGGGCGCCCCACCAATGCAAAGAGATGCAGCGCAGAGCCATCCGCCGCAATCACATGTCGCGCTGCTTTGTATCGCGCGATCTGATCTCGCATGCTGTGATCCTGCGGGTGAAACACCTCATAGCCTTCGGCCTCCAGATAGTGTTCCAGCTTTTCTTCACCTAGCAATCCCCCTTTGCCCAATCCCAGAGCAGAGCGGGAGATATAAAGCTTCTCGGGCCCGTCCGGCCTGACATCCCGGGCAAATCGACTATGGATAGCATTGCGGTACTTTCGGGTGCCCTGCGTGATCCGACCCAGACCAAACCCCTGCCCCGGCACGATCAGTTCTTCCACTTTGGTTGGTTCGGCAGCAACATGAATGCGCAACTCCGGCGCAATCAGAGAAAGGAACTCCCGGTGAAAACCTTGGATGTCGCTCCCACTTGCTGGCCGTTTTGGTATAAATAAAACGCCACGCACTTCATGCTTTAGATGGGCCAAGCCCCAGAGGCGCGAGGTGCTTTCCACCAGGAAATGCCCGAAATGCGCCCAAAGAACCCCGCCCCAGAGCCAGCGCCCGTTCAGAGATCTCTCGACGGTCGGTGGTGTTTCGGGCTGCGTTGTTATTGGGCGATACCGGCGCCAGAGTGCTGCCTGCGGGCAATAGCTACCATCCGCGTATAACACCCCTGCAGGCTGCACCAAGGCACTTACCTTAGGCGGCACCACACAGGCATCCGCAAGAGCCAGGGATTCTTCCGACCACCCACCTTCCGGTAAGGGCTGGTCCTCCGGTCGATTAGAGATATCCCGCATGCTGCGTTTTAACGCGGGCTGCGTTTGGCTAAGATGCGTTGCAGGGTGCGCCGGTGCATATTCAAACGCCGCGCTGTCTCTGAAACATTACGATCGCAAAGCTCATAAATGCGCTGAATATGTTCCCAGCGCACACGATCCGCACTCATGGGGTTTTCGGGCGGGGGCGGCAGTTCATCTTCTCCAGAGAGAAGAGCATTCATTACATCGCTGGCATCGGCGGGCTTTGACAAGTAATCCGTCGCACCGATCTTTACTGCGGCAACCGCGGTTGCAATTGCCCCATAGCCAGTCAGCACAACAACGCGGCTATCCGGGCGTTTCTCGCGCAGCACTTCGACAACATCCAATCCATTGCCGTCTTCCAACCGCAGATCGACTACCGCATAGGCGGGTGGGCGCGCTGTCGCTATGGCACTGCCGCTTGCAACAGAATCAGCGGTTTCAACTTCGAACCCGCGCTTTTCCATCGCTTTGGCCAACCGGCGCAGAAAAGGTTCATCGTCATCCACAAGCAAGAGGGATTTATCCGATCCAATCTCCTGCAGAGCGTTTTCTGCCATGCCTATTCCCCACCTGTTCTACGCGTAATCTTGAATGTGATTTTACTGCCTTGCCTGGAAAGGTCAAACAGCTGGAAAAACTCACATGTTTTCGACGAAACAGGAGACTTTTTCAGCAATCTGTTCCGGGGTCTCGTCGCGGCGGAAAAACTCTGCAAAACCTTCGCCTGGCAGAACCAGGTAAGAGAAGGTTGAGTGATCGACCAGATAATAATCCTCGTCCCCATCCTGCTTCTTGAAATAGGTCTTATAGGCACGGCTTGCTGCTTTGACCTGCTCCATTGATCCCGTGAGGCCGATCATCTTTTCATGGATGTTAAAGGCAAAATCACCCACGACTTCTGGCGTATCGCGATCCGGATCAATTGAGACAAAAACCGGCGTGGTGCTGATACCCTGCTCGGCCAAAAGATCGATCGTCTCAGCGTTGCGAGACACATCCATGGGGCAAACATCCGGGCAGAAGGTATAGCCGAAGTAAAGGATAGATGGCTCGGTGAAGATCTCTTTCTCCGTCACGGTTTCCCCATTTGCATTCAGCAGCTCCAATGGGCCACCAATTGCAGCGGTTCCGCCCGCAATCTGGCTGCTGCGACATTGGGCAAACTTATCCCCTCCGGTCTGACCACCCTGGGTGGCATACCAGGTGCCCCCAGCCAGAGCAGCGATAAAGGCGGCGGCGATAATTGCGTAAGAACGTGTCATATGATCACACTAGTTGTTGATGCAGGAGAGTTGATCGTGTCATGCGCCAGACCTATCAAGAAACGCAGCCAATGCAACTGGCACAAGGCGTCACAGCTTTGAGAGCAGCAACAAAACTGGGATAGATGCGATGAGCGAGACTCAATTCGGCCTCATGCAGGGGCAGGAACGCAGCCACTGGATCCGCTTGCGCACCTTGATCGTTTTGCGTTGGGTTGCCATTGCTGGCCAGGTTATCGCTATCACCGTGGCACAACAGCTTTATAATCTGCAGCTGGAACTAGGCCTTTGCATTCTGGCGATCGGGATTTCGGTTGTCAGCAATCTCTTGGCAATCTTTGTGTTTCCGGAAAACAAACGCCTCTCGGAGTTTGAGAACTTTCTGATGGTCTTGTTTGACCTGCTTCAGCTCGGGTTCCTGCTCTACCTGACAGGCGGGCTCAACAATCCTTTTGCCCTGCTTGTTCTGGCCCCGGTGACGATCTCTGCCGCAATGATGAGTCTGCGTTCCACTCTGTTGATCGGTGGCTCCGCCATCATTCTGGTCACACTCATGGCAGAGTTTCACCTGCCTTTGCGAACCGAGCAGGGTTTTATCCTGCGTATTCCCGATGTCTTTGTGTTTGGCAACTGGACCGCTATCGTGATCGCGATTGTCTTTATTGGCGCCTATGCATTCCGCATCAGTACCGAGATCCGGCGCATGTCAGACGCAGTGGCCGCAACCCAATTGGCACTCTCTCGGGAGCAGAAACTCACCGATCTTGGTGGTGTGGTCGCTGCAGCCGCGCATGAGCTGGGCACCCCCCTTGCGACGATTAAACTCACTAGTGCCGAATTGATCGAAGAACTGGAAGACCGTCCCGACCTGCGCGAAGACGCCGCACTGATCAGAGAGCAAGCCAACCGTTGCCGCGATATCCTGCGCGATATGGGGCGCGCCGGCAAAGATGACCTGCATCTGCGCCAGGCCCCGCTTTCAACCGTCGTTCATGAAGCCGCTGAACCACATCTCAACCGCGGCAAAGACATCATCTTTGAAGAGGGTCCACTAGTTGGCGGCAGCTATCAACAGCCGACGATCCTGCGAAAGCCCGAGATTATCCATGGGTTGCGAAATCTGGTTCAAAATGCCGTCGACTTCGCCCGCGCTCAGGTTTGGATCGAGGCCGCATGGGACGAGGAAAGCATCACACTACAAATCATGGATGATGGCCACGGCTTCCCGCCCCACCTCCTGGGGCGTATTGGCGACCCATTTATGCGGCGGCGGCGGAACGAGAGTGACCGCAAGCAGCGCCCCGAGTATCGTGGAATGGGCCTTGGTTTGTTCATCGCAAAGACGCTCTTGGAACGCACTGGAGCCCAACTGACCTTTTCTAATGGTCCCAGCAGACCGGACCCACACCCAAGTGATCGTTGTGGTGCTTATGTCGAAGTGAAATGGCCTCGCTCAAAGATTGATGCGCTCCAAGGTGAGAACGCCGTACCTTTGGGGGAAAATAAATGGATAGAAGTTTAGCTATTCATTTTTTGGCAACCAATTAAACTTGATTTAACCATTTTTAAGACACCATAGGAGCAACAAAGCTCTGACATAGGCGGAAAACAATGCAGAACATCATCTCGGTCGAGTGGTTTATGCTGATCACATTGTGCTGCGCAACAGCAGCGGCAGCAGTGTGGTGGCTTTCTCCCGAGCCTAAGGCGAAGGGAATGGAGCAGGATCTCCTGGTTGGAGATGGGCGTACGGACGCTGTTTTCTTGTTTGATGACGACAGTTTAATCGGCTGGTCATCTGGCGCGCGCAAGTTCATTGGTGAGCATACAGAGCATTTCAGCTGGAACATGCTACGCGACCAATTGGCCAGAAACTACCCAGGTCTGCCACAAAATCCGAGCTTTCTAAAGGATGTCGGCCCTCTTGTTCTTTCCGGCACCGCCTCCGCCGAAAGCCGTGAAGCGCATTGTGAATGGATTGATGGAATCACCCGTGTCCAGCTTCGCCGCAGCACCCTGGAAGAGCAAAACAAAAGCCTGGACCAAGAGCTCACGACATTGCGCGCCGCAGTGCATCAGGCCCCCTATCCTGTCTGGCTGCAGTCCGAGGAAGGTTTGGTAACCTGGTCGAACCTCGCCTATGATGATCTTAGCAATAAACTGCGTGGTCGAAATGCCGACTTCTCGGTGCCTATGTTCAGCAATCTGCAAGAACCCATGTCCAGCGGCAAACCGGAACGGATCTCTATCCCGCTGCCAGAGAGCGACAAGCGCCTTTGGTACAATATCTCGACAACCGAGACAGAGGCTGGCTGGCTTTGCCATGCGGTTGATGTAAATGCGGTGGTCGACGCAGAAATCGCCCAGCGCAATTTCGTCCAGACCCTCGCAAAAACCTTTGCACAGCTATCGATCGGCCTAGCGATCTTTGATAGAAATCGTCAGCTGGTACTGTTCAATCCTGTTTTGATCGATCTGACAGCGCTTCCCGCCAGTTTCCTAAGCTCTCGCCCGACCCTGCTGACCTTCTTTGACCGGCTGCGCGATCAGCGCATGATGCCGGAGCCAAAGAACTATTCCAGCTGGCGTCATCAGATCGAAGACTTGTTGGAAGCCGCTGCCGAAGGCCGGTATCAAGAAACTTGGTCGCTCCCCTCTGGTTCGGTCTACTCCGTCTCCGGTCGTCCACATCCCGATGGCGCAATCGCCTTTCTCTTCGAGGATATCACCGCGGAGGTCACCCTGACCCGTCAGTTCCGTTCCGAACTTGAGGTTGGTCAGTCGATCCTGGACCAGATGGACGAAGCAATCGCCGTCTTCACTAATGAAGGCACCATGAGCTTTTCCAACACCACCTATCATGAGCTGTGGAAAATGGATCCGGACACCAGCTTTGCAAAGGTTTCTATCATGGATGCCGCGCGCGTCTGGCAAGATACCTGCAATGCAACCTCTGTCTGGGGAGAGATCAGGGATTTTGTCGCCGGCAATGAGGTGCGTACCCCCTGGTGGGCCCATGTACAATTGCGCGACGGAACCGCACTAGTCTGCAAGGTCAGCGCTCTCCAGAACGGAGCAACTTTGGTCAGTTTCCAAGCCCCGAACCCCGGCCTTCCGCCGGTGGAACAACAGAAGTTCGCGATCACCGACCAAAGTTAAACTGACTCAAGGAATTCTAGTTCAAGCCGGAAGGGTACGATGCACTCCTTCCGGCTTGCAGCATTTGTGTGGGAAGGTCATTGTGCGGCCATGACCATGACCACCCTGACTTTCTTGCTCCCCACCCCGGATGACACGACCACTTTGGCCTCGAAGATTTCCAAATCTCTGAGCCCTGGCGATTGCCTGTTGTTGGAAGGCCCAATCGGAGCAGGCAAAACCCATTTTGCCAGGGCATTGATCCAATCCAGATTGGGCCGAGAGGAAGATGTCCCTTCTCCGACCTTCACCCTGGTGCAGTGCTACGATCTACCCGAAACAGAGCTTTGGCATGCGGATCTCTACCGATTGACTTCACTCGATGAGATTGAGGAACTCGGCCTGAGTGAAGCAATGGAAACCGCCATTTGCCTGATCGAATGGCCTGATCGACTTGGCGAATACTGGCCCAACCACGCGCTGCATCTTTCTTTGTCGCTTGTTCCACAGGCAGAAGATGCGCGGCAGATAACCATAACATTCAGCGATGAAAAGTGGCAGAATCTTATCGGGCAAGTCAGCAAGGAGTACTTGGATGAGCAATCGTGAAACACTGATTTCTCAGTTCTTGCAACGTACCGGTCGCGGGGATTGGCAGCGCAAACCTTTGTCAGGTGATGCATCTCAGCGCCGCTACGAACGGCTAAGCAGCCCGGATGGGCGCAGTTTGATCCTGATGGATGCAGATCCTCAGAATTGCGGCAGTCAAAAACCCTTTGCCATTATAGCAAATTATCTGCGCACGCAGGGGGTCAGCGCCCCCGCAGTACTGGGTGAGGACCTGGATAGTGGGCTGTTGTTGATCGAAGATCTGGGCAACGATCTTTTCTTTGATGTGATCGCTGCGGATCCCAGCCAAGAGGTACCGCTCTATAATGCCGCAACGGATCTGCTCGCAGCCCTGCACAAAGCCCCGGTGCCAAAGCTGGAACCTTTGGGCCCACGAGCCATGGCAGAGCTGTCCGGATTGGTAATAAGCCGCTATCTTGGTGGCATAACCGGTACCGAAGATACAAAGCTGCAGCGAAAATTCGAGAACCAGTTTGAAGATATCCTGCGCCAGAATGTGCGTGGTGATGTGGTTTTTGTTCACCGTGATTTTCACGCCCAGAATCTGCTGTGGATCCCAGATCGCGAAGGGGTCGCCCGCGTCGGTGTCATTGATTTTCAGGACGCCCGGTCCGGACATCGTGCCTATGATCTGGTCTCTCTTCTACAAGACGTTCGTCGGGATGTTCCTCCGGCCATCGAAATGCAGATGATAGACCGCTATCTGCAGATCACGGGAGTTGAGGAGAGCGGCTTCCGCGCCGCCTATTCCGTCATCGGCCTTCAGAGAAATCTGCGTATTCTGGGGGTCTTTGCCCGGCTTTCCCTCGATTTTGGCAAGACCAGCTATCTGGATCTAATGCCGCGCGTTTGGCGCCATGTGCGTCATGGGCTTGAAGAACCTGCGGTTGCCTCCCTTGCTGATTGGCTGCTGGAGGTTCTGCCCGAACCCACGCCGGAAAACCTGGCAAAGCTACGCCCATGACAGCGCCTGCGCCCATGAATGCCATGCTCTTTGCTGCCGGTTTTGGGACCCGGATGAAATCCCTGACAAAAGACCGCCCAAAGCCCATGATCGAGGTCGCTGGAAAACCTCTGATAGGTCACACTCTGGAACTTCTGCAGGAAATGAGCCCCCCAAAGGCGGTCGCCAATCTGCATTACCTGCCGCAGATGCTTGAGGATTACCTGGCCCCCAGGGGTGTGCTGCTAAGCCATGAGACGCCAGAGGTTCTGGACACGGGCGGTGGGCTAAAGAATGCTCTGCCTCTATTGGGTTCTGATCCGGTTTTCACCGCCAATACGGATGTGATCTGGACAGGAGAAAACCCTTTTGCGGTGGCGCGTGATGCCTGGGAACCTGCGAAAATGGATGCGCTTTTGGTATGCATCCCGGTAACCCGGTGCCACGGGCGAAGCGGTGGGGGTGATTTCTCTGTGGATCAGAGCGGGAACATCAGCCGTGGGGGCGACCTGGTCTATGGAGGCATTCAGATCCTCAAGACTGATGGTTTGGAGGATATTGAAGATCGGAAATTTTCGCTCAATCTCCTCTGGAACAAGATGGCTGAAGAAGGGCGGCTTTTTGCGGTGGAATATCCCGGTCACTGGTGCGATGTCGGGCATCCTGAAGGTATTGCCCTGGCTGAGGATTTGATCGCAAAAGATGTTGTTTGAACCGCAAGATAAACCACGCGTCTTTGCCCTTCCCCTAGGTGTGGATTTTCCTAAGGCCCTGGCCAGCGGCCTGATCCAGCGCAATGCAAAGCACAGCCCAGAGAATTTGGCGCGGGTTGAATTGATCCTCAACACCGCGCGGATGGCGCGGCGCACGCGCAACCTGTTTGAGGCAGGTCCCGCTTTGCTTTTGCCACGGATGCGGTTGCTGTCTTCCCTGGTTGAAACCGGCGTGATTGCAGATCTTCCCCCCGCCCTACCACCGCTGCGCCGTCGGTTGGAACTCTCACAACTGATTGCAAAGCTGCTGGAAACCCAACCGGATCTGGCTGCGCGGTCCTCTCTCTTTGATCTTTCAGACAGTCTGGCTGGCCTCATCGATGAGATGCAGAGCGAAGGCGTCAACACCGAAGCAATCCGCAATCTCGATGTTTCTGATATGTCGGGCCATTGGGCCAGAGCACAGCAATTCATTGGCATTGTCGATCAATTCATCGACCTGCACGAAGGCGCCGTGGATGCCCAGGCCCGGCAGCGCCAATTGGTTCACCATCTGATTGAGAGTTGGGAGATCTCACCTCCCCAGCATCCAATTCTTTTGGCTGGATCAACCGGTTCACGCGGCACCACCCATATCCTGATGGAGGCCATAGCCAAACTGCCCCAGGGTGCCGTGATCCTGCCTGGATATGATTTTGACCAGCCGCTGACTGTTTGGAGCCATCTTAGGGATGCCCTCTCCTCTGAGGATCACCCGCAATACCGCTTTGCCAAACTGATCTCAGACCTCGATCTGGACCCGGAAGATATCCGACCCTGGACCAAAACTGCGCCTGTAAGCCCTGCCCGCAATCGCTTGGTGTCTTTGGCGCTGCGCCCTGCTCCAGTAACCAATGCCTGGATGCAGGAAGGCCCAGAGTTGCAGGACCTAGATAGCGCCTGCGCCCAAATAACCCTTGTCGAAGCCCCGAGCCCCCGCGCAGAGGCCCTGGCCATTGCATTGCGTCTGCGTCAGGCAGCCGAAGACGGGCAAACAGCGGCGCTTATCTCACCTGACCGAATGTTGACGCGCCAGGTCTCTGCAGCACTGGACCGCTGGGACATCCTGCCAGATGATTCCGCTGGCCTGCCCTTGCAACTGACCCCACCTGGTCGTTTTCTTCGCCACGTGGCAGAGCTGTTCTGCAAGCCACTTACGTCAGATGCTCTTCTGACCCTGCTAAAGCATCCGCTGACTCATGACGGCCCCAATGCAGAACGGGGAGAGCACCTGCGCCATACTCGTGATTTTGAGCTGAATATCCGTCGCAATGGGCCTCCATTTCCCGATGCAGACAGTTTCTACCAATTCGCAACCGGGCGGGATCTACTGCCAGGTTGGGTGGACTGGCTGGCAGATAACTTTGCCGCGCAAGAGGTTTCAGATCGGCAGGCACTGACCAATTGGGTCGCACTCTTGCGGCAAAGGGCCGAAGCGATCGCTGCTGGCAGCCAAAACCTGGCCGCTGGTGAAACTGGGCCGCTTTGGGAAAAGAAAGCTGGCCAAACGGCGCTGGCACTCTTTGAGGATCTCGAAGCACAGGCTCTTCATGGTGGCGAGATGAGCGCGCGCGATTTTGCCGATCTTTTGGGGGCGATCCTCTCACAGGGTGAGGTACGCGACCGCGATGCCCCCTATGGCTCCATCATGATCTGGGGTACGCTGGAAGCCCGCGTGCAGGGGGCCGATCTGGTCATCCTGGGCGGTCTGAATGAGGGCAGCTGGCCAGAGGCGGCCAAACCGGATCCCTGGCTCAATAGGCAATTGCGCCACCAGGCAGGACTCCTGCTGCCGGAACGCCGCATCGGCCTGGCCGCCCATGACTTCCAGCAGGCCATCGCCGCGCCAGAGGTCTGGCTGACCCGCGCGGCCCGCACCGATGAGGCCGACACAGTTCCCTCCCGTTGGCTCAACCGCCTGACCAATCTGCTGGCAGGTCTGCCCGATCAGGGCGGCAAAGCAGCTCTGACTGGGATGCTTGACCGTGGCCAAGTCTGGCTTGACTGGGCCGAGGCGCTGGAGGCCCCTGCCCCAGCCGATCCAGCCAAGCGTCCTTCCCCGCAGCCGCCAGTCCCATCCAGGCCGCGGCGCTTAACCATCACCGAGATCCCGCGTCTGATCCGCGATCCTTATGCGATCTACGCCAAACACGTGCTGCGCCTGCGCCCCCTGGATCCACTGGTGCAGGAACCGGATGCACTGCTGCGCGGTATCGTGGTGCATGAGGTCTTTGAAAAATTCATCAAAACTTGCCAGGACAACCCCGAAGGGCTGACCGCAGCGAACCTCACCGCTATGGCAGATGAGCTATTACAAGAGCACGTGCCCTGGCCGGTTGCCCGCCTCCTGTGGCACTCTCGCATCGAGAAACTGGCCGAGGATTTTGTAACCGGCGAAAAGGAACGCCAAAATCGCGCCCGCCCTGTTGCCTTTGAAGCCAAGGGCGAAGCTCGGCTGGAGCCGCTTGATTTCACCATCGCCTGCCGAGCTGATCGGATCGACCAGGACGAGCGCGGGTTTCTGCATCTTTACGACTACAAAACCGGCGCGCCGCCTTCAGAGGCGCAGCAGAAGAAGTTCGAAAAACAGCTGCTGATTGAGGCCGCCATGGCAGAAGAAGGCGCCTTTAAGGACCTTGGCCCGGCAGATGTCGCCAGCGCTGCCTTCCTTGGTATCGGCAGCAGCCTGAAAGAGGTCGCCGCCCCCTTGTCTGAAGAACCTCCGGCAAAAATTTGGGAGGAGCTGAAGAAACTTATCGAAGCCTATTTCGACCCTAATCAAGGCTATTCTAGCCGCCGGATGGTGCACCGGGATGATCTGGCCGGGGATTACGACCACCTGGCGCGCTTTGGCGAATGGGACCGGGCCGCTGAGCCGCAGCCGGAGGATCTGACATGAGCACCGCAGTGAAACAGCGCGATGCCGCCTCCGAGGCGCAGTTCCGCGCCGCCCGACCCGATGCCTCCACCTGGTTGGCCGCGAATGCGGGTTCCGGCAAGACCAAAGTGCTAACCGACCGGGTGGCCCGCCTGCTGCTGAAGGGGGTTCAGCCGCAACATATCCTCTGCCTAACCTATACCAAAGCTGCTGCCAGCGAGATGCAGAACCGGCTGTTCAAACGCTTAGGTGAATGGGCGATGCTGGAAGACGGCAAGCTGACCGCTGCTCTGATCGACCTGGGTGAGGTTCAGATTACCGGCGAGGATCTGGCACAGGCCCGTACGCTTTTTGCCCGCGCCATCGAAACTCCTGGCGGGCTGAAAATCCAGACCATCCATTCTTTCTGCTCGTCGCTGTTGCGCCGTTTCCCACTGGAGGCCGGTGTCAGCCCGCAGTTTTCCGAAATGGAGGATCGCGCGGCGGCCTTGTTGCGCGCCGAAATCGTCGAGGATTTTGCCAAGGGAGACCATTCTCATTTGGTGGAACCTCTCGCCCGCCACGTTGGCGGCAGCGATTTTGAAGATCTGACCGCTGCCATCTGCCAACGCCGGGCAGAGTTTGTTACTCCTCTGAGTTATGCAGAGCTTCAGGAGCGTTTCGACCTACCCGACGGATTTGATAGGCAATCGCTGGAGCAATCTGTCTTTTTGGGCGGCGAGGCAGAGGTTCTGGCAGAGCTTCGATCACTGCTGCAATCCGGTGGAACAACAGATCAGCGCGCCGCTGCAAAGCTGGCATCTATAGATGCGCCCGCGCTTGCGGATCTAGCGCATTTGGAAAGTATCTTTCTGACCGGTGCTAGCGCGGCCGCGCCTTTTTCTGCAAAAATCGGGAAATTCCCCACCAAGAAACTGCGCGAGGCAAATCTGGCGCTGATGGACCGGGTAGAGCCGCTGATGCGGCGGGTTGAAGATGCACGCGCAAAACGCCTGGCCCTCACCGCCCTGCGCAAATCCTGGGAGTTGCATCAATTCGCCCAGGCCTTCCTGCCGGAATATGAGCGCCGAAAGCAGCTGCGCGGCTGGCTCGACTTTGACGACCTGATTCTGAAGGCGCGGCAATTGCTGAATGACCCGGCAGTGGCCGCCTGGGTGCTCTATCGTTTGGACGGGGGCATCGATCATATCCTTGTCGATGAGGCCCAGGACACCAGCCCGGTGCAATGGGATGTGATCGAAAAGCTGGCGCAGGAATTCACCGCCGGCGAGGGGGCCCGTTCCGGGGTTGAGCGCACCATTTTTGTGGTCGGGGACAAGAAGCAGTCGATCTACTCCTTCCAGGGGGCCGACCCGGATGCCTTTGACCGCATGCAGCGGGAGTTCGGCAACAGGCTGGCAGAGACCGGTGCCGGACTGCAGAATGCAGCGCTTGAGTTTTCCTTCCGCTCCTCTGCTGCCATCCTGAGGCTGGTGGATCTGGTGTTTCAGGGCCAGGACGCCGCCGGTTTTCCGCGCGACGCGTTGCACCGCGCCTTTAAGGTGGATCTGCCGGGCCGGGTAGACCTTTGGCCAGTGGTGGAAAAACCCGATGACGATGAGGAGGTGGACTGGACCGATCCGGTGGACCGGCCGGGCAAGCGCCATCATACCGTCATCCTGGCCGAACGCATCGCGCAGCAGATCAAGGATATGATTGACCAAAAGGTCACCCTGCCGATCGACGGGCCGAAGGGCCCGGATGGGCAGATGACCTTCGAGCGGCGGCCCGTACATGCGGGCGACTTCCTCATTCTGGTGCAGCGCCGCTCTGAATTGTTTTCTGAAATCATCCGTGCCTGCAAAAAGGCTGACCTGCCCATCGCCGGCGCCGACCGGCTGAAGGTCGGGGCAGAGCTGGCGGTGAAGGACATTGCTTCTCTGCTGTCTTTCCTGTCGACACCTGAAGATTCGCTGGCCCTTGCCGAGGCGCTGAAATCGCCGCTCTTTGGCTGGAGCGAACAGATGCTGTTTGATCTGGCGCACCGGCGGGATGGGAAGCAGCACCTATGGGAAGCACTGCGTAAGCGTAAAAGCGAATTCCCTCAAACTATGGGGATCCTAGATGATCTGCGTGGCCAGACCGATTTCCTGCGCCCCTTTGATCTAATCGAGCGGATCCTGACCCGCCACAAGGGACGGCAAAAACTGCTGGGTCGGCTGGGGCCAGAGGCCGAAGACGGGATCAACGCGCTCCTCAGTCAGGCGCTGTCTTACGAACGCTCCGACATTCCAAGCCTCACCGGGTTTCTGGTCTGGATGCAGACCGATGATTTGGAGATCAAGCGTCAGATGGGCGCGGCAGAGGGCATGGTGCGGGTGATGTCGGTACATGGCTCCAAAGGCTTGGAGGCGCCGATTGTGATCCTGCCGGACACCGCCAAACGCAATGCGCCACGCGATGCTGAGATCATGGTCGCCGAAGGTACGCCTTTGTGGAAACTGCCCAAGGAGCAGATGCCGGATCTGCTGCTATCTGCCCGAAATACGGCGCAGGAAAAACAGCAGAACGAAAGACTCCGGCTCCTCTATGTGGCTCTAACACGGGCTGAAAAGTGGCTGATCGTGGGGGCCGCCGGCGATCTCTCAAAAGAGGGCGACACTTGGTATCAGCGAGTCGAAGCGGCCCTCAAATCCAGCGGTGCGGTTGATCACGAGCATCCCGGTGGCACCGGGCTGAGGCTGGAGCATGGTGATTGGGACGCTCTCCCTTATGTCGAAAAGGAACGGTCTGTCTCGGCTCTGCCAAGCCTGCCAGATGTTTTTTTGCAAAAGGCCCCGGACTACTTGGCCCCTGCCCCCGCTGTCAGCCCATCCGATCTGGGAGGAGCAAAAGCACTTCCAGGGGATCGGGGTCTGGATGAAGAGGAAGCTAAGGCGCGCGGCACCCGGCTGCATCTGCTTTTGGAACACCTTCCGCTGCTTCCGCCAGAGCAATGGCAAGAGCGCGCCACCGCCTTGCTTTCTGGCGTACATGACCAAAAGGAACTTTTGGATGAGGCTAGCGCGGTGCTGTTGGCCCGGGATCTTGAACATGTCTTTGCACCGGACAGTCTGGCGGAGGTAGCCATTACCGCAGATTTGGGTCAGCACAAGCTTTACGGCATCATCGACCGTTTGGTGATCACTTCTGACTATGTTCTTGCGGTGGATTTCAAATCCAACGCCACGACCCCAAAATCGGCCGGGGACTGCCCCGATGGGCTATTGCGTCAAATGGGCGCCTATGCCCATGCTTTGGGGCAGATCTATCCGGATAAGGAAATCCGAACCGCAATTATCTGGACCCGCATGGCACAGCTGATGATGCTACCGCACGAAGTTGTGACAGATGCACTCTTCCAATCGCTGGAACCTTGACGATTGGTTAAGCCCTACATAGGTTCCCCTTCAGTTGCCAAAATCAGATCTCAGGAGACATCTTAATGTCCACCGTAGCCGTCACTGACGAAACCTTTGATGCCGAAGTCAAAAACTCCTCCGTTCCCGTTGTTGTGGACTTCTGGGCCGAATGGTGCGGCCCCTGTAAGCAGATCGGCCCTGCGCTGGAAGAACTGGCCGCGGAATATGGTGACAAAGTAAAAATTGCCAAGGTTGACGTAGACAGCAACCCGAACTCCGCTGCTGCCATGGGTGTGCGCGGCATTCCGGCGCTGTTCATCTTCAAGGACGGCCAGGTTGTCTCCAACCGTGCCGGCGCGGCACCAAAAGCAGCGCTGCAGAGCTGGATCGACGAGTCGATCTGATCCCGTCTTACCCCTTCGTCAAAGGCGCTCTCTGCGAGGGCGCCTTTTTCATTTGAAAGGCAATGCTATGACTCCGAAGTTCAAGGCAAAGGCCATCGCCGTTTGTGACGCCAAAATCGCCAAAAAGGGCGATGCTGTTGGGCTCTCCTTCTATGCGTTTTTCAAGAACCGCAACGATGACCCGGTTCTGCTGATGCAGGTGGCGGAGTGGTGGATCAAAACCCATCAGTTGGACCATTTTGAAAAGGCCGCCAAAGTTCGAGACCTGCTGAGAGCAGAGGGGTGATCCTCCTGGCTTGCCTTCCCGGCTAATCTGGCCCTTTCCTTCCCTGCCTCTGGCGGTGCACCTTGCCCATCAAAGCTACAGGAGGCAGGCATGGCCAAAACAAGAGTACTCGTCGAATTCGGTATGGGCACATCGCTCAGACGCGAGGATTACACCGAAGCCGCTAAACGCGCGATCAAAGATGCGCTCTGGCATAACTCGGTCAACATGGCGGAACTCTTTGGCTTTCCAAAGGAAGCCATGATCATTGATGCGGAAATCGGCGTGCAACAGCCAGATGAGGTAGATTGCCAGGCCCTGGCAGAGATATTCCCCTATGGGCAACCAACAATCTCTGTAACACGCGGCGGGCTGGATATTGTGAAACCACATACCACCGGCAAGACCGTGATCGCCAATGCGGCCATAAAAGTTTCCTTTGACCTGGAGGCAGTAAAATGAGCACGCAAGGAAGTGAAAAGCGCATCATCCTGGAGATGGGCACGGGCAACGACCTCTATGGTCAGGATTACACCAAGGCCGCGCGGCGCGCTGTGCAGGACGCCCTGCATCATTCCTCTATCACGCTCTTTTCCAAACTTGGGATCGATCACAAGGAAATGCGGGTTGAGGTGACCATCGCGGTACAGGAACCCGAAAAAGTGGACTGTGACCTGGTTGCAAGCGATTTACCACGCGGGCTCGCGTCTGTGCGTGCAGTGCACGGTGGATTGAATGTTCAGGACAGCAATTCAGAAGCCTTCCACGTGGTGGCAACCGCTGCGGTCGAAGCTTGGCTTCCAGACCTTTCTCGCTCTTATAAGCTGAGCTCCCGATCCAAAGCTTGATACTTTTGACCAGAATAGGAGCCACAAAAAGACAAAGCCGCCCCAATCTGGAGCGGCTCATCTTTTCTGACTTCTGTTTTACAGATCAGAACTTGGCGATGTCTGCCTGGGACAGGCCAATATCTTCGAGCTGCGCTGAGGTCAGCTTGCTCAGAGCGATACGGGTCTTGCGGTTTTCATTCCATTCCACAAGGTCATCACGAAGGTGATAAAAGGTGTCCACCAAGCGAAGGACAGAGACAGCGCCCAGCGGCGCATGGATGTTTGCGGTCGTCATTGCACTATTCCTTGAGTTATCTGTTCGGGCGTTTCAGCCGCCGATGGGGAAGAGATAGGCGCAGCAAGTGAGTCTCACAATTGCCAGTTTGACAGCCCCGAATTGCAGCGCGTGCATAGCACATGAACAATTGGTTAATGTCCGTAGCCTGCCGAATGCTGTCGCCTGCCTTGTACAGTCGAAGCGATGATTCCATATAGGCAGGACAGAAACTGGAGGCATTTATGGCAGATGATCAATTCCCGGGCTGGCATGGAACAACCATCATCGGAGTAAAAAAAGGCGGCCAAGTCGTCATAGCCGGGGATGGTCAGGTCTCGCTTGGGCAGACCGTCATCAAGGGCACCGCGCGCAAGGTCCGGCGATTGTCGCCGGGTGGCTTTGACGTCGTAGTTGGTTTTGCCGGCTCAACCGCAGATGCCTTTACGCTGCTGGAACGGTTGGAGGCAAAGCTGGAAGCCACACCTGGCCAACTCGCCCGCGCAAGTGTCGAACTGGCAAAGGACTGGCGAACAGATAAATACCTGCAGAAACTTGAAGCCATGCTCATTGTTTCTGACGGCACAGAATTGCTGGTCATCACTGGGGCCGGTGATGTTCTGGAACCTGAACATGACGTCGCCGCCATTGGATCTGGCGGTAACTTTGCTTTGGCCGCAGCGCGGGGCATGATGGATAGTGATCGCAACGCCGAGCAGGTGGCGCGGGATGCGATGGCGATTGCCGCCGACATCTGTGTTTACACCAATGGTCGCCTGACCGTTGAAACCATCTGCCCCGAGGTCTGAGGTGGGGCAGATTGAACAGGAAGACATCAGAGCCGCGGTTGGCTCTGGCCTGTTGAGTGAAGCCCAAGCGGCTTCCTTGCTGGCTCTGGCCCATAGTCGACGCGGCGCGCGCGAGAACCTTGCCCCGGGGGATGAACCCTTTGAGCTGTTCAAGGGGTTCAACGAGATCTTCATTGTCATCGGACTGCTTATTCTGGCTTCGGGCTATGCTGCAGTCACTGGTCTATCGATTGCCGGTGGTCTGGGTGGATTTGTTGATAAGGCTTTCTGGGCCTCAACGATTGGTGCTCTCGCTCTTTGGGGCTTGGCGGAGTATTTCATTCGCAAGCGCCGCATGGTGGCACCTGCGATTGCGCTCTCGCTCTTATGGTCGGTCAACGCCAGCACTGGGCTCACGGCAAAGTTCTCTCAGGTTTTCATGATCGCACAAAACGACTATTCCAGTCTACCCTTGCCCATGGCCATGACAACAGGGGCGATTGCTCTATTCTGGTGGCGCTTCAAAGTGCCCTTTGCCATGGCGCAAATCGCGCTGGGGATCTTTGCAATCGCTTTGATGATGGCCGCACAGCAAGCCGGCACCCCAGCGGGTTTGAGCGATCTGTTCCTATTCTCAGCCTCTGGACCTTTTGCCTGGATCACCCTTCTTGTGGGGCTCGGCGTCTTTGCGGTGGCCATGGCTTTTGACCTCAGTGATCCGCATCGGGTGACGCGACGGTCTGCGCAGGGGTTCTGGCTACATGTCGTTGCGGCCCCTGCCCTGGTCAATACCATTGCCCTCAGCCTGCTGGAAAGCGGAACTGCCGGATCCCAGCTGCTGTTGATGATCGTGCTCTTGGGGTTTGCTCTGGTCGCTATCGTGATTGACCGGCGCTCTTTCTTGATTGCCGCTATCGGCTATAGCGTCACCCTGGCTGCGACTGTCTTTGACGGTGAAGGTGCGGCGATGACGGTTCTCATCCTTGGGTTTATCCTGGTTGCCTTGGGCGCATTCTGGAGCCGGATAAGAATGGTACTCCTCGCTCCTCTGGGGCGTGTCTTACCCTTGGATCGTCTTCCCCCTGCGCATTAAGCAGGAAAGCCGCCCTCGCAGGCGGCTTTCGTTAAGGCGTTTGGCATTTTGGGTTCGGAACCCGGCCCTCATTTGCCAATCATTTGATTGTGGCGACACCCAAAGGAACACCAGCTACTTCACACCAGATATAGACTTCGTTGTAGCCCGAGATATCCATGGTTGCCGGCACCGCGTACTTTTGCTTGCCCTTCAGGTCCAGCAGTGCGCCCAGGGTACTGTTGGAGTCGTAGTGACCATCCTTGCCAAACCCAACGCGGGGATCAGGCCCCCCATCCAAGGAGAAGTCGCGGCCCAGCTCAACAATATAGCGACCATTCTTTTCAACAACTTTGACCGAACCAGAGGTCACATGGTTCGAGCGACCTTCAAAATGACCTTTGAGTCCACCTGCAATAGCGGTTGTTGCAGTGCCTGCAGCGGTGAGTGCAATGGTTGTACCTGCAGCGGCAGTGATGAAAGAACGACGGTTCAGCATGGGAAATCCTCCTTGTTCCGGGCCTTGTACCTGGCTGCATCAGGGCATTAGGAAAGATAAAAAGATACCCAGCCTCACAGGCCTATGAGGGCCCGTGAAATCTGTACCATTTGCTGTGATCCGCTCGTGATCGGGTTGAGTTTTTCCCCTGCATGATTAGGTTCCTGATGAAACAGGAAAGCAGAAGAATATGACTGATTTGACCCCTCGCGAAATTGTTTCCGAATTGGACCGGTTTATCATTGGCCAAAAGGACGCCAAGCGGGCCGTGGCCGTCGCCCTGAGGAATCGTTGGCGGCGAAAGCAATTGGCCGATGATCTGCGTGATGAGGTTTATCCAAAGAACATCCTGATGATTGGCCCCACGGGTGTTGGTAAAACAGAGATTTCGCGCCGTCTGGCCAAACTGGCACGTGCGCCCTTTATCAAGGTGGAAGCAACCAAATTCACCGAAGTGGGCTATGTGGGACGCGACGTGGAACAGATCATTCGTGATCTGGCTGATGCTGCTATTTTGCAAACCCGCGAATACATGCGCGAAGATGTAAAAACCAAGGCTCATAAGGCGGCTGAAGATCGGGTTATCGAAGCCATTGCCGGCGAAGACGCCCGTGAGGCCACCCGCGAAATGTTTCGCAAAAAACTCAAAACGGGTGAGCTTGACGACACTGAGATCGAGTTGGACCTGGCCGATAGCTCCAATCCAATGGGCAATATGTTCGAGGTCCCCGGACAGCCCGGTGCCAATATGGGCATGCTGAACCTGGGAGATATCTTTGGGAAAGCCATGGGTGGTCGCACTATTCGAAAAAGGATGAGTGTTGCCCAGAGCTATGAGGTGCTGATTGGGGAAGAGGCAGACAAGCTTCTGGATGATGAGCAAGTCACCCGTGCAGCCCTCGAATCCGTTGAGCAGAACGGCATCGTTTTCCTGGATGAGATTGACAAGGTCTGCGCCCGTTCTGATGCGCGTGGTGGCGATGTCAGCCGCGAAGGTGTGCAGCGTGACCTGCTGCCACTGATCGAAGGCACAACCGTCAGCACCAAACATGGCCCGATCAAGACCGACCATATCCTCTTTATTGCTTCAGGTGCTTTCCACATCGCCAAACCCAGTGACCTGCTGCCAGAACTCCAAGGTCGTCTACCAATCCGTGTGAACCTGCGTGCGCTGAGCGAAGAGGATTTTGTCCGCATCCTAACCGAAACCGACAATGCTCTTACGCTCCAGTATACTGCCTTGATGGGCACCGAAGAGGTCGAGGTCGAATTCACCGAAGATGGGATTGCGGCCCTGGCCAAGATCGCGGCAGAGGTCAATCAATCGGTTGAAAACATAGGCGCGCGTCGCCTCTACACTGTGATAGAGCGCGTCTTTGAGGAGCTGTCCTTTACTGCGCCTGACCGCAGCGGCGAGAAGATTTTCATCAATGCAGAGTATGTTGGCAAACATCTAGGTGAGCTGAGCAAATCCACCGATGTGAGCCGATACGTCCTCTAAATCGCTTGATTTCGGGTTTTGCCAACCCATCCAGTTTTAAATCGCCCGCAGGCAGGTTAGCCTGTGGGCGATTTGTTTACGGGATCCTGAAATGCGCTTTCTTTTAGTCGGCTTTTGTCTTGCTTTGCTATCCGCCTGCACCGACAGGAGCATTTCACCCACCGTTCCAGAGGCTTTGGAAATCGGAACACCAAAGACCATTTTTACTGCTACAACCCGTGAGAAGGGCATGGACGGCTATTTCGGACCAAAGCGCAGTGAGACGCTCAGCCTATTGGAACTTACCGTCTCCATCCCTCCCAGCCATCAGACAGGGAAGCTTGATTTCGGATATGATAAGCCGAACCCCGCCCAAGAGTTCACCATAGCCGGGAGGCGGGAATTTGACGAGTTTGGCGAATTTGATCGCCGCATGCGACAAGAACTCCTGTCTCTGCCAGCGAAAGAACGGGATGTTACGATATTCATTCATGGCTTCAACTCTACCCAGGCCGAGACCGCCTTTCGGGCTGCGCAGCTAACACATGATATCGAAACCCCAGGCGCCACAGTCATCTATTCCTGGCCAAGCCTAGGCAGCCCTTTGGGCTATGCCTACGATGGCGACAGTATTTTGTTTGCTCGAGATGGTCTGGAGACCCTCCTACGCCGACTCCCCGGTACTGGTGCGCGCCGGATTGTGCTGGTCGCGCATTCCATGGGATCGGTTCTCACCATGGAAACGCTTCGTCAAATAGAAATCGCCACCCCGGATTGGTCAGAAAGGAACCTGGGTGGGGTAATTCTGATGTCTCCTGATCTGGATCTGGATGTGTTTCGCAGCCAGATGCGCCGGATCAAAAGAGTGCCAAAACCCTTTGTTGTCTTTACCTCTCAAAAAGACACGATCCTCAATATTTCGCAGCGTATTCGCGGAACCCACAGTCGGGAACGACTTGGCAATCTGCAGTCCATTGATGCCCTGTCTGATCTTCCGATAGAGGTCGTGGATACTACCGATTTCTCCGATACAGCAGAGTCTGGTCACTTTGTTGCAGCAACATCCCCGGCTTTGCTTTCGATGCTGAATGCCGCACAGGAAACAGCAGAGGCCTTTCAAAAACTTCCATCCAGATTATCTGCGCAAACACTCTTGCCAGGAGCCGTCTCCCAGGACGGCAAAGCAACCCGTGTTATCCTCTCCGTCCAAGGTGGCGGTGAACGATAGGCCCCGTTGCGACCTCACTTGATATTGGGTTTAATCGCTAACGACTGCGCCGCAGATACACATAATAGGCGCCCTCGCCCCCATGAGTGACATGCGCTGGCGTTACCTGCAAAACCGCTTGGGCAAGCGGAGGCAGTGCCAACCATTGCGGCACATGATGACGCAACACCCCTCGTGGGATTGGCATGGGACCCGGTTCATCCCTATCCTTGCCTTTTCCTGTCACAACCAGAACCAGCCGTTTCCCTGATGCCTGTGCCGAGAGGATGAAACGCGTCAATGCTGGATGCGCACCATCAACCCGCATTCCGTGCAGATCCAGCTTACCTTCTGGCTTCAGCTTGCCCCGCTTCATTCTGCGAAAGGATTTTTCATCCATTTTCAGCGGTGCCTGTGCCAGTTGGCGCGCGGGGCTTGGCTTTAGTTCATGTTTAGCAGGTTTTGGTTTCGCCATAGAACCAATGTCAAAACGATCCAGCTTTGGTTGCGGGTGTTTCATGGGCTTTGGCTTGGGCAGAGGCAGTGCCGGGGGAGCGCTATGACTTCCCGGGTTGAGCTTCTCTGTATGCTCGACCACCTTGTGCCATAGGTCGACTTCCTCAGTTGTCAGTTTGCGCCGAGTCATCAGAGATCCTCTGGCAACAGAGCATAGGCGCGTTGGATCGGCAGAAGGACCACCATGCGTCCAGGGTCGCGCAGACGACCTGCGGCCTGGCCGGCCTCATCACCGGTTCCATAAAAGACATCCGCCCGCTGGGCGCCTTTGATCGCGGATCCGGTATCCTGCGCAATCATCAAGCGTCGCAGGCGGCTTTCCCCGTCTTTTTCCAACCATACCGGAGCGCCAAGAGGCGTGAACTTTGGATCAACAGCGAGGCTACGCATCGCAGTAACAGACCGGTTCATCGCACCAAGGGGCCCCTTTGAGGCCGAAATCTTTCGGATCTCACGAAAGAACACATAGGATGGGTTGTGCATCAGGAGTTCGTGACCCGCCGCAGGGTTTCGGCGCACCCAGGATTTGATTACCTGAGCACTCACCTGATGTGCGTTGTAAATCCCCCGGCGCACCATTTCAGCACCGATGGAACGATATGGATGCCCATTTGCGCCTCCATATCCAACACGGACGGAAGTTCCATCCGGCATTCGGATCCGACCGGACCCCTGGATCTGCAGAAAGAACAACTCAACAGGGTCATCCACCCAGGCGATTTCCAGCCCCCTGCCCTGCATTACATCACCGGACAGAATCTCACGCCGTGCGAGCCACACTCCAGAACGCTTGGCCTCGGGTGGCATTTTGTAAACGGGATAGCGAAATCGCGATGTACGGTATCTGGATCCATCAAGCTCTGGCTCAAAATATCCGGTGAACAAAGCGGGGTTTCCGTCCTCAATCAGGACAGGCCGAAAAAACAATTCAAAGAAATGGCGCGCGCCCGCTGGATCTTGGTTTTGTGCAACCGCACAAAGGCTTTGCCAATCCTGATCATCCAGATCCATGCAGGTCTCTAGAAAGACTTTCAGGGCAGTGGCATGATTATCCTCTGCCCAGCCATCAAGCCCGGAATAATCCAGCATCTTATAGCTGGTTTCCGCAGAAGCGGCAGAGGCTGTCATTGCAGCCCCCGCAAATACCACCGCCCGGAAAGCATCCCGGAGTGCTGCAATCATCCGTCCGTGGCCACCAATTGCCAGTTGGGGTCATCAGTGCCCATGGAGCGCGCAAAGACCCAGGTATCTTTCTGACGCTTAACAGCTTTGGCATCGCCTTCAACAATTTCGCCATCGCGGTCGCGCACAACAGAGGTTAGTTCACCAACAAAGCGCATTGTAACTTCGGCTGTGTTATTCGCATCATCAAAATGCGCCCCTACGACGGCGGTTTCACGTACTCCGATGAACTCTGCTTCGATTGTCAGACCCTTGTCTTCCCGATCTGCAACCGCTTCGACAAAGCTGTCATAGACGTCTTCGGCCAGGAACCCTTTAAGCGCGTCGAGTTCACCGTTCTCAAAACCCATCAGGATCATCTCATAGGCGCCGCGCGCGCCCTGAACAAATTCACTGACACTAAAGCTAGGCTCTGCCCGCTTCATCGAGGCAAAGGCCTGAGCTGCAGGGGATTCTTCTTCCACGTGATCTGTGATGTCGCGGTCCGGCCCGCCTTCGATCACTTCAAGATCCGGACGACCCTGACGTTTCTCTGCAGCACTAACAGGCGGTTTTTCAAATCCTTCCCGTGTACCCAGGACGCTTTTCAAGCGCAGGATCAAAAACACCGCTATACCGGCCAAAACCAAAAGCTGAATCAAAGGCGACTCCATCAGAACCTCTCGCTGGGCATGCCTGCCTGGTTTGAAACCCAGGCGCTCCGTCCTTATGTAGGTGACCATGGGTGGCAAGTCTACCGTCCAAGATGTGAACCAAGGACGCACTGATGTATCTTTTTCTCGCTTTTCTGATGGTACCTCTGATTGAAATTGGCCTGTTTATACAGGTTGGTGGCGCAATCGGACTGTGGCCTACACTGGCAATTGTGGTCCTGACCGCCATATTGGGAACCTCACTGGTAAAATCACAGGGCCGGATGGCGCTTGGGCAGATGCGCAGTTCGTTCCAGACGCTTTCTGATCCAGCTGAACCCCTGGCTCATGGTGCCATGATCCTATTTGCCGGAGCGCTTTTGCTCACTCCTGGCTTTTTCACGGATGCGGTTGGCTTTGCGCTGTTGATGCCACCTGTTCGGGTTGCAGCCTACAGATACCTGTCAAAGAAGATCACAGTGGCCCAATTCCAAATGGGACCGGGATCAATGCAGGGACGTCACTATCCCGGTGATACTGGCCCCCGCCCCACACAAGGTGATTTTCGCGATCAGGGAGAGGTTATCGATGGTGAGTTTGAAGAAATTCGCCCAAAGAACCCCTCTGCTCGGCCTTCCAAGTGGGTCGATGGACCCAAGTAAACCCTTGGGGCTCTCTTGCCTTGCGTGACCGTTGAGCTACCAGCATCAAGCTGATAAGCACGGGGCAAACAACGTATTTGGAGTATCAATATGGCCGAAAATGGCGCAGCAGAGGGTGCACAGCAGCCTCAAGTCCAGATGAACATCCTGGGACAATACATCCGTGACATGTCCTTTGAAAATGTCATGGCGCAAAAAGGTGCCGGCGGCGAAGTTCAGCCTGATGTAAATGTCTCGGTGAACCTGGATGCAAAGAAGCGTTCCACAGATAACCAGTTTGAAGTGATGACCAAACTGAACATCGAATCCAAAAACAAGGAAGGTGACGATGTCCTCTTTGTTTTGGAACTGGAATATGTCGGCATTTTCAATATCGTTGGCGTGCCGGAAGACCAGTTGCACCCCTTCTTGCTGATTGAATGCCCACGCATGACCTTCCCCTTCCTGCGCCGCATCGTTTCCGATGTGACACGTGATGGTGGCTTCCCGCCTCTGAACCTCGACAATATCGATTTTGTCGCGATCTATCGCAACGAGTTGGCCCGCCGCCAGGCCGAGGCCGCCCCTCAGCAATAAGCTGACCCGGATACGAGACTAGAAAAGCCGCTGTAATCAGCGGCTTTTTTCTTACCTGACAGTCCTTTACATCTTTAGCCTTGGCGCCATAGAGCTGCGTCACCCATTTTCTCAACAAAAGCGTCATGTGCAGAAAGCTCTTCTTGCGTCAGTCGGCTTGGTAATGGGGTTGCACGTTGGGTTGGGCGCCAATCTTCAGCTACCTGACCTTCCTTGCTGCCCGAAGTCGAAGTTGAGAGGCCAAAATCGGGCTGTCGGCCACCAATCAGCTCCAGGTAAACTTCCGCCAGGATTTCAGAGTCGAGCAAAGCCCCATGCAGGGTTCGATTGCTGTTGTCGATCTGGAACCGGCGACATAGCGCGTCCAATGTGGCCGGCGCACCAGGAAAACGCTTGCGCGCCACTGCCAGGGTATCGATTGCTTGATTCAACGGAAGTTTGGGCAGGCCCATCCAGTCAAGTTCGGCATTGAGGAATTTCATGTCAAAGCTGGCATTGTGAATCACCAGCTTTGAATCCTGCACAAAATCCAGAAAGCTCTGGCCGACCTTGGCAAAAACCGGCTTGTCCCGCAGGGTCACCTGACCCTTTTCCGGCTGTTGCGGGGGCTCCAGCAAATCAGGCCCAATGCCATGCACGCCAAAGGCCTCATGCGGCATGCTGCGTTCGGGATTGATGTATTCGTGGTAGGTTTTGCCGGTTGGCATGTGATTGAACAGCTCAACCGCGCCAATTTCCACAATCCGATCCCCGGAAAAAGGATCAAAACCGGTGGTTTCCGTATCCAGTACGATCTCACGCATTGGCAATCCTCACTCTGATTTTGGTCAGGACCTCAGAGACCTGAGCCCGAGCGTGATCCATCGTATCGGTTTCGATCACAAAATCTGATCGTTCTATTTTTTCGTCAATTGGCATCTGTTTGGAACGGATCTGTTCGAATTGCTCTTCACTCATCGTTCCACGCGCAAGCACACGGGAACGCTGTGTCATAGCATCGACAAAAACACAGGCAACAGCATCCATGGCCACATCCCCGCCTGTTTCAAAAAGCAATGGAATGTCAAACACCAGAATGTCGCTTGTGGCCTGTTCCCGAAACTGACGGCGATCTTCGGCCAAGAGCGGGTGAACGACATTTTCTATTTGCTTCAGTGCTTCCGGTGACTGCCCAATGATGCGTTTCAAGACATCGCGGCTGACAGCACCATCTACAATGGCATCGGGAAACAGCTGGGCTATAGGCCCAACAGCATCACCCCCAGTTTCGTAAAGCCGATGAACTGCGGCATCCGCATCCCAAACAGCGCACCCCATTTCAGTAAAGAGAGCTGCCGTGGTGCTTTTGCCCATACCAATTGACCCTGTCAGGCCCAAGAGAAAGCTCATTTCAATACGGCCGCACGGGTTTCATCGTCCACCTCGGGACGTTGACCAAACCAGCGCTCAAACCCTGGTACAGCTTGGTGCAAAAGCATGCCCAACCCATCAACAACCGTACAGCCCACTTCCTCTGCGGTTTTGATCAGGTGGGTTTTGAGCGGCGTATAGATCAAATCAGTCACAACCTTGTCGGGCGCCAACCCATCCAATGGAACACGTAGCCGCGGCTTGCCTTCCATACCCAGTGAAGTCGTATTCACCACCAGTTTGGCATCCTCGATGATATTGCCGGCATGCAGCCACTCAACCACTTTGATTTTTTTGCCAAATTCCTTGCGCAGTTTTTCAGCACGTTCCTGGGTCCTGTTGGTCAACATGATCTCCGGGATACCTGCCTCCAACAAAGAGGCAATAACCGCGCGACAGGCACCTCCTGCCCCCAAAACAGCGGCCGGCCCGCTACCTGGATTCCAATTCGGCGCGCCTTGATGTAGATTGGTGATGAATCCGTAACCATCTGTATTATCAGCCATAATTGATCCGTCAGGCCGAAATATCAACGTATTCGCAGCGCCCATCAGCTTTGCCCGGTCCGTGATCTTATCAGCAATCTCCATCACCGCTTCTTTGTGCGGGATGGTCACATTTGCTCCGACAAAGCCTGCTTTTGGCAAGGTTCGGATAACAGTCTCCAGATCCTCAGCTTCCACATGCATTGGCACATAGTGACCCGCAATGCCGAGCGTGGTCAGCCAATGAGTTTGCAGCTGTGGCGATTTCGAATGCGCCACCGGACAGCCGATAACTCCAGCCAAGGGGATCTTTTTGTCACTCATTGATCAATGACTCCCTGCAGTCTCAGATAGTTGAGCAGTTCAATTAGAGGTAGTCCTAACACATTAAAGTAACTACCCTCGATGCTGGAGAAAAGTCGAACTCCCTCTTCTTCCAGCTTATAAGCCCCAACGGAATGACGAATACTATCCCAGTTCCGTTCGACATAGCCTTCCAGAAAAGCGTCGGAACATTCATGCATACGCATGCGAACCTGACCAACATGCCGCCAGACCGGCTCCCCTGCTTTATACAGTACGGCAGCTGACAAAAGCATATGTCGCTGTCCGCGCATCTCTCTGAGCTGAGAAAGCGCATTTTCAGGAGATTTTGGTTTTGAAAGAAGCTTGCCCTGGAAATCCAGCACTTGGTCGCAGCCCAATACCATCTTATCGGGAGATCTGCCGCTAACCTTTCTTGCTTTGGCTTCCGCCAATGCATCAGCAATGTCGCGGGGCGTCGCCTCCTCTGCCAAAAGGGCCTGTTTTATCGCGTCCTCATCCAGGCGTGCGGTCTGAATGTCAAAGGTCAGCCCAGCCTGGCGCAGAAGCTGGGCACGAATTTCTGATCCTGACGCCAGCACGATGTGGGTAGCCATGTGGAAAACCCCTAGGAAAAACAGCAGAGCAAGTTGGGAGGGTTTGTATGAAATCTATCCGATTTAGCAAGTCCCGTGCTTGCTCCCCTATCTCAAGTTTTCGCCGGCTGATTCCTCCTCCGGGGAAAGGGATAACTTCCAAATGCGGGATATCCTGATCTTCCTCGATTCCTCCATGGTTTATCCCCAGAGTAACCTTCATTAACAGAGTGTTAATTTCCCATATTTCTAAGGCCGTTAAGAAAAATGTCACCAATGTGGCAGACCACGGACTGGTAAGTTATGCCCCTTGGGGATAAGCCAAGGAAGGACTCAGTAATCCACTGAAATCCCTAGGGCCTACAAAAACATCATCCTTTAAATCTTTCTTTTATTTATTAGGGTGAGCAAGCGAACCGGAGCGCAAGAACCATGGACCTGAGTGATTTCCTGTTCACAGTCTACCCCTATGCCAAGTCTCTGCACATTATGGCGGTGCTTAGCTGGATGGCTGGTCTCTTCTATCTTCCTCGGCTTTTTGTTTACCACGTGGAACAAGCTGAGAATGTGCCAGGAAGTACTCAGATTTTCTTAACCATGGAGTACAAACTGCTGCGTTTCATCATGCGTCCGGCAATGATGGTAAGCTGGGGTGCAGGACTGCTGATCGTAGCGACGCCTGGTATTGTCGACTGGAGCTATATCTGGCCCTGGACCAAAGGTGCCTCCGTTATTGCCATGACATGGTTTCACATCTGGCTCTTGCGTCGGTACCGGGATTTTGAAGCAGAGAAGAACACGCTCACAGGACGACAGTATCGCCTGATGAATGAGGTCCCAACCATTTTGATGGTAGTCATCGTTGTCTCGGTGATATTTAAGTTCTGATCCCTCTCTGAGGGGGAAAGAGCGCTTGTAAGGCGTTTTAGAGAGATCTACGCCCCTTATTGACTTCACTCTCCTCTGCGCCTAGAAATGGCGCCCAACGGGCCCGTCCGGGCATACGTGTTTTCCGCACTTCTTAGTGATCTCATTCCCCAAATTGCTTGGGTAAAAGGGCCATATATTAATGACCGTCGATTCCCTAAATCTGTCCGATCTTAAGGCGAAAAGCCCCAAAGCACTTTTGGCTATGGCTGAAGAGCTGGAGATCGAAAACGCTTCTACCATGCGTAAAGGCGAGATGATGTTCCAGATCCTGCGCGAACGTGCGGATGAGGGTTGGGAAATTGGCGGTGATGGTGTCCTAGAGGTGCTACAAGACGGCTTTGGCTTCCTGCGCTCGCCAGAGGCAAATTACCTGCCGGGTCCTGATGATATCTATGTGTCGCCAGACATGATCCGCAAGTTTTCCCTGCGGACAGGCGATACCATCGAAGGTCAGATCAAAGCGCCGCTGGACAGCGAGCGTTATTTCGCGATGACCAGCGTTACCAAGATCAACTTTGAAGAGCCGGAGAAAGCGCGTCACAAGATCGCCTTTGACAACCTGACGCCGCTTTACCCCGATGAACGGTTGAAGATGGAGATCGAGGATCCCACCATCAAGGATCGCTCAGCACGGGTGATTGATCTGGTAGCGCCGATTGGTAAAGGTCAGCGTTCGCTGATCGTTGCGCCACCGCGGACGGGTAAGACCGTGATCTTGCAGAATATCGCCCATTCGATCGAAAAAAATCACCCCGAATGCTATCTGATCGTGCTCTTGATCGATGAACGTCCCGAAGAGGTGACGGATATGCAGCGCTCGGTGAAGGGTGAGGTTGTCTCCTCCACCTTTGACGAGCCGGCAACCCGCCACGTGGCTGTTTCGGAAATGGTTATTGAAAAAGCCAAGCGTCTGGTAGAACATAAACGAGATGTTGTGATCCTTCTCGACTCTATTACCAGACTTGGTAGGGCGTTTAACACTGTTGTGCCATCTTCGGGTAAAGTTCTGACCGGTGGTGTCGACGCCAACGCTCTGCAGCGGCCAAAGCGTTTCTTTGGTGCAGCTCGAAATATCGAAGAGGGTGGATCACTCACCATCATTGCAACCGCGCTGATCGATACTGGCAGCCGGATGGATGAGGTCATCTTCGAAGAATTCAAAGGCACCGGTAACTCTGAAATCGTGCTGGATCGTAAGATAGCCGACAAGCGAGTCTTCCCAGCCATTGATATCCTCAAATCTGGCACCCGTAAGGAAGACCTGCTGGTTGACAAAGGTGATTTGGCGAAGACCTTCGTGCTGCGGCGGATCCTGAACCCGATGGGAACCACGGATGCTATTGAGTTTTTGCTGGGCAAGTTGAAGCAAACCAAATCCAACTCTGATTTCTTCGACTCGATGAATACCTAAAAAAGCGGCTTGGCAGTTAAGGAAGGCCACCATGGATACGATCTTTGCGTTGGCCTCTGCCCAGGGGAAGGCTGGGGTTTCGGTCATTCGTCTTTCAGGACCTGAGTCCTTGATCGTTGCGAACAGGATCTGTCATTACCCCTTGCCAGAAAAGGGTAGGGGAGTCAGACGAATCCAGGACCAGCAAGGAGAGGTCCTTGATGAAGCGCTGGTACTAACATTTGCTTCTCCAGAGAGCTTTACTGGAGAGAATGTTGTTGAATTTCAGGTACATGGAAGTACGGCCGTTGTTTCTGCAGTACTTGCAACCTTGTCAGATGAGGCGGATCTGCGCCTTGCTGAGCCTGGAGAATTTACCCGACGCGCTCTTGAAGCCGGAAAGCTGGACCTTTCTCAGGTCGAAGGTTTGGCGGATCTTATAGATGCTGAGACCGAAGCCCAGAGGAAACAAGCGCAGGTAATCCTCTCTGGTGGCCTGGGCCGTCTTGCAGAACGGTGGCGCCAAGATCTTATTCGCGCAGCCTCACTGATCGAAGTGACTATCGATTTCGCTGATGAGGATGTACCGGTTGATGTCACTCCGGAAGTTTCTAGCCTTTTAGAAGGTGTTTCCCAGGATCTCCAAAGGGAGACACAGGGCGTACAGATTGCAGAGAGAATCCGAGAGGGATTCGAGGTTGCAATCATTGGGGCACCCAATGTTGGAAAATCTACGCTTTTGAATGCGTTAGCGGGACGGGAAGCAGCAATCACTTCTGAATATGCCGGTACAACTCGAGATATTATCGAAGTGCGCATGGATCTCTCAGGGCTTCCAGTCACGCTTCTTGATACCGCTGGGTTGCGCGAAACAGAAGATCATGTCGAAGGAATAGGTATTGCTCTGGCAAAAAAGAGAGCTGAGGATGCAGATCTTAGAGTGTTTCTCTGTGAAGAGGACGAAGATCTGGAGCTTACCTTTTGTTCTGGTGATATCAGATTGAAGCCCAAAGCGGATTTGCGAGACGACAAGGAAAACAGTATTTCCGGTGCGTCCGGTTATGGTCTCGATTCACTTGTTTCAGCGATTTCGGAAGAGCTTAGGAAGCGCTCTTTACAGGTTGGTGTAGCTACTCGGGTTCGACATCGAGAGACAATGACCATTGCTTTGTCTAGTTTGAGACAGGCACAAAATGTCCTAGAGCAGGGGCCGGAGTTCTATGATTTGGCTGCTGAAGATATGCGTTCGGCGATTCGGGCCTTGGAATTGTTAGTTGGACGCGTTGGTGTCGAAAATCTTCTGGATGAGATTTTCTCCAGTTTCTGTCTTGGAAAATAGGGAGTGTTTCACGTGAAACATTCAAACTTTGATGTAATCGTTGTTGGTGGTGGACATGCGGGTACGGAAGCAGCTCATGCTTCTGCACGCCTGGGAGTCCGGACTGCTTTGGTCACTCTTTCCCAAGATGGTATCGGGGTAATGTCATGCAATCCAGCTATAGGTGGTCTAGGTAAGGGACACTTGGTTCGAGAGATTGACGCCATGGATGGGGTTATGGGGCGCGTCGCTGACCTGGCCGGCATTCAATTCAGGTTGCTAAACCGCAGAAAAGGGCCTGCTGTTCAGGGACCTAGGGCGCAGTCTGATCGTTCGGTCTACCGATCTGAAATGCTCCGAGAAACCAAGGCGCAAAAGAATTTGACTATCATCGAGGGTGAAGCCACTGATTTTGTGATGAAAGGAACGACCGTGTCCGGGGTGGTCTTGGCAGACAATTCGGAGATTTCAGCAGGCGCTGTCATATTGACATCGGGAACCTTTCTACGAGGGGTTATCCATATCGGTGATTCCTCGCATTCAGGTGGGAGGATGGGGGATCGCCCGTCCATAAAACTCGCTGAAAAGCTTCAGAGCTTCGAACTTCCGTTAGGACGATTGAAAACTGGTACACCACCTCGCTTGGATGGCCGGACGATCAATTGGGACATTCTGGAAAAACAGCCAGGTGACGAAGATCCAGTCTTCTTCTCTTTTCAGACGCAGAAGTTGAATATTCCTCAAGTCGATTGTGGAATAACACATACCAATGAAAAGACTCATGAGATCATTCGTGAGAACCTCAGTCGCTCAGCAATGTATGGTGGTCATATTGATGGTATAGGGCCCAGGTACTGTCCCTCAATTGAAGATAAGATCGTCCGATTTGCTGAGAAGAACTCCCACCAAATCTTCTTGGAGCCCGAGGGGGTTAGAGATTCTACCGTTTACCCGAATGGAATATCGACTAGTTTGCCTGTTGATGTGCAGGAGGACTATGTTCGTTCTATTATTGGCTTGGAGGCAGCCAAAATTCTGCAATCAGGTTATGCGATAGAATATGACTATGTTGATCCAAGAGCTCTTACGCTGGAACTAGAGTTAAAGGATGTGCCTGGTCTATATCTTGCCGGTCAGATCAATGGAACTACGGGCTATGAAGAAGCTGCTGCGCAAGGGTTAGTTGCTGGTGTCAACGCTGCTAGAAAAGTCCTCGAGAAGGATCCCATCATCTTCAGTCGCGCAAATAGCTACATCGGGGTAATGATCGACGATCTAACTACGAATGGGGTTACGGAACCTTATCGCATGTTTACCTCGCGTGCTGAGTTCCGATTGTCGCTTCGGGCTGATAATGCGGACCAACGACTTACTCCCGAAGGTCACTCAATTGGATGTATCAGCGAAGAGCGCTGGAAAGCCTTTAGCGCAAAGTCCGAAAAACTGGATACAGCTAGGCGTCATCTGGAAGGGAACAGATTTACTCCTAAACAGGTATCCAGTGCGGGAATTCATGTCAATCAGGATGGCAAAAAGCGAACAGGATTCGAAGTCCTGGGCTTTCCAAATGTAAGCTTCAATGATGTGGCGAACTTGGTTCCGGAGGTCCTGTCCACAGAACCAGAGATCCAAAAGCAGCTGGAACGTGATGCTCTTTATTCGAATTACATTGTGCGCCAGGAGCGAGAGATCGCTGCAATGAAGAAAGATGAAGGACATAAAATTCCTCGAGATTTCGACTATTCCCTGATAGAAGGGCTTTCTGCTGAGTTGATCCAAAAGCTCACCGCTGCAAGGCCAGAGACATTGGCAAAAGCGAGTCGCATAAATGGAATGACTCCGGCTGGTCTTGCACTTGTTCTTGCTCGGCTGAGACGAAATCAAGGTGGTCAGAGGGCACAAGGATGACTCGTGATCTGATCTGTGGAAGCTTGGATGTTTCACGTGAAACAATCGACAGATTGTCTCATTTTGAGCAAACGCTTTTCAAGTGGAACCCGAAGATCAATCTTGTATCGAAAAGTAGCCTTCAGGATTTTTGGACACGCCATATCGTCGATTCAGCGCAGGTCTTTCTACTGGCGGAGGACTATATCTCCAAAGAGGAAGATACCAACTGGCTGGATATTGGCAGTGGTGGCGGTTTTCCCGGTTTGGTCATTGCGATATTGGCTGCAGAGCGTGCCGCGCGGCTCTCGGTTACACTCATTGAAAGTGATAAGAGGAAGGCGGCCTTCCTGAGAACAGCTGCGCGTGAATGCGATGTTCGGGTGAAAGTTATTTCCGATAGAATTGAGAAGGTTGATCCCCAAAACGCAAACTTTTTGTCAGCGCGTGCCCTTGCTGATTTGGACCTTCTTTTTGAGTTTTCTGAGAGACATCTGCATCCGCGAGGCATTTCTTTCTTTCCAAAGGGCGCTACTTGGAAAAAAGAAGTGGATAACGCTGCAAGACGATGGCGCTTTGATCAGGAAGAGATTACAAGTTTAACTGAAGAAGAAGCCGTTGTTTTGAAAATCAAAGGAGTGTCTCGTGTCTGATTTCTCCCGCCCTGAGGGTCCACGAATTATCGCGGTAGCTAATCAAAAGGGTGGCGTAGGAAAGACGACTACGGCCATAAACTTGGCAGCTGCTTTGGTTGAGACTGGACTGAGGGTTCTCGTCGTTGATCTCGACCCTCAGGGAAACGCTTCAACAGGTCTGGGGATTGAAGCCGGAGACCGTGGCCTCACAACATACGATCTTCTAGTGGATGATACTCCGCTAGAAGAGGTGATTTATGCAACAGAGATTGAAGATCTTTGCATTATTCCAGCAACAGTAGATCTGAGTTCAGCTGACATTGAATTGTTTGCAAATGAGAAACGCAGTTTCCTCTTGCATGATGCGCTTCGCCAGACAGCGATGGATGAGTATGATTGGGACTATGTCCTAATCGATTGTCCACCCTCTCTTAACCTGTTGACTGTGAATGCAATGGTCGCGGCACATTCGGTACTGATCCCTTTGCAAAGCGAGTTTTTTGCACTTGAAGGGGTTTCGCAGTTGATGCTGACAATTCGGGAAGTTCGCCAAGCCGCGAATCCAAATCTTCGTATCGAGGGCGTTGTTTTGACAATGTTTGACCGTCGAAACAATCTGTCCCAACAGGTGGAGCAGGATGCACGAGAAAATCTGGGAGAGCTTGTTTTTAAAACAAAAATTCCCCGGAATGTCAGAGTTAGCGAAGCTCCATCCTTTGCTCTTCCCGTCTTGAACTATGACAGTAACTCACTCGGGGCACAGGCCTATCGTGCCTTGGCGGAAGAATTGATTTCAGTTCACCAGAATGTAGCGGCCTAGAAAGCGGAGGATAGAATGTCAGAGAAAAAAACGAAACCGCGTGGTTTGGGTCGTGGTCTTTCTGCTTTGATGGCAGATGTAAATCCTGATCCGGTAAGCACCGAAAACCAGTCACCAAGAAACTCTGAGGTTCTGGTGCCGATTGAAAAAGTTCAAGCCAACCCAGATCAACCTCGTAGGCAATTTCTACAAGAAGACCTGGACGATCTAACCGCATCAATCAAAGAGAAGGGTGTCCTTCAACCCCTGATCGTGCGCCCACGTCCTACGGGAATTTATGAGATTGTCGCAGGCGAGCGGCGTTGGCGTGCAGCCCAGGCTGCGCAGCTGCATGAAGTTCCTGTTCTTATTCGCGACTATTCCGATCTGGAGATGCTGGAAGTTGCGATCATTGAGAACATTCAGCGCTCTGACCTCAATGCAATGGAGGAAGCACAGAGCTATAAGCAGTTGATGGAGCGCTTTGGCCATACGCAGGAAAAGATGGCTGAAGCATTGGGCAAAAGCCGGAGCCATATTGCCAATCTTGTACGCCTCTTGCACCTGCCTGAAGACGTTCGGAATCTGGTTCACGATAGGAAGTTGTCGGCAGGTCATGCGCGAGCATTGATTACCTCCGACAATGCCTCTGAGTTGGCAAAGAAGATCGTAAAAGGGGGCCTATCTGTTCGCGCAACCGAAGCACTGGTGAAAAAGGATGCGGCGGGGGATAGTACTCCGTCCAAGCCGCGAAGTGCGCGCAAACCAGTGGAGAAGGATGCAGATACACGCGCCCTAGAAGGGGATTTGTCCGCGATCCTGCGAATGAAAGTCTCCATTGATCACGTCGCTGGCGGCGAAAAGGGATCCATCACAATCAACTATGATTCTCTGGATCAACTCGATGAGCTTTGTAATATTCTTAGCAAATAGTTAACTGGAGGGCCGGGTCCAAATAAAGGTCAGTACTACTGACAAAACCAGCACTTGGACTAGAAGTACTTTTAGAGGTACTCCAGCAAAAAGCGAAAATAGAAAAACGGCGGCGATCGAAAGACTTGCCGCCTTTTTTGCACCAGGTCGTATGGCACCGCGTTCCTGCCAATCCACGATCATCGGTCCGAAGCGGGGATGACTGATAATCCAGCCATGCAAGCGCTCAGATGAGTTTGCAAAAAAGAACGTCGCGAGAAGTAGGAAAGGAACGGTTGGCAAAAGCGGTAGCACGACACCGATCAGGGCTAAGGCGACACAAATAAATCCCAAACCAGCGTAGATAAACCGCATTATTTCAACCTGTTAGTCGACTAATAGCTCTCTGAGAACTGCGTTCAAAACGGAGCGACCCTGCGCTGTTGCCCGAATTCTCTGATCCGAGATAGTCACCATGCCCAGATTGACAAGGTCCTGAACCCGTTCCGCAGGCAGTTCCGATCCAGAAAGCTGTTGATAGCGGGGAATATCCATACCTTCAGAGAGTCGCATGGACATCATCATGTATTCGATAGATTGATCTACAAAGGTGAGTTCTTCACGCAGGCTTTCACCGGATCCTTTACGTATCTGATCTAACCACTTTCCGGGCGCTTTATGGGTTTCCGTAGCATACTTCCGACCGGCCAATGTCACTCGCCCATGCGCACCGGGTCCAATTCCCAAGTAGTCCCCATAGCGCCAGTAGATCAGATTATGCCGGGATTCCGCCCCTTCGCGTGCATGGTTCGAAACCTCATAGGCTGGCATACCGTGGGCATCGCAGATGTCCTGAGTTGCCTGATACATATCCGCCGCAGTATCGTCTGTCGGTAGATCTCTAAGTTTACCACGGGCATAGCGATCGCCAAAGGCGGTGCCTTCTTCGATAGTCAGCTGATAGAGAGACAGATGATCTATCGCCATGGAGAGGGCCTCTGTTAGTTCTGCTTGCCAGTGTCGCAGGTCCTGACCCTGGCGGGCATAGATGAGATCAAAGCTCACTCGGTCAAAACAGTTGCGTGCAATGTCAAAAGCCGCGCGGGCCTCGGCTACTGAATGAATGCGGCCCAGGCGGCGCAGGTCCTCATCGTTCAGGGCCTGGATCCCCATAGAGATCCGATTGACGCCCGCGTCGCGGTACCCGGCAAACCGGCCGGCTTCGACAGAACCGGGATTGGCCTCCAGTGAGATTTCGATGTCATTTGCAAATGGCCAGATCTTGGCGGCAGCCTCTATGACTGTTGTAACGGTATCCGGATGCATCAAGGAGGGGGTCCCGCCGCCAAAAAAGATCGAATTTAGGACACGCCCATCAAGGGCAGGGGCATTGCGTTCCAATTCTGCGAGATAGGCCTTTGCCCAGATCTCTTGATCAATCTTGGCAGAGACATGGCTGTTGAAATCGCAATAGGGGCATTTGGCCTGACAGAATGGCCAGTGGACATAGAGGCCAAACCCCCCGTTGTGCCAATCATCCACCGAAGCAGCCCTGAACAAAGGCAGAGACCGCGCGACCGCGGTGGCTGATCTGGTTCTTTTCTTCCTTGGGCATCTCTGCACAGGTTACATCATAACCGTCTGGCATGAACATAGGATCATAGCCAAAGCCGCCTTCACCACGGATCGGCCAGACCAGAGTTCCCGGCATGACACCTTCAAAGACCTCGTCATGGCCATCGGGCCAGGCCAGAACCAGAGTGCAGCGGAATTGCGCACTCCGGGGTGCATCAGCGCCCTTAGCAGTGATTTCATCATTGGCTCGGGTCATTGCCATCATGAAATCACGCCCATTCCCGGTTTCTGCCCAGTCAGCGGTATAGACACCGGGTGCGCCATCTAGTGCGTCGATGGTAATACCGGAATCATCAGATAGGGCAGGAAGGCCCGTGGCCTTGGCTGCCGCATGGGCCTTGATCCGGGCATTGCCGACAAATGTGTCTTCGGTCTCTTCCGGTTCAGGCAGATCCATAGCAGCAGCGCCGATCACCTTGACACCATAGGGGGCCAGGATCTCGGTGATTTCCTGCAGCTTACCTTTGTTGTGGGTGGCGACCAGGATCTGGTCGCCCTCGAATTTGCGGGTCATTCGCAAGCAGCCTTTTGCAAGGCGGCCAATTCGCTAGTGCCTTTCTCGGCCAGATCCATCAGCTGATTCATCTGATCACGGGAGAAGATGGAGCCTTCGGCAGACATCTGCACTTCGATCAGCTTGCCAGAACCGGTCATGATAAAGTTGCCATCCACGCCGGCTTCCGAATCCTCGGGATAATCCAGATCCAGCACCGGTTGGCCGGCGTAAATACCGCAGGAAATGGCAGAGACCGGATCCATAAGAGGGTCGATGGTGACATCGCCGGCCTTCATCAGCTTGTTTACAGCGAGGCGCAGCGCAACCCAGCCGCCGGTGATTGCGGCGCAGCGGGTGCCGCCATCGGCTTGCAGAACATCACAGTCGATGGTGATCTGACGCTCGCCCAGGGCAACCCGGTCAACGCCGGCGCGCAGGGCGCGGCCAATGAGACGTTGAATTTCAACAGTCCGGCCACCCTGTTTGCCGCTGGCAGCCTCGCGACGCATCCGGGTATTGGTGGCACGGGGTAGCATGCCGTATTCGGCGGTGACCCAGCCCAGGCCCGAACCTTTGATAAAGGGCGGGACGCGCTCTTCCAGTGTGGCAGTGCAGAGCACATGGGTTTCACCCATCTTGATCAGGCAAGAGCCTTCGGCGTGTTTGGTAAAACCAGTCTCAATGGAAACCGGGCGCATTTCGTTCAATTCACGTCCTGAGGGTCGCATGGAATATCCTTTTTTTGCTTGCCCCTCCGATAGCCGTCGGGGCGGCGCAGATGCAAGTACGATTGACCTTTTATCCCTTCGCTCTTTAATGGCAGACTAGAAAAAGAGCTCCCCTTACTTCAACAAGCTATCGCCGATTTTCAGATGACTGATGCCAAAGAAATCCTGAGTGACCTGAATGACCGCTCCCGCGAGGTGTTTCGCACCGTTGTAGAGAGCTATTTGGAAAGCGGGGAACCGGTGGGGAGCCGGACCCTTACCCGTTCGTTGAGCGAAAAGGTCAGCGCCGCAACTGTGCGCAATGTGATGCAGGACCTGGAGTTTTTGGGCCTCTTGAACAGCCCCCATGTCAGTGCAGGCCGGGTGCCTACCCAAAGGGGGTTGCGGATGTTTGTGGATGGGCTGTTGGAAGTCGAAGACCTGAATCGGCAGGATCAGCAGAAGATCGATGCAACACTGGGACAGAACGCTGGCGATGTGGGCGGCATGCTAGACCGAATTGGTGCGGCATTGTCCGGGGTAACCCAGGGGGCATCCCTAGTCTTGACACCCAAGCAGGAAAGCGAGATTCGCCATATAGAGTTTGTTTCCCTCGCAGCTGATCGCGCATTGGTGGTCTTGGTTTTTTCAGATGGAAGAGTTGAAAACAGGCTCTTTACCCCCCCTCCGGGACAGACGCCGAGTTCGATGCGAGAGGCTGCCAATTTCCTGAATGCCTTTATCGAAGGACGTACCCTAGGTGGGTTGCGCAAAGATATTCTGAAGGAAATTGAAGACCGGCGCCAGGAGATCGATGTCCTGGCGCAGGATATGATCGAAAGCGGGTTGGCCGCCTGGGAAGACAATGGCAATGATCAGGCCAGGTTGATTGTTCGGGGGCGTTCCAATCTTCTGGCAGAAAGTGGCGTTCCCGAAGAATTGGATCTTATCCGCAACCTTTTTGATGACCTGGAACGCAAGCAAGATATCGCGGAATTCCTGGAACTCACTGAAGAAGGTGACGGTGTGCGCATTTTTATCGGTTCAGAGAACAAACTTTTTTCACTTTCGGGTTCCTCTTTGGTGGTCTCTCCATATATGAACTCGGATCGAAAGATCATTGGCGCGGTTGGGGTGATTGGCCCGACTCGCCTGAATTACGGACGGATTGTGCCGATTGTGGATTACACGGCGCAACTGGTTGGAAAGCTGCTTTCCGATCGGACATAGAGGTGAAAAATGGCAGAGCCCAGAAACGAAGATTTTTTGGACGACATCGCAAATGCCGAAGCCGAGGAACTGGCGGAGGAACTGGCCGAAATGGATGACGCCGCGATTGAACTGGATGAGCTGCGGGCAGAACGCGATCAATACAAAGATCGCTTTATGCGCGCACTGGCCGATGCCGAGAATGCCCGCAAGCGCGGAGACAAGGCGCGCCGTGAAGCAGAAAACTATGGCGGTTCCAAACTGGCCCGGGATATGTTGCCGGTCTATGACAACCTCAAGCGGGCGGTAGAATCAGCGAGCGACGAGCAGCGTGAAGTCGCAGCGGCCCTGATCGAAGGTGTTGAGCTGACCATGCGTTCGCTTCTGGGTGTGTTTGAAAAACATGGTATTCGGATTGTTTCGCCTGAAGTTGGCGATCGTTTTGATCCGCAAATGCATGAAGCTATGTTTGAAGCTCCAGTGCCTGGTACAAAGGCGGGGGACATTATCCAGGTTTCTGCGGAGGGTTTCATGTTGCATGATCGCCTTTTGCGCGCGGCGCAGGTTGGCGTCTCTTCGACACCTGCAGGATAAATGGACGGGCCCTGGGGGGCCCGCTGCCTGCGGCGCAGGTATTTTGGGCAAAATGAAACAGCGGTCTCTTTTGGGAGGCCGTTTTTCTGTTTCAGCCAGCAGCGTCTTTCAGCTGGTAGAGCATGTCGAGTGCTTCACGCGGTGACAGATCGTCTGGGCGGATCTCTGCCAGGAGCTGTTCTGCTGGGGAGGGTCCAGCGGCAGGCTTGGGCTGGGGTGGCGGAGCGGCGGCAAAAAGCGGCAGATCGTCAATCTGGATTTTAGCGCCTGCGCCTTCTCGGCTGCCTTGTTCAAGCAAATCCAGAACGTCGCGGGCACGAGCCACTACGCTGGCAGGAAGACCAGCAAGCTGGGCCACCTGAACACCATAAGAGCGATCGGCAGCCCCTTTTTTGACCTCATGCAGGAAGATAACTTCGCCTTCCCATTCCTTTACCGAGACAGTGGCGTTCTCAACGCCTGCCAGTTTGTTCGAGAGCTGTGTCAGCTCATGGTAATGGGTGGCAAAGAGGGCGCGTGATCTATTTACCTCATGCAGGTGCTCTAACGTGGCCCAAGCAATGGAAAGCCCGTCATAGGTGGCGGTGCCCCGCCCAATCTCATCAAGGATTACCAATGCTTGGTCATCTGCCTGATTGAGGATGGCCGCTGTTTCAACCATTTCCACCATAAAGGTTGAGCGTCCGCGAGCAAGATCGTCAGAGGCGCCAACGCGACTGAAGAGTTGGCTGACCAAACCAATATGGGCAGCTTCTGCCGGGACATAGCTCCCCATTTGAGCGAGCAGTGCGATCAAAGCGTTTTGGCGCAAGAAGGTTGACTTACCGGCCATGTTTGGACCTGTTAGCAACCAGATTGCAGCACCCTGTTCAGCAGATAGATCACAATCATTGGCAATAAAGCTATCACCGCTCTGTTGTCGCAGGGCACGTTCCACGACGGGGTGACGCCCGCCGGAGATCTCTAAGGCACGACTGGTGTCGACCTTTGGACGTGTCCAGTTTTCTCCGCGTGCCAGGTTCGCGAGCCCGGTCACCAGATCCAGTTCTGCCAGGCCACGAGAGGCGGCATTTAGGCGCGGTGCTTGATCCAGAATGGCCCGAGAAAGATCTGAGTAGAGACGCTTTTCGATTTCTAAGGCACGGTTGCCTGAGTTCAGGATACGGGTTTCGATCTCGCTCAGCTCTACCGTGGTAAAGCGCACCTGATTGGCGGTGGTCTGGCGATGAATGAAGCTTTCGGACAAAGGAGGCGACAGCATTTTGTCCGCATGGGTTGCGGTTGTCTCGATAAAGTAGCCCAACACATTGTTGTGTTTAATCTTGAGCGAGGTAATCCCAGTGTGTTCGGCGTATTTTTGTTGAAACCCGGCAATAACCGATCGGCCTTCATCCCTTAAGGTTCGTGCCTCATCCAGTTCCTCGTCATATCCAGCGGCGATGAAGCCGCCATCTCGTGCCAGAAGCGGGGGTTCTGCAACAAGAGCCCGATCAAGAAGGTCCAAAAGGCTATCAAAGCCGGTTAGATCCGAAGTCGCCCCGACCAGCAACGGAGGAAGGTCTTCGGATGCATTGCGGTGTGCGATTGCTTCTGCCTGAGCCAGGCCATTGCGAATGGCGGCCAGGTCTCGTGGCCCACCCCGGTCCAGGGCGAGGCGCGATAAAGCCCGGTCCAGATCCGGTGTCTTGCGCAGAGCATCCCGTAAATCCGCTGCCAGATGGTCCTTCTCGACCGCAAAATCCAGGGCCGCAAGGCGTGCGTTAATGACGTCCAGATTTCGAGAGGGGCTGGAGAGGCGTTGCTCCAGCAATCTGGCCCCACCTGGGGTCACAGTGCGGTCGACTACCGCAAGCAGGGATCCGGCCCGTGACCCTGAAAGCGAACGGGTGAGTTCCAGGCTGGCGCGTGTTGAGGCATCAATCTGCATCACGCGATCTTCGGCTTCCTGAACAGGGGGCTGCAGGAGCGGTAGCTTACCCTTTTGGGTGATTTCCAGATAGTCGATCAATGCGCCCATGGCTGAGATTTCAGCCCGGGAAAAACTGCCAAATCCATCCAGAGCGCCAACGCCAAACAGCGCACAGATGCGCTTTTCGGCGGCTGTGCTGTCAAAGCTTGCTTTGCCAAGTGGCGTTATTGGTATGCGAAATTCGTCCGCCAGTGGCACGGTTTTTTCATAGGTAGCGCCCTCGGCCAGGATCAGCTCTGAAGGCGCAAGTCGCGCCAGTTCCGGTGACAGGCGTACCGGGTTCAGGGGCATCACGTGAAAGGCCCCGGTGGAAATATCTGCCCAAGCGAGGGCGGATTCTTCGCGAAGCTCTGAATAGGAGACCAGAAAATTGTGGCGGCGTGCCTCCAACAGGGAATCTTCGGTTAGGGTTCCCGGGGTGACCAAGCGCACCACATCGCGCTTTACCACCGATTTAGAGCCTCTTTTCTTGGCTTCGGCTGGGCTTTCTAGCTGCTCACCTACGGCGACACGAAAGCCCTTCCGGATTAGTGACAGCAGATATCCCTCAGCTGCATGGACAGGGACGCCACACATAGGAATATCATCACCGTTGTGCTTGCCGCGTTTGGTCAGAGCGATGTCCAGAGCCTCGGCAGCATTGACGGCGTCTTCAAAGAACATCTCGTAGAAATCGCCCATCCGATAAAAGAGGAGGGCGTCAGGATACTGCGCCTTAATCTCGAGATATTGTGCCATCATTGGCGTAACGGTCATGCGCGCCCCCTGCCGGTAGTCCCAGGGTGATGTCTACAATGGGGCCCGCTAAAGGAAAACCCGATTGTGCTGGATGGCAGGGGCAGGGAGCGTGCAAAGCTCTACAGTTTCAGTAGAGCGTTCGGCATGGAATTGGCGATTGAAAGCGATATCAGGCCCAGCTGATGCTGAGTTTCCATCGCCATGAGACGGGTAATCGACTCTTCCATGTTCGTATCGGTTAAGTTGCTGATGCCCAGCCTTGTGGCATCAGCCAATTGCCCGACAAATTGGTTCTGATCCGAGACCTGCCGGGTACTTGCACCCAGTGCTGCCGCGCCATCAATGGCATATTGCATAAAGCCCTCAATCTCCTGCAATGCGGTAAGGGCGGATGCGCCGTCGGTGATAGCGGTTCGATTGTTGATATCGAAACTTGGACTGCCCTCCAGATCAAGAGAATCCACCGTGATGTTCGTGAGTGTTGGCGTTGCTGAGCCTTGACGATCAAGGGAAGCAGCGATCGTTAGGGAACTTGCACCGGTGCCATCGATGTCTGTCTTCAGCAGATTGACGCCATTGAACTGGGAAGAATCAATGACCGAATTCAACTGAGAGGTCAGATGCTGCATCTGCGTTTCAATTTTGGAATGGTCTACGTTCTGACCGGTTCCCAGGATTGCCAGCTGACGCATTTCGCCCAGAATGTCTGTGGCAAACTCGGCACCTGCTGAAGCAACTGAGAGGGTGGCCTCCCCCAGAGATAGAGAATCTGACAGGGCCGAAAAGCCGGAAACATCTGCCTCCATGATTTGGGATATGGCCCAAATCGCAGCATTGTGGTTGGCAGAGCTTATGCTTTTTCCGGTACTTACTTGGTTGAGCGTGTTTTCCTTCGCCGGAATGATACCGCCAAGCATCTGTAAAGCGGCCATAGCACCACCATTTGTAGGTATATGCATTATTCGATTTCCTTTTGGTCACAGCACTACGCCAAGGAAAACGGGGTCGCATTTCGCAAAACCCAACGCCGTTCTGGCGGGCACACTTGGCACAAAGGAGGGAAACTCAGACCTGGCCGTTTCGTCGACTTCTGAGGCTCCGGGTTAAAGCTTGCGCAAGGAATGGAGCCTTCAGGTGGTGGAAATGTGGCGGAACCATGTCAAAAACGTCGGTATTTTAATTGCTTTTTCTTGAAGCATCTCTTTTGAAAATTTCAATTCCGCGCATTGAGGGGCGTGAAATGCTGCGATATGACGGTCCTCGATCAGGAGAGGACTGCGAGACCCCATGCCAAAAGCTAAGATTACCAACGAAGAGGCCCTTGCCTTTCACCTGGAGCCAAGCCCCGGAAAATGGGAGATAAACGCAACCGTCCCCATGACCACACAACGTGACCTGTCGCTGGCCTATTCCCCCGGTGTAGCGGTGCCTTGCGAAGCGATCGCCGAAAATCCGGAAACTGCGTATGATTACACCAACAAGGGCAATCTTGTTGCAGTCATCTCCAACGGGACCGCAGTTTTGGGATTGGGCAACCTTGGTGCTTTGGGCTCCAAGCCGGTGATGGAAGGGAAATCTGTCCTTTTCAAGCGGTTCGCTGACGTGAATTCGATCGATATTGAGCTGGACACTGAGGATCCGGATAAGTTCATCGAGGCGGTGAAGCTGATGGGGCCGACCTTTGGTGGCATCAATCTGGAGGATATCAAGGCGCCGGAGTGTTTCATCATTGAGCAGAAGCTCAAAGAGGAAATGGACATCCCGGTCTTCCACGATGATCAGCACGGGACGGCGGTGATCTGTGCAGCTGGCCTGATCAACGCGCTGCATATCTCGGGAAAGAAGATCGAAGATGTGAAGATCGTGCTTAATGGGGCAGGGGCTGCGGGCATTGCCTGTATCGAGCTGCTCAAGCGCATGGGCGCACGGCACGAGAATTGCATCGTCTGCGACACCAAGGGGGTGATCTATCAGGGTCGTACCGAGGGTATGAACCAGTGGAAATCGGCCCATGCCATCACCACTGAGCTGCGCACTTTGGAAGAAGCCATGGATGGTGCTGATGTTTTCCTGGGCGTGTCGGTCAAAGGTGCCGTGACCCAGGAAATGGTTGCCTCCATGGCGGATAATCCGGTGATCTTTGCCATGGCAAACCCGGATCCGGAAATCACCCCGGAAGAGGCGCATGAGGTGCGGGTGGATGCCATCGTCGCCACCGGGCGTTCGGACTATCCGAACCAGGTCAATAACGTGCTGGGCTTTCCCTATCTCTTCCGCGGGGCGCTGGATATCCACGCCCGCGCCATCAACGACGAGATGAAGATTGCCTGTGCCCATGCTCTGGCAGCGCTCGCGCGCGAAGATGTGCCGGATGAGGTGGCGCTGGCCTATGGGAAATCGCTGACCTTTGGTCGCGACTATATTATCCCAACGCCTTTTGATCCCCGGCTGATCTATCGTATCCCTCCGGCGGTAGCCAAGGCCGGCATGGACACCGGCGCCGCGCGTCGTCCGATCATCGACATGGAAGCCTATGAGATTTCGCTCAAGGGTCGGATGGATCCAACCGCTTCGATCCTGCGCGGCCTCAATGCCCGTGCACGTTCGGCCCAAAGCCGGATGATCTTTGCCGAGGGAGACGACCCCCGCGTCCTGCGCGCAGCCGTCACCTATCAGCGGTCCGGCTTTGGTAAAGCGCTGGTTGTGGGTCGTCAGGAGGACGTCAAAGCCAAACTGGAGGCCGCAGGCCTAGGGGATGCTGCACGTGAGCTGGAGGTGGTGAATGCCGCCAACACCACACATCTGAAGACCTATAAACAGTTCCTTTACAAGCGTTTGCAGCGCAAAGGCTTTGACAGGCATGACATCCACCGGATGGCAGCCCGCGACAGGCATGTTTTCTCTGCACTCATGTTGGCCCATGGGCATGGCGACGGCCTGGTGACCGGGGCAACCCGGAAATCTGCCCATGTGATGGACCGGATCAACAGCGTCTTTGATGCGGATGCGGAACATGGCGTTGCCGGCGTTACCGCGCTCTTGCACAAGGGGCGGATCGTCCTGATCGGCGATACGGTGGTGCATGAATGGCCGGATGAGAATGACCTCGCCAATATTGCCGAGCGCGCAGCCGGCGTGGCCCGCCATATGGGGCTGGAGCCAAGAGTGGCCTTTGTCAGCTTCTCAACTTTTGGTTATCCGGTTTCCGAACGGGCGGAGAAAATGCATATCGCGCCAACTGTTCTGGACGCGCGCGGTGTGGATTTTGAATACGAAGGTGAGATGGCAGTAGATGTGGCCTTGAATGCCACTGCACAGGAAGCCTACCCCTTCCAGCGCCTGACTGGACCCGCCAACATTCTGATCGTCCCAGCGCGTCACTCGGCCTCAATCTCGGTGAAGCTGATGCAGGAAATGGGCGGTGCCACAGTTGTGGGCCCGATCCTGTCCGGCGTACCAAAGCCGATCCAGATTTGCTCGACCACTTCGACAGCAAACGACATTCTGAACATGGCCGTGCTTGCGGCCTGCAACATCGGGTAGGCGCGATGGCAATCTGGAACCTGGGATCAATCAATGCGGATATGGTTTATGCCATGCCGCATCTTCCCACCGCGGGTGAAACCCTTTCTGCCTCCGGGTTGGAGCAGTTTTTGGGTGGAAAAGGGGCCAATATGTCTGTTGCGGCCGTGCGCGCAGGCAGCACCGTGTACCATATCGGTGCAGTAGGCCCCGAAGGGGCCTGGGCGGTCGAGCGGTTGACTGAATATGGCGTGGATACGCGCCGTATTGCGCGGGTTGAGGTGCCAACAGGTCATGCGATCATTGCCGTGGAACAGGCGGGTGAGAACCAGATCATCCTGTTTCCAGGTGCAAACCGCGCCATCACTGGCGACCAGATTAACAGTGCTCTGTCAGGGGCCAGCGCCGACGATATTCTGGTTTTCCAGAATGAGACCAACCAGCAAGCCGAAGCTGCAAAACAGGCCAAGGATCTGGGACTGCGGGTTGCCTATGCGGCCGCGCCCTTTGAAGCTGAGGCGGTTCAGGCGGTCCTGCCATATCTGGATATCCTTTTCCTCAATGAGGTTGAGGCAGAACAATTGAGCCAGGCCACTGGCAAAGCACCGCAAGATCTGGTTGTTGCGGATGTGATTGTTACGCTTGGGGCCAAGGGCGCGCGCCATTTTGATGGCCGGACTGGGGAGGTTCTAGAGGTGCCAGCCCTGCCAGTTACTCCGGTTGATACCACCGGGGCAGGGGATACATTCACTGGTTATGTCCTCTCTGGGTTGGACCTTGGGTTACCGATGCCACAAGCGATGGCACAGGCTGCACGGGCCGGCGCATTGATGGTGATGCGACATGGAACGGCGGATGTCATTCCTGATCAGAAAGAAGTGCAAGAGGCGCAGTTCTAAACTGCGCCCTTTCCCATCCTGACGTCCTCTTGTTGGCGTTTTAATGCCCCTTTGAAAAGGGGGCAGCGTCCCCCCAAAGCTGCGCAACACGCGCATCGCGGCCACAGGCCTGGCGATAGCGTTTATATGCGGTGGACTGCCGTTTGGGCCCAAACCGTGTGAAAACCAGCTTCTCACCCTTATAGTAATCCTGATGGTAGTCTTCGGCTTTGTAAAAGGTCTTGGCCTGCAGCACTGGAGTTACGATTTTCTGCCCCAGCTCTGACTGCGCTTTGGCCAAAGCCTGCTCTGCAAGGCTCATTTCTCTAGGGTTAGAGACGAAAATGGCCGTTCGGTAGCTCTCTCCACGATCACAAAACTGACCACCCGCATCGGTGGGATCTACGGACCGGAAGAAGAGGTCCAGAAGATGAGCACGGCTGACTTTTGAGGGGTCAAAGCTGATTTCCACGGCTTCATAATGCCCGGTCCCGCCTTTGCCGATCTGTTTATAAGTCGGGTTCTTGGTTCTACCGCCAGTATATCCAGAGACCGCTTCAATCACGCCTGGAACGCTCTCAAAATCGCTTTCGACACACCAGAAACAACCGCCGGCGACGACCAGTGTTTCAACCTCTTGAGCCTGAGCTTTTTGTCCATCAAGCACAGCGGCAATTGCCATCAAAGCAGCAAGGGCAACGGGTCGAATATTCTGTCTCAGTTTCTGTGAAAATGCCATGAGAGCCTCCGTTTTCCAGCAGCCTGCCGGGAGGGGGCGGTACACACAAGTCCATGACATGCGATGTCACGCATAGGTGAGGGCAAGTTACCGCTTGGAAATCGGATCCAATCCTTCTAGCGTGCCGCGCGAGGAGGATCCCATGGCAGAAAAAATGAGCACCCATCAGGCGGCGGAAGATCAAAGAAACGAAGAGATCTTGATCTATCTGAATGGCAATATTGTCCCAAAGGCTGAGGCCACCGTCAGTGTTTATGACAGCGGCTTTATGTTGGGTGATGGGGTTTGGGAAGGGCTGCGTCTGTACAATGGGACATGGGCCTTTATTGACGAGCATCTTGATCGGCTGTTCGAAGCTGCCAAGGCCATTGATCTAGATATCGGTTTGGATCAAGAAGGCTTGAAAAGGGCTGTGTTAGAGACACAAACGGCCAATGGTATGACCACAGATGCCCATGCCAGACTGATGGTTACACGGGGGCCAAAAACACGCCCCTTTCAGCATCCTTCACTGTCTCAACAGGGGCCAACCATGGTGATCATCATGGAGCACTCACGGCCCAATCTGCCACGTCCTATCCATCTGGCAACGGTGCCGCATTTGCGGGGCCTGCCGATGACACAGGATCCCAAACTAAATTCTCATTCCAAGCTGAATTGCATCCTTGCTTGTATCGCCGCTGAGAAAGCCGGCGCAGATGAAGGACTGATGCTGGATGTGAATGGTTTTGTGAATACCACCAATGCCTGCAACTTTTTCATCGTGCGCAAAGGGGAGGTTTGGACCTCAACCGGAGATTACTGCATGAACGGCATTACCCGACAGAAGGTGATCGACCTCTGCCGAGCCAATGGCATCCCGGTTTACGAGCGCAATTACTCCCTGGTTGATACCTATGGGGCGGATGAAGCCTTCCTCACCGGCACTTTTGGGGCGCAAACCCCGGTGGGGCAGATCGATGGCCGCCAGATAGGCACTGGTCAGATGGGCCCAATGACCGAGCGGATTAGAGCGCTTTACAAAGATCTGATCACCCGGGAGTGTGCCTGATGCGGATTGCGATGTGGTCAGGGCCACGGAACCTCTCTACGGCGATGATGTATGCCTTTGGCAACAGGGGTGACTGCGCAGTGGTGGATGAGCCTTTCTATGCGGCATATCTTGCGCAGACTGGCCTGGACCATCCCATGAGAGAGGAGATCCTGGAAAGCCAGCCTCAGGATCCTGTAGAGGTTGCGCAAAAACTCCTTGGGCCGGTTCCGGCGGCGAAACCTCATTTTTATCAAAAACACATGACCCAGCATATGGTGCCTGGGATGCCACGGGACTGGATGCGGGATGTGACCAATGTCTTTCTGATCCGGCATCCTGCGCGCGTTATCGCGTCTTATGCGGCAAAACGGGAAAACCCGACATTGGATGACATTGGTTTTCGGCAGCAGGCAGAGCTGTTCAAACTTTGCCAGGATCTGGGGCAGAACCCCATTGTGATTGATAGCCATGATATCCGCGAGGCTCCGGCGGCTAAGCTTGAGCAGCTTTGTGATGCTCTTTCGATCCCTTCTTCCCCAAAGATGCTGAGCTGGCCAAAGGGCGGCCATGCCAATGATGGGGTTTGGGCGCCCGTCTGGTATGGTGCGGTTTGGAATTCAGAGGGTTTTGCAGGACCAGAGGGGAACCTGCCCGACGTGGAAGAGGAACAGCAGCCTGTCCTCAAGGCAGCGATGTCCTACTACGAAGAAATGAAATCCCGAAAGATCTGAAGAGGCGCATCCACGTTATGCGCCTCATATTAAATCAAGAGAAATAGGGAAACTGAAAACGCTTTAGCTGATCAGCTTTCCCAGTTTCATAGCTGTGGAAACATCACCGGAAACCTTTAGCTTGCCCATCATTATGCCGGTCATCGGGTTTAGCTTACCGGTGAGCAGCTTTGTCAGGTTTTCCTGACTGATGGCGATTGTGCAATCTGTTTCGCGATCTTGTGTATCTGCAGTTCCTTCTGCCAGAACAACAACCCCATCAGCCCCGCAATCGAATTTGAGAGTGCCCTCAAAGCTCTTGCCGGTCAGGCCTTTACGAATACCTTCAGCGATTTCTTCCAGTGCCATTTTCTCTCTCCTGCCGCTTTGACCTATTGGGTAGGTGCGCTCCCTGTGGCAGGCAAGCATGACGGCAGGGAAAGAGCGTAGCGATCCCGCATGAACACTCGATCTCAGGAGACGGACTGCAGCGTTACATCGCAGGGTTCGGCGGCATAAAATGTGGCCAGAATAGTAGCAAATACATCCGGCGCACCTGGAACAGCCGCAAAGAGAGTCATCGAAGAGCAGAGTTTCTTAGCATCAGTTTGACCAAGTATTTCCATGGCTGTTTTATCCTGATGGGACAGGACCAATTCGCTTACCTCGATCAGGCGCGCCCGCAGAACTTCATGCTCCAAGTAGGCCTTGGCTTCAGAGAGATCCTCAATCCCATAGAGCTGCGCCATGTGAGATTGCCCGAGTTCGGCAAGTTGAGGAAAAACAAACCACATCCAATGGCCGGTCTTTTTCCCGGCCTTGAGTTCGGAGAGTACCTCTGGCCAAACGGTGTCCTGAGCTTCCACAAACATTTCAAGCTCTTCTGCGAAATCATCTTCAAAGAGGTCATCCTCTTGATCGGTCATTTCACGCTCCGTCCAGGCTGATTTTTGCTGACCCTAGCCCAAGCTCTTGGCCTGTACCAGATGCTCTTTGCACCGGTTCGGCCACAATAGGTAGTGGATTTGGTTTCAGATGAGAGCAAAAAGGAAGAATTGCGGAATAGAAAAAGGGCTACGAGACAAACCGCAGCCCTTTACTATTTTGTACAGAAGCTGATGCTTACTTTTTCAGGCGGCGCTCACGGGCTGCCAGAAGCTTCAGACGCAGTGCGTTCAGCTGGATAAAGCCCGCTGCATCGGTCTGATCATAGGCGCCGGCGTCTTCTTCAAAAGTCACATGGGCCTCGGAGTAGAGCGTGTGATCCGACCAGCGGCCAACGCAGGTGGCGGAGCCCTTGTAGAGCTTCAGACGCACAGTGCCGGAAACATGGGTCTGGCTGGCGTCGATGGCGGCCTGCAGCATTTCGCGCTCTGGGGAGTACCAGAAACCGTTGTAGATCAGCTCGGCATAGCGCGGCATCAGCTCATCCTTGAGGTGCATCGCGCCGCGGTCCATGGTGATGGACTCGATGCCGCGGTGCGCCTCAAGCAACAGGGTGCCGCCGGGGGTCTCGTAGATGCCGCGCGATTTCATGCCGACAAAGCGACCCTCAACCAGGTCAAGGCGGCCACAGCCGTGCTTTCCGCCATATTCATTCAACTTAGTCAGGATGGTCGCAGGCGACATGGCTTCGCCATTGATGGCAACCGCATCACCTTTTTCAAAGGTGATCTCGATGAACTCAGGCTGATCTGGGGCATCCTCGGGGTGAACGGTGCGCTGATAAACGTAATCAGGTGCCGCAACAGCCGGATCTTCCAGAACCTTACCCTCGGACGAGGTGTGCAAGAGGTTTGCATCAACGGAGAAGGGGGCTTCGCCGCGCTTGTCCTTGGCAACTGGGATCTGGTTCTGCTCGGCAAACTCCAACAAGCGGGTGCGCGAGGTCAGATCCCATTCGCGCCAGGGCGCGATCACTTTGATGTCGGGGTTCAGCGCATAGGCCGCCAGCTCAAAACGGACCTGATCGTTGCCCTTGCCGGTGGCGCCATGGGCGACAGCATCGGCGCCGGTGGCCTCAGCGATCTCAACAAGACGTTTGGAGATCAGCGGGCGGGCGATGGAAGTACCCAGCAGGTAGAGGCCTTCGTAGACCGCATTGGCGCGGAACATCGGGAAGACGAAGTCGCGGACAAATTCTTCGCGGACATCTTCAATAAAGATGTTTTCAGGCTTGATACCCAGCATTTCCGCTTTTTGGCGGGCGGGCTCCAGCTCTTCACCTTGGCCGAGATCGGCGGTGAAGGTAACAACTTCGCAGCCATATTCGGTCTGCAGCCATTTCAGGATGATAGAGGTATCAAGGCCACCGGAATAGGCCAGCACAACTTTCTTGGGCGCGGACATGGAATTTCCTCTCAGGTCAGATCGACTGGGCGATAACGGGTTTCAGCCGCAAGGGCAAGGTTTACTGGGGTTTTCCTTCGCCAAGTGCACGTATAGGAAGACTGGCAATTCTTTGCACTCATTTGAGGATGTTGGCTGTGATCGGATGGAAGGTTTTTTACCATTCAGTGCTTTTGCTGTTCTGGAACCGTAATGCCGCAGTCAGAATCTTTTGGCCCATGATCGTAACAACCTTGCTGGTCAACTATCTGAGCTATGAAAGATTGGTAGAAGATCTCGTCGATGGATCAACAAGAGGGATATGGTTTGGATTGGCCTTCTGGTTGATTGAGGTTTTTGTTTCCATCTGGGTGGCCATTGCCTGGCATCGCTACATTCTGTTGGAAGAAGAGGGTAACCTATTGCCCAATTTCTATGGCCGATCCTTTCTTGAATACTTCGGAGCCTTCCTTTTGGTCGGCCTTGCCTCCAGCCTGCTGGGTTTCCTTGTCTTCATGGCTACTACGTTTTCTTCAATCTTGATCGGGTCGGCGATGTATTCTTTCCTTCCGGAATCGCTCATAGCCCTCCCTACTTTTTTGGCTATGCTGTGGACTACCTCCAGACTATCCCCTGTTTTCCCGGCTGTGGCGCTGGGACAGAAAACAACATTAAGAGAGGCCTGGAGAGTCACTTCTAAAGTCAAAGGCTCGATTGTTCTGATCCTGCCTCTGTTCTACCTGCTGAGCTTTGGGCTGGGCTATGGCATTGTGACTGTGGTTCCCCCCGTCAGTTCTTTACTTGCTGGCTTGGTCGCGGCGTCTGCGCAATGCATCTGGGCGATGGTGGGCATCAGCATTCTCACGTCTATCTACGGTGTCGTCGTAGAAGGTCGCGAAGTTTAGAAGCCAGAGTTTTTTGTTGTTTCTGCCAACAAGGTCCATTCGGGCTTAAATGTTTGGTCGTTGGCCAACGACAACCGGGGTTTTCCTTTTCTGCGCACCCTCCTAACGTGGACGGGAATTTTGAGCTTGTCTTTAGGGAGTTATGAGCTGGTATGGGCTGGAAGATTTTCTCTCACTCGGTGTTCTTGCTGAACCACAACCTGCGCGATGCGCTGCGGATTTCTTCGCCGCTGATTGCCACCATGCTGTTGAACCTGTTTCTGGGTGGCGCGATGGCGATTGACAATCTGGAAGCCGGGACGCCGCAAGACACGGGGCCCAATCTGCTGCTGACACTTCTGAGCGCTATTGCAGGCCTGTGGGTTGCCGTGGCCTGGCACCGGTTTGTACTGCTGGAAGAACATGGTGGCAGCTTACCCAATTTTCACGGCGCCCGCATGCTGTCCTATTTCTTTGTCATTTTGCTAATGACAGTGGTTCTTGCTCTCGCAGGCGCAGTAGCAGGCGCAGTTGGAGCTATGCTCTTTGGAAGTTCTACACCGTTGTTTTCGATTGTGGTTCTAGCGATTGTTGTTTCAGCGATGTGGATCTTCTACCGTTTGTCACCTCTGCTTCCTGCCGCTGCTTTGGGGAAATACATGAGGGTAAAACGAGCCTGGGAGGCGACCTCAGAGATTTCGGGGGCAGTTCTGGCAGCCGCACTCTTGCTGATCTTTTTCAGTATTCTCAGCGGCGCAGCCGCACTCTTGGTTATGTTCCAGGTCAGCATTCTGATTGGGGTGATCATGATCGCTGTGCTGCAATGGGCCTATACCATGGTGGGCATCAGTATTCTGACCACCATCTACGGCATCGCCATCGAAGGCCGCGATATCTGATGGCCGGGTCTAAACGGTATTCTTAGGTATGCTTTGACCCTGCCCTCTTGCCTTGGGGGCAGGCTTGCGCCACTCAAGGGGAATGACCGATTTCCCAACCCAGGCCCGCGCGGCCGAGGCGGCGATGCGCGATGTGTTTCCGCCCACGCCGCTCCAGCGTAATGTTCATCTCTCCGAACGGTTTGAGGCCGATATCTACCTCAAACGTGAGGATCTGAGCCCGGTGCGCTCCTACAAGATTCGTGGCGCCTATAACGCCATGCGTAAGCAAGCGGATCAGGAGCTCTTTGTTTGTGCTTCGGCGGGGAACCACGCGCAGGGTGTTGCCTTTATGTGCAAGCATATGGGCAAGCGCGGGGTGATCTTCATGCCGGTCACAACCCCACAGCAGAAAATCCAGAAAACCAGGATGTTTGGCGGCGAAAACGTAGAGATCCATCTGATAGGCGACTATTTTGATGACACGCTGGCCGCAGCGCAGGATTGGTGTGGGCGCGAGGGGGGACATTTCTTGTCGCCCTTTGATGATGATGATGTGATCGAAGGGCAAAGCTCAATCGCGGTAGAGATCGAAGAGCAATTGGGTCGCGTTCCAGATCATGTAATCCTGCCCGTTGGTGGTGGTGGAATGTCGGCAGGGGTGACCCGCTGGTTTGGGGATCGGCTACATTGTCTTTATGCAGAACCTGATGGAGGTGCTTGCCTGCGGGCGGCGCTGAAGGCGGGCAAACCTGTGGCACTGGATCATGTCGACACCTTTGTTGATGGCGCGGCTGTTGGTCGAATTGGAGCCAAGCCCTATGAGATTCTAAAAGATGTGCCACTGCCCGATGTCCTGTCGATTTCAGAGGACCGCGTTTGTGCAACCATAATCGAAATGCTCAATGTCGAGGGCATCGTGCTGGAACCCGCTGGCGCGCTTGCGATTGAAGCTCTGGGCGATGTGCGCTCCTGGATTCGCGGCAAAAGCGTTGTCTGTCTGACCTCTGGCGGCAATTTCGACTTTGAACGCCTGCCAGAAGTGAAAGAACGGGCGCAGCGCTACTCAGGGGTAAAGAAGTATCTGCTGTTGCGCCTGCCGCAGCGCCCCGGCGCCCTAAAGGAATTTCTGAGTATCCTGGGGCCAGAGGATGACATTGCGCGCTTTGAATATCTGAAGAAATCTGCGCGCAACTTTGGCTCTGTCCTGATCGGGATAGAGACGAAGCGGCCGGAAAATTTCGCAGATCTTTTTGGGCGGTTGGATGATGCTGGGCTAGCTTACACCGATATCACCAATGATGAGACGCTTGCTCAGTTCCTGATCTGATCGGCAGATTGCCTTTTTGGGAGAATGGGGGCGAAGGCGTAAACTTAGGTGAGATTTGGTAACTCGGCCAAAAAAACGGTTTTGGAGCTTTCGAAACCCTGGATAACTCCTGGAAGATCTACAGAAGCAGCCTCTCCTTGTGCGGATTTTCGCTCGCCCTCAAGGCAGAGTTGCGAAAAGCTGTCAAAGCCGAGATTGAGAGCGCTGCCCTTTAGAAAATGCAGATCCTGCTCCAGCTGACTGCGGTCTCCGGTGCGGAGTTTGGAAATAACTTCCTCGACTTCTTCGAGGAAAAGTTCAACAACCTCGTCAAAATCTTCGGTTCCAACTTCCTCTCGGAGTTCCTTGACGCGTGGCCAGTCGATCATCGGTTCGATCCTAAGTTCTTTTTTCTTTCCGAAGACTCTTAGGTTGTGTGTGGTAAATTTATGGTGAAAAACGGGCAATGAAGCAAATTTTACAGTTCACCCGGTATTAAGGTCTGCATCGCTAGTGTCACAGGGAAATTGGCCTAAAGAGTATTTGACGAGGAGTCTTCGGTGCTGCCAGACAGTTCACTCGAAACAGAGGAACACCCGGTGAGCGGGTCGATCAACCGTGTATTGGTTGTCGACGATAGCCGTTTGCAGCGACGTATCCTTGTAGCCTCGTTGAAGAAATGGGGATTCGAAGTTATCGAGGCCGATAGCGGTGAGGCCGCTATGGAAATCTGCCTCCAGGAATCTCCAGACCTGATTCTCAGTGACTGGATGATGCCGGGGATGAGCGGGATTGAATTCTGCCAGGCCTTCCGCCAGCGCTCCAAGGACAACTATGCTTATTTCATTCTGCTGACATCAAAGAGCGAAAAGAATGAAGTTGCTGAAGGCTTGGATGCCGGCGCTGATGATTTTCTGACCAAGCCAGTCAGCTCGGATGAGCTGCGTGCCCGTATTTCAGCAGGAGAGCGAATCCTGCGCATGCAGCGTGAGCTCTCTGAAAAGAACCGGATCGTGTCGGACACGCTTGGAGAGTTGCAGCGTGTCTACGACGCAATCGACAAGGATCTGATTCAGGCGCGTAAGATCCAAGAATCGCTTGTACCTGAACTGTCGCGAGATTTCGGATCTTCCACGGTCAGCCTACTGCTGAAGCCCTGTGGCCATATCGGCGGTGATCTGGTTGGAATGTTCTGCCCAGGTGTAAACCGGGTTGGTTTCTATTCAATCGATGTTTCTGGCCACGGCATCACTTCTGCGATGATGACCGCGCGTCTCGGCGGCTATCTCTCTTCGACCTATTTTGACCAGAACGTGGGTATGGAAAAGCGGTTCAACCGTTTCTATGCTCTGCGTCAGCCCGAAGAGGTCGCCAAGCTTCTGAATGCACGTTTGATTGCTGACACCGGAATCGAAGAATACTTCACCATGGCCTATTGCACGGTGGATCTGCGCAGTGGTGTGTTGAAGATGGTGCAGGCCGGCCATCCGCACCCCTTGCTGCTGCGTCGGGACGGTTCGGTTGAGTTCCTGGGCAAAGGTGGCGTGCCTATCGGGTTGGTGCCGGACATTGGCTATACCCAGGAAGAGACGGTCCTGGAAAAAGGCGACCGCCTTCTGCTTTACTCCGATGGTTTCACAGAAGCCCGTCTGGAAAACGGCGAGATGCTCGAGACCGAGGGGCTGCTGGATCTGATCAGCAAATGCGATACCCAGCAGAGCGGCAAAGAGTTCCTGGATGATCTCTATTGGAACCTCACCCAGGTGATGTCGCAGGAACATGGCCTTGAGGATGATGTTTCAGCGACCCTGTTTGAGTATGAAGGCCCTTGATTGCGGCAGTTGTGCTTAAGACCAGCTTTCAGCCATATCAGCCTGACTGCCCATAACCTTGACCTTTTGTCAGAGTTTTATCAAAACGCGCTAGGCTATCGGGTCAAGCGCGCAAAACGCTATGTTGGCGGATCTGCGGTTTCGCAGGGAAACGGTTTGCCTGACGTCGGCTTCCACTCTGTTTGGCTAGGTTTTAACGAAAGCCAGGATGTCAGTCTGGAAATCTTGCAATTTGACAGATCCAAGAGGACGGAGGCGCCGCGGGTGAACCAAACTGGCCTGGGACATGTTGCGTTTTCCGTAGAAGATTTGGATCAGACCCTTACTGCGATACTGGCAGCAGGCGGGAGCAAACAGGGTGAGCCTGTAAACCTGGGAAGCGAGAAATCACCCTGTCTTTGTGTCTATATGCGTGACCCTGAGGGAAACCTCATCGAGCTGGAACAGACCTAAATTTAAGGTCTCTAAGCGAAGTACTGTAGGGCAAAATGCCGGTCACCGTCGTTGTAGAGGCTATCAATAACCGCCTCCGGCTGCATCCAGACCGCTGCATGATCGGCTTCCAACGGCGGCCCAAGCCGGCGCTGGGGCCGGGCCACATAGATATGGCAGAGTTTTTCTGCCCAAAGGTCATACTCGGGCATAAAGGTAAAGCGGCGGAAGGCGCCGAGGCGGCGGGGCGCGCCGATGGACCAGCCAGTTTCCTCGTAGACTTCGCGGTGTAGGGCCGGGATTGGCGATTCACCCGGATCGATGCCTCCACCGGGCAGCTGGATTTCCGGCTCGTCCATGTATTGGCTCATAAGCTGACAGGTCACCAATAGCTGCCCGCCGCGCGGCAGAAGGGCATAGACCCCGGGCCGCCGTTTGTAGATCCTGCCTGCCTCGGGCGGTGGTCCAAACCGTCTGATCATCCCTGCCTCTTTCCTCTGATGTGGAAAACCCTATATAGGGCCGATATGCCAATCTCCGGCGTTTAAGGAAACCCCATGACCCTTGGTTCTAAAATCGCATGGGACGATACCGTCCTGCCCTTTCAGCTTGATGCATCGGATATGCGCGGCCGTATTGCTCGGTTGGACGGCACGCTTGATGGCATCCTAAAGCAGCACAATTACCCACCGCAGGTCGAAGCCCTGGTGGCGGAAATGGCGCTGCTGACCGCTTTGATCGGTCAGACCATCAAGTTGCGCTGGAAACTTTCGCTACAGGTGCAGTCCAAAGGCGCGGTGCGTATGATCGCGACCGACTATTATGCGCCCCAGAATGAGGGTGATGAGGCGCGGATCCGGGCCTATGCCAGCTATGATGCGGAGCGCCTGACCGATGCCACCCCCTTTGAACAGGTGGGGGACGGCTATTTTGCGGTGCTGATCGATCAGGGCGAAGGTACCAAACCCTATCAGGGCATTGCACCCCTGGACGGAGAGAGCCTCGCGGCCTGCGCCGGGGCCTATTTTGCCCAGTCCGAACAGCTGCCGACCACCTTCGGGCTCAGCTTTGGTAAATCCTCCGAGCCGGGTGTCGCAGAACACTGGCGGGCCGGCGGCGTGATGCTGCAGCATATGCCCAAGGCCTCGCCCTTTGTGGCCAGTGCCGATCAGGGCAATGGCGAGACCCTGAAACCCGAAGATCTGCTCAAGGGCGAAGCTGAAGAAAATTGGAACCGGGTGAATACCCTTCTGAGCACCGTGGAAGAACTGGAGCTGATCGGGCCTTCGGTTTCGCCGACGGAACTGCTGCTGCGCCTGTTCCACGAAGAAGAGCCCCGCGTTTATGATCCTCAATCGGTCAAATTCGGCTGCACCTGCTCCGAAGACCGGGTGCGCCAGAGCCTGTCGATCTATTCCGCCAAGGACATCGAAAAGATGACCACACCAGAGGGCCGGGTCACCGCCGATTGTCAGTTCTGCAGTGCGCATTACGATCTCGACCCGAAAAGCGTTGGCTTTGAGGCCGAAGGCGCTGAAGACAAAACCGGTGAGTGATCTGCGGCAGAGATTGCAGCGGGCGCTGGCCCGTGCCGGGGAGGGGTCATCTGATTTTGACCTCAACCCCGGCACCGTCCTGCCTGAAGGCCGCCGACTGCGGCCCGCCGGCGTGCTGGCGGCTATCTCTCTGACAGAGGATGAGCCCCGGCTGATCCTGACCAAACGCTCTTCCCGGCTAAAGCATCACCCGGGTCAGATCGCCTTTCCCGGCGGCAAGCAGGAAGAAAGCGATCGGGATGTGACCGAGGCCGCCCTGCGCGAGGCGCAAGAGGAAATCGGCCTGCCGATGCACCTGCCCGAAGTTATCGGTCATCTACCCTGCCATGAAACCGTGACCAGCTTTCAGGTGACACCAGTGGTGGCGCTGCTGCATGAGCGTTTTGAGCCGGTGCCGGAAGCGGGCGAGGTGGCAGAGGTCTTTTCGGTGCCGCTGCAGCATCTGCTGGATCCAGGTAACTTCATCGTGGAATCCCGCCGCTGGCAGGGCGCGCGGCGGCACTATTACACGGTTCCTTATGGGCCCTATTACATCTGGGGGGCAACGGCGCGCATGCTGCGCGGACTGGTCGCTGCAATGTCCGAATGAGGCTGGCGGGCCAGCCCTGGCTACAGCACCCGGCCACGCAGAGGGTCTGTGCGGCGCTGACAGCAAAGGGCGCTGCAGCCTATTTTGTTGGCGGCTGCGTGCGCAATGCCTTGATGGGGGTCCCTGTTTCGGACATCGACATCGCCACCGATGCCACCCCGGAAGAGGTGCTGGAACTGGCCCGCGCCGCCGGGATCAAAGCCATCCCCACCGGTATCGACCATGGCACCGTCACTCTGGTCGAGGGACATATCCCCCATGAGGTGACAACCTTCCGTCGTGATGTGGCAACCGACGGCCGCCGTGCCGTAGTGGCCTTCTCCAAGGATATTGCCGAGGACGCCGCCCGCCGCGATTTCACTATGAATGCGCTTTATGCCCGGCCTGACGGGGCACTGGTGGACCCGTTGAAGGGCCTGCCCGACCTAGAGCATCGCCGAGTGCGCTTTATCGGGGATGCGGGTGCGCGGATCCGCGAAGATCACCTGCGCACCCTGCGCTATTTCCGCTTTCATGCCTGGTACGGCAATCACGATGCCGGGTTTGACCCGGAGGCCCTGGCCGCGATCGCGGAAAATCTGGAGGGGCTGGCAAAACTCTCGAAAGAACGCATCACCAGCGAGCTGCTGAAGCTCTTGGCAGCAGAGGACCCAGCGCCTGCGCTAGCCATCATGCGCCAGACCGGGTTGCTGGGGCAGATCCTGCCGGGCGCTGATGATCGGGCACTGGCGCCGCTGGTGCATCTGGAGGGCAGCATCGCCCCGGATCCCATCCGGCGACTCGCGGCTCTGGGAGGGGTGGAGCTGCAGGCGCATCTGCGGCTCAGCAAAAGCCAAACCCGTCTGCATGAACATTTGCGCCAAGCTGCCATTGGCACTGCTGGTGCGGCAGAGCTCTCCTACCGCATGGGACGGAACTTTGCCCATGGCGCAATGCTGCTGCGCGCCACCCTGTTGGAGCAGCCGGTTGAGCCAGATCTGGAACGCAAACTGCAGCAGGGCGCTGCGGCGAAATTGCCGGTTACCGCCCAGGACCTGATGCCAGGTCTGTCCGGTGCCGCGCTGGGCAAGGCATTGAAGCAGCTGGAAACGGGTTGGATCGCCTCTGGTTTTGCGCTGGGCCGGGATGAGTTGCTCAACTCGTTGAAATAGCGCCGCGTTAGTTTCACCCTGATACTTTTCTGTCCGCAAGGGGGTGACAAGCCGCAAATAATGTGGCTAGTCTCGGCTCAACTGATCAATCATGCCGGGAGGAATGCGAATGTATTACGGGATCTGGTTCATCTGAAGCCATATCACCCGTAGTGACGGGGGGCTGTGGCTTTGCCCTTTGTCAGCATTATTGCATTCCCTATTTGCTCAAACCATCGGAGCACACCAAGCATGTTTCGCTTCTTTGAAAATCTCGTAGACCCCTATTGCGACTACCCGGAGAGCAACCACCCTCCGTCGCGGCTTTGGCCCTTTTTGAGAGCCTATTCAAAGCCCTTTGAGAAGATTTTTGTCCTGACTGCTCTGATGTCCGTGATCGTGGCGGCTGTGGAAATCGGCCTCATCTACTATATGGGCCGGGTGGTTGATCTCCTGTCTGGTGAGCCGACTCAGGTCTGGCAGGATCATGGAACAGAATTCCTTTTGGTTGCGGGCTTTGTGCTTTTGCTCAGGCCTGTTCTGCAACTCTTGGATGTGCTGCTTTTGAACAATGCCATTCTGCCAAATTTCGGCACCTTGATCCGCTGGCGGTCACATAAACACGTGCTGCGCCAGTCGGTCTCGTGGTTTGAGAATGATTTTGCCGGCCGGATCGCCAACCGGATCATGCAGACGCCACCCGCAGCGGGAGAAGTTGTGTTTCAGGTGTTCGATGCCATCACTTTTTCCCTGGCCTATCTCGTAGGTGCGGCCATCCTCTTGATGGCTTCGGATCCTCGGCTACTCCTGCCTCTTTTGGCCTGGTTCGTGCTCTATGGCTTCCTGGTTCGCTGGACGGTTGAGCGGGTGGGGCCAGCCAGTCAGGCCGCTTCGGATGCGCGCTCCACCGTGACGGGGCGGGTGGTTGATAGCTATTCCAACATCCACTCGGTCAAGATGTTCGCCCATGATAGCCGCGAGCTGAGCTATGCGAAGGAAGCCATCGAAAAGACGCGTGAGACCTTTCAGGTCGAAATGCGGATCTTTACCGTCATGGATGGGGTACTGGTGGTGCTGAATGGTCTGCTGATCGTCGGCGTTGTTGGCTGGGCTATGTATCTGTGGATGCAGGGGGCCGCATCTGCCGGCGTCGTCGCGGCTGCGACGGCCCTCACCCTGCGGCTGAATGCAATGACCGGCTGGATCATGTGGGCGCTGACGTCTTTCTTTCGCCAGCTGGGGGTTGTGGCCGAGGGTATGGAGACCATCGCTCAACCCATTGATCTGGCAGATGCAGCGGATGCGGCGCCACTGGAGCTGCGCCAGGGGGAGATCTCTCTCTGTGACCTCAGCCACCATTATGGCCGTGAAAGCGGCGGGCTGGACCGGATGACGCTGACGATCCAACCTGGTGAGAAAGTCGGCCTGATCGGTCGTTCAGGCGCGGGTAAGTCAACCTTGGTGAAATTGCTGTTGCGCTTTTACGATCCGGATTCTGGGCAAATTCTGATCGACGGTCAGGATATCTGCGCGGTGACGCAGGATTCCTTGCGTCGTCAGATCGGCATGGTGCAGCAGGACAGCGCGCTCTTGCACCGTTCGGTGCGGGAGAACCTGCTTTATGGGCGACCTGATGCAAGCGAGTCAGAGATTGTCGCAGCGGCCAAACAGGCCGAGGCGCATGATTTTGTCCTAGACCTGGAAGACCCGCAGGGGCGGCGCGGCTATGACGCCCATGTGGGCGAACGCGGGGTAAAACTCTCGGGTGGACAACGACAACGCATCACGCTCGCGCGGGTTATCCTGAAAGATGCGCCGATCCTGCTGTTGGATGAAGCCACATCGGCGCTGGATTCGGAGGTTGAGGCCGCCATCCAAGAGACCCTATATGGCATGATGGAGGGCAAGACGGTGATTGCGATTGCACATCGGCTGTCCACCATCGCACAGATGGACCGCATCCTGGTACTGGACCAGGGACGGATCGTGGAAGAAGGTCGACACGAAGATCTGTTGCGCGCTGAAGGGCTCTATGCGCAGTTTTGGGCGCGGCAGTCCGGTGGGTTCTTGAATGCTGAGGTAGCCGAATGAAGATAGGCAATCTGATCAACGCCTTCCAACCTGCAAAAGGAGTGCCACCGCAACAGCTGTGGCCCTTCTTGCGTTGGAGCTTGGCTGGCGCTTGGCCGGTCTTGCTGGCAGCAGCGCTGATCTCTGGCTTTGCAGGCGCGATGGAGGCGGGAACCGCTTATATTCTGGGTGAGGTGATTGATACCGCCATTTCCAGCGGGCCAGATGGTTTTTTCACCAGTCAGAACCTCTTGGTGATCTTCGGCGCGCTTGGGTTCTTTCTGTTGCTCAGGCCGGTGTTTTTTGGCTCAGCCGCGGCGATGAATGCCATTGTGGTTCAGCCGAATGTGAACCCGCTGGTTCTCTCGAGGCTCAATCGCTGGACATTGGGTCAGTCCGTACGATTTTTCGACGACGATTTTGCAGGCCGCATTGCCCAAAAACAAATGCAGACGGCCAGTGCTGTAACTTCGGTTACCACTGAGATGATCAATGTCGTGGCCTTTGCCCTGGCGTCGCTAGTTGGGTCGATGGCGCTACTGGGATCGATCAATCTGTGGATTACCTTGCTCTTTGGGTTCTGGCTTGTGGGGTATTTTACCCTGATCCGCTGGTTCCTGCCGCGGGTGCGCCAAAGATCTGGCAAACGGGCTGGGGCTCGCGCCCTGGTGTCGGGGCAGGTGGTGGATACCATTACCAATATCAAAACCGTAAAGCTTTTTGCGCATTCCAGCCATGAAGAGCAAAGCGCCCAGGAAGCGATGGTCTCTTTCAGAGATACAGCACTGCATTTTGGTCGCCTGGCGGCAACTTTCCGGTTTTGTCTGATGTGCATGGCCGGGCTTCTGCCGGTCTTGTTGATTGGCGCAACTCTCTTGTTGTGGCGCTCTGGTGGGGCCAGTGAAGGGGATATCGTTGCGGCTGGCGCCGTTTCAATCCGGATTTCGCAGATGACTGGCTGGGTCAGTTTCACCCTGATGTCGATCTATTCCAACCTGGGCGAGATCGAAAACGGCATGAAGACCCTGACCCGCCCAGATCGTGTCGAAGACAGTGCTACCGCGAAAACACTGGAGGTTTCTGCCGGAGAAATCGAGTTTGATGCCATCGGTTTTGCCTATGGCCGCGATGTGGGTGGAGTTCAGGAGCTTTCGCTGACCATCCGCCCCGGAGAAAAGCTAGGAATTGTTGGTGCCTCGGGGGCTGGCAAATCCACATTGGTGTCCCTCTTGCTGCGGCTCTATGACGGTGAAGTCGGGCGCATTCTGATCGATGGGCAGGATATTGCCGGGGTGACGCAGGATTCCTTGCGCAGCCAGATCGGCATGGTCACGCAAGAGACAGCGATGTTTAACCGCTCCGCACGGGAAAATATCCTCTATGGTCGTCCGGATGCCAGTGAAGAGGATCTTATATGGGCAGCGCAACAGGCCGAGGCCCATGAATTTATTAAGGATCTCGAAGATAGCCAAGGTCGCAAAGGTTACGATGCCTTCCTGGGTGAACGCGGGGTGAAACTCTCTGGCGGGCAGCGACAGCGTATCGCCCTGGCCCGCGCTATTCTTAAGGATGCGCCTATCCTGATCATGGATGAGGCTACATCTGCGCTGGATTCCGAGGTTGAAGCCTTGATCCAAACCGCCCTCGAGCGGGTGATGGTGGGTAAGACGGTGCTTGCCATTGCCCACAGGCTTTCAACGCTGAGCGAGATGGATCGGATCATTGTCATGGAAAAAGGCCGGATTGCGGAAAGCGGCAGCCATGACGAGCTTTTGGCGCTTGGTGGTCTTTATGCCCAATTCTGGGCCCGCCAGTCCGGTGGCTTTATCTGTACTGATGAAACTGGCGCGGCGGCGGCAGAGTAAGCGCTTCTTCGAACCACAATCTTGATCAGAATGCGCCGAGTGGCGGGTTTGTGCTTTTGTGCGGGCAATGCAAGCGCTATCTAGCCCGAATGACAGACGCAGCCAGAACCACAGCTACGATTACCCGCCTTGGACATCAGGGCGATGGAGTCGCCGAAGGGCCATTGTTTGCGCCCCGTACCCTGCCGGGTGAAGAAATCAGCGGTATCCGCGAGGGGAGTCAACTTCGCGAAATCCGGATTGAAACCCCCTCTGAGCACCGGGTTCAGCCCAGTTGTCGTCACTACAAATCCTGTGGTGGATGCCAGTTGCAACATGCCAGCGAGAGCTTTGTAGCCGATTGGAAAGTGAATGTGGTGAAAACCGCTTTGGCTGCGCAGGGGCTGGAGACAGAGTTTCGGCCGATCCACACCTCCCCGGCGCAGTCGCGGCGGCGTGCGACATTTGCGGTGCGCCGGACCAAGAAGGGTGCAATGGCTGGTTTTCATGGACGGGCCTCTGATGTCATTACTCCAATTCCAGACTGTCAGCTTCTGGACCCCACTCTCATCTCGGCCATAGCTTTGGCAGAGGCTCTGGCGATTGCTGGTGCCAGCCGAAAAACTCCTCTGTCCGTAACCGTGACCACGTCAGAATGCGGGCTGGATGTCTTGGTACGTCAGGGCAAACCATTGGATGGCCCCCTCCGGCTGGAACTGGCACAGCTTGCAGGCCAACACGGTGTGACCCGCCTCACCTGGGAGGATGAGCAGGTCGCGATGGAGCAGCCACCGATCCAGCGTTTTGGCAATGCTCCGGTCTGCCCTCCGCCAGGGTCTTTCCTGCAAGCCACTACAGATGGTGAGGCAGCGCTGCTTGGTGCAGTGCGTGAGATTACTACAGGCGCAAAACGGATCCTGGATCTCTTTGCTGGCTGCGGAACCTTTACATTGCCGCTTGCCGAACGAGCGGAAGTCTATGCCCTTGAAGGTGAAGCGGAGATGATTGCAGCGCTGGAAGCTGGCTGGCGCCGCGGCAAGGAGTTGCGACAGGTGAAAGCCGAGACACGGGACCTGTTCCGCAATCCGCTATTGCCCGAGGATATGAAACCTTTTGGCGCCCATTACGAGGCCGTGGTGATTGATCCGCCGCGTGCGGGTGCCGAAGCTCAGGTCGCGCAGCTAGCCAAGGCACGGTTGCCCGTTGTTGCCTATGTTTCCTGCAATCCCATCAGCTTTGCCCGTGATGCAAAGGTCCTGGTGGGGGCAGGATACAGCCTGAATTGGGTGCAGGTTGTTGACCAGTTCCGTTGGTCAGCCCATACGGAACTGGTGGCCAGTTTTACCCTGGCCGACTGACCCCCAAAAAGGGGGCACAAGGAACTCGCAAGGAGAAAAGGTCCGTGGCAACGCGTCTCGAACAAATTCTGCAAGACAACCGTTTTACCCGTTTCATCATGATTGTGATCATGGTGAATGCGGTGACCCTGGGTCTGGAAACATCTGAGCAGGTGATGGCACGGGTTGGTGGCTTGATCCATCTGATAGATGAGCTTTGCCTGGGCATCTTCATTGTCGAAATTCTGATGAAGCTCATCGCTCGGCGTCTGCGGTTTTTCCTGAATGGATGGAGTGTTTTTGATTTTGTGATTGTCGGCATCGCCCTTGTGCCCGGTGCTCAGGGCTTCTCTGTGCTGCGGGCTCTGCGGATCCTGCGGGTTTTGCGGGTTGTCTCGGTAGCGCCGCGCCTGCGCCGTGTGGTCGAAGGCTTTGTGACCGCACTACCAGGGATGGGGTCCGTCTTTTTGCTGATGGCGATCATTTTCTATATCGGCGCTGTTATGGCGACCAAATTGTTTGGCGCCAGTTTCCCGGAATGGTTCGGTACCCTGGGACGATCGGGGTACTCGCTGTTTCAGATCATGACGCTGGAAAGCTGGTCCATGGGTATTGTCCGCCCGGTGATGGAGGTATTCCCCTATGCTTGGGCTTTCTTTGTGCCCTTCATCATGGTCACAACCTTTGCAGTGGTGAACCTATTGGTGGGTTTGATCGTGAACTCGATGCAGGATGCGCATTCCGAAGAAGAGGGACAGCGCACCGATGCCTATCGTGATGAGGTTCTCTCTCGCCTAAAGGCCATCGAAGCGCGTTTGGACAGAGAAGAACAGCAACACAGCAAGTTGTGATTTTGAATTCCATTTGATTCGGGCTATTTCGCCCAAAAAGAGCAGATTTGAACAGGAAATGGGACATGGACAGACGGGTATTTGGTTTAAGTGTCGCAGCTAGCCTGACACTCGCAGGCTGTGGCAGCACGAATTACGCGAGCAGGTTCAAAACCTACAATGGGCCAGAGGTGACCTCTGTTGTGGTCAACAAAGGTGCTCGTAAGATCTATCTTCTCAACGGGGAGAGCATCCTGCGTGAGTACAAGATGGACCTTGGTTTTGCGCCGCTTGGCCATAAACAAATCGAAGGCGACGGCAAAACGCCTGAAGGTCTCTATCGAATTGACCGGCGCAACCCGAACAGCTCCTACCATCTCTCTATTGGTATTTCTTATCCAAATGCCTCTGATGTTGCCTATGCACGTTCGATAGGTAAGCGGCCAGGGGGTGAGATTTTCATTCATGGTGAGCCAAACGAGCGCAAAGCCCGTAAACGAGCGTCCCGCGTGAGTGATTGGACTGCCGGTTGCATCGCCGTCAAAAACAGCGAGATCGAGGAGATTTATGCGATGGTAAGAGACGGGACACCTATCGCACTTCGCGCCTGAGGCAAGAGCCCTGAAATTCTGGCAGGGCAAAAAAAAAGGGGCCGCTTGGCCCCTTTTCGATTCCTATATTATAGAATCAATGGCTTAGGCTAATTCGCCATGATCATTGTCCACCAGATCTTGCCGTTCGGCTCTTGATGCCAAGAAAATCCCATATTGTTTGCTTTTGGATCCAGGATAACGGCCCGGGTGCTGGGCTCCTCCATCCAAGCGGTTAGCGTCTGAAGCTCATTCTCATAGGTTTCAGAGATATTCTCGCCCTGAACTGTGCCGACATATCCTGTCCGCGCAACCCGGTCCAAAGGCGAAGAACCGTCAGAGCCAAAGTGCCATGGGCGGTTTTGCACTGACATATCGCGGGAGTGGGTCGCCGCCGCCGCATTCAGCTGCGCGTTGAGCTGCACTTGAACAGCACCTGAAGCCTGGCGTAGTGCGTTCACAGAATCAAGCATCCGCAGTTGCACCTTGCCTTCGTTGCGAATTCGATAAGCGGAGCCGTTTTGGGACGAATCCGAAGTCGTGGTGCAGGCTGCAGTGAAGGTCAGAGCCATTGCTGTCAGGATCAGAAAAACGCGCTTCATCATGTCTCTCGCTTTGTCGCTTGTACTTGCACTTACCTGTCCTGTGGCATTGGTGCAAATGGCCCTGCAGGAATCTGCCACCACAAAAGCTTGTTGATTTGCGACTGCGGCTTTCTGGCCATAATATGGTGATTGACCCAATTGTTTTCCGCAGGAATTGTTCATGACGCGCGATCTCTTTAGACAACTGAACCGCCGCAGCTTCCTGGCCGGAACGGCAGCGCTGCTTTCAGCGCCAGCTTTGGCGCAGAATCTTCAACCAGAAACCGAAGAACCGGCCTTTGATCCGCTGCGACCGCCACCCGAGCCAGAACCACCGGTCAAACGTAATATCTCTGCCTTCCGTTCAAAACGCTGGGAGCCTTACTTCGACAATCTGCGCCGTGGCGCGATTCTGGTGGATATTGATAGCCGGGCACTGCACTACTGGTCGGAAGATGGGAAAGATTACAGGCTTTTCCCCTCTTCTGTGCCCCTTTCGGACGATTTGACCCGTCGTGGAAGAACAAAAATCATTCGCAAAGTCGAAGGACCGGGCTGGGCCCCGACGCCGAATATGCGAAAACGAAACCCGGAATGGCCGGCGTACATTCCGCCAGGTCCTGATAACCCTTTGGGAACACACGCTTTATACCTCAGCTGGAAGTTCTATCGCATCCATGGGACCCATGATACGCGCAAGATTGGTCGCAAATCGTCCAATGGCTGTATTGGCCTTTATAATGAGCATATTGCGCAGCTTTTTGGCTTTGCAAAAGTGGGCACTCAGGTGTTGCTAATTTGACGACAAAGCCTTTGAGCGAAACGTGTTCTGGGCAACAAGCAATTGCAATCCCGCAACAATACTGGTTAGAAAAAACCACGAGGTAAGTCTTGGGTGCGCAGGTCAAAATTGGACCCTGCGCGTATTCTGGAGGTTAACATGAAGAAACTTGTACTCGCTGCTGCACTGACCGCCGCCGCTTCCACTGCAACTGCTGGCAACCTGGCAGAGCCAATCGTTGAGCCTGTTGTTATCGAAGAAGCAACCAGCTCTTCCAGCGGCATCCTGCTGCCATTGCTGCTGCTGGTTCTGGTTGGCGCGGCTGTTGCAAGCAGCTAATAGCTGACACAGCTTAAAGAAAGGCGGTGGGTTTCCACCGCCTTTTTTTGTTGCAATCTCCTTTGGGGAATAGAGATGCAGGCTATTAAGCCTCCACCTCCTGTAAAACGGATTTCAGAGAAACGAGGATCATGTCCACGCCCTCGGCGTCGATTGTCAAAGGAGGACGAATTTTCAGGATATTGTCCTTTGGCCCTTCGCTGCCGATCAGGATCCGGTGATCGCGCATCCGATTCTTAACGTAAGAGCAAATCTCCGTGGCCTCTGAACCGTCCGGATTGATCAGCTCCAACCCCAGAAACAGCCCCATGCCGCGGGTATCGCCGACGCAGGTGAACTCCTGTTCCAGCTGTTTCAGCCCAGCCATAAGGTGCGCGCCCATCACGCGGGCATTTTCCTGCAGGCCTTCGTCATCGACAATATCCAGCACTTCCTTGCCGATACGACAAGACAGTGTAGAGCCGCCGAAAGTCGAGAAAAACTCGATCCCGTTGTCAAAGCTCTCGGCGATTTCCCTGGTTGTGACCAAGACGCCCAGCGGGTGTCCATTGCCGATGGGTTTGCCGAGGACAACGATATCGGGGCTGGCGCCCTGGTGTTCAAAGCCAAAGTAATAGTCGCCCAGGCGACCCAATCCAGTCTGAACCTCATCCGCGATGCAGACGCCCCCGGCGGCACGGATTTTCTCGTAGACCGCCGACAAATAGCCCTTTGGTGGGATGATCTGGCCACCGACCGAGGGGAAGGTCTCGGCAATAAATCCGGCGAGATCCTGGCCGCGCAGCTGCAAGGCTGCGATCGCCGGATCGACCAGATCTGCAAATTTCTGCGCCCGCTCCGGGTCCTCTCGCTTGAAGCTGCCTCGATAATCATCGGCAACCTCAAGCAATTCCACCCAGTCGGCTTTGCCCACGCCGCCCGGTTTGTTGAACTTATAGGCGGAGATGCCGATCGCGCCGGTGGTATTGCCGTGATAGCCGTGGTCCGGCGTGACCATGCCCTTGGCGCCGGTATGGGCGCGGGCCAGGCGCAGCGCCAGCTCATTGGCCTCGGTGCCGGAATTCACAAAGAAACAGACCTGCAGGTGATCCGGCATTTTCGACAGGATTTTGTCGGCAAAAGCGGTCTGGGCCGGGTGCAGGTAGCGTGTGTTGGAATTCATCCGTTTCAACTGATCCGCTGCCACTGCCTGGATGCGCGGATGGGCGTGGCCCACATGCGGCACATTGTTATAGGCATCTAAGTATGGGCGGCCCCATTCGTCAAAGAGGTGATGCTTCCAGCCCCGCAGCAGCATCACCGGATCTGAATAGGTCAGGCTGAGGTTGCCGCCGAAATGATCCTGGCGCCCCTGCCGGACTTCTTCCTTGCTGGCGGGGGAGTAGCGGCATTTCTCATCCGGCAGGTTCAGCAGCGCTGCCGGGTTCGGACAGATGGCGCGCCACATATACATCTCCTCCGGGTCGCCGACGCCGGGCCAATCGGCCTCGATGCCCTCGGTGGTGAGAGCCAGCTGGAAATGCACATGCGGCGCCCAGCCGCCGTTTTGCGAGGCATCGCCGAGGCGGCAGAATTCTTCTCCCTTGGCAATTTTGTCCCCAGGTTTCAGCCGATCCATGAACTCTGGGTTGAGGTGGCCATAAAGCGTGTAGAACGGATCCCCTTCCGGGGTCTCATGGCGCAGGATGATCACCCCGCCGTAATCGAGATGCCCGGTGCGGTTCTCGGCCGCAAAGACCTCGCCAGCAAGCGGTGCGAACATCGGCGTTTTGGCCGGGGCGAAGGCATCAATTGCCAGATGCACTGTGCGCCGGTTGCTGGCCTTATACGGCCCTTTTCGGAAGGCGGGCTCTGCATAGATCAGTCGCGGCTCGTGGTAGTAGCCAAGCCAGATCCGGCCCTCGTCCTCGAATTCTTCACCAACGCGGGCGGCTTCCTCCAGCGGCATGTGAAAGGGGTTCTGCGGCCAGGTGGAGTTCTCCACCGACAGTGATCCCATCGGGGCACTGCTCAGATCCTCCCCCATCAGCGGGGCAAAATTCCCGCGTTCCTCATTCAGCCAGGTCATGACCCTGTCTGCGCCCTCCACCACGGATATGCCGCAGGCGGCGCGCAGCCGGGCGGCGAGCAGACCGGGGTGCAGATCATGGCCTTCCAGGAACCGCCAGGCCGGGGCCTGGGAAATGGTCACATAGGGGTCATCCGGATTTTCGACTGCCATCAGTGTGGAGTTCACGACGCTGACCGCCAACCGCATCCGCAGCAAGGGGTAGATCAGATCCACTTCCTGCGGGGTCAGTGGATAGGCCGCGTGATAGCCCGTCACCAAGGCAGCCAGCGCCGCCTCCGGGTCGGGGTGGTCGAGCACGATATATGCCGCAGCAATCGCCAGATCGCAGATGCGGGGGGCAGCACACATGTCGCCGAGATCAATGAGGCCAGAGACACGGCGCGGGGTGGTTAGAGTACCCTCCACCATGATGTTGTAGTCATTGGCGTCATTGTGAATGGCTTGTTTTGGCAGAGACTGCAAGGCAGGCTCTAGCTTGGTGAATTCAGTCTCAATTTCTTTGATTAGAGCCTGTTTTTGCAGATTTTTGATAGAGTCGAATTCAGCGCCTATCCAGCCGGCGCGCATCAGATCCCATTTGAAATCGCGCTCTAGTCCGGGGTGTTGAAAACCCGTAAGGGCCTTGGCGGTGCCGCCCAGAACAGAGCCTATCTCGCGGATCAGTTCCGGTGTTTTTGGCTCTGATTTGGCGTAACAGAGACCAGGCAGCCGCTCGAGCAGCCAGACCAGGCGCTGGACACCACTCTCATCCGCAAGGGTCAGCATCGCGGTACCGTCCAGCGCTGGGATCACGCGCGGGCAGGGCAGATCCGGCTGGCTCTCAGCGATGTGCTGAAAGGCACGGACCTGCATGTCGACCAGCCATTCCTCACAGCCCGGACGCATCGCCTTCAGCACATAGCCGCTGCCGTCATCGACCTCGGCCATGAAGTTCAGATCATATTCCCCGTCTAGCGGGCGCAGCGTGGCCTTGATGCCCCAGTGGTGTTCCAGGGCATCGCTCCAGTGCTTCAGGCTCATTCCAAATTTCTCCCCCGTGTCTGCAATGTGCAGAGATCCAATATTGGATCCTATTTGGACCGGGGGAGGCGGCTTAGTCCAGCCAGCCTTTGAGATTGTTTTCGATCACCCCGGCAAGTGCGGCAATGTGATCATCATCATCATTGAGGCAGGGGATATAGAGGAAATTCTCGCCGCCGGCTTCTTCAAAGCTCTCTTTGATTTCCTCGTTGATCTCTTCCAGCGTCTCGATGCAATCGGCAGAGAAAGCCGGCGCGATTACCGCGATGCTCTTCTTGCCCTCCTGGGCCAGGGTCGCGACGTGATCAACGGTATAGGGTTTCAGCCATTCTTCGGGTCCAAAGACCGACTGGAAGGTGGTGGTGATCTCGGTCTCCTCCCAGCCCAGGCGTTCGCGCAACAGGCGTGTCGTCTTCTGGCACTGGCAATGATAGGGATCGCCCTGCATCAGATACCGCTTGGGCATGCCGTGGTAAGAGACCACCAGAATATCCGGGCGCTTAGCGGCCTGGCCATAGGCCTCCTCGACTGAACGCGCCAGGGCCTCGATATAGGCCGGGTCGTCGAAATAGGGTTCGATGGTGCGGGCGGCCGGCTGCCAGGTCTCTTCCATCAGGGCGCGGAAGAACTGATCATTGGCGGTGGCAGAGGTGGCGCCGGCATAGTGCGGGTAAAGCGGCACAAAGAGGATCCGCTCGCAACCCGCCGCGACCATGGCGCGGACCTTGGATTTGGTCGAGGGATTGCCGTAGCGCATGCAGAAATCGACCATGACCTGGTCGCCGTAACGCTGGGCCATGACCCCGGCCATCTTGGCTGTCTGGTCGCGTGTGATGGTCATCAACGGGCTTTCGCCCTTGTCATGGTTCCAGATCGATTTATAGGCCGCACCGGATGCAAAGGGCCGTTTTGTCAGAATGATCAGCTGCAAAAGCGGCTGCCATTTCCAGGCCGGATAATCGATCACCCGCTTGTCCGAGAGAAATTCGCTCAGGTAGCGCCGCATCGGCCAATAGCTATAGTCATCCGGCGTGCCGAGGTTGGCCAGGAGGACGCCAGTTTTTCCACGCCGCACCTTAGGATGATCGTTGGGGGCGTTTTCGGGGAGCGCGTCTGTGGCAGAAGAATCCAGCATCAAAGGGTCCTAGTAAAAAACGGTCTCATGTCTGGCGGCAACATAGGCATGCTTGCAGCAAAAGACCAATTGGTTCCGGTTTTGTAGTCGATAGTCAGGCGTTATGGCAGGGGAGTGCGCTCAGCTTTCAGGAATGTTGGTTTCTGGCACTTTCAGTGCATCCGCCAGGCGCATCTGGGCTGATCCCGGTCGCAGAGGTTTTTGCTGGCTTTCGGAAGGAGACCAACCGGTTAGGCAGATCAGCTCAAAGGTTGCGGGCAGCTTGCCGGAGGGCAGGGCGAAATGCGCCTGGTAGATCTCTTGCGCAGCGGCGAAAAGTGCGCGCGGGCTGGCGGTCTTCAGGCGCTGGGCCAGGGCATTGCTTTCGCCCATGGCGCGCAGCTCATGCATCAGGTGCAGGATGTCCCGGTATTCCGCGGTCAGCGGCACCACATCGGCCACCGGCAGGGCAAAGCCAGCGCGTTGAAGCAGTCCACCTAGATCCCGGACCTCGCCCATGGGGGCTATGCGTGGGGAAATCCCGCCGGAGACCCGGGTTTCGGCTTCGGCCAAGGAGCTGCGCAATTCATGCAGGGTGCGGCCGCCAAGGGCGATCACCAGCATGAGGCCGTCCTCGCTCAGCGCGCGCCGACATTGGATCAACTGTCCAACCGGATCGTTGGCCCAATGCAGGGCCATGGCATGCACCACCAGATCATGGGCGCCTGGCTCCAGATCCAAAACCTCCGCATCGGCGGTGATTTTAGGGTCTTGGAAAGAATTTTGCCAAATTTCGGCAAAAGGGGTCACAATCGCCGGTTTTGTAAAGCTCCTGTTAACCAAGCTTAAGCGATCCTCAACCTCGTCCCGCGCCAGCTCGTGAAGGAATAGGGCTTCCGGCTGGCGACGGGCACGATGGAGTGTCAGGGCCCGGCGATCAAAAAGGTCTGGCTGTGATTTGGGTGCTTGTGTCATGAGGGCTATTTAGATGTTGCGCGCGCAGTTTCAAACCGCTGTTTCGCTGATCTATCCGCCGCGTTGCCTTGGCTGCGACGAATTGGTTGAGCAGGATTTTGGCCTTTGCGGGACCTGCTGGGGACAAACGCATTTTATTAGTGGCACGGTTTGCGAGGGTTGCGGCATCCCTTTGCCAGGCGAAGGGGACGGTTATCATCTGGAATGTGATGAATGCATGTCTACCCCTCGCCCCTGGAGCCAAGGTCGCGCGGCGATGCTCTATAAGGACAAAGCGCGTAGTCTGGTGATGGCGCTCAAACATGGGGATCGCACAGATCTGGCGGCACCTGCTGCCCATTGGATTGAGCGGGCGGCAGGCCCTCTCTTGCGGGATAATCCGCTGATCTGTCCGGTGCCTCTGCATTGGTCACGGTTGCTCAAGCGGCGGTATAACCAATCAGCTTTGCTAGCCCAGAACCTGGCAAAACAGGGAGGGCTGGACTATTGGCCTGACCTTTTGAAGCGCGTGAAGCCAACCCCCTCGCTGGAGGGTAAATCCAGAGCACAGCGCTTTGCTGCTCTGAGCCGGGCTATCGTGGCGCATCCACGGCACCAGGCTCTGATGCAGGGCCGTGTGGTGGTGCTGGTTGATGATGTGATGACCTCTGGTGCGACTTTGACAGCCTGTGCCGATGTTTGCCTTGCGGCAGGGGCTGCCGAAGTGCGGGTTGCTGTGCTGGCGCGGGTCACACGCGCGTGAACTGAGCCCGGAGTTTCCGCGAAGCACTGGCAAAGATTGCAAAGCAGCCCCATATGGCGCAAAACCCATGCAACCTGACCAATGGAGACCTGTATGAAACCGGTCGAGATCTATACCTCTCCTCTCTGTGGCTATTGCCATGCCGCCAAGCGCCTGTTGAAACAAAAGGGTGTTACCTTTTCAGAGGTGAACGTGCTGGCCGACCCCGGTCGCAAAGGTGAGATGATAAAGCGCGCGAATGGTGGCCGTACGGTGCCACAGATCTTTATCGGCGATACCCATGTTGGTGGCTGCGATGATCTTTATGCGCTTGAACAGGCAGGAAAGCTGGATTCGCTTCTGGCAGCCTGATCCTCAGAACCTAGGAACCCATACAATGCGTGCCGCCCTTTTGCAGATCACTTCCAGCGATTCACCTGCTGAAAACCTGGAGACGCTTCGCGTGATGATTGCCGAAGCTGCAAAGGGAGGCGCGGGGTTTGTCCTGACGCCGGAGGTCAGTAACTGCGTTTCCCTGAGTAGGAGCCATCAGAATGACGTGCTCTGCCATGAGGAAGACGACTCAAGTTTGAAGGTTTTGCGCGAAGTCGCAGGTGAGCACGGGATATGGCTGTCCCTCGGCTCTTTTGGTGTAAAGACCCATGATGCAGATGGCCGATTTGCCAACCGGCAGTTCCTGATTTCGCCCGAGGGTGAAATTGCAGCACGTTATGACAAGATCCACATGTTTGATGTGGAGGTCACACCAGAAGAGACCTTTCGCGAATCCGATGGTTACCGCCCTGGTAACCGGGCGGTGGTGGCTGAAACCCCCTTTGGCATCCTAGGTCTGACAATTTGCTATGATCTGCGCTTTCCCAAACTGCATCGGGCTTTGGCCCAGGTTGGGGCGCAGATCCTTGTCGCCCCCGCGGCTTTTTCGCCTGTCACGGGTGCGGCCCATTGGCACGCCTTGTTGCAGGCACGCGCAATCGAAACCGGTTGTTATGTCTTGGCGGCAGCACAAACCGGCACCCATAAGACCAGCCGGGGAGCGGTCAGAAAGACCTACGGACACAGCCTGGTGGTGGCGCCCTGGGGTGAAATTCTGGCGGATGCCGGCACGGAACCTGGAATTACTTTCGTTGATCTCGACATGGAAAAAGTGGCACAAGCACGCAAGCGTGTGCCCTCCTTGACCCATGACAGAGAGTTCGAAGGACCTTGAAGGAAGAAACTCATTCCCTGGCTGTTTCGCTGTTCAGTGAAATATTGATGGCAGACCAATTGGCGCGGTCCCGACTGGGAAAAGCCCTGCCAAAGGGGATGGAATTGTCGCATTTTTCGGTGCTCAACCACCTGACCCGAACCGGCGTTGAACGCAGCCCTGCGCAGCTGGCCAAGGCCTTTCATGTAACCCGTGGGGCGATGACAAATACCCTGAGCAAGCTTGAGGTTGCGGGCTATATTCACATCCGCCCGGATTGGGATGATGCGCGACGCAAGATGGTGGCCATCAGCCCTGCGGGAAAACAGGCGCGCGATGCGGCACTGGCGGGTATCGTTCCAATCATCTCTGAGGTGGTCAGCGAGTTGGGGAGCGATCGCGTCAAAGCGACCTTACCAATTCTGCGTGAGCTGCGCCTTAAACTCGAAGCGAGCGGATAGAGACTGTCCACAGAGCAATTTTCTTGGTTTTTTGGTTGGCAGCAGACCAAACCAAAGGGGGAGCGTAAACCTGTTACGCTCCCCTTCTCCCCACTTTGTTCCATCTGGCAGATGTGAGTGGTGACAGAACCAAAGCTTATGCTCTGGCTGCGGAAGCCAAATGGGGATATCCATGTCGGGTGTTTCTAACCCAAATGTTCTGTTTTTCCCTGATTCAAACCTACATTGAATTTGTCATTAAACCTAGGGTGGTAAAAGAACACCCTCCTATCCATATGGATAGGAGGGTTGCATTTTATTGAATTAATTTAGTGGGTTAACCTTGAAACTCATGACTTTTTGATGCTGGAAGTGACATAGTTGACAGAGAGATCCCGATCAGAAATCGACCAGTTCCAGCTGATGGGATTAAAGACAAACCCCTTGCGATCCACCGGTGTCAGCCCGGCTTTGCTTAAAAGCTCTACCAGCTCATCCGGGGTGATGAATTTATGCCATTCATGGGTGCCGCGCGGTAGCCAGCGCATGATAACTTCTGCGCCAAAAATTGCCATGGCGTAGCTCTTGGGATTGCGGTTGATGGTGGAACAGATCTCCAGGCCACCGGGTTTCAGCAAATCATAGGTAGCTGTCAGATAGCTGAGTGGATCAGCGACGTGCTCTACAACTTCCATGTTCAGGACCACATCGAACTGTTCACCAGCTGCGGCCATATCTTCGGCAGTGGTGTGGCGGTAGTCGATCTTCAATCCGCTCTGCTCAGCATGGAGCTGCGCAACAGGCAGGTTGCCCGCCGCCGCATCCGCGCCAGTGACATCAGCCCCAAGCCGCGCCATAGGCTCACACAAGAGACCACCGCCACAGCCGATATCCAGAAGCCGCAGCCCTTTGAAGGGTTCCGGTTGGGTCAGGTCGCGATGAAACTCCGCTGCGATTTGGCGGGTGATATAGTCCAAACGGCAGGGGTTCAGCATATGCAGTGGTTTGAACTTACCCTTTGGATCCCACCATTCGGCCGCCATGGCTTCGAATTTTGCGATCTCCGACGGGTCAACGGTAGATTGAGGCGCTTGCATTCCTGTCTCCGTATGGTCTTCTGTGGTGTAAGGCTTCATTTAGGTCAGTAATGGACAAATACTCAGATCAAAAGCGCGCAGTGCACTATCTCTATCCACCGGTTGATACTTTTGACCAGCGGATGCTCGAGGTTGGCCAGGGCCATAAGATATATGTAGAACAATCGGGGAATCCACGTGGGATCCCTGTGGTGGTTTGCCACGGTGGCCCCGGCGGCGGCAGCAGCCCGGCGATGCGTCGCTATTTTGATCCCAAGGTTTATCGGGTGATTCTCTTTGATCAGCGTGGCTGCGGGCGTTCGGTGCCACATGCCTCCTGCAAGGAAAATACCACCTGGCATCTGGTTGCGGATATGGAAAAGATCCGTCAGCAGCTTGAGATCGAAAGCTGGCTGGTTTTTGGTGGCAGCTGGGGCGCCACGCTTTCGCTGATTTATGCGCAAACCCACCCAGAGAGGGTGAAGCATTTGATCCTGCGTGGGGTCTTCCTCATGACCAAATCAGAGCTGGATTGGTTCTATGGCGGTGGCGCTGGGCGGTTCTGGCCCGAAACCTGGGCGAAATTCACCTCACTCATCCCGGATCGAGAACGTGGGGATCTGATTTCTGCCTATAACAAGCGTTTGTTCTCAGGCGATAAGGCTGAGGAGGTCCGACATGGTAAGGCCTGGTCGGCCTGGGAGAACGCCCTCGCTTCAATCCACTCCAATGGCACTTCTGTTGAAAGCCCCGGTGACTATGCTCGCGCCTTTGCACGGTTGGAGAATCATTACTTTATCAATGGCGGTTTTCTGGATTTTGATGGGCAGATCCTAGCCAATATGGGTCGGATCTCTCATATCCCCGGCGTGATTGTTCAGGGACGCTATGACATGATTTGCCCGCCCAGCTCTGCCTGGAAGTTGAACGAGCTGTGGCCAAATGCGGAATTGATCATGGTGCGCAATGCAGGGCATGCTCTGTCAGAGCCTGGAATCAGTGCCGAACTGGTGCAGGCGATGGATCGCATTGCTGAGGATATGCTGCCTTGACCCGAATTGACCGCCGTGCCCTTTTTACCTCTGGTGCTGCAGCCGCGCTTTTGGCTGCAACGGGGACATCGCTTGCTGCAAAGCCCAAGTCGGGTGGTGCATTGCGCCTGGCCTTGCCGCGAGACGGTGGTTTCTTTGGCCTTGTCGTGCGTCGCGCGGTTCTGGACGGGCTGACGGAAATCGGGCCAGATGGCTTGCTGCGCGGAGAGCTGGCCTTGGCTTGGCAGAGTCGCAATGGTGGCAAGATCTGGGATTTTGAACTCCGTGAGGGGGTTACATTCCATGATGGGCAGCCGTTTGATGCGGAGGTTGCAGCTGCTCGCATGCAGGGGCTAAGCCTAGCGCAAGGAGGCCCGTTGCAGGTGGAGGCTCTGGATCCACAAAAGCTGCAAATCACCCTAACTCAGGCCAATCCGCATTTACCCTATCTCTTGGCCGGAAGTGAATTCCTGATAAATGGCGCAAAGGATCAGGGGCAGGATTATCTTTGTGGCACGGGGTGTTACCGACAGGAGCGCTCCCAACGTGACCGTCATTTCAAGGCCAGCAAAGTCGTGAACCACTATAAAGAGGGACAGGCGGGCTGGGCCGACACTTTGGAAATTATCGTGATCCCTGATGCCGCGGTCCGTGCAGATGCGCTGATCGAAGGGTTTGTCGATGTAGCCGCGCTCCCACACTCTGAGGTGCTGCGCAATAGCAATGCCTTCCAGTTCCATCCTTCAAAAGAAGAAATGGCGCTGGTGGCCAGAAAAGAGGTTGGCATTCCGTCAACCGTCGGGCGGCAATCTCCTATGGATGATGGTCGAATCGTGGAACGCTGGTGGATGACCTAGGGGCCATCCAGTGCTGATATTTCAGCCTTGTTCTTGCAGATAAGCGATGAGGTTTTCAGCCTCTTCTAGTTTCTTCAAACCTTTGAATGCCATGCGGTTTCCCGGCACGATGCCTTTGGGATCCAGCATAAAGGCCTGCAGTTGCTCAACGCTCCAGGTGAGATCTGCCTGCTGAAAGGCCTTTGAATACTTGAAACCAGGGACCTGGGCCGAAGCTGTGCCTAAGATGCCGTGAAGGCTGGGACCGGCACCATTTTTACCTTCCTTTAGGCTGTGGCAGGCTTTGCATTTGCGAAAGACTTTCTTGCCCAGCGTTGCATCCCCGGCGACCGCAAGCTCAGTGGGTTGGGCTTGGCTTGCTTGGGCGGCATCTTCTGTTGCTGTAAAGATAAAACGGGCAGTGACAGGCGCTGTGCGGGTGATGCCGGAAAGTTTGGCGAGGCTTTGCAAGGTATCCACGCCCGCGGTCAAACCTGCATCCTCAATTCCAAGAAAAACGATGTTGTCGGTGGTTATAAGAGCTTTGGTTTCCGACAAGCGGGCGACAAAAATCTCTGCTTCAATCGGGATGTCCCGCCCCAAAAGGTTCAGCTTGCCGTCGATCTCTGTCACTGTGGTGCCGCCGGCGGGCAGGGCTTCCAGCGCGGCAAGGTCTATCTGAGCAGTTAGTTTTGCCGCCGTGGCACCTTTGAAGACATGCTCAATCATGCGTTCGTTGCGTATGTCGATAAAGGTCTCGATCGAGGGTAGGGAAATATCGATCTCAACCACGCCACTACTGCTCACCTGGCCGGAAAGCTGCTGAAAATGGTGAACTTCTCCGACGCTGTCTTTCTTGATCGAGCCAAAAGCCAGTTTAGAGCTGTCATTGTCCAACTGCCAATCGGCGGCAAGGGCGGTTTGACCAGCCAACAACAAAGCTGCCAATGTGGCGCCACGAAACAGTGAGTTGAGCATTCTGTATCCTTCCGGGTATCAAGGTGCAAAGCCGGGCAATGTGCCGCGGTTGAGAGGAAAACACGGCAGGAGCGCGGATTATTCGCTGGTTTGGCAAAAAAACGGCAGAGGCGGAGATCCGGGAGGGGATAAGCCCGCTCTATCCGCGGCTTTGGCGGTTTTGCCTGATGCAGACTGGCAGGCGTGACCGTGCCGATGATCTTGCGCAGATGGCTTGTCTGCGCGCGCTGGAAAAACATCACTCCTATCAACCAGGCACCCATTTGGATCGTTGGTTGTTTCGTATCGCACACCGGCTTTGGTTGAATGAGCTGCGCGCAACCGCTGTGCGCACTGGCGGTGGGCTGGTGGCGCTGGAAGAGACAGAAATCCCAGATCAGCGCGCGGATACAGAAACGAATATTTTTGCTCGTCAGGTGTTTTCTAGAATAGGGGAGCTTCCCGAGAGCCAGCGGGTCACGGTTTTGCTCGTCTATGTGGAGGGCTTTTCTTACAAGGAAGCCGCCGAAATTTTGAATGTTCCAATTGGCACGGTGATGAGCAGACTTGCGGCGGCTCGCAAGCGGATCTCTGGCGTCATGCGGGAAACGGAGACTGGCACATGAGCGAAGCACAAGCGGCGTTCAATGATGAAGAACTGACGGCTTTCCTGGATGGGGAAGCTGATGCAGCACTTGCGTCGCAGATCGAAGCCGCGCTTCGGACCGATCCTCTATTGCAGCAACGCTTTCAGGCTTTGGACATACCCCTGGCGGCTCTGCAGGAAGGTTTTTCCACGCAGTCACTGCAGGCGCCCGCGCTTCCGACAGGGTTGCTTCCTGAGCCACAAAAGACTCAAGCGCCAATGCAAATGGTGGCCGGGTTTGCCTTGGCCTTTGGTCTTGGTGCGCTTTCAGTCTTTATGTTGCAGCCAGGCGCGGAGCCGGTCAAAGCACCTGGTTGGAAAGCTGTCGTGGCCTCCTATCAATCTCTATACACGGCAGAAACCGTTGCCGGAGCGGCGCAGCCGCTTGAGGTTACTACAAAGGTTTTGGCGGAGTTTGGTAGCACACATAGTGTTGATCTTGTGCCCGCGCAGAGCGTGGAGGGATTGGAGTTCAAGCGGGCCCAACTCTTAGGCTTTAAGGGAAAGCCGCTGTTGCAAATGGCATATATTGGCCCGGATGGCGCGCCCATTGCCTTCTGTGTCACCCGCTCAAATGGTGACAATAGTGCGATGCAAAGCGAGTCTCTTGCAGGCATGGCAGCCGCCTCTTGGGTTGAGAATGGTGTGGGCTATCTGGTGATTGGTGGTCAGGATCAGGGCTTTGTTGATGCTGTGGCGGCGGATATTCGCGGTAGGCTGGGCTAGCGATAACCAACCGAGCGGTGAAGACCCCTTGCGGATTTCTCGGAACTGGCCTATATGCCCTTGCAACAGCGGCGTGTTGAGCTCTGGTTCAAGACACCACCGGGAAGTTTCAACGGGCCGCGCGCCCGTTTTTTTGTGCCCGCATGATACTGGGAACCTGAATGACCAACGACCTGATAGCCAAAGCTGCGATTGACCGCCGTCTGGCCGAGATCTTGATCCCTGTGATCGAAGATCTGGGCTTTGAACTGGTGCGGATCCGGCTGATGTCCGGCAAGACCACCACGCTGCAGATTATGGCGGATAAGCCAGAGGGCGGCATCGAAGTGGATGACTGCGCCGAAATCTCCAACGCCGTCAGCGCGACGCTGGACGTCGAAGATCCGATTCTGGATGCCTATTCGCTGGAGGTTTCCAGCCCCGGCATCGACCGGCCCCTGACCCGCATGAAGGACTTCGACATGTTCGAAGGCTATGAGGCGAAGCTGGAGACCGAGGAACTGGTTGGCGGTCGCCGTCGCTTTAAGGGCGAATTGGCCGGCACTGAAGAGGACGAGGTCCTGATCAATATCGAGGATCAGGGTGAGACCGTGACCATTGGTCTGAAATTCGACTGGCTGACAGATGCCAAGCTGGTCCTGACCGATGAACTGATCAAAGAAATGCTGCGCCAGCGCAAAGCGGCGGGTACATTGAACGAAGACGCATTCGACGAAATCGAGACCGATGAAGGGTCCGAAGAGGAGACGAAGTAATGGCCATCACCTCTGCAAACCAGCTGGAGCTGCTGCAAACCGCCGAAGCTGTGGCGCGTGAAAAGATGATCGACCCCGGTCTGGTGGTTGATGCGATGGAAGAAAGCCTCGCTCGGGCGGCCAAGAGTCGCTACGGCAGCGAGATGGACATCCGTGTCACCATCGACCGCAAGACCGGCAAGGCGACCTTTACTCGCGTGCGCACCGTTGTTGCGGATGATGAGCTGGAAAACTACCAGGCAGAAATGACCGTCGAACAGGCGCGTCAGTATATGGAAAACCCAGAAGTTGGCGATGTCTTCTCTGAAGAGGTGCCGCCGGTTGAAATGGGCCGGATCGCAGCACAATCCGCCAAGCAGGTGATTCTGCAAAAGGTACGCGAAGCAGAGCGCGACCGTCAGTACGAAGAGTTCAAAGATCGCAACGGCACCATCATCAATGGTGTGGTCAAGCGTGAAGAATACGGCAATGTCATCGTTGATGTTGGTGCGGGCGAAGGCATCCTGCGTCGCAACGAGAAAATTGGCCGCGAGAGCTATCGCCCCAATGACCGGATCCGTTGCTACATCAAAGATGTACGCCGTGAACCCCGTGGCCCTCAGATTTTCCTGAGCCGTACAGCGCCAGAATTCATGGCTGAGCTGTTCAAGATGGAAGTGCCCGAAATCTATGATGGCATCATCGAGATCAAGGCCGTGGCCCGTGACCCCGGTTCGCGCGCAAAGATCGCCGTTATTTCCCATGATGGCTCGATCGATCCGGTTGGCGCTTGTGTGGGTATGCGTGGCTCCCGCGTGCAGGCCGTTGTGAACGAACTGCAGGGCGAAAAGATCGACATCATCCCATGGAACGAAGATCAGCCAACCTTCCTGGTGAACGCACTGCAGCCTGCTGAAGTTTCGAAGGTTGTTCTGGACGAAGAAGCGGGCAAGATCGAGGTTGTGGTTCCTGAAGAGCAGCTGAGCCTCGCCATTGGTCGTCGTGGCCAGAACGTGCGTCTGGCCTCGCAGCTGACTGCGCTCGACATCGACATCATGACCGAGGAAGAAGAATCCGCTCGCCGTCAGAAAGAATTCGAAGCGCGTACCGGTCTCTTCATGGAAACTCTGGATCTGGATGAGTTCTTTGCCCAGCTTCTGGTTTCCGAAGGTTTCACCAACCTGGAAGAAGTCGCCTACGTCGAAATCGAAGAGCTTCTGGTTATCGATGGGGTTGATGAGGGTACCGCCGAAGAACTGCAGGCCCGTGCGCGCGACTATCTTGAGGCACAGGCCAAGGCAGCAATCGATGCGGCCCGTGCGCTGGGCGCCGAAGACAGCCTGATCCAATTTGACGGTCTGACGCCGCAAATGGTTGAAGCATTGGCGAAGGACGATGTGAAAACGCTGGAAGATTTTGCAACCTGCGCGGATTGGGAATTGGCCGGTGGCTGGACTAATGACGGCGGTGAGCGGATCAAGGATGACGGCATTCTGGAACCCTTTGGCATGTCGCTCGAAGAGGCTCAGGATCTGGTCATGACTGCGCGCATCATGTTGGGCTGGGTTGATCCTGAAGAGCTGATCGGTGACAGCGAAGAAGCCGAAGGCGAAGACGCTCAGGAAGAAGGGGAAGCCTGAAACTAGGCTTCCAGTAGGAGAAACAGCATGGGACGCGGAGGCGCCACCAAAAATCGCGAAGACGGACCAGAGCGCAAGTGCATTGCGACTGGTGAAACTCAGCCCAAATCGGGACTGGTCCGTTTTGTGATGGGTCCTGAAGGTCAGGTTGTGCCAGATGTGCTGGGCAAGCTGCCGGGACGGGGTGTTTATGTCGCCGCGACGCGCGCAGCTTTGGAGCTGGCGGTAAAGAAAAAGCTCTTTGCCCGTGGTTTCAAGGCACAGGTCAAGGTGTCAGAGGATTTGGTCGCAGAGGTCGAGCGCCAAGTCCTGCGCCGAGTCGTTGACCTGCTGAGCCTTGCCAGAAAGTCCGGCGATGCGATTGGTGGCTATGAGAAAGTCAAAGACTGGCTGCTGAAAGAAGAAGCCCAGGTCCTGATTCAGGCCCTGGATGGCTCTGGGCGCGGAAAGTCGAAATTGAGTACCCCGCACCGGGGAAAATACATTGATTGCCTCACAGCGGATGAGCTGGGGATGGCTTTTGGACGTCAAACTGTGATACATGCGGCGCTCGCCTCTGGCGGACTCAGCAAACGTGTTGTAGATGAGGCGCAACGGTTGCAGGGTTTGCGAGAAATGGTGGGCGGCAAGGGCCGCACGGAAGGATAAAGAGCTTTATGAGCGATAGTGACGGCAAAAAGACCTTGGGTCTGCGCGGCGGTTCCCGGCCAGGGAACGTGAAACAGAGTTTCAGCCATGGGCGGACCAAGAATGTCGTGGTGGAAACCAAGCGTAAGCGCGTTGTGGTTCCCAAGCCGGGCGGCAACAAAGGTGGCGGCACCCCTGCCACTGATGGTTCACGTCGGCCCGCTGGCATCACTGATGCGGAAATGGCACGCCGCCTAAAGGCCCTTCAGGCTGCGAAAGCCCGCGAAGCGGAAGAAGCCGCTAAGCGTGAGGCAGAAGAGAAGGCGCGTGAAGAAGAGCGCGCGCGCCGTCGTGCTGAAGCTGAGGCGAAAGAACGTGAACAGCGTGAAGCTGAAGAACGTGCGCGCCAGAAGGCTGAAGACGAAGAACGCAAAAAGCGCGAAGCTGAAGAAGCGGCCAAGCGTGCGGCTGCTGAGGCAGAAAAGAAGAAGGCTGAGCCTGCAACTTCGTCTGCTCCCCGCAACAGCGCCTCGCGTCCTGCTCCACAGCAAACCCCGCGCAAGAGTGACCGTGAACGCGAAGAGCGTGGTCGCGGCAAAGGCCGTGGTGACAATAGCGGTGGACGTCGCTCTGGTAAGCTGACTCTGGGTCAGGCCACCGGTGGTGACGGCAACCGTCAGCGTTCGATGGCGTCGATGAAGCGCAAGCAAGAGCGCGCCCGCCAAAAGGCGATGGGTGGCTCGGTTGAGCGTGAGAAGGTAATCCGCGAAGTGCAGCTGCCAGAGGCCATTTTGGTTTCTGAGCTGGCAAACCGTATGGCAGAACGTGTTGCAGAGGTTGTGAAATCTCTGATGCAGATGGGTATGATGGTTACACAGAACCAAACCATCGATGCCGATACTGCTGAGCTGATCATCGAAGAGTTCGGTCACAAGGTTGTCCGTGTTTCCGACTCTGACGTTGAGGATGTGATCAAGGAAGCTGAAGACAAGGAAGAGGATCTGACTGGTCGCCCACCGGTGATCACCATCATGGGCCACGTTGACCATGGTAAGACCTCGATCTTGGATGCGATCCGCAACGCCCGTGTAGTTGCAGGTGAAGCTGGCGGCATTACCCAGCATATCGGCGCCTATCAGGTGAAAACCGAAAGCGGCACAGTGCTGAGCTTCCTCGATACGCCGGGCCACGCGGCCTTTACCTCGATGCGCTCACGCGGTGCGCAGGTGACGGACATCGTTGTTTTGGTTGTTGCTGCAGATGACGCGGTCATGCCGCAGACCATCGAAGCCATCAACCACGCCAAGGCGGCTGAGGTTCCGATGATTGTTGCGATCAACAAATGCGACAAGCCAGCGGCAGACCCGATGAAGGTGCGTACCGACCTTCTGCAGCACGAAGTGATCGTGGAAGCCATGTCCGGTGAAGTCCAGGACGTTGAAGTCTCTGCGCATACCGGCCAGGGCCTGAATGAACTGCTGGAAGCCATTGCCTTGCAATCGGAAATTCTGGAGCTGAAGGCCAACCCGAATCGCGCAGCACAGGGTGCCGTGATCGAAGCGCAGCTGGATGTGGGCCGCGGCCCCGTTGCCACCGTTCTGGTTCAGAACGGGACCCTGCGCCAGGGCGACATCTTTGTTGTCGGTGAGCAATACGGTAAGGTCCGTGCGCTGATCAACGACAAGGGCGAGCGGGTACAGGAAGCCGGTCCTTCGGTGCCGGTCGAGGTCCTGGGCCTGAATGGCACACCGGAAGCGGGCGACGTTCTGAACGTCACCGAGACCGAAGCGCAGGCGCGTGAGATCGCGGAATATCGCGAGCAGGCCGCCAAGGATAAGCGCGCCGCCGCCGGTGCTGCGACCACTCTGGAACAGCTGATGGCCAAGGCAAAAGAAGACGAAAACGTCTCTGAGCTGCCGATCCTGGTCAAAGCCGACGTGCAGGGTTCCGCCGAAGCCATCGTTCAGGCGATGGAAAAGATCGGCAACGATGAGGTCCGCGTGCGGGTGCTGCACTCCGGTGTCGGCGCCATCACCGAAACCGATATCGGCCTTGCCGAAGCCTCCGGCGCGCCGGTCATGGGCTTCAACGTCCGGGCCAATACCTCGGCACGCAACACCGCCAACCAGAAGGGTGTGGAGATCCGCTACTACTCGGTGATCTATGACCTGGTGGATGACGTGAAAGCGGCTGCCTCGGGTCTGTTGAGCGCCGAGATCAAAGAGAACTTCATCGGTTACGCCGAGATCAAGGATGTCTTCAAGGTCTCCAACGTCGGCAAGGTTGCCGGCTGTCTGGTTACCGAAGGTGTTGCACGCCGCTCTGCTGGTGTGCGCCTCCTGCGCGACAACGTGGTGATCCACGAAGGCACGCTGAAGACACTGAAGCGCTTCAAGGACGAAGTTGCCGAAGTGCAGTCCGGTCAGGAATGCGGCATGGCCTTTGAGAACTACGATGATATCCGCGCAGGTGACGTCATCGAGATCTTTGAGCGTCAAGAAGTTGAACGTAAACTCGACTAATCCCATTGGTCAGATGCGAAAGTGAGAAAACCCCGGCCTTTAAGGCCGGGGTTTTTCTGTCAGGAGAGCTGACATTGGGAAGGAGGGTCGTGCAACAGATCAAGAGGCGCCAAACGCTCCGAAACACCATTCAACGAGGGCGTTTGAGGGGGGCTGAAAAAGCGATGAGCCACAATTTGAGTGGGGCGCTGCTTTCTCCGTTGCCCAGATAAGGTCTCTGATTTCTGGCTGCGATGTAAGCCCGTCGAAAGGTGTTTTGCCGGTGCAAAAGAGTGTGGAAGCAACCCAAAGTGTAGGGGCACTACACGACTAAAAACCGGGGCGGTTCATCAAGCCGACCCCGGTTTTGATATTTGTAACGTGAGAGGTGTTTAGCCGAAGGCGCTGATGGGCTGTCCTTTGAAGATCTTTTTGCCAATCCGCACTGCGATCCGCCCATTGGGGAGAGCCTGTACAAAAGTGCCTTGGACCGTGATGTACTTGCTGACTATGATAGTGCGAAGCATGATCAGATCCTTTCGATTGAAACCAGGGTGAGGTCGCTGCTGATAGTTAACCCAGATTTAACCAAAATGGTTAACAAAACCTTTCCAAGACGTCAGACCGATTCGTTTTTGTTGCCTGTGTGTTGCCTGATGGGGGTCTGAAGGCATCGATTCCATGCCTTCAGGACCTGTTTTGAGTGTTTCTACAACCAGTCGCGAAGTATTGGAATCAAAGGGATATCTGCTGGTGGCATAGGGTAATCGCGCAAATCCTGTGCCTTTACCCACTTTAGCACCTGGTTTTCACGGGCATGTGGAATGCCTTCCCATTTGCGACAGGCAAACAGAGGCATCAAAAGGTGAAAATCGTCGTAGGAATGGCTGGCAAAGGTTAACGGAGCGAGGCAGGAGGCCCAAGTATTGATGCCCAGTTCCTCTTCCAATTCACGAACAAGCGCTGCTTCAGGTGTTTCACCGGATTCAATCTTACCTCCAGGGAATTCCCAGAGACCAGCCATGGATTTTCCCTCTGGTCGCTGCGCCAAAAGAACTCGTCCTTCGACGTCAATCAGCGCGACGGCAGAAACCAGAACGGTTTTCATGATCTGTAGTCCGCATTGATGGAGATATACTGATGCGTCAGATCGCAAGTCCAAACAGTGCAGCTCCCATCGCCCAGACCAAGGTCGACGCGGATCAGGATCTCTTCTTGCTTCATCTGCGCTGCCCCGTCTTCTTCCTTGTAGTCTGGGGAGACCCATCCGTTTTCGGCGACCAATACGTCACCAAAGGAAATTGACAGAAGATCGCGGTCTGCTGCTGCCCCGGATTTTCCGATCGCCATAACAACCCGCCCCCAATTGGGATCTTCCCCCGCAAGCGCGGTTTTTACCAAGGGTGAGTTGGCGATGGCCAGCCCGTGAACCTTTGCATCCGCGTTACTTTGGGCTCCGGTAACCTGGATCTCTACAAACTTGCTGGCACCTTCCCCGTCTCTGACGACCTGATGTGCAAGGTCCAGCATCACGCCCTCCAGGGCGAGGGCGAATTCCAGGTTGCTATCGGCTTCAACTCCGGAGCTGCCGGTGGCGCAGAGCATAAGACTGTCGGAGGTGGATGTATCACTGTCAACGGTAATGCAGTTGAAGGTTTTGTCGCAGATTTGGCCAAGCATGGCCTGCAATGTCTTCTGTTCTACTTTTGCGTCGGTGAAGATATAGACAAGCATGGTGGCCATATCTGGTGCGATCATGCCAGAGCCTTTGGCGATTCCTGCAATGGAAACGGTCTTTCCGTCAATTGTGACCTGTGCAGAGGCGCCTTTGGCAAAGGTATCGGTTGTCATGATCGCCTGTGCCGCAGCTTCAAGCGCATCTGGACTCAGCTCGGCGTTTAGCTGATCGATCTGTGCTGTGATCCTGTCATGAGGAAGCGGCTCACCGATGACACCGGTCGAGGCGGTAAAAACCCTATTTTCTGGCAACCCGGTGATCGTTGCGACTTTTGCAGTGATTTCTGCAACTGATGACTGCCCAAAATGCCCGGTAAAGGCGTTGGAGTTTCCGGAATTAACCAGAATAGCTGTGCCACTGACGGGATCCCCACCCAGTTTTGCCTGGCAGTCGCGCACTGGCGCGGAACGGGTTTTGGAGCGGGTGAAAACCCCGGCAACGGTTGTGCCTGGGTCCATGACCGCGAGCATCACATCCGTACGACCCTGATATTTAACCCCGGCAGCACCGGCAGAGAGTCGCAGGCCCTTGATCTCTGGGAGATCGGGGAAGGAGGCAGGGGCAAGCGGGGAGCGAGGAAGAGCGCCAGACATCTTTAGTTCCTAACCAGGCTCAGATCGCGCAGAATCGCCGGATCAAAGTCCTCTATTTCAGGGCGGTCGATTTCTGCAGCGGAGGTCAAAGCACTAATACGCGCTTCGATGGCTTCGTTCTGCAGCTCCTGAACCAGCTGACCGCGTGCTTCTTCAAAAGAAGGCGCAGCGGTTTTGCGGCGCTCTTTCAGCATAATAACATGCCAGCCAAATTGAGTTTGAACCGGTTCTGAAACTTCGCCTGAGCGCATTTCCAGCACCGCTTCTTCGAATTCGGGGACCATACGACCCTGGGTGAACCAGCCAAGGTCGCCGCCGTTTGGTCCGGAAGGGCCAGTTGAATACTCTTTGGCAAGGACAGCGAAATCGGCTCCGGCGTCTAATTCCTGTTTGATGTCCAGCGCGGTTTCCTCGCTTTCGACAAGGATATGAGAGGCATGAAATTCGTCCCCGCCGTCCCCGCTGGAGTATTTTTTCTCATAGGCAGCACGCAGGGCTTCGTCGGTGGTGGCACTGCGCATGACCCGCCCAATCACGTTGGCGGCCAGTTGTGCTCTGCTTTCGTTGTCCAGCGCCAGCTGCACATCATGCGGCACTTCGCCGTTCAACTCCTGTTTCAGCGCCGTTTGCTGTACCAACTGGTCAAGGATGGCGTTGAACAGAACATCGTCCGGCAGCTGTTTATACTGTTCGGGCAGGTTTTCGCGGGACATAATCATGTGACCCAATGTGATCGCTTCGCCATTTACGGTTGCAATTACGGTATTGGCATGTGGCGACGCCACGAGTGGCAAGGGCAGGGCCAGGCCAGCAGCCAAAAGGGCTCCTTGCAAAAAAGTGAGACCTTTGCGCATTGAATTCTTCCTTTCCCGAGCCGCATAGGGGAGGCGGCGTTGACACTTATTTTCCTGACCCTTACATCCCCAAGAGGCCTGGGGCAGGATCGCCGTTCCCCCATTGTTTATGGGTTGCGAGCTGGGCGGGCAAGCCTGCCCGATCACTGGGCCAATAAGAGGATTGTTGGAGAGCACATGCTGGGTATCGGAACACTCGCCAAAAAGGTTTTCGGAACGCCGAATGACCGCAAAATCAAGGCGACACGGCCGTTGGTTGCAAAAATCAACGCGCTGGAAGAGACATTCGGCAAGCTCAGCGATGAAGGTCTGATAGAGAAGACAGAAGAGCTGCGCCAAAGAGCCCTGGGCGGCGAGAGTCTGGATATCCTGCTGCCCGAAGCCTTTGCCAATGTGCGCGAAGGCGCGCGGCGCGCCTTGGGCCTGCGTGCCTTTGATACACAGCTCATGGGCGGCATCTTTCTGCATCAAGGCAATATTTCAGAGATGAAAACCGGTGAGGGTAAAACCCTTGTTGCGACCTTCCCGGCCTATCTGAATGCGCTGTCAGGCAAGGGCGTTCACGTGGTGACCGTGAATGAATACCTGGCCAAACGCGATGCGGAATGGATGGGTAAGGTCTTTGCCGCTCTTGGTATGACGACCGGGGTGATCTGGGCTGGTCAGCCCGACGATGAAAAAATGGCCGCTTACCAAAGCGACATCACTTATGCCACCAACAATGAACTAGGCTTTGACTATCTTCGCGATAACATGAAGCCCAGCCTGGACCAGGTGTTCCAGAAGCAGCACAACTTTGCCATTGTGGATGAGGTCGACTCGATCCTCATCGATGAAGCGCGAACTCCGCTGATCATCTCTGGTCCGGCGGAAGACCGATCCGAGCTTTATGTCGCCATCGACAAGATGATCCCGTTCCTGGCGGAAGAGCATTACGAGATCGACGAAAAGACCCGTAGCGTGACCTTCACTGAAGACGGCAACGACTTCCTTGAGCAAAAGCTGCTGGAGCAGGGCCTTCTGCAGGAAGGCGCCTCGCTCTATGATCCGGAAAGCACCACAGTTGTTCACCACGTGAACCAGGCCTTGCGGGCCCATAAACTGTTCCAGCGCGACAAGGACTATATTGTCCGCGATGGCGAGGTCATGCTGATCGATGAGTTCACCGGTCGCATGATGGCAGGCCGACGCCTCTCTGACGGCTTGCACCAGGCGATTGAAGCCAAGGAAGAGGTGAACATTCAGCCGGAAAACACCACCCTGGCCTCGGTGACGTTCCAGAACTATTTCCGCCTGTACAACACACTTTCAGGCATGACTGGCACGGCTCTGACCGAAGCAGAAGAATTTGCAGAGATCTATGGGCTGGGTGTTGTCGAAGTTCCAACCAACCGGCCAATCGCCCGTGTGGATGAGGACGACAAGGTTTACCGAACCGCTGCGGAAAAATACCAGGCCATGGTCAAAGCCACCCAGATTGCCCATGATAAAGGGCAGCCGGTTTTGCTGGGTACCACCTCGATCGAGAAATCCGAGCTGCTTAGCCAATTGCTGCAACAGGCTGGCATCAAACATAATGTGTTGAACGCCCGTCACCACGAGCAAGAAGCTCAGATCGTTGCGGATGCCGGCCGTCTGGGTGCCGTTACCATCGCGACCAACATGGCGGGCCGTGGAACCGATATCAAACTGGGTGGCAACGTCGAGTTCAAGGTGATGGAAGCAATTGCTGCTGACCCCGAAGCCGACCATGGTGAGTTGCGCGCACGGATTGAAGCCGAACACGCAAAGGACGAAGAGGCGGTCAAAAAGGCTGGCGGTCTCTACGTCATGGCCTCGGAGCGCCACGAAAGCCGTCGTATCGATAACCAGCTTCGCGGACGTTCGGGGCGTCAGGGCGATCCCGGCCGCACCAGCTTCTACCTCAGCCTCGAAGATGATCTGATGCGCATCTTTGGGTCCGAGCGCCTGGATAAGATCCTGTCGTCTCTGGGAATGAAAGAGGGTGAGGCGATCATTCACCCTTGGGTCAATAAATCCTTGGAACGTGCCCAGGCCAAGGTTGAGGGCCGTAACTTTGACATGCGTAAGCAGGTGTTGAAGTTCGACGATGTGATGAATGATCAGCGTAAGGTGATCTTTGGGCAGCGTCGCGAAATTATGGCAGCAGTTGAGATCGAAGAGATCGTGGCGGATATGCGTCATGAGGTCATCGACGAGCTGATCGACACATATATGCCGCCAAAAACCTATGCTGACCAATGGGACACTGAAGGCCTGCAGGCTGCTGTTCTGGAGAAGTTGAGCATTGAAGCACCAGTTGCCGAATGGGCGGCAGAAGAAGGCGTTGATGATGAGCAGATCAGCGAGCGCTTGGTTGCTGCTTCTGACCAGATGATGGCCGAGAAGACCGAAGCCTTTGGTGTGGAAAACATGCGCAACATCGAAAAACAGGTTTTGCTGCAGACCATTGACGAAAAATGGCGCGAGCATCTGCTGACACTGGAGCATCTGCGTTCCGTCGTTGGCTTCCGTGGCTATGCGCAGCGCGATCCGCTCAACGAGTACAAAAACGAGAGCTTCCAGCTGTTCGAAGGCCTGCTTGAGTCCCTGCGTGAAGCGGTGACACAGCAGCTAAGCCGGGTTCGCCCGATGACTGACGAAGAGCAACAACAGATGCTGATGGAAATGGCCGCACGTCAGGCCGCCATGCAGCAGGCTGCGCAGCAATCGATGGAGCCCGTCGGCAACCCGGAAGAAGCCGCTGACGGCTTTGTCGAAGATGATCCTTCGACCTGGGGAAACCCATCCCGCAATGACAAATGTCCCTGCGGTTCGGGCAAAAAGTTCAAACATTGCCACGGTCGTCTGGCCTAAGCTCATCAGAGCTTTTGCACCGCCCCAGGAGTTTACTTCTGGGGCGTTTTTTTTGGCTACTGCTGTTTCCAAACGGCCCTGCACGCCCTGCATTTGAGGCAAAACCGTGCCAAAATAGAGGGAATTGTCTGAATCTCTCCTGCCTCGGGTCATAAATAGGCCTGGTTTGCCCACTCAAATTCAGAGGTCCCGAATCCCTTTTGGGCAGTTTCTGGAGAGCGTCATGTTAAACAAACGTATGTTGATGCTAAGTGCAGCCACCGCAATCTGTGCTCTGAGCTTGGGGTTTGTGATGCAGCCCGACAGTGCACCCTCGGGCGGAGGCGCATACGAGGAAGAACATCTGGCAGAGTTGACACCAGAAACACCTGGGGAGCTGGATTTGTCACTGACCAATATCAGTTTGACCTCTGCTTTGCCGCAACTTGAAGGCCCTAGCAAACCTGTGTCCCCCTCGATTGCCTCCCGCGCTGAGGTGCAGCTGGGTTGTGAAATGGCGGCCGAAGCTGTTGCCTTGCCCGGGGCCATGGTCTCTTTGCAGATCACAGCTCCCTGTTTGCGCGATGAGAGGGTCACCATCCATCACCAGGGCATGATGTTCACGGAAACCCTGGATGGTCTGGGGGCGCTTGATCTTCAGGTGCCGGCTTTGGCACGCACTGCGGTATTCATCGTGGACGCGCGCAGCCGGGATAGCGCAGAGGCTGAAGGCAGTGGAGCTGTCTCGGGTGGCGCTCTTGCTGTTGTGGACGTGCCTGATCTGGATCAGGTCGATCGGGTGGTCCTGCAATGGCGCGGAAACAGTGGTTTTGAAGTTCATGCGCGGGAATTTGGTGCAAACTACAACGAAGAGGGGCATCTGTGGCGAGAGGCTCCCGATCATGGACTGGGGCAGGTCTTGATGCTGGGCGATCCCGACCAACTGTCACCACGTTTGGTGGAAACCTATAGTTTCCTGCGCAATGGAGAAACTCCGGCCGGTGAGATCGAAATCAGTGTCGAAGCGCAGGTGACCGAGATCAACTGTGGCCGCGAAATCTCTGCCCAAAGCCTTCGCTTGACCGCTGGTCGTATCATTTCACGGGACCTTGTGCTGGAAATGCCTGATTGCTCGGCGACAGGTGACTTTCTGGTGTTGAATAATCTGGTGGAAAACCTGAAAATCGCCGCCAAGTGATTTACAGCGAATTCAGGGCGAAACATGATTGGTTTTCGTGCGGCGGTTAGCGCCGCACTTCTTCTTTTTGCAGGGGCAACGACGCTTAGCGCTCAGGATGTCACGCTTTCCTCACCGGATGGCGCCGTCGAGATTTCAGGCAATATCCTGGGATTTGACGGTGAGTTCTATCGCGTTGAAACCAAGTTCGGCGAACTGACGGTTGATGGCTCTGGTGTCAGCTGTGACGGGCCGGGATGTCCCAGTCTCTCAGACTTTGTCGCCGAGGTGACGCTGTCCGGCTCTTCCATGATGGCAGAAGTGCTCCTGCCTGCCCTGATCGAAGGCTTTGCTCTGCGCAATGGCTACCAGACACGACGGGAACTGCTGACCGAGGGGAGCTTTGAATACCAGCTCTTGCGGGAAGGTAATCGCCCTGCCGCACGTATCTCCTTTCTGGTCAGCAACACGGATGAGGGTTTTGCCGACCTCCTTGCGCAAGAGGCTGATATTGTCATGGCGCAGCGAGAGATCCGCCCGGCAGAGCGCAAATTGGCGCAGTTGGCAAACATGGGTGATATGACGGCAGCCTCGCGTAGCCGGGTTGTGGCGCTAGATGCTCTGGTCCCTGTTGTTTCACCAGACAATCCTGTGACCGCTATTTCTTTGCCGGAACTTGCGGATGTCTTTTCGGGAAAGATCCAAAACTGGCAGGCTTTGGGGGGAGAAAATGCGCCGATAGCCCTGCATTTGCCGGTTCCGGGCTCTGGTCTTACCCAAGCCTTTGAGGACAGGGTGCTTGGCTCGAACCGAGAGGTGCTTTCCCAGGAGATACGTCAGCATGAGCGTGTTGACGTTTTGGTTCGGCATGTGGCTACAGATCCCTTTGCCATTGGAATTGCCAGCTATGCGAAAACAGGCACTGCGCGCCCCTTGACGCTGACCGGAACCTGCGGGTTTTCGCTGCGCGCAAATAGGCGCTCCATCAAAACAGAGGACTATCCGCTGACAGCGCCTATGTTCCTCTACCTTCCCGAACGTCGCCTGCCCAAGGTTGCGCGGGATTTTTTGGCCTATGTCCGTGGGCCTGGCGCACAGATTGTGATCCGACGCGCGGGTTTTGTGGATCAGGCGCCTGAACGCATCAGTATGAATGCCCAGGGGGATCGGCTGAGCAATGCTATCCTGGCCTCTGGAAAGGACCTTGGGGTTGATGAATTGCAGCGCATGGTGCGGCAGCTGGCCAATCTGCAGCGTTTGACCACCTCATTTCGTTTCGAGACTGGCTCTGCGCGGCCCGATGCGCAGTCTCGCAGCAATATAGAACAGTTGGCGCGGGCTCTGGAGACGGGTCTATATGATGGGCGCAAGCTGGTTTTTGCAGGATTTTCAGATGGGGATGGGGCCGCTGCTGCCAATCGGAAGATTGCCCTGAAGCGGGCAACAGCGGTGCGTGATGCGGTCCTGGCGGCAGCAGAGCCGGAGAGTGCGGCGCGGGTGGTGATTGAGGTAGAGGCTTTTGGGGAAGCCCTGCCTATGGCCTGCGATAACAGCGCCTGGGGGCGCCAGGTGAACCGTCGCGTCGAGGTCTGGGTCAACTAGCCTGCAGCTGGTCAGGAGGCATGTCAGGGCTCTTGTATTGGAACTATTGCATGGTAGCGGGGGGCTCCCGCGCCTTTGGTGGATCATCAAAGATGAATTCCAAAGCCTTGGGCCCGGCGCCGCTGACGCGGCGCGGTCTGCCGTACCTTGAGGAGGTGAGTTCAGAGCAACCCTTCGCTGCGAAAACTCAGTTCAGCAGAGCTGCCAATGATCAAATGATCATGCAGCGCAATGCCTAGCGGGTGGAGGGCGCGATGAATCCGATCGGTCATTTCGATATCTGACTGCGATGGGCTCGGATCCCCGGAGGGGTGATTGTGCACCAGAATCAGGGCGCAGGCATTGTGTTCAAGGGCGCGTTTGACCACCTCGCGGGGGTAGACCGGCACATGGTCAACCGTGCCCTCTGCCTGTTCTTCATCCGCGATCAGACGGTTCTTGCGATCCAGAAAGAGGATGCGGAATTGCTCTGTCTGACGATGTGCCATGGAGGTATGGCAATAATCTAACAGGGCTTCCCAGCTGGATATCACATGGCGCTGCATGACCTTTGCGCGGGCCATGCGGTGGGCGGCTGCTTCGAGGATCTTGAGATCCGTAATGACGGCTTCGCCTACACCACGCACCTGCGCCAGTCGTTCTGGCTGCGCCGCGACCACGCGGCCAATGTCACCAAAGCAATCCAATAACCTGCGCGCCAGAGGTTTTACATCTTGCCGAGGGATAGAGCGAAAAAGCACCAGTTCCAGAAGCTCATAATCAGGCATCGCATCGGCCCCACCATCGCGAAAACGCTGACGCAATCGGGTCCGGTGATCTTTGATGTAAGAGGGCAGTCGCGGTCCGGAAAGAGGGGTGGAAGGGGCTTCGTCAGGATCCAGAATGTCCTCAGGGAAGAGCGGGAGGGAGGCCTCCTCGAACTTGTCATGCCGTGTCATGCGAAGCCCCTTGCTGTAAGCCGCCGCAGAGGGAAATACGGCAAGCCTTGGGTAGGTTAAGGGTAGTGCTAGAGCGCAACAGGGCAAAAGAAAAACGCCCCATAGGGGGCGCTTTTAACGGTGTGATTTTGGTAAGGGGTTGAAAATTAAGGAAAGGTTAACTTTTCATCCCATCCCAGAAGCTCTTGACCGAGGAAAAAAAGCTGCGGCTTTCCGGGTTGTTGGCCTCTTCCGAAAGATCCTCAAACTCGCGTAGCAACTCTTTCTGGCGTGAGGTCAGATTGACAGGTGTTTCCACCGCCAGTTCGATGAACATGTCACCTACGCCACCCCCGCGCAATGCGGGCATCCCTTTGCTGCGCAGACGCATCTGGCGGCCAGACTGGCTGCCTTCAGGGATCTGAACGCGGCCACGTCCGCCATCAATTGTCGGCACCTCAATAGCGCCCCCAAGAGCAGCCTTGGCCATGGAGACCGGCACACGGCAATAGAGGTTATTGCCTTCGCGCTCAAAGAGATCATGGGCCTCGACTTCTACAAAGATATAGAGGTCACCCGGAGGGCCGCCACGCAGACCCGCCTCCCCCTCGCCAGCCAGGCGAATACGGGTTCCGGTTTCTACCCCTGCCGGGATGTTCACCGAGAGAGAGCGATCTTTTTCCACACGGCCATGGCCATGGCAGCTTTTGCATGGGTTCTTGATGATCTGGCCCAGGCCCGAACATGTGGGGCAGGTGCGTTCAACGGTAAAGAAGCCTTGCTGTGCCCGTACCTTGCCCATACCGGAACAGGTCGGGCAGGTTGTTGGCTCGACGCCGCCTTCCGCACCGGAGCCGTCACAGGAGGAGCAGGAGACCGAGGTTGGTACCTTGATGGTCTTGTGCATGCCCGCAAAGGCCTCTTCCAAAGAGACACGCAGGTTATAGCGCAGATCGGCACCACGGGTCGCCCGTTGACGCCCGCCAGCCCCACCACGGCCGCCCATGAAGTCCCCGAAAAGATCGTCGAAGACGTCTGAGAAGGCCGAAGAGAAATCTCCTCCGCCGGCACCCATACCACCGGGGCCACGTCCGCCGCCGCCCATGCCGTTTTCAAAGGCGGCATGACCAAAGCGGTCATAGGCCGCCTTTTTCTCAGCGTCTTTTAGAACGTCATAGGCCTCATTGGCCTCTTTGAACTGTGCCTCGGCGTCCGGATTATCGGAGTTCCGGTCCGGGTGCAGTTCCTTGGCCTTCTTGCGAAAGCCCTTTTTGATCTCATCAGCGCTGGCCCCTTTGGCCACGCCAAGAACATCATAATAGTCGCGTTTTGACATCGGTTTACCCCTTCTGCCTCAACGAAAACGAGCCGGTCCGAGGTCCGGACCGGCTCGCCGCGGCCAATAGTCAGACCTTAGCGTTTGTCGCCGTCGAGGTCTTCGAACTCAGCGTCAACGATGTCGTCATCCGCAGAGTCTGCACCCGCATCCGCTGCAGCAGGCTCTTCTTCGCCTGCTTCTTCCTGGCTGGCCTTGTAGATGGCTTCGCCCAGACGCATGGAGGCCTCGGTCACGTTCTGAATGCCGGACTTGAGTTTCTCGGCTGTGGCCTTTTCGTCTTCCAGATCGTCGCGCAGTGCCGCCAGAGCCAGCTCGATGGCTTCGACAGTGGATGGGTCCACCTTGTCGCCGTGCTCTTCGATGTGCTTCTCGGTCGAGTGGATCAGGCTTTCGGCCTGGTTCCGCGCTTCGATCAGCTCGCGGCGTTCCTTATCCGCTTCGGCGTTGTCTTCCGCGTCCTTGACCATTTTTTCGATGTCATCATCGGAAAGACCGCCAGAGGCCTGGATGGTGATCTGCTGCTCCTTGCCGGTCGCCTTGTCTTTGGCGCCGACCGACACGATACCGTTGGCGTCGATGTCAAAGGTCACTTCGATCTGCGGCATGCCACGTGGTGCAGGTGGGATGTCTTCGAGGTTGAACTGGCCCAGCATCTTGTTGTCAGCCGCCATTTCACGCTCACCCTGGAACACGCGGATGGTCACGGCGTTCTGGTTGTCTTCCGCGGTTGAGAAGACCTGAGACTTCTTGGTTGGAATGGTGGTGTTGCGGTCGATCAGGCGGGTGAAGACGCCACCCAGGGTTTCGATACCCAGGGACAGCGGGGTCACGTCGAGAAGAACAACGTCTTTCACGTCGCCCTGCAGAACGCCGGCCTGGATGGCCGCACCCATGGCAACAACCTCATCCGGGTTCACACCCTTGTGGGGTTCTTTGCCGAAGAATTTGGTGACCTCTTCGATGACCTTTGGCATCCGGGTCATACCGCCAACCAGAACCACTTCATCGATGTCGGAAGCGGAGAGACCAGCATCTTTCAGAGCAGCGGCACAGGGCTTCATCGAGGCTTTGATCAGGTCGTTGACCAGGCTTTCCAGCTTGGCGCGGGTCAGCTTCATCACCATGTGCAGCGGCTGGCCCGAGGAGGGGTCCATCGAGATGAACGGCTGGTTGATCTCGGTCTGCGAGGTGGAGGAAAGCTCGATCTTGGCTTTTTCAGCGGCTTCTTTCAGACGCTGCAGTGCCATCTTGTCTTTGGACAGATCGACGCCGTTTTCCTTTTTGAACTCATCCGCGAGGTAGTTGACGATGCGCATGTCAAAGTCTTCACCACCAAGGAAGGTGTCGCCATTGGTGGATTTCACTTCGAAGAGGCCGTCGTCGATTTCCAGGATGGTCACGTCGAAGGTACCACCACCAAGGTCATAAACCGCGATGGTCTGGGTGTCTTCTTTGTCGAGGCCATAGGCCAGCGCAGCCGCGGTGGGCTCGTTGATGATGCGCAGCACTTCGAGGCCAGCGATCTTGCCGGCGTCTTTGGTGGCCTGACGCTGGGCGTCGTTGAAATAGGCTGGAACGGTGATGACCGCCTGGGTGACTTCCTCGCCGAGGTAGCTCTCAGCGGTCTCTTTCATCTTGCCCAGCGTGAAAGCAGAGATCTGCGATGGGGAGTATTTCTCACCCTTGGCTTCGACCCATGCGTCGCCATTGCCGCCATTGACGATGGCAAAGGGCACCATCTTCTTGTCTTTGGCAACCGCAGGATCGTCATTGCGGCGGCCGATCAGGCGCTTGACGCCGAAGACTGTGTTGTCTGGGTTGGTAACGGCCTGACGTTTGGCAGGCTGACCCACAAGGCGCTCTTCATCGGTGAAGGCGACGATGGAAGGGGTGGTGCGTGCGCCCTCGGCGTTTTCAATAACGCGGGGCTGCGAGCCGTCCATGATGGCGACACAGGAGTTGGTTGTACCGAGGTCGATACCGATAACTTTGCTCATTTTCGATCCCTTTTACTCTTCAAGGCGATTACTCGCGGCCTGAACCCGTTTTGGCATCCTGGCCCCGATGGCTTTGCAAAGAGGACTGCACCTCTTGCTTCCCGGCGTATATAGGGAGCAGACATTGCCCCTGCAAGCGTCTGAACGCCCCCTAAAATGCGTTTCGGTGCGCTTTTTTGCAGGTAAGATGGTTAAGATGGAGCTAATCCGCATGAGCCTGCTGAGATTGCGCGGTTTTGAAATTCACAAGGGCTATCTAGAGCCATCGCAACAGCGGCAGCTGATTGATGCCCTGCGCCCGATTCTGAAGGCTGCGCCGCTGTTCTCACCCGAGGTGCCGGGCGGGGGCAAAATGTCGGTCAGGATGACTTCTGCGGGCCAATTTGGCTGGTTCTCCGATGCCTCTGGGTATCGTTACGCGCCGGAGCATCCGCGCGGCAGTGCCTGGCCCGAGATTCCGGGTGAAATCCTGACCCTTTGGCGCGATCTTACCGGACTTGAGCGCAGACCAGATTGCTGCCTGCTGAATTACTATGGTGAAGGCGCCAAGATGGGGTTGCACCAGGACAAGGATGAGGCAGACTTTTCCTATCCGGTGGTTTCAATATCTCTGGGAGATGATGGGTTGTTCCGGATTGGCGGCGCACAGCGCGGTGGCAAGACGGAATCGATCTGGCTCAACTCCGGTGATGTGGTTGTCATGGGGGGCGAGGCGCGGCTGACCTATCACGGGGTGGACCGGATCCGCTACAAATCGTCTCGCCTTTTGCCCAAGGGCGGGCGGATCAATCTGACGTTGAGGGTGGTGACATGACGGAAGTGGAATATCGAAGGAAGGATTTGCCTTCTCCGGATGATCGACAGGCTGTTTTGGCTTTTGCAAAACAGTTCAATGCCTACCGGTATCACGGTTCGTTAAGCGCAGCTTTTGACGCCGCAGAGGCCAGCCGACGGGAAACAGTGTTGGAGTTGAGAACGGAGCTCTTCATTGCTTATAGAACTGCCAACCATCAGGGCGCAGGTGGATTGGAGGAAGTCTACCGCGGCTTGCTACCCTGCTTCGAAAAGCTTGCTTTGGACTAGCGTCGGGCGCTCCAGCTGATGGAGGCATGGCGCCGGGTGTAAAACTCACCCATCAGGCCGAGCATGATCAAGGCAATCGCCACCCAAAGCGCATAGCCCCAATTGCTGTGATGTGGGTTGTAATTGATAAAGGCAAAGCCGCGCGCTTGGTCGATGCAATGGAACAGCGGGTTCCAGTCAAACATTTTGAGCATGAAAGGCGGCAGGGTGTTGGCAAGGAACATCTTGCCCGAAGCAATCATATTGGCGCGTTGGTAAACTGTGGTCAGAATACCAACAAAGCCTGGCGCCCAGGGTTTCATCACCAGAAAAACAAGGCCAACAGCTGCACCGGTCAACCATGCTAGCAGGACCATCCCATAGGCAGCGATTGGTTCTTCGATCAGGAGCGGCGTATAGGCCACGTGATAGATAAACAGGATGATGATGAGCGAGAGGGTTTGAATGTAAAGGGACCCAAGCGCGGCCGAGAGGATCGCAACCATCGTATTCATCGGCGCGTGTTGCATCATTGGGCTGGCAGGGCCCTCGGCACCGGCAACAGCGCCTACGGTTTTGGTATGGGTCAGGAACAAGAAGATGCCTGACATCACGTAGAGCAAAAAGTCACCTCGAATGGCCGCGCCGCGCATGCCCAGGATCAGGAACATCGCATAAAACAAGGCGACAAAAACCATCGCCTGCATGATATTGATCAAAAGCGCCAGTAAGGCATTGCTATGTTTCGAGCGAACGCTGCGCACAACAGAATGGAAAACAACCTCCAGCAGAGAGATTGCGCCAAATACCCAGGACTGTTCGGTGCGTCTTTGAAACATGGGGCCTGCGAAGTGCTCTTTTTTACCCAAAAGGTTAGGTGATTAGTCGAATAGGCTTCTTGTCGAAGCTCTTGGCAGTCACCATAAGAGGGGGGAAGCAAATTTTCAATTAACCCTTTGGGCAGGAGAGCAGTCTTGACCTATGAAGAACTGGTTCCAGTGATCCGGCGCCTGGCGATCGAAGCTGGTGCAAAGATCATGGAGATCTACAATTCAGATGATTTTGCCGTGAAGGTTAAGTCAGATGATAGCCCGGTAACGGAAGCAGATGAGGCAGCGGACGCGCTGATTTCAGCCGGGCTGCGTGCGGTTTTTCCGGATGTATTGCTGGTCACAGAAGAACAGGCGGCTTCGCATGAAATCAAGGGGGACACCTTCTTGATCGTGGACCCGCTGGACGGCACCAAAGAGTTCATTCACCGACGTGGTGATTTCACCGTCAACATCGCTTTGGTGGAAAAAGGTGAGCCCACCCGCGGCGTTGTCTACGCGCCTGCACGCCAGCGCATGTTCTTTACCCAGGCGGATGGATCCTCTGTTGAAGAGACCGGAAGTTTTGACCCCGATACGCTTGGTGAGCTGAAGCCGATCCAAGTCGCGCAGAGTGACAACGAGGCCTTGATGGTTGTTGCGTCCAAATCCCACCGGGATCAGGCGACCGATGACTACATTGGAAAGTACAAGGTCAAGGACAGCAAAAGCGCTGGATCTTCCTTGAAGTTCTGCCTTGTGGCCACCGGTGAGGCAGATATCTACCCGCGTGTCGGACGCACAATGGAGTGGGATACGGCTGCCGGTCACGCAGTTTTGACGGGAGCTGGCGGAAAAGTGGTGCGCTTTGATGACCATTCTGCGCTGCTTTATGGCAAAGAAGGATACGCCAACCCATTTTTCATTGCCTGTGCTCCTGGCGTTGACCTGAAAGAAGCTTGATGTCTGTTCTGCTTGTTATTCCTGCGCGCTATGCCTCCAGCCGGTATCCCGGCAAGCCGCTTGCCGAACTGACCGGAGCCACCGGTGAAAAGCGCACGCTGATTGAAAGATCCTGGCGGGCGGCTTGCAAGGTTCAGGGTATTGATCGCGTTGTCGTGGCGACAGATGATGATCGGATCAAAGAAGCTGCCGAAGCCTTTGGCGCTGAAGTTGTGATGACATCGGAGAGTTGCGGAAACGGAACCGAGCGTTGCGCTGAGGCGCATCAGGTGCTTGGCGGTGGCTATGACATCGTGGTCAATCTGCAGGGTGACGCGCCACTGACGCCACATTGGTTCATTGAAGACCTGGTGAGTGCTTTGCGTGAAGCGCCCGAGATGGGGCTGGCAACCCCTGTGTTGCAATGTGATGGTGCCGCGCTCAACAGCTTGTTGACCGATCGCAAAGAGGGGCGCGTTGGTGGTACAACAGCGGTCTTTGGTACTGGCGGGCGGGCGCTTTACTTTTCCAAAGAGGTCATCCCTTTCTGCTCGGAACGCTTCGCGGATGATGCGTCGACTCCCGTTTTTCACCACGTGGGGGTCTATGCTTACCGACCAGATGCACTCGCGGCCTATTCAGATTGGGAAGTGGGGCCTTTGGAGCAATTGGAAGGGTTGGAGCAGCTACGATTCCTGGAAAATGGGCGCAATGTACTCTGCGTCGAGGTCGCCGCACAGGGGCGCGAGTTCTGGGAACTGAACAATCCAGAAGATGTGGGGAAAATAGAAGCGATGATGTCAAAAATGGGAGAGGCCTGACATTTCTGCATGAAAATAATCCTTTGTGCAGCAGTACCTCTTCTTTTTGCCACTTTGAAGATAAGTGGAAACAAACCTATCATTGGTAATGAAGCGGGATGCCTTAGAATCGGCGTTTTCTTCGGTACATTGCTAATTCTTAGGTGAGAAGCTGCTCTGATTGATTTGCAGCGATGGTATTTGTGAGTGTGGATCTGTTGGTCCTTTGAGCTAAAGAAACGAGAAGCGGATGCGCAGAAAAGTAACCAAGGCGATTTTTCCAGTTGCGGGTTTGGGGACCCGTTTCCTCCCGGCGACGAAATCGGTTCCCAAGGAAATCATGACCTTGGTGGATCGCCCGCTGGTACAATATGCTATCGATGAGGCCCGCGAGGCGGGTATCAAGGAATTCATCTTTGTGACCTCGCGCGGCAAGGGCGCGCTTGAGGACTATTTTGACCATGCCCCGGTTCTGGAACAGGAGCTGCGCAAAAAGGGCAAGGATGAGCTGCTTGAGGTTTTGAAAAAGACAACCATGGATTCCGGCGCCATTGCCTATGTGCGTCAGCACAAGGCCCTGGGTCTTGGCCATGCGGTCTGGTGCGCGCGGCGTCTGATCGCCGATGAACCCTTTGCGGTTATTCTGCCCGATGATGTGATCGCGGCGGAGACGCCCTGTCTCAAGCAGATGGTTGAGGCCTACGGGGAGACCGGCGGCAATATGGTTGCGGCCATGGAAGTGGCGCCAGCGCAGACCTCCTCTTATGGGGTGCTGGATGTCAAGGAAGACCGCGGCCAGGTGGTTCTGGCCAATGGTATGGTGGAAAAACCCAAGATGGAGGAAGCACCCTCCAATCTGGCGGTGATCGGCCGCTATATCCTGGAGCCCTCGGTGCTGCGCAATCTTCAGAAGATGAAACAGGGCACCGGTGGGGAAATCCAGCTGACGGATGCCATTGCCGAGGACATCACCCAAGGGGTGCCTGTCTCAGGTTTCCGCTTCCAGGGGCAGCGCTTTGACTGTGGCTCCAAGGCGGGTTTCCTGCAAGCCACCGTCGCCTTTGCCCTCTCCCGCAGCGACCTGCGAGATGATCTCCTGTCTTTCTTGCATGAGGTCACATCGGTTGACAAAGCTGCGCAATAGTTCTTTTTGACCTGAAACCGGCCGCATGGCCTTCAGCAGGTGAATTGAAACGTGTCAAATGTGCTTGTAACCGGCGGTGCTGGCTATATCGGGTCCCATGCTTGCAAAGCCTTGAAGACTTCGGGCTTTACGCCCGTGACCTATGACAGCTTGGTGACCGGCTGGCGTGATGCGGTTAAATTCGGCCCCTTTGAGCAGGGGGATCTGCGAGATCGGGCCAGGCTGGATGAAGTATTTGCCCAGTATCAGCCAATAGCTGTGATGCATTTTGCTGCGCTTAGCCAGGTTGGTGAGGCGATGAATGAGCCGGGCCTTTACTGGGGCAACAACGCAGGCGGTTCGCTGTGTTTGCTAGAAGCAGCAGCTGCTGTGGGGTGCTTGGATTTTGTCTTTTCCTCCACCTGCGCCACCTATGGCGAGCATGACAATATCGTCTTGGATGAAGATGCGCCTCAGCTACCGCTCAATGCCTATGGCGCCTCTAAACGCGCGGTTGAGGATATGCTGAGAGATTTTGGTGCCGCGCATGGGTTGCGCTCGGTGATCTTTCGCTACTTCAATGTTGCGGGGGCAGATCCCGAGGCCGAGGTGGGCGAGTTTCACCGACCTGAAACCCATCTTGTCCCTCTGGTCTTGGATGCGATTGATGGAAAGCGTGATGCTTTGACCATCTTTGGTACGGATTATGATACGCCTGATGGGACCTGCATTCGCGACTATGTGCATGTCTGCGATCTGGTTGATGCACATGTGCTTGGCCTGAAGTGGCTCCAGGATGGCAAGGGCAGTCGCGTGTTCAATCTGGGAACCGGCAGCGGTTTTTCTGTCCGTGAAGTTATGCAAAGAGCCGAAGAGGTGACGGGTACCCCGGTGCCCTGCAACGAAGGCCCGCGTCGAGCGGGAGATTGTACCAAATTGGTGTCCGGTTCGGTCAGAGCTCTGAATGAGTTGGGCTGGGCGCCTCAGCGCTCTGACCTGCAGACCATGATTGCAGATGCCTGGAAATGGCACAAACTGGGCCAGTACGAGGCCTGAGCATGGTCCATTTCGCCGCGCCTGATCCGCCGCTGCAAGGCCTGACCGGGGCCTACAAGCTGCGGTGGAAGCGTCGGCAGCTGCTGTGGCGCGCCCTGCGAGCCAGAAGTCAGCTTCGCAATATGGCGGACCGGACGGCGCAGATCCCGAATGACCCAATTCTGTGCTTTGCCACCGTGCGCAACGAGATGGGGCGCTTGCCGTTTTACCTAGAGCACTACCGCCGGGCGGGGGTGTCGCATTTCTTTTTTGTGGACAATGCCAGCACTGATGGCACCGCCGCCTATCTTGCGACGCAGCCGGATGTCTCTTTGTGGCATACGGAGGCCAGCTACCGAGAGTCCCGATTTGGTGTTGATTGGCTGACCTGGTTGCAGATCCGCTATGGCCATGGCGTCTGGTCCCTGACAGCGGATGCCGATGAAATCCTGACCTATCCACATTCGGACAGCCGTAGCTTGCGGGATCTGACGCGCTGGCTGGATCAGCAAGGAGCGGCCTCCTTTGGAGCGATGATGCTGGATATGTACCCGAAAGGGCCGCTTGGCACGCAGGTCGCGGTTCCGGGCGCAAACCCGTTTGAGACCCTCAGCTGGTTTGATGCCGAAGGGTACACTTGGGAGTATCTAGGTAAGTTCGAGCAGGTCTCGATCCGCGGCGGGCCGCGCAAAAGGGTATTTTTCCAGGAAAACCCTGATTATGCGCCGCATCTGCACAAGGTGCCGCTGGTGCGCTGGAACCGGCGCTACGCCTATGTCAGCTCGACTCACACGGTTCTGCCGCGAAAGCTGAATGCGGTATTTGATGCCCGGCTGAACCGGCCCACCGGAGTTCTGCTGCACAGCAAGTTCCTGGATGGGGTCGTCAGCAAGTCAGCTGAGGAAAAGCAGCGCAGGCAGCATTTCACTCATAGCGAACGCTATGACACATACTACGACGCCCTGATTGCCAACCCGGATCTGTGGTGCGCGGGTTCCGTCCGCTATGAGGGCTGGCGGCAATTGGAGCGGCTGGGGCTGATGTCCCGGGGCGGCTGGCAGTAGCGCCAAGCCGCAAAGGCAGGTGTTGCAACCTGACCTGAGCGGGGCGCAACCGTTTCTAAATCCGTTGTTTATATGAATTTAACATGACATATTGCGTTGGATGATCCCGGTGCTCTGACCGGGGCTGATTGCACAGCATTCTGCTCTCAAGTGTGATGGGGTTCGAGTGAGTCTTTGGGATTCTTATCGTATGCGGCTCCGCCGAAAGCGGCGGCTGATCCGGGCTGTGCGCAAATCTTCTGAGCTGCAGTCTGTGCAGGATAATACCTGCAACATACGCCCCGGTCATGTACTGCTAGTCTCCACGATGCGGAATGAACAGATCCGATTGCCTTACTTTCTGGAGTACTATCGCAATCTTGGGGTGGATCACTTCCTTTTTGTCGACAATGGGTCCAAAGATGGGACAGCTGATTACCTAGCGGGAATGTCAGATGTGTCGCTGTGGCATACAAATTCCAGCTACAAGAGTGCGCATTTTGGCGTGGACTGGATGAACTATCTGAAGCGACGCTATGCCCATGGTCACTGGGTATTGGTTGTCGACCCGGATGAGTTCTTTATCTATCCCTTTTGCGATACGCGTCCAATCCAGGCATTGACAGATTGGCTGGACAGTTCAGCGATCCGTAGTTTTGCAGCCATGCTGATTGATGTTTACCCCAAAGGACGGATCGACGAAGTGGCATATCAAGCGGGGCAGGACCCTCTTGAGATTGCCAATTGGTTTGACAGCGGAAACTACTCCATCAGTAAGAACCCAGCCTATGGCAATCTCTGGATACAGGGCGGACCTCGGAGCCGGGTGTTCTTTGCGGAGACACCTAAGAAAGCGCCTGCTCTCAACAAGATACCTTTGGTAAAGTGGAACCGGCACTATACCTTTATCAGTTCCACCCACTCACTGCTTCCTCGTGGTCTGAATCAGGTCTACGAAACAAAAGGCGGTGAGAAGGCAAGTGGCGCCCTGCTGCATACGAAGTTCCTGGATACCCTGACTGCCAAGGCCCAGGAGGAGGTCACCAGAGGGGAGCACTACGCAGCCTCGCGGGAGTATCTGGCCTATGACAAGGCAATGAAAGAACACCCGCAACTTTGGTGCAAGTGGAGCGAGAAATACATCAACTGGCGCCAATTGGAGATTTTGGGTCTGATGTCAAAGGGGAACTGGGCATGAACCCAGTTGGCATCATAATGTTGGTTCATACCGCGCTGGAAAGGGCGGAGCAGGTTGCAAGACATTGGACCGCAAGTGGCTGTCCTGTGGTTCTTCATGTTGATCAGAATGTTGATACTGCAACCTTCCGGACTTTTCGCAAGGCGCTGGAAGATGATCCCCTGATCCGTTTCTGTAAACGTCACCGTTGCGAATGGGGGACCTGGGGTATTGTTGCGGCTTCGCAATCTGCTTCCACGCTAATGCTCGCCCAATTTCCAGAAGTCCGCCACGTCTATCTGTCATCCGGGTCCTGCTTGCCGCTAAGGCCCATCCATGAGTTGGTCGACTATCTGAATCAGCGCCCTCGGACGGATTTCATCGAAAGCGCTACCACTGCAGATGTGCCGTGGATTGTTGGCGGATTGGATGTAGAGCGCTTTACCCTGTATTTTCCCTTTTCCTGGAAAAAGCGCCGGTTTCTGTTTGATCGCTATGTGGATTTGCAGCGCAGGTTGCGGATCAAGCGAAGGATCCCACAGGGCCTGGTTCCCCATATGGGCAGCCAATGGTGGTGTCTTACGCGGCAGACACTGTCGGCGATATTGGAAGATCCGGAACGCCCAACCTATGATCGCTATTTTCAAAAGGTCTGGATTCCTGATGAGAGTTATTACCAGACCTTGGTCCGGCAATACTCCACCAGTATTGAAAGCCGCTCTCTGACGCTGTCCAAATTCGATTTCCAGGGTAAACCGCATGTCTTTTATGACGACCACCTACAGCTGTTGCGGCGGTCTGACTGCTTTGTTGCCCGCAAGATTTGGCCGCAGGCAAATCGTTTGTATCAGGCCTTCCTGACTGACCCGGCCAGTGCCATGAAACGAACGGAACCCAATCCAGGAAAAATTGACCGGGTTTTCACCAAAGCCGTAGAGCGGCGGACAATTGGCCGACCCGGGCTCTATATGCAGAGCCGCTTTCCGGGGCGCTGGGCGGTGAATGCGATTTCCGCCAAACCCTATTCGGTTTTTCAGGGCTTTGCTGAGCTGTTTGAGGACTTCGAGCCTTGGCTTGCAAGAACCAGCGGCACAAGGGTGCATGGCCATCTTTTTGATCCGGAACGCGTTGAATTCGCTGACGGTGAAACACTGATAAATGGTGCCCTGACGGATAGCGCCGCTCTAAGAGATTACAACGCAGAGAGCTTTCTGAATAACCTGCTTTGGAGTTGTCGCAGCGAACGCCAGTGTTTTCAGTTTGGTCCGGGGGACAATCAGGCAATTCAGAAGTTTCTGATACGCGACCCGAATGCACAGATATCAGTAATCAGCGGAGCCTGGGCAGTTCCTCTGTTTCGTTCAAATCAAAACTTTTCCGACCTGCGAAGAGAAGCGGCCAGATTGCAGCAGATCGAGGCGGCTTTTCTCACCAAGCTACGTGCACAAGAAACCAAAGCGCGGGTTAGAATTTGGACAATGGCAGAGTTCATCGAAGCGCCGATGGAAGCTTTGCAATCCATTCTCGAAGAGTTGGGCCCAATGGCGCCGCGGCATTTGGGTGAAGCCCCAAAAATGAGTGAACTTGAAGGGTTTGGCCAGTTTTTGCAAAACCTCAAAAATCAGGGCATGCACCCCTATTTGATGGGGGATTTCCCGGTGGAACCTGGTCCAACGCATGTGCCAAAACCACCTAGAAAACCCTATCTGGTTCGAAAGTAGCCTATGTCAGAACAGTTCGATTATTTTGTGGTCTTTGCTGAAATGCGCACAGGATCCAATTTTTTGGAAAGCAACCTGAATGCCTTTGCAGGATTGGCATGCTACGGAGAGGCGTTTAACCCTTATTTTATTGGGTTCCCCAACAAGGATGACTTATTGGGAGTGACCCAGGAGCAGAGAGAGGCTGATCCCTTTGCGGTGATCCGGAAAGTGCAGGAGGCAGCCGGCGTTCTGGGGGGCTTTCGCTATTTCCATGACCATGACCCGCGCGTTCTGGATGAGATCCTTCAAAACGAACGTTGCGCCAAGATCATCCTCACGCGGAATCCGCTGGAGAGTTATATTTCCTGGAAAATCGCGCAGGCGACGGGACAGTGGAAACTGACCAATATCAAAAAGCGCAAAGAAGCCTTGGCGCATTTTGATGAAAAAGAATTTGCCCAGCATGTCGAGGCCCTACAGGCCTTTCAGATGACCTTGCTTGCCGGATTGCAGAAATCCGGACAGACGGCGTTCTATCTCGCCTACGAGGACCTGAAGGATTTGCAGGTCATGAATGGCCTGGCCAAGTGGCTTGGCGTTACAGAGCCGCTAGAGGCCCTGGATGACCGTCTAAAGCGGCAAAACCCGGCACCGATAGAGGCCAAGGTTGAAAACCCCGAGATTCTCGAGCGGGCTCTCTCCGGGCGTGATCAGTTCAATCTCAGCAGGACGCCCAATTTTGAACCTCGCAGGGGGGCGGCGGTTCCGGGCTATGTCGCGGGCGCAAAGACGCCGCTACTGTACCTGCCGGTCAGGGGTGGCCCTGTCGAGGAAATCAAAACCTGGATGGCTGCCCTCGATAGCGTTTCGGTGGAAGACCTGATTGGCAATATGAAGCAAAAGCAGCTGCGCCAATGGAAGCGTGGCAATCCGGGCTTTCGCAGTTTCACGGTCCTGCGTCATCCAGCCCTGCGCGTGCATGAGGTCTTCTGCAACCGTATTCTAAGCAATGGACGGCAAAGCTATGGCGCGATCCGGAGCACCCTGATGCGACGTTTCAAATTGCCTTTGCCCCCAAATGGACCAGATGAAAGCTATGGGCTGGACCAGCACCGGGCAGCATTTACCGCTTTTCTGGATTTCCTGCAAAGCAATCTGGCGGAGCAAACCTCTGTTCGGATTGATGCGGAATGGGCAAGCCAGTCTCAGATACTCAGCGGCTTTGCCGAGGTGAGCAGCCCTGACCTCATCCTGCGAGAAGACGAAATCGCGCTGGATTTGCCTGCGCTGGCCCAAAAAATGGGATGCCAGAATGCGGTAGCCCCGCTACCCGCTCTGATGCGCTCACCCTTTGCTCTGTCCGAGATCTGGAACGAAGATCTGGAGAAAAGCGTCGCTTCTCTTTACCAGCGGGACTATATCGGTTTTGGCTTCAAGCCTTGGAATGGCTAGCCAAGGCCAAGTAGCGAAAGCAGGCCCAGATGGCGACCTGATGTTGGATTGGTTATGGGTTAGGCGGCTTTGATGGGCTGATCTTCGGTCAGAATCGTAAACAGCGTCGCCGGGTCATGGTTGGCGCGCAGCTTTGTGCAGAAACTCTGCTCGCGCAGGGTACGAGAGATCAGAGCCAACGCTTTGAGATGCTCTACACCGGCATCTTCGGGTGCAAATAGCGAAAACGCTATATCGACGGGCTGTCGGTCTACAGATTCGAAATCAAGTGGCTTTTCCAGGATCAGGAAAACGCCGCAGACTTCTTCGAGAGAATCGAGCCGCGCATGGGGCAGGGCCACACCATGACCGACCCCCGTAGGGCCAAGGCTCTCCCGATCAAGAAGAGCCTCAACCGTGGTCTGGCTGGGCAGACCGTAAGACGTTTGTGCGACCTCGGCAATTTCCTGAAATAGCCGCTTTTTGCTCGAAACAGCGCCGATTACCCGAACCGCTTGCGGTTTGAGAATGCTAGAGATCTGCATCGTTTCTGCTCCGTTCGGATGCCGAGGTGCACCCTGTTTAACAGGACCTAAACCGCAGGATCAATCCAGCCGATGTTGCCATCTTCACGCCGGTAAACCACGTTCAATCCATCTTTGCCTTCATTGCGGAAGACCAAAACCGGAGCGCCTGCCAGTTCCATCTGCATCACTGCTTCACCAACAGAGAGCGAAGGAATTCGCGTCTCCATTTCAGCAACGATGATGGGCTGCAGGCTTTCGGGCTCGGCCGCGTTATCCGCATCGTCCGAGGCGAGGATATAAGAATTTGCACCGAGGATTTCAACCGGTTCGCTACGCTCTCTGTGATGATCTTTCAATCGGCGCTTGTAACGGCGCAGCTGCTTTTCCATTTTCTCGCAGCAGCCTTCAAAAGCGGCATAGATTTCAGTGTCATGGGCCTTCGCCTGAGCGGTCAGCCCAGTGGACAGATGCACTGTGGTTTCACAGACATATTCATGCGCGGACCGGGAAAAGACGACATTTGCATCGGTTGGGCGCTCTGCATATTTTGCGACGACGCTCCCCAGCTCGGTTTGAACATGGGTTTGCAATGCTTCACCAATGTCGATCTGTTTACCGCTGATTTTATAACGCATGTGATCTCCTTCACAAATTTCCACCCAAAACACCCCCAGGATATGGGCCTGGAGGTTGTCGTCAGTTCTGGGTTCGGGGATAGGGCATAGCAATTGGCTGCAGCAGAGAGAGTCTTGGGGTCAAGACCATTTTGCTGCCTGCGTCGAACTGCATGTTTGCCATGTCCCAATTCCATGACAACTTCCAGGGAGAGTCAATGGTGATCGGGAAAATTTGAAAGAGGAAACTGGGTGAATTGGCGAAAAACAGCTCTAGAAAAGTTGCTTTTCGCAGACATGTTTCATCATCCCTGGGTTGTATGGTGGGCGAGGGTAACTTAAGAAATCTTAAAGTTATCACCCAGATAGACGCGCCTCACATTCTCATTCTCGACAACCTCTTCGGGGCTGCCAGACATGAGAACTTGACCATCGTGCAGAATATAGGCGCGATCAACGATTTCCAGGGTTTCGCGTACATTGTGATCGGTGATCAAAACACCGATGCCGCGGGTTTTGAGGTCAGCCACAAGATGGCGTATGTCACCAACAGAGATCGGATCGACCCCGGCAAAGGGTTCATCCAGAAGCAGATACTTGGGGTCGGCAGCCAGGCAGCGGGCAATCTCTACCCGGCGACGTTCACCGCCGGAAAGCGCGAGCGCCGGGGCACGTCGAAGATGTTCAATGGAAAAGTCCGAAAGCAGCTCTTCAAGGCGCTCTCGGCGCTTGTGATCGTGCTTCTCGGCAATATCAAGAACAGCAAGAATGTTATCCTCGACCGAAAGCCCACGGAAAATCGACATTTCCTGTGGTAGATACCCAATCCCAAGACGGGCACGGCGATACATCGGAAGCGTGGTGACGTCTTGTCCATCTATGCTGACTTTACCCGCCTCAGGGAAAATCAATCCTGCGATGGCATAGAAGCTTGTGGTTTTTCCGGACCCATTCGGCCCCAGCAGGGCGACTGCCTCACCGCGATCCAGCGTCATAGAGACCTCTCGGATCACAACTTTCTTGCGATAGCTTTTGCGCAGTTTTTCAATGCGAAGACCAGAGGAGCCCTGGGTCAGCTTTAGATCGGGTTTTGGCGCCATGAATCCTGCAAGCCTTAGTTCGAACTGGGGGCGAGGATGGTTTTGACGCGCCCGGCCATTTTCGCGGTACCAGTTGTCAAATTGACTTCCAGCCGTTGCGAGGTAAGCGTGCCAGCGCCTTGATTCAAGAGGACATTCCCAGTCAGTACAATTGTGCCGCTATCGATGGAGTAGTCGGCTTTCTGCGCTTCGGCCGCATCTGGCCCGCTGACCAGCAGAACATTGCCAGTTGCTTCCAGTCGCTCAATGCCACGCTTGCCGCTCTCATCGGTTTTGTAGATGACCAAGACCTTGTCTGCAGATAGGCGCATGACTCCTTGAACGATGACAACATTTCCGTTGAATTCAGCAGATCCATTGGCCTGATTGACGGCCAAAGCGTCAGAGGTCACTTCAACAGGTTGGGAGGGGTCAGCTTTGACTGAACCAAATGCAACCGAAGCATTCTGGGCCCAGGCAGAGGCGGTCAGCCAAAACATGGCGAGCAAGCAGGACGTCAGGATGCGCAGATAGGTCAAGGCTCAATCTTTCGGGTTTTGGGGATCGTATACCAGCTTAACGTGGTTGGTGAAGAGAAGAGTTAACGGTCCGCCTTCGGTTTCGGCCGAAATCTCCATGCGACCAGCCGTCAATTCGCCCAAGGGGCCCGTTGCGTTGATCGTGCCGGGGCTTTCACCCTGTAGTGTACTGAGGTTGGTTTTCAGGGCTTCGGTCCGTACCAGAAGGCCGTCCGCCGTGGTGATTTCGACATTGCCAATGAAACGCGCGAGATTCTGGTCGGGATGTACCGTTCCCCGATCAGAAATTAGGGCAAGCCTGCCACCTGCCGCCATCCTGATCTCTGCCCGCAGGTCCGTTGCCAGCAGGGGCACCTCAGCATCTGCACGCGCCACTGTCGCTGTAACCGAGATCTCATCCCCATGGGCAGTGGTCCCTGAAAAGAAGGGACCCGTAACCTGCTGTCCCCGCATGCGTTCTTCGATTTCCTGGGCCGCAAATGGGATGACCGCATCGGTCTCGGCGCCGCGTGAAATCAGGAAGACAGTCGACAAAAGCGCAAGGGCTGCCAGTGGCAGCAGCACCTTGAGCAAATTGACCATGCGCGAGTAACTATCCATCGAATGCCCTGTCCGGCCCTAACCCAGACCTGCCCGCAGGCAGTCGTGGATATGAAGTAAGCCTTTGACCTTATCGTTGTCTTCAGGGTCAGTCACAAAGAGGCAAGTGATCTTGCGTTGGTTCATGATAGCCAGGGCCTCTTCGGCCAGCGCGGTAGGGGCAATCGTGGTTGGCGCGGCGGTCATCACTGCTGAGGCGTCATTCTGGAGCAGGCCTTCCATGTGACGGCGAAGGTCCCCATCGGTTATGATCCCCAAAAGGAGCTTGTTCTCGTCGATGACACCTGCAACGCCAAAGCCTTTTTGGCTGATTTCAATCAGGGTCTCGGACATCGCGGTTGCGCTTGTGACCAGAGGTAAAGCCTCCCCGCTGTGCATGAGGTCACTGACCTTGCTCAGCTGGGCACCTAGCTTGCCGCCAGGATGGAAATCTCTGAAATTCTCGGGGCGGAAGTCCCGGTGCTTCATGATTGCGATGGCAAGTGCATCCCCCATGGCCAGAGTCAATGTGGTGGAGATGGAAGGCACGATACCATAGCCGCAGGCTTCACCCATGGCGGGGATCTGCAGATGCACATCCGCCTGGGTCATTAGGGTGCTCTGCGGCTTGCTGGAAAGCCCGATGAGAGGGATGCCAAATCGGCGGGTAAAGGCCAGCAGGTTGGCCAGCTCCGGCGCTTCGCCCGAGTTGGAGATGGCCAGAACCACATCCCCTTTGGAGAGCATGCCCAGATCACCGTGACTGGCCTCCGCGGGGTGCACAAAATGTGCTGGCGTGCCGGTGCTGGCCAGAGTGGCTGCGATCTTATGGCCGATATGGCCGGATTTACCGATGCCACTGACGATTACACGTCCGGTGGCCGAAAGGATCAGGCGCGCAGCCTCTGCAAAGCGCTCGTCAAAGCTCTCGGCCAGCGCTTCCAGAGCGTGGGCTTCATCGGAGGCGACCTGTCGGGCGGTAGCGAGGAATTGTTCGTTTTCGGTCATGAGTGCGCAAAGATATCTGTTTCGGGCCAGCCTGCCAGATCCAGTTTGGCACGCATCGGTAGGAAGTCAAAGCAGGCTTGGGCCATCTCGGTCCGGCCTTCCCGCTCAAGGCGCTTGTTCAGTGCCTTGCGTAGCTTATGCAGGTGCAGGACGTCCGAGGCAGCATAGTCCAGCTGGGCATCGGTCAGGATTTCGGCGCCCCAATCGCTCATCTGTTGCTGCTTGGAGATGTCGATTCCCAAAAGTTCCTGCGTCAGGTTTTTGAGCCCATGGCGATCCGTATAGGTGCGCACCAGACGGCTGGCGATTTTGGTGCAATAGACCGGAGCACTGAGAGCGCCAAAGGCGTTGTACATCGCTGCAATGTCGAAACGGCCAAAGTGGAACAGTTTGAGTGTTTCTGGGTCTTCCAGCAGGCGACACAGGTTGGGCGCCTCGCTCTGGCCCTTCGCCACCTGAATGATATGGGCATTCCCATCGCCGTCAGACATTTGGATAACGCAAAGCCTGTCGCGATGCGGGTTCAGGCCCATTGTCTCGCAATCGATGGCCACAACAGGGCCAAGCTTCAGGTCATCGGGCAGGTCATTCTGGTAGAGATGATTGGCCAAAACGGCTTTCCTTTGTTTGTTCGGGGCCCTGACCGGGCGGGACGTGTCGCTGAGCAGCGCAGTGATGCTGTGGGTTTTCGAATAGGCGCAAAGCCCCGCGAACTCAACTCTTCTGCGTGGGCGACGGTGCTGAGGTGGCAAAGATGGCGGAAAGCGGCGCAAAAAAACTGCCTGGAAGCGATTTCGATAGGTTAGCTTTGTTTAACGCAGGGTGGCGCAGGGGAGGAGGAGTTCCCGGTTTGGGCGCCAGGCAATGGGAAAGCTCTTTCGAAACGCAGGAAATGTCCGCGTGTCGATATTTTTCGTGAATTTGTTGTCGGAGAGAATGGTGCCCAGGAGAGGACTCGAACCTCCACGTCCATACGGACACTAGCACCTGAAGCTAGCGCGTCTACCAATTCCGCCACCTGGGCAGGTGTCGTGAGGGGGCGTATAAGCCGGTGTTGCGGAGGCGTCAAACGGAAAATTATCGGTTTTCGCAATTTCCCGTGGTCAAGAGCTAAAGGGAGCAAATGAAGGAGGGGAGTTGGGAGAAATCACTGCCTTGCTAATGGGGCGAAATCGAGAAATTCATCTTGTCCGCGACATGAGTGAGGAAGCTTTGCCAGGCCTGCTCACATTCGTTGTTCCATTCTGGGCCAAGTGCGGTCGCCAGTGTTTCTATGAAGCTGGTTACGAAGCCTTCGAAATGAAGATCGGAGACCTCCATATTCTGGTGTTTTTCACCCAAGGCTGAAAGCAGCTTATCCAGGCGGGCGGAGCCTTCAACCGATTCTGCCAAATGGGTGAAGGAGGCCAGCATCTTTTCTTCAAGGGCAAGCATGTCATCCGGGAAGAGTGCCCTGGCGCTGGGGCAGATGGAGAAAAACGTCTGATAAAAGGTTGGAACGAAACTGCTGATATCCATCCGCTCGCTCTCAAACCCTTGTTTGACCAGGTTTCTATGGTGGCTGCTGAACAATAATACTCTCTCTTACTGGAACGCGGCCTGTAACACGGGGCGGCCTTTACTGGATAAAACAGCTGCAACGCCTCCACGCTGTTGTATCTAAAAGATGAGGTTAAAGGGTGGAATAAGCAAAATGCAAACCAATCGTGACGCAATTAGCAACAGGTAGAGATTTTGCACCCATAGTCGCGGGGAATGCTGGATTTGCGCCTTGTTTGAGCGGCGCGAGGACGGTAGATCACTGACATAGCTATTTTCAGGAGCCAAAAGATGTCCAAACTGGTCACGATCTATGGCGGGTCTGGTTTTGTCGGCCGCTACATTGCGCGCCGTATGGCAAAAGAGGGTTGGCGCGTTCGCGTTGCGGTGCGTCGCCCCAATGAGGCCATGCATGTAAAACCCTATGGGGTGCCGGGCCAGGTAGAGCCGGTGCTGTGTAATATCCGCAATGATGCATCAGTCGCCGCAGCAATGCAGGGCGCGGATGCAGTGGTGAACTGCGTTGGTATCTTGAATGAACTGGGCAAGAATACCTTCACTTCTGTTCAGGTGGATGGCGCTGCGCGTGTCGCGCGGATTGCTCACAAGCAGGGCGTCGACAATCTGGTCCATATTTCTGCGCTTGGCGCGGATGCAGAGGGTGCCAGCGAATATGCGCGTTCCAAAGCGCTGGGGGAGGAAGCTGTCCTAGGTTATTTCCCTTCCGCGGTCATTCTGCGCCCATCTGTGATTTTTGGCAGCGAAGATGGTTTCTTCAACCGCTTTGCTGGCATGGCGAGCCTGTCGCCGGTTCTGCCGATTGCCAAGGGCGGAACGAAGTTCCAACCGGTTTATGTCGATGATGTTGCCAAGGCTGCTGTCAAAGCGATCCAGGGAGAGGCTGCTTCCGGAATTTATGAGTTGGGCGGGCCTGAAGTGAAGAGCTTCTCGGATCTGCTCAAAGACATGTTGCCGGTTATTCACCGCCGTCGCCTGGTATTGTCGATGCCTGGTTTTGTTGCGCGCCTGGTCGCGCTCGGCTTTGATATTGTGCAATTCGCCAGCTTCCAGCTGGTTGAGAACAAGATCCTGACCCGTGACCAGCTGAAAAGTCTGGGACGTGACAACGTGGTCGCTGACGGGGCAAAGGGTTTTGCGGATCTGGGCATCGAACCCGAGATGTTGGGACCGATCTTGCCCAGCTACCTGTGGAAGTATCGTCCCTCTGGTCAATATGATGAGATGACGGCTTCGGCGCAGAACTTAAAAGGCGGCGCCTAAGAGATTTCTATTCGGCTGATAATCGAAGAATAGGATGGGCGCGGATCGGATCCGCGCCTTTCTTTTTTGACTTCTTTTTTAATGGCAGTGGTCAGTTGCTGTAGGCGACGCTCAGCAAAATGACCCCAAGAATGACCCGGTAGATCACATAAGGCGTGAAGCTGACCGAGCGCAGCAAGCGCATCATCAGGCTAAGCGCGGCAAGGGCAGAGAGCATGGCCAGTACGGCTGCAATACCTGCATCGCGGAGTATTGCTATATCGGCTTCCATGGCTGCCTCGGTGCCAAGTAGCACGCCAGACGCAATGATAGTGGGAATGGACATCAACATGGCGATGCGGGCGCCATCTTCGCGTTTGTACCCAAGTTGACGAGCGCCGGTGATGGTGATGCCAGAACGCGAAGTGCCCGGGATCAGTGCCAGCATCTGCCAAAACCCCATGATCAGGGCGTCCTTTACGCCCCAGTCACCCGCGGATTTGGTCTCGGCTCCAAACCGGTCCGCTATATAGAGAACGATCCCAAAGCCCAGCATTGTCCAGCCAATAACCGCCATGGAGCGCATGGCGTCACTCAGGCCGGTGAAATGAAGGAATGCGCCAAAAAGAACCGTGGGAATTGTTGCGATGATCAGCCCAAGCGCCAGTTTGGCCCCTTCGGTGTCGGTGCGACCGCAGGCAAGGCAGGGTAGACCGAGTAGACCGGTTTTCACGTCTCTCCAGAAGTAGATCACCACAGCAGCAAGAGTGCCGACATGAACGGCCACATCTATCATCTGCCCCTGGTCCTCAAAGTTGGTGAGTGAGGGGAGGAGAATCAGATGGCCTGAAGAGGAAATGGGCAGAAATTCTGTGATCCCCTGAATAAGGGCGACAAGAATCAATTGCAGCAGTGGCATGATGGCTGGTCCAAAAAGGGGTCGCTGGGGCGCGTCAAATGGTCGTGCCTTTGTATAAGTTATGAGACAAATTAGGAAAGATCCTATTTGAGTCCGATCCGGACCTAAAATCTCTGTACATTCCTGGTTAAAACAGTATCACGGAGAAGCGCCTTTCATTAATGGTAAGGCTTGTTGACCTAAATACTCACCGTGCTTCGATCCAGCCCTTCGCAGCCAGCCAAAACAGGGAGTCCGCCCGTGGCCAAGCAACCGATGCTCAAATTCGTGAAAATCGACCGCGATATGCCGGAAAAGCGGCAGGCTGAAAGCCGCCGGGAAGACTTTGATGAGATTTATGCCGAGTTCGCCGCTGCAAAGGCTGAAGAGCAAGCCAGCCGCTGCAGCCAGTGTGGTGTGCCCTATTGCCAGTCCCATTGCCCGCTGCACAACAATATCCCCGATTGGCTGCACCTGACCGCCACAGGTCGATTGGAAGAGGCCTATGCCACAAGCCAGGCCACCAATACCTTCCCGGAGATCTGCGGCCGCATCTGCCCGCAGGACCGCCTCTGTGAGGGCAACTGCGTGATCGAACAGTCCGGCCATGGCACCGTGACCATCGGCGCGGTTGAGAAATACATCACCGACACCGCCTGGGAGAAGGGCTGGGTCAAGCCGAACGCTCCATTGCAGGAGCGCAGCGAAAGCGTTGGCATCATCGGCGCGGGCCCCGGCGGTCTGGCAGCGGCCGACCGGCTGCGCAAAGCTGGCCTGCAGGTCACCGTCTATGACCGCTCCGACCGGGCCGGCGGGTTGCTGATGTACGGCATCCCGGGCTTCAAGCTGGAAAAAGACGTGGTCGAACGCCGCAACAAGCTCCTGGCCGATGGCGGCGTCACCTTCGAGCTGAACTGCGCTGTGGGCGAAGATATTACCTTCGAAGCTCTCCGCGAGAAGCACGATGCGGTGATCATCGCCACCGGTGTTTATAAATCCCGTGATCTGGAGATGCCCGGCAGCGGAGCCGCAGGCATCGAAAAGGCCATCGATTTCCTGACCGTCTCCAACAAAAAGAGCTTTGGCGATGATGTGGCAGAGTTCACCTCTGGCCAGATGAATGCCAATGGTAAGCGCGTTGTTGTGATCGGCGGCGGTGATACTGCGATGGACTGCGTGCGCACCTCGATCCGTCAGGGCGCCACCTCTGTGAAATGCCTCTACCGCCGCGACCGCGCCAATATGCCGGGCTCGCAGCGCGAAACCCAGAACGCCGAGGAAGAAGGCGTGATCTTTGAATGGCTCTCCGCCCCCAAAGGCTTCACCGAAAAGGACGGCAAGGTCGCGGGCGTCATGGTGCAAAAAATGCGCCTGGGCCAGCCCGATGCTTCCGGCCGTCAGGCACCGGAAGTCATCGAAGGTGCGGATTACGTGGAAGAGGCCGATCTGGTGATCAAGGCGCTGGGCTTTGAGCCAGAAGATCTGCCCACGCTCTGGGGTCAACCAGAGCTGCCGGTAACCCGCTGGGGCACCGTTAAGGCAGAGTTCCGCACCGGCGCGACTGAAATGGATGGCGTTTATGCGGTGGGTGACATCGTGCGCGGCGCTTCGCTGGTGGTCTGGGCCATCAAGGACGGCCGCGATTGCGCCGATGCGATCCTGGAGAACTTCAACAGCAAGGCCGCCCTGGCCGCGGAGTAACACCTCAGATCAGGGCGGCACCCTCCGTACACAGGCTGTGCCCCCCCGTGCACCCCTGGAGCGGCGGCGGGACCAGCGGAAGATGCAGCAAAAGTCAGCAGTGCTGACGCAGCCAGCAGAAGGACATGGCAGATGAGCGAGCTGAAGGGACAATGCATGTGCGGTGCCGTGACGGTCGCCATGACCCCGGCGAAATCCAGCCTGGGCGCCTGTCACTGCGACATGTGCCGCCGCTGGACCAGCTCTGCGCTGATGACCATCCCGGCGGCCCCCGGCCATGCGGCTCTTGGTCCGGTCAAGACCTTTGCCTCTTCGGATTGGGCGGAACGCGCCTTTTGCGGCGAATGCGGATCGGCACTTTGGTACAAGGTGACCGCGCCCGGAAAAATGCATGGCGAGCTGCAGATGGCAGCTGGCCTCTTTGACAACGCAGGCGGCGGCACGCTCAGCCTGGAACTCTTTATCGATAAAAAGCCAGAGGGCTACGCCTTTGCCAGTTCGCAGCGTCAGATGACCGAAGCGGAAGTTTTTGAGGCCTTTGCCCCCTCGGAAGAAGGAGACAACCAATGACCAAATATGATGCCGATTGGGTGCGCGCCGAAGAAGCCAAGCGCAAGTGGATGGCCGAGAACGGTCTCTATTCCGAAGCAGAGGAGCATTCCTCCTGCGGGGTAGGCCTGGTGGTTTCGGTTGACGGCAAGAAAAGCCGCAAGGTGGTTGAGGCCGGCATCGACGCGCTGAAAGCAATCTGGCACCGTGGCGCTGTGGATGCTGACGGCAAGACCGGTGACGGCGCAGGTATCCATGTGCAGATCCCGGTGCCTTTCTTCTATGACCAGATCCGCCGTACCGGGCATGAGCCCCGCGAAGACCAGTTGATGGCCGTAGGTCAGGTCTTCCTGCCGCGTACCGATTTTGGTGCTCAGGAAGCCTGCCGAACCATTGTCGAAACCGAAGTTCTGAAGATGGGCTATTACATCTACGGTTGGCGCCATGTGCCAGTGGATGTGACCTGCCTGGGCGAAAAGGCCAATGCCACCCGCCCCGAGATCGAGCAGATCCTGATCTCGAATGCCAAGGGCGTTGATGAGGAAACCTTTGAGCGCGAGCTCTATGTGATCCGCCGCCGGATCGAGAAAGCCGCGGGTGCCGCCGGCATCTCCGATCTCTATCTGGCCTCGCTCTCCTGCCGCTCGATCATCTACAAGGGCATGATGCTGGCCGAACAGGTTGCGGTTTTCTACCCTGATCTGATGGACGCGCGCTTTGAGAGTGCCTTTGCGATTTATCACCAGCGCTATTCCACCAACACTTTCCCGCAGTGGTGGCTGGCACAGCCCTTCCGAATGTTGGCCCACAATGGTGAGATCAACACCCTGAAGGGCAACCTCAACTGGATGAAGAGCCATGAGATCCGCATGGCATCGGGCACCTTTGGCGACTACGCTGAAGACATCAAACCCATCGTGCCGGGCGGGGCTTCCGACTCTGCCGCATTGGATGGCGTCTTTGAGGTTCTGGTGCGCGCGGGCCGCTCTGCGCCGATGGCCAAGACCATGCTGGTGCCGGAAAGCTGGTCCAAACAGGCGGTTGAGCTGCCGCAGGCCTGGCGCGACATGTATTCCTACTGCAACTCGGTGATGGAGCCCTGGGACGGTCCTGCCGCCCTGGCGATGACCGACGGCCGCTGGGTCTGCGCCGGCCTCGACCGTAATGGTCTGCGCCCGATGCGTTACGTTGTCACCGGCGACGGTCTGGTGATTGCGGGCTCCGAGGCGGGCATGGTGCCGATCGACGAGGCCTCTGTGGTCAAAAAGGGCGCGCTTGGACCCGGCCAGATGCTGGCGGTCGATATGAAGAAGGGCAAGCTCTACAACGACACCCAGATCAAGGACAAACTGGCCGCAGCCCTGCCCTTTGGCGACTGGGTCGGTAAGATCACCGATCTGGATGAGACCCTGGCCACAGCAAATGAAGAGCCGCTCTTCACCGGCGAGGAGCTGCGCCGCCGCCAGGTGGCTGCGGGTTATACCATCGAGGATCTGGAGCAGATCCTGTCTCCGATGGCAGAGGACGGCAAGGAAAGCCTGGCCTCGATGGGGGATGACACCCCCTCGGCGGTTCTGTCCAAGATGTATCGCCCGCTAAGCCACTTCTTCCGGCAGAACTTCAGCCAGGTGACCAACCCGCCGATTGACTCGCTTCGCGAATTCCGGGTGATGTCGCTGAAGACCCGGTTTGGCAACCTCAAGAACGTGCTGGATGAGGACAGTAGCCAGACCGAGATCGTGGTGCTGGAAAGCCCCTTTGTGGGCAACAGCCAATGGGCTAAGCTGGTGGAGCAGTTCAATGCGCCGCTGGCAGAGATCGACTGCAGCTTTGACCCGGCCTCCGAATCGCTGAGCCAGGCCTTGGCCCGGGTCCGCGCCGAGGCCGAAGAGGCCGTGCGCTCCGGTGCCGGCCATCTGGTGCTGACCGATCAATTCTCCAGCGCCGAGAAGGTCGCGATGCCGATGATCCTGGCGACCAGTGCGGTGCATTCGCATCTGACCCGCAAGGGGCTGCGGACTTTCTGTTCACTCAATGTGCGCTCTGCCGAATGCTTGGATCCGCATTACTTTGCGGTGCTGATCGGTTGTGGCGCTACCGTGGTGAACGCCTATCTGGCCGAGGATTCTCTGGCCGACCGCATCGCGCGCGGCTTGCTGGACGGCAGTCTGACAGAAAACGTGGCCCGCTACCGTGAAGCGATCGATCAGGGTCTGCTGAAGATTATGGCAAAGATGGGCATCTCGGTGGTCTCTTCCTATCGCGGCGGCTTGAACTTTGAGGCCGTGGGCCTCAGCCGTGCCATGTGTGCCGAGTATTTCCCCGGCATGACCAGCCGCATCTCCGGCATTGGTGTCACCGGCATTCAGTCCAAGGCGGTGGAGATCCACGCCAAGGGCTGGAAATCGGCAGAAAACATCCTGCCCATCGGCGGCTTCTACAAGGCGCGCAAATCCGGCGAGACCCACGCCTGGGAAGCCACCTCGATGCATATGATGCAGATGGCCTGCAACCGCGCCTCTTATGAGATGTGGAAGCAGTATTCTGCCAAAATGCAGTCGAACCCGCCGATCCATCTGCGCGACCTTCTGGACATCAAACCCCTGGGCAAAGCGGTGCCGATCGAAGAGGTCGAGAGCATCACCTCGATCCGCAAGCGCTTTGTCACCCCTGGCATGTCGCTGGGCGCGCTGAGCCCCGAGGCGCACAAGACCCTGAACGTGGCGATGAACCGCATCGGCGCCAAATCCGACTCGGGTGAGGGCGGCGAAGATCCGGCGCATTTCGTGCCGGAGCCCAATGGCGACAACCCATCCGCCAAGATCAAGCAGGTGGCGTCGGGCCGCTTTGGTGTCACCGCCGAATACCTGAACCAGTGCGAAGAGCTGGAAATCAAAGTGGCGCAGGGTGCCAAGCCCGGTGAGGGCGGCCAGCTGCCGGGCATGAAGGTCACCGACCTTATCGCCCGTCTGCGCCACTCCACCAAGGGCGTGACCCTGATCTCGCCGCCGCCGCACCACGATATCTACTCGATCGAGGATCTGGCGCAGCTGATCTATGACCTGAAGCAGATCAACCCGCGCTGCAAGGTGACGGTGAAACTGGTAGCCTCTTCCGGGGTGGGCACCATTGCTGCCGGTGTGGCCAAGGCTAAGGCCGACGTGATCCTGGTGTCCGGTCACAATGGCGGCACCGGTGCCTCTCCTGCGACCTCAATCAAATACGCGGGCCTGCCCTGGGAAATGGGCCTCACCGAGGCGCATCAGGTGTTGGCAATGAACAACCTGCGTGACCGCGTCACCCTGCGCACCGACGGGGGCTTGCGCACCGGCCGCGATATCGTCATGGCGGCGATGCTGGGTGCTGAGGAATACGGCATCGGCACTGCTGCGCTGATCGCTATGGGTTGCATCATGGTGCGCCAGTGCCAGTCCAACACCTGCCCGGTGGGCGTTTGTACTCAGGACGAAGCCCTGCGTGGCAAGTTCACCGGCAATGCGGACAAGGTTGTGAACCTCATTACTTTCTATGCGCAGGAAGTGCGGGAGATCCTCGCCTCCATCGGTGCACGCAGTTTGGATGAGGTGATTGGCCGAGCGGATCTTCTCGCGCAGGTCTCGCGCGGATCTGCGCATCTGGATGACCTCGACCTGAATCCGCTGCTGATCACCGTCGATGGCTCTGCCAATATTGTCTATAACCGCGACAAGGACCGTAACGCGGTGCCGGATACGCTGGATGCGGAAATCGTGCGCGATGCCGCCCGCTTCCTACAGGATGGTGAGAAAATGCAGCTGTCTTACGCGGTGCAGAACACCCACCGGACCGTGGGCACCCGCACCTCTAGCCACATCGTGCAGAACTTTGGCATGCGAAATGCTTTCCAGGCAGACCACCTGACGGTAAAGCTGCAGGGCTCTGCCGGCCAGTCGCTAGGTGCCTTCGCCGCACCGGGCCTGAAGCTGGAAGTTTCAGGTGATGCCAATGACTATGTCGGCAAAGGCCTCAGCGGTGGCACCATCGTGGTGCGCCCGGCACAGATCAGCCCGCTGACCGCCTCCGAGAACACCATCATCGGCAATACCGTTCTCTACGGCGCCACCGATGGCTATCTCTTTGCGGCCGGCCGCGCCGGTGAGCGCTTTGCGGTCCGCAACTCCGGTGCCAAGGTGGTGATCGAAGGCTGCGGTGCCTGCGGCTGCGAATATATGACCGGCGGCATTGCGGTGATCCTCGGCTCCATCGGCGCCAACTTTGGCGCGGGCATGACCGGGGGCATGGCCTATCTCTATGATCCGGAAGGTAAGGCGGAGACGCTGATGAACATGGAGAGCCTGGTCACCAATTCCGTGGAAGTGGCGCATTGGGAAGAAGAGCTGAAAGGCTTGATCACCCGCCACCTGGAGGAAACCGGTAGCCGTAAGGCCGCGGAAATCCTTCAGCACTGGGATCTGGAGAAAGGCAACTTCCTGCAAGTCTGCCCCAAGGAGATGCTGAATAAGCTGCCACAGCCATTGAGCTTGGAGCAACCCGCAGTCCCGGCTGAGTAGATCCTCTGCAAGATCTTCAAACGCCAAACCCCGCAGGTTCAGGCCTGCGGGGTTTTTCTATGTTTAATAGTCCAGCGCGGTTTTGCTTGCCCGGCCTGTGGCATTGTCACGCCGTTACCAGCAGATAAGCACGAGACCCTTTGTGAAATGAAATTCCTGCGCCTATAGAAAGATCATGGCAAAGGCATCAAAGAAAACAAAAAAGAAGGGCTTGAAGCCCTGGCTCAAAGAGCAGCTGCTCCGACCATTGCTTTGGCTTCGTCGCTGGGCCTTTCGCGCCCTTTTGGGATTTTCGGTTTTGATGTTGTTTCTGGTCTTGCTGTTTTCGGTCGTGAACCCACCCACAACTCATACGATCTGGAGCGAGAGCCGCCGTTTAGGCGAGGTGGATCGGATGTGGGTACCGTTAGAGGAGATGTCCCCGGTGCTTGCGCGCTCTGTTGTAGCAGCGGAGGACGCGCGTTTCTGCCTGCACTGGGGCATAGATGTCCGCGCGATTCGGGCTGCGATCGCGGATGGTGGCCATCGTGGCGCTTCGACGATTTCCCAGCAGGTGGTCAAGAATGTCTTTCTCTGGCAGGGCCGCAGCTGGGGCCGCAAGGCCCTGGAAACCCTATTGACCCCCTTGGTTGAGGCGATCTGGAGCAAACGTCGTATCCTGGAGGTCTATCTCAATGTGGCCGAACTGGACGAGGGGGTCTTTGGCGCAGAGGCAGCCGCGCGCCACTATTTTGGCATCGGCCCGGATGAGTTGAGTGCCCGTCAAGCGGCCTTGCTCGCCGCGGTCCTGCCCAATCCCAAGGCGCGCTCAGCCTCGCGCCCCAGTAAATCGCTGAGCCGCCGGGCGGCGCAGATCATGGATGGTGCGGCTACCATCCGCGCAGATGGACGTTCCACCTGTTTCGAGGATTGAAGTTTTCCTCTCAGCAGGGCATCTCTGGATTGAGACCCTCTAAATGTCCGGAGACCGCACAGGCCATGGCACGCCTCTATCATGTTCCGCTTTCCCCATTTTGCCGGAAGGTCCGCCTGTCACTGGCGGAAAAGAAGATTGAAGTTGAACTGGTGGAAGAACGCTACTGGGAGCAGGATACCGATTTTCTGCGTCGCAACCCGGCTGGCAAGGTGCCAGTGGTCCGCCTGGACGGCAAAATGATGTCAGAGAGTGCTGCGATCTGTGAATATCTGGAAGAGACGCGCCCGAACCCACCGCTGATGCCCAGCGATCAGGATGGTCGCTATGAGGTGCGCCGCCTCGTTAGCTGGTTTGACGACAAGTTCCACCATGAGGTCACCTCCAAGCTGCTCTATGAGCGGGTCAATAAAAAGGTAACCGGGGAGGGTTACCCCGACAGCCGCAATGTCAAAGCCGGGGCCAAGGCGATCAAATACCATCTGGACTATATGGCCTGGCTTTTGGAGCACCGACGCTGGCTGGCCGGGGACGCCATGACCCTAGCAGATTTTGCCGCTGCGGCGCATCTGTCCTCGCTGGATTATATCTCGGATGTGGACTGGAACCGCTCGGCTGTGGTCAAGGACTGGTACGCCAAGATCAAGTCACGTCCCGCTTTTCGTTCGATCCTAGCGGACCAGATCTCGGGTTTCCGCCCGCCGCCACATTACACCGATCTGGATTTCTAACGACGCCGCTGGGGCGTTCAGGCACCGGGATATGGCACCAGAATGACACGCGAACTCAAAGACAGGCTGGTTACACAGGCCTTGGAAGAGGGCTTTGTCTCTTGCCGTATCTGTCGACCCTGGGATGTGCCTCAGGTGCCGGATCGCTTGCAGCAGTTCCTTGACGCCGGGCTGCACGGGCAGATGGGCTGGATGGCCGACCGCAGTCACTGGCGTGGTGACCCAAGTGTCCTTTGGCCCGAAGCGCGTTCGGTGATCATGTTGGCGGAGAGTTACACTCCGGATGCGGATCCTATGGAGGTCGTAGGCTGCCCGGACCGTGGCGCGGTCTCGGTCTATGCCCGAAACAAGGACTACCATGATCTGGTCAAGAAGCGCCTCAAGCGACTGGCGCGCTGGCTGATTGATCAAGCCAAAAAGCAGGGCGAAGAGGCCCAGGTGAAGGTCTTTGTCGATACGGCACCGGTTCCGGAAAAGCCACTGGGGATGGCGGCGGGTCTGGGGTGGCAGGGTAAGCACACCAATCTTGTCAGCCGCGATTGGGGTAATTGGGCCTTTTTAGGCTCTATTTTCACAACTTTGGATCTGCCTGCAGACAGTGCAGAGCCGGATCGCTGTGGATCCTGTTCCTCCTGTCTGAGCGCTTGCCCAACAGAGGCCTTCCTTGCGCCTTATCAGTTGGATGCGCGGCGCTGCATCTCTTATCTGACGATTGAGCACAAAGGCCCCATCGATGAAGAGCTGCGCAGCAAACTGGGGAACCGGATCTATGGCTGCGATGATTGCCTAGCGGCCTGTCCTTGGAACAAATTCGCGGTCGCAGCAAGCGACATGCGCTATGCCGCGCGGGACGAATTGCAAGCACCCAGACTGGCGGAACTGGCGCAGCTGGATGACGCTGCTTTTCGGGCCTTTTTCTCGGGCTCACCGATAAAACGTATTGGACGGGATCGCTTTGTCCGCAATGTTCTTTATGCAATCGGCAATTCCAATCTGCCGGAACTGCGCAGTATCGCGCAGGACCTAATCGATGACCCTGATCCAACGGTCGCGGATGCTGCGCTTTGGGCGGTTCAACAGCTTTCATGACGCAAACAGGATGGACGTGTCTCAAATAGGCGTTAGACCGGTCCGGCGAATGGATCGGAGGATAACCCATGGCCTTGCTGCTGGGCGTTGATACAGGTGGAACCTATACGGATGCGGTGCTGATCCGTGATGAGAAAGAGGTGATTGCTTCGGCCAAATCGCTGACCACACGCGCAGACCTTGCCATCGGCGTTGGTGGGGCAATCCGGGCGGTGCTGGATCAATCTGGCTGTGCGGCGGCTGAGGTCTCCATGGCGGCGCTTTCCACGACTTTGGCAACCAATGCATTGGTTGAGGGGCAGGGAGGCCGTGTCGCCCTGATTTATATCGGGTTTGCACCCGAAGATCTGGACCGTCATGGGCTGAAAGACGCCCTGAAGGGGGATCCTGCTCTGGTATTGGCGGGGGGGCATAATCACGCTGGTGGTGAGGCAACCCCACTAGACACAGAGGCCCTAAGAGCTTTTTTAGAGACTGAAGCGGCAGGTGTGTCAGGCTTCGCCGTGGCTTCACTCTTTGCCACTCGTAACCCGGCTCATGAGCAGGAGGCGGCACGGATCATCACCGAAATGACCCAGGCACCGGTCACTTGTTCGCATCAGCTTTCGGCCAAACTGAATGGCCCCAAACGGGCGGTGACTGCGGTGCTGAATGCGCGCCTCATCGGGATGATCGATCGGTTGATTGGGCGGGCGCAGGATACGCTGGTGGAGCTGGGCATTACCGCTCCGATGATGGTTGTTCGGGGTGATGGCGCCTTGATGTCCGCGGAACAGGCGCGAGAACGCCCGATTGAAACCATCCTGTCTGGTCCTGCAGCCTCAATCGTTGGCGCGCGCTGGATGACTGGGGCGGAGAACGCGCTGGTCAGTGATATTGGTGGCACCACTACTGACGTTGCCCTGATCAAAGACGGAAAGCCCGCGATTGATCCCGCAGGCGCCCGTGTGGGTGAATTCCGTACCATGGTAGAAGCTGTCGCCATGCGCACCACCGGCCTGGGCGGTGACAGTCAGGTGCATATCCAAAGCAGTGGATTGCAGGGGGGGCTCTCCCTGGGCCCGCGCCGGGTGGTGCCGGTCTCCTTGATTGCTTCGGAAGCGCCGGAGGTGGTTCATGCGGCACTGGACAAGGCACTGAATGCCCCGGTGGTGGGGGAGCACGACGGGAAATTCGTGCGTGCCATGGTTGGTATGCCAGCGGTGGGCCTGGGAGAACGGGAACATATGCTTCTGGGGCGTATCGGCACCGAAGTACACCCGCTAGGAAGCATTCTGCGCACCCGAATGGAACATGGAGCGTTGAGCCGACTTGTGGATCGCGGGCTGGTGCAGGTTTCCGGTGTGACCCCATCGGATGCAAGCCATGTTTTAGGCCGTGTGGAGGCCTGGGACAAAGAGGCCGCTGAAAAGGCTCTTACCCTCTTTGCTCGTCGCCGGGTTGGCAGTGGCGATACCCTGGCTAAGGATCCTTATGTTCTGGCTCAGATGATCGTGGATCAGCTGACAGAGCAAACGACTTTGACGCTTCTGGAATCTGCCTTTGCGGAAGAGGCAGACGATTTCGGGCTGCCTCCTGCGGAACTGGCTCGCCATGTTCTAACCCTGCGAGGTTTGAATGGGCATCGAGGGATCCTGGCAATCGATACTGCAATGAGTATCGATGTGGTTGGACTGGGGGCCTCTGCCTCGAGCTATTATCCCGCAGTTGGCGAACGCTTGAAATGCCGGATGCTGCTGCCGCAACATGCAGGTGTCGCCAATGCGATCGGTGCTGTTGTGGGGCGCGTCACCATGCGTAAAAGTGGTAGCGTGACTTCCCCCGCGGAAGGGAAGTTCCGTGTCTATCTGGAGGCCGGGCCAGAGGATTTCAGCAGTTCCGAAGAGGCGTTGTCGATGCTTGAAACTGCGCTGGAGGCCGAAGCGCGCCGGGAAGCAGAGGCTGCAGGTGCTGAGGATATTCACATTCACGTGGAGCGTGACATTCGCACCGCCGAAGTCGAAGCGCGTGAGGTCTTTGTCGAGGCAACCCTGACTGTAGAAGCCAGTGGTCGCCCGCGTGTGGCTGAAGACTAGGCTCCCAAACGAGAAGCCCGGCCAACGGGGCCGGGCTGATCTGTTGAAGTCGCGAGCGAAAATCAGGCTCTAATACAGGCTATTCAGCCGCTTTGTCGCGTTTTGGTAGAACCCAGTCCGGACGGGCAAAATGGCAGGTATAGCCATTGGGCAGGCGCTCCAGATAGTCCTGATGCTCTGGTTCCGCTTCCCAGAAATCACCCACGGGCGCAAGCTCTGACACCACCGTCCCGGGCCAGAGACCGGATGCATTGACGTCAGCGATGGTATCTTCGGCTACAGCCTTCTGATCCGCATCTACATAATAGATCGCCGAACGGTAGCTGGTGCCGATGTCATTGCCCTGGCGGTTTGGTGTGGTGGGGTCGTGAATCTGGAAAAAGAACTCCAGCAGTTCGCGAAAAGAAGTTTGGGTGGGATCATAGATGATCTCGATCCCCTCTGCATGACTGCCGTGGTTCTTATAGGTCGCATTGGCGACATCACCACCGGTATAGCCAACGCGAGTTTCCAGCACGCCTTTGCGCTTGCGGATCAGATCTTGCATGCCCCAAAAGCAGCCGCCTGCAAGAACCGCGCGTTCCCTGTTGCTCATGATCTGTCCTCCACTTGATCGATATAGGCGCCATAGCCTTCTGCCTCCATCTCCGCCAGAGGGACGAAGCGCAGCGAGGCTGAATTGATGCAATAGCGGAGCCCGCCCCGATCCCGCGGCCCGTCCGGAAAGACATGTCCAAGGTGACTGTCACCGTGAGTGGAGCGTACTTCTGTGCGGATCATACCCAATGCCCGGTCTTCCAGCTCACTCACATGAGCGGGTTCAATCGGTTTGGTGAAACTGGGCCAGCCGCAGCCAGATTCATATTTGTCCGATGAGGCAAACAAAGGTTCGCCGGAGACGATATCCACATAGATCCCTGCCTCCTTGTTGTAGAGTAGCTTGCCGGTGCCCGGCCGTTCGGTACCTGAGTTCTGGGTGACGTGGAACTCTTCCTTGGACAGGGTAGCGATGGCCTTTGGGTCTTTGAAGTATGTTGTCATTCTGGCCTCCGTCTTTGGCATCTCTTTGGTGATGCCTTTGTTTCTTGCGCCCAAGATGGGTGTTCTAACAGGAATATCAAAGAAGATTTCAATCTCCTCGCGCGCCTGTGTAGGTCTGTCAGTTCTTGACCGATAGCGAATCCGAATTGGTGCGGGCCGGCTGGCGCGAGAGCTGAACCGCCAAAATGCCCAGGGTGACGATGGCAACGCCGATCAGGTCCAGCATGCCAAGACGCTCCCCCAGCAGCATACTGGCGACGGCGACGCCGAATACGGGGTTGAGGAAGTGGAATGTAGCGGCGCGGATAGCGCCGATCCGATTCAGGAGAAGCACCCAGATGAAAGTCGCCATCAACCCAGGCACAATGGTGGTATAGGCGAAGGCAAGGCCAAGCCGCAGGGTCGGATTGACAAAGATCTCTTCACTCAAGGGGGCCGCGGCAAAGAGGATGGCAGAGCCAATCAGCATTTGCAGGCCCACCACCATCATGAAGTTCCCCCCGGAGGTGGCCCCGCGCAGCGCCAATGTCGCGATGGTCAGGGCCAGAACAGCAATGACACATAGGAAGACGCCGAACAAATCCACCCCGGCGCCGATTCTTGTTCCCATGATCAGTACAACACCTGCGAGCCCTGCCAGCAGACCCAAGAGGCCGAGGGGGCGGATACGTTCTCCGAAAATCATCCAGGTGGCCAGCGCAGCCAAGAGCGGCATGGTGGAGGCAATGATGGCGGCCAGAGAAGCCTCGATCCATTGCATGGCAACAAAGTTGAGGCCGAGGTACAGCGCGTTCTGGCAGACGCCGAAGATAATGGTGGCCTTCCACTGGCCGCGGGTGAGGCGCCAGCTTTGACCGAGCCAGCGGGCAATGGCGACGCCGATCAGTCCGGAAATCAGAAACCGCACCGCCAGAGAAAAAAGCGGCGAGGCATCCATCACAATGATCCGGGCTGAGGTGAAGGCAGAGGACCACATCAGGGCAAAGGCCAGCCCCATGGCAATTGCACGCAGATCCATCCAGCTCTCTCCTCCCGTTTCCCCGTCCGGTGCCCAAGGGCGGGCGGTCAGGCTCTTAACAAAGCAATCCGTTTCCTGAAAATACCGAAAGGTCAAGCCCAGCTGCGGGTGTTGGCCTGGAAAGTGACCGGGGCTGGACAATGGGCAAAGAAAAAGGGCCGCTGAAAGCGACCCTCACTCGTAACCGGTGGTCCTGACCGAAATCAGGCTTCGCCGTTGACGCTGTCCTTCAGAGCCTTGGCAATGGTCATTTTCACAACCTTGTCGGCTTCTTTCATGAACTTCTCGCCGGTGGCGGGGTTGCGCACTTCGCGCTCGGGGCGCTCGCGGCAATAGATCTTGCCAACACCTGGCAGGGTCACAGCACCACCGCCCGATACTTCGCGGGTGATCAGCGCACAAACAGCTTCCAATGCCGCGCCTGCGGTTTTCTTGTCTGCGCCCATTTCCTCAGCCAGAGTCGCTACCAGCTGTGTTTTGGTCATCGGTTTGGACATTCTCAGGTCTCCTTAAACTGCCCGAACTGTGGGGCCTCATCGCGCAACATTATCGTTATGTTGTGTACGAACACAACGCGTAGTGTAGGGAAACCAAGCGAAAAACTGCGTTTTTTCACAGAAAACAGTGGAAAACTCCCCTCAGAGGAAGGCTGTCTCGTCAAAGGAGCGCAGTTTCCGGCTGTGGAGACGCTCCAACGGCATGGATCTGAGCTGTTCCATAGCTCTTATTCCAATCTGCAGATGGCGTGCAACCTGTGTCTGATAGAACTCAGAGGCCATGCCGGGCAGCTTCAGTTCGCCATGCAGAGGTTTGTCCGAAACGCAAAGCAAGGTACCATAGGGGACCCGGAAACGGTAGCCATTGGCGGCAATGGTGGCGCTCTCCATGTCCAGGGCGATCGCACGGGACTGGCTGAGCCGCTGCACCGGGCCGGACTGGTCGCGCAGCTCCCAATTGCGGTTGTCGATGGTGGCGACGGTGCCGGTGCGCATGATGCGCTTGAGGTCATAGCCCTCATATTCGGTGACCTCGGCCACCGCCTGTTCCAGGGCAATCTGGATTTCCGCCAGCGCCGGGATCGGGGTCCAGACCGGCAGGTCGTCATCCAGCACGTGGTCTTCGCGCAGGTAAGCATGGGCCAGGACAAAATCCCCCAGCGCCTGGGTGTTCCTGAGGCCGGCGCAATGGCCGACCATCAGCCAGGCATGGGGGCGCAGCACCGCAATATGATCGGTGGCGGTTTTGGCATTCGAAGGCCCGACGCCGATGTTTACCAGGGTGATGCCTTTACCGTCCTTGCGCTTCAGGTGATAGGTCGGCATCTGCGGCAGTTTGGCGACCTCGGGGATCTCCTCGTCCGCGGTGGTGATCTCGTGATTGCCGGTGCTGACAAAACTGGTGTAGCCGCTTTTGGGATCCGCCAGCTGAGCGCGGGCATAGGCCTCGAACTCCGCCACGTAGAACTGGTAGTTGGTGAACAGCACGTGGTTCTGGAAATGCTCGGCATTTGTGGCGGTGTAATGGCTGAGCCGCGCCAGCGAGTAATCGATGCGTTGCGCCGTAAACAGCGCCAGCGGGCCGATGCCGTCTTCGGCATGATAGGTGCCATTGACGATATCGTCGTTGGTGGTCGAGAGATCCGGCACATCAAAGATGTCGCGCAGAGTGAACCCCGCTGCGCCTTCTTGTGGCACGGTCAGATCCGGGCGCGAGGCCACTGCAAAATGCACCGGGATCGGCGTCTCGGACGTGCCGATCGTGACCGGCTGTCCGTGGTTCTTGATCAAGAGCGCGATCTGCTGGATCAGGTAGTTGCGGAACAGATCCGGCCGCGTCACCGTGGTGGCATAGGTGCCCGGCGTGGAGACATGGCCATAGCTGAGGCGACTGTCGGCCTGGGCATAGCTGGAGGTAGTGAAACGGATCTCCGGGTAAAAGGCGCGGATGCGATTCTCTGGCGCCTCGCCCGCCCCCATGCTCTGCATAAACTCATCGCAGAGGAAATCGGTGGCCGCTTTATAGAGCTCCTCCAGCCGGTCCACCGCCTTGGCGGCATCGGTGAAGTTCTCGGCTGCGATCTCTGCCGGGTATTTGGTCACGGTTTCGGGTGCGGTTGGGGTCATGCGTTACTCTCGATCACCGGAATCATTTCAAAGGTGCGGACATCCACCAAGCCCAGATCAGAGATCCTCAGTTCCGGGATCACCACCAGGGCCAGCAGGGAATGCTGCATATAGGCGTTGTTGAGGGCACAGCCGCAAGCCTCCATGGCCTCACCCAGATTTTGCGCCTTGGCGGCCACCTCGGTGGCAGGGCTGTCGGACATCAGGCCTGCAATCGGCAGCTCAACCAGGGCCAGCTCCTCCCCGTCGCGGAAGAGTGTGACGCCGCCGCCGACCTCGGCCAGGCGGTTGGCGGCCAGGGCCATCTGCTCGCGGTCGGTGCCCACTACGATCATGTGGTGGCTGTCATGGGCCACGGTGGAGGCCATGGCCATTTTGCCTTGATAGCCAAAGCCGGTGACAAAGGCGTTGGTGACGCCGCCGGTGGCGCGGTGACGCTCGACCAGGGCGATCTGGCAAGTTTCACCGTCGCCCTCAACCAGCCCGTCGCGCACCGGCAGCTCAGCCTTCAGTGCCTTGGTCGGCGCCTGGTTTTCTACCATGCCGATGACATTGGCGGTGACGGCATTGGCGCCCTCCGGCGCATTGATCTCAAAATCTTTGCCGGTCAGCTCATGGCCCAGATGCACGGTGCCGCGGGCGCTGTCGGGCCAGTCGAGATGCGGGCATTCTACCTTGATAGAGCCTGATTCTGCCACGACCCGGCCGCGGGCGATAACCAGCTCGATCGGCAGGGTCTTCAGATCCGAGGTCAGGATCACATCGGCGCGGCGGCCGGGCGTGATCGAGCCCAGCTCGCGCTCGAGGCCGAAATGCGTCGCCGTATTGATGGTTGCCATCTGGATGGCAATCAAAGGATCACAGCCGCAGTCGATGGCATGGCGCACCACCCGGTTCATATGCCCGTCATTGACCAGAGTACCGGAGTGGCAATCATCGGTGCAGAGGATGAAGTTGCGCGGATCCAGGCCCTTTTCGGTGATCGCGGTGATCTGCGCCTCAACATCGTACCAGGCAGAACCCAGCCGCACCATGGCGCGCATGCCCTGGCGCATCCGGGCAATGGCATCGGCCTCGCAGGTGCCCTCGTGATCATCGGCCGGCCCGCCCGCCACATAGGCGGCAAAATCCGGTCCCAGATCCGGTGAGGCATAATGCCCGCCCACGGTCTTTCCGGCGCGCTGGGTGGCGGCGATTTCGGCCAGCATCTTGGGATCGCCATTGGCCACGCCGGGGAAGTTCATCATCTCGCCCAGCCCGATGATACCGGGCCAGGACATGGCTTCGGAGACGTCTTCGGCGGTGATCTCATAACCCGTTGTCTCCAGCCCCGGTGCAGAAGGCGCGCAGGAGGGCATCTGGGTAAAGATATTGACCGGCTGCAACAGCGCCTCGTCATGCATCAGCCGTACGCCCTCAAGACCCAGAACATTGGCGATCTCATGCGGATCGGTGAACATGGTGGTGGTGCCATGGGGGATCACCGCGCGGGCAAATTCCGCCGGGGTCAGCATGCCGCTCTCGATATGCATATGGGCATCGCAGAGACCGGGCATCATGTAGCGGCCCTTGGCCTCGATCACCTCTGTCTCAGACCCGGTGCAATATGATGCATCCGGCCCCACATAGGCAATGCGGCCGGATTTGATGGCGATGTCGTGATTGTCCAGCACTTCGCGGGTATGCACATTGACCCATTTGCCGCCGCGAATGACGGTATCGGCCGGGATTCGGCCTGCGGCGGTTTCGATCAATTGGGGAGCGGTGTCGGGCCAGCTGGGGAATGCAGTGTCTGTCATGTGCCAATTGTTATGATTGCGCGGCGGAGTTCAAGCCCCGCTTTTTTGTCTTTGTTAGAAAGACCTATTTAATTGACAAGAGAATGACACCGGGATTGGAGTGAACATCCAGAGGTTGAAATTCTCTGTGCAAAAGGTCAAGGAGACTGGTGATGGATCTGGGTAGCGTGGATGCAGATAGCTTTGGCAGGTCATTGCGAGGCATAGGTTTGAACCTCGTTGTTCGGGATGTACTTGCTGAAATCACCTTTTTAGAGACTGTTTTTGGGATGAAAGCCCATCAGCCAAGCAAGGATTTTGCGATCGTGACATATGAGGGGCAGATTTTTCAGCTCCACAGCGATGGAACCTATGCCAAAAACCCCCTGTTGGGGCTTTTGCCCGAAAACCCACCACGAGGCGCGGGAATTGAAATCCGCCTCTATGAGAGTGATCCTGATATTGCGGTTGAACAGGCCAGGGAAGCAGGCTTCACGATTTTGCAGGAGCCAACAGACAAACCTCATGGGTTGAGAGAAGCCTTTATTCTCTGCGATAATGGCTATGCCTGGGTGCCCAGCCGACCCAAGTAGGGCAGAGGCATCTTCGGACCGAAAAGCTGTCGGCTGAGCGGAGGCGAACGTACCCATTAGGGGGCGGGCGGGCGCGTACCTGCCGCTTGCACAGCAGGTTTGGCAGATCCTGCTTTTACTGCCTGAACCCTTCAGGCCAGTCCGTTCGGCCGATGCTTTCCAAAGCGATCTCGCCGCGCAGCCAATCAGCAAAAGCGCTGGCACTGGTGCTGCGCTCAGCTTGGGGGGCAAGCAGCAGGTAATAGGCCTCTGGCACCGGGGCACGGTGAGCAAAGGGGGCTATCAATCGCCCCTGGCGCAGCAAATCCCCTGCCATGATGTCATGGGCCATGCCAACGCCAGCACCTGCCACAACCGCTGGCAAGCAGGCCATATAGGTGGTGGTATAGGTGACGGGCGGATTGGGCCAGGGCAGACCCTGATCTTCGGCCCAGGCGGGGAAATTTGCCATCAGATTGGCACAGTCAAAGAGCCGGTGTTGATGCAGATCCTCCAGCATGACCTCATACCCAGGGGCGCAGACCGGATAGTAGTGCTCCCGGTGCAAAAGCTCGCCGCGCACCGTATCGGCCAGCCCTAGGGAAAAGCGGATCTCCACATCCGCCCCCTCGGCCATGCCGCGCGGCTCCCAGATCTCGGTCGAAATATTCAAGAGCACATCCGGATGCGCGTCATAGAACCGGCCCAGCCGGGGGCTGAGCCATTGCACCGCAAAGGAGATATTGCTTTGCACCTGAACCACGTTCTGCTGCGGACCGGAAATGGCACGGGTGCCATTCATCAGGGTGCGAAAGGCCTCCCGCACCACAGGCAGATAGGTGGTGCCGGTGGGTGTCAGCTCCAGCGCCCGGGGGCGGCGGTGAAACAGCGTCTTGCCCAGATGCGATTCCAGCCCTTTGATCTGCTGGCTGACAGCGCTTTGCGTCATGTTCAGATCGCGGGCTGCCCCGGTAAAGGAGAGATGCCGAGCCGCTGCTTCGAAGGTGCGCAGCCAGCCCAAAGGCGGGAGAGAGTTCTTCATGGGTATAAGTTTGCCATAAGTTTGGCTAATGGCAAGACCGCAAATTATTCGTTGGTCAAAGAGGGGTTTGCCGCGCAAGTTTTAGCGGACCAAGGAAATGCGGAATGAACCCCAGGAGGCCCCGATGTCTGTAACCGAGCTGCGTCCCAATATCGACCATTGGCAGGACCGCGTGGATCTGGCGGCCTGCTTCCGCTGGACCGAGCGGCTCAATATGCACGAAGGGGTGGCCAATCACTTCAGCCTGGCGGTGAATGAGGATGGCACCCAGTTCCTGATGAATGCCAATCAGATGCATTTTGCCCGCATCACTGCTTCGAACCTCCTATTTCTGGATGCCAATGATCCAGAAACCATGGATAAACCCGGTGCGCCCGATCCGACCGCCTGGGGGCTGCATGGCTCAATCCACCGGCTCTGCCCGCAGGCGCGTTGCGTGATGCATGTGCATTCGATCCATGCCACCGTGCTGGCTTCCTTGGCGGACAGCACCCTGCCGCCGATCGATCAGAACACCGCGACCTTCTACAACCGCTATGTCATCGACGAAGAGTTCGGCGGGCTGGCGTTTGAGAGCGAAGGCGCGCGCTGTGCGGCGATGCTGACGGACCCCAAGAAGAAGGTCATGATCATGGGCAACCATGGGGTTTTGGTGATTGGTTCTGACCCGGCGGATACCCTGAACCGGCTCTATTATTTCGAGCGTGCGGCAGAGACCTATATCCGCGCGCTGCAGACCGGCAAAGAGCTGCGGATCCTGTCGGATGACATCGCTGAAAAGACAGCGCAGGAGCTGGAAGACTATCCAAGCCAGGCTGAAGCGCATCTGCGGGAAATCAAGCTGATCCTGGACGGCGAAGGCTCCACTTACGCTCAATAGGCCTTATTAGAGCCTGATTTATACGCCTTTCAGGCGATCCTGATCCCCGGCCGAAGTTTGGCCGGACCTGTTGAGCTACCTACCGCCTGGACCAAAACACTCGACAAGAAAGGGCACCGCAAGATGAAGCGGATCTATGATTTCAGCCGCAATCCCGCCACCCGCAACTATACCATCGCCGATCTGAAGGCGCTCAAAGGCTCTGGCACAACCCTGTCGATGGCCAATCCGGCGGACCGGGATCAGATCCGGGCCTGTGTCGAGGCAGAGATCGACCTTCTGGTGGTTGGCACTGAGCAGATGGAGGATGTGCGCGAATTGGCCCCCAGCCATTTCACTGGCGCCGGCTCCAGTTGGGCGCAGTTCGGCAGCGATGATGAGATCGTGGCCCATGCCTTTGAGTCGATGCGCCGCGGGGCGGATATGTATTACACCCTCCGTTCCTTTGACGTGATGGAGCGTATGGCCTCCGAGGGTATCCCGGTACAAAGCCACATCGGTTTGATCCCGACCTTCAGCCATCATTGCGGCGGATTGCGTGCCTTTGGCCGCAAGGCGGAAGAGGCCATGCAGATCTGGACCACGCTGAAGCGGATGGAGGACGTAGGCGTCTTCGCGGTTGAGGCCGAGTGCATCGCCGAAGAGGTGCTGGAGGCGGTGAACAGAAAGACTTCGGTTGTCACCTTCTCGCTTGGTTCTGGCCTCGGCGGGGATGCGGTCTTTTCCTTTGTAGCGGATATCTGCGGCGAAGCCAGCGAAGAGGACAAGCCGCCAAAACACGCCCATGCATTCGAGCAGGTCGGGCGGCTGCACAAGCAAATCCACGAAGAGCGCGTAGCGGCGCTGGGAGCGTTCCACCGTGAAGTGCGGGCAGGCAACTTCCCCTATGCGCCAACGAACATTTCCATGCTGGCGGGCGAAAAGGAGAAGTTCCTGGAAGCACTCGACCGCTGGCAGCCGCTGCACAAGTGAGCGAGCCACCCACCATTCCACTTAGGACGGCCAGAGGAGCGGGCCGCTGGGAGAGCCAAAATGACAGATATCACTCCGGATTTTGACAAGGGCAGTGCCGCCTCAGGTGAGCCGCCGCAGCAGATGGAAGACATGAGCCCCGAGTGGAACTACCATCCCGATTTGCCGCTACAGAACCCATCGATCTTCCGATGGCCGCCCAATCCCGCCTTGCTGGCTTTGTGGTTCATGCGCAATTGGCTGATGCTGAGCGAGCGGGTGCTGATGCTGGGGGCGACCTTTGTGCTCTGGTGGTTCTTCTACCCCTCGCTTGAGACGGCGCAGAGCTTTGCCTTTGGCTGGATTGCGCAGATCTGGGTGATCAATTTTGTGATGATCTTCGCCGTGGCCGGGGGCTTGCACTGGTATTTCTACATCCGCAAGGGCCAGGGCAAAAAGCTCAAGTTTGAGCGCCGGGATCAGGGCCGCAACAACAAACTGTGGGATTTCAGCGATCAGGTGAAGGACAATATGTTCTGGTCCCTGGGCTCTGGCGTGCTGCAGCTGACGGGCTTTCAGGTTGTGACCATGTGGCTGATGGCCAATGGCTACACCCCTGTGATCAGTTTCGCAGAGAGCCCGATCTGGTTCCTGGCCTTCTTTGTGATCATCCCGATGTGGTCGGCATTCCACTTCTATTGGGTGCACCGGCTGCTGCATCAGCCTTTCTTGTATAAACGCGTGCATTCCCTGCATCACCGCAATGTCAATATCGGTCCCTGGTCTGGCTTCTCGATGCATCCGGTGGAGCACTTCATCTATCTGACCACGCTTTGCCTGCATTGGGTTGTGGCCAGCCATCCGCTGCACCTTTATTTCCACATCGTGTTCCAGGGGCCGGGTGCCGCGATGAGCCACACGGGCTATGAGGATCTCCTGATCAAGGACAAGCGTTGGTTGGCGCTGGGCACCTTCTATCACCAGTTGCACCACCGTTACTACGAGTGCAATTACGGCAATCAGGAGATGCCCTGGGACCGCTGGTTCGGCACCTTCCACGACGGCAGCGCCGAGGCCACTGCCGAAACCCGCGCCCGTAAGAAACGGATGTTCGGGTAAGTTGCGGCAAGTATCCGCCCGGCCGATCGGCGGGGCTGCGCCCGACCCTCCCGTCAAACCGCAGGTTCGCCTCCGGCAAAACGGGAGGGTGCTTTCGCACCCACCCAGGGTCAGGCGCCGCCCCTGCACTCACAAGCAAACGTTGCACTTTGTAGGGCGAAGCCCTAGGTGCCAGATCGCATCTGCCGCGGGGTGGCGCCGAACTCCTGACGATAGGCACGTGTCATGGCGCTAGGGTTGTCATAGCCACTGCGCAGGGCGACCTCCGAAATGCTCAAATCAGTCTCTAACACCAGCTTTCTGGCCTGTATCAGCCGCAAACGCCGGTAGATCGCCTGGGGCGTGGCGCCAAGCTGGGCTTTCATGCGCTGCTCCAGATCCTTGCGGTTGCGGCCCAGGCGGCGGGCGATCTCTTGGATCGTGAGGGGTGCCTCAATATGGTCCTGCATCAGGGAGAGGGCGCGCGCTACCGATCTGCTGCGCGCTGGGGTTTGGCTTGTAGAAGTCTGAATGGGTGCCTCGGTCACTTCCGGGCTCATAAACAGGGCAGCAACCTCAAGCCGCAGGGCCGGGCCATGGTGCTGACCAATCAGATCCATCATCAGGTCAAAGGCCGCCATAGCGCCGGAGCAGGTAACCCGGTCGCCGTCCTGGATGTGGCGCAGCCGTTGCGCCTGAACCTGGGGGAAATCCTCGGCAAAGCCGGGCAGTTCCTCCCAATGGATGGTAGCCTGCCGCCCCTCCAAAAGACCGGCCGCAGCCAGGAGCCAGGCCCCGGCATCAAAGCCGGCCATGATGGGATAGCGTCCGGCCGCAGCCCGCAACCCACGCAGCACCGCCTGGGTGCCAAAACGGCGATAGCGATAGCTGGGCAGGGCGATCAGCATTTCACCGCGGCAATCGGCAAGCCGGGCGTCGGGGCGCACCTCCATCCCCGCCGAAGACGTGGCAGAAGCCCCATCCAGCGTGACAAAGCGCCAGGCATAAAGCGGACGCCTGGCCAGGGTATTGGCAGCGCGCATCGGCTCAACTGTATTGGCCAGGCAGTGACCAGAGAAATCATCAAAGAGCAGCAGGTCGATCTGCTGCACTGCGGCGTTATCTTTTACCCAACTTTGCATGAAATTTTCCAAATCTGCACGAAATAACCCTAGCCCGGCGCTAAGCTGCCCGGCAAGCGAAACGGAAGGATATGCGCGATGCAGTTTGGCATGAGTGAAGAGCAGGCGATGATCGTCGAGACGACCCGCGCCTTTGTAGAAAAAGAGCTCTACCCGCATGAGCTGGAGATCGAACGCACCGGCCATCTGGACATGGAGGTCATCAAGGACATTCAGGCCAAGGCGATGCAAGCTGGGCTCTATGCGGCCAATATGCCGGAAGAGGTTGGCGGTGCCGGCCTCGATACCCTGACATGGCTGATGTATGAAAAAGAGCTGGGCCGCGCCAATTATGCGCTGCATTGGACCGGGGTTGCGCGCCCCTCCAATATCCTGCTGGCCGGCACCGATGAGCAAAAAGAGAAATATCTCTTCCCCTGCATGAAGGGTGAGAAATGGGACTGCCTGGCGATGACCGAGCCGGATGCGGGCTCGGATCTGCGCGGCATGAAGGCCAGCGCCCGCCAGGACGGGGATGACTGGATCCTCAACGGCACCAAGCATTTCATCAGCCACGCGGATATTGCTGATTTTGCCATCTGCTTTATGGCCACCGGTGTTGAAGAGACCCCGCGCGGGCCAAAGAAAAAGATCACTGCCTTTTTTGTCGACAAAGGCACGCCCGGGTTCGAGGTGCGCGACGGCTACGGTAATGTCAGCCACCGCGGCTATACCAATGCGGTGCTGGAATTCGACGACTGCCGCCTGCCGTCTTCCGCCATTCTGGGCGAGGTAGACAAAGGGTTTGACGTTGCCAACACCTGGCTGGGTGCCACACGGCTGCAGGTTGCGGCCACCTGCCTGGGCCGGGCTGAACGGGCGCTGCAGCATTCGGTTGAATATGCGGTGGAGCGCAAGCAGTTCGGCCAGCAGATCGGTAAATTCCAGGGTATCTCCTTCAAGCTTGCTGATATGGCTTTGGAACTGAAAGCGGCAAATCTGCTGACCTGGGAGGCGGGCTGGAAGTTCGACCAAGGTACCGTCACAGAGAGTGATATGTCCATGGCCAAGCTGAAGGCCACCGAGATGCTGGCTATGGTCGCGGATGAGGCAATCCAGATCCACGGCGGCATGGGCCTGATGGATGAGCTGCCCCTGGAAAGAATTTGGCGCGATGCGCGGGTTGAGCGCATTTGGGAGGGGACGAGCGAGATCCAGCGGCATATTATCAGCCGCGAAATGCTACGCGCGCTAGGAGGCTGACTGATGGCTGCGACCAACCCCGAAAAACCCAAGATCACCATTACCTATTGCATAGGCTGCAACTGGATGCTGCGCGGTGCCTGGATGGCGCAGGAGCTGCTTTCGACCTTTCAGGAACAGCTAGGCGCGGTGACATTGGTGCCGGGAGAGGTCGGAGGCATCTTTGAGATCACGCTCAATGATGAGGTGATCTGGGAGCGCAAGCGGGACGGCGGCTTTCCGGATGTGAAAGAGCTGAAGACCCGCGTGCGCGACCGGATCAATCCGCAGCAGGACCTGGGTCACATCGACCGGGCCAATTCGGGTGAATAAGTAGAAATGAAGTCTCTAAACAGGCTGTTTCGGCCCAAATCCATCGCTGTTGTCGGCGGCGGGGCCTGGTGCCGACTGGTCATTGAACAATGCAGCAAGATGGGGTTCGCCGGGCAGATCTACCCGGTGCACCCCAAGGTAGAAGAGATCGCGGGCTTGCCCGCCTATAAGGACGTCACCAGCCTGCCGGAGGCGCCGGATGCCACATTTGTTGGGGTCAACCGCTTTGCCACCATTGAGGTGGTGCGCGCCCTGGCTGAACGCGGTGCTGGCGGTGCGGTCTGCTTTGCCTCTGGTTTTCTGGAGGCTCAGGCCGAGGATGCAGAGGGCGCGGATCTTCAGGCACAGCTCTTGGATGCGGCGGGGGAGATGCCCTTCCTGGGGCCCAATTGCTATGGCTTTATCAACTATCTGGACGGTGCGCTGCTCTGGCCGGATCAGCACGGCGGCAAGCGGGTGGAGAAAGGCGTCGCTCTGATCACCCAAAGCTCCAATATTGCGATCAATCTGACCATGCAGATGCGTGGGTTGCCGGTTGCCTATACAGTGGCGGCCGGCAATCAGGCACAGTCCGGCATTGCTGAAATCGGCGAGGCACTGCTGGCGGATACCCGCGTCACCGCGCTGGGTCTGCATATAGAAGGCTTTGGCGATCTGCGCGCCTTTGAGGCGCTGGCGGAGAAGGCCCGCGCTCTGGGCAAGCCGATCATCGCGCTGAAAGTCGGTAAATCCGCCGAAGCCCAGGCGGCAACGATCTCTCATACCGCCTCGCTTGCGGGCGGTGACGCGGGTGCCTCAGCCTTGCTCTCACGCTTGGGCATCCCGCGTTTGGATGACCTGCCGTCTTTTCTGGAGGTGCTGAAGCTCTTGCATGTGACCGGGCCTTTGCCGTCCAATCGCATCGCTTCGATCAGCTGCTCCGGCGGTGAGGCGAGCCTGGCGGCGGATACCGGTCATGATATGCCGGTGGTCTTTCCACCGCTGAACGAGACTCAGCAGGTCAATCTGCGCGCGGCCCTAGGTCCGATGGTGGCCCTGGCCAATCCGCTGGACTATCACACCTATATCTGGCGCGATACAGAGGCGATGACCAAGGCCTGGGCGGCGATGATGGATCTTTCTTTGGCGATGACCCTGCTGATTGTCGATTTCCCCCGTTCTGACCGTTGTTCGGCGCAGGATTGGGACTGCGCCATCGAGGCTGCCATTGGAGCGCGTGCCGCGACTGACGCCAATGTCGCCATGGTGGCCAGCCTGCCGGAACTGATGCCCGAGGCTGTGGCGGAGCGGTTGATGGCCGCAGGCGTCGTACCCTTCTGCGGTCTTCGCGAAGCCTTGACCGCCTGTGCTGCCGCCAGCCAGGTTGCATCACCTGCTGCCGCGCCGCTCTTGCTACCAACACCAACAGTGGAGCCAAGTCTTGTCTCGGAAGCAGAGGCCAAGCAGCGGTTGTCTGACTATGGGTTGCGGGTGCCAAAATCCATCCGTGCCAGGTCCCCCGGTTCGGCACGGGCAGTCGCAGCAGATATCGGCTATCCGGTGGTACTCAAGGGCGAAGGTGTCGCCCATAAAACCGAAGCGGGGGCGGTGGTGCTGAACCTCACGTCCGGCGGAGCTGTCAGCGAGGCGGCCAGCCAGATGCCTGCGGAACGGTTTTTGGTCGAGGAAATGGTCACCGGCGCGGTGGCTGAACTGCTGGTGGGCGTGGTCAAGGATCCGGCGCATGGGTTTGTACTGACCTTGGCAGCTGGGGGCACCCTGACTGAGATCCTGGGCGACAGCACTTCGTTGTTGATCCCGGCGAGTGAAGCCTCTGTCAATGCGGCGCTGGACCGGCTTAAGGTGGCCAAAATGCTGGCAGGCTATCGCGGCCAGCCTGCGGCGGATCGAGCTGCGATCCTGCGGGCGGTGCAGGCGGTGCAGGACTATGTGCAGGCCGATCCGGTTGGCCTTGAAGAAATCGAAATCAACCCGCTGCTTTGCACGCCAGAGGATGCTGTGGCAGCAGATGCGCTGATGCGGAGAAAGGATATTTTGCGATGAGTGAAGCTGTAACGGACCATGGCCCCGTAAAGACCCGGCGCGTTGGCGCCATTCTCGAGGTCACGCTGGACCGGCCCAAGGCCAATGCCATCGACCTGGCAACCAGCCGGATCATGGGTGAGGTGTTTCGTGATTTTCGCGACGATCCCGAGCTGCGTGTGGCGATCCTGACCGGTGGCGGCGAAAAGTTCTTTTGCCCGGGCTGGGATCTCAAGGCTGCCGCCGATGGCGATGAGGTCGATGGTGATTACGGCGTGGGCGGCTTTGGCGGCCTGCAAGAGATGCGCGACATGAACAAGCCGGTGATCGCGGCGGTCAACGGCATCGCCTGCGGTGGCGGGCTGGAGCTGGCGATCTCGGCCGATATGATCCTGGCGGCGGAACACGCAACCTTTGCCCTGCCGGAAATCCGCTCTGGCACCGTGGCGGATGCCGCCTCGATCAAACTACCCAAGCGCATCCCTTATCACATCGCCATGGAACTGTTGCTGACGGGGCGCTGGTTTGGCGCCGAGGAGGCCAATCGCTGGGGCCTGGTCAATGAGATCCTTCCCGCAGATCAGCTGATGGACCGCGCCTGGGAGCTGGCACGGCTGCTCGCCTCGGGCCCGCCGCTGGTCTATGCCGCCATCAAGGAAGTGGTGCGCGATGCCGAGGACAGTAAGTTCCAGGATGCGATGAACCACATTACCCAGCGCCAGCTGCGGACGGTGGATGTGCTTTATTCCAGCGAGGACCAGCTAGAAGGCGCCCGCGCCTTTGCCGAAAAACGCGATCCGGTCTGGAAAGGACGCTGAAACAGCGCGCCGCAAGGTGCGCTGCCGCGCCCAAGGCTGCGGATGGTATCTGTGATGCCGTTCAAAGGCGCGGGAGCTCCCGCCTGTTTTAGCTCCTCCATGGGAGAACCTACACAGTTGGGCAT
>NZ_AAYC01000005.1 GCF_000169455.1 Roseobacter sp. SK209-2-6 | reverse complement strand
TGGCAGCCGACCAGCGGTCGGCTGCGCCCGCGCGCCGTCGCTATGTCAGCTGATGGCTGCGAGACCGTTGTCGAGGGCGGAGAGGATTCCGGAAACATCTTCCGCCGTCAGGATAAGAGGCGGTGACAGGATAATATTAGGGCCGGAAACCCGCACCATGGCGCCGCTGCGATAGGCAGTGTCCTGCAGGATACCTGCAGACTTTTTGTCGATTGGGCCCTTGCTGGCACGGTCCGCGACCAATTCAATGGCGCACATCAGCCCGTGGCCACCACGCACATCTCCAATGGCTTGATGCTTCTCCTGCAGCCGCAAAAGGCCCTGATGCAATTCTTGGCCCCTTGCCGCAGCGTTTTCCTTCACATTGAGGCGCTTGGTCTCGGCAAGGCAGGTCAGCGCCGCAGCAGCACCCACGGGGTGGCCGGAATAGGTGTAGCCATGGCCGATGGCAGCCTTGCCGCTTTCGTCCTTTTCAAAGATCTCAGCCACATGCTCGGCAATCATCACCGCACCAAAGGGGAAATAACCATTGGTGATGGCCTTGGCAGTGCACATGAAGTCAGGCTGCACACCCCAGAGGCGCGACCCGGACCAGGAGCCGGTGCGGCCAAAGGCGGTAATCACCTCATCCGCGATCAGGAGAATGCCGTTTTTGGAGCAGATCTCCCGGACCCCAGGCATGAAGCTCTCATGCGGAGGGATGACGCCACCGGCCCCCAGGATGGGTTCCATGATGAAGGCCGCGATGGTGCCTGCGCCTTGGAAGGCAATCTCATCCTCCAGCGCCTGCAAGCAGAGCTGCGCCAGGCGCTCGGGGTCGCTCTCGTTGAAGGGGTTGCGATAGGTGTAGGGCGCCGGAATGTGGTGGCAGCCCGGCAGGAGTGGTTCGTACTGGGTGCGGAAATTGGCGTTTCCATTGACCGATGCGCCACCCATGTGAGTGCCGTGATAGCCTTTCTTTAGGCTCAGGAACTTGGTGCGCGCAGCCTCACCGCGGATTTTATGGTACTGACGGGCCAGGCGCAGGGCGGTTTCAACCGAATCCGATCCGCCGGAAGTGAAGAAGGCGCGGCTGAGCCCATCCGGGGCAAAGAACTCCCGCAGCTCTTCAGCCAGCTGGATCACCTGATCATTGGTTGTTCCACGGAAGGTGGAATAGTAGGGCAGCACGTCCAGCTGCGTGGTGATGGCGTCCTTCACGGGCTGGCAAGAAAAGCCGAGGTTCACATTCCAGAGCCCTCCCACGGCGTCAATGACCTCATGCCCGTCAATGTCGGTGATCCGCACCCCCTGCGCACCGGTGATGATGGCTGGCGGATTGGCCAGGCTGTCAGCCGGATGGGTCATCGGATGCCACATGGATCGGGCGTTATGTTCCTTGAGGAAATTGGAATCTTTCATGGGGTGAACTCCTGAGAGGGACCGGTTTGGGGCCGGAATAGGCAAAAGGCGAGGAGGGGCATCAGTGCCCCTCGTAGAAAGTGTAGCTGGCGGGGGGGCGTCCCCCGATCCGATGGGTCAGGTCCGCGCCTGCCCGGCAAAGGGCCTCACGGATCTTGGCCTGCTGAGGCGCGTCCATGCGCGAAGAGGGGGCAGCGACGGCCAATGCGCCCAGGGCATTGCCATCGGCGCCAAAGACCGGCACCGCATGGGAATGCACTTCCAGTTCAAAGCTGCCCTCGGTGCTGGAAAAGCCCTGGTTGCGGATTTCTTCCAGTTTGGCCCTGATCTCGTCCTGACTGGTGAGCGTGAGCTGTGTATGCGCCGTCATTGGCTGCGAGAGAATGCGGTCCACGAATTCCGGGTCGGAATAGGCGAGAATCGCCAGGCCAGAGCTGGTGGCGTGGTAGGTCACGGTCTGCGCGTCCTCCATGGTGACCTTGGTGGCATGGCGCGGCGAATAGGCATGGCTGAGGGTCTGAACCCAGCCATCATGGCCAAGGGAGACATGGGTGGTCTCACCGGTTTCCTCGCTCAACTCGCGCAAGATACGGCGAGAGACAGAGAGAATCGGGGTCGAGGCCTCACGCAGCGCAGCCAGGTGCAAAACCTGCGGTCCCAGCCGGTAGGCGCGGTCATTTTCACCCTGTTCCACGAATCCGCTCTCCTGCAACTCAGCCATAAGGCGGTAGACGGTCGCCTTGTTCATGCCCGACAGGCGGGTGAGGTCGCTCAGCCCGATTTCGGTGCGATCAGGTGCAAAAAAGCTAAGCAAAGACAGGGCTTTGGATACGGTTCCCATGATCGGGTTCTGGCTCCCACGTTTCTTGGTTTTTGCGGAGTGTTCGCGAAAAAGGAACACCCGGGATGTTATTTTGTTGACAGATAACCGGGTGGGCTGTCAATCTAAATTCAAACCAATGGTTCGAATAATGAACCAATCGAAGAAGACAGCCTAAACAGGGAGACGCAAATGAAACTGACAAATCTTGTGAAGGGCGCCGCGGTTGCGGCAGCTTTTGGACTCAGCGCAGTCGCCGCGCAGGCGGAGTACCCGGAAAAGCCGGTGAATTTTATCGTGCCGTGGCCTCCCGGTGATCTGGAGGACGTGCTGACCCGGATGATTGCGGATGACTTTCAGGCCAAATACGGCGTGGCAGCAGCCGTTGTGAACAAGCCCGGCGGCGGCGGCGGTCCTTTCCCGGGAGCGATCGAGGTCGCGAACGCGCCTGCGGATGGCTACACCGTTGGCTCTTTCGTGATTGGGGTGCCAGTCATGGGGCATCAGATCGACATTCCGCCGCTGACCCCGGCCAAATTTGATCCGCTCGGGATCTTCCTCACCTATCCCTTTGTCATCGCGGCAGCAGGCGACGCGCCCTACAGTTCGATGGAAGAACTGGCCTCTTACGCCAAGGAAAACGATGTCGCTCTGGGGCATTTCGGCGATGTGCTGACCCCGACTCAGGTCACCAAAGCTTTTGCCAAGAACGCGGGTTTTGAGTGGGGTTCTGATGCTGCCTTTGATGCGCTGGATTGCAATACCCTGGCCTCTGGTGATGCGGATGTGATCAACACCACGCTGCAACTGATCCTGCCCTGCCTGGATGATGTGAAGGTGCTGGTTTCCATTACCGATCAACGCATACCGCTGGTGCCGGACGCGCCCGCGATCGGCGAGCTGGACGCCAGCCTGAACATCGCGCTTTGGAACGGGCTTTTTGTATCTAAGGACACGCCGCAGGATGTGCGCGACAAGATCATTGCCGTGGCCCAGGAAACCGTGTTCAGCGAACGGGCGCAGGCCGTCGCCGATGAAACCGGTGCGCTGGTATACTGGCAAAACGCGGATGAGAGCGCTGCTCGCGTCTCCAATGATATCAGCACCATGGCCAAGATCGGCACGATCCTGGAGTAACCCTTTCTCTCTGGGTCGGGGCAAGAATGTATGCCCCGGCCAATTTCTCAGGCCTCCTGAAGCGCGAAAAGAAGACCTCCCGACATGACTACGGAACAAGAACGCCGCTTTGCCGGTCCCCGGCGCGGCCAGCTGATTTTTGCTCTGATCTTTCTGACTCTGTCAGCACTGCTCCTGGCGCTGATCGGTGAGCAAACTGCCTGGGTCAAAAAGACCAAGCTCTTTGCCCAGCCACGGTTCTGGCCGGCAGTCAGTCTTGGGGGGATGGTGCTCTTTGGGGCGTTGCACCTTTATCAACTGCCTTGGCGCCGGGTCTCTCGCTATGACCTCTGGGAGGCGCGGCAATGGGGGCGCAGCCTGGAATATGCGCTCTGGTTCATGGGCTATGTCTTTTTGGTGCCGCTGATCGGCTACTTACCTGTTACCCTTGCCTTTGTCCCATTGCTCGCGCGCCGCATGGGCTATCGGAGCCGCTTCATGATGTGGATCTGCGCCGGTTTTGCTGTTGCCGTAGTGGTGCTGTTCAAGGGGCTCCTGTCTGTCCGGATCCCGGGCGCGCTGCTCTATGAATACCTGCCTGGACCCCTGCGCAGTTTCTTCATCCTCTATCTCTGACGAAATGATCTAAGACCGGGGCCAATCATGGATCTCATCCTATCTGCAATAGACATTCTGATGCGCTGGGACGTTGCGCTGGCGCTGCTGGCGGGCTCTGTCGGAGGCGTGCTGATCGGCGCGATTCCGGGTGTTGGTCCGGCGGTGGCAATCGCGATCTTGCTGCCTGCAACCTTCTCGATGGATCCCATTGTAGGCCTGACGGTGCTCCTGGGGATCTATGGGTCGTCGATGTACGGCGGCGCCATTCCCGCCATTCTGATCAACACCCCGGGCACAGCGGTCAATGCGCTGACCACCTATGACGGCTATCCTATGACGGCGCGCGGCGAGCCGCGCCGGGCCCTCAGCCTGGCCTATTCCGCCAGTTTCTTCGGCGGGATCTTTTCCGTTATCTGCCTGATCCTCTTTGCGCCAGTGCTGGCCAAGGTGGCGCCGATGTTCGGCAGCCGTGAGATCTTCCTGGCTGCCCTTCTCGGGTTGCTTTTGGTGGTGGTGGCCCATCGCGGCCAGGCGCTGATCGCAGGGGCACTGGCCTGTCTCGGGATCTTCCTCAACTCCATCGGCATGGAGCCGGTGAAATACACCCAGCGTTACACCTTTGGGCAGGATTTTCTGGGCGGCGGCGTCAATTTGATCGTGGTGGTCCTGGGGCTCTTTGCCATCAGCCAGGCCTTTGTCCTCCTGATGGATGACGACGAAAAAGTGCATCTGACCAAGCTGCGCGGCGGCATGTTCCAGGGCCTGCGGGAGCTGGCACGGCATCCGCGTGTGGCAAGTGTTTCTGCCGGGTTTGGGGTGCTCATGGGAATGATCCCTGGCGTCGGCGAATTCACCGCACAGTTCATGTCCTACACCTATGCGCAGAAAAGCTCCAAACGCCCACAGGATTTCGGCAAGGGTTCCTCCGAAGGGCTGATTGCGGCAGAGACGGCGAACAATGCAGTGCCCGCTGCCGCTATGGTGCCGCTCCTGGCGCTGGGCATCCCGGGCGAGGCACTGACGGCGATGATGCTCTCTGTCTTCTACGTGCATAACGTGGTGCCGGGGCCGGGGCTGTTTCAGAACGATATGGACTTTGTCGTCGCGCTCTACCTAGCGCTCCTGGTGCTGAATGTCCTGGTTCTTGTCTTCCTGCTCTTTGCTACCAAATCGCTGATCCAGGTGGTGCGCATCCCCAACCGCTTTCTCGGCGTGCCATCTGACGCTCAGCTTTGTGGGGGTCTATTCTCTGCGCAACTCTGCCACCGATTGCCTGATCGCTGCGGGCTTTGGCTTCTTTGGCTTTGTGCTGAAGCGCCTGGCTCTGCCCGCAGTGCCGATTATTCTCGGCATGGTGCTGGGCGGTATCATGGAGGTGAAGCTGCGCGCTGGCATGGCCCGGGTCAAGGAACCCTGGGACTTCATCAACCGCCCCATCGCATTTATTCTGTTTTGTATCATCATCTTGGTCCTGGCGATGCATATCCGCCGCGTTTGGAAAGAACGCAGGGACCTGAAGGAGGCCGAATGGCAGACCAAAACCGCATCAACCAGCTTCGGCAAGCTCCTGTGGCGCCGCAAAAACTCTTTCTTGAAGGATCGTGGGAAGGAGGTTCGGGGGCGCCACTCGAAGTTACTTCGCCGATTGAAGGGTCTGTTCTGACCACCCTGGAGGGGGCATCTGCCACCGATGTCGAGCGCGCTGTCGCTGCAGCGCGGCGGGCATTCGAGGATGGCCGCTGGGCGAAACAGAGCCCCGCCGCACGGAAGAAGATCCTGCACCGTATTGCCGACCAGATCGAGGCAGAGGCTGTCGAACTGGCGGTTCTGGGCGTGCGCGACAATGGCACCGAGTTCAACATGGCGCTGAAAGCGGAACCGGGGTCGGCGGCCGGAACCTTCCGTTACTATGCCGAAGCCCTGGATAAGGTAGTCGGCGAAGTGGCGCCAACTGCGCCGGATGTTCTGGGCTTGGTGCATCGCGCACCGGTTGGCGTGGTCGGCGCCATCGTGCCCTGGAACTTCCCCCTGATGATCGGGGCCTGGAAACTGGCGCCTGCCTTGGCCATGGGTAATTCAGTGGTGTTGAAACCCGCAGAAACCGCCTCGCTTTCCTTGCTGCGGCTGGCAGAGATTTGTGCTGAATGCGGCTTGCCTGACGGGGTGCTGAACGTCGTCACCGGCAGCGGTGCTGAGACCGGTGCAGCTTTGGCCAATTCCATGGGTGTGGATGTGCTGACCTTTACCGGCTCCGGCGCAACCGGGCGCAAGCTGCTGGAGGCCTCGGCGCGCTCCAACCTGAAGCGCTGCTACCTGGAACTAGGCGGCAAGTCCCCGAACATTGTTTTCGCTGATACAAAGGACTTGGTAAAAGCGGCAAAGACCTCTGCCATGGGGATTTTTCGCAATTCTGGTCAGGTCTGCGTTGCGGGTTCGCGCCTCTTGGTCGAGTCTTCGGTGCATGACGAATTTGTAGCCCTGCTCAAAGCAGAGGCTGAGGCGCTGCGGGTTGGTGATCCGCTAGAACTTGATACTCAAATCGGGGCTGTGAATTCCGAGGATCAGTTGCGGCGCAATCTCTCCTTCATGGATATGGCGCGCGCCGAAGGAGGCCAGGTGGTGACCGGCGGTAGCCGCATTTTGGAAGAAACCGGCGGTTCTTATATGGCGCCCACGATTGTGACCCATGTGGCGCGCGACCACGCCCTGTTCCAGCGCGAGGTCTTCGGGCCTGTCCTAGCCGTAACCAAATTCGAAACCGAAGACGAGGCGCTGCGCCTCGCCAATGGCACCGACTTTGGCCTGGCCGCAGGCGTCTGGACTGCGGATCTGTCACGCGCCCATCGCATGGTTGCAGGTATCCGTGCAGGAGTTGTGCATGTGAATACCTATGGTGGCGCCGACAACACAGTGCCTTTGGGCGGGGTCGGCCAGTCCGGCAATGGTCATGACAAATCGCTGCATGCATTGGACAAATATGTCGATCTGAAAACCGCTTGGATCCAGCTGTGAGGCTAGGAAGGGGAACAGGTTTTGCGGGCAAAACCTGTGGCCTCCGGCGGGGTACTTTGAGAAAGATGAAATGAAGGGCGCCTGCGGCGTCCCAGGAGTGAGATGATGGCTGAAAAGACAATCCTGGTTGCGGGAACCTACGACACTAAGGATGACGAGCTGCATTACCTGGCCGAAGTGATCGAAGGCCAGGGCGGCAGGGTTCTGTCAATGGATGTGAGCGTGCTGGGTGACCCCAGTCGCCCGACAGATGTTAGTAAGCATCAGGTTGCAGAGGCCGGAGGCAGCTCCATTGCTGAGGCCATCGCCAGCGGTGATGAAAACACCGCCATGCAGATCATGGGGGCGGGATCTGCTGCCAAGGCGTTGGAGCTCTATCGCGAGGGGCGCATTGACGGAGTTATCGTTTTGGGCGGAACCATGGGCACCGATCTGGCGCTGGACCTTTGTGCAGCGTTACCTGTGGGTGTGCCGAAATATGTGGTGTCCACCGTGGCCTTCTCGCCCTTGATGCCGCCGGAACGGATCCCGGCAGATGTGCAGATGATCCTCTGGGCCGGTGGGCTCTATGGGCTGAACTCGATCTGTAAGGCATCTCTCAGCCAGGCGGCAGGGGCCGTGCTGGGCGCCGCCCGTGCGGTTGAGGCACCGCGTAGGGACAGGCCGCTGATTGGCATGACCTCTTTCGGCAAGACGGTGCTGCGCTACATGGTAACCCTGAAACCGGCGCTGGAAGAGCGTGGTTTCGAAGTGGCGGTGTTCCATGCCACCGGCATGGGTGGGCGTGCCTTTGAAAGCCTAGCAGGTGAGGGTGCTTTTGCTGCGGTGATGGATTTCGCGCCGCAGGAGGTTTCAAACCATCTTTTTGGCGGGCTTTCGGCAGGGGGGGATCGAATGACCAGTGCAGGGCGATCCGGAATACCGCAGCTGGTGGCGCCGGGGTGCTATGATCTGGTCGACTATGTGGGATGGCAAGGTGTGCCTAACCCACTGGAGGGGCGCCCAGTACATGCCCATAATCGGCTTCTGTCCTCCGCTGTCCTAGAGGCTGATGAGCGCCGACATGTGGCGCAGGAGATTGCGGTAAAACTCTCCTCGGCCCAGGCACCTGTTAGCCTCCTTTTGCCCAATCAGGGATGTAATGAGTGGGACCGGCCAGGTGGTGAGCTGCATGACGCGGAGGGCCTGGCTGCTTTCTGTGATGAGATGCGCCAAGCGGTGCCGGATAATGCCGACCTTGTGGAGATGGACTGTCATATCAATGATGCGCAGTTCTCTGCCAAAGTGTTGGAAATCTTTGATGCCTGGGTCAGGTCTGGTGTAGTTAGTGCCAAGAAATAGCTCACAAGGTGAGTTGTCATTCAAATCATCAGGACGCATCCGTGAAAACGGGTGCGTTTTTTCGTGAGGCCCCCCTAAATCCCGGAAGATTAGATTTTGCGTCAGGTAACGACTTGCTCCAGGAGCAAGGTCCATCTACGGTTGTTGCGAAAATCTAGAATATCATTCCGCATGTCGGAATTTTAGAGGGGGCTGTCACTTGTGGCGGCCAGAGACCTTGGCGGCAATGACGTAAGGTTTCGCGTGAGAGAATTGTGTCAGGCTTGGCCGGGAGGGATCGGCTGTGCCTAGATCGAGGGAACAATGATGCGGGCCAGGCGCAGACCGACCTGCGGAAGTTAGAAAGGTAAAAGCATGAGCGATGCTATCGAATATCAGCTCGAAGGCGAGATTGCGGTCCTCAAGGCGCAGAACCCGCCAGTGAATGCACTTGGCGTTGATATCCGCAAGGGGCTGCTGTCTGGGATTGAGCGTGCCGAGAGCGAAGGCGCAAAAGCAGTTTTGATCTATGGGGATGGTCGAACCTATTTTGCCGGAGCTGACATCAAGGAATTCGGCAAACCACCACAGGAACCCTGGTTGCCGGAACTCTGCAATCGCATCGAAGCTTCCCCTTTGGTCGTGGTCTCTGCCATGCATGGCACCGCACTCGGTGGCGGGCTGGAAGTCGCTCTCTCCTCTCATTACCGGATTGCTGTGCCTACAGCCAAAATGGGACTGCCTGAAGTGCATCTCGGCATTCTCCCGGGTGCCGGAGGGACACAGCGTTTGCCGCGTGTTGCGGGAACCGAAAAGGCACTGGAAATGATCACAACGGGCCGCCACATCGGTGCAAAGGAAGCGCTTGAGGCTGGGATCATTGACCGGATTGCCGAAGGTGAACCCCGTGAGATTGGCCTTGTCTATGCGCGCGAGTTGTTGAGTGCCGGGGCTGGGCGTCGCGCGGTTGGGGAAATGCCAGCACCTGCGGCCGTCGATTTTGATGCCATCTATGAGGCGACGTTGAAGAAGGGCAGGGGGCAGCTGTCTCCCGCGACCTGCGTGCGCGCTGTTCAGGCCGCCGCCGAGGCGCCCAGCCTGGAAGAAGGTCTGAAACGCGAACGCGAATTGTTCATGGAGCTGATGAACTCAGATCAACGCCTGGGCCTCATCCATGCGTTTTTCTCTGAGCGCGCGGTGAGCAAGCTGCCAGAACTCAAAGGTGTTGAACCACGGCAGCTGGCATCTATCGGGGTCATCGGGGGCGGCACCATGGGCGCAGGCATTGCCACTGCCGCGCTTCTCTCTGGCCTGTCTGTTGTCATGCTGGAGATGAGCGAGGAAGCGGCTGCTGCGGCCAAAGGACGGATTGCTGGTAATCTGCAGGGTGCCCTGAAAAGGGGGAAAATCTCTGAAGAGCAATTCGCGCAGTTGACGGAAGAGGCCCTGAGCCTGGCGACCGGATATGAGGCTCTGAGCGATGTGGATCTGGTGATTGAGGCCGTCTTTGAAGAGATGTCCGTCAAGAAAGAGGTCTTTGGCAAACTCGATGCCGTTTGCAAGAAAGGGGCCATCCTTGCTTCCAACACCTCTTATCTGGATGTGAATGAGATCGCGGCTGCAACTTCGCGCCCTGAGGACGTGATCGGGCTGCATTTCTTCTCTCCAGCGCATGTCATGAAGCTGCTGGAGGTGGTTGTCGCAGATAAGACTGCTTTGGATGTTGTTGCGACCGGGTTTGAACTGGGCAAGCGGCTCAAGAAAATCTCGGTGCGGGCAGGAGTCTGCGACGGGTTTATCGGAAATCGCATCCTGGCAACTTATCGCAAAGCGGCGGATCATATGGTTCTGGATGGGGCCTCACCCTATCAGATCGACAAGGCATTGACCGAATTTGGCTTTGCCATGGGGCCATTTGCGGTGGCGGATCTTGCGGGGCTTGATATCGGCTGGGCTGTGCGCAAACGCAAACGGGCCGAGGGTATGGATCCACGCGATCGCGACAGTTCTTACGCCGACAAAATGTGTGAGGCAGGCAATTTCGGCCAGAAGACCGGCAAGGGCTACTATGTCTATGAAGCTGGCAAGAGGGGTGGAACCCCAAATCCCGAAGTCTCTGACCTAATCGCGGCGGAACGCGCAGAGCAGGGGATTACCCCGCGCGCCTTTACGGATGAGGAAATCCTCAACCGCTATATGGCTGCCATGGTCAATGAAGCCGCCAAGGTGGTGGGAGAAGGGATCGCGCGCAGGCCGCTTGATGTCGATATGACACTGCTCTTTGGTTACGGTTTCCCGCGCTATCGCGGTGGCCCGCTGAAATGGGCCGATATTCAAGGTTTGGATAAGATCCTGAATAATATCAAAAGCTACGCCGAAGAAGATGCCTATTTCTGGGAAGCTGCCCCCCTGCTGGAAACACTGGTGGCCGAGGGCCGCAGCTTTGATGATCTGAACAAGGAGAACAGCTGATGAAACAGGCCGTTATCGTTTCTGCCGCTCGGACTGGACTGGCAAAGTCCTTCCGGGGATCCTTTAACATGACCCATGGCGCAACCATGGGGGGCCATGCAGTTGGGGCCGCTGTTGCCCGGGCAGGCCTGGAAGGCAGCGAAATAGAGGATTGCATCATCGGTTGTGGCCTGCCTGAAGGGGAAACAGGTGGCAACATAGGCCGACAGATCGCTATCCGGGCTGGTCTGCCTGTGACAGCCTCGGGAATGACCGTGAACCGCTTCTGTTCCTCCGGTCTGCAAAGTATCGCCCTGGCAGCTCAGTCAATCACCGAGGGCGGTTCTGGCCCCATGGTTGCCGGCGGGGTTGAGAGTATCTCGATGGTGCAGGCAAAGATGCGCCCTGCTCCTGACCCTTGGATCCTGGAGCATAAGCCTGCGATCTACATGACCATGATTGAAACCGCGGACATCGTGGCAAAACGCTATGGCATCAGCCGTGAGGCGCAGGACGAATATGGCCTGCGCAGCCAGCAGCGGATTGCGGCGGCGCAGGAAGGCGGGGTCTTTGCGGATGAGATTGTTCCCATGCAGGCGGCCATGGCCGTTAAGGACAAGGAAACCGGTGAAATCAGCCAGCGCGAAGTGACCGTGGACCGGGATGAGTGTAACCGGCCTGGCACGACGTTGGAGGGGCTCTCGGGGCTGGATCCGGTGCGCGGTGAAGGTCAATTCATCACCGCCGGCAATGCCAGCCAATTGTCGGATGGTGCCGCAGCGGTTGTTCTGATGGACAGCAAGGAAGCTGAGCAGCGCGGTATCGAAGCTATGGGCGCCTTCAAGGGGTTCTGTGTTGCGGGTTGCGAGCCGGATGAGATGGGCATTGGTCCGGTCTTTGCCGTGCCGCGTCTGTTGGAGCGCCATGGTCTTAAAGTGGATGACATTGATCTCTGGGAGCTGAACGAAGCCTTTGCCAGCCAGGCTCTCTATTGTCGGGATCGTCTGGGCATCGACGATGCAAAATGCAACGTGAATGGCGGCTCTATCGCCATCGGCCACCCCTTTGGCATGACCGGGGCCAGAATGACGGGGCACCTCCTGCGTGAGGGTAAACGTCGCGGTGCCAAGTTGGGAGTGGTCACCATGTGTATCGGCGGCGGCATGGGGGCAGCAGGTCTCTTTGAGATCTTCTGATCCGCCAAAGAAATGAAGCAAGGGGCGCCGCGCCCCTCCATCGAGGAGGGGCACGGCGCGGGTTCTGGCCAGGGCCAGAACCCAGGGTTCCAATACAGCGTACGGGGAGACAGCGTGAAATGGATCTGAGTTACTCACCGGAAGAAGAGCGCTTTCGCGCGGAGGTCCGCCAGTTTCTGGAACAGAAGCTGCCAGCAGAAATGTCTGAAGCGATGCGCTTGGGGCGTAGTATTGGAAAAGAAGGACATGATCGCTGGCACGCGATCCTGAATGAACAGGGCTGGCTGGCGCCCAATTGGCCCGTTCAGTTCGGGGGCTGCGCCTGGAACGCGGTTCAGCGCCATATCTTTGAGGAGGAATGCTGCCGGGCCCATGCACCAAGGATCGTGCCCTTTGGGCTCTCGATGCTGGCACCGGTCTTGCAGAAGTTTGGCTCCAAGGCGCAACAGGATCACTACCTGCCACGGATCCTCTCCGGTGAAGACTGGTGGTGCCAAGGCTATTCTGAGCCAGGTGCCGGGTCTGACCTTGCTAGTCTCAAAACCCGCGCGGTGCGAGAGGGCGATCACTATGTGGTCAACGGTCAGAAAACCTGGACCACCCTGGGGCAATACGCCAATTGGATTTTCTGCCTGGTCCGCACCGATCCAGATGCCAAACAGCAGCAGGGGATCTCTTTCCTGCTGATCGACATGGATACCCCAGGCATTGAGGTGCGCCCGATCATTCTCTTGGATGGCACCCATGAGGTTAATGAGATCTGGTTCACCGATGTAAAAGTACCGGTGGAAAACCTGGTTGGGGAGGAAAACAAAGGTTGGACCTATGCCAAGTATCTCTTGACCCATGAGCGTACCAATATCGCTGGTGTTGGCTTCAGTCGCGCAGGGCTGGAAGCGGTGAAGCGTATGGCGCGCGCTCAGATGCATCGCGGCCGCCCACTGATCGAAAACCCGCATTTTGCTGCGCGTCTGGCGCAGGCCGAAATTGACCTGATGGCTATGGCCACCACCAATCTGCGCATCATTTCGCGTGCGGCGGCAGGGCAGGCGCCGGGCGTTGAGAGCTCCATGCTCAAGGTGAAGGGGACGGAAATTCGGCAGGAAATCAATGATCTGGCACGCCGTGCTGCGGGTGTCTATGCGATGCCCTTTGCCTCTGAAGCGGTTGAAAGCGGCAATGAGCCGGGCCTCGGCCCAGAAGGCAGTGAAGCGGTTGCCGCGCAGTATTTCAACAACCGAAAGCTTTCTATTTTTGGTGGCTCAAACGAGATCCAAAAGAACATCATCGCAAAGGTAAAGCTGGGAGGCAGGGCATGAATTTCGAACTGACCGAAGAGCGCCAGATGCTGCAGGACAGCCTGCGTCGTTTCCTGCGGGACCATCAGAAAGCACTGCAAGCCAGCACACTGTTGGGCGCTGGTGGAGAGGAAGGCGCCAGGGGCTTTGACGCGGAGATCTGGCGCAAGCTCTCTGAGCTTGGTGTGATAGGTGCTCTGTTCAGCGAAGCGGATGGAGGGTTTGGTGGCCAGGGTTTTGATCTGACAACGGTGTTTGAAGAGCTGGGCCGAGCAGGAGCGGTGGAGCCGGTGCTGGATACCGGCGTTCTATGTGGCAGTCTTATCGCTGATCTGGGCAATAAAGATCAGCGCGCCTTCTTGGCCGACCTGATCGAGGGCAACCTGCAGCTTGCTTTGGCCCATGGCGAGGCCAATAGCCGCTATGACCTCGCCCAGGTTGAGGCACTGGCAAAGACCAGCGCAGATGCAATTGTCCTGAGTGGACGCAAGGCCGTCGTCGTGAATGCGGAAGCTGCGGATGTTCTGCTGGTTTCGGCCCGGGAGGACGGGGCCAGCGGTGCGGAAGAAGGGATCTCGCTCTTTCTTGTTCCGCGTGGGACTGCGGGTCTTTCCCTCAGGGGGTACCCGTTGATGGCCGGTGGCCGCGCTGCCGAAGTGGATCTGGATGAAGTCCATCTGCCTCTTTCCGCACGCCTGGGAGAACGAGGTCAAGCCCATGAAGCCCTGCTGCGGGCACGGGCACGCTCTGAGGTCGCACTTGCTGCTGAGACCTTGGGTGCGATGGAAACCGCTGTCGATCTGACTAAGGAGTATCTGGGAACGCGGCAGCAATTTGGTCGTCCGATTGGCACCTTCCAGGCTTTGCAGCATCGTATGGCGCAAATGTTGATCGAGTTGGAGCAAGCGCGCTCTGCCGTAATCAATGCCGCTGGCCACCTTGAAAGCCCGTCAACGGCAGAGAGGGATCTGCAAATTGCAGCGGCTCGCAACCTGATTGGCCGCGCAGGCCGACTTATCGCGGAAGAAGCCATACAAATGCATGGTGGTATCGCCATGACGCAGGAATACGAATTGGCCCATTTTGCCAAACGTATCATCATGGCCGATCATCGGTTTGGCGACACTGACACTCAACTGGAGCGCTTCATTGACCTCTCTGCCGCCTGACGGTTCCGATAGTTTTCAAATCAACGATCCGGGATGCCAGCAGATGGTGGGCTATGAGACCACCATCAATCGCACCACTGGTGAGTGCTGCGTGACATTGGATCTGGAGCCGCGGCATCTAAACCGCCATGGCATTCTGCACGGCGGCATGGCGGCGACACTCTTGGATGTGGTCTGTGGCAATACGGCTTCGCAGTTTTTTGACCCAGAGGGGCACGCGCCGCTGGTCACGGTCTCTCTGAACATTTCCTACGTTGCTGCGGCAAAGGGTGGGCGCGTGAAAGCGCTTGCTCAGGCAAAGGGGGGCGGCGCCTCGGTCGCGCATATCTATGGCGAGCTTCTGGATGAGGAGGGGCGCCTACTGGCGACAGCGACGGGCATCTTTAAGAGGATCCGCAAATGACAAGTTTGGCGAGGCTGGAAGACCTTGGCGATCGGGCTGTGGTCATCAATATGAATTCCTCGCGACGTGGGGCATTGTCCGAAGACCTCTATGAGGCAATTGCGGCCGCTCTGACATTGGCGCAGGAAAGCCGTATTCGCGTCATTCTGCTCACCTCCGAAGGGGGCTTTTTCTGCGCGGGAGGGGATCTGACGGTTCTGGTCAACCGCAGAGAGTTGAGCGAGAGCGAGCGCCGCGAAAAGATCGAGAACCTACACGATCTGATCAAGGGGCTGCGGGCGGCACCTGTTCCGGTCATTTCGGTGGTCGAGGGGGGCGCTGCAGGGGCCGGGGTGTCGCTAGCACTGGCGGCGGATTTGATCGTGGCCGAGCAAGGGGCGCAGTTCACGGCCGCCTATGTGAAGGCTGGCCTCGTGCCGGATGGGGGGCTGACCGCGTCATTGGCGCGTATGTTGCCACGTCCACTTGCGATGGAGATGTGCCTTCTGGCGCGTCCACAATCCGCTGATCGCCTGGCTGAGCTTGGGGTGGTCAATGCTGTGGTTTCTGCCGGGCAGGGGGTGTCCACGGCAATGAAACTCGCGGATGAGCTCTGCGTAGGCCCCGCCAAAGCACAAAATTCCATTAAGAGCCTGGTGAACAAGTCCTATGAGACAAGTGAGGATGAGCAACTTGGCCTGGAGCGGGACGCCATGGCCAAGGCCACCGGGAGCAGGGAGGCCGGCGAAGGTATCGCCGCGTTCCTGCAAAAACGGGCACCGGAGTTTCGGGATATCTGACCACCAAAGTAGAAAGTGAACGCAAACAAGGGGAAAGCGACCATGCAATTCTGGCACGACCTATTGACCCGGCAGGTAGAGCAGCGCCCGAATGCGGCCGCTCTGCGCGATAGCCTTGGGGTTTCCTGGAGCTTCCGTGAGCTGGCAGATGCCAGCGCAGCTTCTGCTGAGGTCCTGACGGATGCAGGTGTCCGTCCTGGAGATCGTGTGCTGGTTTTGTCCGAAAACTGCTGCGCGGTGGTGGCGACCCTGATGGCGATCTCGCAGCTTGGGGCGATTGCGGTTCCGGTGAATGCGCGGATGAGTGCTGATGAGGTGGACAAGATCCTCAGTCATGCGGAGCCAAAAGTGATCCTTTGTTCTAGTCAGGTCTCGGAACCCGCAAGGCGCCATGCAGAGAGGCTGAAGGCCACAGAGGTTCATGGGAAATTTGGTCAATTTCACATGGCTGTTCAGGACGGAGGCAGCAGAGATGCCCCTGCTGAGGTTGCGGTCCTTCTTTATACGACCGGGACTACCGGTGCGCCCAAAGGGGTCATGTTAAGCCATGGAAACCTGCTCTTTGGGGGGCGGGCCTCAGCCGAGTTGCGAGATATGCAGCCGGGTGATCTGGTCTATGGGGTGTTGCCGATGACCCATGTTTTTGGACTGGCTTCGGTGATGACAGCAGCTTTGTTTGCCGGGGCAGAGGTTTGGCTTGAAGCACGTTTCTCTGCCGAAAACCTATACCAGGCCCTCCGCGCAGGGGTGACCCGGCTAGCCGCAGTCCCGCAGATGCATGCGCTGGTCATGCAATATGCCAAAGAACAAGGGTTGGAAAAACTGGGCAGCACGTCGTTGCAATATGTCTCTTCGGGGGCAGCCCCCTTAGACCCAGACTGGAAACGCAGAGCCGAAGCCTTCTATGGTGTCGCCCTGCAAAACGGCTATGGCATGACCGAAGCCACGGCGGGTATCTGTGCGACACGCAACAGCAGTCTTGGCAATCCGGACATTTCCACAGGTCCACCGTTGCCCGGAGTGGAGGTGCGGATCTCGCAAGGCGTTGCAGGTGGCGGCGATGGTTTGGGCGAAGTGCAGCTGCGAGGCCCAAATGTAATGCTGGGCTACTACAAAAACCCAGAAGAAACCGACAAGGTTCTGGATGCGCAAGGGTGGCTAAGCAGTGGCGATATCGGACGGCTTGATGAGCGTGGTTTCCTTCATATCGAGGGGCGTTCGAAGGAGCTGATCATTCGTGGTGGGTTTAACATCTTTCCCCCCGAAGTGGAGGCTGCACTGAATGCTCATCCAAAGGTCGTGCAATCCGCGGTGGTTGGCCGTTTGGTCAAAGGTGATGAGGAAGTCATCGCCTTTGTCGAAGCCAGTCCTGCAGGGGCACTCGATGCGGAGGAGCTGGGCGATTTCGTCAAATCGCAGCTCGTGGCCTATAAGTGTCCCTCTCATATCGTCATAACGGAAAAACTGCCCGCAGCACCCACAGGAAAGATCCTTAAACACCAGCTTTTACAACACTTTGCTCAGGAGCTTGGTTGAGCGCCGTTTGTGGGGGCGGGAAAAAGACGAGTTGCCCCTTTCGCAGAGACACGGGCGAGCGGCAACGGGCATATGCTTGGTTTATCCCTGCAGGGAGCCAGGAAAAAAAATCGCACTTGCTGCACCCGGGTACGCCAGATGACCCAAAACGCCATTTTTTGAATGATGGCGGAGACGAAGGGATTCGAACCCTCGAAACGGTTTCCCGTTTACTCCCTTAGCAGGGGAGCGCCTTCGACCACTCGGCCACGTCTCCGCGGACGGGTATATCCTTGCATGTATGAGGAAGACAAGCGCTATTTGGTGGAAAATGTGTTTTTCTGAGATTTTGGCTTAAGGATCTGAAATGTAACGTTGTTTTTATCTTTAGGCGCCACGAAAACAAAGGTGGTGACTTGAACGCGCTTTTGCTTTTGAGCCTCAGAAGGCGACCCATCTTAGCTGAGGGCACTGGCCTGCGATTGGATTGACTGCTGGTTGTTCTGTTGCGGATCAGGGGCGCGCGGATCAGGGGAATGGCCAAGCGCCGATGATGGTCGCATGTAGGTGCAGAGCCCCCACCCAAAAAAACAATCCCAAAGCGACGCGGAGACTCAGCGTGCGGAAATTCTGTTTCCACCAAACCTTTTGGAAAACTGGGGCAAGCGAGAACCAAGAGGTTTTTGTGAGGAGCTCATTCTCTTGGGTTTCGCTTAGGCGTTTAGCTTTGAGGTCAAATCCCCACATGGCCAGCATGGGGAAGGCGGCAAAACTGCCAAAGAGCAGCGCATGGGCCAGATCTCCATTGGCAAGGAGGTGCACAAGTGCCCAAATCAGCAGGGCCAGCAGCAATGGATGACGGCTGACCGCGGCAATGCCAGGGTGTTTTGGATCAAATTCAGCCGTGGATTTACCGCCGAGTGTATGGGGGTTCTTCACCCCGATACCGCAGGTCGTCAGCAGAAAAACAAAGGGCATTGCGAGGTTCACAAGCCAGCGCATCCAGCTTTCTTGGGGCCAAAGCTTGACATAGGGGGCTTGACCCGCGGCATGGATAACCCAGGCCAAAAGGACCAGCGAAAGAATGCCATATCCAGCGAAGTAAATGCGTCGACCCAGGCGCACGATCAGTTTCTCACGTATCCCTCCGATGCGGGGAAGAAAATGACTGCCGAGAAATGCGCCCATCGCGAATGCAAACCCGGCCCAATCCATCATCGTTTTTCTGCCTCTGCGATCAGTCTCATTATATGGGTGCCGAACCACCAGCCAACCGGCAGCGCCAGCGGCACGGCCCAGACCATGGCTTCATAGGGGGTAAGTGCCCGCCATCCAAGGCTTTGTGTGATCAGGCTGGCAAAAAACAGATTGACGGCAACAGCGCCCCAGCCAAAGGGATAGAGCCCAGCCTGCAGCCGCCATGAGGGGCGGTGTTTCATCTGCGGTTGACCAGATAATGTACGGCACCCAGCATCAAGATCATGACAATGGAAGCGATGAGGAAGGTCACCTCGGCAGCGGCTGTTTGTGGCAAGGGAATGGGGCGTTCGAACCCTTCGGCCAGTGCGGGCAGGGGTAGCAGGGCAAGTGAGAGAGGCAAAAGGTTCTTCATGTCATTGCTCCATTGTGAGGGAGTGATAGATTTCAGGCAGGGCGCGCGGCAGACGGGCTGGGTCCGGCAAGAGGGTAAAGCCTGCGCGCCCAAAGATGCGGGCAAACCAGTCCTGGCCATCCGCATCGATGACAACGCCATGCACCGCCTGGCCCAGAGCTTGGGCCTCGCGCACGGCCATGCGGCTGTCCTCGATGCCGTGCACGCCTTCGTAGTGGTCCAGATCATTGGGTTTGCCATCGGTCAAAACCAGCAAAAGCTTGCGGGCAGAGGCTTCTTCGGCAAGCTGGGCGGAGGCATGGCGAATTGCAGCGCCAAGGCGGGTATAATGTCCGGGTTTGAAGGCGCCGATCCGGGCGGTCACTCCAGGGCCCATCGGGTCCTCAAAGCTCTTGGCGCGGGTCATATAGACCCGGTCGCGGCGCAGCGAGGAAAAGCCCCAGATCGCCAGCTTGTCACCGGCGCTGGAGATGCCTGCAGAGAGAGCGGCGAGGGAATCGCGGGCGGTATCAATCACCGCGCGTTCTTTCACCACCGCTTCGGTGGAACGCGAGCAGTCCATCAACACTGCGACACTCAGGTCGCGTGCCATCGGGCGGCTGGCCTGCCAGATGCGGTCGCTGCCTTCGCGCCCGGCGGTCAGATCCACGCGGCTGGCGACCACGGCGTCTAGATCCAGGTCATTGCCATCCAGCTGGCGCGGCAGCATCACGCGACGTGGCTGCAGCGGGGCAAACTGGCGCTGGACCCGCGCCACCAGTCGGGCATCGGGTTCAAACCCTTCGGCGGGCTCCGCTTCGCTTTCCAGGATGCGGCAATGGGCTGGCATATGTTCGCCTAGGCGGTGGTTCCACTCGGGGTAGGTGAACTTGCCCGCCAGGCGTTCAAGGTCTGCATCCTGCGGTGACAGGTCCAGCGAGATCCGCAGTTTTGAGGCCGCGCGCCGCATATGCTGCGACAGGGTGATCTGCTCCTGGTCCTCGGCGGCCTTCTGGGCATTCTCATTGTCGTCGTCATCCACCATCCGGTTGAGGTTCAGACTCTCGGCCCAGGACATGATGGATTCAAACCTATGCATGATGAAACTGTCACGCCGGTCTGCCTGTTCGCGCTCCTCGCGTTTGCCCTCTTTGCGGCTGGTGACGGCCAGGCCGGGCGCGGTCTGTGGATCCACCGGATCTGCAGCGGCGCCTCTGCCACTGATGCGCTGCTCCAGACGCAGCCAGATGGGAATGGGCTGATAGGTTTTGTAGCCGCGCGGAGGGGTGCCAGCCAGGTCAGAAAAATCCGGGACGCGTTCCGGGGAGGCAAGCTGCTGCTGAATGAGGCTTTCGAGGCGGGCCTCGTATTGAGGCAATCCGCTGCGGCGGCGGTTTTGCTGTACCTCTTGGCAGAAAAGGTGAAAGGCGCTGCGCAATCCGGGGCAGGCTGCATAGACCTCCCGCAGGGCATCGAGGTTGGCGGAAATCGCTGCGAGATCCTGCGCAAAACCATCGGCCTGTGAAACTGGCATCTGGATATGTGCCGCCATGGCCGCCAGCCAGAGATAGGCCTGACGGTTTAAGGCGCGGCTTGAAAACACTTGGATCTGTGGCGGCAAACGCAGGCGCTCGCCATCAAAATCTGCCACATGCTCCATTTCTTGCGGTGTGCCGATGCGGCGCAGATGGTTGAGCCGATGGCGGGAGGCTGCAGCGGGGGCTTCGAGAATCTCGATGCCGCCCGCTCCGCCCAGCCCCTTGAACAGGAGGGTGATGCTGGCGCGCATCTCCTCCAGCGTGACCGAAGCCTCAGCATGGGTGCTTTCAGCGCCCATGCGGCTGGCCATATCATGCCAGAGATTGCCGACCGTTTCTTCCGGCTCCATCAGGTCCAAGGGGTGTATCATGGCTTTATCCGTATACGCTGGCTGCGAGGTCACGCAGGGCCTGGCAAACCTCTTCTTCGTCACTGAGAGGCGCAATAATGGCTGCTTCGAGTGCTGCATCCACGCTCATGCCCTTGGCTATCAAGGTGCCCGCATAGATCAACAGACGGGTTGAGACGCCCTCTTCCAGATCCATGCCGGAGAGTTTGCGGATATGGCCTGCAAGGCGCACTAGATTGGCTGCACGTTCCTGATCCAGTCCACTTTCGGCGGCAACAACGGCGGTTTCATCCGCAGGTGCCGGGAAATCGAAACTGGCAGAGAGAAAGCGCTGCCGGGTCGAGGGTTTCAGCTTTTTCAGAATGTTCTGGTAACCGGGGTTGTAGCTGGCCACCAGCATGAAGTTACTTGGTGCCACCAGTTCTTCGCCGGTGCGGTCGATCATCAACCTGCGCCGGTCATCGGTCAGCGGGTGCAGCACCACGGCCACATCCTTGCGCGCTTCGACCACTTCATCGAGGTAACAAATGCCGCCCTCACGCACCGCGCGGGTGAGGGGGCCATCGACCCAGACGGTCTCGCCGCCCTTTAGCAGATAGCGCCCGATCAGGTCAGCGGCAGAGAGGTCATCATGGCAGGCAACGGTGTAGAGGGGCAGCCCAAGACGGGCTGCCATATGTTCTACGAACCGCGTCTTGCCGCAGCCGGTGGGCCCCTTCAGAAGAAGGGGTAAACCGTTGTCATGGGCCATTTCAAACAGCGCGCATTCGTTTCCGGCGGGCTGATAAAAGGGCAGCTGAGGCGTATTGATCGCGTTCATTGCTTATTCTCCGGGGACTGCTGCGGAACCGGGGGAGACCACCTCACGGCGGGCAACAACCTGGCTGTAGATGAACAGAAGTGCACCGATCACAAAGACCGCACCGGAGCCTAGGCGCATCAGGTAGAAGAGACCCAGCTGTTCCTGTACATCCATGTAGTAGTCGCCAACGATGCGCTGCATGTGGGTCTGGATGGTGCCGGCAAAGGTCAAGACGAAGGTCATGAAGGCCATGCCGCCAGTCATCAGCCAGAAAGACGCCATGTTCAGAACCTGATTGTAGGGATCACGTCCACGCAGGATCGGCATCGCATAGCTGAAGATCGCCAGGTTCATCGCCACATAGGCTCCATAGAAGGCCAGGTGACCGTGGGCTGCAGTGATCTGGGTGCCATGGGTATAGTAGTTCACCCCATGCAAAGTGTGCAGGAAGCCCCAGACGCCAGCGCCAAAGAAGGCAACGGTGGATGCGCCCAGCGACCACAGAAGTGCGGCCTTGTTGGGGTGGTTCTTGCGGCCCTTCCAGACCATGACAAAGGCAAAGCACATCATCGCAAAGAATGGCGCAACCTCGAAGGTGGAGAAGATCGAGCCGATCCACTGCCAGTAACCAGGTGTGCCGATCCAATAAAAGTGGTGACCAGTCCCGAGGATGCCGGAGAAGAGCGCGGTTGCCACGATGATGTAGAGCCATTTCTCAACGACTTCACGGTCAACACCGGTGAGTTTCAGCATCAGGTAACCAAGGATGGCGGCCATCACCAGCTCCCAGGTCGCTTCGACCCAGAGGTGCACCACAAACCACCAGTACATTTTGTCGAGGGAGAGGTTGTCCGGGTTGATAAAGGCAAAGACCCAGAGCAGGCACAGGAGCCAAAGCCCCATCAACAGGATATTGGTGATCGCGGTTTTGCGGCCAGCCAGCACGGTGAGGGTGATGTTGATCAGGAAGATCACTGCCGCCACCAGGATGCCGAATTTGACCCAGAGAGGCTGCTCCAGGAACTCGCGCCCGCCATGGATGCCGACCAGGTAGGAACCAACGGCGCCCAGAGTGCCGACGACAAGAATGGCCAGCTGGATATAGGCCAGCTTGGTTGAAAACAACTCACGTTCTGATTCTTCGGGCACAAGGAAGTAGGCGGCCCCAAAGAAGCCCAGCAGGAGCCAGACGATCAGTGCATTGGTATGGAGCATCCGCACGATGTTAAAGGGCAGAAGCTCGCTGAGGAAATTGGGCGAAACATAGATCCACCCGGCTAGAAGGCCGCCCAGTACCTGAATGGCAAAGAGCGCCATGGCCACTATGAAATAGGCATAGGCCACTTTTTGTGATTGGTATTTCATTCTCTCTCTCCCTTAGCCCGCATCATTCGGAGGCCAGTTCTGAGTGTCGGTCTGATCCGCCCAACGCAGGAATTCAGACAGGGCTCGGGTCTCTTCTTCGGTCAGGTTGAATTGAGGCATCTGGCGGCGACCTTCGATGCCGGTGGGCTGGGATTTCATCCAGGCATCCAGCATTTCAAAGGCCTCTTCTGGTTCATCCAAAACGCCCCAGCGTGTCATCACATTGCCGACCTCAGGTGCAAAATAGGCACCCTCCCCATGCAGGGTGTGGCAGTTGATGCAGGAGTGGCGCTCCCAGATGTGTTTCCCTTTGACCACCTCTTCGCTCAGCTCCATTCCGGCGGTGGACTTTTCCACAATGAAGCGGTGGCTTTGCGCGGTCATGGCCACAAAAACGACGACGAAGAACAAAGAGCCTCCGTAAAAGACGTTCCTGGCCCGCGCCTTGGTTAGGAATTCAGACATATCGCGGTCCTGACTACAGTTGCGGATGTCTATGCCTAGCTTTCTCTGTCATCCGAAAAGTTGTGCAAACGCAAAGATCAGGGGGATTGCCTGTGGGTAAGTAGTGGGGAGGAGGGTTGCCCATGCAAGATTCAGATCAGGATCTTTGGAAACAGAGCCTGTCGCACTTGCTAAAGCAGAGACCCGGCTGTGCTCAGGTCTTTTGGCAAAGGGGCATGCTGTGCCCAGGCTGTCCCTTTGTGACATTCTGCGATCTGGATGATGTTTGCCGCGAATATGATCAGGATCGAGATGAGCTCACCCAGGCGATGCGACAAGCATCCGCTGAGAAATGCTGCGAAGACTGTGATGCCGCACCTCCTGTAGGCGGGCGCAAATCAGGCGCTTAGCCCTGCGCCCCGCTGAGCAGCATCAGGCGATGTGGATCTGTCACCGTAATGTGTTTGCGGGTGGAATGGACTATCCCGGATTTCTCCCAGGCAGAAAGAAGCCTGCTAACGGTGTGCAGCGTGGTGCCGGTCATCTCCGAAACATTCTGCCGGGTGATCGGGAAGGCGATTTCGATGCCTTCCTCAACCTTTCGGCCCGATTGGCTGACCAGGCGCATCAGGGCCGCGGCAACCCGCTGCTCCACGGCTTGGGTAGCAAGTTCGGTAATCCGGGTCTGCATTTCCCCCAGGCGTGAGCCCAGGGTCCTATAGCTTTCAGTGGCAAAGCCAGGGTAGTTTTGAGTGAACTGCGTCCACAGTCTGACAGGCCAGGATAGAGCGATAGACTCTGTCGCGGCCACTGCTGTTGCTGGGTAGGTATCACGCTCCAATGCAGGTGCGATGCCAAACAATTGCCCAGGAGAGATATGCAGCGCGATGATCTGCTCCCCGTCCGGTGTGGTTCGCACAACCCTCAGATACCCGTCGAGCAACAGGTAAAACCGATCCGCCTCATAGTCTTCGCGAAAGATCACAGTGTCATGATCATAGCGTTTGGATTGCGCCTGATCGAGGATCTCACGGATCTGCGGCCGCTTGAGCAGAGAGAAGGGTGGTAATCCAACCAGAAGGCTTTCATCAAGTTTGGCCAAGAGTATTCCCCATCTGGTGGACCTGCGTTCGGGATTATGTCCCAAGTTTGAGGCAGGACAAAGTGTGTCTTTTGCAAATACCCGATAGCTGGGCAGGAGAAAACACCTGCCAGTGATTGGAAGGCAAATAGCCCTTTCCATTGCAAGCCCCACCTAGTCAGAGGATCACCTGCGCGATCCCCCCTCTGAGGAGCCAAAGATGAAACCCCGCCAAGCTTTTACTGGTCCTGCCTTGTTTTCCTACGGGTTTAGGCCCTTTTTTGCAGCTACAATTCTGACCGGTCTGATCGCGGTGCCCCTGTGGGTGCTGATCTGGCAAGGTGTACTGGATTACAATGGGCCCTTTGCTGCTGTCGATTGGCATATTCACGAAATGGTCTTTGGCTATGGTAGTGCTGTTCTCGCAGGGTTTCTGTTCACGGCGGTGCCAAACTGGACCGGCCGTTTGCCGGTGCGGGGATGGCCCCTGGCGGCTCTGTTTGCACTTTGGATCCTCGGGCGCATGGTCCTTTGGACGGGTTTCGTTGGCCCCGTTGCTGCACTTTTGATTGATTGTGCTTTTTTGGTCCTGGTTGCGGCTATGATCGCACGGGAAATTGTTGCGGGGAAAAACTGGCGCAACCTCAAAGTGCTGATGCCGGTCTCCTTGTTTACCCTTGCCAACCTCTGTTTCCATCTTGAGGTGATGAGCGCGGGCATCTCTGACTATAGTCGCCGTTTGGGTATCGCGCTGCTGATTTTTCTGATCATGCTGATCGGTGGGCGTATCATTCCCAGTTTCACCCGCAACTGGCTGGTCAAAACCCGCGGTCAGGAGGCGCCACTGCCGGTACCTTTCTCACGATTCGACGGGGTCTCGCTCGCCTTCGGAGCGGCCGCTCTGTTGGCTTGGGTCTTAGCGCCGGGCAGCCTGTTTGCGGCGGTGTTGCTGATGATAGCAGGGGTGCTGCATATGGCCCGGCTCACCCGTTGGCGTGGCAGTTCTGTACTGACCTCGGCAATCTTGTTGATGCTGCATCTGGCCTATGCCTTCATCCCACTGGGGCTCTTTGTGGCTGGCTTTGCCGCCCTGGAGCTGATGGAACAGGCCGCGGCGGTTCATATCCTGGGCATTGGCGGTATTGGCGGCATGACCGTTGCGGTAATGATGCGGGCCTCAATGGGGCATACCGGGCGGGACCTGGTCGCGGGGCCGCTTCTGACACTAGCCTTTGCACTGCTTTGTGGTGCTGCTGCCCTGCGCTCTGCTGATCGCGTCTTTGAGGGGTTTGACCTCGGAGCCATTCATGGTGCTGCGGCGCTTTGGACACTGGCTTTTGCTCTGGTTTCGCTGCGGCTGCTGCCCTGGCTTGTGCAAGGAAATGCCGCAAAACGCAAAGCCAGCGCGCCACCGCAGGCACGGCCCAGCCCACAATAGTTCATTTGTTTTGTCCCTGAACTTGCCCTCTTTGCCCCAGGTAAAGAGGGCCTTTTGTTTTGCAAAAATAGTGTATTGTTCGGTTCAGAGCCAGGTTTTCACTCCTAAAGAGTGGAGATTGCCGCAGGGCTGGAGCGCGGACCTGAGGAGATTTATATTTTAGGGTTCAATATTTTAATCTTGAAATAAAACATGTTTGCTGCCTACAGTTTTAGAAAGTCTTGGCCTCTGTTGCTGTCAACCCATGCCAGGGTTCCGGTTCCAGAGGGTGAAAAGAGGCGAACAAGAGCTGGCGCATTCCGCCCAAAGCGGAAATAGTAAGCCAAGCCATAATCGCGACTAACGCGAATTCGAAGTTAAAACTGTTTTGGGAGGAAAGACATGAAAGCTCTGAAGTCACTGGCTCTGGCCACAGCGGTATCGGCTCTGGCACTTGGTGCGCAGGCTGATACCAAAATCGGCATGATCACAACCCTGTCCGGCGGCGGCGCTGGTTTGGGCGTGGATGTGCGCGACGGGTTCATGCTGGCCATCGAGGCCGCCGGACGTGATGACGTGGAAGTGGTGATCGAAGACGATCAGCGCAAGCCGGAAAGCGCAGTTCAGATTGCAGATCAGATGATCCAATCGGAAAAGGTCGATATCATGACCGGTATCATCTGGTCCAACCTGGCCATGGCGGTTGTGCCCTCGGCCACGGCGCAGGGGGTCTTTTACCTTTCCCCGAATGCCGGACCTTCGGTGCTGGCGGGCAAGCGCTGTCATCAGAATTATTTCAACGTGGCCTGGCAGAACGACAACCTGCATGAGGCGGCCGGGGCCTACGCCAATGATGCGGGTCTGAAGAACAGCTACATTCTGGCGCCGAACTACCCGGCGGGCAAGGATGCGCTGACCGGTTACAAGCGCATGTATGACGGCGGTCTGGCCGGTGAAACCTATACCAAACTGGGCCAAACCGACTATGCGGCGGAAATTGCCCAGATCCGGGCTTCGGGCGCAGACTCAGTCTATTTCTTCCTGCCCGGCGGCATGGGGATTTCTTTCCTGAAGCAATATGCCGATAGCGGCGTGGATTTGCCCGTGGTCGGCCCGGCGTTCAGCTTTGATCAGGGGATCCTGCAGGCGGTTGGCGCCGCTGCTCTCGGTGTAAAGAACACCTCGCAGTGGAACAAGGATCTGGACAATGCGGCCAATGCAACCTTCGTTTCGGCCTTCCAGGAGAAATACGGCCGCCTGCCGTCGCTCTATGCCAGCCAGGGCTATGACACCGCCAACCTGATCCTCAGCGCCTTGGACAAGGCCGATGTGAAGGATCAGGATGCCTTCCGTGCCGCACTTCAGGCGGCAGAGTTCGACTCGGTGCGTGGCGACTTCAAGTTCGGCCCGAACAATCACCCGGTGCAGAACATTTACGTGCGCGAAGTTATCCAGGAAGGCGATGTCTTCACCAATAAGATCGTGGCTACCGGCCTCAGCAACCATGCTGACGCCTATGCCGCTGAGTGCAATATGTAAGAGACCTTGAAAACCGGGGCGGGCGGCACGGCCGGCCCCGGCGCAAGGAATTCCCAAAATGTCCCTCATTCTCATTCTTGAGCAGGTCCTGAACGGTTTGCAGTTCGGGGTCATGCTCTTCCTCATGGCTGCTGGTCTGACCCTGGTCTTTGGCGTCATGGGGTTGATCAATCTGGCGCATGGCGCGCTCTATATGGTCGGCGCCTTTGCCGCTGCCGCTGTAGCCGGCGCCACAGGCTCCTTCCTCCTGGCGCTGGTGGCCAGTCTTGCCGCTGCTGCGGCGGCGGGCGCCCTAGTGGAGGTCACAGTGATCCGCCGCCTTTATGATCGCGACCACCTGGATCAGGTGCTGGCGACCTTTGCGCTGATCCTGATCTTCTCTGAAGGCACCCGCTGGGTTTTCGGCTCCTTCCCGCTATTCCTGGATGTACCGGAGTATCTCTCCGGCCCCGTAACTCTGCCGGGCGGCATCAAGTATCCGCTTTACCGCCTGACTATTATTGCCATCGGGTTGGTGGTCGGCGCCGGGCTGTTCTGGCTGATCGCCCGCACCCGCATCGGTATCCAGATCCGCGCCGGCGAAGCCGACCGTGAAATGATTGCCGCGCTGGGCGTGGATATCTCCAAGCTTTATACCCTGGTCTTTGCCCTGGGTGCGGCCCTCGCCGGGCTGGCCGGCGCCCTGGTGGGCGCCATCCAGTCGGTGCAGGTCGGCATGGGTGAGCCGGTGCTGATCTTGGCCTTTGTGGTCATCGTCATTGGCGGCATCGGCTCGATCAAGGGAGCCTTGGTGGGCGCGCTGCTGGTGGGACTGACCGATACCCTGGGCGGGGTCTTCCTGCCGCTGCTCTTTGCTCTGATGATGGAGCCTGCGACGGCCACCTCGCTGGGGGCCTCGCTGGCCTCGATGCTGATCTATATCTTGATGGCGCTGGTGCTGCTGGTACGCCCCTCGGGCCTGTTCGGAGGGAGTGCCTGATATGACACGTGAAAGACTGATCAACGCGGCTCTGCTGGCCTCCCTGCTGGGCGTGCCTTTGCTGGCCTGGCAGATGGATGAGCCATTCGTGATCACCTTGGCCACCAAGGTGGCGATCCTGGCCCTGGCCGGCGTGGGGCTCAATATCGCCCTCGGCCTCGGCGGGCTGGTGAGCCTGGGCCATGCGGCTTTCTTTGGTATTGGTGGCTACGCCATGGGCATACTTGCGGCCCATGCGCAGAACTATGAGCCGCTGTTTACCTGGCCCTTCCTCTTTGAGGGCAGCAACCAGATGCCGCTGATCTGGCTGGTTGCCGTGGTTGCAAGCGCGCTGGCGGCCCTGGTGATCGGCGCGCTGTCTTTGCGCACCTCAGGCGTCTATTTCATCATGATCACCTTGGCCTTTGGGCAGATGCTCTACTATTTCGCCATCAGCTGGTCGGCCTATGGCGGTGAGGACGGGCTGTCGATCTGGGTCAGGAACGAGATGCCTGGGCTCAACACTCTGGATCCGATTCAGTTCTTTGCCATCGCCTTTGCGGTGCTGGCAATGGCGCTCTGGTTCTCTGCCCGGCTGGCGCGCTCGCCGTTTGGTCTGGCGCTTTCAGCATCGCGGCAGACGGCAGAACGGGTCGAGACCGTGGGTCTCACCCCCTTCAAGCTGCGGCTGGTGGCCTTTGTGATCTCGGGCGCGATCACCGGCCTGGCCGGGGCGCTTTTTGCGGATCTCAACCGCTTTGTCAGCCCGACCATGCTCAGCTGGCATACCAGCGGCGAGATCATGATCTTTGTGATCCTCGGCGGGGTGGGGCGTCTCTACGCACCGCTCTTGGGCGCTGCGGTTTACATCCTGCTAGAGCATCTCTTGGGGGGCATCAGCGAATACTGGCAGATCTTCCTCGGCCTGCTGCTCTTGATCATGGTGCTCTTTGCCAAGGGCGGTCTTATCGGCCTGATTGCCGGACGGGAGGTGGCTCATGACTGATATGCCACGGGAACCAGTCCTGCGCACCGAAAGCATAAGCAAGAGCTTTGGCGCGCTGAAAGCCAGCAACAATGTCTCACTGACACTCTACCCCGGTGAGATCCACGCGCTGATCGGTCCCAACGGGGCCGGTAAATCCACCCTGATCAAGCAGATCTCCGGCGGGCTGACGCCGGATGCGGGCAGGATCGAAGTCTTGGGGCAGGATGTCACCGCCCTAGATACTGTCGCCCGCGCCCGGCTGGGGCTGGGGCGGACCTTTCAGATCTCATCTCTGGCGATGGAGTTTACGGTTCTGCAGAACGCGGTCCTGGGTGCGCTGGGGGCTAGGGGCAATGCCTTTTCCTTCTTCCGTAAAGTGATGAAGGATGCAGAGCTGCTGGCCCGGGCCGAAGAGGCATTGAAACGCGTTGGGCTTTGGCAGGATGCGGGCAAACGCACCGCCGATCTCTCTCATGGCCAGCGTCGCCAGCTGGAGGTAGCCGTTGCCCTGACTCTGAAACCACGTTTGTTCCTGATGGACGAACCCATGGCGGGCCTTGGCGCCAGCGGCTCCAAGGCGCTGACCGGTTTTCTGGATGAGCTGCGCCAAGAGGCGCCGATCCTTCTGGTGGAGCACGATATGGATGCGGTCTTTGCTCTGGCGGATCGGATTTCCGTCCTGGTCTATGGCGAGGTCATCGCCACCGGCACTGCGGATGAGATCCGGCAGGATCCGCAGGTGCGCCAGGCCTATCTGGGCGACGAGGAGGAGGCGTAATGAGCATGCTGGAAATCTCGGGGCTTCAGGCCTCTTACGGTCCATCGCAGGCGCTCTTTGGCGTCGACCTTTCCATCGGTGAGGGCCAGGTGCTGGCCCTGATGGGGCGCAACGGCATGGGCAAGACCACCACGATCAAGGCGATCTGCGGCATGGTCGTGCCTTCCAAGGGCAGCCTCAGCTTTGCAGGCGAGGATCTCAGGCGGCTTAAGTCGCATCAGATCGCGCGCCTGGGCATCGGGCTGGTGCCGGAGGGGCGGCGCTGCTTTGCGCCGCTGACGGTCGAAGAGAACCTGACGGCGGCGGCCCGGCCCGGGGATTGGGATTTTGCCCGTGTAGGACAGCTTTTTCCTCGGCTTGCCGAGCGCCGCGATCAGCTGGCCTCGTCCCTTTCGGGCGGTGAGCAGCAGATGCTGGCCATCGGGCGCGCCCTGATGACCAATCCGCGCCTCCTGATCCTAGATGAGGCCACAGAAGGTCTGGCCCCGGTGGTGCGCCAGGAGATCTGGGCCGCGATCAGCCGCCTCAAGGCGGAAACCGGCATGGCTATTCTGGTGGTGGACAAGACCCTAAGTGAGCTGCGCCAGGTGGCGGATGCGGCGGTGATCCTGAATAAGGGAGAAAACGCCTGGTCCGGCAGTATGGCGGATTTGACGCCGGAGCTGACGGACCGGTTTCTGGGGGTCTAAGACAACCGCTAGCCCGGGCAACTGCCGGGCAGAAAGCAGAAGTTGAACAGGCGGCCGTCCATGGGGCGGCCGTTTTCTTTTGAAAACCGGCGCAGCAACTGTCGGATTCGGATTTGATTTTGTCCAAAAGCGGATCGGCCCTTGCCTGACACTCCTGATCATCTCTGGGTGAGATTTATGAGGGCACAATGGCGTACTCCGGACTGAGAATCATCAAAGAGGCCTTGACCGGCCATAAGGGCTGGCGGCCTGCCTGGCGCGACCCGGCACCAAAGGCGCATTATGATATCGTCATCGTTGGCGGTGGCGGCCATGGGCTGGCGACCGCCTTTTATTTGGCCAAACGCTACCAGACCGCAAAGGTTGCGGTGGTTGAAAAAGGCTGGATCGGCGGCGGCAACGTTGGGCGCAATACCACCATTGTGCGCTCTAACTACCTGCTTGATGGCAACCAGCCCTTCTACAACCTCAGCCTCCGGATGTGGGAAGATCTGGAGCAGGAGCTGAACTACAACGCCATGGTCTCCCAGCGGGGCATTCTGAACCTGGTGCATACCGACGCCCAGCGGGACGCGGCGCGGCGGCGTGGCAATGCGATGATCTTGGCGGGGGATGACGCAGAGCTTTTGGATACAGAGGGCGTCCGTGAACTCTACCCGTTCCTCAATTTCGAGAATGCGCGCTTTCCCATCAAAGGTGGGCTGTTGCACCGGCGCGGCGGAACCGTGCGCCATGACGCGGTGGCCTGGGGCTATGCCCGTGGGGCAGACCGCCTGGGTGTCGACATCATCCAGAACTGCGAAGTCACGGATTTCCGCATCGAACAGGGCAAATGCCTAGGTGTTGAAACCACCAAGGGTTTCATCGGTGCCGGTAAGGTTGGCGTGGCGGTTGCCGGATCTTCCAGCCGGGTGATGGCCAAGGCAGGCATGCGCCTGCCAATCGAAAGCCATGTGCTGCAGGCCTTTGTTTCCGAAGGACTAAAACCGATCATCCCCGGGGTCATCACCTATGGGGCCGGGCACTTCTATTGCAGCCAGTCTGACAAGGGCGGGCTGGTCTTTGGCGGGGACATCGATATGTACAACACCTATGCGCAACGCGGGAACCTGCCTGTGATCGAAGACGTGGTCGAAAGTGGCATCTCGCTGATCCCGGCGCTGGGCCGGGTGCGTTTGCTGCGCAGCTGGGGTGGTATCATGGATATGTCGATGGATGGCTCACCCTTCATCGACCGCACCCAAGTGGACGGTCTCTATTTCAACGGCGGCTGGTGCTACGGCGGCTTTAAGGCGACGCCCGCCTCCGGTCTCTGCTTTGCACATCTCTTGGCGACCGATACCCCGCATGAGGCGGCGCAGGCCTACCGCCTCGACCGGTTTCGCACGGGCCGCATGATCGACGAAAAGGGCCAGGGCGCCCAGCCCAACCTACATTGATCCCAAGAGGAGGAAACACGCGATGATGATCGACCATCCCCTGCTGGGTCTGCGGGACGCACAGGAATTCACTTACCTCGGCGATGCCAGCCTGATCGACCGGCCCGACTGGCGGAGTGACACCGCACAAGAGGAATTTCACGACTACCTCTATCTGCGGGACAACCCGGCAGGTGAGCATCGTGAGCTGTGGTATCACGAGGCCGGAGACCGCTCCTGGCTGGTGGTTACCCGCAACATGCTCACCCATGAAATCACACAGGTAGAACTGGCCCGCGATGTGGCCCGGGCGCGGGGGCGCAGCAAATGACAGAAGTAAACCGGCTGGACGGCGGCCAGATCAACCGCGCCAAAGAGGTGAGCTTCACCTTCGACGGGCACCGCTACAAAGGCTACGAAGGCGATACCCTGGCTTCGGCCCTCCTGGCCAATGGCGAGCGCCTGATGGGCCGCTCGTTCAAGTATCACCGCCCGCGCGGGGTGCTGACTGCAGGCTCAGAGGAACCCAATGCCCTGGTCGAGCTGCGCAAAGGCGGCCGGCAAGAGCCCAATACCCGCGCCACGGTGATCGAGCTCTTCGACGGGCTCGAAGCGGCGCCGCAGAACGCCTGGCCCTCGTTGCGTTTTGACGCCATGGCGGTGAATGACCGGTTCAGCAACTTCCTGACTGCGGGCTTTTATTACAAGACCTTCATGTGGCCCAAAGCCTTCTGGGAGAAGATCTACGAGCCGATCATCCGCAAGGCGGCGGGCCTTGGCAGCATTTCCTTTGAGGAAGATCCGGACCTCTATGACAAGGGTTTCCTGCACTGTGATCTGCTGATCATTGGTTCCGGCCCCTCGGGCCTGGCTGCGGCGCTGACCGCCGGCCGCTCTGGCGCGCGGGTGATCCTGGCGGATGAGGATTTCCGCATGGGTGGGCGTCTCAATTCCGAAACATTGGCCTTGGGGGATCAATCCGGCGCCGATTGGGCGGCAGCGGCGATTGCAGAGCTGGCTGACATGCCAAATGTCCGCCTGATGTCGCGCACAACGATCGTGGGCGCCTTTGACCATGGCACCTATGGCGCGGTTGAGCGGGTGCAGGACCACGTGGCAGTGCCGCAAGAGGGCAAGCCGCGGCAGATCTTCTGGCGGATCTATTCGCGCCGGGCACTTCTTTGTGCCGGTGCGATGGAGCGCCCGATCGCCTTTGCCGACAATGACCGCCCTGGCGTAATGCTGGCCAGTGCGGTGCGCTCTTACTTGAACCGCTGGGCGGCAGCGCCTGCGCAAGAGATCGCCATCTTTACCAATAATGACGATGGCCACCGCACTGCGGCGGATCTGATTGCCAAGGGAGTAAGCGTGCCAGCCGTCATCGATGTGCGCGCCGACGCGCCCTCGGTTGCGGGCACCGAACTGCTGGCGGGTGCCGAGGTCATCGGCACCTCTGGACGCCTTGGCCTCAGCTCGGTCACCGTGCGGCTGGCTAATGGTCAGACCCGTAAGGTCAATTGCGGCGCGCTCGCGGTCTCCGGCGGCTGGAACCCCAATGTGCATCTGACCTGCCACCAGCGGGGTCGGCCGCAGTGGGACGCGGATCTGGCGGCTTTTGTGCCCGGCACCGATCTGCCGGTTGGTATGTCTGTTGCCGGTGCCGCCATGGGGCAGCTCTCGACGGCGCAGGCTCTCAGCAGCGGGGCCTGCGGAGCTGCGACCGCTTTGGAGGCAATCGGGATCACGGCTTCTGCAATTGATTTGCCCGAGGCGGAAGATGCGCCCATTTCGCTCAAACCCTTCTGGCATGTCTCCGGCGGTAAATCGCGCGCCTGGGTCGATCTGCAGAACGATGTCACTGTCAAGGACGTCAAACTGGCGCATCAGGAGAACTTTGTCTCGGTCGAGCACCTGAAGCGCTACACCACACTGGGCATGGCCACCGACCAGGGCAAGACCTCCAACATGCTGGGGCTGGCGGTGATGGCGGAGCTGACCGGAAAATCGATCCCGGAGACCGGAACCACCATCTTCCGCCCGCCCTATACGCCAGTTGCCATGGGCACCCTGGCCGGGCGCGCTACCGGCAAGCATTTCCACCCGACCCGCAAGACGCCCTCGCATCGCTGGGCCGAAGAACAGGGCGCGGTCTTTACCGAGGTTGGCGACTGGCTGCGGGCGCAGTGGTTCCCGAAAGCGGGCGAGACCCATTGGCGCCAATCGGTGGACCGCGAAGTGCTGCAGACCCGCAACTCCGTTGGTGTCTGTGATGTGACCACGCTGGGCAAGATCGATGTGCAGGGCAAGGACGCGGCTGCTTTCCTGAATAAAATGTACGCCAATGCCTTTGCCAAACTGCCGGTGGGCAAGGTCCGCTATGGCCTTATGCTGCGTGAGGATGGCATTGCCTATGACGACGGCACCGCCGCGCGCTTTGCCGAGGATCATTTCGTGGTGACCACCACCACCGCCAATGCCGTATTAGTCTACCGTAACATGGAATTTGCCCGTCAATGCCTGTTCCCTGACATGGATGTGCAGCTGATCTCAACCACCGAAGCCTGGGCGCAGTTCGCGGTGGCGGGTCCCAATGCCCGCAAGCTGTTGCAAAAGGTTGTAGACCCGGAGTTCGACCTCTCCAACGAGGGCTTTCCCTTTATGGCCTGTGGCGAAGTCACCGTGGCGGGGGGCTGCCGGGCGCGGCTGTTTAGGATCTCCTTCTCGGGGGAGCTCGCCTATGAGATTGCGGTTCCAACCCGTTATGGCGATGCGCTGGTGCGCAGGCTGATGGAGGCGGGCGAGGAATTCGGCGTGGTGCCCTATGGCACCGAAGCGCTGGGGGTCATGCGGATCGAAAAAGGTCACGCGGCGGGCAATGAGCTCAACGGTACCACTTCGGCGCTGAACCTCGGCATGGGCCGGATGGTCAGCAAAAAGAAGGACTGCATTGGCAATACCCTCAGCGAACGTGAGGGGATGAATGAAGAGGATGCTCTGAAGCTGGTCGGCTTCCGGCCGGTTAAATCGGATGAGACCATTTCTGCCGGTGCCCATCTGATGAATGCCAGCGGTGCGGTCAATGCCAAGGTTGACCAAGGCTATGTCACCTCAGCCGCCTATTCGCCGGTGCTCGAAAGCTCGATTGGCATTGGCTTTCTGAAGAATGGCGATGCTCGCAAAGGGGAGATCATCCGCGCGGTGAACCCGCTCGCAGGTCAGGAAATCCAGGTCGAAGTTGTCAGCGCCCATTTTGTAGATCCCGAAGGAGAGCGTCTCCGTGCATAGTTTGAAATCAATCACCGCACTTGCGGCTTCCTCGGCGCAGGTCGATAGCTTTGACGGCCTGACCATTCAGGAACGCGCCGATTGCGCCTTCGCCAGCCTTGCCGCCCGTCGGGGTGAAGAGGCGCAATGTGCTGCGGGTGCCCAGGCCCTGCTAGGCGCGGAGCTGCCCGCCCCCGGCAAAGGCGTTCTGGGAGAGCCATACTCCTGCTTCTGGATGGGAGCAGACCAATGGATGATCTCGGCGGGTTACGCGGCCCATGAAACTCTGGACAGTGAAGTGAAAGAAGCCGTTGGCGCCGCCGGCTCTGTAACCGAGCAAAGCGATGGCTGGTGCCGCTTTGATCTAGAGGGCGCGCGGTTGGGCGATGTTCTGGAACGTCTTTGCAATGTGGACTTGCTGGCGATGCAGGTCGGCGACGTGAGCCGCAGCCGCCTTGAGCATATGGCCTGCTTTATCTGGTGTCTGGAGCCGGGGCAGAAGGTGGCGATCTATGCGCCGCGCTCTTCTGCTGGCTCCCTGCATCACGGACTTGTTGAGGCCGCGCATTCGGTCCTCTGACTTATTGGTTAGGTCCAGGGCTTGGTTCAACTATTTTGAAGCGCTCTTTGGAAAACATGGGCACAGTGGCTGACCTTGGGAAGGTGCAAAGCGCCTTCCTGTTTTGCCGGAGGCAAACCTGCGGTTTGACGGGAAGGTCAGGCGCTCCCCGGCCCACCGGTCGGGCCGTTTAACAAATGGATCGATTCAGATGCCCTGAAAGCAGCTCTAGACGGATGGCAGGCAGCTGCCATCCGTCACCCGTAAAGAGTTCTTGGCCTCCCGGTCTTTCAGCGGGCTGATGCCGTAGAACTCCCGGTAGTGACGCTGGAAGGTTGAGGGGGAGGAATAGCCCACCATATAGGCGATGGTGGTGATTGGATCCCTTGTATAAAGCACCAGCTGGCGCGCCTCGTTCATCCGCATTTGACGGTAGTATTTCAGCGGGCTCTGGCCGGTTGCGCGTTTGAAGCTGCGCTCCAGGCTGCGGGCCGACATATTGATGGCCTCTGCAACCGCACTGATCTGGATCGGGTCTTCGATGTGTTCGGCAAAGAGTTCGATGGCCTGCGCCACCTTGGGCGGCAGCATATCCTGGCCAGCAGCATTGCCCAGAACCGGCAGTCGCTGCGGCACGCTGGAGCCGCGCACAAAGGGGTGCTGGAACCAGCAGGCGGTTTCGGTGGTGACCTCTGGCCCCAGTACCTCATCAATCATGTTCAGCATAAGGTCGAACACCGCCGTTGCGCCGGCGACGGTGATGCAGGGACCTTCGTCTTGCAGTACGGTTTGGAGGATCTCAACCTCGGGGAATTCAGCGGCAAAAGCAGCCTCGTAGCACCAGTGCACCGCCATTGCGTGCTCCTGCATCATGCCGCTGCGGGCCAAGGGGAAGACCCCTGCGCTAAAGGCGCCCAGCTTGCCACCGCCGCGCAGATGGCGCTGCAGCGCTGCATTGGCTTTTACTGGATGGGCAAAACGGCTGTCGGGTCGTGAGGCCAGGAAGATATGACTTAGCCCCTCGGCCTCTGAGAGCAGCATATCCGGTGCAAAGGCGACACCGGCGGAGGAGGGAATAGGTCCCTCTTCTTCGGCGAGGATTTTCCAGTCGAATGCGGCTTTACCAGCAATTTCATTGGCTGCGCGCAGTGGCTCAATCGCTGAGGTCAGGCAGGACATGGGGAAGCCGGGGAAAATCAGGAACCCCAGGGTCATCGGCTTGGTCATTCAGGCTTCCTCTCTTGGCGTCGGTGTTTCAAATGCGAGCTCCGCAACGGTCGAAATGATCCGCTTTTCCAGTTCGCGCGCTGCCGGTGAGGCGGGTGCCTCTGCCTTGCGCAGGAGATCTATCCGCCTGCGGGCCGCAGGGTCTGCCAGTGGAACGAAGGCCAGCCCGGATGATTCGGCCAGTCTGGCGGTCATTTCCGGCAGCAGTGTAATACCCAATCCGGCGCCGACCATGGCCAGAATCGAGGTCATGTTGTGAACATTCAGGAGGGCATCGCGATGCAGCGCCTGGGATTGCGGTGCCGCGATCTGCTCAGAGAGCGCATTGGCTATCAGCCGCTGATCTTCCAGCGCGTCCCAGGCCAATGGTTGCTGTGAACTGGCAAAAGGGTGGCCAATAGGACAAATCACCCCAAAGCCATCCGAGACCAGTTCCTGCCGGTGCAGAATGCCGGAAAACTGACCGGCGGTTGCAAGGCCGATATCAACAGTCTCGCGCGTGAGCTCTCGCAGAACGCCTGGGGAATCCATATCCCGCAGCTCGATCTGAACATTGGGGAAGTCTTTGGTGTAGCTCAATATTGCCTGCGGCAGAACAGTGGCTGCCACCGAGGGGACAGAGGCGATCCGCACGCGTCCGTGTCGCGCCTTGGCGTAGTTTTCGATGCTTTGCACTGTGCCGTCGAACTGCCGCAGCTCGCGTTCTGCTTGCTCCAGAACATAGGCGCCCAAAGCGGTGAGCTTGCTCTTGCGATCGGTTTCAAACAGCGGCTCGCCAAGATGGCCTTCCAGCTGTTTCAGCATCATCGAGACCGCCGAGGGGGTGCGCCCCAATTGCTCCCCCGCATCGCTTAGATTGCCATGGCGGGCGACCATGGCAAAACAGCGGAGCATTTCGATCTTTATTGACACTTCAGTTTTCCTGAAATTGGATTAACTAATTTGAGTTTGAATGAATGGACGTCCGGAGTCCATAGTCAGTTGCGCAATTGCATGCTGACAAAAACGGGACTTTCCACATGAGCGAACTTCAAAAGAACCTGATCGCCGGCGAATGGCTGGCTGGTGAAAGCGAGATTGAAAATCGCAATCCTTCCGACCTCTCGGACCTTGTTGGCATCTTTGCTCAGGCCAGCGCTGACCAGCTGGAAGCGACCCTGGACCAAGCGCAAGTCGCACAAGCCGAATGGGCCGCTTACGGGCTGGAACGCAAGCAGGCGGTTCTGAACGCCATCGGTAATGAGCTGATGGCACGGGCCGAGGAACTTGGTACGCTGCTCTCTCGCGAAGAAGGAAAGCCGCTGGCCGAGGGCAAGGGCGAGGTCTTCCGTGCCGGCCAATTCTTCACTTATTATGCCGCAGAATGCCTGCGCCAGCTTGGTGAGAACGCCGACTCCGTGCGCCCGGACATCGAGATCGACGTGCGCCGAGAGGCAGTCGGCACCGTTGCGATCATCTCGCCCTGGAATTTCCCGACCGCTACCGCATCCTGGAAAATCGCTCCGGCACTTTGCTATGGCAATGCGGTAGTGTGGAAACCTGCGAATATCACCCCGGCCTCTGCCGTTGCTCTGGCAGAGATCATCAACCGGCAGGACATCCCCAAAGGCCTGTTCTCCTTGGTCATGGGCTCCGGCCGTTCTATCGGCCAGCGTTTGGTGGAAAGCCCCAAGGTCAATGCCATTTCCTTCACCGGCTCGGTTCCCGTAGGCAAGGGCATCGCCGCTGCAGCGATCCAGAACCTGACCAAGGTTCAGATGGAGATGGGCTCCAAGAATGCACTGGCAGTGATGGATGACGCCGACCTGGATCTGGCTGTCACCTTGGCCCTGGGCGGCGCCTTTGGCGGCACCGGCCAGAAATGCACCGCATCTTCGCGCCTGGTGGTACATGAGGCCATCCACGACACCTTTGTCGAAAAGCTGGTTGCAGGCACCCAGGCAATGAAAGTCGGCCACGCGCTGGAAGCAGGCGTGCAGATGGGCCCGGTGGTCAGCCAGCAGCAGCTGGACGAGAACCTGGCTTATGTGGATCTGGGCCAAAGCGAAGGCGCGGAGCTCGCCTGCGGCGGCCAGCGTTTGGAGATGCCAACCGAAGGCTTCTACATGTCGCCCGGCGTGTTCCTGAGCACCTCCAACGATATGCGCATCAACCGCGAGGAAATGTTCGCGCCGCTGACCTCTGTGATCAAGGTCGGCAGCTATGATGAGGCGCTCTCGGTGGTGAATGACACCAACTTCGGCCTGACTTCCGGCATCGTGACCCAGTCGCTGGCCCGCGCCACCCACTTCCGTCGCAATGCCCGCACCGGTGTCGTGACCGTCAACCTGCCGACTGCTGGCACCGACTACCACGTGCCCTTTGGCGGGCGCGGCGATAGCTCTTACGGCCCGCGCGAGCAGGGCAAGGCGGCAGCGGAATTCTACACCACTGTCAAGACTGCCTACATCAGCGCCGGCAAACCGGTCTGAGCCAAAAGAGCTGCGTCGTAACCTAAAGATCGGCGCAAAACATGCCCCAAAACTCCCGCCCTTTCTGGGCGGGAGCACAAGCCCTCCCGAACGGGGAGGACGCGCTGGTTACACGAAATCGAGGTGCAAGAATGACCGGATACCGTATCGACTGCCTGCAATATGCCAATTGGTCGGAAAAGATCTTCCGTCAGTTGCGTGAGGGCAACGTGGACGCGATCCATGTCACCATCGCCTATCATGAGAACTTTCGTGAGACGGTCCTGAACTTCGAACAGTGGAACCGCTGGTTTGAGCAATACCCGGATCTGATCATGAAGGGGCAATGGGCCTCTGACGTTGAAAAAGCGCGCGAAACCGGCCGCACCGCAGTGTTTTTCGGGTTCCAGAACCCCTCGCCAATGGAAGACGACATCGGTCTGATCGAGATCCTGCACACCCTGGGTGCGCGCTTCATGCAGCTCACCTATAACAACCAGTCCTTGCTGGCGACCGGCTGTTACGAGGCGGAGGATCCGGGCCTCACGCGCATGGGCAAACAGGTGATCAAAGAGATGAACCGCGTGGGCCTGGTGGTGGATATGAGCCACTCTGCCGACCGGTCTACCATCGAGGCGGCTGAATTCTCCACCCGTCCGATCGCCATCACCCATGCCAACCCATATGAGTGGTCGCCGGCGCTGCGCAACAAGAAAGAGGATGTCATCCGGGCTGTGACCAGCAATGGCGGCATGCTCGGCTTTTCGGTCTATCCGCATCACCTGAAGGACAAGAGCGCCTGCACTCTTGAGAGCTTCTGCGAGATGATTGCGCGCACCGCTGACAAGTACGGGGTGGAGCACCTCGGCATTGGTACTGATCTTTGCCAGGATCAACCCGACAGCATCGTCGAATGGATGCGCGTGGGGCGCTGGACCAAGGAAATCGACTACGGCGAAGGCTCTGCTTCCGCCCCCGGTTTCCCGGACATGCCCGGCTGGTTCAAGGACAACCGCGATTTCGGCAACATCGAAGACGGTCTCAGTGCCACCGGCATGAACGGTGATGAGGTTGCCGGGATCATGGGTCGCAATTGGCACCGTTTTTTCAAGGACAATTTCGGCGCTGCGTAAGGGACGACGAGAGCCGAATTGCAAGCGGGGCCATGCCGGTCCCGTTCCCATGGGAGGGGAAAATGACTGACGTAACACAAGACAACACGAGCCAGAAAGGCGGTGTTAACAAGCCGCTCTTTCTGATCTCAGGGGGCTTTATTGCCCTATTCTGCCTGATGGCACTGGTCGACCTCGAAACCCTGTCGGCCATGGTTGATTGGGGCTTCAATTTCTCGGCGACCTATTTCGGCCTATATTGGCAGGTGCTCCTGCTGGCGACATTCCTCATTGGTTTGTTGCTCTGCGTTCTGCCCGGCGGCAGTGCCATCATGGGCGCCCTGGCGAAACCGGAGTTCACCACCTTCCAGTGGGGCTCGATGATCATGTGTACCCTGCTCGCAGGCGGTGGCGTGTTCTGGGCGGCGGGTGAGCCGATTGCCCATTTTCTCTATTCGCCGCCGCTTTACGGAGCCGAGGGCGCGACTGAGGCTGCGGTAAACCCGGCTATCGCCCAGAGCTTTATGCACTGGGGCTTCCTGGCCTGGGCCATTCTGGGCTCGCTCTCCACCGTGATGCTGATGCACTATCACTATGAAAAAGGCCTGCCGCTGGCGCCGCGCACACTGCTGTACCCCGTCTTCGGCGACAAGGCGATCAATGGCCCGATTGGTCTGATTGCCGATGCCTCCTCGATCATCGCGGTTGTGGCCGGCACCGTTGGTCCTATCGGTTTCCTCGGTCTGCAGGTAAGCTATGGCCTGTCGGACCTCTTCGGCATTCCCGATGTCTTTGCCACCCAGTTCATGGTGATTGCGGGTCTTGTGGCCATCTATACCATCTCGGCCATGACCGGGTTGTCGCGCGGCATCCAGATCCTCTCCAAGATCAATGTGATCCTGGCAGCGGTTCTCTTGCTCTTTGTCCTGCTGGCAGGTCCGACCGGGTTCATCTTCGGCTCTTTCTTCTCCGGCTTCAGCACTTATCTGGGCAACTTCTTCCAGATGGCCTTGTTCCGTGGAGATGCAGGCGTCTTTGGTGAGCCAGGCTGGCTCGGCTGGTGGACCGTGTTCTTCTGGGGCTGGTTCATGGGTTATGGCCCGCTGATGGCTATGTTCATCGCCCGCGTCTCACGCGGCCGCTCGATCCGTTCGATCATCATCATGCTGTCGATCATCGCCCCGATCGTGACCAACTTCTGGTTCACCATCATCGGTGGAACCGGCATTGCGATGGAGCTGGAGAACCCGGGTACCATCTCGGCCGCTTTCGAAGGCTTCAACCTGCCTGCGGCCCTCTTGGCGATCACCAATAACCTGCCGATGGGCTTTGTGATCTCTATCCTGTTCCTGATCCTGACCACCATCTTCGTGGCCACTACAGGTGACTCGATGAGCTATGTGATTTCTGCCACCATGAGCGATGGTGACAACCCACCCGCAGCCGTGCGTGTGTTCTGGGGCGTTGCCATGGGTGTCATGGCGGTGATCCTGATCTCGGTTGGTTCCGGCGGTGTTTCCAAGCTGCAGAGCTTTATCGTGGTCACCGCGGTGCCAGTCTCGCTCTTGCTCTTGCCCTCGCTCTGGGATGCGCTGCGCATTACCCTGGCCAAGGGCAAAGAGGGCTAAGCCCGCTTTAAAAACTCCGGCTGGGCGCTATCTGGTGCCCAGCCGCAGCCTGGATCTGCCGGGCTCAGGAAACGCGCGAATACCCAGATTGCAAAGGCTAACCAGAATGACCGAAGTCTCCTGCCGCGACCCCAATTTGGTGATGCGCCTCGCGCGTCTCGGCTCTTTTCACCAATCGCGCCTGTCCTTTATGCGTATCCTGACCCGCCGCATGGCGCGGGAAGGCTGGCGCTTTGAACAGACTGCTTTTGAAATTGATGCGAGCGGCGTGGGCCATGCGGTCTATACCGCGCACGGGCCGGAACGCGCCTATTCGCTGATCGCTTATGCTCATGACCTGCCGGCCGAGAAACGCTCGGATCGGGTCATCGCAGAGGCCTGGGATGCGACCTTCACCCTGTTTGACGGTATCCCTAGCACCGATGACATCGAACGCCTTTCTCACAATATTCCGGTGCAGGAAGCAGGCCGCGTGACTGGCTCCGAGCTTTCGGTCTCACGTGCCAACCGGTCCGTGCGCCTTTGGGAGCATGTGGTCAGTTCCCTGGCCGCCGGTGAGCAGCCCGATGCCGCCCAGATCGAGGCGGTCGGCTACCTGATGCGCACCACGGCAGTATACGGCTCCGGCAAGCTGGGGGCTGCAGACCGTGAGATGATCGCGGACCGGCCCGAATTCCGGGTACCGTTCCAGGTGGAGATGCTCTCGGTCTTTCTGACCCGCGCCTTTGTGCGTGATCTGGTGCAGCACATGGCGGATGCCCGCGCCGCCAACCAAGGTGCAACGGCGGCCCGTCTGGATCCCGATCTGGCTCGCAGCATGGGCATCGGCAATTCCACCGGCCTGGGCATGGCGCCCTTTCTTTTGAACCACCCGGTGCTGTTCAGCAACTGGGTCGCCGCGCGTGAAACCGCCCTGCAACGGGTGCGCAGCGTCGAAGTGGCCAGCGCTGAGGAAGCAGAGCTGTTCCACAGCCTCTTTGCCCGCAATAGTGAGGCCGTCGCCCATTGGCATTCTGAGCATCCGGTGCAGGTGGAAAAACTCGCCGCGCTGCGTGCCGATATAGCGGCGCTTTCGGCCAAGCTGGAAGACGAAGGCCTGCCCGAGGTTCAGCCCTGGAACAGCCTCTACCTTTGGGCCTCGGAAGCACTGAGCGTCGAAGGCCAGGAATGGCTGGCCTCGCTGATGCTGGAACCCTATGGGGCGCTGATTGATGACTTGGAGGATGAGATGGCGGCAGACAATACCGCCACCTTCCGCATCGCGGGTGCTATGACGGTGGCGCGATTGCGTGAGGTTTTGCAGGAGGTCTACGGCTGGGCGCTGCAGACCGACTGGACCCAACCCGCCAACAAAGCGCGTGCCTGGTATGTTTCTGAAGAGAAGCTGGAACCGCGCCTGGGCGAACGCTTTGAGGAGCCGATCGAGGAATACGAACAGCCCCTGGCGCCGGGCCGCGATGCAACCGCGCTCTATCAGGCGCTGGCCCATTGGCCAGAAGACACCCCGGTGGCGGAGTTCCTCTTGCGCCATCCCGAACACCGCCATTCGGTGCGCCGCGCCCAGATCGCCAACCGTGCGCCCTATGCCGAGATCCGCGACAATACCATCTCTGAAAATGTGCTACCCATCGATATGCTGCGCTGCAAGCTGGCCTTTTTCGGGGCAATGCATTTCGACCCGCGATCGGATCGCTGGGTGCGGATCTGCATGTACGGCAACGCGCCTTTCCCAGAAGAACTGGCCGAGCGCGACGGTGATTTCTGGGTCTATCCCGATGCGCAGGAGGGCTGAGCGATGAACCATTCTCTGAACGAAATCGAAGCCATGAGCAAACGCGCCGCCCGCGGTGCAGGCCTCTCCTGGGGCCTGGCGGAAGAAGCCGCCAAAGGCACCCGCTGGCTGGCGGCCTTCAGCTTCCCTGGCGCCGAGATGCTAGCTGATCTCCTGACCCTCAATGATCGCCTGCCGGCGCTGGATTTCTCTCCGGCGGTACTGAGCGGCACTTGGGCAGCACCTGCTGGCCGGATGAGCCCTCTGATTGCTGGTGCCGCCATGAGTGACTGTGCAGTGCGCATGGAGGCCGGGCAGGTGATCGAGATGGAAAACGTCTCTTTGCCGCTGCTGGTGGTGCCCTTCGCTGCTGGCGCAGCCCTGCGCCTTGGGGTGCCGGTTTCCGTCACCTGGGAAGATGCTCGGTTGACCACAGATGGTCAGCGGCTCTGTGTGCAGGGGGAGCGGGAGGCAATCCTGTGTTCACATGCCAGCACGCTGACCTGTGCTGCCCCCGCCGAGATGAGCGGCCAGAGCGAGCCGGTGATGCGCGCTGATGTTGATCCCCAGGCCTGGGAAAAACTAGGTGAATTTGCCCACCGCACCTATGCGCCCGCAACCGAAGCCTCGCGCATCTTAGGCGCCGGTGCCGGCCTTAGCGACAACGATTGATTTTTCCGGGGGCAGGTCCCCCGGCCAAGTACAATAGAAAAGGACCCTTGAGATGAGCGCGACTGAAACGCTGACCCTCTCCGAAATCGAAGATCTGGCCTTCAAGGCGCTGGTTGCCGCGGGCACCTCCGAGGAAAACGCCCGCCCGCTGGCTGTCGCAACCGCGATGACAGAGGCCGATGGCGTTGCCTCGCACGGGCTGGCCTATGTGCCGATCTATGCAGGCCATGTGGACTGCGGCAAAGTCGATGGCAAGGCAGTGCCACAGCTCAGCACTCCGCGCCCTTCGGTCGTTGCCGTGGATGCCGCTACTGGCTTTGCCCACGCCGCCATCGACAAGGGCTTTGAGGCGCTGATCCCGCTGGCCCGCGAACAGGGCATTGCCGCACTTGCGGTCAACAACTCCTACAATTGCGGCGTCCTGGGCGTGCATACCCAGCGTCTGGCACAGGCGGGTCTTATGGGGATCGGCTTCACCAATGCGCCGGCCTCCATTGCGCCCTCTGGCGGCGCAAAGCCAGTTGTTGGCACCAACCCGTTTTCCATCGCGGCCCCCGGTGAGGATGGTGAAGCGCGGGTGCTGATCGACCAATCCGCCAGCACCATTGCCAAGAGCGAAGTGATGAAACACTCCCGCGAGGGAAAGCCGGTGCCGGAAGGCTGGGTGCTGGATGCGGAGGGCAAGCCAACAACGGATCCCGATGCGGGCCTCAAGGGCTCCATGGTGCCTTCGGGCGGCTACAAAGGTGTCGGCATTGCCCTGATGGTTGAGATGATGGCCGCCGCTATGACCGGTGCCACCCTGGGGACTGTTGCCAGCCCCTTCTCCGGCCCTGTTGGCGGCCCGCCCAAGACCGGCCAGTTCTTCATTGCGATTGACCCCGCCGCGACCTCCGGCGGTGCCTTTGCAGATCGTATGACGGCCCTGGTAGCTTCGATCCGTGAGCAGGATGGCGGCCGCTTGCCCGGTGATGGCCGGGCCAAAGCACGGGTACGTGCAGCAAGCGAAGGCGTTGCGGTCAACTCCGCGACACTGGAGAAAATCCGCGCGCTGCTCTGATCGTTTTGTGATAGCTTTCACGCAAGGTCGCGAGAGAGCCCCCAAAACAAAAAAAGGCCCCGTTGCAGTTTGCAGCGGGGCCATTTGCGTTTGACTGTCTAGGGTTACGCAAAATGCTCTAGTCGCGTGCCGGGGAAGTGGCGTATCAGCTCTGATGCGTCCTCCTGACTGAGAAGGCAAAGTGCTGTAGAAAAACCGTCTGCCAAGGCCGCAGAGGGGGCGCTGACCGAAACAAGGCGCTTAAGATGGGCAGCTTCACCGGACCTTGGGTCCAGGATATGGCTGCTGCCATCGCTCAACTGGGTGCCGCTCCCGGCGGAGGTCGCAAGCGCCCGATCCTGAAGCGTCACACGCTGCAGGATGTCTCCGGCCGGGGAGGTGATCCCCGCACGCCAGCCATTGCCGTCCGGGCTGAGACCCGAGGCACTGATCTCCCCCATGTCGACCAGGATATCTGTCAGACTTTCGCTGCGCAGAAGTGCTGCAATTCGGTCGGTGATATAGCCCTGTGCAATCCCGTTCAGGGTCAAGCCCATGTCTGGTCGTGCAAAAGATACGGCCGAGGGATCATAGCGCAGATGCTGAAAACCTCTGTTCAGACCAGCTTCGCTTTTTCCCAGCGCCCGTGCTTGCCAGAGTGGCTGAACAGTTGGATCAAAGGCGCCCTTGCTGGCCCGATGTAGGCTGGCAGAGAGTGAAAGAATGTCCAGTAACTCGGGTGAGGGGAGGGCTATCCGACCGGTTGCGTTCAGACGCGCCACTTCGCTATCGGGCCGGTAGATACTGAAGATGGCTTCGAGGCGGGAGAGCTCCTTTTCGACGCGGGCAAAAACCGGCGCTGCCTCTTGCGGGTCAAGCCCGGCGAGGGTCATCTGGGCCGTGGCCCCCAAGGCGTGGCCTTGCCAATGGGCAACCGGTGAGTTGGCTGCAAGTGCGGGACCAGCAACCATCAGCGAAGCGGAGAGGCACAGAAAGCGCCGACGGCTTTGTGAGGGGCTCATGAGGGGGTCTCCAATTTCAGGTCGAGGTCAATCGGGCCAAGAGCGACCTCGGCAGGGATCTCTTCCAGTGTTCCGGTGTAGCCGCCATAACGGTCAACAAAGGCCTGGGCGGCTTCTGCTGTTGCAAAGGGCACCAGCTCTGGCGCACCCATGCCGCCTGCCACATTGCTGTCGATGACAAACACGGCGTCACTCACATTGATCCAGTTGTCGGCGCCGGGTTCGGCCCAACTGGCTGCCACGCCCATATCGCTGACATAGACCGCAGTGATATCCGCATCCCGTTCGGGCCCTTTGAGATAGGCCACCATGTCGCGCACCTGGGCAAAGAACAGCGGTGCGGGATAGCCCTCCAGATGGATCTGGCCCTTGGGTCCGCCATGTTCTGCGATGTTCATTTGGCAAAAATAGCTCAGCGCCGTCTGCGTCAGTTCAACCGGGGCTGGGGGCGCCTTGGCCTCTTCTTCCTGACAGGCGGTAAGCGCCAGGGTGGCTGCAGCCAGCAGGGGGGCGAGGGGCGAAAGTCTCATGGTTCCACCTTTTGAAATGCGGCGCGGGCCAAAAGAAAGCCGAGGATCGGCCAGGCCAGCAAGGAGAGTGGGGCGGCCCAGGTGGGCAGCGCGGCGGCGGCACCGGCCATGCCGCTGGAGAGTGCGACGCCCTCGGAGGCGGCGATATTCCACAGACGGAAGGCATCCGCTGGATTGGCCACCATGACCCAGGGAAAGATGCTTTGCGTAAAGACACCGTCGCCATCCATGACCACGGCACCAAGCAGCGCCAGATCAAAAAGCACCACAAAGACCAGCCAGAGCCCTGCAGAGAGTCCGGCGGCAGCAGTGGTGCTATTGGCCAGGGCCGAAATCGCATAGCCTAGAACTAGAAAAACTGCACCCAGCAGGATTGAGGTCAGTACCAGCCGTGCGAGCGCCAGGAGGCTCTCGGCTCCAGCCCCGCCAAACCAAGCCGCAATTGCTCCGGCCGCGCCAAAGCCAATGACCATGGCAATCGTCAGCGCTGCGAGATGGGCCAGGAATTTGCCCGCCAGCAGCTCTCCGCGCCCCGCCGGATAGGTGAGCAGCAGCGCGAGACTGCCGCGGTCCCTGTCGCCTGCGATGGCATCAAAGCCCATCATAAGCGCCAGAAGCGGCGCCAGATAGACTGAGAGCGTGGTCATCGAAGCAACTGAAATGGTCAGCATATCGACGCCCAGGGTCCCGGTTGGGGCAGAGCCCGCAAAGGACAGCGCCAAGGCAAAGGCCAGCATGATCAATGTGGCCATAAAGATCCAGAGATTACGTCTGAGGATGGTCAGTTCTGCGCGGGTGATGGCGAGGAAACGCATCAGTTCAGCTCCTCGTTGGAGTAGTGGCGATAGAGGTCATCCAACCGTGGTGGCACCATGTCGATATCCACAACGGCATCCCCCAAGGCGGCGATGCGGCGCAGCTCTGCCATCTTGTCCTGCGGGGTGCAGAGGATCTCGACCGAAGCGCCGTTGATGCGGCGCCCGCCGGTTTCTAGCGCGATACGATCTGCCTGATCCCCGCTGGCGCGCAGGCGCAGTTTCACGGGCAGGCCCGCCTGGGCCGAGAGGCCCGCCAGCGTGTCATCGGCTACTTTGCTCCCCTTGCGCATGATGGCGATGCGGTCAGTGCGGGCCTCGACCTCCGTCAGGGCATGGCTGGCGATCAGCACTGCGGTGCCCTGGGCGGCCAGTTCATCAATGATAGCATAGAGGTCTTGGCGTGAGATCGGGTCCAGGCCGCTGGTGGGTTCATCCAGCAGCGCCAGTTTGGGCCGTCCCAGCAGAACCTGCGCCAGGCCTAGGCGCTGGCGCATGCCCTTGGAATAGGCGCCGATGCGGCGGTGCATGGCCTCACCCAAGCCTACCCGCTGCAGCAGGGCGGCGATATCGGGTTTCTCGCCGGAAAGACGCGCAAAAGTCTTAAGCTGTTCAAATCCAGTCAACGCCGGATGGAAACTCACGGCCTCTGGCAGAAAGGCTGTGGCCACACGGGCGGCTCCTGTGCCGGGCCGAGCCCCGCAGATTGAGATAGTGCCGCCTTCAGCATTAATAAGGCCCAGGACGGATTTGATCAGCGTGGATTTGCCGGCCCCATTGTGGCCCAGCAACGCCAGCCGCTCGCCGGCATAAAGCTCTAGGTCAATGCCATGCAGTACCTGAGTTTTGCCCCGGAACTTATCGAGGCTTGAAATCTTCAGGATTGGCTCATCGCGCATTTTATCCATCCTGTTCTACCCTGTTTGCGGCTTCCGGTAGTTCCGGGCGCATCAGGGGATTGCTGTCAATAACACCGCCGGGCAGCAGCGCGGGGAAGGCGGACTGCGACCAGCGTACCAGCTGCACGGCAGGCGACCCCATCAGGAGCTTGGCGGCAGGCTGGGTCCAGAGCACATGGTCCATGCTGTCATTGGGCCGGTAGGGCGCATCCGCAATGCCATTGCCGTCGACATCAAAGCCTGCAAAGTCAGACCAGTAGTTGCCGCGCCCTTCTTCGGACCATTCCACCCACTGGGTGGAGACGTATTTCACCTGGTGCCGGTTGCCGACAAAGGCATTACCTACCATCCGGTTACCCTCGCTTCCGGCGGTGAAATGGATGCCAATGCCGCAGCCCTGGAACCAGTTTCCGGAGAAATCGTTCTTGTGGGAATTGTAGAGGAATGTGCATTTGTCCTTGGCGCTTTTTACATAGTTGCCGCTGATAACACCCTTATTGGTGTAGTTCAGCATCACGCCATGATCTCGGTCATTGAGGGAGACATTGTTCATCACCTTGACCCGGGTGGAGAACATCACCGCATAGCCCAGGTGGTTGCCGATTGAGACATTATCCGAGACCTCGGAGTTGTCGGCATACATGTAGTGGACCGCAAAGCGCAGGTCGCGGAAGAGGTTGCCGCGGAAGGTGTTGCGCTTGGAGGAGTTCACAAAGATCCCGTCGCGGCCCCAGCGGATGTCATTGCCTTCAACGGTGGCGCCGGGGGCGTTCCAGACATAGACCCCATTGCCGCGCATGTTCATCAGACGGTCCTGGCGGCCTTCGATGGTATTGCCGGTCACCAATGCGTCACGGGCGCCATGGATGTCGATGCCGTAGAGATTGCCCAGGACGGTGTTGTCGCGGATCACTGGCGCGCGGGCTGTTTTTGTCAGCTGAATACCGCTATCAATCGTGCCGTGATCAGAGCCGGAGCCCTTCACGGTCAGCCCCTGGACGGTAATGCCGGGACCTGTGACTGTGACCACGCTGCCCTGGCCATCGCCCTGCAGCGTCGCATGGCCCTGACCATCCAATGTGATGGGCCGGTCAAGTGTAATGCGTTCATTGTAAATACCAGGCGCCAGACGGAGGGTATCCCCGTCCGCCGCCTGAGCGAGAACATGTGCAATGGCGCCCGCCTCATTGGGGACCTGCCATTCGGCAGCCCAGGAGGCGGGGACCATCTGAAACAGGCCTAGTGTCAGGCCCAGCAGCAGGCTGGGCAGCGCCCGCCCCGCCCCCAAGGCGGGCGCTTTCGCACCCGCCCGGACTGGGCGCCGCCCAGTCGTGTCCGGATCGGATTGGGGGTGGAGCCAGCGCATCTTAGGCGCCCCGGGGCTCGACGAACATGCGGCCGCGCATCTCCATGTGCAGCGCGTGGCAGAACCACTGGCAGTAGTACCAATGCACGCCGGGACGCTCTGCCACAAAGGTGACGGAGGCGGTGGCCATCGGGCCGATCTCCATGGCGACGCCAAAGTTGGCCATGCAGAAGCCGTGGGTCAGGTCGTCGATGTCATCCAGGTTGGTGACGATCACGGTGACCTCATCGCCCTGCTTTACGGTGAAGCTCTCGAGGCTGAAGTTCGGCGCCTGGCTCGACATATAGACGCGAACCTTGTTGCCGTCCCGGATGATGCTGTCCTGATAGTCGTCAAGATCCACGCCGTCGGCCTCGGCCTGGGCGCGGGCATCGGCCCAGGTTGGGTCGTTGCGCTCCCAGACATCCACCGGGTTCACCTTGGAACGGTGCACGATGATCGAGTCATGCGGTTCGGCAAAGGTCGGGCCATCGTGGACCACCTTCATCTTGTCGCCGGAGATATCAATCAGCTGCTCGTTTTCAGGCTTCAACGGACCAACGTTGAGGAAGCGGTCCTTCGAGAACTTATTCATCGAAATCAGCCACTTGCCATCCGCCTCAGCGGTCTCTCCCATGGAGGTGGAGTTGTGGCCCGGCTGGTACTGCACGTCCACTTTGTCGAGGATCGGATCGACGTCGGCACCGGCATAGGCCTGGATTGCCTTGGCGATGTCCCACTTCACCACCTGGCTGTCGAGGAACAGGGTGGTATAGGCGTGGCCACGGTTGTCAAAGGCGGTGTGGAGCGGACCAAGACCAAGCTGCGGCTCTGCCACGATGGCCGAGCGCGGATCGGCGTCCTGATCAAAGACCGGCGCCAGTTTCTCCACGTCGATGACCGAAACGGTGGGCGAGAGCTTGCCCGCGATCATGATGTGTTTCTTGTCCGGAGCCGCGTTCACACCGTGAGGCGAGTTCGGGATCGGGACATAGCGGGTCAGCTTGCCGGGCGCGCCCTTGCGGCCGTCAACAACCTTGACGCCTTTCAGCTCCTGATACTCGCCTGCCTCGATGGCAGCTTCGATGGCCTTGATGTTGAAGACAACAACATGGTCCAGCTCGCTCTCGGTCATCTCGGCCAGGTTCATACCCATTTCCGAGTTGTAGGAGGTCGAGAAGGCGTAGTTGCCCTGGTAGTCGCAATCGGTGTTGTCGAGGTTGCCCGAAACAATGACCTGCCAGGCTACTTCCATGCTGTCGCCGTCGATGGCGGTGAAGATGTTCACATATTCTTCGGGCTTGTCGAGGATCGAGCCATCGTTGACCAGCGGTGCTTCGTGCTCGCCATTGGCAAAGACATAGCCGGTGCGAGGGTATTTCTGTGGGCGCAACCCGTGAATGTCATGAGCGTTGGGGATCTCGATGATCTTGTCGCATTTCATCACGTCGCAGCGCACCCGGGCGACGCGGGTATTGGCCTTGTCGTTCATGAACAGATAACGGCCGTCATAGCTGCCGTCGGTGAAAGACATATGCGGGTGGTGCAGGTCGCCGTTGTCATAGGTGACCTTACCGTTTGCGGCGAGGAATTCCTTGGTTTCCGGCAGCAGGCCTTCGGTCAGGACCTTCAGTGACTCATTGGTCTGGCCCCAGCCGGTGGCAGAGCAGCGGTTGAAAACCGGCACCCGCATCAGCTCACGCATGGAAGGCACGCCCATGATGCGCAGCTCACCGGTCTGGCCCGAGGACCAGAAGCCGTAGTATTCATCCAGTTCGCCCGGTGCCAGAGCTGATTTGGCGCCAGCGGCCTTGGCTGGGCCTGCGCCCATCATCGCACTGCCAACGCCGGTGGCGGCCAGGGCTGCACCGGTTGCGGTTGCGCCCAAGAGGCCGCGGCGGGTCACGCTCAGGTTGGATTTGGTGTCTTCAGACATGATGTCCTCCTTCAGGAAACAGGTGTCTTGTTCGCGTTGGGGTGATTGGCCGGCGGGCGGCCAATTTTGAGGTCAGGACCGGGAGTGCCGGTCTTGGCACGGCGCTTGATCTGTTTGATCACCACCGGGCATTTGGTGTCGGACTGGTAGAGCACCTGACAATGCAGACAGTTGACGCATTCGTTGGGGTTGATTTCACCAGTCGGATGAATGGCCTGGACAGGGCATTCGTTAGAGCAGGTCTGACAGGGGCTGCCGCATTCCTTGTAGCGTTTCAGCCAATCAAACATGCGGATCCGCGCGGGGATCGCCAGCGCGCCACCCAGCGGGCAGAGGTAGCGGCAATAAAAGCGCTCCACAAAGAGACCCGCCAACAGCAGCAGCAGTGCGAAGATTACAAAGGGCCAGTCGCGCACGAATTTCAGAATGATCGCGGTCTTGAAGGGTTCGATTTCCGCATAGGTCTCTGCCAATGGCATCGAGACGATGGAAAGACCAAAAAGACCCAGGAAGATCATGTATTTCAGTGGCCAGAGGCGCTCATGCAGGCCCCAGGGCAGGGTCCATTGTGGTACCTTCAGGGCGCGCGCCAGCTTGTTGGTCAGCTCTTGCAGTGCACCAAAGGGGCAGAGCCAGCCGCAATAGGCGCCACGCCCCCAGAACAACAGAGCTGCTGCGATGGCGAACCACTGGATAAAGACCAGTGGATCCATCAGGAAGGCATCCCAGGTAAAGCCGGAGCGCAGCGAGGCGGTCAGGGCCATCAGGTTCACCACCGAGAGCTGCGCATTGGCGTACCAGCCCAGGAACACCAGGGTGAAACTGAGGTAGCCCATGCGGAACCAATAGAAGGCGCGCGCATTCATGGTGGCCTGGAACTGGAAGAAGAAGACGGCGGTCAGCACCAGCAGCATGACGCCGAGCACGGCGATCTCCACCTGCTTGTCGCGCCAGATCCGCTGCCACAGGGCCGATTTAGCTGCAGCCTCATCACTGGCGCTGTCGACCACCGCGACTGGGGCAGCGACTGGCAGCATGTATTGCTCCGGCAGCTTGTAGCCCAGATCAAAGGTCAGGAAAGTCTTGTCGATGGCGCCAACCACCCGCTGCGCCAGCAGCTGGATGCGGAAGGGTTCGGTCGGGTCGAATTCGGAATTCGCCGGGATCTTGAAGATATCCAGCTCGGTGAAGCTGGGGCTGTCATCGGTGGCCAGCTCGCCCAGGCGGCGCTGCTGCTTGTCAAAGAAGCGCACCGAATTGTCGCCCTGGATCAGCTGAATACGGTCAAAGATGCCGCCGCGCACATAGCCAGAGCCTTTGAAACTATAGGCACCGCGTCCCAGGAGAAGGATGGCCTCTTCGCCCTCTTCCAGCCACTCGGTCAGGTTCTTGTATTCCGCTTCGCCCAGCAGGCTGAGGCCTATGGAAGGCACCGAAACCAGGGCCAGATGCATGTCGATATAGGTGCCATCCGGCGCACCGGGTTCTGGGCGCTTGATCGCGCGCTGATCACCGGTATCCGCAAAGGCAGCGTTGATCTGGCCGATGTCGAGAGTCATGCGGCGGGTGGAGCCGTCGCCTGCCATGGTATGCCAGTCAAAGACTTCGCGTTGAGTCATATCGACTTCGCGCTTGGGGCCATCCGCCACATTCGGGGAGAGGCCGCCCAGGCCAAGCGCGCGGGCCACCTTGATACCGCCACGCACAAGGCTGTCGTCGATGATCATGATTGTTACGGTGGCGCCGGAAATGATGTCCAGATCATGAGCCTCGCCGCCGGTGGCGGCCTCAGCCTTCAGATCAAGGCCGGCGTAGCCTTCGGTCAGAGCCACCATTTTGGAATTGGGGATCCCGATCAGAACGATAGGCTCGGAGTGTTTGACCAGTTTCACACCAGTTAGAACCGCGTCCATGTCGATGGCAGCAACAACATGGATCGGCTTGCCTGAGTATCCGGTGGTGCCAACAAAATCCGAGGTCAGAAAGGCATAGGCTACTGTTTCACCGTCCTTGATGACTGGTGAAACAGGCACGTCGCTACGCACCGGGCCAAAACTCTCGGCTCCGGGGAAGAGATCACTGGGAGTAAGTTCGGAGAGAAATGAGGCCAGGCTATCTGCCTGCGCCGGTCCAGGGGCACTTGCTGCCGCTAGAGAAATCAAAAGGGCTGTAATCCAGCCGCAAAGGGTGCGCATCAGATCCATGGCGCCCCTCCTTCTTGTAAGGTGGTTGCCATGGAGGCATCAGATGCGCGCTCCATAGGAGTTTTTTGAATTCGGGGAGGGCCGCGGCCGTCATGCCAGAATTGCGCCGGGTTCAAGAGAACAATCCCCTGCTTGAGGGAATGTGCACTGTGCTGCGGAACAGGGCCGTAGGTCTGTGAAAGGGTCAGAGGCCGGGCCTGGCCGTTTTCAGCTGCACAAAGCAGGCAAATGTCACAATCCGGGCAATCGTCAGAAGGGGTGCGGGTTTCCCCGCTGCTAATTTCAACCTCAACAGGACCAAGGTCGCTGCAAATCTCCACCCATGTTCCCTGATCACTAGCCTGCCCGAGACTGGGCAGAGCAAGCTGCAAAACTACCATGAGGCAGGCCAGCGCCGCCAGTAGGCGGGACAGCATTTTTCTGCCAGTAAGTGTGTGTTGCAGGTTTGAGGACATCAGAGCAAGATTCGGTTTTGTTTCGACCCGAACCTATGCTCCAGGGGCATGTCGCGACTTGTTCTAGATCAAAGAAAAACTGGTTTTTCCGAGATGAAACAAAGTCATAGGTGAGTTTTTGGTGCGATATTAGAACTTTCGACGGGAGGTGTAGTCTAACTCTTTGGCGGTATTGGTTAAATTTCCTGCGCCTTTGGGTTGTTCGCTTGGGATGCAAGAACGGTTCGGGCTGCAGATAAATCGCAAAACCTCTGGTCAGGTTGCGGGCTTTCTATTCCACCACCGGATGTGCTGAGGAGAGATCTGCCTTGATCTTGATAAATTGGCTTTCCGCCAGCCCAAGTGCGGATTCACCGCCCCCCCACGCTCCAATAACTCTGCGCGGCGTCGCAATGGCCGCCGCCAGGGCGTCCTTGAGCGGGACATCGCATTGCTGCGTCAGGACACGAATTGCGGTTGTCAGATCCAGATCCGCCCCAGCCAATGTGCCGTCCTCCAGAGTAAGGCGGCCGTTTTCACGAGAGATCCTGCGCCCCTCGAGTTCAAAACTCTGAATATCCGAGCCTGCTGGCGCCATGGCGTCGCTCACCAGAAAGATCTCACTGGCACGGGGCAACACCTGTGTGCTGCCATCTTGATTAGCGCTTGTTTTGGCCGTCCAAGCGGCGCGCATGGTCGATGGGTGAACATGAATGCCGTCAGCGATCAGCCCGGCGTTCAGCTTGGTGCATTCCAGAGCGGCGCCCACAATGCCAGGCATTCGATTTCCAAGCTGACTCATTGCATTGAAAAGGTGCGTTACGGCACTTGCACCGGCTTCTGCATAGGCGATGGCGGTTTCATAGTCGGCGTCGGAATGGCCGAGCGAGATGATCGCCCCTGCGCGTGCAAGAGTAGAGACCTGTTGCACCGAAACATTTTCTGGCGCGATGGTCAGGAGGAGAGCCGGTAGGCTCTCTGCGGCATCAACCAGATAGTCGAGGTCTTCCTCTGTCATGGGCCTTATCAGATCGGCGTCATGGGCACCCTTGCGGCTGATCGAGAGGTGCGGACCTTCCAGGTGCAAGCCTGCGATTCCAGGCACGCCTTCTGCTATAGCCTGTTTTGTGGCTTCAATGGTTGCGCGTGTTTTTGCGGCGGTATCGGTGATAAGTGTCGGCAGGATCTGGACGCTGCCAAGGCGCCGGTGTGCGGCCGCTATTCGGCGCAGGCCTTCTGGGTTGATGGCTTCATTCAGCATGATGCCATCGCCACCGTTGACCTGCAGGTCCAGGAAGCCCGGGCTGAGAATATCACCGGCTAGATCTGTGCAGCGCGCACCTGCCGGTGGCGATACGCCGTCGAAGATCTCGACCAGGCGGCCCGCCTCAAACCGTGCGAGGCAGTTGTGGTGGAGTTTGCTTCCATCAAAGATCGGGCCACCGGAATAGAAATGCACAGGCGTATTCATAGGGTCTCCGTGACTTTCTTCAGGTGCCGAGGGGCGTCTGGGTTCACTCCGGCCTGTACAGCAACCTGTTCCACCATTGCGTAAAAAGAGACAATGATGGCGATCGGATCTGTGAGCCAATGCCCTGTACGTTGATGGGGCAGGGTTTTAGCGCTGGTAACATGGCTGCTGGTGGTAAAGACCTGCGCGCCTTTTTGCGCCAGTTGATCAGCCACTTCGCAGATCGTTTGCTCTGCGGCATCTGCCGCGGCAAAGGCAATGATCGGGAAATGCTGATCAACGATAGAGACCGGCCCATGCAACACTTCGGCGCTGGAATAGCTCTCCGCGTGGATCTGGCAGGTTTCCTTGAACTTGAGCGCCGCTTCGTTGGAGATGGCAAAGGTCGGCCCGCGCCCCAAGGTGAACAGGGAGCCCCCGGTAAGGGCATCGACGGCCTCGGACCAGTCACATCTCGTCGCAGCTTCCAGCTGGCTTGGTAAATGTCGCAGAGCGGCCAGCACCTGTTGATCCTGTTTCAGCTCTGCCAGCAACCACAGACCTGCGACCAAAGAGGTGACGAAGGTTTTTGTGGCCGCAACGCTGAGTTCGGGTCCTGCGTCGATGTCGAGCGTCCGATGCGCGGCTCGGGCCAAGGGGGAGGAGGCATCATTGGTGATTGCAACGGTGAAACTACCCGCACGACGGAACGACTGTGTCAGGTGCAGGATGTCCGGGCTTTGCCCCGATTGCGAAACCGAAATCGCCAAGGCGTTCATTTGCATAAGGCGGCTGTTGTAAATTGAAGCCACGGATGGTCCGACCGAGGCCATAGGCAAACCCAGGAGGATTTCGCTGACATATTTGAGGTAACTGCAGGCATGGTCGGAAGAGCCGCGCGCAGCGGACAGCAGCAGCTGTGGCTCTTGTTGTCTGATCGCGGAAGCTGCGTCTTCTATGGTCATTTGCCCAGAACTCAAAAGGCGTTCTACAGCCAGAGGAATTTCCTCAATCTCTCGTCGCATTTGCGTGGCAGCAATCAGCATGTTTTGTAACCTTTGACGGGCCGGGATCAATCTGTGTTGATATCCGGGGTTCAGGGAGTGAGGCGCAGTTCCGCGACAAAATCATAGGCGTCGCCGCGATAGACTGAGCGTGTCAGCTCTGCGGTGCGCCCGTTTTCCAGGAAGGAGATCCGCCGAATGCGCAGGCCGGCGGTGCCCTCGGCAACACCCAACAGATTTGCCTCTGCCGCGCCGAGATTGATGGCAGAGATCTTTTGCAGGGCGCGCACGGGACGGTTGCCCGATTGATCCAGAACGTCATAGAGCGAGCTGGTGATGTCGATCGGATTGGGAAGAATGTCCAAAGGAAGCGCCGCATGTTCCAGCGCCATTGGGTGACCATCCGCCAGCCTCAGGCGACGAATACGAGAGACCGAAGCGCCTGCTTCCAAGTTCAGGGTCTCAATCTCTTCCTCTGAGGCCAGAAATACCCCGCGTTCCAGCCAGGTGGAGGAGGTCTGGACCCCCCGGTGTCGCATATCTTCGGTAAAGGATGTGAGCTTGGTCAAGGACTGCTCAACGCGTGCAAGCGGCTCCCTCACAAAAGTGCCGGACCCCTGCCTTTGTTCAACAACACCTTTTTCGACCAGTTCCTGGATGGCTTTTCGTACAGTGACACGGGATAGGCCGGTAATGCCTGCGATCTCACGTTCCGGGGGCAGGGCGCTATTAGAAGGGAGAACCTCTTCTGCAATGGCCTGCTCCAATCGGTGGCGCAGCTGCACATAGCGTGGGCCACTGCTTTGCAAGAGCCAGCCATCCGGAGCCAGAAAATCCGCGATATTCATATGTGCTCCTTTAGCTTACCTGCGCGTGCCAGCTGTTTTGCGTATTCCTGGGCCAGTTGCTTTGCCCCTTCCAGCGGGTCGCCCTGCGGTGCGGTCAGGCAGCTTTGCATCGCATTGGGAAGGTAGGGCGCATATTGCGGCCCAAGGCCGCCGGTGAGGCACAGCGTCAATCCTGGTTTCCAGCCGATTTTCTCCAGTGAGGTCGCAAGGTAGTGGGCACCAGATTGCATGAGTTCTATTGCAAGAGTGTCTCCCTGCTCCGCATGTTCGGCAATGCTGGGGGCCAACTTGCCGAAAGCGGCGGGGCTGGCTTGGGCCGCAAATTCGACAATGCCAGCGGGGTCTTCAAAGCGATCTAGCAGATGCTCTGTAAGGTCGGATGCCGCCAATAGCTTATCCGCGGTATTCAGCGCGAGGGTCAGCGCCCGGCGCCCCAGCCACTGCGCAGAGGCCTCATCCCCCAAAACGGCACCCCAGCCGCCGATGATGCGGGGGTGCCCGTGGATCTGGCTGGCCAGAAAGGAGCCGGTTCCGCAATGGGCAATGGCGCCATCACTCACACCGAGTGCGCCGCGCAACGCTGTGCTGCGATCGTCCTGGATCAGGCAGTGCTCCAAAGGTAACGCCTCGGAAAGCCTGGAACAGGTCTTTTCACCAACCGCGCCGGCTAGTCCAAGGAAGCTTGGGAGGGTGGAAAGCTCCTCAAGCGAGCGGCCACTTGCATCAGAGAGGCGTCGTAGCCCGGCCACGATTTCGCGACAGGCGAGGTTGAAATCGGAAGAGATGTTGCTGGAGCCGGTCTCAACAAAAAAGCTCTGACCCCTATAGGTGAGGGCCAGGCGGCATCTCGTGCCTCCGCCATCAATGGCGATTGTGGAATAGGTGCTGAGCATCTCCATGGGGAATACCTATATAATACCTTTAACCGATCGAAAAGAGGATTTTTTGATTTTTTGGGGCGAAATTGGTCTGTTGGCGGGGTTCGGGGGAGTGAAAACATATGCCATTTAAAAATATCTGGACTTTTGGTATTCTAAAGGTATTGTTTCTCCAATCTGCTCGATAGAAAGGGATTCGTGTGACTGGGGTGAACACGGAAAAGTTACATGCTTCGGTTGCTGGCTTGGATCTGCGCCCGCAATTGGAGGCGGCGCGCCTGTTGGTGGTCTCGCAGGGGGAGGCGGCTCAATCCGCGCTATCTGCGTTGCCGCAGATTTGTGCGGCTGCGACAGTCATGGCTGCTGCGATTGGTGGCGGCGGGCGCTTGTTCTACACTGCTGCCGGGTCCTCGGGGTTGATGGCGGCAGCGGATGCCATGGAGTTGGGGGGGACCTTTGGAATTCCCGCTGATCAGATCCGAATTCTCATGGCTGGTGGAGTGCCCCAGAATGCGGAGATGCCCGGGGATACTGAAGATGACATCGCGTCCTTGCAAGGTGAGCTTTTGGATCTGGGGCCTGCTGACTGTCTGATTGCCGTCTCGGCAAGCGGCTCTACGCCCTATACTTTGGAAGCGGCCCGCATAGCCCGCAATGCAAAATGTCCAGTTGTGGCCTTAGCGAATAACCCAGGGGCTGCACTGCTTCAGGAGAGTGATTTTCCGGTTTTGCTACCAACCCCGCCAGAGGTCCTTTCAGGCTCGACACGACTGGGGGCGGGCACGGCTCAGAAGATAGCTCTCAACAGCCTTTCAACGCTCATGGCGCTTGAATTGGGTCATATCCATGATGGCATGATGGTCAATCTGCGTGCGGATAATGCGAAACTGCGCCAGCGCGCGAAATCCATTGTTTCTACGATTGCAGAGGTTTCCGCTGATCAGGCAGAGGTTGCCATTCAAAACGCGCAAGGCGATGTCAAAATTGCAATCCTGCTGGCCGCAGGTGTGCAGGACTACGCTGCTGCAAAAAACGAGCTCACACAGAGCCGTGGGCATCTGAGACCTGTCCTGGATCGCCTGCGCGACCTGCATTCCACGTAAGCCTATCAAGAAAATAGAAAAAGGGAGGAAGAATATGAAACAGAAATTTATGTCAAAGGCACTGGCCGCAACGGCGCTCGCTAGCGGAGTTCTGCTGGGGGCGGCCGCCAGTGCTGAGAACGTCACATTGACAATCGAAAGCTGGCGCAATGATGACCTGACCCTTTGGCAGGACAAGATCATCCCGGCATTTGAGGCCAAGCATCCCGGTATCAAGGTGAAATTCACCCCTTCGGCCCCGGCGGAATATAATGCGGTGCTGAACTCGAAACTGGAGGCGGGCTCTGCTGGTGATCTGATCACCTGCCGCCCCTTTGATGCTTCCTTGGCGCTTTATGAAGCGGGCCGACTGAGCAACCTGGCAGATCTGGCGGCAATGGGGAACTTCTCCGACGTGGCGAAATCCGCCTGGCAGACCGACGATGGCTCCGCCAGCTTCTGCGTACCTATGGCATCTGTGATCCATGGGTTCATTTACAATAAGGAAGCCTTTGCGGAGCTGGAGCTGGCAGTGCCGGAAACAGAAGAGGAGTTCTTTGCTGCGCTTGAGAAGATCCGCGAGGACGGCAGCTATATCCCGATGGCCATGGGCACCAATGACCAATGGGAAGCCGCCACCATGGGTTACAACAACATTGGTCCAAACTACTGGAAAGGCGAAGAGGGCCGTCTGGCGCTGATCGCCGGGGAGCAGAAGCTGACGGATGAGGCCTGGGTCGCCCCCTATGAAACGCTGGCGAAATGGGGCCCCTACCTTGGTGACGGTTTTGAGGCGCAGACCTATCCGGACAGCCAGAACCTCTTTACCCTGGGCCGGGCTGCGATCTATCCGGCGGGCAGCTGGGAGATTTCCGGCTTCAACACGCAAGCCGATTTTGAAATGGGCGCCTTCAAGCCACCGGTCCAGGCCGCCGGCGACACCTGCTATATCTCGGATCACACCGACATCGGCATCGGTATGAATGCCGCCACCGCCAACCCGGAAGCGGCCAAGACCTTCCTCTCTTGGGTAGCCTCGCCCGAGTTCGCTTCGATCTTTGGCAATGCGCTGCCAGGTTTTTTCCCGCTGTCGAAAACCCCGGTTGAGCTGAGCGATCCGCTAGCCAAGGAATTTGTCAGCTGGCGGGGTGAGTGCGAGTCGACCATCCGCTCCACCTATCAGATCCTGTCGCGCGGTACCCCGAACCTCGAGAATGAGACCTGGGGCGCCTCTGTCGCGGCGATCAAGGGCGCCTCTGCCCCTGCCGATCTGGGCAAGGAACTGCAAAGCGGGCTGGCCAGCTGGTACGCACCGCAGCAGTAACAGCCTAATCAGGCCAAACCACTCACGGGATGGCGCAGCCCTGCGCCATCCACTCGAATTCCGACGACTTTCCAGCCAGGAGTGAAACATGCAAAAGCCGCGAACCCGCTGGCATATATTGGTTTTTCTGGCACCTGCCGTTCTGATCTACACCGCCGTGATGATCTTCCCGTTGTTCAACACGCTGCGTCTGGCGCTTTACAGCAAGATCGACCAAGAGCGCGTCTACACAGGCCTGCAGAATTTCCAGACCCTCTTTGGGGATCCGATCTGGTCAGAGCAATTCTGGAACGCGCTGGGCAATAATTTCTGGTTCTTCCTGATCCATATGCTGGTGCAAAATCCGATCGGCATTGCGCTGGCAGCTCTGCTGAGCCACCCGCGCCTGCGGTTTGCCGCTCTCTACCGTTCCGCAATTTTCATTCCGACCATTCTCAGCTTTGTGATCGTGGGCTTCGCCTGGAAGCTGATCCTCTCACCGATCTGGGGCATCGCGCCCTCGATGCTGGATGCGGTTGGGCTGAAGTCGCTCTTTGCGCCCTGGCTGGGCAAAGAAGAGTATGCGCTGACCACGCTGGCGCTGATCTCTGTCTGGCAGTTTGTCGGCATCCCGATGATGCTGATCTATGCGGCGCTATTGACCATCCCGGAGGAAATCCTGGAGGCCGGAGAGATCGACGGCATTACTGGCATGTCCGCCTTCTGGAAGATCAAGCTGCCCTTGATCCTGCCCTCTATCGGGATCATCTCGATCCTGACATTCGTGGGCAATTTCAATGCTTTCGACCTGATCTATGCCGCCCAGGGGGCGCTGGCGGGGCCGGATTTCTCAACCGACATCCTGGGCACCTTCATGTATCGCACCTTCTTTGGCTTTCAGCTCCAGCTTGGGGACCCGCATATGGGCGCGGCCATTGCCGGTGCCATGTTCGCGATCATTCTTGTCGGGGTCTGTATCTATCTCTTTGGCATCCAGACCCGGATGCGCCGCTACCAGCTGTGAGGAAAAGCCTATGAGTTCCGCACGCAAAAGACCCTTCAACACCCTGGCCATGCATGGGGCGCTGATCCTCTATACGCTGATCGCCCTGTTCCCGGTCTTTGTGATCCTGATCAACAGCTTCAAGACCCGTAAAAAGATCTTCCGAGAACCCCTGGCGCTGCCGGATGCAGAGAGCTTTTCGCTGGTCGGCTACCAGACCGTTCTGAAACAGGGGGATTTCTTCCTCTACTTTCAGAATTCATTGATCGTCACCGTTGCCTCGCTGGCACTGGTGCTGCTTTTTGGAGCCATGGCGGCCTTTGCCCTCAGCGAGTACCGCTTTCGTGGCAATCTGCTGATGGGGCTTTATCTGGCGCTGGGGATCATGATCCCGATCCGCATCGGCACGGTTGCGATCCTGGATCTGATGGTCTCAACCGGGCTGGTCAACACGCTTTGGGCACTGATCCTGGTCTATACCGCGCAGGGGCTGCCGCTGGCAGTCTTTATCCTCAGCGAATTTATGCGGCAGGTTTCAAACGATTTGAAAGATGCCGCCCGGATTGATGGCCTCAGCGAATACACCATCTTTGGCCGTATCGTGCTGCCGCTGGTGCGCCCGGCGCTGGCCACGGTTGCGGTCTTCAACATGATCCCGATCTGGAATGATCTCTGGTTCCCGCTGATCCTGGCCCCGGCAGAGGAGGTCAAGACGCTTACGCTCGGTAGTCAGGTCTTCATCGGCCAGTTCGTGACCGACTGGAACGCGGTTCTCTCGGCGCTGAGCATGGCAATCCTGCCGGTGCTGCTGCTCTACGTGATTTTTTCGCGCCAGCTGATCCGTGGACTGACCTCGGGGGCGGTGAAATGAGCATATCGCAGCAAAAGGGCAGGGCCCATCCGCGGGCGGAATCGAAACGTCCGCACATAGGGGCGGACGGGCGTTGCCTGGGCCGCAAGCGCCCCGGTCTTGTGATCCGGGGGGCTGGGAGCGGTGAAATGAGCAATGCACTTGAAACCACGATGTTGCCCGGCATTAAGGCCGGGCCGCGCCGACCCGCCCCCCTGGGGCGCCGCGATTGCGCCACCCCGCGGGTCTTTGCGACGAAGCTGCTCATAGGAGGTGCCCCATGACCCGTGTTTTGATCGCTGGCCTTGGCAATATGGGTCTCTCCCATGCCTTGGCGCATCACAGAAACCCTGCCTCTGAAATCGTTGCTCTGGTCAACCGCTCCGGCCAGACCGATCATCCTGAATTGCAGGGCTATCCGATCTTCAAGGATTTCCAAACGGCCCTGGCTGAGATGACGCCGGATTTGGCGGTCATCGCCACCTATTCAGACAGCCACGCAGACTACGCTTGCGCGGCGATGGAGGGTGGTGCCCATGTCTTTGTCGAAAAGCCGCTGGCCACCACGGTAGCGGAAGCACAGCGTGTGGTTGCCAAGGCGAAGGCGGCGGGCCGCAAGCTGGTCGTTGGTTATATCCTGCGCCATCACCCCTCCTGGCAGCGATTGATTGCTGAGGCGCGGGATCTGGGCGGGCCTTATGTGTTCCGCATGAACCTCAACCAGCAAAGCGCCGGTGCCGAGTGGGAAACCCATAAAGCACTGATGCAGACCACCAGTCCTATTGTAGATTGCGGTGTGCATTACCTGGATGTCATGTGCCAGATCACAGATGCCGCACCCATAAGGGTCAGCGGCATGGGTCTGCGCCTCTCGCAAGAGATCGCTGCAGACATGTATAACTACGGCCAGCTGCAGGTCTGGTTCGCCGATGGCTCTGTCGGCTGGTATGAGGCCGGCTGGGGTCCGATGATGTCGGAGACGGCGTTCTTTGTAAAAGACATCGTGTCGCCAAATGGATCGGTCTCCATCGTTGAGGCGGATAAGACGGGGTCCTCCGACGTCGATGGCCATACCTCGGTGGGCAACATCCTGCGCCATGAACCCGCGGGTGATCGGGTCATCACCCTTCCGGATGAGCCCGGCCATCAAGAGCTTTGCGATCTGGAGCAGACCTATGTGTTGCGCGCCATCGCTGAAGATCTGGACCTCTCACGCCATATGCAGGACGCGGTGCTTTCCCTCGCGGTCTGCCTGGCGGCGGATGAGAGTATTCGAGCAGGCGCGCCGGTGGAGCTGGCAAAACCCAATACGACGGAGAAAACGCAATGACAGCCCTCAGCCTCAATTCCGTGAACAAGAGCTTTGGCCCGGTGGAGGTGCTGAAGGATATCAACATCGAGGTTGAAGAAGGCGAGTTCACCGTCTTTGTCGGCCCCTCAGGCTGCGGCAAGTCCACATTGCTGCGGCTGATCGCGGGGTTGGAGGATGCCAGCAGCGGCGAGATCACCATTGGCGGGGATCTGGTCAACCATGTGCCCCCTTCCAAGCGCGGCATCGCTATGGTGTTCCAAAGCTATGCGCTTTACCCGCACCTCAATGTGCGCGGCAACATGTCCCTGGCGCTGAAGCAAGAGGGTCAGAGCAAGGCGGTGATCGAAGAGCGGGTGGCAGAGGCCAGCCGGATGCTGGATCTCGATGCCTATCTCGACCGTTTCCCTTCCGAACTGTCTGGCGGGCAGCGGCAGCGGGTTGCCATTGGCCGCGCCATCGTGCGCCAGCCAAAACTCTTCCTGTTTGATGAGCCTTTGTCGAACCTGGACGCGGCCCTGCGGATGAACACCCGGCTGGAGATTGCCAATCTGCACCAGGCGCTGAAGACTTCGATGATCTATGTGACTCATGATCAGACTGAGGCGATGACCCTTGCGGATAAGATCGTTGTGCTGCGCGACGGGCGGGTGGAACAGGTTGGGAGCCCGATGGAGCTCTATAATAATCCGGCGAACCGCTTTGTAGCGGGTTTCCTGGGGGCGCCTGCGATGAATTTCCTGCCCGCAGGGCTGCTTGCAGACAATGGCGCCAGCGAGATCGGCATCCGCCCGGAAGATCTGCGTTTGGATGCTGATGGGCCTTTGACGGTGCAGGTCAAGCATGTTGAAAGGCTGGGCGGGGATACCAATCTGATTGGCCGTTTGTCCGGGCCGATGGCCGAGGCTGCACAGGGAGAGGCAGGTCAGATCACCGTGCGCCTTTTTGGCCAGCATGAGATCACCCTCGGCCAGGAGTTGCGCCTGGGCTACGCTGCTGAAAAGGCGTTTTATTTTGACAGTGAAGGTGGACGTCTCAAAGTCTGAACCCGGTACTCAGCGGCTGCCCGGGCGGGGGCGGAACGCGCCCGCCTTGGGGCGGCCAGGCGCGTGCCCGTCACTAGCTTGACGGGTGGGGATGCTAATTCAGTTTTGAAGCGTGTAGGCTGTGTGCAGTTTAGGTTAAATAGTGCGGGGCCTCCACGTTCAGGCGGCGGCGGATGGCCAGCCACTCCAACTCCCCCTCGTAGCCGTACCAGTCGCTGGTGGACATATCCGCCAGATGACGCTTTTGTTCGTGTTCCGGAATGGTGCGGATCTCAACGCCGGGGCAGGCTGCGGCCTTTTGCACTTCCAGTTGCACCGCGCAGGCCTGGTCCAGATAGAAAGAGCGGAAGAAAGCCTCGCCCGCAGTGGCTCCAAAGACAAAGGCGCCATGCCAGGCCTCGACCACGGCTTTCTTGCCGCGTCCCGCATTCAGCAAGCCGGTGAGGAAATCATCGGTGCATTCGAACTCATAATCCGTGTAGCCCAGCACATCGCCGCCACCGATCATCAGATAGGCCTGACTATAGGGGCCAACACCCCCGGCCTGGGCAGAGACACCCATGATCGCCTTGGTATGGATGTGCATGATGCAGTTCATGTCCGGCTCTGCCTCAAAGAACAGCTTGCCGATTTCGGTGGCTGAGGGGTTCGGCGCGCCATTCTCCGGGTTGTGATTGACCCGGTCGAACCCCACCTTGATCAGGTTTGAAGCGGTGACCTCCTCATGCATCCAGCCATAGTGATGGGTCAGCAGGGCGTCCTCGCCGGGCACCCGCACCGCATGCCATTGGTTGGTCTGATCGGTCAGCCGGTATTTGACCAGCCCGTTGTAGATAGCCGCCAATTCACAGCGCGCCTCCCATTCTGCATCAGAGCAAGTGGCGGGCCTGCCGCCGGTGGTTTCGGGGGTAAAGATCTTCATCCGGGCGTTCCTGTTGTTGTCACTGACACGAGCTTCGATCTTGGAGGACGTAAAAACTTGTCTTGAAGTGACCAATTTTTGCTTCATTTTGCCCATATGTTGAATGTTCGCTTCATCTTGTTCCCTGAATTCCAGATGCTGGCCTATGTGTTGGCGACCGAGACCCTGCGCCTAGGCAACAAGACCGCAGGGCAGGAGGTCTTTAGCTGGCAAGTGCTCACGGCAACTGACGCGCCAGTGGCGGCCTCAAACGGAGGGATGGTCTCCCCGGACAGTCAGGATTGGAGCGTAGAGTCAGCGCCGGATCTGGTGCTGCTTTGCGCAGGCTACAATCCCCGGCGCCATATCTCCGCGCGGCTGAAATCCTATCTGGCGCGGATTCGGCGCAGGGGCTGCGTTATTGGCGGTGTTGATACAGGCACGGTGATTCTGGCAGAGCTGGGCCTCTTGGATGGTGTGCGGGCAGTGTTGCACTACGAGGCTGAGGCGGATTTCCGTGAAAGCTGGCCGGGAGTTTCCTTAGTTGATCAGATCTACAGCCTGGACAGGAAACGGCTGACCGCGGCTGGAGGCACGGCAACCGGCGATGCCATGCTGGCCTGGGTTGGACAGGAAAAAGGCGCTGATTTTGCCGCTGCCGTCGCCGAGGCGATGTCCCACGGGCGTATCCGCAAAGGAGAAGAGCCACAGCGCAATAGGGCGCAGGAGGATCCGATCCTGCGCCAGATGGAAACGCTGATGCAGGAAAATCTCGCGCAGCCCTTGCCTGTTACTGCCCTGTGCCAGGCTCTGGGCCATAGCAACAAGCAGCTGCGGCTGCGTTGCCAGCGCGGCTTGGGGCGTACACCAAGCGCCCACTATCTGGCACTGCGGCTGGAGCAGGCTGGACATTTGATGGCACAGACACTTATGCCCGCCACTGAGGTGGCGCTGGCCTGCGGTTTCGGTTCTGCCGCTGGTTTCTCGCGCGCTTTCCGCCAGCATTTCGGGATCTCTCCTCGGCAGATGCGGCAAGGCCAGGCACGGCGTTGAAAGGGTGCGGGGCAAGCGGCGGACAGTTCCGCATAATGCTGGCTGGCAGGCTGTATATTCTAGGAGGGGGAGGTGGTGGCGTGGGGGAGACTTGAACTCCCGACCTATCGATTATGAGTCGATCGCTCTAACCAACTGAGCTACCGCGCCATGTTCCGTGAGGGGCGATTTACGGAATGGCGCGGGTGCGGTCAAGGCGGAAATGCACAAGTTTGTTGGAAAACTCAGTTTTTTTTCCCGCAGCGAAAACTGCGCCCTACTTTGCATCTTTGTGTGCATAGGCCGGGAGCTTGCTGACGGTATTTCTGATGAATTCTTCACAGGCTTTGGGGCTCGTGATCGGCAGCATATGACCCCGCTCTGGGAGGAGTTGGCAAGGATAACCCAGGGCTTCCATCGATGTGCCCTGGTGTGTGGGGTCCAGGATCCTGTCTTCGGCTCCGAAAAGGACGGCACCTGGACATTGTAGATCTTTGGCATAGCTGGCGGCCTGGTTTGCAATGACAGGATAGAGGAAGCTCGCATCCGCAGAGGCGGCAACAAAGGCTTCGGGGCGCAGGCCGAGGATTCCGCCCGCTTTTGTCAAAAAATCGTCGGGGCAGCGTTCTGGGGCAAAAATCTGGTCCAGAACCGGCCCGGCGGTGCGCTGAGCAGTGGGGATCGCGACGGTCTGCGCCATCAGGTGCCGGATCAAACTGCTGTGGACGATCAGGCCCTTAAAGGCCTCTGGCCCTTCAGCCGCAGGATGGGTCAAGGGGGATAGCAATGCGAGGCCACGGATGTCCTCAGGTGCTTGCAGCGCCATAGCAAGCGCAACCGCGCCGCCAAGCGAGTGGCCGATCAACGTGGGTTGATGAATGTCGAGCCGCCTCAGGAACTCCAGCAAAATATCGGCTTGTTCCGGAAGCCGTGCCATGGCGTCACTGCTCCGGGTGGAATAGCCGCAACCAGGTCGGTCCAGTGCAATGACGCGAAACTCATCGGAGAGCAGATCCGTGAGGGCATAGGTGAAATGCTGCAATTGGCCGCTGAGCCCATGGATAAACACCAGCGGCGGGGCTTCGCGTGGACCTAGATCCACATAGTGAATCCGCGCTTTGGCCGTGTCCAGAAAGTGCCCAATTGGCGGGACCGCCTCTCTGGCTTCACGCGCCAGTCGGCGTGTCTTGAAATGTGAACCACCCAGGAGAGCTGCAGGGGCTGCGAGGGCCGCAATGGCCAAGGTACTGAGGGCAGACATTGGACGCTCCTTCGGCGGTCAATCAGAGGAGGTTTGCGCCAGAAGTGCTGGGTCCGGCGGCGGGAGCTGATCAAGAAGCTGGAAGACGCTTTGGCGACAGATCTCGCCTCGCCAGCTTTCGGGATGGAATTCAGTAGGAAGATCCGGCTGTCGCAAAGCAATCCTACGCCAGTGATGCACGATGAGAGTGCGCAGTGCAGCGGACTGAAAGGCGCTGGGTTCTTCTGCGATCTTGATATTCGAAAGGGCTGAGCAAAGCCGGGTACAGTTGATCGCCAAATCCTCCGGGAAGAGTTTCGACTTTAGCCATTCCGGCACCCGCAGCTCTGTGGAACATGCAACGAGAAATTCTGACAATCCCACAGGTGCGGGGCCAATGCCCAAAGCGCAGGTCCGATTGACCGCGATATATTGCGGCAGCAACAGAATTTCTTCCAGCGCCTGCGCATTTTGCCCATCCTCAGCGATCAAAAGATGCCAGGGCTGCGCCGCAGGTGCGCTTCTGGCGTAGATGCGTGGGGTGACGGCCGCTGACTGGCTGCGGCCATAATCGGTTAGAAAATGGACCGACGCGCGACCCGAACGGGTGCTTTCCAGCCATCCGTCTTTGCGCAATCGGTGTAGCGCAACCCGCACGGCCTCCGGCTTGATTCCCATGGGGGTAATGATCCGGGTAAGCGCGCTGCCGCTTATCTGCTCTCCGGGGCGTTGTGCGAGATCACCAAAGAGAGAGACAATGATAGACCAGACACGCATATCCTGCGGATCGTTAAGCTGTGCAATGCTGGTTTCAAACCAATTATCTGCCGGAATAGTCATGGCGGCAGAATAGGGGGCGCGGGCAGGTTAGACCAGCCCGCGCAATAAAAGATCTTTTTGAAAGACGCCTTTAAAAGGCATTCATGGTCAAAAGCTCATATTCCGCGACCATCTCATCCTCCTGGTTGGTCAGGGTCACATGCCAGCGCACTTCGCCATATTCTTCATTGCGCGGGGTCTTCTTCTTGACCGTGAGGCGCACCTTGATGCTGTCGCCTGCCTCCACCGGCTTCATAAAGCGCAGCGAGTCCAGCCCGGTGTTGGCCAGAACCGGGCCCTCATCGGGCTGCACAAAGAGGCCGGCGGCAAAGGAGAGGAGCAGGTAGCCATGGGCGACGCGGCCGGGGAAGAAGGGGTTCCGCTTGGCGGCCTCGTCATCCATATGGGCATAGAAGGTGTCGCCGGTGAAATGGGCAAAGGTCTCGATATCCTGCAGCGTCACGGTACGCGGATCCGTATGCAGGGTCTCGCCAATCGAGAGTTCGCCGAATTTGCGGGAGAAGGGATGTGCCGGGCTTGCAACCTCTTTCCCACCAGGCACCCATTTCTCGCCAATCGCTGACAGGATCTCTGGGCTGCCCTGAATGGCGGTGCGCTGCATATAGTGTTTTACACCGCGTACCCCGCCCAGTTCCTCGCCGCCACCGGCGCGGCCGGGTCCGCCATGCACCATATGGGGCAGGGGGGAGCCATGGCCGGTGCTTTCCTTCATCGAATCGCGGTTGTTGAAGTAGAGCCGCCCATGGAATGCACCGGAGCCGAGCGCCACCGCGCGCGCGACCTCTGCATCATGGGTGATGACCGAGGCTACCAGTGAGCCTTCGCCACGGTTGGCCAAAGTGATTGCGTGGTCCAGATCGCGGTAGCTCATCACGGTCGAAACCGGACCGAAGGCCTCTGTGTCATGCACGCGCTGGGCGCTGTCGGGGGTTTCGCAGTGGAACAGCATCGGCGGCACAAAGGCGCCTTTTTCGGCATCAGCGCCCTCAACGGCGAAACCTTCGGGGTTGCCAAAGACGCGGGTGGCTTCACCCGCGAGGATCGCAGCTTTTTCAAGCACGTCGCGCTTCTGGCTGGCTGAAACCAGCGCGCCCATGCGAGTGCTCTCAAGTCGCGGATCACCGATTTGGACCTTGGCCAGGCGGGCAGAGAGCGCTTCGATCACCGCTTCGGTCTGGCTTTCCGGCGTGATGATGCGGCGCACGGCGGTGCATTTCTGGCCCGCCTTTGTGGTCATCTCGCGGCTGACCTCTTTGATGAAGAGGTCGAATTCCGGCGTGCCTGACACCGCATCCGGCCCCAGGATCGAAGCGTTGAGGCTGTCCTGCTCGGCGACAAATCGCACCGAGTTTTCCAGGATTGCCGGAGTCTGGCGCAGTTTCAGCGCGGTATGGGCCGAGCCAGTGAAGCTGACCACATCCTGCATGGTCAGATGGTCGAGCATATCGCCCAAGCCACCGGAGACCAGCTGCAACGCACCTTCTGGCAGGATACCGCTTTCCAGCATCAGCCGCACCGCCAGTTCGGTGACATAGCAAGTGGCAGTCGCAGGCTTCACGATGGCGGGCACGCCGGCCAGCAGGGTCGGCGCTAGCTTTTCCAGCATACCCCAGACGGGGAAGTTGAAGGCATTGATATGCACCGCAACGCCCTGCAAGGGCGTGCAGATATGCTGACCCAGAAAGCTGCCGTTACGGCTCAGCTGTTCGACATCGCCATCCAGATAGACATGGCCGTCGGGCATCTCGCGCCGCCCTTTGGAGGCAAAGACAAACATGGTGCCGATGCCGCCGTCGATATCGATCATGTGATCGCTTTGGGTGGCACCTGTGTCAAAGCTGATGTCATAAAGCGACTGTTTGTGGCTGTTCAGATGTGCCGCCAGGGCCTTCAGCATACGGGCGCGGTCATGGAAGGTCAGGGCGCGCAGGGCCGGTCCGCCCTTGTCGCGGGCAAAGCTGAGCATCGCCTGCACGTCCAGCGCGTCGTTCCCGGCCTGGGCCAGCGGCGCACCGGTGATGGCGCTGGCAATGCTGCGGGCGCCGGACCCCGGTGCGACCCATTCTCCGGCGGCGAAACTGGAAACCTCAAGAAGTGTCATGTGCTGTCCCTTTCCTGTCTAGGGCGGCCACTAAGATGGCGCCTCTGGGGAGGATGTGAATTCTGCGTTTGAAGATATATTGACCGACCAGTCGGTTTATGCAAGAAGTTTGTAAAGCAATGCTGCGCTCCTGTTTCAGGGGCGGCGGATGGCAAGGGCTGTCAGCCTGCGGGCTGAAGCAGCAGAGAGGGGTAAGGCATGGCGGATTCTATTCTGGTTTCGGATCACGGTACATGGGTGGAGATCACTCTGAACCGGCCCGACCGGCTGAACAGTTTCAACGACGAGATGCACTATGCCCTGCGCGCAGCCATCGAAGACGCGCGCGACAGCGGCAAGCGGGCGATCCTGCTGACCGGCGCCGGGCGCGGCTTTTGCGCGGGGCAGGACCTGGGCGACAGGGACCCCAGCAAGATGGACGGACCGCCAGACCTGGGCAACACGGTGCGAACCTTTTATGCGCCGCTGGTACGGCTGATCCGCTCCTTGGAGTTTCCGGTGATCTGCGCGGTCAATGGCGTTGCGGCGGGGGCGGGGGCGAATATTGCTATGGCCTGCGATATGGTCTTTGCCGCCGAGAGCGCAAAATTTATCCAATCTTTCTCCAAAGTGGGGCTGATACCCGATACCGGCGGCAGCTGGCATCTGCCCCGCCTTCTGGGAGAGGCGCGCGCAAAGGGTCTGGCCTTCACCGCTGAGCCGCTGCCTGCGAAGAAAGCCGAAGACTGGGGACTGATCTGGAAAGCCTTGCCGGATGCGGATCTAATGACAGAGGCGCGTGCTTTGGCAGAGAAGCTGGGCAATGGACCCACTCTGGGTTTGGGCCTTAGCAAGCACTGCATTCAAGACGCCGCAGTGGCGACGCTGGACGCGCATCTGGAGCAGGAGGCCGATGCCATGAAAACCTGCGGCGAAAGCGCCGATTATGCCGAAGGGGTCTCTGCCTTTTTGGAAAAGCGTGCACCAAGCTTTAAAGGACATTGACCGTGACCCCAAGGGAACGCGCCGAAAAAGCAGCGGCCTCGATGTGGGCCAGCGACAAGGCCTCCAAATGGGCGGGCATGGAGCTCATCGAGGTGGACGAGGGGCGCGCGCGCATCGAGTTGACGGTTGAAGACCATCACTGCAACGGCCATGGCATTTGCCACGGTGGGGTGACCTTCATGCTGGCGGACAGCTGCTTTGCCTTTGCCTGCAACAGCCGCAACCAATCCACCGTGGCCCAGAGCAACAGCATCACCTTCACCGCGCCGGGACGCCTGGGCGATAGGCTGATCGCGAAGGCTGAGGAGGTCTCTCTGACCGGGCGCAGCGGCATCTACGATGTCACGGTTGAGAACCAGACAGGCCAGATGATTGCAGCCTTTCGTGGCCTTTCCCGTGCGATCAAAGGTCAATTGTTTGAGGAATAGACGCCAGAAAGCTGGCGTGGGAGGAAATTATGGAAGATCTGAGCCCGAATAGAAATGAACTCGACCCGGTCGAAATCGCCTCGATCGACGAAATCCGCGCACTGCAGCTGGAGCGGCTGAAATGGTCGCTGCGCCATGCCTATGACAATGTGCCGATGTACAAGGAGCGGTTTGAAGCCGCTGGCGTGCATCCGGAGGACCTGCAAGAACTGAAGGATCTGGCGAAGTTCCCCTTCACCTATAAGAACGACCTGCGAGACAACTACCCATTCGGGCTCTTTGCGGTGCCGCGCTCAGAGATCATCCGCCTGCATGCCTCCTCTGGCACCACCGGCAAGCCCACCGTGGTTGGCTATACCGCCAATGACATTTCCAACTGGGCCGATCTGGTGGCGCGCTCCCTGCGGGCCTCGGGCCTGCGCAAGGGCGACATGGTGCACAATGCCTATGGCTATGGGCTTTTCACCGGCGGGCTGGGTGCGCACTACGGGATCGAGCGCCTCGGCGCTACAGTGGTGCCGATGTCCGGCGGCCAGACCGAAAAACAGGTAAGCCTGATCAGTGATTTCCAGCCCGATGGCATCATGGTGACGCCTTCTTACATGCTGAATATCCTGGAGCAGTTCCACCGCGCAGGCTTGGATCCGCGCGACAGCTCGCTGAAGGTCGGCGTTTTTGGGGCTGAGCCCTGGACAGACGCCATGCGCCGCGAGGTCGAACAGGCTTTTGATATGCATGCGGTCGATATCTATGGCCTTAGTGAAATCATGGGGCCCGGTGTTGCCAATGAATGCGTCGAGACCAAGGATGGTCCGGTGATCTGGGAAGATCACTTCCTGCCCGAAATCATCGATCCGCAGACGGGCGAGGTGTTGCCGGATGGCGAGTTGGGCGAGCTGGTCTTCACCACGCTGACCAAAGAGGGACTGCCGATGGTGCGTTACCGCACCCGCGACCTGACCCGGCTTTTGCCCGGTACCGCACGCTCGATGCGGCGGATGGAGAAGATCACCGGGCGCAGCGACGACATGATGATCCTGCGCGGGGTCAATGTCTTCCCCAGCCAGATCGAAGAGCAGCTCCTGGCCACTGGCGGCTTGGCGCCATACTACCAGATCGAGCTCTATAAATCCGGCCGCATGGATGCGATGCGGGTCTTTGTCGAGGCCGAACCCGGCGCCACCGATGAGCTGAGCAAGACCGCCGCGGCGCGGATGCTGACCAAGCGGATCAAGGATATGGTTGGCGTCTCTACCGAGATTATCGTAGGGGACCCGGGCGAGGTCGAGCGCAGCCAGGGCAAGGCCAAGCGCGTTGTCGACAATCGCGGCAAGGAGTAACCCGCCTCATGGCCCGCACCATTGCAAAAGATCACGACGAGAAGCGGCAGCAGATCCTGAAGTCTGCTGCCAAGGTCTTTGCCGAGGCCGGTTATGATCGGGCTTCGATGACCCAACTGGCGCGCGAGTGCGGGATCTCGAAGGCCAATATCTACCACTATTATGGGAGCAAGGATGCTGTGCTTTTCGGCCTCCTTGATACCTACCTCTCTGACCTGCGTGACCGCGTCTGCGGTGTCGAAGTCGCCCAGCTTGCCCCAGATGAGGCGCTGCGCCAGGTGGTGGCAGAGATCCTGCTCGCCTATCAGGGGGCCGATTATGAGCACAAGGTGCAGTCGGGTTCTATGGGGGCGTTGCCGGAGGATCAGCAAAAGCTCCTGCGCGGATACCAGCGCGAGATGGTGCAGTTTCTCAGCAATACCCTACAGTCTGTCGCGCCAGAGGTGTTTGCGAATGATGCGGAGAAACTGCGCTCTGCCACCATGTCGGTCTTTGGCATGCTGAACTGGTATTATATGTGGAACTCTGGCGCAGGCCCTAAGGCACGCGAGGATTATGCCGAGCTGGTCGCCAACCTGACCCTGAACGGGGTGCGGGGGCTGTAGAGTAGCGTCTGCTTTGAGCCCAGTTTATGGGATGCTGCGCTTTGATCGAAAGTGCGCTCTGAAATAGTTTCTTTAGCGGGACCACTTACCAACCGAGTCAACTAGTCTTTCAATTTCAGTTTCAGAGAGCTTTCTACGTTCCTCTGCGCTTTCGTTCTTTCTCTGGACAAACCTAATTGCAGCAAATCGCGATCCGCCTCTTTGAAGTAATTCTTGAACACGATGCTGATAAAACTGAACCCAAAAGGGTTTAGACTGTAGTTTCAGCTTTTTGATCTCTTCGTCACTTGCGAAGTCAAAATGTTGCCGCAGAACTTCGTTGATTGCTTCATCAGAAACCTTCAAAACGTCTGCTCGTTCGACAAACTCGAGCGCGGTTTCGTCGCTGAGGGGAACTACCTTTGACATAGCAAATAGCTATCACACGACATTTTCTATGCAAAGCAGTTGTCAGGACACCGTAATTTGACGGTGGGTTTGCCCGCGGAGGGAGCTTTGAAAGGGCGCTGGATACTAAACGTTTCGCCAATTGCCAAAGCTCCGCTTTGGCAGCGCCCGACCCTCCCCACGGGAGGGCGCTTGCGCACCCACCCAGGCTCGGGCGCTGCCCTAGCATGGATCAAAGCTCTGCCCAGTTTTCCTGAGTTGCGTGATTATCTCGCCATGGTTTCTCGCAGCACTTCCCATCGCTGCCGGGAAATGCGCTCTTTGGAGGCCAGCAGCCAATAGCTTTCATGATGTGGCATCACCTCTGTGCTCATCTGGATCAATGCACCACTTTCCAGATCGGCCTGACAGAGAGGTAGCGAGCCCAGCAAGATGCCCAGTCCCGCGCGGGCCGCAGAGAGGGCCGAGGCGAAGGTGTCATAGCGCAATGCGCCCCTAGTTGGCCCGGAAACTGGACAACCCAAATGAAACCGGCAGAAAACCCTGAAAACTGAAATGCCAAATGAGCTTCCACACACCCTCAGCCACATGCAGTGATTGCTCTAAAACTGCATACTCTAGAAGCCGACATTGCAATGTCGCGCGATACTGATCCTAGTGTCGCTAAGTTGACCTTCATTGCAGCTGTAGTCCGAGCAAGAAATTGTGCCAGCTATGCCCAAGATAGCACCATTTTCCAAACTAGGACGGCCTCCTGAGAGTACCTTTTGGGGGCCTACATTTGAGAGCTTCCTCAAAAGCGGTTGGTCAGCACGACTTTCCCTTGGTTCCTAAAAGCAAGAGAAACACAAACACTGACCCAACTGCGGTCGTCACAATTCCCACTGGGAGCTCTTGTGGCGCAAGAAGAACCCGCGATGCGATATCCGATGCAGTGAGAAGAACTGCGCCTATGATGGCTGCCATTGGCAGGAGTTTCCGGTGCATTGGGCCGGCTAGCCCGCGAGCAATATGTGGCACCATGAGACCGACAAATCCAATGACACCAGCAACTGACACAAAGGCGGCGGTGGCAAGGGCGCTGATCAGGAACATTCGGGTCCGCAGCGCTCCAACTGGCACACCGAGGCTGGCGGCGGTTGTGTCTCCAGTCAACAAAGCATCCAACCAGCGGGCACGCCATAGGGAATAGCTGGCGATCAAAGCAAGGCCTGAGCCGACCAGAGGCAGCGTTTCCCAGCGGGCCAGTCCCAACCCGCCCAGCATCCAAAAGATCACTGAATGAGCAGCCCGGTTGTCACCCGAGAAAATCAGATAGTTGGTTATGGCGGCAAAGAGAAAAGATACGGCCAGCCCCGCCAGAATGAGCTTCTCTGGGGCGCTACTCTGCAAGGAGCGTACAAGAAGTAACACAATGCCTGAGGCGATCAATCCGCCGCCAAAGGCCGCAATCGGGAGGGTCCAGATACCCAAGATGTCGCCGGTCACGGTGATGACGAACACTGCCCCGGCAGCAGCCCCTGAGGAAAGACCAAACAAAAACGGATCTGCCAGATCGTTGCGGGTGGTGGTTTGCAACACCACGCCAACTAACCCCAATCCGGCGCCGATCAGGGTTGCAAAAAGGGCGCGCGGCAGACGCAGATCAAAGATGATCCGATGGATCGGTTCCGGGTCTACATTGTTGAACCCGAACCCATATGAAATAGCGGTGAGAACCTCTGACACTGGTACGTCTGTTGATCCGTAGAGAACGGACAGCAAGAGAAGGGCGACCAAAGCGGCCGCCCCCAAGAGTAGCGATAGGCCAAATCGGCCCATATCAGTTAAGGCCCGGGTGCATGGCCTCAGCCATTTTCTCGATGGCTGCGATATTGGCGGGTCCAGGCGTCAGTTCTTCGTAGCGAAGCCCCACCCAACGGGCGTTCTTGACCGCATCAACATGTGCCATGACCGGGTGCTCTTGCAGGAACTTAAAGGTCTCTTCGGCACCGTTTCCATTCTGATAGTCCAGCAGTACCAGGAACTCTGGGTTTGCCGCGGCGACGGCCTCCCAAGAGGTCCGCCCCCAGCTGGTGTCCAAATCATGGGTCACACTGGTGCCGCCTGCGGCAGTGATCATAGCGTCGGGAATAGCGAACTTTCCCGCAGTGAAGGGCGCGTCAGCAGGGCCATCCAAAAGGAACACACGCGGCTTGGGTTGTTCAGCGGTTTTGGCTTCGATCGCGGACAATTGCTGCCTCCAGCCTGCAACTAGGGATTCAGCCTTGGCTTCCACTTGCATAACCTGGCCAAGACGCAAGACGTCATCAAACAACAGGTCCATGCTGGCTTTGGGGCGATCCTTATCCAGGTGAACGCAGCTTTCTGTCAGGACCAAGGTCTTGATCCCAAAAGGTGCCAGCGTGTCTGGAGTTACATCACCGCCCGGCTTCATCCCATAGTACCATCCAGCAAAGAACAGATCGGTGGAAGCAGAAATCAGGTTCTCCACTGTGGGGTACTTGGGCGCTAGCTCGGGAAGGTTACCGCGGGCTTTGTCAAAGTCAGGGCTCGTCTTGTACCATCCGGTGATCCCGGTGACGCCAACCATCTTGTCCTGCAGGCCAAGAGCAAAAGCCATCTCCGACATATTGATGTCATGCACCACCAACCGCTCAGGTGTCGTGTCAAAGACGAGCGGTTTGCCGCAGTTGTCGACGGTGACCTCATAGGCGGCGGCGCCACTGGCAACCCCCATAAGAAGGGCTGCAGACCATAGAGTTTTCATTGCGCGTTTTCCTTCAGATTTGGCAAATTGGTTTTACGAATATCAAGCGCTGGGATCATGCGGCCCTCATGTGGCAGGCACAGATAGCTGACCCCAAAGGTCGCCTGGACATTTTCAGGCGTGAGCACATCTGAGGCCGCGCCAAAGGCGACAATCCGCGTTGATTTCATCAAGGCCGCATGGGTCGCAAACTCCGGAATCATCACCAGATCATGCACGACCATAACAATGGTGATACCCAGCGAAGCAACCAGAGAGAGCATGCGTCCTTTGGCGTCCGGATCGAGATGATTTGTGGGCTCATCCAGGAACAGCAGCTCGGGCTCCTGGGCTAAGGCGCGGGCAATATGCGCACGTTGACGCTCGCCCCCCGATAGCTGGGCCATGGGCTTTAGAGCCAACTTTGACAGGCCCGTTAGATTCAGAATGGACTGAACCGCCTGGGCATTTTGACCTGCTGAACGGCGTGTCGCGATAGGCAATTGCCCCAGAGCAACATAGTCCTGAAGCCGCAACCGCCCATCCGGCGAACTCTGTTGGCTGACCAGCGCAACTATCCCCGCCCGCTCGTCGGCTTTCATTTTGCTCAAGCTTGAACCGCCTATCAGAACCTCTCCAAGTGTCAGCGGTTCACTGCCGGAAAGCAGGTTCAACAAGGTAGACTTGCCCGCCCCATTTGGCCCGGCAATGGCAAGTATCGCGCCACGCTCAAGATCAAAAGATACTCCGGAGAGGAGCGCATCGCCGTTCAGAGCAAAATACTCCAGATCACGAACGCTGAGAAAAGCGGAAGACCCTGTCATAACTTGCCCTCCGACCGAGGGGCAGGAAGCCGTGCCAGGGTCTTGTTGCGCAATTCCTTGGGCCGGTCTGATGCTTTGCTCCAGCCGGTTTCGTTCGTCAGATATTGCTGTGCGAAAACTGAAATCGCCTCGATATCGGCTTCAGTTTCAATCTCACCAAAGAGGTATTGTGTCTTGCCTGGCCCTTGCAAGCCAACAGAAATAGGCCTGTCACAGCCCGCCATACACTCAACTGCGCGCAGAGCGAACCGTTTGGAAACACGGGCAGCCAACGCTGCGCGCATTCTGTTGGCATCGCCTGTCCCTTTACAGGTCGCGCAAATCAGTATGCAGTGGTCAATGGTCTTGGTCATGTCTCGCCTCGCAGAAAATCGCGCGAAGTGAGAAGGTACCGGTCCCGTGTACACAGTAATTTTGTGCCATCTAAGCCTCCTTCAGGACTCCCCGTCCTGGGTTGGTGAACTACTAGATGGCAGGTCTCCTGACTCGCGGGTCGATGCCTTGCTACGCCTTCCCACCCCTTGGGGCAGTGGCTTGTTGCAGCAATGCTCTCCGCTCACAGTTGCGGGGGCAGTCACGGATTTGGCGCCTGTTGGCTACACCTCACCGTATTCCCTTTTCATTTTCCAGGAGTGTCCCCCGGAAAAACCATCAGCGCTATGTATGAGTGCAAATTTGATTGTGTCAATGGTGAATTTACCAATGGAAATTTGTGTCCCAGAAGAACGGTTCTACAAAGCCTTGTTGAGGGTGTTTCCAATGCTCGCCTAGCCTAAAGCATGACCTTGCCCCAATGTCATCTCGCGCGCCCGTTTCCACCGGTTGGGCCGTCCGCTCTGGGCTTAAACTACTGGCACAACCTGCTTCATCTGTTTGCACCAAAAGTGGCGGCTAGGGGCTCAGAACAACCAATCTGATTGATCGGTCGAAAGGCAGACTTGGAGTAGTTGTTCAGAGTTTGCAAAGTCAGCTTTCTGCGCTTTGCTGACGCAGCTGCAGTCTGCGGTATCAAAGAATGCCAAATCACGCACCAAGCGTCCGCTTTCGGGAAAGAAGCCCAGGATCTTAGGACCTACAGCGGAGTGTGGGCCGTGCCTAGAGCGAATGTCGAGTTTTGGCTGGCTGGCGTCATCTAGTGGCCAAAAGCCGGTGCGATTTCGCCGCAACCTCGCTGCCGCATCGCCGCAAGTAGGCAGAGAGCCCTAGAGTGCCGAATGCTTCGATGTCAACGAATGGCGGCTTTTACTTGTCTGAGTAGAGCTTCTGAATGAAATCGCTGCGTTCTTGCTTGGAGAAATCTAGGACCAAAATATCGTCAAGTTTCACATTGGAATACTCCGTGCAGTGCTTCGCAAAATCCACAGTTTCCTCAAGCGTTTCGTTGTCATGCCATGTCGTCATGACAAATTTATCTTCAGGATATTCTCCGTAGTCGTAGTGCTCAAGGAACGCCCAATCGACGGCATCGTCCCATATGGAACAATCAAGACCCCATGCTAAAGCATAAAGACACCCAGCTGCTACAAGAGCTGCGCTGACTTCGTTCCTGTAGTCGTTACTGATTTCCCGCTCGATCAATATTAAGCACTTGAATCGCGTCATTCCCGTCGGGATGGAAATTGGAACGTCAGCGGGAAGGTGAACGTATTTGAACATCCTCGATAAAGGGCATTGCAATCATGCGTAAGTCAAGGTTGCCGGTGCGAATAGACATGTTGCAATAAACCTCAAACCGGACATTGCCACTCCTGCAGCGAAGGTCTCAAAACAGGGTCAAACGGTGCAGGCGCGGGACTAACCAGCCGATCATTTTGCCCACCTCGCTGATGCAGCATCGCTAAGCGCTTGCAGCATGCCTGCCTGGGAAGGCGTTTATCTCGCCAATGCCGACATTGAACTTTGCCACGACGTCTTCACTTCAGTCAGCGTTGCGAGTTGCATAACTGCGTAGTTCAGTTGCGGTTACTTCAACTTGTCGCGGATCTCGATCTGCATCTGCTCTACTGCGGTGTGAAGCTCGCCTATGAAGTCTTGGCCTGCCATGGATTGTGTGGCGTAGCCCGGCGTCAGGATTGAAACGCTGTTCGATATTTGCGGACGAAAACGTCTGATCGACAACCGTGCTTTTTCTGGGTCCTGTGTCAGATGACTATAGGCCGTGATCATGTCGCAAACCATCACACAAAGGCCCGCCGCCACAAACTGCAATCCCGGAAGGCAGGTGCGAAGTTCAATCCGCTTATTGAAATGACATCCGGCTGAGCGGAAGGCGGCCTCTGTTTGAACCGCCGTTCCATGCTCATCGAAAAGAACGGCCATAGGGCGGCCATCCAGGTCATCGGGCGTGACGACCTCCGCACTCGCCAATGGATCGTCTTTTGGCAACACGCAAACGCATTCAAGGTCGTAATCCGTTTGCCGGATCGAAGCGCGTGGCTGCGGAGTCTCGGCAAACCCAAGGTCGTATTGTTGCGATGCGATCAGGTCTTCGATCACGTCTGAGGACCTCATGATGAATGATACATCAAGATCGCTTCGGTCCTTAAGATACCTGGTTAGGAGACGTGGTAAGAAAGCACTCGACGCTGCAGGGTGGCAAGCGATCTTGAGCTTGCCGGATTGCAGTGAGCTGATCCGCTCCAGCGTGCGTTCCGTACGTTCCACGCGGCCCAGAATATCCTCGCATTCTTCCAGAAAGAAATAGGCTTCGGGCGTGGGCGTCAGTTTGCCGTGCGATCTTATGAACAGGGCAAAACCTAACTGATCTTCAAGGGTTTGAACCATTGTTGAGACGGCCGGCTGCGTGCGACCAACTGACCGGGCAGCCCGACTAATGGAGCCAGACCGCATTACTTCTCGAAAGGTCGAAAGTTGTCGAAAGGATAGATGCATAGCCATAAATTCAATTGATGGAGTTAAAGATATTATGAAATTGATTTGATGCCAAATGTCCAGTGTGATGGTGCGATAGCCCACATTCTGAAACCTGTGGGTCGGGGGACAGATGGATAGATTTGCTAAATACCTTCTGACGGCACTGATCATTTCGGTGGCATTAGGACAGTTCGTTCAGGTTATCACACGCTACGTTCTGCAGGTCCCGGTTATGGGGCTGGAAGAGACGATGGCCTATCCAACTGTGTGGCTCTACATACTTGGATCCGTCAACGCTTCTCGAGAGAACACCCATATCCGTGCCAATGTTCTTGAGATCTTTATTAAAACGGATCGCGGTCACACAATTCTGGCAATCATAGGAGAGATGATCAGCCTGATCGTCGGCCTATGGCTGTTGTCCTGGGCCTGGGATTATACACAGTACGCATGGCGTGTCTGGCGCGAAAGCCCGACCCTGTACATCCCGACTTTCTATTCCGATGTGGCGCTGGTCGTCGGCCTGACGCTGATGATGATCTACACAGCATCGCATTTGGTGCGCCATATCCGCAGCTTGAAAACCGGAGAGTTCTCATGATTGAGATTGCACTTCTTGCCATTGCTCTGTTGGTTATCACGCTCACATTAGGCGTTCCGCTGCCCTACTGTTTTGGGTCCGCATTGATGGTCATGTATTTCATGGGTGACGTGACCATGAAAGGGATGATGTTGTGGGGGGCACAGCAGTTGGGCAACCCAGTTCTACTGGCCATCCCCCTTTTTGTCCTTGCTGGGACTGTTATGTCAGAGAGCGGGATTGCAGCTTCGCTTCTGCGTTTTGTGAATGCTTTCATAGGCCATGTACGGGGCGGTTTAGGAGTAGTGGCGGCGGTATCTTGCGCCGTGATCGGCGCGATCTCGGGCTCTGGCTTGACGGGTATTGCAGCCATTGGTCCGCTTTTGATCCCTGAGATGGAGAAACGTGGCTATCCACGGGAATATGCCACTGCGCTGATTGCGAACTCATCCATCCTTGGCCTTCTGATCCCACCTTCGGTCACCATGATCGTCTATGGTTGGGTCACGGACACATCCATCCTCGCCTGCTTCCTTGCCACGCTCGGACCTGGTTTGCTGATCATGACATCGTTTTCGGTAATCAATATCATCATGTCGCGCAAATTTGACCTCGTATTGGATGACAAACCTTCCTTCTCGGAGCTCTCTGGCGAAGTTGCCCGTCGCGGCTTCCATGCTTTCCCTGCATTGTTGATGCCCGTGATTATTCTTGGTGGCATCTATGGCGGTATCATGACCCCAACCGAAGCCGCTGCTGTCGCCGTTATCTATGCCGTCCCAGTTGGCTTTCTGATCTACAAAGGCCTGAAGTGGAAGAACTTCCTATCGGCTGGCAAAGAAGCGGCGACCGCCGTGGGCGCGATCATGATGATGATCTTGTTCTCGATGATCCTTAGCCAGATGTTCGTTTTTGAAAGCATCCCGCAACAACTTGTGCAGGGTATCTTCTCGATCACAGAGAACAAGGTCGTGCTACTGATCCTTATCAACATCATGCTGTTTCTGGTCGGCATGGTTGTCAACGACGTGACAGCAATCATCCTGATTGCCCCGCTGCTCTTGCCCCTGATGAATGCGATCGGAGTTAGCCCGGTGCAGTTTGCCGCGATCATGGGCGTCAACACAGCGATGGGCGGCGTGACCCCACCCTATGCTTCAATCCTTTATCTGGGTGCCCGAATTGGCAACGTGAAGGTCACCAAAGTCATTCCGCCCGCTATGAAACTGATCTTGTTTGGCTATGTGCCCGTGGTTTTTCTCACCTCGCTCTGGCCGGACCTGTCACTCTTCTTGCCACGTTTCTTTGGATATGACGTGGCCCCCTAAACCTATCTCGAACCAAAATGCACCCCAACAAGGAGGAACCAATATGAAACATGCATTCCTTACTACAGCGACCGCAGCGCTCATGACATTTGGTAGCTATGGCGCCGCAGCCGATCTGAAGATGAGCCACGTGCGCCCGCAAGATGCCACGATTGACGTCGAGCTACGTGCCTTTTCGGCAGCCGTTGATGAGGCCACTGGCGGGGATGTGAAAATCAACATTTTTCCCGCGTCTGCTCTTGGAGACTACACGAGCGTCCAGGAACGCATAAGTGTGGGTGCAATCGATATGGCAACCCAGCCCGCAGCTGCGGCGGCGGATCGTAGAATGCAGATCAGCTCCTTCCCTTACCTTGCAGGCAACTGGGATCAGGCCCGTGCTGTCTATGGCCCCGGAGGAGTAGTGCGCGATACCGTGGCTGGGCTTTACGCTGAGCAAGACATCACAATGCTAGCCGCATATCCTGTCTATTTCGGCGGCATTTCTTTGAATGTTGAAAACGCCAACCCTGGTTCGGTTGGACCTAACGGCATCAAAGTGCGCGTCCCGGGCATCAAAAGCTTCCAGCTCACCGGCGAGGCACTTGGGTATATCCCTGCTCCAATCCCGTTCTCCGAAGCGTTCACCGCCGTTCAGACTGGTGTGGTTGATGGTGTGATCGGTTCCGGTGCCGAAGGTTACTATGCCTCGTTCCGTGACGTGACAAAGACCTATATCCCAGCCAACACGCACTTCGAAGTCTGGTACATGATTATCTCGAACGGCAGCCTTGCTGAGTTGTCTGAAGAAGATCAAGCTGCCTTGAAAGAACAAGCCGCTGCGTTCGAAGCCACGCGTTGGGAAGTTGCTGAAACGGATCAGGGTAAAAACGAGCAGCGACTTGTTGACGAGCTTGGTGCCACCGTTGCCAAATTGAGCGAAGATGACCTCGCGGCGATGGCTGCAAAGGCCCGGGCCGAAGTTTGGCCCGCCGTTCTAAAAGACGTCGGTGTCGAATGGGGGCAGGCGATCCTCGATAAAGTTGCTGCTGCAGGCAACTAAGCCTTTCCAGTCAGGGCGGCAGCCGCTGCCCTGACACATTCTCCAACATCGGAACGGATCATATGCAAACCGATTATGCCATCATCGGAGGCGGTATCGTTGGCCTCTCGGTTGCCTGGGGCTTGCTCCAACGTGGGCGAACGGTGACTGTTCTAGATGGTGATGACGGATCTTTCCGTGCCAGTCGCGGAAATTTCGGACTGGTCTGGGTGCAATCCAAGGGGATGAACCAACCACGCTACGCCCAATGGTCCCAGCAATCGGCAAAAATCTGGGCTGAATTCGCAAACGAATTGGGTGAGAACACCGGTCAAAACGTACCGTTGGAACAAAAGGGAGGCTACGACCTCCATTTCTCCGAAGAGACCTTGGAAGCAACTGTTGAGAAATATGAAGAGCTAAAAGCTAAGCTCGGCGGGGATTACCCCTACGAAGTTCTTGGGCATAATGCGTTGCACAAAGAGGAGCCGCATATCGGCCCGAAAGTCGTCGGCGCGATTTTGCACTATCAAGATGGTCACGCGAACCCTCTGAAATTACTTTTGGCCCTGGCCGCTGATGTGCGCCGCATGGGTGGAAAGGTTCTTAACGGCAAGACCGTCACAGATGTGAGACAGCCGGATGGTTTCCAAATCTCCTGCGTAGATGGTTCGACTATAAGTGCAGGTAAAGTCGTACTGGCCGCCGGTCTTGGAGCTGCAGGGCTTGGTCCAAAGATGGGATTCAAAGCCCCCATCCGGCCTCAACGCGGTCAGGTGCTGATCACCGAGAAGCTCCCCAAGCTCATCAACCGTCCGTCATTGATTGCAAGGCAAGTCGATGAAGGTGGCATCCAGATAGGGGCCACCAACGAAGAAGTTGGGCTTGATGATCGGGTGACCCAGCCCGGTCTGTCTGGACTGGCGGCCGAGGCGATCGCTGCATACCCAGCGCTAGCCCGAGCGCAATTGGTGCGCAGCTGGGGCGCCTTGCGCATTCTTTCGCCCGACGGGTTGCCGATATATCAGGAGAGCACTGTGATGCCTGGCGCATTCCTTGTGACCTGCCACAGCGGTATAACCCTTGCCGCCGCCCACGCGCGGCTCCTGCCTGACTGGCTGGAAGGAACCCATGCAGCGCCAGATCTGGAGGTGTTCAATGAAGACCGCTTCGCCATTTCTTGAGATTGAAAGCGGCCCCCGCGTAGACGTGACATGGGAGGGTAAAACGCTCAGCTTGCCAGAAGGATCAAACCTTGCTGCAGCCTTGTTGGCTGCTGGTGTTGAAGTGTTTCGCCATAATCCCGTTTCAGGCGCTCCCCGCGCGCCGTTCTGCATGATGGGGGCCTGTTTTGATTGTTTGATCGAGCTTGACGGCGTGACCCGTCAAGCCTGCATGCTCGAAGTGAGCGAAGGCTTGGTTATTTCGCGCCCAAGCGAACAGGGGGGTGCATAATGGACAAGTATGACGTCGCCATCATTGGCGCAGGTCCGGCGGGCATGGCAGCCGCAGCGCAGGCGTCCGATTTGGGGTTGAGCACTGCGGTTTTGGACGAACAAATTCGAGCCGGGGGGCAGATCTACCGCGACGTCGACAAGGCGGCCCCGCAGCGTGGAGAAATTCTTGGTAAGGACTACACCGATGGAACGCGGCTGACCAAGGCGCTAAGGCAGAGCGCGGTCGATCACATCGCCGGTGCTGTTGTCTGGGCCATCGAAGATGAGTTTCGCATTTCCTACACCTGTGAGGGACGTGGAGCGCAGATTCTGGCAGATCGCATTCTGCTGGCAACCGGTGCGCTAGAACGCCCCATGCCTATTCCAGGTTGGACCCTGCCGGGCGTGATGACAGCTGGAGCGGGTCAGATTTTGCTGAAACAATCCGGCGTTGTGGCCCGAGGTGCGGTATTGGTGGGCTCCGGTCCGCTTCTGTATCTGATCGCCGCGCAGATGGTGCGCGCGGGCTTACCGCCAGCGGCAATGATTGAAACACAGGTGCGAGGCGATACTTTCCGTGCTCTACGCCATTTGGGAGGAGCCATTCGGGGTTGGCCCTACATGGCCAAGGGCCTGAAAATGCTGGCCGAAATCAAGCGCGCTAAGGTGCCTCGCTATACAGGCGCAACCGAGATTTCCATTGAAGGTGATGGCAAGACCGAGGCCGTGACATTCACCCACAAAGGCCGCAGGCAGCGGATCGATTGTGAAACGGTCTTTCTTCATCATGGCGTTGTTCCCAATGCCCAGGCGGCCCGATCCCTTGGTGTTTCTCACGGGTGGGATGCGGCCCAAAGCGCATTTGTGCCTGAGCTTGACGAATGGGGTCAAAGTGATGTCGCGGGGGTATTCATCGCAGGCGATGGCGCTGGCATTGGCGGTGCAAAAGTGGCTGAACACACAGGACGACTAACGGTCTTGAAAATCGCTGAGAATGCCAAACGCCTGTCGACACAGGATCGCAATCGCATGGCTGCTCCACTACGCCGGGCACTGGCGCGGGAACTGGCCGTGCGCCCGTTCTTGGACGCTGCCTATCCCCCCTATAGTGCCGCGTTGCAACCTACCGACAGCACCGTGGTTTGTCGCTGCGAGGAGGTCACCGCAGGAAGTATTCGCGGCTACGCAAAGATAGGTTGCCTCGGTCCAAACCAGACCAAGGCTTTCGGACGCGCGGGCATGGGCCCCTGTCAGGGCCGCTATTGCGGATTAACGGTGACCGCGCTGCTGGCCGATGCCAACGGACAATCTCCGGATGAGACAGGCTACTATCGCATCCGCGCCCCTCTCAAACCTGTGACGCTGGGCGAACTCGCGGCAATGAACGAAACGACACAAGACGCGACTGAATAGGAGGCCTCTATGATTGAACGGATCGAGACGAGCGCGCGAATGAGCAAAATCGTCAAACACAACGGGGTTGCATATTTATGTGGGCAGGTCGGGGATGGGGCCACGGTCACCGAACAGACCCGCGACTGTCTATCGCGTGTTGACGCTCTTCTGGAAAAGGCCGGATCGTCGCCGGACCAGATGCTACAGGCGGTTATCTGGCTAGCCAATATGGCAGATTTCGCGGAAATGAACGCCGTCTGGGACGCGTGGATTCCTGAGGGCCAAGCTCCCGCCCGCGCCTGCGGTGAAGCAAAACTCGCCCACCCGGAACTGAAGGTCGAGATAATCGTGACCGCTGCGTACTGATCGACCTCCTCGGCTAAGTTGAACAAGGTTAAAACCTCGTATCAGCCCAAGCTGTGTGGTTTCAAAAATTCATTCTGCTTAGCCTTGCTTGAATGGCAGGCTTTCCCACCGCATTGCTGCGCGAATGACTATGCGCCTGCTGTAATTTTTTGGTGCTGCGAGCGCGCTCAGCAAGAAAACCCAAGGTACACCTCGGGATCTCAGTCGCCTTGCCGTGGCAGCGTGTCTGCAGCAAGATCGTGTGGCGATCCGGGAGCCTGATGACTGCAGACAGCCCGAAGTGGTCACTGTCTGGAGGTGTGCTGAAGCGTAGGTGGGCATCCAACAATACAAGATGCCGGGACGGGTACTCGGAATATTTCCGATTTTGGGCTTCAGAACTTAACAGGGGTACTTTGCCCTGGTGTCCGGGAACAGGAACGAAGTTCAGCTATCCACAGATGTCGTTTCCGGCCAGGTACCGACGTTTCGACCAAACGGCACTTTCGCCGCATGGCGTGTGGGTAGAAGAGGAGCGGATGCAGAAGCCTTTCGCTACGGACACAGCCTAGGCATCCCTGTGGGTCCGGCTTCTACTGAGTTCGCGCTTCGCAAATGCCATTGTTTGGCATCCAAACGGCACACATGCGTCCAGCCTCATTTCTTTAGGCCTTTTCACAGTAAAATTTCTGGCACCAGAAGCAAGTTGAGTGCCCGATTTGGAAAGAACCAGCTATCGGCCGGTAAACACCGGTACCCGTTTTTCCAGCAGAGCATCAACCGCCTCCGTATGATCTGCGGTCTGATGGCAGGCCCCTTGGTAGGCAGCTGCCAACTCAAGCAGGCTGTCGAGCTTTGTGTTCAACCCTTCCCGCAGCAAACGCTTTGCCATCCGCAGTTGCCGGGGCGGGTTGGCAGAAATCCGTTCTGCCAGCCTATTGGCTTCCGCCAGCAGTTCTTCAGGTTCAACAACTTTGGAGACAAGCCCCCATTCCAGTGCCGTGGATGCATCGATCGGTTCACCTGTAAAAGTCATTTCCGCCGCGCGCGACAGTCCGATCTGGCGCGGCAGCAGCCAGGCGCCGCCATCTCCGGAAATAATTCCGACCTTGACGAAGTTTTCTGCAAAAACCGCGCGCGTGGAGGCGATGCGAATGTCGCACATGCAGGTCGTGTCGCAGCCAGCGCCGTAGGCGGGTCCGTTCACCGCAGCGATGATTGGCACCTCGCAGTCCCACACGGCCCTGGTTACGCTTTGAATGCCAGTTCGGTAGCCATCTTTTGCCGTCACTGCATCGCCGCCAAAGATAGATTTCTTCTCTTTCATATGCTTCAAGTTGCCGCCAGCAGAGAAGGCTTTGCCAGCGCCGGTCAGGATGGCGCAGCGTACTGATTGGTCATCGTTGATGCGCCGCATTGCCGTGACCAGTGCCGCGCACATGTCAGCATCCGTCATCACATTGCGGTTTTCTGGCACATTGAAAGTGAGGGTCACAACGTGGCCATGTTGTTCGTATAGAAGCTTGTCAGTCATATCAGTGGCCTTTTGAATTCAGGATCATCCGGGCATCGGCAATGTCATAGCCGTCGCTTCGCAGGATGACAGGATTGAGATCGATTTCCTTGATTTCAGGATGGGCGAGTGCCAGCTGCGACACTTTCATCATAAGGTCCACCAGAGCGAGTTTGTCCACCGGCAGGCCGCCGCGAACCCCGTCCAGTACTTTACTGGATTGGATTTCTTCTACCATTTCTTGGGCATCGGCGCGGCTCATCGGCAGAGCGCGGAAGGAAACGTCCTTCATCACTTCCACAAAGATGCCGCCCAGTCCGAACATCAATACAGGGCCGAACATCGGGTCATGCACCACCCCAATGATGACTTCAACACCGGGCTCTGCCATTGGGGCGATCAGCACCCCATGCACATCGGCATCTGGGTTGTAGGCGCGGGCATTGGCCAGAATTTCACGGTAGTCTGCACGCAGCGCCGGTTCGCCTGAAACCCTCAGTTTCACACCGCCGGCGTCAGATTTATGAAGGATATCCTGGCTAACGATCTTCATCGCCATCGGCGCATCCCCCAGTGCAGTGGAGACCTGTGTCAGATCGTCCTCGCAGCGGGCTAGGAACTGCCCCGGAACTTTGATGCCATAAGTCGCCAGCAGGTCCTTGGCTTCGTATTCATAAAAAGCGTCCCGCCCGGTGTTGACAACCCTGTCCACCAGTGCGGTGCCGCTTGGTGCCGGTTCATCAGGACGGACCAGCGGAGAGGCTGCATTTCGGCGCCGGGCTTGTGCATAGCCGATCAGCTCCGACACGCAGCGCACAGCAGGCTCGGGCCAGACAAAAACCGGCACGCCCGCGTCCTTCAGCGCCTCAATGGGCCGGGTACGCAGGGCATTGTAAACGCTTTGAACGATTAGCGGTTTTCCGTGGTGTTCTGCGAGGGCAGCCATGCGCTGCGAAGTCTCTGTTTCAACCTCCAGAAGGGCCGGATTGAACCGTGCAGCAAACCCACCGTACATGCCGATCACCATCAGGATATCGACGTTTTGATCCGCCAGGATCGCCTCTGCACAGGCCGCGCTGATCAAAGGGTTGTCATCGGTGCCGCCAGCCACATCCACCGGATTCACGCAGGACGCAGCGGCCGGCAGGATGCTGCGCAGCTTTTCGATGGTTGCTGGAGACAGGCTGGCCAGTTCGACCCCAGCATCAACCAGCGCGTCCACTGTCACTGTTGCGTGCCCGCCACCATCGGCCAGGATCGCAACTTTGCCCCCCATGGGGACTGGCAGTTTTGACAGGCCTTCAGCGATCGACAGGATCTTGTCCGATTGCTCCACGACTGTTGCGCCAGCCTGCTTTAGCAGTCCGCGGGTAAGGGCAAAACTGGAGGCCAGTGAGCCGGTGTGTGAGCTGGCCGCGACCTGTCCCGCCTCTGTCCGGCCGGATTTGTAGATGATCACTGGCTTCCTTTGCGTAACCTCGCGGCAGGTATCGAGAAACGCGCGCCCGTCCCGGAACCCCTCCACGTAGAACACCGGAGCCTTGGTATCCGCGTCATCCGCGAAGTACTGCAGATACTCCGAAAGTGTCACATCCAGCTGGTTACCAACCCCGACATAAGAGGAAAAGCCGACCCCCCCCCGGCGTTTTGCTTCGGTGACAAAGGCCAGCATCATGTTTCCGGATTGCGAGCAGATGCCGATATTGCCAGGTTCTACGTCTTGAACCCCAACCATGTTCATATTGTTGTGAAGGTTAAACACGCCATTGGTGTTGGGACCGACCAGCCGCACGTTATGGGCTTTGGCAGCAGCCAATGTAGCCTCTGCGATTGCCTCTCCCTCGGGGCCTGTTTCCGAAAAACCGGCAGCAAGCACCACGGCGCCCGGTATGCCTTTCTCACCGCATTGAGCCAGGATGGCGGGCAGCGTTTTGGCGGGGGTGCATACCAGCACCACATCAATGCTGCCCTCGACCTCGAGAACCGAAGGGTAGGCTTTCAGTCCCAGGACTTCCGGGGCCTTTGGGTTGATCGGATAAATTGCGCCCGCGTAGCCGTCGGCGCGCAACTTGCGGATCGCCTGGTTGCCGCGCTTGGCGGGGTCGTTTGATGCGCCGATTATGGCAATCGACGCGGCATTGAAGATACGGTTCAGTGCGTTGCTCATGACTATTGACCCTGCCTGATCATTTACCTTGGAATACGGGGGCGCGTTTTTCAGCAAAGGCATTCACGCCTTCTTGCCAGTCTTCGGTCAGCATGCAGGTCCGCAGAGCGTCCAGCTCGGTGACCAGCCGGGAGGCATAGTCCCGGTCTGAATCGTTCAGGTTCTCCTTTGCAAACCGCAGGGAATAGGGAGCCTTGGAGCCGATTTCGGCGGCAAACCCGGCAACGCCCGTTTCAAATTCCTCATCTGCAAAGACACGGGTTGCCAACCCGATTGCGGCGGCCTCGGCGCCGGTGATGCGGCGGCCTGTAAAGATCAGTTCCCGGGCCTTGGCTAACCCGACTAGCCGTGGGAGGATTTCGGTAACACCTCCGCCCACATGCGTGCCGATCGAAATCTCCGGGAAGCCGATCTGCGCGTTCTCCTTCATCAGGATAATGTCCGCTGAGCAGGACATTTCCGCCCCGGCGCCAAGCGCGTAGCCGTTGACCGCGGCGATAATGATCTTGGGGTGTTTGTAGATCCGTTCGCAGACATCATTGCCAAGCTGCAGGTAGGCAAGCTTTTCCAATTCGGTCCGTGTTCCAGCCCCATGTTCTTTCAGATCAGCGCCTACACAGAACGCCCGGCCCTCGCCAGTCAGCACAATGCTGCGGACATCAGCGTCCTTTTCTGCAACGTTCAGCGCATCGAGTATTTCAGAGTAGAATTCTGAAATCACAGCATTCAGGCGGTGTGGCCGGTTGAAACGGATTTCGGCCACAGGGCCTGACTTGCGATAGATGATGGTCTGGTACGGCATAGCGCTCTCTTTCGACACTTGACAGATGGACTAATAGAGAGGGTGCAGATATTCTTTCACAAAAGATGTCAGAACATTTGTTTTTTATGGGGTGCGCCGATGCATGGAGCAAACAAGAGCGGAATTTGCAGAAGTCTAATTGCAGCAATGGACAGCCTGCCGCCGCGCCTGCAGATGGCTGCCAAATATATCGTTGATAATACGAATGAATTTGGGCTGGATCCGATCCGAATTACTGCCGCAAAAGCCGGGGTCAGCGCCAATACGTTTGTCCGTCTCGCCAGCCACACCGGGTTTTCCAGCTTTGATGAGTTTCGCGAACCCTTCCGTGTCTCTCTGGTTGAGAAATACGATTCAGCCTCGGGGGAGGACTGGATCGACAGGATGTCTGGTGCCAGCGATTTTGGTCGGGCGCAGGCAGGAACGGCCCGCAATGAGATCGACATTGTCAAACGCTCGCTGCGTCTGCTTACCGCGGACAAAGCCGAAGCCGCTGTCAACATGCTGATGGAGGCCCAAAGCGCATATGTAACCGCTACGCGTGCGAGCTACGCCTTGGCTTACTACTTCCATTACGTGGGTCGCATGGCGCTTCCGAACTTGCACTTGATACCGCGGCATATGGGCAGTCCGGTTGACGAAATGATCTCGGTCAATCCGCAGGATGTACTGCTCGCAATCACCTTTCCGCCTTACAGCGCGGATACTATCAGCGCGCTCAGGCTGGCTAAGCGCAACGGTACCCGCGTGATCCTGATTTCCGATTCCGAGCTGATCGCGCCTGGCATCGAGGTCGATCTTTTTCTCAAAGTCTCTTTGCAGTCGCAGCACCATTTCAGCTGTTTTGCCGGAGCAATGGCAGTTCTGGAATGCTTGCTGTTTCACCTTGTCAGCCAAGGCGGGGAACAGGCACAGACAAGGATTGGAAAGTATGAAGCCCTGCGCGAAGACTTCGGAGCTTACTGGCAGTCGAAGCTTCCGAAATTGCGGCGAAAATAGCAACTGACGCCGTGCGCCCATGCTCGTGCGCGGAGTCGCTTTCTTAGGCGGCGGGCCAAATTTTCCCGGTCACACCCCAATTTTTCCACCGGTTTGCAAGGTCGTTTCTGTCTTCACTCGCTGACGTGAGTGAAGGCCTCGTGCTCGGTGTGCGTTAGAGTTGAAATTTATCAAATGTAACGCAAAATGTAAAAAGTATTGCAAACGAAACCAACTTGTCGCTAGGTTCGGGTAACACCGCTAGCGACTCGCCCCGTCAAATGGCTGCGCAAAGCGGAGAACAATTGCCGCCGGCGCCGGGGAGCGCCGACCAAAAGCTGTGAGTAAGGGAGGAAATCATGCTCAAAACACTGAAAATCGGAAAAACCCTGGCGCGCACCGGCCTGGCAGGCGTGCTTGCAATGTCGGTCGCCACACTGGCATCTGCAGCCGATATGCGCCTGAAATTTGCTGGTACATTTCCGGTCGATCACCCCGGGACCAAAATGATGGAGCAGATCAAAGCTGACATCGAAGCGGCTGACGTGGGTCTGAAAATGTCTCTCTTCCCCGCCAACCAGTTGGGTTCGGGCGAAGCGCTGATGGAAGACACCATGCGCGGCAACATCGATTTCACTGCCGCCTTCATCTACTCGCACAAGGATCCGCGGCTCGAGTTCCTGTCGATGCCCTTCCTCGTCAATGATTTCGATGAAATGGATGCTGTCATGCGCAACATGGACAGCCCGTTTAACCAGATTTTGCAAGAACGCCTGAGCGAACTGGGCCTGCGCCTGCTGGCAAATAATCCGGAAGGTTTCACCGGCATCGTTGCCAACAAGAAACCTGATAACTGGGCCGACCTTGGGCCAAAGAACATGAACATCAGGGTTTGGTCTTCACCTGTGGTCAAGAACATGGTCGAAGGGCTGGGCTTCCAGGCAACTACCATGGCTTGGGGCGATATTTTTCCAGCACTGCAATCGGGCATTGTGGATGGCGCGATCTGCTGTACGAAATCAGCGACCTATTCGATCTTCGCGCAGTCGGACGTTGGCAAATACTACGTCCAGTACAACTCTGTTTCTGAGCTGACTTCTTATTATGCGTCGGAAAAGACCTGGGCCAAAATGAACGAACAGCAGCGCGAAGTCGTGCAGGCTGCGTTCAGCAAAGCGTCGGATGACTTCTTTGCCTACAATCGGGAAAACGATGCCAAATTTGCCGAGATGCTTGAAGGCAAAGGCTATGAAATCCTGGCACTGAATGGGGATGAGCAGGCAGCCATGGGCGCCTGGGTCCGCGAGAATATCTGGCCGACCATGGTCGACTCGGTTGGACAGGAAACCATCGACCGCCTGACCGGAAATTGATCCCTAGCGTTTATGAAGATCGGGTGGTCGGCGGGAAACCGTGCCGACCGCCCGGCTGCAAAATGTTCTTGGGAGGGGGCAAATGAGCGAGATTGCAGAAAGAGTACCGCAAGTCCTTGGCGCACCGCTTCGTGCAGCTTTGCGGTTTATGCGCCTGTTCGTCGCGGCGGGCGGCCTGCTGATGGCCTTCACCTTCTTGGCTGTGGTGATCATCCGCTACGGCTTTGCAGGCAATCTCTTTGCTTATGAGGAATGGCTGCTGGCGATCAGCTTCTGGACCTTCTTTTTTGGTGCGGCTCTGGCGGCCGAGCGCAAGTCTCATGTGAACGCGGATATCCTCGGCGTTATTCTTGGAAACTCCAAACTGGCCTGGTGGCGCGGCATCTTGGTCTATTTGATTGAGATCCTGATCGGCATTTACATCGTTTATTGGTGCTATCTCGCCGTCGAAAGTGAAATTCTGGCCTATCCGCTTTGGGAGCGGACCACGGCCCTGAAGATTCCCGCAGTGGTGCCGCGCACCGCAATCATGGTCGGCTTCTTCTTCATGACTCTCTTCAACTCCATCTATTTTGTGCTGCACCTGATCGATGGCCCGCAGTCCAATGGCACGGTAAAAACGGATACAAAGGCATGATCATTTTCGGAAGTATCGTGATCATCTGCGGGATGCTCCTGCTGGGTGTCAGCGTCTATATTGCATTCGGCGCAGTGCTGTTCTTCCTCGCTTATACGGGCGGCTATGACATCACTGGATATTTGCCCGCCGGGTATTGGAAGATGAACACCCTGGTGTTGCTGGCGATCCCGCTGTTTATGATTTCAGGCGCGATCATGGAGAAGGGCAAGATTGCCGCGCCGCTAGTGGCGCTGGCGGAACTGTTCATCGGGCATATCAAGGGTGGCCTGTCGGCGGCAGCGGTTGTGGCCAGCGGCATTTTCGGCTCCATCTCGGGCAGTGCCAATGCTACACTGACCTGCATCGGCGGCATCATGATGCCGCATCTGCGTAAGGCCAATTACCCCGACGGATTGTCGGCCGCGCTGATTGTCAGCGCCAGTCCGCTTGGCCTGCTGATCCCGCCCAGTTCCTCTCATATTCTCTATGCTTGGGTGGCACAGCAGTCGGTGCTGAAGGCCTTCCTGTCGACGGTCATTCCCGGGATCATCCTGATTATTCTTCTGATCGTGACCAACCAGTTTGCCCTGCGCAAATACAAGGACATCAAAGTCACTGAAAAGCCTGCGAATTTCTTACCAGTCTTCAAGCTGCAGTCCCGCCAGGCTATGCCCGCGCTGATTATGCCGGTGATCATACTCGGCGGCATCTACGGCGGCATCATGACCCCCACAGAGGCCGCAGGTGTCGCGGTGGTCTACTCGATCCCGATTGCGATCTACGTCTACCGGGGGCTGACTTGGCGTGGGCTGATAAACACGCTTGCCGGGGCCGGCGTCACCATCGGCGTGGTGATGACCATGATCTTTATGGTCCTCATTGTCAGCCGCTTCCTGATCTTCGAAGACATCCCCACGCTCGCCCGTGAAATGGTGTTTTCGGTATCGGAAAATCCAATTGTGATTTTGCTGATGGTCAACCTGGTGATGATCCTGATCGGGATGCTGATGGACGATATCTCTGGGCTGCTGCTGTCAACCCCGCTGCTATTGCCGATTGTGCAGAGCGTTGGTGTGGATCCGATCCATTTTGCTGCGATCCTTGGAGTGAACCTTGGTATGGCCAATGTGACCCCGCCCACGGCTCCTCTCCTGTATTTAGGCGCGCAGGTGACAGAAACCCCGGTCAGCAGAATGCTTGGCCCGACACTGCTGTTCATCTTCTGCGCTTGGCTGCCGACCCTGGTGCTGACCACATTTGTGCCGCAGTTATCGCTATGGCTGCCGGATCTTCTGCTCAGCCGTTGATCCAAGCCACAGGCCAGGCGGTCTGTCTCCCAATAGCAGCCCGGCCTGAAATTCCCTGTTGCACAAGTTGCATTTGTTAAACCAACTGCAACGAGGCGTCACAAATGAATCACGCAGGCGCCCGTTAAAACACAGGGAAGCCAAATGCCAAAAGAACCGGCAAACGATATGAACATGTACCTCAGTGTCACGCAGAGTCTGAAGGCGCAGCTGCCTCAGCTTCCCCGCGCGCTGAAGGTGGTTGCGACCTACATGCTTGAACATCCGGGTGATATCGCGACCTTATCGATGCGCCAGGTGGCGACCAACGCAGGTGTTTCGCTGCCAAATTTCGCGCGGCTTGCAAAAGCCCTGGGGTTTGAGACCTACAGCGAATTGCGCGAAGTGTACCGCAAGCAGGTCCAACAGAACGACATCAGCGAATATCACCTGAGGGCCGAAAGCCTGCAAAAATCCGGCGGCGATGCTGAAGCGCGCGAAACTTGGGGGAAATTCCGAACCGCTACAATGGACAACCTGACGGCAGTATTCGACTCGATTGATCCGGATTACTTTGCCAGCGTTGCCAAGGTTCTGAATGACAGCCGGACAGTCTATATTGTCGGCATGCAGGCCTCGGCCAGTTTTTCGGCCTATGCGCATTACATTGGCGGCATGGCCAGCGGAAAATTCCGGCTTGTCCGGGGCGACGGCGGTGTCTTCGCGGACCCGGTGGCCGATATCGGGGAAGGTGACGTGATGATTGCCGTCAGTCAGCAGCCCTGCGCCCGCGCTTCAATTGAATTGGCCCGGATCGCTCGGGAACGCACGGCAAAAGTCATCGCCATCACGGACAGCCCGGCAGCGCCCATTGCTTTGGAGGCGGACTACGTGCTTCTGGGTCCAAATCGCAGCCCGCTGTTCTTTGAAAGTTACGTTGGCAGCACAGTCTTGATCGAAGCGCTGATCGGCTTTTTCACCATCGGTCAGTCAAGCCGGACAGTGGAGCGGATCGAGCGGATCGAAGCCGACCGGACACGTATGAACGAATACTGGCAAAACAAGAAGGTCTGAAAAATGCCCACCAATGATAAGCTCACAATTCTGGCCTGCCAGATTAGCATACCTGCAATGACCAGAGCAGCCGAACGGGACGCACATCTTGCCGCCTCGGTTGGGAAAGTCCGGGCCCGTCTTCGTGCCTCCGATACGCCCGTGGACTTGGTGGTGCTGCCGGAACTGTCGAGCATCGACTATTCGCGTGAAACCTTTGCGCGGCTGGACGACTTGGCCGAGCCGCTCGACGGCGCCTCGTTCCAAGCCTGGCGGCAAGTGGCTATCGAGCACGGGGTATCAGTGTCCTTCGGCTTTGCGAGGGCCGGCGAAGGCGGCCCCTTCATCTGCACAGGGGTGGTCGGCCCTGACGGTCAGCTTGTCGGCCATTACGACAAATTGCATCTGGCCCAATATGGCGCATCGATGGAGAAAGAGTATTTCCATCGCGGCAACCATCTTTTTGTATTCGAAATCAACGGCTTTAAGCTGTCCCCCATCATTTGCTACGACATTCGTATCCCGGAACTGGCTCGCACGCTCGTCATCGACCATGGGGTCGATGCAATCCTTCATTGCGGCGCCTATTACCGGGACAAGAGCTTTCACACCTGGCACCCCTTTGCCATCGCAAGGGCCCTGGAGAACCAGGTCTTTTTCCTATCCCTGAACAGGGCTGGCGAAACTTACGGGAACTCTCTTTTTTGTTTGCCATGGCAGGATGAAACTACCCCGCCTGAAGCGTTCTCTGACCGGGAGGAGGATTTCCGTATCCTCACTCTGGATCGTGAGACCCAAAGCAAAGCCCGACGGGACTACACTTTTCTCCAGGACCGCTTGGAAGACTACCAAATCGAGCTCCTGACCTCCTGAAAAGCGATAGCAACTGTGGACTGGGCCCAAACTCCAGGATACCGCCAATGCAGGTTTCGAGTGGTTGAAGTGTTCGAATTGCCAGGTTGATTGCGGGTTGTCTCCGGACATTGGCGGCGGTTTCCGAGTTCAGCACTATGTGCTGTGAGGGCCTAGTGCGATCCCAGCATCTTTAGTCAATTCGCGCTGACTGAATTGGGCGCCGAGCCGCTGTTTGCTGCGTTCAGGTTGAAGGGCTGCTTTCGGGAAAGTGCCTAATCTATGCAAAGGTGCCTATCTGCGCATAGCCCGTATCGGTGCAGGTCGCAGCGAAAGTCAGTTTTTCGGCCCTTCGTGCGTACACTTCGACCTCTGCAAGTTGTTTCAATATCTTTTCGGGATGATATGTTCCACGCTGCCAGAAGCGGCATATCTGATCAAAAAGGCAAAACTATCTGATCCTTTGCAAGGAGTGAGAAGGAGCACATAGTTTTGCCTCTGGCACAGCTATTTTGTCTTTAAAATCAGTGGTCCGGGAATCCGTTGAAGGACGAAACTTGCCTTTTTGGTCACATCAGTCTGCCTCCAGGTTTGCGACAATTGCTGGCGCGACGTCCCAAATAAATAGGAATCGATTGATGAATGGCTTTTCCTGTTTGGCTCTGCCTCGGCGGACGTTCCGGGCTTGTGCCGCCGTCGTGAATTGACGCGCTCAAAGCGAAGCGCAATGTTCGAGTTTGCAGAAACGGTGAGTTTCCCGGCAGCGAAACTCATAGAAGCGAGCCTCGAATTCAACCAACCCTCACACTTGTTTTCCTGCGCAATGTGCGTGAGTTGATAGGCAATGAAGCAGGCCGTCGATTCCATCGCTACGCAGTTTCCAGGCGCGCTGACGTTCCCAATCAACCGGTAGCTCTTGGCCAACGGGTTTGCGGTCTCTGACCTGAAAGCAATGTCAGCAATCTCGCTGATCCTGAAAGAGATGAAAATTCTGGTAGAGCCGGGCGAAGCAGTGGCAGTGGCTGCGGCACAAAAACATGCAGAAGAGTGGGAAGGAAAGTCTGTTGTCGCCATCGTTTCAGGAAGCAATGCAGACCTCTCTCTTATAGCAGATTGCGCGTTAGGGGCTTCCTGTAGGCTCTAGGCGCAGTTTCCGGTCTGAGCCTTCTGTCCGATGACTGGCTACCTGCTATGAGACAAGCTCCCCCAGCGGTGCTTTTCCAAACGCGAGGCGTCTGGCCAGGGTCACGCACGCCTTCCTCATTGCCGAGTGCGCGCCGATTGCCGGTGCCCGTGTCTTCAGCTTGAGCGGTCCTGCAAATCGCGTCAGTATCACATGCTAGTCCTCGTATGCGCTGAAGGTCTGGTTGCGCACACCTGACGTATGTGAGTTTTTCTGGCGTGAACGTGCCTAAAATTCGATTTACGTAGTTGGGAGATGTTTCTATTTTTCAATCAAGAATTCAGGGGCCCTCCAAAGCAATGCGATTCCGGTCGCTCTGATCTCTCTTCTAAAATCAAAAGGTGGAAACATCGCAATGTCGGAGCAAGAAATCGCCATCGTGTTCGGATCAAAGGACATCGCAGACCCTATGGCGCAAGACGCTTCCAATAAACCGATTGGGGGCATGCCTGTGTTGGAATATTGGAAAGCCAAGCAGATGTTTGTTTCCCGATGTCGGCGGTCGTCGAGCATTCTGTTATCGTAGACCCGGTGCTTTAAAGGGCAAATACACGCACATTCCATGGTGGCATCCAAGATAGCGTCAACAAATTACGGCACAGATCGATTGAGGAAACGTAATGAATAGGTCGAAAATTGAAAAAATGACTGAAAGTGGATTTTGGGTTTTTGGTTATGGATCTCTGATTTGGCGACCAGACTTCATTTTTTCAGAGAAACACACTGCTCGCATCGACGGGTATTTTCGTAGCTTCTGCATGTGGTCGGTGCGTTATCGTGGAACCAAGCAATGCCCTGGCTTGGTTCTTGCCTTGGAAAAACAACGGGGCACCCAGTGCCATGGTGTCGTGTATTTTGTAGAGGCTAAGAATGCTTCTAAAGCAATTGGCGATTTACGTCAGCGTGAACTGACCTCAGACGCTTATCAAGAATTACTCTGCCCGGTCATCTTGGACTCTGGTGAAAAGGTGGATGCTATTTGCTATGTTATCGATCCATCTCACGAAGAGTATTGCGGTGCGCTAACTCTAGAAGCTCAGGCGCAAATCATAGCGCATGCCTCCGGCAGTCGCGGTCCCAATTCCGAGTATTTGTTCAACACGTGCAAAAGCATTGAGCGTCTGGAAATTTTCGACGAAAATTTGGAAATTTTACAGAAGCGCGTGTCGGAACTTCAAAACGCAATGGTCGCCATAAATTAAGCGTCCGGCGTGATTGGCCCGTCGTCACCTGGCCTCTGTATTGCTCCACCGTTGAAACAGCTCTTCGCAGCAATCGTATAATTGTCTGAATGCCGTCCCTTTCCACTAGTAATAGTTTGGATAGTGCGCTGTTCGACCCAATGTCGCGAAAGCCGCCATCATAAATATCAACGACGGTGTCAGAGCCATTTCGATCCAACCCGTGCTATCAGCCAGCCAACCGCCGAGCAATGTTAGCAGGAAGGCGATGGAAAAACCGATGAGCGTCATTCCAGCGCTGAGCCTCGTAACAGCAATCCCTTTGGCAATCACAGGAGGCAGCGAGACCAGGAGGATCAATTCGATGGTCGCGGCAAATCCGGCAACCAATGCTGAACCCCAGGACGCCCAGCCCTTCAGGAGAAAAAATCCTGCCAAGCCAAGCCAGGCAAACAAAGCCGATACCGCAATCGGCCTGCGCGACCCAACCCATTTCGGAGCCAGGAGAACCACAAACGAGGCAAATACAGGTGTGGCGTTGTAAGCAAAGTGGAACGCTCCGGCTGTGTGGGATTCGCCTCTCGATTGGAGAAGCGATCCAGAATAAGCATTGATTACAAAGAAGGCGACAACTGAACTGCTCAGCAGTAGCCCGTATTGCCAGACGCGGACGTCATTCCATCGAGGGAGGGACGCTTCCTGACACAGCCCGGGCAAAGCCGCTCTCCCTGTGTTGGGTTGAACCTTGGGTAGACGTACCAAAGCCACCAACATTGTGATCAACAATATCGGTATGGACCAGAGGACCAGGGCAAACCGCCAATCACCCCCTGCCAATGGCAGCACGACCGGTAATGTCAGCCCGGCCCCTGACAATTCGCCCATCATCATGCCATTGAGATAGACCGCGCTGCCAAGTGCAACATGCGTGGGCGTCCAAACGCGCGTCGCTGCAGGCAGAGCCGTTTGGAACACTGCAACACCCAATCCCATAATTGCTGATGCTACAAACAACATTGAAGCTGAGGGTACCTGCCCACGGGCAACGGACGCAACGGTCATGACAAGAAGGCCTGTTACGACAGCGGCGCGAAGGCCGAAGCGTGCAATGATCCATGCCGCTGGAATGGCACCGAAAGCGACTGCCACAACGGGCAGCATCGTCAGCGCGCCCGCTGCCGCCTCACCAAGTCCAAAACTTTCAGCAATGCGCGTCGCCAATGGCGGCGCAGCCAGAATGTGAACGCGCAATGTCCAGCCAACCAGCCAAAGGACAGCGAGCGTTCCAAAAGGTATCGGCGGAGATAAGGGATTGGCAACATTTTGCGTCATGAGGCGGGTTGGCCTGGTCACTGGTGTGAGTTTTGGCAGTACGTATCGAACAGGGAGGTAAGGTAACCCGTTCAGGGGTGAGAGTCCTATCGAATTTTTCTCTGAATGGTGTTAGGTATTCTCAAGCCATGGAAAAACTCAGACATCTTCGCGCCCTGCAGGCCTTTGACGAAACAGCTAGACAGTCTAGTCTTAGCAAAGCGGCAGATAGTTTGAACGTCACGCATGGCGCGGTAAGCCGCCAAATCAAGCTGTTGGAAGAATATTTGGGGGCAACATTGTTTCACCGCCGCCCAAATGGCGTGGAATTGACCAAGGAAGGTTGGCGGCTTTACCAGTCCACACAAGAGGCCTTCACATCACTGCAAAAAGGCGTGTCGGATGTCAAACGGCAACACCAACACCAGTCCTTGAAGGTATCGCTGCCAAATTCAGTGGCGCTAAAATGGCTTGTACCCCGTCTACCTTTGTTCCAAAGAGAACATCCGGGCATCGCGCTGTTTCTGGAAACCGACGATGGCATTACAGATTTCGACACGTCTGAAGTTGATGTGGCCCTGCGGTTTGGGGTGCCCCCCTGGGAGGGGCTTTATAGTGAGAAAATCACCGACGAAGAGTTGGTCGTCGTTGCATCGCCTGCGCTTGTGGGGGAGGCTCGGTTGCCGATGCCAGCCGAGGACATCTTACAGTTGCCGCTGCTCTATGACGCCTTCAACGCAGGTTGGAATAAATGGGCGGAGCAAGTTGGCCTGAACCCGGATCAGGTCACCTCGCGAAACATTGAATTCTTCGAAAGCGCTGTCTTGCTGGAAGCCGCGATTGACCGGCAAGGCGTGGCGTTGGCACGACATTTGTTGGCTGCCAGGGATTTGGATCAGGGCAGGCTCATTCGACTAGACACAAGCCGTGTGCCCTTGGAGCGCGGGTTGCACTTTGTCTGCCGACATGGCGATCAGGACCGTGTCGCGGTCAGGATTTTTAGGAAGTGGCTGTTGTCGATTTAAGTAATCGAACCATGCGGCGTTACCGCTGGCTTTTGACCCGGGAAAGACTGCGTTTGGGTTATTTTCACCGCTGAGCCCTTGTGGTCGCTCATAATTTGCCGTGCGAAATTCTTCCTTACGTCTTGTAGCGCCCCTAAAACTCCCCCCCAGATGGGATGCGGGGTTTCCACTGGTGTGAGATAACCTAACAGGTCTATGCGTTAATCTCGTTCGATTTTCTCAGATGGGTGCAGTAATCCTCTCTCAGCTCAGGCATGTGCCCAATGTAACACGCGCCTGCTAGGCTGCTACAGCAGGAGAAAATTATGTCCGAAGAAAAAGTCGCACTGATGACCGGCACGGGTCAGGGAATTGGCCGGGGCTGCGCCTTGGAGATGGCAAAGGCAGGCTACAAGGTTTCGCTGATGTCACCGTCCAACCGCTCTGTCGAATTGGCCGAAGAACTGGGGGGTATCGGCCGCAGAGGCTCGGTGCTGGACGTGGATGATCTGCAAGCGATGGTCGACGACACGATGAGCAAATATGGCCGGATCGATGCTATTGTCAGCAATATGGGCCATGGCGGTTCCGTTCCCGAAGCGATCAAGACAGTTGGCTTTGATCCGGATTTTGACGGACCATTGCTCGAATTGACGGACGAGCTGTGGCACGAAAGCCTGGAAATGTACGTGCTGAACGTCGTCAAAATCGCACGCATAGTCACTCCGATCCTGATTAAACAGGGCGGGGGAGCCTTTGTGAACATTTCGTCAATGAATACCATCGAGCCACGCGCACCATATCCCATGAGTATGTTGCGCGGAGCGTTGCACAGCTTCTCGAAACTTTTCGGAGACCGTTACGCCCGCTACAACATCAGGATGAACAACCTGCTCCCCGGATTCTGTGAAAATGTGAATCTGTCCGAGTTTGCCCGACGGTCCATCCCGGCACAGCGCCCCGCTACTTTTGAAGAAATCGGTCAGGCTTGCGTATTTCTGGCGTCAGACGGCGCACGTTACATCAACGGGCAAAGCATCTTGTCAGACGGCGGCATGAACCGAGCAGTGCGCTAAAGTTTCTTCGTTTTGCAGGGCAGAGTCATAGCTCAAACTGAAAACCCGTCAGGAATTAGATTTATGCCACCCCCCGCCGAACCATCATCTGCCACGCGCGAAAATGAATATTTTGTCCCCAATCTCGGGGACAAGCCTGGACCCAACAGGATCGGCTTGATCGTCCTTTCCAGCGATATGATCACTGAGCGGGACTTTGGCCTCATGACGCCACGCGGAGGAGAGATTTGCTACTATTCGACAAGAGTTCCGCTTGAAATTCCGGTTACGGAGGGAAACCTGCGCCGGATGGGGCCACAGCTGTCTGAGGCCGCCTCCCTCATCTTGCCCACGACCCATATTGATGTCATCGCCTACAGCTGCACCTCAGCCTCAGTTTTAATTGGCCCCGAAGAAGTGACGGCTCAAATTCAAAAAGGCAGGCCCGGCGCTCAGGTCGTGACACCAATTTTAGCCGCAATAGCGGCTTTCGAGGCCAGCAACATCAAACGGATAACACTCCTGACCCCCTATACATTGGAAATCACCGCGGCCATGGGTGAATTTATCGAAAGTCAGGGGACAGAAGTTCTTAATCAAGCGTATTTCGGTTTGCTTGACGATCAGGATATGGCCCGTCTGAAGCCGGAGACCATCCATGACGCGGTGGTTGATATTGTCCACGAAGATGCGGATGCAGTGTTCGTTTCCTGCACAGGCGTCAGAACAGTAGAAACCATTGAACGGCTTGAAAGCACGCTGAACAAACCCGTGTTTTGCAGTAATCAATGCATGTTTTGGCAGTCTTTGCGGCTGAGCGGCTACGACAAACCTGTCACCGGCTTCGGACAGCTTCTTTTGCGTTGAAGGTGTGATCTAAAATTATCCTCTTCGGTAAAGGAATGCGCGGTTTGTTCAAACCGTTTTAAAACTCACCCCGGTCAACACCTGAGTTTGCCGCCTGACAATAACCCCAGGGCAATGACAAAACTACAATGCAAAATCTGAACCTCATCCTGGCAGGTCTCGAGAGCGGCCGCATTACCGCAGCAGAACTGGTTGACCAGGCCCTTTCACATGCGGCTGACCCGGCTTTGCAGGGGAATGTTAGTTTTCGGCGCCTTTTTCCGGATCAGGCGCGGCATGAGGCGTCATATTGGGATGAAAAACGCGCAACGGGTCAGAAGTGTCCTTCGTTAGCGGGAGTGCCGTTTTCAGTAAAAGACAATTTCGATGTTCAAGGGCGTGTGACCTGTGCCGCATCGCCGGTTCTGAAAAACAATCCCCGTGCAAGCAGAGACGCTCCATTCCTCGCGAAACTGCGGGCCTTGGGGGCTGTTTTGATCGGGCAGACGAACATGACGGAATTCGCCTATTCCGGCCTTGGTCTGAACAGCCATTTTGGAACCCCGCTGTCACCGGCAGGCCGCGCCCAGAGCATGGTTGCCGGCGGATCATCGTCTGGCGGCGCGGTTTCAGTTGCCGAAGGAATGAGCCTGTTCGCCGTCGGCTCGGACACCAGTGGGTCCTGTCGTATCCCCGCGGCGTGTTGCGGATTGGCCGGTTTTCGCCCGTCTCAGAGCGTGTTTCCCAGCCGGGGTATCATTCCACTTGCTCCAAGTTTTGATGTGCCAGGGCTGATCGCCCCAGATGTTTCTGGCCTTGCTGCGCTGTTCGACGCCGTGACCGGCCACGAGGGCGTGCAGAGCAAACACTCTCTTTGCGGGAAGCGGTTCCTGCTCCCAACTGACTTGCTCCTGGAAGAAACCGATTCTGAGGTACGCAATTACTATGACCAGGCCATTTCCGTTCTGACCGATCTGGGGGTCAAAACAGATCGCCGACCGTTTCTGTTTGACCAGATTGCAAACGAATTGCCGCCCTCTGACATCGTGACTTACGAAGCGTTTCAGTTTCACAAAGATTATCTCGCAAAGCAGCGGGCGGAATATGACCCACGTATCGCTATGCGCATGGAACAGGCTGCAAAAATATCTTCGGCACGCTACAGTCAATTGCTTGAAAAGATGCGCGGGCTGCGACGCCTTTCCGATAAAATTCTGGCTGATTTTGACGGCCTGCTATTGCCCACACTTCCTATCCTTCCGCCTAGGCTGAACCAACTGACCGAAGAGAAAAATTACTTGCGGATGAATAGCCTGATCATTCGCAACACCGCTATCGCCAATCACCTAGATCTGCCCTCTGTGTCGATACCGATGGTTGAGGCCACCGCCGCCGGAACACCAGTCTCGCTTCAGTTGATTGGCGCACGAAATGCCGACCATGGGGCGCTTCATCTCGCATCCCTTATATCTAAACACCTATGAACCCTAAGGAGCAAACAATGATCGTACGAAGCCTGACCGACATTGCCAATACCGACAGAGACGTTTCCGGCCCTGGTTGGAAAAGCCGTCGCTTGTTGCTGGCATCCGACGGGATGGGGTTTTCGATGACCGATACAATTATCGAAGACGGGGCCACGTTGGAGCTTGAATACAAACATCACTTGGAGGCCTGTTACTGCATCGCAGGCCGGGGAGAGGTGACGCTGGCCGGTGAGAATAACTGGCAACCTCTTGAACCGTTTACCGTATACGCTCTTGACAAAAATGACCGGCACCAGGTGCGGGCGATTGGCGGAGACTTGCGCCTCGTTTGCGCGTTCAATCCGCCCCTAAGTGGGCAGGAAGTTCACCGGTCGGACGGCAGTTACGCGCCGCTTGATTCCTGAGGTGTGCCATATAACCAGAGTTGTCCGGCAAAGCCCCCCACAAGGATTTGGACGGCATTAAAAACGGGCATTTTTGGACGATGGTGTTCACGGAGCTTTGTTGCTTAGATCAATCTGTGTGCGGCTTCAGTTGCGTATCCTCGACCCCATACACTCTTCATCAGTCGCAAACCGATTTCGACGTCACCCGATTGAACTCTCGAAAGATCTTTGATCAAGCTGACATAGCCAAACATTCGACTGTCTTGCTTTCTTTCAATAGCAAGGCAGTCGGGCAAGGCGCTTTTTGGCTGCTGCGTTGTTGCACGTTGCAACCAAGTTATCTGATCGCTCTCGCTCAGCGCGCCATTTTCGCTGAACTGCATGACGTCTGGATCAGCCAGCAACAGGTGAATTTGGTGAATGTCACTATTGTCCCAGCGTCGAAGGCGAAGACGTCCGGTCTCAATCATCTGCTTGTTTGGTGTCTGCATTTGACTGTTTAGGCATATGCTAAGCCTGACGTCGGCTCAGAAGCCAAACGAAGAAGACACCACCGACTAGGCCGGTAACGATGCCGATGGGCATGTCTTCCGGTGCCATAATTGTACGCGCTGTGATATCCGCCCAGAGGAGGAAGATCGCCCCGAGAAAGGCTGAGGCGGGGAGCACCCGTCGGTAGTCGCCGCCGACCCGCATGCGAGCTACGTGCGGGACCATCAGGCCGACAAACCCGATGATACCGGAGAAAGCGACCATGACACCGGTGATGAGTGCACCTGCCACGAATACCGCAAGGCGGAAGCGGGCGACCGGGATGCCGAGGGTTGAGGCGGTTTCATCGCCCACCGTCATGGCGTTCAATTCCGTAGACCGCGACAGAAGCCAGGCGGCGCTGACTAGAAGCACAACTAGCGGATAGATCAACTGGCCCCATTGCGCGAGGCCGAGGCTGCCCAGCATCCAGAAGACGACCACGTGGGTCGCTTTGGGGTCGCCGAGGAAGATCAGAACGTTGGCGCAGGCCATGATGATGAAGGAAACGGCGACGCCCGCCAGGACAAGCCGGTCCGCACTCATCGCGTCGGCAAAGCGTGACACGCCCAGCACGATGGTTGTGGCCCCAAGTGCCCCGAGGAAAGCCAGAAGCGGGACAGTAAGAAGGCCAATGAACAGACCCGTGTGCAGGAGTGCCAAGATCGCCCCAAAAGCTCCGCCGGACGAGATGCCCAACAGATGTGGATCCGCCAGAGGGTTGCGCGTAACCGCTTGCAGACTTGCGCCCACCATCGCCAGACCAGCCCCGACCATCATCGCAAGGATCGCCCTTGGAAAGCGGATTTCCCAGACGATCGCCTCGCGCCCCTGGCTCCAGGTTTGCTCGATCAGCCCGGGGCTGATATTGTTGAGCAGGATGCCCCAGACCGTGCCGAGGGGGACGGGAACCGCACCCACCGACACTGCGAATGATAGCGAGACCAAAAGCAGGGCCACCCCAACCAACAGAAAAGGTAACACGCCGAAGCGGCGGCGAGCCAAAGGGTGTGTGCTGGCGGCCTCGCTCATGAGTTACTCAGCCCAGAAGGCTTCGGCGAGGGTTTTGATCGCTTGAATGTTGCGCGGTCCCGGTGTGGCCTCGACGTATTCCAGCGTCACGAAACGGTCGTTCTTGACGGCGTCGAGGTCGGCAAAGGCTGGGTTCGACATCATGAACTCACGCTTTTGTTCGGCGGTGACTTCGCCGTAGTTGACGATCATGATCACCTCTGGGTTCCGTTCGACCACCTCTTCCCAGGTGACGGTGGCCCAGCTTTTCTCGAAATCATCCATGATGTTCACGCCGCCTGCGGCTTCGATCAGCGCCGTGGGCATGGCGTAGCGGCCGGCGGTAAAGGGGGTATCTTCGCCGCTGTCATAAATAAAGACACGTGGGGGTTCGCCGGTTTCCAGCTCACCGGTGAAGGCCGCAAGTTCTGCCCGGTAGCCCTCGACCAGTTCCGCTGCCTTGTCTTCGACTTCGAAGATCGTGCCGAGGTTGGTTAGGTCATTGTACATGTCCTCGATGCTGGCCTTCTCCTTGTCCATGATGTGGGTGCAGCTTTCCGTCAGTTCGTAGACCTGCACTCCGAAGGGTTCGAGTGTTTCTGGTGTGACCTCACCGCCAACCTTAATGCCGTAGTTCCAGCCCGCGAAGAAGAAGTCTGCGTCGGCGCCGACGATCACCTCTTTCGATGGGTATTTGGCAGACAGCTCGGGGAGTTCCTCGACACCCGCTGTCATCTCTTCATCCAGCGTCTTCCAACCGGAGATGCCGGTATAGCCGACCATGCGGTCCGCAAGGCCCAGGGCGAGCATCATTTCCGTTAGGTTAACGTCGTTGGAGACTGCACGTTCTGGCGGTGCGTCGAAGGTCACTGTGCGGTTACAGCTTTGAACGGTGGTGTCCGCGACGGCCATACTAGCGCTGAAGCTAAGCGCTGCTGCGCCAAATGCGATCAGTTTCATCTGGGTGGTCCTGTATTAGAGATGGAATGTCATATGTTTCGTATTGCTCGGCGCGAGATGTTCTCGCCGCGCTGTCACGTGAAAGGCATTCGAAATCGCGATCTCAGAGAACACGTCTTGCGGCGCGCCAAAACCGACAGCGTAACCATCGTCCAACAGCAGCACCTGGTCGCAAACATCTGCGGCCATGTTCAGATCGTGCAGCGAGGTGACAATCGTCACTGGAAGGTCACGGATCAATTTCAGAACCTCAAGTTGGTGCCGAATGTCGAGGTGGTTGGTGGGTTCATCCAAGATTAAGAGCTGTGGTTCTTGCGCAAGCGCGCGGGCGACCATCACACGCTGACGCTCTCCGCCTGACAGCGTGCCTAGGTGACGCTCCGCGAAACCACCAAGGTCTAGCCGTTCGAGTGTTGCCGCGAGAATATCGGCATCCCTTCGACCTGATGTACCTCCAAACCCAGTCCGGTGAGGCGTGCGTCCAAGGGCAACGATCTCGCGAACTGTCAGCGCAAAATCGGTGGGCTGCTCTTGCAAGACTGCTGCAACTTTGCGCGCTGTGTCTCTCGCAGAAACCGTCCAGATATCGTGGTCATCAATCTTTACCGAGCCGCTTGTGGAGCGATGATACCGGTAGAGCAGTCGGAGTAGCGTGGATTTCCCTGCGCCGTTGGGACCAACAATTCCGAGGACCTGACCAGGCGAGAGATCAAAACTGATTGGATATAGGACTGGTTTGCGACTTCGTGGTGCATTCCAACTCGCGTCTTTAACGGTAAGATACGCGCCGCAAGTTAGCTGGGCGTCGGAACATCCGGAAAGAGACGTATCATCCGCGATATCTTTCATGTCTCAGCCAGCATTAGGTCTGAAACGAGCGGGGATTGGGTATCTAGTGGCGGCTGATCAGCCCCATCGAAGTGGTCCAGTGTGAGTGTTAGTGCATGATCGGCCTGGTTTCCACCGGAACGATGGCTTCCGGAGCCGGTGGGCGATAGCCCAGAGCACTATGCGGCCGTTTTGTGTTGTAGTGATTTCTCCATTGTTCAATCAGGATCTGGGCCTCACGCAGGCTGTAAAATACCTCTCCATTCAGCAGCTCGTCTCTGAAGCGCGCGTTGAAGCTTTCACAGTATCCGTTCTCCCAAGGTGATCCTGGTTCAATGTAGGCCGTTTGGGCACCGACCGCTGCGATCCAATCTCGAACGGCCTGAGCAATGAACTCTGGGCCATTATCTGATCTGATGAAAGCAGGAACGCCACGCAGGATGAAAAGATCTGTCAGCGCGTCAATAACTTCTGCCGAGTTCAAGCGCCTCTTCACCCGGATCGCCAGGCATTCCCGGCTGTGTTCATCCAGAATGTTCAGTGTCCGGAACGCTTTCCCGTCATCCGTTCGATGGTGCACGAAGTCATAGGACCAGACATGGTCACGATATTCGGGCCGGAGTCGAACACACGACCCGTCGTTCAGCCAGAGCCGTCCTTTCTTCGGTTGTTTCATTGGAACTTTCAGCCCCTCACGCCGCCATAGGCGCTCAACACGTTTGTCGTTGATTTGCCAGCCGGCGTCTCTCAGAAGAGCCGCTATCCGACGGTAACCGTATCGACCATATTGGCGTGTCAGTTCGATCATGTCAGACACCAACCGGTCTTCGTCAGCACGTCCAACAGGCACCCGCCTCTGTGTGGAACGGTGCTGTCCCAGAACACGGCAGGCGCGACGCTCTGAGACGTGGAACTGGCGTCGCACATGATCAATGCAGTTACGGCGGCGCGAGGGGCTCAGAAGTTTCCCCGTGCAGCTTCCGACAGAATGAGCTTGTCCAATGTCAGATCAGAAACTGCCCAACGCAGCCGGTCATTCTCCTTCTGAAGTCGCTTTAGTTCCTTCAGTTGGTCGGTTCCCATACCGCCATATTGCTTGCGCCAGCGATAGAAGGTTTGTTCTGTAATCTGCACCTGTCGAATGGCGTCTACGCGCGGCATCCCTTGGCCGCAAAGCACCTCAACCTGCCGTAACTTCGTGACAATCTCTTCGGGCTTGTGTCGCTTGATTCCCATATCTGATCCTCCGTTTCCTAACTATACGGGCGGATCACTTCAGTGGGGGAGGATCATTCCTCAAGGCGCATGTGAACAAGACCGACCGCAATGATGCGCGCGGGATCGCGCAGATGATGCGGGTCATGGTTCCTGTGAAAGCCATCACTGTGCCAATAGCCCGGACTGTCCCGCGCTGTGCGAACTTGAGGATTCAGATTTTCTGCGGTCCGCCCGAAAGGCCGCATTCTCCTCTGCTATGCCGTGAGCGGTATTCGGCGGTGCAGCGGCCCGGCGCGCTGCAAGCGCGTGCAGCATGAAAATCAAGTTCACACTTAGGGCTCGTAGCTGCGTGGCGCTCCCGCGGCTCTCGACTTCTTCTCAGGTCATATTCTTGAAAATCAAGTGACCGTGCCAAGCGGGATTGGTCCGCAGTCAGCCGCGAAATACCATCAGAGGCAATCTCTTTGACCGAAAGAGCAAAGCGATCTGACACTTTTCAAGGAGGATTTGGTGGAGCCTAGCGGGATCGAACCGCTGACCTCCTGCATGCCATGCAGGCGCTCTCCCAGCTGAGCTAAGGCCCCAAACCTTCCGCGTTCCGTTGACCGTTTGGTCCGTTCCGTCTCGCGGTGTGAGGGTGATTTAAGGGAGGTTGGCCTGGGCTGCAAGAGGAAAATGCACCTTTGCCAACAGATTTTTTCATGGGTGATTTTGGGCTGGCTCAGAGTGGTTGAAACCTGGCTTGAGCCAGCCCAAAGATTTAGGAATCGTCGTCGTTGCTGGCGACATCGGCGATCTCTTCAAGAGGTACGTTATCCTCTTCATCGTCGTCGTCCAGAACATCATCGCCCAGATCCAGGTCGACGTCTTCGTCATCTTCCAGCACATCGGCATCTGCATCGATGTTCTCTTTGGCTTTCAAAGTCGCTGCGTCTTCGCTATCGGCTTCGATCATCCGGCTTTTGCCGGTGTTAAGCTCGACGATTTCGCCCGTATAGGGGCTGACGATCGGGTCTTTGTTCAGGTCGTAAAACCGCTTGCCTGTGGTTGGGCAGACGCGCTTTACACCCCATTCTTCTTTGGGCATTTGAATCCCCTCGATTTATACATGAGTCGTGTCGACGATTCAGGTGCCTTGCCATATGAGGATGGCACTGTCAAAGCCTTTGCCGTAAAGGGGCCATAGATGAGCGCATATCACCTTCCGGGAAAGCCACCTGTGCCCTTGATGTTGCGCCGTTCCAAACGGGCGCGCCGGATGAGTTTGCGAATCTCCGCTTTGGATGGGCGGGTAACCTTGACCCTGCCACCGCGGGTTCCAGAGGATGAAGCGTTGGAGTTTGCAGCGGAGAAAGAAGATTGGATCCGCGCCCATCTTGAAAGGCATCCCGCACCGGTCGAGGCAGAATTTGGCAATGAACTCCCTGTTGAGGGGGCGGCCCGGAGAATCTCTTCCGAGAAACGGCGTGGTGTCAAACTCACACCTGATGAGCTTTTGGTCGGTGGGAGCAATCCAAAGCGCTCCCTGGAGAGGTTCCTGAAGGAACTGGCGCGTGATCGGCTGGTTGCGGCTTCGGATCACTATGCGCAGGACTTGGGGCGAGGCTATAGCCGGATCACTCTGCGGGATACGCGGTCGCGCTGGGGGTCTTGTTCTTCCGATGGGGGGCTCATGTATTCTTGGCGCCTGATCATGGCGCCACCAAAGGTGTTGAACTATGTGGCGGCGCATGAGGTGGCGCATCTGCAAGAGATGAATCATTCCGCCGATTTCTGGTCCCTGGTGCAAAAACTGTTTGGGGATAGCAGCGCCGAGAGGCGTTGGCTGAAAGAAGAGGGCTCGAGCCTCCATCGATATCGCTTCTAGGTTGTCGACAGGGCTGCGGCCCAATGCTGTATTGCCTTAAGTGAAGCGCTTGACCTCTCCCTGTTTTGTGATCACATGTAAATCTTATGAGCCAAACCCTGCGCGCTTCCAGCTCCGTTCCGGATACTTCAGCCTCTGCCCATGATCGGGTTTATCGGACCCTTCGGGCACGGATCATGTATGGTGAGATTGCACCGGGTGCCGCGCTGACTTTGCGCGGGATCGGGCGTGAGTTTGAGGTGTCCATGACGCCTGCGCGCGAAGCGGTTCGCCGCCTGGTGGCAGAAGGTGCGCTCTTCCTGTCAAACTCGGGTCGTGTTTCCACGCCTGAGCTTTCGAATGAGCGCATAGAAGAACTGGCAGCGCTGCGTGCGCTTCTGGAGGTAGAGCTTTCCAGCCGCGCCTTGCCGCGTGCTCATATGGCTCTTATTGAGCGGCTCCAGAGCATCAATTCCACTGTGGCCGAGATGGTCTCAAAGCGCGATGCGGTGGGATATATCAGAACCAATCTAGAGTTCCATCGCACCCTTTACCTACGTGCGCAGGCGCCAGCGATGCTGGCTATGGCAGAAACCGTCTGGCTGCAACTTGGCCCGACCATGCGAGCGCTTTACGGACGGCTTGGGCGGACCGACCCACCACAGAACCATCGTTTGATCATCGCGGCGCTCCGGGCTGGGGATGAGCCTGGGCTGCGTCTTGCTGTTCGTTCGGATGTCACGCAGGGGCTTCGGCTGCTGGCCGGCTAGGACCGCGATACGGCTATTCAGGGCGCTGCGCAATTGCCTGCCCGCCCTGTACGGTGGTCTGTCTGATATTTGGTTGGGAGGCCCTATTGAATTGCTTCAGTTTCAGCTTTCGCTGTTGCTGTAATAGGGGGAGCCCATCGCCCGGCTTGCGGTCTCGGTCAGCGTGGCATCAAAGATCCGCGTGTAGAATGCACAGCCCAATTCGGCCGCTGTTTCCGGGAAGCGGTTGAGCGCAAACTCTGCCGCGCTGTCCAGAGTGTCAAAGGCATCAAACCCACCCAGGGTCTGCGTTTGCAACCCACTCAACCAAACCTTATTTTGCAGCCCGGGCACCTGTTTCAAGGCCTTGTTGCGGTCCTGCCAGGGCGCATCATCAAAGGCGCGCGACAGTTGCAATTCCGTATAAACAAAGGCACCGGGTGTTGCGGCTTGCCCACCATAAAAGACCGAGTCCATATCGCGGCTGGCTTTGGCGGTTACTCTGGCATTAAAAACCCGCGTATTGTGGGCGACCCCAAAGCTGCGTGCTTCGGAGGGGAAGTATCCGGTGACGAAACCGCGCGCGTTTTCAATGCTGTCAAAGGCGTAGAAGCCGCCGAGAGATCCGCTCGCGTGTCCCGATAACCAAGTTTTGTTCAAGAAACCTGGCTGCTTGAGAATCGCAGCATTGATTTCCTGCCAAGGGGCTTGATCGAAGGGGATTGAGATTGCGACTTCGGTATAGACAAAGGCTTGTGGGGTCACGGGATGGTCCTTGGCTTGGGGTAGGGAGGGGGTCAGCAGTGCGGCTGCTGAAGTGGCGAGCAGCTGGCGTCGGGACAGCCGGGATCGATCGCGGAAAGCCGCGTTATTGAGGGTATAGGTCATGGTTGCTCCATTAAACACTTGCAAAATGCAAGTTATCAATTGCTGTCATAACAACTTGCAATTCGCAAGTAGAAATGTGAGAAAAGAGATCTGATGAAAAAAGACAGTAAATATCAGTCGGGATGCCCGGTGGCTTATGGGCTGGAGGTATTTGGCGACCGCTGGAGCCTTCTTGTGATCCGTGACATGGCGGTCAAAGGTGCCAAAACCTATGGGGAGCTTTTGGACGGTTGGGAGGGGATCTCGACAAACATTCTGGCGCAGCGGCTAAAGCAATTGGAAGAGGCTGGGATTTTGGTTAAAACCCAGGATCCGGATAACCGCCGAAGCTTCCTCTATAGCCTTACACCAAAGGGGCGTGATCTGGCACCTGTGCTGGCTGAGATTGCGCTGTGGAGCGCCAAATACAACGAAGCCGGCCATGCGATGACCGGCTTCAGTGATAAGGTTCAAATGGACCGGGAGCGTGTTGTCTCGCGAATCCGGAAAGGTGAATTGCCCTAGTGGCTGATCCTAGGCGGCAAGTCCTTTGGAGCCGATATCAAGGAACTTTTGGCGGCGATCCTTGATCAGGTCCGCGCCGTCTTTGTCTTTCAATTCGTCCAGCATCTCTTGGATGGCCACTCCAACGGAGGCCATCGTGGTTTTGGCGTCCCGATGCGCACCGCCCATGGGTTCGGGGATGATGCGGTCGATTACCGCGAGTTCCTGCAGGTTCTGTGCGGTGAGGCGCAGGGCTTCGGCGGCTTCGCGCATCTTTTCAGCATCCTTCCACAGGATCGAGGCGCAGCCCTCGGGTGAGATCACCGAATAGACAGCGTGTTCCAGCATGGCGACACGATTGGCCGAGGCAAAGGCCACGGCGCCGCCAGAGCCACCTTCGCCAATGATCACAGAGATCACCGGCACGCCGATCTTCAGGCTCATCTCGGTGGAGCGTGCAATCGCTTCGGACTGGCCGCGCTCTTCAGCGCCTTTGCCGGGGTAGGCGCCGGTGGTGTCCACGATGGTGACAACTGGCAGGCCAAAGCGCCCAGCCATTTCCATCAGGCGCACGGCCTTGCGGTAGCCTTCGGGGCGGGCCATGCCAAAGTTATGGGCAATGCGCGACTTGGTGTCAGAGCCTTTTTCATGGCCGATAACCATCACGGGCTGATCGTTGAAACGGGCAAGGCCGCCCATGACTGCGAGGTCATCGGCAAAGTTCCGGTCACCCGCCAGCGGCGTATACTCGGTGAACAGCGCATCGATGTAGTCACGGCAATGCGGGCGCTCTGGGTGGCGGGCCACCTGGCATTTGCGCCAGGGGGTAAGATCGCTGTAGAGATCTTTCAGCAGCTGCTCTGCCTTTGCATCCAGCGCTGCGGCCTCATCAGCCACATCCATCTCTTCATTGGCACGGGCCAGGGCACGCAGTTCTTCTGCCTTGCCTTCGATTTCGGCCAGTGGTTTTTCAAATTCCAGATACTGAGTCATATTGCCTCGCCTTAGCGGTTTCGCCGTATATGGCCTTCTGTGCGATGAGATGCAACTGTTGCGATTTGGAGTTTGGCCTTGGGAAGGATGACATGAGAACGAAGGGAGTGTTGTCGACTCGCTACCTCAAGTTTCTTGGATTTGGCATTTTGGGAGCACTCTTTGTGTTCGCCGCTGTTTCTGTGGTTATTGTCTCGTTTGAATTCTCCAAGGCTTTCCACGGGTTCCTTGGAGATCTTGATCGCCGTGCTGCATGCCATTTCTCTTCTTCGGTTCGGCTGGGAATTGGTCGGATGGAAGTCGAACTACCGGCGGAGCTGATGAGCAGTTTTGAAACTCTCGGTGCAGAGGGTGGGCGCGCGATCCAGGCAGAACTTGCAATTCCTGAAGAACATGAAAACAGGGGAATATTGGCATTTTGCCTGGAGGAACCGCAATCCGCTCCCATTCCAGTTGCCAGCTTCACCTTTGGGTTTCGCTCCCCACTGGAGGGCTATGCAAAAGAGCTGGGCCTGCGCGAAGGGGTCTTCCAAGTTGGTGTTCGAGACGGGACCCAATTGTTTGGGGTTGGTAAGGCTGGAACAACTTTTGATGAAACGAGCAGTTTGATCGAAAAACAGGCCCGACGTGTTAGAACAGAGGTCGTAAATCTGGCTGGGAACGGAAGAGCCATTGATGGGTTTCGAGGCAATGCCCATTGTGAGTACCAACCCTTTTCCTTCGACCCTAAACAGCCATCGCGTATCGATACTACACGGCCACTTTGGAAATGTTCGCTTGAGATTTCTGATGACTTGACTGGTGTAACCTATGTCATCGGCGGTTTAGATTTTCAGCGGGACCAGATTGATCCTGATGAGGTGCGCGAAACTTCGCTGAAAGTTGCACGTAAGCTTCGCGAATTTCTTGAAGCCATGGCGCCGAAAAATCCGCTGCCGCAGGCAAGTCAGCAAGATTTGTGATCCGGCCCTGTGGCACATCTGATCGGGCAAGAGAGAAGGAACCCGTAAGCCATGTCCGCTGCCTATGAAAACCGCATTCTGCGTGTGCTTGAATACATCCATGACAATCCCGATGGGGATCTGTCGCTGGATCAATTGGCAGATGTGGCGGCCATGTCCCGGTTCCATTGGCACCGGGTGTTTCATGCCATAACCGGTGAGACCTGCGCCCAGGCTGTGCGTCGTATTCGCCTGCATCGTGCCGCCAGCGCGCTGGTGATTACCACAACCCCTGTCGCGGAGATCTCACAATCGGTGGGCTATCCAAACCTGGGCTCCTTCTCTCGGGCATTCACCGAGGCCTATGGCAAAAGCCCGGCGGCCTTTCGAAAGGCGGGGTGCCATTTGCCCCAACGCCCTGATTTTAAAACCGGAGCCTATCCTATGTATCCTGTAACAATTCGAGAAGAACCCGCTCGTCGCCTGGTGGGGCTGTCCCACACTGGCGACTATCACCTGATTGGAAAAAAGTTCGAAGCCTTTGGAGCACTTTGTCAGACGCGTGGCCTCTGGCCGCAGATCGGCGAGGTCGCAGCTATCTACTATGATAACCCGGAAGAGGTCGCAGCGGCAGATCTGCGCAGCTTTGCTGGGGCCGTGTTCTCTGGTGATGCGGTGCCAGAGGGTATGGAAGAGAGTCATCTGGACAGTGGTAAGGTGGCGGTCCTGACCTACAAGGGCCCTTACTCGGGCATTTCAGCGGCCTATCATAGCCTGTTTGGCAATTGGTTGCCTGCATCCGGCGAAGAGCCTGCAGATACGCCCTGTTATGAGCTCTATCTGAACAACCCGCGTGAAGTTCCACCGGAGGAACTGGTCACCGAAATCTGCTTGCCGCTCAAGTAATCGATGGGCAAGAGTTCGGGCCAAGAGTTTGGGCGAGGTGAAATGCCTCGCCCTTCTGAGTTCGTCGCGATTGAAAGTCTGATTGGTGCGTTGGTGGGCAGGGAGATCGCAGGCCTGAAGGCTATTGTTGAAGCAAGATTGCGGCCAGTGAGGCAAGCAGCAATGCGGCCATGGCCCAGTTGAAAGCCCTGAGTTGCGCAGGGCGGGTCAAAATGCGCCGCAGCTGCTGGCCAAGCGCGGTCCAGGCAGAGGCCGAGAAGCTGCCAATCAGCAAATAGGTGCCTGAAACCCAAAGAATAGCGGTCACATCCCGGCTGGCTGCATAGAGCGTGATCGCCCCCAATGCCATGGCCCAGGCCTTGGGGTTGACCCATTGAAATGCACAAGCCTGCAGGAAGGTAAGGGGGTCGCCACTGGTGCCGCCCTCTTGTGGAGGGGCGGCATTGGCGATTTTCCAGGCCAGCCAGACCATGTAGATTACTGACAGCACCGTCATCACCAAAGTGAGCTGCGGAAAGGCATCAAAAAGCTGCATGACACCCAGGCCCACTGGCAGGATCATGATCGGAAACCCGACAGCAACCCCGATCAGATGGGGTAAGCTGCGCTGGAAGCCAAAGTTGGCACCCGATGCCATCAGCATCAAGTTGTTGGGGCCAGGGGTGAAAACTGTGCCCAGGGCAAAACCGGCGAGTGCTAGGAAGAGTTCGTAAGTCATAGCGAAAAAATGACGCGTTTTGTGCCAAATGAAATTGCGTTTTGGTGCGTAAGTAATCTATTTCTGCAACCAATGGCGAAAAATGACAGAATAAATCATCAAATATTGCAAGAGCTGACACGGGACGGTCGGATCAGCAATCTGGAATTGGCAGACCGTGTAGGGCTCTCGCCGTCTGCCTGTTTGCGCCGCGTCCAAGATCTGGAACGCAGCGGCGTGATCACTGGCTACCGGGCGGTGCTGGATCGGGATGCCATGGGCAATGGCTTTGTGACTTATATCGGGGTAGGCTTGGGGGAGCACACCAAAGAGGCGCAAAAGGCCTTTGAACGAGCCATGGATGAAGCGCCAGAGGTGGTGGAATGCCACAATATCACTGGCACAATCGAATACCTCCTGCGGGTCGAATGCGCAGATCTTCCCAGCTACAAGCGCTTTCACACCGATATTCTGGGGACCTCGCCTTATGTGACCGCAATCACCACCTATGTGGTTATGGGCTCGCCCAAGGATCTGCGCAGTTGACCCCTGGCTGGCGTGGGGTTTGGATATTTGGGGAAATATGAAGCGCGAGAGTTCTGCTATTCGCCAAGCAAGTGCTTCATGGCGATGGCAGGCGACGCCAGGATCGGGATCGCTGTTTGCCGTTGCAGGATCTCGGCAGCTCCTGCCATGGAAGCCTGGGCCAAGACAACGCAGGAGGTATCCGGCAGCATTTTCAGGCTGGTGCTGATCCAGGTTGCGATTTCCGCCTCAAAACGCTTGTTGTCGCCCTCAGTAAAATGGCCCCACAGTCCGGTCAGAGGGAGGCTGCGCAACTCTGGTTCTTTGTCTAGGTCCGTAAAAGCGCGCCTTAGCAGGACAGTTGAGGGGGCAGCGGTGCTATCCAGGCAATAGGCCATCAGCACCGGGCCGCCGATGCGTGCAGCCTCCTGCATCATCGGCCAGTCCAGGCGGGTGGCACCGGCCTTCTCCGCGACCTCCCCAAGTGTTGTGCAGGTGCATAGCACAGGTCCGGATGTGGCTTGGATCGCTGCCGTGATCTCTTGCTCCAACTCGGGCGGGATACCCTGCTGGGCCCGTTCAAGCCAATCGCTACGCACGACCTGCTGCAGATCCGCCGAAGGCGCGAGAGCGGCGAATGTAGTTACATGGACTTCGGCCGTGTGGAAAAGCGTAAGATCGGGCATCGTCGGATCATCCTATTGTGGCGCTGGGCTTCATCGAAGGTTTGGCGCTGGGTGGTGCAAAAAAAGGGCGCCCGGTTGGACGCCCTTGATACCGCAATAAAGATTGGATGGCGTCAGCTATTTGCGATCAGTTCTGCCTGGGCCACGACAACCTCTGCCTGTTTGATCGAGGCAATATCGACCAGACGGCCTTTGTAGACGGTGGCGCCTTCGCCATTGGCCTTGGCCTGCTCCATGGCGGCCAGAATTTCGCGGGCCTCACCGACGGCGGCTTCGGAGGGGGTGAAGACCTCATTCGCCAGGGCGATCTGCTTGGGGTGGATGGCCCATTTGCCCACCATGCCCAGGGTGGCAGAGCGCTTGGCCTGAGCGATATAGCCCTCATCATCTGAGAAGTCCCCAAAGGGGCCGTCTACTGGCAGCAGGCCATGGGTGCGGCAGGCGGCAACAATCGCGGCCTGGGCCCAGTGCCAGGGATCCGACCAGTGCTTTTCGCCTTCGCGCAGCATGTAATAGTTTTCCTGCGTGCCGCCGATGCCAGTTGTCTGCATACCCATGGAGGCGGCAAAGTCAGCGGCGCCCAGGCTGATCGCCTGCATTCGGGGCGAAGAAGCCGCGATGGCCTCCACATGGGCAATACCCGCAGCAGATTCGATGATGACCTCAAAGGAAATCGGCTTGCTCCGGCCTTTGGCCCGCTCAATCGCGGTGACCAGAGCATCTACAGCATAGACATCTTCGGCGCAGCCCACTTTGGGGATCATGATCTGATCCAGCCGATCCCCGGCCTGTTCCAGCAGATCCACCACGTCGCGGTACCAATAGGGGGTATCAAGCCCGTTGATCCGTACGGACATGTATTTGCTGCCCCAGTCCTGGGTGTTGAGCGCTTCGATCACATTGGCGCGGGCAGCGTCCTTATCGGTTGGGGCGACGGAATCTTCCAGATCCAGGTTGATCACATCCGCTGCCGAGGCCGCCATTTTTGGAAACAGCTTGGTGTTGGAGCCGGGCCCGAAGAGCTGGCAGCGGTTGGGGCGCGCAGGTGCGGCGGGCTGAATGCGGAAGCTCATCTGCGGTGTCCTTTCGAGGGTAAGGAAATTACGAATTGATTGCCGCAAGTGTTATTAAGTTGCGCGTGTGACTGCAAGTGAATTTTGCAACCGCAGAAAAAACGCTGCATTGCGGCGCAGCTGCAGGTGCCGCAAACAGGCGCGAAGCTGTTTTTTGTGCGTGGCAAAGCTGGCGGTATGAAACGCGCATTTTTTGAAAACTGGGCCCTTTTTCTGGGCATGATTCTTCTGATGGTAGCCAATGGTCTTCTGGTTACCCTGCTGACAATCCGGGGCGCTGGCCTGGGATTTTCAGAGTTCACCATCTCACTGATGCAGGCGGCCTATCCTGCGGGGGCCTTGGTTGGCACGGCGGTGGCGCCCAAACTGGTTGAGAAGGTCGGGCATATCCGGGCCTTTTCGGCCTTGGCCTCTTTGGTGAGTATCGCGGCCATCCTGCATCTGTTGACGTCAGATCCCGTTTCCTGGTCTGCGATGCGATTTCTGGCAGGGTTTTGCTACCCAGGTCTATATGTGATTACCGAGAGTTGGCTGCAGGCCAAGGCTGAGAACCACAATCGCGCGCAGATCCTGTCGATCTACTTTATGATCTGGATGGCTGGTCCTGCCATCGGTACGGCCCTGGTTGCCTTGCCAGACCCAAGTGGCAATCTTCTGTTTGGGGTCGTTTCCATCCTGATTTCACTGTCCATCGTTCCGTTGCTTTTGTCTGGGAACAAGGCGCCGGAATATGAGGTGCCGGATCGGATGTCTGTTCGGAAGCTCTACCGGGTGTCGCCGATGGCGGTGGTTGGCAATCTGGTCAGCGCGGTTGCCGTGGCTGGCTGGTTCATTGCCTTGCCGCTTTATGCGCTGTCACTGGGGCTGAGTGGCGCACAGGCTTCCGGCGTTCTGGTGGTCGCGATGATCGTTGGGGCTGTGGTGCAATACCCGGTTGGTTGGATCAGCGATAAGACGGATAGACGTCTGGTGCTTATGGGGCTGGGGCTGGCTGGGGCAGGGGCCTGTATCTGGATGTTGATGGATCCGTCGCATACCTCATTGGTGGCAGGTTTTGGACTGCTCGCGGGGGCGAGCCTGCCGATGTATGCGGTCTGCACTGCCCATGCCAATGACCAACTGAAATCTTCGCAGATTGTGCCTGCGAGCGGGACGATGTTGTTCTTGCTGAATGTAGGCCAATTCGTCGGCACGCTTGCGGGGCCAAATTCGGTCAGTATTGCTGACGGAAAAGGATTCCTGATTGTGCTGGCAGCCCTGTGTTTCTTGGTTGCAGTGGTGGCTGTCTTGCGACGTGGACAGGAGGAGGCGCCGGAAGAAACGGGCAATTTGCAAGCTATTGCGGTGCTTGGTGCGCCCCAAGCGGGGGTCTTGCAGGCCGAATCCTGGCTGCAGGAGGAAGAAAGCATATCAGATGCTGACCTATCGAAGGAATCTTCGAAGAATCCTGAAAAGTGAGCAAGAAAAATGCACGGTGAGCTTTTGAATGCGTGAAATGGGTATGAACTTGCGGCGAATTATTCCGAAACTCCTTTCTGAGTTACGAAAAGGAAACACCCATGATCGAGACACCATATCTGTTGTTCCTGGGCGATGCGCCCGACATGTTGGCTGCCAAAGTGGCAATTGGTATCCGTGACTGGCGTCCGGATCATGCGGTTGGCCAGATCCGACTGCCAGGCTGCGGCGCAGACCTGGGCCTGAAAGACCTGAGCCTGGCAGAGGCCAAGGAAGCCGGTGCCAAGACACTGGTGATCGGTGTTGCCAACCGGGGTGGCGTGATTTCCGCAGCTTGGAAAGCCGTTCTGATCGAGGCGCTGGAAATGGGTTATGACTTGGCCTCTGGCCTGCATAACCTGCTGCGCGACGAGGGCGATCTGGTTGCAGCGGCACAAACCCATGGTGGCACTCTGCATGATGTGCGCGTTCCCACCGTTGGCTACCCGATTGCCAACGGCAAGCCCCGCACCGGCAAGCGCTGTCTGGCAGTTGGCACCGACTGCTCGGTCGGCAAGATGTACACCGCTATGGCGATGGACAATGAAATGCGCGATCGCGGCATGAAGTCCACCTTCCGTGCGACCGGCCAGACCGGCATTCTGATCACCGGCCACGGCGTGCCGCTCGACGCGGTCATCGCTGACTTCATGGCTGGGTCGATCGAATATCTGACCCCGGACAATGATGATGATCACTGGGACCTGATCGAAGGACAGGGGTCGCTGTTCCATGTCTCTTACTCTGGCGTTACCATGGCGCTGGTGCATGGTGGGCAGCCGGATGCACTGATCCTGTGCCATGAGCCGACCCGAACTCATATGCGCGGTCTGCCCGAATATGATGTCCCCACTCTGGAAGAGCTGAAGGCCGTGGCTCTGCCGCTTGCACAGCGGGCAAACCCGGCCTGTCAGATCGTGGGCATCTCGGTCAATACCCAGCATCTGAGCGAGGATGAGGCGGTGACCTATCTTGCCAAGCTGGAAGAACAAATGGGCCTGCCTGCCGTGGACCCCTATCGCCATGGCGCTGGTCGCCTGGTAGACGCTCTGGCAGCGGTCTGATTTATACCCCCTGACCGGAGGCGCTTGCCGTTAGGTTTGGTGCCTCCGGCGGAGGTATTTCTAGCAAAATGAAGACACCGGGGCGCGCTTGGCGCCCTGGTCGGCATATTCTCTGGGAAAACCGGAAACAGGCGCGAAGGACCACAGAATGAAGATCACTGTCACCCCCGATGTATTCAAACTGGCGCAGGTCTTTACCATCTCGCGCGGGTCACGAACCGAAGCCAAGGTGCTGACTGTTCGTATCGAGAAAGAGGGTGTCACAGGCTGGGGCGAATGTGTGCCCTATGCCCGCTACAATGAAACGATGGAGAGCGTCACAGCCGAAATTGAAGGCTTGCCAGCGGAGTTTACCCGCGACGAGTTGCAGGGGTTGCTGCCTGCCGGCGCGGCCCGCAATGCGGTGGATTGCGCGCTATGGGATCTGGAAGCGAAACAAGCGGGCAAGCGGGTCTGGGAATTGGCTGGCTTGGAGGCGCCGGGGGCGGAAATCACCGCCTACACGCTGTCCCTGGCAAGCCCGGAAGAGATGCAAAAGCAAGCGGCGGAGAATGCAGACCGTCCGTTGTTGAAAATCAAGCTGGGCACTGCGGATGATATGCCCCGCCTGGAAGCGGTGCGGGCTGGGGCGCCGGATGCCAAGATCATCATCGACGCCAATGAGGGCTGGTCGGCTGAGGTCTATGCGGAATTGGCGCCGCATCTGGTGCGATTGGGAGTGGAGCTGGTGGAGCAGCCGCTGCCTGCGGGTGAGGATGAGGCCCTGATCGGTATGGAGCGCCCGGTGCCGGTCTGCGCAGACGAGAGCTGTCATGACCGCGAAAGCCTGCCCAAGCTCAAAGGCAAATATGATGTGGTCAATATCAAACTGGACAAGACCGGTGGGTTGACTGAAGCCCTGAAGCTGCGCGAGGCCGCGCTCGCGGAAGGCTATCAGGTGATGCTGGGCTGCATGGTCGGCTCTTCGCTGGCGATGGCCCCGGCCACCTTGGTGGCACAGGGCGCTGTTGTGACCGATCTTGATGGGCCGCTGCTGCTGGCGGAAGATCGTGATGTGCCGCTGCAGTTTGACGCGGCAGGTGTGCACCCGCCATCAGCTGAGCTCTGGGGTTAGAGACTACTCTAGTGTCTCAGCCGTGCAATGGAGGCTTCCTTTTCGATGGATATCGTACAGATTGCTTGCACGGTCAGGAGCCTCCAGTTGGACGCAAATTTCAAAACGGTCCTGCTCCAGGCGCTCATAGGTAATTGCGCTTGCCAGGCCTGTCAGATCTTGCGGTGCGCGGGCGCAGGACATGGGGGCCAGAGTTTCGGGCAGACCTTCGGTTCTGAAACTTTTGCAGGCTGCGATATCTTCCCGGACTATGCGCAACTCGCGGAGGCGAATGTCATCACGGGCCTCTTTTTGCCCCTGCAGTGGTCCGCCACTCAGCCAGAGACTGGTAGAAAGGGCGAGCAGGGTGAGGCCCGCCGCCAGCCAAGCGCCTGGATTGAAACGGGCGACAGGTTCGGTTTGGCGCTCTTGCCGGAAATAGTAGAGCACTGTTCCTGCCATGAGGGCGACGGCTATGGCTTTCACGATGAAGCGTGGGGTCAGTTCGCCGGTCAGGAAAGCATAGATCACATAGATGCTATCGCAGGCGAGCGTCAGCGCGGCCGCCAGCAGGGCAGTGGCGGTCAGCCAACGACGGATTGTGCCAAAGCGGCGTACCGGATTGGCCTGGCTGGCGCGCGCATCCTTCCAATGCAGCCACAGAAAGGCCGGGGTAAAGACCATGACCGCCGCCATCGACCAGCGCAATCCGTTCATCCGGTAGCGAGAGTAGCTATCGCCGGCTTCGGGCATCATAAAGGTTATTACCCCCAGCATCAGATGCATGGCATGGCCTATCATCAGCCCGAAGGCAGCAAAGAGCATGACATAGAACAGGGCGTCCCAGGCGCTGGTCGAACGCTGCGGCCGGGGAACGGCGCCAATGGGCTCACAATAGTCCCATCCAGCAAGCGCTGTCTGAATTTCCAGGCCGGTCCAATCCGCCGCCGCAAGTTGCGCTTCAATGGTTTGACGCGACTGGCCCCGGTTCAAAGCCTCCCGCACAAAGTGGGTCAATTCCGGTGGTTGTTGCATCGGTCAGAATCTCCTCATGAACAGTGTTCAATTTTTCATGAACACCGTTCATCGTCAAGCTTTCCCTTGCGTCGCTTTGCAGCACTTGGGGACGTGAATAGCAAAGTCTCTTGAACAAGGCAGCTTCAATAGTCAAAAGAACGAAGCTGTCTCGATAACCCTAAAGCCCAAGAAAGTAGTGCTCATGACCCGTACTGTTTATGTAAATGGCGAATATCTGCCTGAGGATGAGGCCAAGGTCTCGATCTTTGACCGTGGTTTCCTGTTTGCGGATGCGGTCTATGAGGTGACCTCGGTTCTGGATGGAAAACTGATTGATTTTGAAGGTCACGCCGTGCGTCTGGACCGGTCGCTCAATGAACTCGACATGCCATCCCCCTGCAGCAAGGACGAGCTGCTGGAAATTCACCGCAAACTGGTGGAGCTGAACGGGATTGAAGAGGGGTTGATCTATCTGCAGGTTTCGCGCGGCTCTGACGGGGATCGGGATTTCGTTTTCCCCGCGGAGGGTACGCCTCCTTCGCTGGTGCTGTTCACCCAGAACAAGCCCGGTCTTGCGGATAACCCTGCGGCCAAGAAGGGCGCCAAGATCATCTCCATCGAAGATATCCGCTGGGGCCGTCGTGACATCAAGACCGTGCAACTGCTTTACCCATCCATGGGTAAGATGATGGCCAAGAAAGCGGGCTGCGATGATGCATGGTTGATTGAAGATGGCCATGTGACCGAAGGCACCTCGAACAACGCCTATTTCGTCAAGAATGGCAAGATCGTGACCCGCCCACTGTCCAATGACATCCTGCACGGGATCACCCGCGCCGCAGTGCTGCGCTTGGCAGAAGAGGCGCAGATGGAGATCGAAGAGCGCCTTTTCACCATCGATGAAGCAAAAGAGGCGGATGAGGCCTTTACCACCTCTGCTTCTGCTTTTGTGATGCCTGTGGTGGAGATCGACGGTGTGCAACTGGGCGATGGTACGCCAGGGCCGATCGCGAAGCGCCTGCGCGAGATCTATCTGGAAGAAAGCCGCAAGAAAGCAATCTGATTGCACAGCGACACAAAGAAAAAGCCGCTCATCCGAGCGGCTTTTTTGCGTTTTGGCGCAGGCTTGATCAGCTTTTCTTGATCAACCTTTGTCCGTCACGTTTTCCTTAAACGCGACCTCGAACTCTGCCTGCTTTTCCGGGCTGGCCTCTGTTTGGAAATTCGCCTTCCACTCTGCCATGGTCATGCCGTAGAAGACCTCGCGGGCTTCGTCTTTGCCCATTTCGATCCCCTTCTCATTGGCGGCTTCCTGATACCAGCGGCTCAGGCAATTGCGACAAAAGCCCGCCAGGTTCATCATGTCGATGTTTTGCACATCGGTCCGGTCTTCCATCAGGTGCTTTTGCAGGCGGCGAAAAGCAGCGGCCTGGAGTTCGATCTCTGTTTGCGGATCCATCTTGGCGTCCTTTGGTGAATTTGCGTCCTGTTGTCTGGGTAGCAGGCTGGGCGCATTGGGACAATGCCGGGGCAGGAACACATGAAATCAACTAGGTGGAGGTCGATTGGCTAGATCAGTTTTAGCGCCAGGTAGGGCAGGGCTGCAGTGACCAGGGTCAAGATTTTGTAGCCCGCCAGATAGGTATAGTAGCTCTGCTTGATCCAGCCCTCATCCAGATCAAACAGCTTTGCATGTAGGCTGGCAAGCCCGTCGCGGAACAGGAGTACTGCAAATGTGGACAGGGCCAAAACTGCGAGGTTGAGGATAGTCAGCCAGCCAAAGAATGCGGTTAGTGTTTCCAGCGTCATTTCATGCCTCCTGGAAGGAATAGCGCCTTTCCTAGGACAGAGTTGGGGGGGTGACACCCCCGTTTCAAGTCGTCTGCGGCGCTATGCCCCGGCGGAGAGAAATGCCCCAGCTTTCACAGGCCAGATCTTTCACAGGCCAGAGCGTTCCAGGGCGAGAGGAAGAACCTGAGCCAAGCGCCGCGCCCAGGCCTCCTGGCCGGCCGGCTCTGCTATCAAGTCATTGCGCAACTCCACTAGGGCGTTCGGACGCCCTGCTTTGGTGCCATGGGTGTCGATTGCATCCCCAGGGAGATAGCCTGTGTAGGGTTCATTCACTCCAACGCAGAGATCTTTGTCCTGTTCCAATTCCGAGATCAGATGCGGAGAAAAGGCCTCTCCCTCTGGAAACAGGATGCCAATCTCCCAGGGGCGTTTCGGGCGTCCGCGCAGCTGAGGGGTGAAAGAATGCATCGAGATAATCACGGTGTCTGGCCGTGCTGCAAGTTCGGAAAGCGCGCGGTGATAGGGGCGATGGCACGCGTCAAGTCGCCGCGCCTTCTCTGCCTCATCTGCGTGGCGATTGGCAGGAATGATCGTCCCGTCATACAGCCGCATCAGCAGGGTCGGATCATCCTCGCCGCGGTTGGGGTCGATCACCAACCGTGAGAAATTTGACGCAACAACAGGGGCATCGAGATACTCCCCCAAGAGCTTGGAAACCTCATAGGCGCCAACGTCGTAGGCGATGTGGCGGGCCATATCTTCTGCGGGCAGCCCCAGATCACCGCCGCCAACAAAAGAGGGGACAAAATTGGTGGCGTGATCACAGGTGATCAGCCAGCGGGCGGGCCTGTCGGCCCCGTGCAAAAAGAATGGGGAATATGTCATGGACCTGTCGCTTATTACCGGCGATATCTCTAGAGGAGTTGCGAAAAAAAGCAATCTGAGTGATAAGCCGCATCAGATGTTTGCGTTAACATTCCCCTGACGGGGAGACAGCCAGAAGGAATGCACCCCATGAAACGATCCCGGAATGTGAAGATTGTTGCCACGCTGGGGCCGGCTTCCGAAACCTATGAGACGATCCGCGCTCTGCATGAGGCGGGGGCGGATGTGTTTCGCCTCAACATGTCCCATGGTAGCCATGAAGAAATTGCCGAAAAGTATCGCATCATCCGCCAGGTGGAGCAGGATCTGGAGAGTTCCATTGCGATTCTGGCGGATCTTCAGGGGCCAAAGCTGCGTGTTGGTGTTTTTGCCAATGGATCGGAAGAGCTGGAAGAAGGGGCGAAGTTCCGGCTCGATCTGGATGAGGCAGAGGGGGATGCCACGCGGGTCTGCCTGCCTCACCCTGAGATTTTCCAAGCGCTGGAAAACGGCGCGCATCTCCTCGTCAATGATGGCAAGATCCGCCTGACGGTAGAAAACTGCGGTGCGGATTTTGCCGATTGCATCGTTGAAAATGGCGGAACGATCTCCAACCGCAAGGGGGTCAATGTTCCGGATGTCTTCCTGCCTCTGGCTGCCTTGTCCGAAAAGGATCGGGAAGATCTGGAGTTTGTCTGCCAGCTGGGTGTTGATTGGCTCGCGCTGTCTTTTGTGCAGCGGGCCAAAGATGTGTTTGAGGCCAAGGGGCTGGCAGATGGCCGCGCCTCTGTTCTGTCGAAAATCGAAAAACCGCAGGCGGTTGAGCAATTTGCGGAGATTTTGGACGCATCTGATGGCATCATGGTGGCGCGCGGCGATCTGGGGGTTGAGCTGCCGGTGGCGGCGGTACCGCCGATCCAGAAACGTCTGGTTCGCAAATGCCGCGCGGCTGCCAAGCCGGTGATCGTGGCGACCCAGATGCTGGAAAGCATGATCGAAAGCCCAATGCCAACGCGGGCGGAGGTCTCGGATGTGGCGACCGCCATCTACGAGGGCACCGATGCGATCATGCTGAGTGCGGAATCCGCCGCAGGCCAGTATCCAATTGAAGCGGTGCAAACCATGGATAAGGTCGCAACTGAGGTGGAGGTCGATCCGACATATACCCAGATCATTGCGGCTTCCCGAACTGCAAAGGGCGATAGCATCGCTGATGGAATTGTCGCTGCTGCGCGTGAGATTGCGGAAAAGACGGATATCAAGGCGATCTGCTGCTTCACCCAGAGTGGTACAACTGCGTTGCTGACCGCGCGCGAACGTCCCGGTGTGCCAATCATGGCCCTTACTCCGCTGCACCGCACCGCGCGCAGGCTGGCTCTTAGCTGGGGCTGCAACTGTGTTGTGATCCCAGGGCAGGAACGGTTCAAGGGGGCCGTGGTTTCTGCGGCACGCGCCGCGCGAGCAGGGGGCTTTGCAGAGGCTGGTGATCAGATCGTTGTTACAGCAGGTGTGCCCTTCAATGTGCCGGGCACCACAAACATCCTGCGTGTGGCGCCCTGTGATGAACGTTTGATCTATAGCCTCGATCCAGAGTAGGCTTAACCTCAGGTACTCTGTTAGTTTGTTCTTGAGGTTGAGATGGATACGGATCTGGCTCTTATAGTGGGAATCCTTTTTGGTGCACTGTCGGTGCCCTCCATCCTCTCGGCCATCAGTGACAGTCGTCCGCCTCGGGTCTCATCCCTTATGCTGTTGGCCGGGGTGGGGCTCATCACCTTTGCGGTGCTTCAGAAACCGGGTGGCTATCGGTTGGAACAGGTCCCAGACGTGTTTTTCAGCGTTCTGGGGCGTTTTCTCTGAGATTCCGCTTGCCCTTTGTGGGCAGCTTCCGTAAATCCCCATTCTGTTCGCGTGGCCGGCCCGAAGTGGCATGCCGAGTCGCGCATAGACCGAACCCGCATTGAAGGAGACGGAAATGCCCAAAATGAAGACGAAGTCGAGCGCCAAAAAGCGCTTTAAAGTGACCGCGACCGGTAAGGTCATGGCTGCTCAGGCTGGTAAACAGCACGGTATGATCAAACGTACCAAGAAATTCATCCGCAATGCTCGCGGCACCTCGGAGCTGTCGGCTCCTGACGCCAAAATCGTCAAGGGCTACATGCCCTACGACCGCTAAGAGGAGATTGAGATATGTCCCGCGTTAAAGGTGGAACCACAACACACGCCCGTCACAAGAAGGTCATCAAGGCAGCCAAAGGTTATTACGGCCGCCGCAAGAATACCTTCAAGGTTGCCCGTCAGGCCGTCGACAAGGCCAACCAGTATGCAACCCGCGACCGTAAGAACCGCAAGCGCAACTTCCGCGCGCTGTGGATCCAGCGTATCAACGCTGCTGTCCGCAGCCACGACGAAGCGCTGACATACAGCCGCTTCATCAACGGTCTGAACCTGGCAGGTATCGAAGTAGACCGTAAAGTTCTGGCCGACCTGGCCGTGCACGAGCCCGAAGCCTTTGGTGCCATCGTGCGCCAGGCACAGGACGCTCTGGCCGCCTAAGGCTCCAGACGGATCCCGAATTTGGAAAGGCCGCTCCATCTGGAGCGGCCTTTTTGCTTTGACCCTCTCGTTTGGAAGTGAGGGTGAAATGACATCCATCCTATGCCTGTGGTTGTAAGATTCTGATTTTACAAGGAAGGACTTGGAAGCATGAAGCTTTGGACCATGTGCATCGCAGGTGCGGTATTGCTGGCCGGTTGTAGTGGTGGAAATAGCGTATCCATCGTCACCAAGGGCGGATCTGACGCTGCGATCGAGGTTACAAAACCCCTTATCGAGACATGTTGGAAACAGGCAGGCATCAAGAGTGATCTCTACAAATTCTTGACCCCGCAAGAGGCAGTTGGCCTACGCGCCGGAGGCGTCGTCTCCAAAGAACAGAAGGCGGCATTTGATGCCTGTCTGAAGGCCTAAGGCAGAAAAAGTAATGCCGCCAAGGTTCATGACCTGGCGGCATTGTAAATTTTAAAGTCGCCTAATGTGGCGAGCCATTTTCGCTGACTAGCCTTTGGGGCGGCGTGGCTTGCCTGTTCCAGCCTTTGCAGCGGCCTTGGCTGCTGCGGCGCGGGCTTTATTCTTCTTGCTGTTTGGTTTGCTCTTAGGGGGCGGCGGTCCCTTGGGTCCGGTTTTGCTTTTGGGGCCTGTCTTGGGCTTACCTGCAGGTTTTCCGTCAGCTCTGGTGTCTGGCTTGCTGGCAGCTTTCCCTGCGGGTTTGGCCGGTTTCGCAAAGAAGCTAGGTCCATCTTCGGTGCCTTTGTTGCGCCGGGCTGGCCGGTCAGAGGCATCCTTATAAGGCTTCTTCTCTTTGTAGGGCTTTGAGCCTTCACCGCCACCATAGCTCTTCTCTTGCGCGCCAGCGCCCTCATAGGGGCGTTTGCCGCGATGGCCCGGTTTGCCTCCGGGCTTCCCGCCCGGCTTTCGTGGGCCAGAAGGACGGGCCGCCGGAATATTTGGCGGGGTGTCCAATTTGCGGATCGCGGTGCCATCATCCAGAACCATCTCGGATCCAAGGGTTTGCAGGAACCCTTCGGCCTTTTCTTCGCGGATCTCGGCAAAGCTCTCTTCGCCCTGGATGCGAATGGCGCCAATGTCGCTTTTGGTAATGCCACCAGCGCGGCAGAGCATCGGCAGCAGGCGGCGTGGATCCGCACCCTCGTTGCGCCCCGCAGCAATAGAGAACCAGGTGCTGGGGCCAAAAGGTTCGCGCTTGGTGGGCTTGTCATCCACTTCGGAGAGCTCTTCTGGCGCCGAGCGGCTGGCATTCCACAGGCGCAGGTAGCCAGCGGCCAGTTGCTCTGGGTGAAGGCTGCGTGAGCTGCGCGATCATCTCTTCCTCGCCGCTGCTCTGATCTTCGGTCCAGGAAGGATCGTTGAGCATCCGCTCGGTGTCCTTGCTGCGTACCGCTTCGGCCGAAGGTGCGCCGCCCCAATTGGCGTGCAACTTGGCCATTTTCAGCAGACGTTCGGCCTTCTTTCTGGATTTGGGCGAAACAACCAGCGCGCTGACCCCCTTGCGCCCAGCCCGACCGGTACGGCCCGAACGGTGCAGCAGGGTTTCGTGGCTTGAGGGAAGCTCCGCATGGATCACCAGCTCCAGATTTGGCAGATCGATGCCACGGGCAGCGACATCGGTCGCCACGCAAACCCGTGCGCGTCCGTCGCGCATGGCTTGCAGAGCGTGGGAGCGTTCCGCTTGGGATAGCTCTCCCGACAGGGCAACCACCGCAAAACCACGGTTGGAAAGGCGGCTCAGCAGCCGGTTTACCATCGCGCGCGTGTTGCAGAAGACGATGGCGTTGGGCGCCTCATAGAAGCGCAGCACATTGATGATGGCATTGTCGCCATCCCGCTGCGAAACCAGCATCGCCTGGTAGTCGATATCGCTGTGCTGCGAGGTCTCGGCGACTGTGGAAATCCGTTTGGCATCACGCTGGTAGCTGCGCGCCAGGTGCTCGATCGCCGGGGGTACGGTGGCGGAAAACAGCAGGGTCTGACGTTCTTCAGGAGCTTCGCCCAGGATAAACTCAAGATCTTCGCGGAAGCCAAGATCCAGCATCTCATCCGCTTCGTCCAGAACCACAGCGCGCAGGTCCGACAGATCGATAGAGCCGCGCATGATATGGTCGCGCAGACGGCCAGGGGTTGCGACCACCAGATGGGCGCCGCGATCCAATGCCCGACGCTCATCGCGCATATCCATGCCGCCAACACAAGAAGCAACAACCGCGCCCGCCTCTCCATAGAGCCAGGCCAGTTCGCGTTTTACCTGCAGCGCCAGCTCACGGGTTGGGGCGATGACCAATGCCAGCGGCGCGGCAGCAGCAGCAAATCGATCGTCTTCGCCCAGAACGGTGTCTGCAATCGCAAGCCCAAAGCCAACCGTCTTGCCCGATCCAGTCTGCGCGGAAACCAGAAGGTCACCTGTACCAAGATCGGGGTCGGTGACGGCCTCTTGAACCGGGGTTAGAGAGGTATATCCGCGGCGCTCCAGCGCCAGAGACAGGGTCTGTTTCAATTCGGGATCTGCTTTGTTGTCGGGGCTGGGGCGAAAGGGAGGACGCGCTATAGCGCAGGGCCAGCGGTGGCAATTGGCGGCATATAGGCCATTCACAGCCCACTGTATAGGCCTAAGACAGTGAAGGGCGCATCTCTTTGGGCCAATTGAGCATCCAGAAGCCTGAGCCCCGACGCGACATCGGAATTTCGCGTCAAGTGGTGATATCGGGAAAAATTGAAGTAGAAACCTGACTTCGACGTCAACTGTGCCCGCGCAAGCTGCCCGCCAGACACCTTGATTTAAGACTCTCTTGTCAGGGTGAGCGGGCCGGCTGTGAAGAAAGGTTGTGTTCCAATGAAACGGTTTCGCCTGGCAAGACCTGTTTTGCTTTCCTCTGTTCTCTCTCCCTCTGCTCTTTGCAGCAGGACGGAAACCTATGTACTGAAGCCGGTTGCAGGAGAAATCATCCTCAGCACTCCGGGGACGTGTTGAAGAACAGTATGCGATTTCTCAGATCCCTCACCTTTCGAACCCGCTTGAACCTAGGGCTCCTGTTGCCGCTGGTTCTTTTTGAATTCCTGCGGGTCACGCATGAAGCGCACGACCACGAACAAATGTTCCTGGATGGTTTGGTGCGTGAAAGTGAAATGGCGGCGAACCTGGGTGCAGAGGCCTTGGTGCTACCATTAGGCATGTTCGACCAGCAACGGATTGAGGAAATAGCCGAGGGGATTCTCGCCAAAGGATCCATTGCCCATGTCATGGTCACAGACGCAAAAGGCGAGGTATTGGTCGAACGCACCGACGAGGGCTTTGCTATGGGGGCCGGGGCGCTGCAAGCCAGTGCTGAAATCAGGCAAGCGCCCGCATACGGAGACCTGAAATTAGGGGAAGTGACGGTTGTTGTACCGGAGAGTGCGATAAACGGGCCTTTGAAGGAATCTCTGGAGCATCTTCTGCTGGTTGCTTTGATCGCGCTCTTTCTCTTTTCTGGTGTCGCCTTTTTTGTCGTTTCGGTCCTCTCCCGACCGCTGAGTGATTTGGCGAAAACGGTTGCAGCATTGCGTGACAATGAGCTGGATGGCCCGGTGCCGGATCAGGATCGGCGCGATGAGCTGGGGATGCTTGCCCGCTCGCTGGAACAGCTCCGCCTCGGCAAGATAGAAATGGCGGAACTGCGCGCCGAAAGCGACGAAAGCGCCCGTCGTGAGAATAAGCGCATTTTGAGAGCACTGCAGTCGACCCGTGACGCTGTCCTTCTTGCCGATGAAAACGGTCAAGTGGTGTTCTGCAACCCAAATGCAGAAGCATTCTTTGGCAATGCACGCGCTGGGTATCGGTTGAATTTCCGCACCTGGCTTACAACGGAGCTGGCAGAGAAAGCAGAAAGCCATGTCCTGCGGAAAGAGAATTTTGCCTTTGAAGCGAATATTGTCGACAGCCAATCTGGAGAGGACCTCAGCCTGTTGGTTCGCAGTGGCCCAATTCGGGATGAACATGGGCTGTATCTTGGCACATTGCTTCTGGCTTCGGATCATAGTGATCAGGCCCGCCAGGCTGAATGGGCGCGATACCTGGCTGAGCATGATAGCCTGACAGGCCTGCCGAACCGCCGCCTAATGGAACAGACCTTTCAAAGCTGGCTGCAGGAGGAAGCGGAAGAGGTCTCGATCCTCTTGGCCGATCTTGACCATTTCAAACTGATCAATGACACCCTGGGCCATCCTGCAGGGGATGCTCTGCTGCAGGTGGTCGCGCAGAAGTTCAAAGCCTGCGCCAGTACCTATGTCTTGGCCGCACGCTTGGGCGGGGATGAATTTGCCATCCTGGTCAAAGGCGCTTCCAGCCTGGAGCGATTGACCAATATTGCAGAACGCCTGGTCATTGAGATGTCTCAGCCGCAAGAAATTAATGGCCAGGTCCTGCACACAGGGATGAGTGCCGGTATCGCCACGCTTTCCGGTCCGGACTCAAAGCCCTCAGAAGGGATCCGGCGCGCGGATCTTGCACTTTATGAGGCCAAACGCGCAGGTCGGGGCACGGTTGAGGTTTTCCATGAAGATTTGGAAACAGAAATCAAACGCAAGGCGCTTCTGGAAAGAGAGTTGCGCCATGCCATCGAGCAGGGAGACATCCGCCCTGTCTACCAGATCCAAACCGACCTGAAGACTGGTGAGATCATTGGCTTTGAGACATTGGCCCGCTGGCATCATCGGCAATTGGGGACGGTCTCTCCGGCGGAGTTCATTCCGATTGCCGAGGATAGCGGCCTTATCCGGGAGCTGACACGACAGATGCTGCTGCAGGCCTTCAAGACAACGGCCAAATGGCATGAAATGGGCTTTCGTGGTCGTGTTGCGGTCAATCTATCGCCCAAGCTTTTTGGCTCCAGGGTGGATGAGTTTCTCAATGATTGCCTATATGAGGCGAATTGCCCGGCAGAGGCTGTGGAAGCGGAGATTACTGAAACGGTGGTGCTGGCAAGTGGCCAATCAGCGCTGACGGAAATTCAGGCTCTGCAAGAGTTGGGCGTGACGGTCGCATTGGATGACTTTGGCATGGGATACTCCTCTCTCAGCTATTTGCAGAAGTTCCCCGTGGACAAGATCAAGGTCGACAGCGCCTTTGTATCGAAACTGCCAGAGTCGCAGGAAACAAGGGCAATTGTGGTTGCGATTGCCGAATTGGGGCATGCTCTGGGGATGCGCGTGACAGGTGAGGGGGCCGAAACCGATGAGCATCGCAAATTGCTCAAAGCCTGCAAGGTAGATTACCTGCAGGGCTATTATGATGGCCCGCCCCTTGCGGAGCGGGCGGCAACTGCGCGGCTCTTCCCTAGCCAGGCCGAGCATCTGAATATCGCAAGCTAGCTTTACTAGGCTGCGGCATCATCTTCGGCTGGCACCTCTCCTTCGCCCATAAACAATTTCTGCATGTCTACGAACATCCCTGCCGCCAACATGGCGCGCACCGGCACCCAGGGTTCTGGATTGGCCGCAATCTCATCATAGAGGCGACGAGGGACCTGAAAACCGTTCAGCACCTCCTCGCTTGAGGCTTCGACCCAGATGAAATCCAGAAATTCATCATTGGCGCCGGTGAGCCGTAGTTCGACACCTTCGCGCAGCGGGGCCGAAGGCAGGATCCGCAAGAGATCCAGCTTTGCAACCTCCATCAGGATGTCGTCAAAACCCAATTCTTCCAGGATCAGCTTTTCGCGCATGGCAGGCCAACCAAAAACCAAGCGGGTTTTCAGCGCCTTACCGATGCTCTGTGCGGCAGAGGGGGCCTGGCTGCCATAGCTGGTTTCGAAAACGGCCTGCTTTTCCGCAGCAATCTCCACATGATCCCGCAATTGGCGCGCCGGGAGTGCTGCAATCCACTGGTGACGCCCAGCGTCCAGATAGTTGAAATCAGGTTCCAATCGGAACTCATGCTCGCATTCGCTGCAGGATATGATCTGGAAACGGTTTTCCAGAATCTCATCGCGCAGATCCGCCCGTCGATCGGCATTGACACTGCCAACGGCTTTGCAGGTAAAGACCGCTTTGCAGCTTGGGCATGTCAGGTTCATTTGCACAAATAGTGACATTATCGGTCCCCCTTACTTCAGATCTTTGAGCCATTGCACCGCAGGATGCTGATCTTTCAGCTTCTTGCTGTGATAGGCTGCATAGAGCTCTGAGAACCATTCGCCAGGAGCGCGGAACTGATAGCCGGTGATGGCCTGCTTGCGGGCTGCAAACTCGTAACTGGACCAATAACTTGGGTCTTTGTAGCTCTCATGGTAGACCCGGCCACCCACATTCAGCTTTGCGGCGATTGCAGCGCTTTGCCATGGATTGTTACCTTCACGGGCCATGTCCACATGGGCATGAACCTTGCTGCGCCGTCGTTCCCATTCCTCGGGCTCGACGGTATCAGGGCACTCGGGAAGGGCGGGGTCAGCAGTCCCAAGGATATAGTCCGCCGTATAGGTCGGATCATATTTATAGTGCCCGGCGATGGCATCAGCGATGGGTTTGACATTGATGCCGTGTTCTTGCCAGCCGCCGTAGGAGGCATTGCCTTTGACGCCCCCCATAAAGTTGCGTTGATCATCAACCGCGTGGCCTGCTTCATGCAGGGTGTTCCAAGAGAAGAAATCGACCTGCTCATCGTCCGCCGGTTTGCAATTTTCGTCAACATCGCCCACCTCATGCGGTCGCCCAAAGCCATAGACGTCGCTTAGATTGGCATTGCCCTCGCGCATCACGACTTCTTTGACGTCGCCGCCCGAGTAATAAGATCCTTTCTGGGTTTCGACATCTTCGTAACCGAAGATCTTCATCGAGTCATTGTCGCGGGTGTCATTTACAGGCAAGACCGACATCACCTCATAGAGGCGTCGAATGTTGGGTCCTTTCTTGCTGCCGTCAGCGACGATATTGGCCGCGTCGTGGCGATCGGCTGCTTCATCCTTGGCTTCGACATAGATGTTCAACTTGCAGCCATATTTCGCCTCAAATGCGACGCGCAGCACCTTGCGTTGGACCGAAGGGTCCAGATCCTTGATCATGGCGTCCAGCTGTGCATCGCCGTCGGGGCGCTCCAGGATGGATTTGATGTTGTCCGCATCCGGTGCCTGATTGCCCGCCATCTTGTTCTTTGCCACCGCATCCACGGCGACTTCCTTGGCCGTTTTGATGCGTTTTTCGGCAGTGTCGTGATCGCGCTTCTCCGCGGCTTCCGCGGCTTGCTCCAACAGTGCAGAAAGCTTCTCCAAGTCCTCGCGAATAGCGTATCGATACTCGCTCCCCAAAAGCGTTTTGTGCTGCGCCTCCAGCGCGTCGCGATCTTTGATCACCTGATCATGCCGTGCTGCCATGATCATCAAGGCGTGATGCTTGCTCATCACCTCCTCGATGGCCGCACTGGCGGTATCCAGATCGCCGCCGCTCTGCGCACCTTCCAGGGCCGCGGTAACGGCAGCTTTCAGAGCATCCGCATCTTCTTTGATGATGGCGTATTTTTCAAAGGGAGCCGTGACAGAGGTGATACGTGCAATGACACGTGTTGCCAATTCGCTCAATTGCTTATGGTGGCCGATCTCTGTCTGTAGATCCTTGCAGGCTTGCAAGGCTTCCGGAAGGGCTGCCTTGGCCGCTTTCGGATCTGAGGCAAGTTTGGCCTCAACCGCTTCCACCAGGTTTTCTGCCAGATCATGTGACTGCGCATATTGCGCTTCACTTTCCCAACGCAGGTTGTCAAAGGTTTCGCGCAGGGCCTCTACCGCTGCTTTGATCGCATCGGTGTCGTCCTCATCCATGGTTTCCAGATCTTTGCCGATACCATCCAGAGCCGCGTTGTTTTTGGCGGCGACCAGAGCGTCCTCACAATCCTGCGGCAGGACATCCAACAGGGCCTTGGCCCGGTTCATATGCCCTTTGCTCGCCAGATCCATCATGTTGGCGTATTTGCCATCCAGGCGGGCGATCAGTGGGGTGATCAGATCAGCATTCTCGTGGTCCTTCACCTCCTGAATTTTCGCTGCAAATGCCTTGCGTTTGTCCTCAAAGGCTTCGTAGTCGGTGCAACGGTCAATGACCGGCTGACAGAGGCTATTGGTCAATGTCTCCATTTCGGTGCCGGCAAAATCAAACCTGCGCTTGTCTGCCGCTGTTTCAGCATGGGCATCATTGTAACGCTTGCGCAAAGCGGCGGCTTCGGCCGCTAGCTCTGCATTTGTGGGGACCTTCCCTGCGGCAGTCTCAGCCTCTTGCACTTTGGCTTCCGCTGCTGCGCGCTTCACCTCATAGTCCGTTCGCGCCTGTAGCATATCCTTGCCACGTTCGATGACGAAATAGGTACTAGCACAGAGGCTCTGCGCCGGGGTGTAGGAACGGGTTTCAAGCAGGCCTGCAATGGCAGCTTTGGCATCGGCAACCTCTTGTCGTTCGGCCGCTACCAAAGCGTCGCCTGCAATCAGTGCCTCGCGGTCAATGATCCAAACCTGACGCTGCCGAATGGTTTCTACATAGTCCGCACGATACTTTTCATAGGCCTTTGCGCGGTCCATATCCGCCGTGACCTTGGATGTGGCCGCCGCATGTTTGCCCGCAGCCCAATCGGTGGTGAAGGCTGTCTCAAACGCCGTAAGGCGATCGATTTCGACCTGAAGGCTCGCCTTTGCATCAATCGGATTGGTATGGGTGAGCGCTTCATCACGCGCAAGGACCAGTCTATTTTTTGCCCAGGCCAGCCAAAGCACCGGGTTTTTGGCCTTTTTGTAGAGCGCCAGTTTTTTGCGCGCTTTCTGTACTTCGGTATTGGCCTCATTCACTTTGGCAAGACCGGTTCCAAAATCAAATCCGGGGTCCTTCACGGCATCATCTGCTGCGGTTAGCAAGGCGGTGATGATTGGCAAATCGGTGCTCAGGCAATTGTCATTGGCGGCGCTGCCCGTGGGCAGTTCATTTTCAACTGCTGGCTTGATCGCCGCACGCAGGGTGGTAAAGGCCGCTTTGCAGGCGATACTGTCGATGACCGCTTCGAGTTGCGAAATCGCATTGCCCAGATGCTCGCGGATTTTGTCATGATCAGGATCCGGACCAACGGAGGCATCGCGTCCTTTTTGAGCCTCAGCATCTGCAGTCCCGCGCAGGGCGGTAAAGGTGCCGTCGTCCTTTCCTTCAACAAATTTCGCCAGGTCATCATAGTTTTTGAAGGCCGCAACAACGTCCTTGTCGACCGCAGCCAGCACATCGTCCTTTTTCAACTTGGCCATTTCGGTGCGCATGTCGATCAGATTTTTGGCCACATCCGCGGCGGCATCTGCTGCATTGGCACTATCTAAGGCACTTTTATAGTCCCGCGTTGCTGCGAGCGTGGCAGCCTGGCGCAGATGTGCATCGGCAGTGGCCAATTCATCCGTTGCGGTTGAGGCCTCGGGGAGCTTGCGCAGATCTTCCAGCCGGGTTTTCACCGCATCGCGCTTGGTCTTATAGGCCACATAATCCGCAGCCCGTGCCTCATAGCTGGGCCAATCCGCCTGACTGGATTGCAAGAGGCGCGTGGCGCTGTCGAATTTGCGCAGGATGGCATCGGATGCGGCACTGGTGGAGTCACTCTCCATCCGCTCAATCACGTCCTCAATGCCTTCCTTTCCGGCATGGGCTTTGAAATCGCGCAATTTGGCATCAAAGATCGCCCGGAGATCGACATAGGCTTCGGCCTTCTGTCCACGGGTCCACAGATCATTCGCATCGCGCCTTGCCAGTGTCAGGCGTTCGCTGGCCTTCAAGACATCTGCTTCGGCTGCGGGTAGAGAGGCGTCATAGGCGGCCTGAACCCTGTCGATACCCGTCTTCAGCAAGAGTTTGACCGGATCGGGAAAGCCATTCAAAGCGTTGAGGTAGTCCAGCACGGTTCCGATGAGGCCAGTGTCGGACGCATCCGCAGGGTCGCCATCCACGGCCTTGGCCCGGTCCAGCAGCAACTCTAGCTTTTGGTGCAACTGCGGCACCTTGTTCATCTCTTCAACGGCTTCGGGATACTTCTCCTCTCCGGCCTTTTGAACGCCTTTGTCATAGGTATCTATCAGCGCATCAATTGCTGCCTGGACAGGCGCGCGCGCCGCGACCATGGCACGTTTCGGCGTGACCAAGTTCATGCGGTCCATCTGGATTTTTCGGTAATGGGCAAAGCCATCCGCAAGGGCTTCAACCACATCCGCCAGCGAGAGAAAGGCGCCAATGCGCCCGGCGGCCCCTTTGAAGTCGAAACCTGCCGCATCTGCTTCTGCGGCTTTTACCTCATCTTCCAGATCCTTGAGCTTGCCTTTGATCGGATCGATATCATGGGTTGCATGGGCCTGGATCGGAACCAGGCGCGCCACGAACAGCGGGTGCTGTTTCTCCCAGGCCTCCTTGTCCAGGGTGAGCTGTTTCACCTTGGGTTCCAACTCTGCCAGAAGAGCTGCGGCTTCGGTTGCGGCAGCCTCCAACTCCTTGACCTCTTTGTCCTCGGCAATCGCCAGCATTTTTGCGGCGCTTTTGATGGGCAGTTCCCAGTCCTTTGGTTGCGGCGTTCCAAATGCCGCGATCAGCCCTTCAACCCTGGTGAGGTCGCCCTTCACCTTGTCGATTTTACCAAGGGCTTTGTTGCGTGCAGGGTCGTCAGAGGCAGGTTTGTCATCATCGGCCTTGTCAGCCTCATCCCCTGCCTGCGCTTGTGGGGCTTCGCTCTGCTGGGGTGAGCCACCTTCCGATGGTGCAGGGGCAGCCTCATCAAGCCCTAGGGCGGAGCGCAACCGCCCGACAATCTTGTTCGCGGTGTCAAAATCACCAGTGCTTGCTGCTTTAAGAGCCATCTCCCAGGCCGCGCCAACCTTGGTTGAGCGCGCGTCCTTGGCCTTCACAATCTCCATGACCTTGGGCTCGAGCTGCGCCTTTGTGGCTTCCCAAGCCTGGAGTTTCTGTCGCGTATCGTCTCCCTTATCGACCTCTTCCTGAGCGGCAGTTTTCTCGGCCTCCGCCGCTTGCGAAAGCAAATTGGAAAGCGGCCCCAAGGCCTTTAACGCGGCCGCGTAATCACCCGCCTCGGCTTTGCCCTGAGCAAAGGACCAAACAGCGCGAATTTTGTCCGGGTCACCTTTGCCCGATTTCAGGGTCTTGGCCACATGCGGCGCCACCTTCGAGGAGGTGACCTCCCAGCGTTCTGCAAGGGGGTCTGGTTTCTCTCCGGCCTCTTCTGCTGGATTTCCATCCGGGCCCCCATCTGGGGGCGGCGGAGGAGGGGGCGCGCTTGGGATACTCGCTGCTTTGTTTAGTGCATTCGAAAGTTGCTCAAGCAGCGCTTCGGCCTTGTCAATCTTGCCTGATGCGGCAAGCGCGGCGGCTTTTTTTAAGCCCTCGGCCAGCTTGTCTTTTACGGGTCCTGCCAGCTTCGCTATGCCAGCGTTCAACTCTTTGATCTGCGCTTTGATCGCGGCCAGAGGGTCCTCTGCCTCTTCTGGTCCGGATGCGGCAGCGGGTGCGGTCTCTTCCGGCGGGGGGGCAGCGCTGTCGGGAGCTTGGCTCTCTGCCTGGCCTTCCTGCTCGCCCTCATCATCGCCCTCAAAAGCTTCGCCTCCGGGGGTTAGGACCGCCAGTTTGATCGGAATACTATTGGCGCGAAAGAAAACACGGAAGTTTTTGACCAGACCAGCTGGCGGGTCACTTTTGCACATGAGCTTCAGAAGCTGACCATCGACACTTAGCGTGCCGTAGCAGGACTTCTGTGGCTGAACGCCATTCTCCTTTTTGACTTTCAAAAGGAGTTTATCGCCACCGCGTTCCTTATGCATCATGATGGCGCAATCCTCGGGCTTTTTGCCGAGGGCCAGTGCAAAGTTCAGTTCCTTGTTACGAGCCAGCTTAATCTTCTGCTTGAGCTCGTTTACAGCGTCCTTATCCAAAGGCATGACACCCCCCAACCAATTATCAGATCACTTGAAAAACGTGAAAAATCGACGGGCCCAAAGCAGTGGCCCTGCCGATCAGGATGCACAGACAAAGTGGTTTCGTCCAGAGTTTTGCCAGTTGTTTGGGGTTCAGAACCGTTTCGACAGCAGTAAATGATCCACGAAACTGGTCTGATCCAGCCACAAAAAAGGACGCGGGTCAAAGAGCCCCGCGCCCGGATATCGTTCTAAAAAAGGATTTTCGACAGCCACCACTCACGAATCTGTCGGCGTCGGACTGTGGAAAAGCTTATCGTTATTCACGAAAGTGTCAATGTGATACTTTTTGGGGCTAAATTCAGCAAAACTGGTTTACTTTTTGCACTGATGCGCCAATTATATAGGCACAGTGGCACGACTGGTTCAGGTAAAGAAGATGACGGAACTCTCAAAACTTACCGAGTTACGAAAACTGTTGCAGGACATGGAGCAATCCCTGGGTTTGCAGGAACTTTCGACTGTAGAAAAAGATGTCTACTACGCGGCAAGTGATGTTGCTGTGGCTCCAGGCCCGGTAAAAACGACTGCTTTGCTGGATCACCGGCTCGTCGCAGATGTTTCTCGTCCGACCTTTTTTAGGGCATTGAAGTCTTTGGTTCAGAAAGGCTACTTGGTTCATTCGGAAAATTCTGCGCGTGGTTATTACTTTGTTAAGTCCCCCGAAAGATAACTGCTAAAGAGCAAGTTATGAGGGGCAAGGGTGTTTCTGCAGACAATAGCTAAGGAAGCCGGCGTTGTTTCGTCTGCTTATGTCGTGGCTTTCTTTGTCACGTTTGAGCTACTCATGCCTGTGCAGGCCTTGTTTTTTCCGGAGTTTCCGAGCCGGGCGAGCCTGCTTTTTCTGCCGCACGGGGTGCGCGTACTTTCGGCTTGGCTCTTGGGATGGCGCTCTATCTTAGCGCTTTTGCCAGGGGTGTTTCTTGTATTTCTTTATGTCGCGGGAACAGGTGCGTTTGTTCCTAGTCGGCTTGCGGCGATTGCCATTGCGGTTTCGGTCCCGACCGTCATCTTCTTTGTTCTGAGACTGGCCGGATGGGACCTGCACCCTCAGGTCGGGAAGAACCCGCGCTGGGTCTGGATCATGATCGCAGGGTTGATCATTTCGGTGGTAACCTCGTTCCTTACCAACTGGGTTTTTGACAGTTCATTGGAAGATTACTTTGCCTATCTCATTGGTGATTTCTTCGGGTTGTTCTTCCTTCTTTTGCTCCTCTTGCTCGGGCTCAGACATTTTGAGCGTGTAAGAGCGCCGTAGTTCCCGTATCGCGAACTTACCTGCATCATCCTCAGATCGCTGACGGCACTTTCACCCAGTGGCGCCTCTTCAAATGATCTATCAAGATGCGGCGCCTGACTCTGTTCGGGGAGGGCGAGCCAAATGAGGGTGGCACCTGAATCCAGAGTTCCTCACCCTTTCATGAGCTGGGCGCTGAAACGACCTTTTCTCACTCATTCAGCGTTTTAGCTTCAGCTTTTCAAGCCAATGGTGCTTTGCAAAGTGGATTGCCCTGAAAAGTGAGGCCCGTTCCAATCACTAAGGCCAGTCACTAAGGCCAGTCACTAAGGGAAGAAAGCTGCGGGATCAGAGAGCCTGGCCGTCACTGCAAATGTGTTGGTCGAGTTTTCTCGGATAGGAAACGGCTCGCACAAAAATCCCCTCCCGCTAATTGCAGGAGGGGCAAATTTTCGGAAATGAGGTGAAGGGTGCAGAGGTGCGGCTTGCCTTGGTTTGGCTAACCGGTCCAGGCCATATCTTCTTCACCATCCCCATCTTGTGCCTGCCAATTCTCTTCTTCTGCAGGAGCTGAGGCATGGGTGCGGAACCGGCCAAGGGCGGAATCCATGGCCTGCGCTTCATGCGAGAGGCCGATACTGGAAGAGGTGACCTCTTCAAAGAGGGCTGCGTTCTTAGCAGTGGAATCGTCCAGTTGTCCCATGGCAGTATTGATTTCCTGCAGGCTGCGGGACTGCTCTGATGAAGCCTCGGAAATATCCTGCATCAAAGAGGCAGCACCCGTCACCGAAGAGGAAATTACTTTGATCACAGCGCCGGTGCGCTCGACCAGATCGGCGCCCATTTCAACGTTCTCACCGCTTTCAGCCACCAGGGCAGAAATTTCTGTGGCTGCTTCTTTGGAGCGATGGGCGAGGGTGCGAACTTCGGAAGCGACGACGGCAAACCCCTTACCAACAGATCCAGCGCGTGCGGCCTCAACCCCGGCGTTCAGGGCCAGGAGGTTGGTCTGTTGTGCGATGCTCTCGATCATGCCGATAATCTGCGAGATCTTGTGAGAGCTCTCCTTGATACCTTCCATCGCTTCAAAGGTGCGCTGAACAACCTCCAGGCTTTCCTCTGCGCTTACCCGTGCCTTTTCGACAGAGGTGGAAGCCTCTCCCGAAGCACTTGCTGTATGGGTGATCGACACGGATAGCTGATTGACAGCCGCAGCAGTGCCTGCCAGCGTTTGAGCCGTGCGTTCCGAGCGTTCAGAGAGGTCGCGCGAGGCCGCAGAAATCTCTGTGGTGCCGCCGGCAATTGATTTGCCGCTGGTGGTGAGGCTTCCCATTGATTGCTCCAGGCCATCCAGAGCGGCATTGAAGTCATCCCGGAGCTTGGCATAGCCGTCGCTCATCTCCGTTTCGATGCGGAAGGTCAAATCGCCATGGGCCAAGCGATCCAGGCCGTCTCCGATCGCATTGACCGCTGCAGTCTGCTCCGCTTGCCTGCGCGCGCGCTCTGCCTCTGTGGCTTTGGACATCTCTTCTTTTTCGACCAAGCCGTCGCGAAAGACCGAAAGCGCCTGAGCGATGCGACGAATTTCATCGCTGGAGCGATCATAGCCTTTGACCGGGCTAAGGTCGCCATCCGCCAGATGCTCGGTGGTTTCGCTGATTTTTGCCAAGGGTCGCGTGACGAAAACCCGTGTCAGGAAAAGCGCAAGGATCAGGACGCCGCCAGACAGCAACATCAGCATTTGCATCTGCTTTTGGGCACCGGTCATTTCAGCGGTAATGCCAACCGCCATTTCCGCGATTTCGCTCTGGCTGGCCTGCCCCAGTTCTGCAGCGTGTTCGGAAATGCTGAGAATGACACGCGCAGTATCCAAAGAGGCAACCGCTGCGGCCTCATCTGCTTGCAAGGAGGCGACCTTGAATACGGCCAGCCCTTTTCCGGGGTCGGCCATGGCGATCATGGCTTTCAATTCGGTTGCAAGACGCCCGTTGTTAAAGTTGAGGTGTTTGCCGAGTTCCGCTGCTGCCTCTTGCAGCGGGGCAGAAGCTTCTTCCGCCATAGTAACATCGGAAGCTGTCACAATATTCAGGGCCGCAAGCTGGAAGCTGCTGATTGTGCCATTGATGACAAGCAACCTTTGCAAAACGCCGACCTGATTGTCCAAGAGGCCCTGAATTGCGCTTTGGTTGTCGGTGCTGGCCTGGCTTGCGGCCACAGACAGGGTGAAGATCATCTTGTCCAAGGCTCGTGTCAGGGGGGCGGAACTGCTTTTGCGAGCCTTCAGAACGGCTTTGCGGCTTTCCTTCTGCTCTTTTCGGCTGGCAGTCAGGGTCTCTTTGAACACGCCGATCCCCTTGCGAACGCGCTTGGCGTCAAAGGCGCTGAGGCCGAGGGTCTCCAGGTCCTTCATGATCGGATCAAGCCGTTCAATGGCGGTGCTGGCCATCTCCTTAAGGGCTTTACGGGTCGGGACGTCGCGCACATGGCCCAGGGCCAGGGCGGCACCAGACAAGAGGTTAATGTCGGCGCGGGCTTCCAGCAGGGTCTGCAGGCCACCAAATTGCTTTTCCACCAGATCTGTCAGAACGGAATCAACCTGTGCGATGGTGTCATCGCCTCCCTGCATCAGGTTCTTGTGCGCATCATCCGCAACCATCGAAAGACGGTCCTGAAGTGCGACGCTGAGCGTCTGCAGGCTTGCGGTTTGTGTCTCGATCCAGACCTGGTTCCGGAATGCGCTGTTGCGGGCATCGGTCAACGTTTGCAGGGTGGTGGAAACTTCTGCGGTTTCGGATTCGAAACTCCCACGCAGCTCTGCGGGGAGGGCGGCTGTTGCCTGGGCGAGTGTTGAGGCGGCCTTTGCCACATCTTCTTCGGCAGCCGCCAATTCGGCCTCATCGCTGGCCAAGAGGATTTTGGTCATCGCATCCTTGGTGACATCTGCCGCTGCACCAAGTTGATTGCTGACCTCCAGCTGTGGAAGCTTCTCTGACGAGAGGACGCGCATTTGCGAACTTACCTCGGTGAAAACGATATTCACCAAAACGCCGCCCAAGGCTGATGCCGCGCCCAAAGCGACCAGAATGAGCGTGATCTTGGCGCCGATGCTGGAAAAAAGCTTAAAACCCTTTCCGGACTTTTTCTTTTTTACGGCTTTCTTGGAATTCTCTTTAGTCATCTATTCACCCGTTGGTCCTGTTGCTGGGCCGTCGTGCATCAAAAACTAAACCCATTAACGGTCGCGCCATTCGCCTGGCTAAAACCCGAGCAGAGGAAAACAGGAAGAGGTTGAAAAAAGTATGAGTGCTTCACAAAAAAAACAGAGGATTTTAGGGAAAACCGGCTGCTGGGGCAGGGGGCGGTCTCTTGCATCCTCCGAAACTACCCTTCCTGGTCTGAAATCTGAGGTTCTTGTGGCACTTCCTAGGGGTGGGGCGCTCTGCGGCTCTTGCTTTCAGCAGAACTTATGGTAGCAGGGCCTAAGCTGAAACTCAGGGGACCGTCATGGACGATCTTAAGGCAAAATACCTATCCGAAATCGCCGCTGCTGCGGATGAAAACGCACTGGAGGCCATTCGCCTGGCCGCCGTTGGCAAAAAGGGCGAGGTGAGCCTGAAAATGCGCGAGCTGGGCAAGATGAGCCCAGAAGAGCGTCAGGTCGCTGGACCTGCGTTGAATGCGCTGAAAGATGAGATCAATTCGGCGCTGGTGGCGAAGAAATCGGCTCTGGCGGATGCTGCTCTGGACGAACGTTTGCGCACCGAATGGTTGGATGTGACGCTGCCAACGCGCCCATCGCGCCGCGGCAGTCTGCACCCGATCAGCCAGGCCAGCGAAGAGATCACCGCGATCTTTGCCGAGCTGGGCTTCTCCGTTGCTGAAGGTCCGCGCATTGATACTGACTGGTATAACTTTGATGCGCTGAACATTCCCGGCCACCACCCTGCGCGTGCCGAGATGGACACCTTCTATATGCACCGCGCCGAAGGCGATAACCGCCCGCCGCATGTGTTGCGCACCCATACCAGCCCCGTACAGATCCGCTCGATGGAAAAGATGGGCGCGCCCCTGCGCATCATTTGCCCCGGTGGCGTCTACCGCGCCGACTATGATCAGACCCATACGCCGATGTTCCACCAGGTCGAAGGCCTGGCGCTGGACAAGGACATCTCGATGGCGAACCTCAAGTGGGTGCTGGAGGAATTTGTCAAAAGCTTCTTTGAGGTGGATGATGTCGAGCTGCGCTTCCGCGCCTCGCATTTTCCCTTCACCGAACCTTCCGCCGAAGTGGACATTCGTTGTTCCTGGGACAATGGCCAGCTGAAGATCGGCGAAGGTGACGACTGGATGGAGATCCTCGGCTCCGGCATGGTGCACCCAAAAGTCATCGCCGCCGGCGGTATCGACCCGGAGGTCTATCAGGGTTTTGCCTTTGGTATCGGCATCGACCGTCTGGCGATGCTGAAATACGGCATCCCCGACCTGCGCGCTTTCTTCGACAGCGACCTGCGCTGGCTGCGCCACTACGGCTTCCAATGCCTGGATGTGCCGACCCTGCACGGCGGGCTAAGCCGGTAATACCCGAAGATTGCAAAGAAACTTGCGCCCGCCTGTTTCAGGCGGGCGTTTTGCGTTCCGAGTAGTGGTTCTTGTTCAGCCAGGCCTTCAGGCCGGGCCGCGCCTGACCTTCCCGTCAACCCACAGGTTTGCCTCCGGCAAAACGGGAAGGCGCTTTGCACCTCCCCTAGGTCAGGCATTGCCCTTCGCTTAAGTCGTGATTGCGCCTGCCCGCCGGGGCGGGTGCCTGCCTTTGAAGTGTTCCTGCCAGGGCTGCTGAATTTTCGGCACTTCGCATTTGCGACCTTTGGGATGTCGCGTGGTGAAAAGCCAGTTTTGCCTCTGCGCCTTATGTAGCGGCGAAAGACGGCAGAGGAGGCGCGGTGATGGCCACTATTCTGATTCTCGAAAGCAATACGCCAGATATGGTTGCGAACGGGCAGGCCGCCTCTGGCGGGTTTGTGCAGAGCTTTGCAGCGCTGGCCCCTGAGGCCGGGGTGAAGATCCTGAACCCCTATGCGCGTGCATTTTCAGCCAAAGAGCTGGAGGGTGTTACCGGAGTTGTCTTCACCGGGGCCGGGGTGGCCTGGTCCACCGATGCAGCCGAGGCAGCCCCTCTGCGCCGCTGGATGGAAGGCGTCCTGAAGGCTGGCCTGCCTGTCTGGGGCTCGTGCAATGGCATGCAACTGGCTGCGGTGGTACTGGGCGGCGCGGTAGGGGCCTCCCCGAACGGGTTCGAGGTTGGTGTCGCGCGGAAGGTGCAGCTGACCGAAGCGGGGGCCGCCCATGCCATGCTGGCAGGCCGCCGCAACGGCTTTGCGGTCCCCTGCATCCACCGCGACGAGGTGCAGCGCCTGCCGAAAGGCGCAGAGCTGCTGGCAGGGAATGCTCATTCGCCGGTGCAGGCCTTTGTCTATGAGCAGGGCGGCGCAAGGGTCTGGGCAACGCAATATCATCCGGAACTGGCTGCAGCGGGCATCGCGGCCTATCTGCGCAGCAAGGGGATCTTCTCACTGCATCAGGCCCTAGCGGAGGATCTGGAGCAGGCAGAGACCTGCGAAGACAGTGCTGCGCGGCTGGGCACTTCGCGGCAGGCCCTGTCGCTGCAGGCCAGGAGCACAGAGCTGGCCAATTGGCTGCAAATGCTGCGGCAAGACTGACCCGGCCGTCTCCCCCCTAATAATGTACGCAGATGTGCGCTTTTGCACCGCTGGCCCGGCTCTGACCCAGCGAAGCGGCGGCAAGGCTTGCACATGGGGGCAATCTTTGTCATTGCCTCTTGGAAACACGCATGGCTTGCCACAGGATCCTAGACCGATGAAATTCACTCTTTCCTGGCTGAAAGACCACCTGGACACCGAGGCTTCGGTGGATGAGATCGCCGAAACCCTGACCGATCTGGGGCTTGAGGTTGAAGAGATCAGTAACCCAGCAGACCGGCTCAAGGATTTTACCCTGGGCTATGTGAAACATGCTGAAAAACACCCGGATGCGGATAAGCTGCGGGTCTGCAAGGTCGAGACCGATGAGGGCGAGATGCAGATCATCTGCGGCGCGCCCAATGCTCGCGAAGGTATCACCGTGGTGGTCTGCAAGCCGGGCATGTATATCCCTGGCCTCGACATTACCATTGGTGTCGGGAAAATCCGTGGCGTCGAGAGCTTTGGCATGATGGCCTCCGAGCGGGAGCTGGAGCTGTCGGATGAGCATGACGGCATCATTGAACTGCCCTCTGGCGAGGTTGGCGACCGCTTTGTCGATTGGCTGGCGGAAAATCAGCCAGCCAAGGTTGATCCCGTGATCGAGATCGCCATCACCCCGAACCGTCCCGATGCGCTGGGCGTTTACGGCATTGCCCGCGATCTGGCGGCACGTGGCCTGGGTACTCTGAAGACTCCAGAATTCGAACCGGTGCAGGGCAGCTTTGCCAGCCCGATCAATGTCAGCATCGACGAAGACACCCAGGACGGCTGCCCGCTGTTCACCGGCCGCCTGATCAAAGGCGTCAAGAACGGCCCCAGCCCGGCCTGGCTGCAGGACCGGCTGAAGGCCATCGGGTTGCGCCCGATCTCGGCCCTGGTGGATATCACCAATTTCTTCACATTCGATCAGAACCGCCCGTTGCATGTTTTTGATGCCGCAAAAGTTTCTGGCGATCTGCGCATTCACCGGGCCCAGGGTGGTGAAACCCTGAAGGCGCTGGATGAGAAAGAATATACCTTTGGGGCGGGCCAGATGGTCATCTCCGACGCCAATGGTGCTGAAAGCATTGCCGGCATCATGGGCGGCGAGGAAACCGGCTGCACCGAAGAAACCGTGGACGTCTTCCTCGAAAGCGCCTTCTGGGATCATGTGCAGATTGCCCTGACCGGGCGTGCGCTCAAGATCAATTCCGATGCGCGCTACCGTTTTGAACGCGGTGTCGACCCTGAGTACACTCTGGAAGGTCTGCATCAGGCCACCCGGATGATCATTGAACTCTGTGGCGGCGAGGCCTCTGAGGTGGTGATCGCCGGTGATGTGCCGGATCACGCCCGCGCCTACAAGCTGGACGCAGGCCGGGTGCAGTCCCTGGTCGGCATGGAAATCCCGGAAAGCGACCAGCGCCAGACCCTGACCCGTCTTGGCTTCCGTCTGGAGGGCAATATGGCCCATGTGCCCAGCTGGCGCCCGGATGTTCAGGGAGAGGCCGATCTGGTGGAAGAGGTGGCGCGGATTGCCTCGCTGACCAAGCTAAAGGGCAAGCCGCTGGCACGGGTTACTGATGGTATTCCCAAGCCGGTGATGACGCCACAGCAGCGCCGCCAGCAGATGGCGCGCCGCACGGCGGCCAGCCTCGGCTATAACGAAGTGGTCGGTTATACCTTTATCGATAAGGCCTCGGCTGCGCTCTTTGGTGGGGGCGATGATGCCACCATGCTGGCCAACCCGATCTCATCGGAGATGTCGCATATGCGTCCCGCCCTGCTGCCGGGCCTGTTGCAGGCCGCGGCCCGCAACCAGGCGCGCGGCTATATGGATCAGGCACTGTTTGAAGTTGGCCCAGCCTTTCACGGTGGGGAGCCGGGTGAACAGCACAATCTGATCTCCGGTATCCTGGTGGGCCGCAACGGGCCCAAGGATGTGCATGGCGCCTCACGCGATGTGGATACTTTTGACGCCAAGGCGGACATTGAAGCGATCCTCTCTGCGATTGGGGCGCCCGCCAAGGTGCAGATCCTGCGTGGCGCACAGAGCTGGTGGCACCCCGGTCGCCATGGCAAGATTTGCCTGGGCCCCAAGAAGGTTCTGGGGATCTTTGGTGAGCTGCACCCCAAGGTGATTTCGGAAATGGGCGTCAAGGGCCCGGTCGTCGGCTTCACCATCTGGCCGGATGAGGTGCCATTGCCACGCAAAAGCGGCGCCACACGGGCAGCGCTGGAAGCCAGCGACCTGCAGGCCGTCGAACGTGACTTTGCCTTTGTTGTCGATGAAGGCGTGGAAGCACTGACATTGGTCAATGCAGCAGCTGGTGCGGATAAAGCCCTGATCGAGGATGTTCGCGTCTTTGACGAGTTCATCGGTGGCTCTTTGGGTGAAGGGAAGAAATCTCTGGCCATGACCGTTCGCCTGCAACCCAGCGACAAGACCCTGAAGGAAAAGGACATCGAAGCGGTGAGCGAAAAGATCATCGCCAAGGTGACCAAAGCCACTGGCGGCACACTGCGGGGCTGAAACCCAGCCATTGCCTAGAAAAGAGACGCGCCCTAAGGGGCGCGTTTTTGTTTTTCAGTGAAAAACTCAGCCAGAAGATCAAAAACCAATCGGATCCTTCGGCTGGTATGCAGCTCACGGTGAGTGGTGAGCCAGACCGGGAACACAATTGGATCCATCTCTGGCAAGAGGGGTTCTATGCCTGTTGCCGCAGCGGCGACATCATCCGCCATGGGGCAGATGCCAAAGCCCTGTTTTACCAGCTCCCATGCGGCCAGCCCGCTATTGCTGCCGATTTTGAAGTTCTCGGCAGTGAGATGGATGCCCAAGGGCGTGAAAAACTCGATAGAACGCTCCGCCGTGCTGAAGCTTACAAAGTCATGGTTGGAAAAATCCGCCAGGCTGCGGGGGCGGCCGCGCCGTTCCAGATAGCTGGTTGCGGCGTAGAAACGGGCAGTGGGTTCCTGTACCAAACGGGTGATCAGCTCTGGCTGCTCGGGGCGAACATGGCGAATGGCAATATCGGCCTCCCGGCGCATCAGATCGCGGATGTCATTGGCTGCCACCAGATCAATTGTCAGACGCGGTGCGCGCAGGCGTAGCTCATGCAGAACAGGGGGTAATACAAAGGCGGTTGTGACATCGCTGGCGGTGATCCGGATCGTGCCCTCGATGCTCTGTGTTTGTCCACTGGCGGCCAGTTGCAACCCATCGACCGCTTTGCCAACCTTTTGACTATGCGCCAGAAGTTCCCGGCCCGCATCTGTCAGCGAAAGCGATTTGCCCAGCCGCTCGAACAGGAGGAGGCCAAGGTCCGCTTCCAGGGCCGCGACCTGCCGCGACAGGGTCGGTTGGGTCAGGCCCAGTTTGCGCGCCGCTGCCGAAAGCGATCCGGTTTCAGCGGTTTTGAGAAAGGCGCGAATATGGTTCCAGTCAGGCTCAATCATGCAAATATGTATAAGGCAATTGCGAATTTCGGCAATTCATATGTGGTTTGCGCATATGTAACCTATGGCGGCAAAGGAGAGCTGTAATGACTGCCGATATGAAGTTCTGGGACAATATTGCGCCGAAATATGCCAAATCGTCGATCCGCGATGAGGAATCCTACCGCTATGCGCTGGGTCGCACCCGTTCGTATCTGAAGCCAAACGACCGGGTTTTGGAACTGGGCTGCGGTACGGCCTCAACCGCCATTGAGCTGGCGAAGGGCGTCGAAAGCTTTGTCGCAACAGATATTTCGGATGGGATGCTCGCGGTTGGGCGCCAGCGCGCGCAGGAGGCGGGTGCTGATAACCTCACCCTCTTGCACCGCCCGGCAGAGGATCTGGCCGATGGGGAGTTTGACGCCGTTCTTGCGCATAATTTGTTGCACCTTATTCCAAATCTTGAGGAGGTCCTTCGCAATGTGGCGGCAAAACTGCCCACGGGTGGGTTGTTTATCTCCAAAACCCCCTGTCTTGGGGAGCAGGTCGGCACCTGGAAGTACTATATGTTCAAGGTGGCTATCCCCTTGATGAAGCTCGTTGGAAAGGCGCCGTCATTTGTGGATTTTACCCGTATGCAGGATCTAGAGGCCGCGGTGCAGGCCGCTGGTTTCGAGATCATCGAGACCGGGAATTACCCGCCTTCGACGCCGAGCCGTTATCTCGTCGCCCGCAAGCGCTGAGGGGCCCGGTTGCGGCGCGGGGAGATTTCCGGCTGGCCTAGGTCCGCGTTCCGGCTTAAGCCTTGTCTCCGAACATAGCACAGGAGCGCAGCATGAGTTTGAATGTCTATCTTTCCGGCGAAATCCATACCGATTGGCGCGAACAGATCACCGAGGGTGCCAAGGGGTTGGATGTTCGATTCAACAGCCCGGTGACCGATCATGCCTCCAGCGATGACTGCGGTGTCGCGATCCTGGGCGTAGAGGAAAACAAATACTGGCATGACCATAAGGGTGCCATGGTCAATGCGATCCGCACCCGCAAGGGGATTGCTGACGCTGATGTGGTGGTGGTGCGTTTCGGCGAAAAATACAAACAGTGGAACGCGGCCTTTGATGCGGGCTATGCGGCTGCTCTGGGTAAATCCATCATCGTGCTGAACCCGCCGGAACATCAGCACGCCTTAAAAGAAGTACATGCGGCGGCGCTGGCTGTTGCGGAAGAACCCCGCCAAGTCGTGGAAGTGCTGAAATACGTGCTGAGCGGCGCGCTGCCAGGATGAGCGCCCCAATCCTGAAATCAGAGCGACTGGTGCTTCGGCCGCATGTGATCGATGATTTCAAAGATGTTGTCGCACTTTGGGCGGATCAGCGCGTAGTTGAGTTTATCAGCGGAACACCCAGTACTGAGGAGCAATCCTGGGACCGCCTGCTGCGTTACATCGGTCATTGGGCCGCGCTCGACTATGGGTTTTGGGTGGTTGAGGATCGCGACACCCAGGCCTTTCTGGGAGAGGTCGGTTTCGCGGATTTTCATCGCAGCATTGGGGGCCCGACCAAGGGGCTGCCCGAAGCGGGTTGGGTGCTGGCTCCAGCAGCTCATGGGCGCGGGATTGCTTCTGAGGCGGTGGCTTGCATCCATCAATGGGCGGATCAAACCAGAGATTGGGCGCAGACCTGTGCGATCTTCAACCCGGCCCATGTGGCCTCGCAGCGGGTTGCTGAAAAAACCGGCTATCGCGTCGTGGGGGAAGCCCGATATAAAGGGTTTGATACCCTGATCATGACGCGCGCCAAAGGGCAGTAGAATTGCCAAAATGACCGGGGCGGCAACTCTTCCTTAAAGAGATCAGGGGTAGAAACTGGAGATTGGGGGCTTTGGTTTTTCCAAGGTCCCCATGTTCCGTAGCCTACTAAACCGGATGCCCTGATGCAGAACAGACGTCGATCCGCAGCTGAGATTACTCCTCTGATCGAGGATCGCGGGTTATTCAAACAAGAGATCTGTCAGGTCGCAGTGTCGTTGGTGCCCATCATGTGGTCCAACAATCGCGGCGATTTCTGTGTCAAAGGGCTGGTGCGAAACGATACCGTCATCGAATTGGTGATCGCCGGGCGCAGAAACCCCGAAGCCCATGCATTGCAGCAACAGCTGCTGCAGCTGCAAAACCAGACAACCCGTCAAGCGCTATCCAGAAAAGCCGATGCGCCCCTGCCGGAGAATATCCGATTGCCGGTCACGATCGAAGGGGCCTGGCGGTTGCGATTCCAGCCGGATGGGGACGGCTGGGAAGTGCGCAGTTACCAACTCTTGGCGGCTCGTTGGGCCTTTTTGGCCAAGGATGGGGTGTCTCGCCATTTTGGCCTCCCACCCGAGCAAATGCGCCAGGGTGGGGTTGGTTAGACAGGACTGGATGGTTAAGCGCGACGAGCCCAGGTCGACGCTGCAGGGCTAGACCAGAAGAACCCCAAAGGACACACGTCATGTTCGGTTTCTTCAGTCGCAAGCGAAAACCGCCCACTAGCCTTCTTTTTTGATCTCCACTTGGTGCGGATAGGGGATGGAAATACCCTCAGCATCAAAGCTTTCCTTGACCGCTTGGGTCATGCTGAACTTCAGCTCCCAATAGTCTACGGCATCGCACCAGACCCTGGCTGTCAGATCGACCGAACTATCCCCCAGGTTTGTGACCCGGACCCAGGGTTCTGGGTCACTTTTTACACGCGGATCATTGCCCGCGATGCGCAGAATGATGGCTTTGGCCTGTTCGGCGTTGTCGCCATAGTCGATGCCAAACACCATATCCACGCGCCGCGTGGCGTAGTGGGAGTAGTTGGTGATGATAGCGCCCCAGGCCTGCCCGTTGGGAACGATGATCTGCACGTTGTCCGGGGTTGCCAGCTCTGTCACAAATAGGTTGAGCGTTTTGACGGTCCCGGATGTGCCTCCGATGTCGACGAATTGGCCGATCTTGTAGGGGCGAAACAGGATGAGCATGAACCCCGCTGCCAGATCGCTCAGCGTGCCTTGAAGGGCGAGGCCAATGGCCAAGGTCGCGGCCCCCATCATAGCGACCAAGCTGGTTGCCTGAATGCCAAACACGCCCAACACCGCAATCAGAACCACAGCAATCAGGGCCCAGCGGATCATGCTTGCCGCAAAATTGCCGAGGGTCGGGTCAATCTCTGGTGTGGCATTGATCCGACGTTGTATTGCCCTGCTGATCATCCCGGCAGCGATCCAACCAACAATCAGAACGAGAAGGGCCTTCGCCCCGTTCAGAACCAAAGGCCAGTATGAAAAGCCCTCTGCGATAAGCTGTTCAATCATTATTCTAATCCATTTGTTTGCGTGTTGGATGTGCTATGACCACGATCGACCGCTTTGCGACAAGGGGAAGATCAATAGAAAAAGCCCCCAAAGTTGGGGGCTTGGGGGTCGAAAACCGGCAGGTTTACTTCTTGAGCGCGTCGCGAATTTCCAGAAGGACTTCCAATTCGGTTGGCCCTGCTGGCGCTTCGGGTTCTGGCGCGGCTTCCTCTTTGCGTGCGGCGGCTTCTTTCACATTGTTGACGTAGCGCACCAGCATAAAGACAACAAAGGCAATGATCAGGAAGTTGATCACGGCCATGATAAAGGCGCCATGGGCAAAGACTGCGGCGCCGGCCTCGCGTGCCGCTTCCAGCGAAGCCCCTGCCGCGACCTCACCGGACAGCACGATATAGGAATTGGTGAAATCCACACCTCCGGTGAAGAGGCCAACAATCGGATTGATCAGATCACCCACCATGGATTTGACAATAGCCGTGAAGGCTGCGCCGACAATAATACCTACCGCCATGTCCATGACATTGCCCTTGGCGATAAAGTCTTTGAATTCAGAAAGCATTTTCCTGTCCCTATTCCCATTTTAGGAGTGAGTTGGAGACGTGCCCCAATTCATCCCTAAATCTGAATTGAATTTGCATGTTTTGGCTAGGGGGAAAAACCCTCTGAGGTCCATGCAATATGCGGTAGAGGGATCATCTTGATACGAAAAACCCGCCAGCAGGGAGGCGCTGGCGGGCGATGAGCATTTGGCGTTGTGCTGAACTTACGACTTCAGTGCCAGGCTCGGGGAGATCACATCCAGGCCGAGGGCTTTACCAACCGCATAGTATGTCAGCTTGCCGGCATGGACGTTGAGGCCGTTCAGCAGATGCGGATCATCCTCACAGGCCTGACGCCAGCCTTTGTTGGCCAGGTTCAGCATGAAGGGCAGGGTCGCATTGCCCAGGGCCTGGGTCGAAGTGCGGGCCACAGCACCCGGCATGTTGGCCACGCAGTAGTGCATGATGCCGTCGACCTCATAGATCGGGTCGGCATGGGTGGTGGCACGGGAGGTCTCAAAGCAGCCGCCCTGGTCGATGGCCACATCAACCAGCACCGCGCCGGGCTTCATCTCGGAAAGCTGCGCACGGGACACCAGTTTCGGCGCTTCTGCACCGGGGATCAGAACCGCGCCGATCACCATATCTGCGTCGCGGACCAGTTCAGCAGTTGCGCCAGCGGTGGAGTACTGGTTTTTGAAGTCACGGCCAAAGACATCGTCAAGATACTTTAGGCGGGTCAGCGAGCGGTCGAGGATGGTGACATCTGCGCCCATGCCTGCAGCGATCTTGGCTGCATGAGTACCGACAACGCCGCCGCCGATGACAACAACCTTGGCCGGAGCAACGCCGGGCACGCCGCCCATCAGCACGCCGCGACCACCATTGGCCTTTTGCAGGGTGTAGCTGCCAACCTGAGGTGCCAGGCGACCGGCAACTTCGGACATTGGGGCCAGCAGGGGCAGACCACCACGGTCGTCGGTCACGGTTTCATAGGCGATTGCGGTGCAGCCCGACTCCAGCAGGTCGTGGGTCTGCTCTGGATCGGGTGCCAGGTGCAGATAGGTGAAGAGCAGCTGGTTTTCGCGCAGCATTTTGCGCTCAACCGCCTGAGGTTCCTTCACCTTTACGATCATATCCGCGGTGGCAAAGATCTCTTCTGCGGTGTCCAGCACAACTGCACCGGCTGCTGCATAGTCTTCATCAGTGAAGCCAGCGCCCAGGCCTGCGCCCTTTTGGATCACAACGTCATGACCGTTGTTGACCGCCTCGCGGGCGGCGTCAGGCGTCATGCCGACGCGAAATTCCTGAGGTTTGATCTCTGTGGGGCAACCGATTTTCATGTGCAACTCCTCCGTTTGCTTTGCGTCAGTCTGACGCAGAACAAACAAAAGGTGCTGCTTTTTTGAGCAGAATAAAAACATGCATTTCGAAGATTCTTCGAATATAATGGGTAAAGTGAGCAAGGAAATTAGCAGAAATGTCTCTGGATAGCACAGATCGTCGTATACTGCAGGCGCTTCAGCGCCAGGGTCGCATCTCAAATGCGGACCTCAGTGAAAAGGTGAACCTCTCGGCTTCGGCCTGCCATCGTCGGGTGCAACGGCTCGAGAGTGAGGGCTATATCAAAGACTATGTTGCGCTGTTAGATGCGCGCAAAATGAAGGTGCCCACAACCGTTTTTGTGGAAATCACCCTGCAGGGGCAGGCGGATGATGTTCTGGATGCTTTTGAGCGTGCGGTTGCCCGTATCCCCGACGTGCTGGAGTGCCACCTGATGGCGGGGACCGCTGATTACATTCTCAAAGTCGTGGCGGAAAACACCGATGACTTTGCGCGGATCCACCGCCAGCATCTCGCGCGTCTGCCGGGCGTTGCGCAGATGCAATCTAGCTTTGCGCTGCGGACGGTGTTCAAGACAACCGCCCTCCCAGTCTGAGCGTATTGCGCGCAAGCACTTGAAAAATTGATGTTTCGCACCGCATTCGGTTGCAGGCCTTGTCGCAATGCGGTGAAATACGGCAGCAAATGCGGAGGCAAAGCATGGAGTGGGACTATATCGTTGCCGGTGCAGGGAGTGCGGGTTGCGTGATTGCAAAGCGGCTCAGCGATGCAGGATATAAAACGCTTCTGCTCGAGGCTGGGGGTAAGGATAACTACCACTGGGTTCATATCCCGATGGGTTATCTCTACTGCATCAACAACCCGCGCACCGATTGGATGTATCGGACAGAGGCGGATCCCGGATTGAACGGGCGCAGTCTGATCTATCCGAGGGGGAAGGTTCTGGGTGGGTGCTCCTCTATCAATGGCATGCTCTATCTGCGCGGACAGGCCGCTGACTATGATGGCTGGCGTCAACTGGGGCTGCCTGGCTGGGGTTGGGACGATGTGCTGCCCTATTTCAAGAAGTCCGAAGACTATGTCGATGGCGCCTCAGAGCTGCATGGGGCAGGCGGCGAATGGCGGGTCGAGAACCAGCGCTTGCACTGGGATGTTCTGGACGACTGGATGGAGGCTGCCGCCAGCTGGGGTCTGCCCAAGGTCACGGACTTCAATACCGGCAACAACGAAGGGGTTGGCTATTTCCGGGTGAACCAAAGGGATGGCTGGCGCATGAACACGGCCAAGGCCTTTTTGCGAACCAGCCAGAATGATTGCCTGAAGGTGGAGACCCAGGCCCATTGCCGCAAAGTCCTGGTTGAGGCTGGGCGCGCTACCGGGGTGGAATACCAGAAAGGGGATAAGGTTCTCACCGCGCATGCGCGCGCAGAGGTGATCCTGTCGGCAGGGGCAATCAATAGCCCGCAGATCCTGCAGCTTTCCGGCTTGGGTCCGGGGCAGTTGTTGCAGGAACACGGGATCAGCGTTCTGAAGGACGCGCCGGCGATTGGCAGCAATCTGCAGGACCACCTGCAACTGCGCTGTGCCTGGCGGTTGAAGCAGGGGCACACTTTGAACACGCTGGCCAATTCGCTTTGGGGCAAGGCGAAGATCGGGATGGAATATGCGTTGAAACGCTCTGGCCCGATGTCGATGGCGCCCAGCCAATTGGGGGCCTTTGCCAGATCGCGGCCGGATCTGGCGACACCTGATTTGGAATACCACGTGCAACCCCTGACGCTGGAAGCCTTTGGGCAGCCTCTGCATGACTTCCCTGGGTTGACGGCAAGTGTCTGCAATCTGCGCCCCGAAAGCCGTGGCCATGTTGCGATCTCTTCCCCGGATCCGCTGCAAGCCCCTAAAATTTCGCCAAATTACCTGTCGACTGAAGGGGATCGACAGGTGGCGGTTGCCGCAATCCGGCAGGCCCGTGCAATCATGGCACAGCCCGCCATGGCGCAATATGCTGCGGAAGAGCTGAAGCCCGGACCCGTTTCGGATGATGAGGCAGACCTGCGCAAAGCGGCAGGTGACATTGGCACCACGATCTTTCATCCGACCTGCACGGTGCATATGGGGCAGGGTGAAGACGCCCCATTGGATGGCGAGCTGCGTCTGCGCGGGGTGTCCGGTTTGCGGGTTGCAGACGCCAGTGTCATGCCGCGCATCACCAGCGGCAATACCAATGCGCCGACCATTATGATTGCTGAAAAGGCAGCTGACATGATTTTGGAGGCAGCGCGGCAGGCATAGCGAGATTTGCCACCAAAATCTGGCGAAGCTGCTTGCACCTTTGGTCAAAAATCGATTCCCTAGGGAGATTAGAACTCCTGGTGCCGAATCCCGTTCCGGACCGTCCCACGCTGCTCTGCCGCGTTTGGCGGACTGCGTCGTGGAACTGACATCAAAGCACCCTAGAGCTCTGGCAAAGCGATCTGCAAACAACAACTGAGAGGAATGCGCCCGTGACCCGCGATACCCAAGAGGACTCCTTTGACTGGCTCGAAGCTGAGCTGCAGGACACCTTGGATGAGGATATCGAAATCGAATTTGCAGAACCGATGCTCTCGATGGAGCTGCGAAAGATCTACCGTGAACAGCACCCGGAGATGCTGGACCGGCAGGTCTATTTTCGCAACCTTCTGCGCTTGCAGGCGGAGCTGATCAAACTGCAAGATTGGGTGGTTGAAACCGGGGCCAAGGTTCTGGTGATCATGGAAGGGCGCGACAGTGCCGGGAAAGGCGGAGTAATCAAGCGGATCACGCAGCGTCTGAATCCCAGGGTTGCGCGGGTGGTGGCATTGCCTGCCCCAAACCGTCGTGAGCAAAGCCAATGGTATTTCCAGCGTTACGTGCCGCATCTGCCCTCGGCGGGTGAGATCGTTCTCTTCGACCGCTCCTGGTACAACCGCGCTGGTGTGGAGCGGGTCATGGGCTTTGCCGATGAAAACCAGGTGGAGAATTTTTTCCGCGACGTGCCTGAGTTTGAGCGCATGCTGGTGCGTTCAAACACAATCGTTTTGAAGTATTGGTTTTCCATCACGGATGAGGAACAGCAGCTGCGGTTCATGATGCGTATTCACGATCCTATGAAGCAGTGGAAACTGTCCCCGATGGATCTGGAGAGCCGCATTCGGTGGGAGCAATATACCAAAGCCAAAGAGGAGATGTTCGAGCGGACCAATATCCCGGAAGCGCCCTGGTACATCGTTGAAGGCAATGACAAGAAGCGCGAGCGGTTGAACTGCATTGAGCATCTTCTGAGCATGATCCCCTATCAAGAGGTCGAAAGCGAAAAGGTCACGCTGCCGGACCGGGAGTATAACCCGGATTATGAACGCCGGTTCCTGCCGGATGAGCTCTACGTTCCCAAGGTTTACTAGGGATAATAGCACACAAGTTGAGTTGCTCCCGTTGCTCCTGAGGCGCGCGCTGACCGAGGGGAGAGCTCCCGCCAACTGGCAGTTTTCAGAGAAAACCTGCAAGCTGTTGGGCGTGGCGCCGGGCCAGAGGCCCGGCGCGGTTGGAGATGTGGTTAATCGGCTTCTTCGATATTGTGCAGAAATCGTTGTAGAAACCCGGTGAACTGATGCACTTCGTCCTCGCTGAAGCCTTTTAGCAGGCCGCGTTGCCTTTCCAGCGCACGCGGCAATAGCTCCGCATGGAGCTGTTGGCCAGCATCGGTCAGATGCCAGGATTTGCGCCTCTCATCGCCGCCAGAGGCCTCTGCCTTGGCCAGACCTGCGCTTTCCAGATGGGCCAGCGACCGACTAACTGCGGCCTTGTCTATTCCGGTGGTGCGCGCTGCATGGGCCACGCTGCAGCCCGGTTGGCGGGTCAGCATCACCAGCATGCGCCAGTCCATCACCCCGATACCAAACTCTGCCTGATACGCGCGGGTCGCATTCCGGGTGAGCCTGTTGCCCGCAAAGGTCACCAGTACCACGGGGCTGCGCCGAAAGCTGAGTGTTGGCGCCGCCGGGGCTCCGTCATCCGGTTCGGGGTGAACCAAAAACAGATCATCTGCCAGATCCGTGGTGGGAGAGGGGGATTTATCGCTCATGTCTGGAAGGTATCCCGAGCTTGTTGACAGGGCAACACATCTGGGTTCAGAGTTTGAGTTGACAAGTCAACATGGAGGGCTCTGGCTGTGCGCGCGAAAACCTATGACATCGACCCAGAGCGTTTTTGGCAGGATCCCTATCCGGATCTGGCGGCGATGCGCCGCCTTGCGGCGGTGGTCTATGTGCCGCAACTGGATGCCTTCCTGATGACGCGCCGGGACGACATTTTTCGCGAAGAGAAAAAGACCGATGTCTTCTCTTCGGTTCAGCCAAAGGGGCTGATGACCCTGCTGATGGGCGAGAACATGATGCGCAAGGACGGTGCGGACCATATGGCTGAGCGCAGGGCGATCTTCCCGACTGTATCGCCCAAAACGGTGCAGCGGGTCTGGCGAGAGGGCTTTCGGGCGCGAACCGCCGAGATTTTGGAGCAGCTTCAGCGCCGGGGGTCTTGTGATCTGGTTGCGGATTTTGCCCTGCCAGTCTCGGCAGAGGCGCTGAAACTGGTGACAGGCCTCAGCAGCATGAGTGCTCTCGATATGGATCGGGTGAGCCAGGGCATGATAGATGGTTGTGCAAACTACAAAGGGGATCCTGCGGTTGAGGCAAACTGCAATCTCTGTACTGCGGAAATCGATCGGGCCATATCCGAAGAGATGGCGCGCGGCTTTGCGGAGGATGACCTGTCGCTCCTTGCGGTGCAACTGCGCGCGGGCCTCCCGGAGGAGCAGGTGCGCGCAAATATCAAGCTGGCGATTTCCGGCGGCCAGAACGAGCCACGCGATGCAATTGCCGGTACGGCCTGGGCGCTCTTGACCCACACAGCGCAGCTCGACGCGGTCCTGGGGGGCGAGGCCAGCTGGCTGCAGGCCTTTGAAGAATATGCGCGATGGATTTCCCCAATCGGCATGTCGCCAAGGCGTGTTGCTCAGCCCTATGAGATCGAAGAGGCGCGTTTGTTGCCGGAGGATCGGGTGTTTTTGATGTTTGGCTCGGGCAATCGAGATGAGAGGCGCTTTTCAAACCCAGAGGGCTTTGACCTTTTTCAAGATTGCAGCCCCTCACTCAGCTTTGGTGCCGGGCCGCATTTCTGTGCCGGGGCCTGGATTTCCAAAGCGCTGATTGCAGAGGCAGCCCTGCCCATGCTGTTTGAATACCTGCCGAAACTCGAACTGAATGGGGAGGTCCCCTTTGGGGGCTGGGCATTCCGAGGACCACAAAAGGTCCCGGTGCACTGGGCGGCTGCGTCTTAGACTGCTTCAGGGGCTGGGCCCTGCCATTCAGCCGCAAGGCGGCGTTTTGGAACTCCAGGTCTTGTCATTGCTAAGTGAGAATTGGTCCTCTCTTGTGGTTTCTGACTTGGCTTGGGCAGATTTCCGGTCAAAGCTGCTGCAACGGCGCCGATCAGCAGAGGTGGTCAGAAAAGCAGATATGCGGGGAGGGCGGAAATGATTGATTTCTACACTTGGGGGACGCCAAACGGGCGGAAGGTCTCAATCCTGTTGGAGGAGCTTGATCTGCCCTATCAGGTCAAACCCATCGATATTACCGCAGGTGATCAGTTGGCCCCGGATTTTCTTGAGATCTCCCCGAATAACCGAATTCCTGCAATCGTTGATCGTGAAACCGGGATGAGCCTGATGGAGAGTGGCGCGATCCTGCTTTATCTCGCTGAGAAAGAGCAGCGTTTCCTGTGCGCAGGCCAAGAACGCTGGGCGATGATGGAATGGCTGATGTGGCAGATGGGGGGCTTGGGCCCGATGCTGGGGCAGGTCCATCATTTCCTGCGTTTCAACAAAGGTGCCGCACCCTATGCGGAAGAGCGGTACTCTGGCGAGGCCCACCGTCTTTACAAGGTGCTCAATAAGCGATTGAGCGATCGGGACTATGTGGCGGGGGCGGGCAGGGGTGAGTATACGATTGCGGATATGGCAATCTGGCCCTGGATCTCCAGATTTGAATGGCAGGAGGTGGACCTAAAGGCCTATCCTGCCGTTTGTAACTGGTATCAGAGGTTGGCCGCGCGGCCAGCGGTGCAGCGCGGCTACCAAGTGCCAACAGAAAGCGGCCCGGTCCCGCTGCCATAGGAGGCTCGCTGCCCAAAGGGATCAGAAGTGCCTTGCCCTAGGCTCGGGCCAAGCCCCGGTCGCAGTGGCGCAGGCCGGGTCTAAAACCCGTGCATCCGTTTGGCCCATTGATAGGCAACCACCAATCCCTTCATACGCGGCAACAGCCAGAGCGATGTGCCGATCGTCACGGCGGACATGATCAGGGCCAGAACCAGGGGATCAGGCCGGTAAAGCACAAAGGTGATGTGAAGCGCAAAACCCAGAATATGCCCGACAATCAGGATGGTCAGATAGGCAGGGCCGTCGTCGGCACGGTTGTGAAAGAGCTCCTGACCACAGTGATCACAGCTATGGCGAACCTTCAGGTAGCTGTGCAGCAACTTCCCTTCACCGCAGCTGGGGCATCGCAGGCGCAGCCCGCGCAGAACCGCCGCTTTCCAGTCACGGGTTTCCACCTCGGTCTCGCCTTCCGGAAGGTTTGGTTCATCCTTGGGCATGTGCATCGTAGGTGTGGGCTGCTCAATCTCAGGTGATTCTGTGTGTTGCATCAAAGGGGTCTCCGTGCTGACAGCAGCGGTGTAGTTTGTTTTGAAATTGATTGCAATCATTGATGCGATCAATTTGTTTGCAAATCCAGACAATCCTGCTATTGCAATGCGGGCAATGGTGGAGCGCCTTGGTGTTCTGCCCCTCAATTGCCCTTCCGTAATTGCCCTTGGAGCTATCGCATTGGCACAATGGATCCCCTCGCTGCTTCCGACAGGCAGGCCGCGCTATATTGAATTGGCTGAAGCCATTCGCACGGACATCGAATCTGGAATTTTGAAACCGGGTGATCGGCTGCCGCCTCAACGCGGGGTGGCGCAGGCTTTGGGTGTGGATTTCTCCACCGTATCTCGCGGCTATGCCGAGGCCGTCCGGCGCGGAGACATTGAAAGCTTTGTTGGTCGCGGCACCTTTGTGCGGGAGACAAACGGCCCGGCAGGGGAAGAGACTGAAACCGCCCAGCCGGACCCACGCCGGAGCCTGGAAGAAGATCCGATGATGAACATGCCGCCAGAGCCGGAAGAGCCTCAGCTGCTCAGGCGGATGGCGCAGGGCGTGGCGCATGTTTCTGCAAATCTGGTGCCACTGCTGCGCTATCAATCGGTGACGGGCAGTGCTGCGGATCGTGACCTCGCCCGGACCTGGATGCAGGAGAATGGGTTTGACACCCCCTTGGAGCGCCTTGCCATTTCACCCGGAGCGCATGCGAGCATCTATGCGATTCTCACGCTTCTGACCGAGCCGGGCCAAGCCCTGCTCTGTGAGGCCGTGACCTATCCCGGCCTGCGCTCTATTGCGGGACAATTGGGGGTGAAACTCATCGGCGTCAAGGAGGATGAGCATGGCATCATCCCAGAGGCATTGGAGGCCCTGATAACGGAGTATTGGCCAGCCGGGCTCTATCTGAACCCGACCCTGAGCAATCCCCGAACCAGAACAATCCCCAAAGAGCGAAGGTTTGAAATCGCAGAGGTCCTAAAGCGCTTTGATCTGCCTTTGATCGAGGATGATGCCTATTGCTTCATCGCAGCGGATGCGCCCGCGCCGATTTCCAGCCACCTGCCGGATCTTGGCTGGCATATCGCGGGGATCTCAAAGGTGTTCGGGGCAGGTCTGCGCCTGGCCTATACCACTATCCCCAATGGGGTTGCGATGGGGGCCTTTGCCCAGATCCAACGGAGCATGCACATCATGCCCTCACCGCTGAGCCTGGCCCTGATGGGACGCTGGATCGAGGATGGTACAGCGGCTGCACTGCAAGCAAACCTGCAACAGGCCGCGAGAGAGCGTCAGGCGCTAGCGGCTGATATTCTACAAGGGTGTCGTTTCGAATCTGCGCCCGAAGCCTTTTGTCTTTGGGTGGAACTGCCCAAGGGCACCAGCCGGGCCGAGGTCATGGGGCGTATGGCAAACCGCAAGATCGGTATCCTGCCCAGTGATGCCTTCACCGTCGCAGGGGAACCACAAGAGGCGGTTCGTGTCTGCCTGGGTGGTCCGATTTCAATGGCTCAGCTGCGTGAAGATCTGCTGGCCTTGCAGGATGCATTGATGCGCAAGGATTGGCTCGGCTGACCCTTTGTTGATCAACTTATTCAGGGGTAGCCCCATTGAAACACATTCCCCTAAAGGCTCTCGGTCTTGTCGTCCTGGCAATGGTTCTGATTGTCATTGGTGATGCCGCTGGCAAGGAAATGACCAGGCAGGGGTTTGCCCCCTTGTTTGTGGCCTGGTCACGCTTTGCGGTGGCAGCGCTCCTCTTTTTGCCCTTTGCCGGGCTGACTGCGGGCGAATTGCGCGGGTTTCTGGATTGGCGCATCTGGCTGCGGGCCTTGCTGGTGACGGCTGCGATCAGCTGCATCCTGACGGCCCTGCGCACAGAACCCATGGCCAATGTATTTGGTGGTTTTTTTGTTGGCCCCATTGTGGCCTTCGTACTCTCAGCCCTGCTGTTGAAAGAGCCTGTCACCCTGGGGCGTGGCGTGCTTCTATTGGTGAGTTTCGCCGGTGTCCTTTTGGTGGTGAAACCAGGGGCGGATATGCGGATTGGGATGGGGTTTGCTGTCCTGGCGGGCTGTTTTCACGGCTCTTTCCTGGTTGCTACACGCTGGTTGGCCGGGGAGTTCAGACCGCGGTTCCTGCTGCTGTCGCAGCTTTCGATCGGCGGAATTGCCCTGTTTCCCTTTGCCTTGGGCAACATGCCAACCAGCTACACATCCGACGGGATCAGTCTGATCCTGATCAGTGCTCTGGGATCGGCAGCAGGGAATTTCTTGCTGGTGGTGGTGAACAGGAGCACACCCGCAAATGTGGTGGCCCCTTTGATCTATAGTCAGCTCCTGGCGGCGGCAATCGTCGGCTATCTGGCCTTTGGAGATCTCCCGGACCGCTATGCGCTTTGGGGGCTGGCGATCATCATCTGCTCTGGGCTCTCCTCGCTCTGGCTTGCAGGGCGGGTCAAGCCTGCTGCCCAGACCTGACCTTTCCAGACATTTTTTGCCTTTAGCTCTCAGTCCTACGCAGAATGTAGATATCCATGATCCAGCCATGATCCTGTCGCGCCTTGGCGCGGGTCGCAAGGATCTCGGCGCTGACCTCTGCCAACGGACCGGAAATGTTGATCTCATTTTCCATGCCGGCATAGGCGCTCCACCAGATAGTGATACCTGCGGTATCCAGAGACTGGAATGAGCACTGACCGTCCAGCATGATAACCAGGGTTTCGGCGCTGTCCGGCCAGCCATTGTCGCGCAATTGACGACCCGTGGTGATGATGAAGGGCGCCCCAATCTCGTTGATCGGTATCGCATGCGCGGCTGTAAGAGCCTGAATGGAGGTAATACCCGGGATCACGTTTAGCTGGATCTGGGTGAGGGATTTCAGCCGCTCTGCGATCCGCATGGTGCTGTCATAGAGCGATGGATCCCCCCAAACGAGAAACCCGACCTTGCCGCCTTCTGGTAGATGATCTGTGATGTTCTGCCACCAGATCTCTGCAATCGCATCATGCCAGTCATCTACACGCTTGCGGTAGCTCTGGGTCGCTTCATCCCGCACCGGCAGGGTAAACTCTACAATACGCGGGCCGCTGCCCCGGATTGCTTCTTTGCAGATCTCCAGCCGAAGCCCGGCAAGATCGTCCTTGCCCGCACCCTTGTTGGGGATCAGGATCAGATCCTGCGCATTCAGGGCCTCAATGGCCTGCAGGGTCATATGTTGCGGGTTACCTGTCCCAATCCCAATGAGGGTGAGTTCAATCATGGCAGCGTCTTTCGTCTTGTCCCGGCTCATTCCGGATCGGCCAGGGGACCATAGAGGATCAGCACCGGGGCTGTCGTCTCCATTGCACGTAACAGGTCCGGCAGCTCACCCACGGTATGGCGATGCAGGGATTGCTCTGGCGTGGAAACGCCCAGTGCCACCAGCGCTGGGGTGCTTTTAGGCAAGCCTGCCTCCATCAGCTTCTCCGACAGGCCTGCAAAAGTGCGCTTGCCCATGTAGACCACTGTGGTGGCATCCCCGTCGGCCAGAGCCGCCATATTCAGGTTTTCCGGCAGGCCACCTGTCACGTCATGGCCGGTGATATACTGCAGCCGCCGCGCCGTCATGCGCCGGGTCAGTGGGATGTTCGCCGCCGCAGCAGCAGCTGATGCGGCAGTCACGCCGGGTACGATTTCAAAACCTATACCTGCCTCGCGCAGCGCGGTGATTTCTTCCTCCAGCCGCCCGAAGACACCGGAATCGCCGGACTTCAGCCGCACCACATTCAGGCCCGATGATGCGTAATCCACCAAAAGCTGGCTGACATGATCTTGCTTGGGTGAGGGACGTCCTGCGCGTTTGCCCACACCCACCAGATCCGCATTCTCGCGGGCATGGCTCAGGATCGGGCCGGAGGATAGATCGTCAAACAGCACCGCATCCGCCGCTTCCAGCCGCTTCACCGCTTTCACGGTCAAGAGCTCCGGGTCACCGGGGCCAGATGACACAAAGCTGACAAAGCCGCTCATGCCTGTTCTCCGGTGATCAGGTGGAAGAAGGTGCCGGTCACATGGCCCTTGATCGAGCCGGTTTCCGGTACTGGGTTGCCGTCAGCATCCATGACATTGGCCAAGGGCGCGTCAGGTTCCTCCAGAATGGTCGAGTAGTGGAACTCATGCCCGCGCAGGGCATTGCCGGTGCCAAACCCGGGCATGTCGGCCTGCAGAATAGCGCGGCGGTAACCCAGGTGGAACTTGCGTTTTTCATATGAGGTCACAAGCCCCAAGAGGCCCAGCATCTGGTGGCGGGTGCCTTGCTTGTCGATCAGTGCTTCGCCCAGGGCCATATAGCCGCCGCATTCGCCATGCACCAGCTTGGTTTCGGCATGTTTCCGTACGCCTGCACGGAAGGTCTCTGCCGCAGCCAGGGCGCCGCCATGCAGCTCAGGGTATCCGCCCGGCAGCCAGACCAGATCTGCGTCCGCTGCTGGGGCCTCATCCGCCAGCGGAGAGAAGGGCAGGATTTCTGCTCCGGCCGCACGCCAACCGGTCAGAAGATGCGGATAGGTGAAGGAAAACGCTGCATCCCGCGCCAGGGCAATCCGCTGGGCCGGTGGTGTTGGCAGGCTGGCAGGGGCAGGCGCGGCACCGGACATGGCGGCGGCTTTGATCGCTTCCAGATCCACATTTTCGCGCAGGAAGGCGGCATAGCCTGCGATGGCGGCTTCCAGATCCGGGTGCTCCACCGCCTGAATCAGGCCCAGATGCCGCTCCGGCAGGGCCAGATCACCGCGCCGGGGCAGGGAGCCCAGCACCTTGATACCGGCTTTTTCCATCCCCAGCCGGGTGAGGCGTTCGTGACGCGGGCTTGCCACCCGGTTCAGGATCACACCTGCAAAGGGCAGCTCGGGGTCGTAATTCTTAAACCCCAGTGCCGTGGCCGCCGCCGATTGCGCCTGGCCGCCCACGTCCACAACCAGAACCACCGGCCAGCCCATGCGCTTGGCGGTTTCGGCAGAGGAGCCAAACCCCGACTGGCCGCGTGTCGCCACCCCATCGTAAAGCCCCATGGAGCCTTCGCCGACACAGATTTCCGCGCCCGCCGATTGACCGGTGACCGCATCCAGCAGGCCCGCATCCATCGCCCAGGTGTCCAGATTGAAGCTGGGCCGTTTCGCCGCCGCCAGGTGGAAGGCCGGGTCGATATAATCCGGTCCGCTCTTGTAGGGCTGCACGGTGAGGCCGTCCTCAGCCAGTGCCCGCAGAAGGCCCAGCATCACGGTGGTCTTGCCGGTGCCAGAGGAGGGCGCCGAGATCATCAGTCCGGGAGGGTTCATTGCGCGGTCTCCTTATGTCTCGCCCGGCCGCAGGCCGGGCCGCGCCGGACCGCCCCCCCGGGACGGCGCGCTTGCGCCACCCCGCGGTCCGGAGCAGCCCTTTGCGTTCGTTTGTTGGCATTGCAGAGGCCTGAGCTTAGGCCCGCGGCACGTGATACTGCTTCAATCATCGCCATGGCTCCAGCTCGACCAGGGGCTCTCGGCGCTCTGCGGTCGGTAACGGCGGTCGTAATCGGCGGAATAGAGGCAGCTTTCGTCAAAGCCCTCGCCCTTCAGCACCGGCCCCACCAGGATCAACGCCGTGCGGGAGATCTTCTCATCCAGCGTCTCTTTCAGGGTCTCCAGCGTGGCGCGGAGGATCTGCTGATCCGGCCAGCTGGCGCGGTAGACCACTGCTACCGGGCAGTCAGCACCGTAGTGGGGCGTCAGGCTGTCGACCACATGATCCAGATTGCCGATCGACAAATGGATCGCCAGTGTGGCGCCGGTCCGCGCGAAGTTCTCCAACGATTCACCCTCGGGCATCGAGGAGGCCCGCCCCGGCGTACGGGTCAGCACCACCGACTGGCCCAGGCCCGGCAGGGTCAGCTCGGTTCCCAGCGCGGCGGCTGCGGCGGCAAAGGACGGCACACCGGGGGTGACGCTCACCGGAATGCCCTCGGCCTTCAGGCGGCGCAGTTGCTCGCCCATTGCAGACCAGACAGACAGATCGCCGGAATGCAGCCGCGCCACATCCTGGCCTGCCTCATGGGCGGCCTTGATCTCCGCCACGATGGCCTCCAGATCCATGGCGGCCGTGTTGACGATCTTCGCATCCGCCGGGCAGTGGCCCAGGATCTCCTCCGGTACCAGCGAGCCCGCGTATAGGCACACCGGGCAGGAGGCGATGATGTCGCGCCCGCGCAAGGTCAAAAGGTCGGCAGCGCCCGGTCCGGCGCCAATGAAGTGAACGGTCATGGCTCAAGTCTTTCTGCTATAGCCGCGGTGGCAAGCCCATCCGCGGTGACAACTCTCGGGGCCAAGAGGCGCGCCCGCGCGCCCCGTGCTCCATGGCGCGCGCCCGCCAGCGCCGCGGCTTCCGCCAGCGAGCCGGTGGCAAACCGCGCCTTGATCCGGGGCGAGCAGGTAAGGGTCTGCTCCCCGGCAATATCGCTCTCTTGCAGCGCAATCACCGGCAGTCCGGTACTGCGCGCAAATTCCTGCATGGCGGGCGTCTCGGCTTTCTCCGCGATCGAGGCAAGCGCATCCACACGCTCGCCGGTCAGCGCCAACGCCGCCTGCAAATCCGTCGCCGTCGCAACGCCGCGAAAACCTATGCCCGCCACTTTCATCGGGTGACGCTCCACTGGATGACAGGCCGTGCCCGGCGCCAGTCGCGCATGGAGCCAAGCGGTCCGACCTCTGCAATCTCCGCCTTCATCAAGTGCCCGCCTTGTGCAGCATGGGCCTGCATCAGCAGGGTCTCTGTCTCCAGCGTGACGCCATTGGCCACCAGCCGCGTGCCTTCGGGGAGGATCTCCCACAGATGGCGCAACAGCGCCTGCGAACCGCCGCCGCCAATAAACACGCAATCAGGCAGGGGCTGGCCCTCCAATACGTCCGGGGCCTTGCCCAAAACGGCCGTCATCCGGTGATCAAGGCCAAAGGTCGCGGCATTGGCGCGGATGTTTTCCAGACGGCTCTCGCGCGGCTCAAACGTCACTGCCCGCGCGCCGCGTGCCGCCAGGCACCACTCGACTGAGACAGAGCCGGAGCCGCCGCCGATATCCCACAAAAGCTCGCCCGGACGCGGTGCCAGCGCCGACAGTGTCAGCGCCCGCACCGGGCGTTTGGTGATCTGTCCATCGCTGGCGAAATGCGCATCCGCCAGCCCCGAAGCCTGCGGCAGCCCGGGCCGCTTGGCCTCGATGGCCATAAGGACCGGAGCCCCCCCCGGCGCCAGATCCCATGTTTCTGCCGTGGTGCGGTGCAGTTGTTCCTTGGGCCCGCCCAGCCGTTCCATCACACAGAGCTGCGCATCCGGCTGGCCATTCGCAACCAGCCAGGCTGCCAACTCGCCGGATGCAGCTCCATCCCGCAGGGTGCAGATCACCCGCACACCCCGGCCCAGGAGCGGCAGCAACCGCGCATAGGGTGCCGCGTGCAGGCCCAGGCATAGAACCTCTTCCAGCTTCCAACCCAGTCGGTTGGCCGCCAGCGCAAAACAAGAGGGCACCGGGTGCGAGACCCATTCCTCCGCCTCCAGATCGCGCATCAGCGACCCACCGGCCCCATGCCAGAACGGATCGCCCGAGGCTAAAACAACCACGCGTCGCCCGCGCAGGGCCAGCACCGGCTCGGTCGAAAAGGGCACTGGCCAAGGCTGCCCCTTGGCGCCAGCATCCGCCAGTTCCAAATGCCGCGGGCCACCGAATATGACTTCTGCCTCCGCCAGCGCCTTCCGACTTGCATCGCTTAAGGATTCCAGGCCATTTTCGCCCAGACCAATGATAGAGAGCCAGTGTTTGGAAAGGCCATCAGACATGACACGCATCCTTCTTCTGGGCGGCACCACCGAAGCCTCGACGCTGGCCAAGACCCTGGCCGGGGCAGGCGCGGATGCGGTGTTTTCTTATGCGGGTCGCACCGCCAAGCCGGTCAGCCAGCCGCTGCCCACGCGTGTTGGCGGTTTTGGCGGCGCCGAAGGCCTGGCGGCTTACCTCACGGCCGAAGCCATCACCCATGTGGTCGACGCAACCCACCCCTTCGCCGCGCAGATGAGTACCAATGCGGTCCAGGCCTGTGTGGCGGCGGGTGTGCCACTCTGCGCCTTTGAACGTCCGGCCTGGCAGGCGGGCGAGGGCGACAATTGGATCCATGTGGACAGCATCGACAGCGCGGTGGATGCGCTGCCTGAGATGCCCGCGCGGGTGTTTCTGGCAATCGGAAAGCAGAACCTCAGCCAATTTGCGGCCAAGCCCCAGCACCACTATCTGCTGCGTCTGGTGGACCAGCCTGATGCGCCCCTGCCGCTGCCGAACACGACGGTGGAGATCGCTCGCGGGCCCTTTGATGCGGCCGGTGATACCGCGCTGATGCAGCGCCATGGCATTACCCAAGTGGTGGCCAAGAACGCCGGCGGCATCGGTGCCGTGGCCAAGCTCACGGCCGCGCGCAGCCTCGGCCTGCCAGTCATTATGATCGACAGACCCGAGTTGCCGGGCCGCCCCGTCAAGGGCCGCGTGGCAGAGGTTATTGCCTGGCTGGCGCATCCGGCGTCCTAACCCCTAGCTTTCAGTCGCGTAGCGCGGTGTGTAGACATAATTGCCCACCCGCCGGGTGTCGTGGTTGCCGACAATCACCACGGTGCGCATGTCGGCCATCTCGGGCATCGCGTCTTTCAGTGGCACTGTCAGCAACTCCTGTCCCGGCTTGGTCACATCGCGGGCGAATGTGATCAGGGTCTCCTCACCACAGGCGCCCCGCAGGATTTCAAGTGCACGGGCAAACTGATGCGGCCGCGATTTAGAGCGCGGGTTGTAAAAAGCCATTGCCAAGCCTGCCTCGCCGACCAGCTGCAGCCGTTTTTCAATCAGGCTCCAAGGCTTCAGATTGTCGCTGAGGTTGATGGCCGCGAAGTCATGCCCCAAAGGCGCGCCGATGGCGGCAGCAGCAGCCAACATGGCGGTGATGCCGGGCAGAACCTTGATCTCCAGATCCAGCCATTCAGGACGGGCTTCGGCATTGTTTTCCAATGCTTCGAACACGGCAGAGGCCATGGCGAACACGCCAGGATCACCGGAGGAGACCACAACCACACGCTTGCCCTCGGCGGCCATCTCCAGCGCATGGGTGGCGCGATCGACCTCAACCCGGTTGTCGGTCGCATGCAGGGTCAGGCCTTCGCGCTGATCGATGCGCTTCACATAGGGGATATAACCCACAATATCAGTGGCTTCCCCGATGGTGTCGCGCACTTCCTGGGTCACCAGCGCCTCGTTTCCAGGGCCAAGCCCAGCGATCACCACCCAGCCTTTGTCACTCATGCTCATGGTCGGCGCCCCTGTCCGTGAACCAATACGATGGAGAAATAAGGAACCTCGCCCGTGATCTCCGACAGTTTTTGTACGGTCTGCCCCGGCATGGTGCCACGCTCGACCAGCCAGGCGTCATCTGCACGGCCCGCACGTTCCAGTGCTCGGCGCAGCTTGGGCAGGTTTCGGCCGATCTTCATCACCACCAGAGCGTCGGTCTCGGCGGCGCGCTTGGCGAGTTCATCCTCGCTCAGGGTGGCCATCGCCACGGTCAGCACATCATCACCCCAGGTGATTGGCTGGCCCGAGGCAGTCCAGCAACCGGACATGCCGGTGATGCCGGGCACGATCTCTTGCGCCGTACGGCCCTGCAGGCGGGTATAGAGATGCATGTAAGAGCCATAGAGAAACGGGTCGCCCTCGCAGAGCACCACAACGTCTTCACTCTGGGCGATCTCCGCCAAGGTATCGGCCCATTGGTCGTAGAATTCGCCCAGAACGCGGTTGTATTCCGGGTCCGAGAAATGAATCTCGGTGGTGACCGGGTATTCCATCGCGTGTTCGGTGACGTTGTCACCCAGCATGCCCTCGACGATGGCGCGGGCCTGGCCCTGGCGGCCAGCCTTGCGAAAATAGGCGATATGGCGCGCGCCGGAAATCAGCCGGTGCGAGCGCACGCTCATCAGGTCTGGATCACCGGGGCCAAGCCCTGCGCAGATGACTTTACCCATCATTACTCTTTCCAGCTCGCCAGCGCGTTCACCGCTGCAACAGTGATGGCAGAGCCGCCCAGACGGCCTTTGACGATCATCGAAGGCACCGGCAGGTCTTCCATCAACGCGTCTTTGGATTCCATCGCTCCGACAAAACCCACCGGGCAGCCGATGATGGCGGCGGGGCGCGGGCAGGATGGGTCTTTCAGCATGTTCAGCAGGTGGAACAGCGCGGTTGGGGCATTGCCGATGGCCACCACAGCGCCCTCCAGTTTCGGGCGCCACAGCTCAAGCGCGGCTGCCGAACGGGTGTTGGACATTTCCTTGGCCATTTCGGGCACCTTCGGGTCGCGCAGGGTGCAGATGACTTCGTTATCTGCGGGCAGCCGCGGGCGGGTGATGCCCTCGCTGACCATATAAGCATCGCAAAGGATCGGGGCGCCTTGGGCCAGCGCAGCACGGGCGGTTTCCGCCATACCTTCTGAGAAGCGCACATGTTCCTCCAGCCCGACCATGCCGGCCGCGTGGATCATACGCACCACGACGCTTTCCTCGTCCTTGTTGAAACGGGTGAGGTTTGCTTCGCGGCGAATGGTGGCAAAGCTCTCAGCATAGATCGCGGCGCCGTTGGTTTCATAGGTGTGGAGCATGTCAGCTGCCCTCTTTCAAAAGTTCGGGAGAGGCGCGCAACGCGGCGGCGCTCAGGCGGGTCTTTAGCGGCTGATCTGCGGCAGTGCCATGGCGGATCAGGGAGAATTCATCTTGGCCGGTGGCGGTCAGGGTGAGCGGGGCGGGGGCCGGGCAAGCGCAACCCTTGGCACAGCCCGACACATGCACAGTGGTGCCCGCGGGGAGCTGTTTTGCCAGACTGCGAGCCAAGTCGCGGGTTGGCGAAAGCGCCTGCAGGCAGCCGGGTGCCCCGGTACAGGCGATGACTTGCAGGCGCGGATCCCTTGCATCCAGGATCAGACCGGGCAGAGGCGGCAGGCTATCGGCGCCTTCCACCAGCAGCGCGCGCCAAGGGGTGAGGCGGATGGCGCCGTAGTCTGCCAGTTTGGCCAGGGTGGCAGCAGGCATCTGGCCGAACTCCAATGCCGCGAGCGTTCCCGCAGAGACAGGTCCGGGTTCTGCGGTGAAGCTTGCTTTTACCCAGGGGGCGACATGCGCTGGTGGCGGTGCGCGGCGCGCAATGAGACGGTGCATCCTGCCACGCCCCTCTGGCGCGCCGCCTTGCTCCAGGAACCAGCGGACCAGGGCCAGGGCTTCGGAAACGGCGGTTTCCCGCGTGACGGGTTTGCCAGTCTCCGCGCCGTCGGCCCGCAGGATGAGAGCCTCGCAGGAGCGTTCGATGCGGATGTCGGCGGCGGTGTCTTGCAGGACCGGTGCTTCATCGCAGTCGACGGCAAAGCCGAATTTCCCCGGTAGGAAGAGATCTGTGGCCGCAGTCAGCGCGGCGCTCAGGTCTGTGGCGATAGCGTGGGTTTCATCCCCTTCGCTCCAGAAGGGCGCGAGCAGGACATTGCGGCGGGCCTCGGCCTGGGCATCGGGGTCAATGAGGCCGAGATCACGTAGGCCGGCGATCAATGCATCATGCGCCTCTTCGCGGATGCCGCGCATCTGCAGGTTGGCGCGGGCGGAGATATCCAGCAGCCCGCTGCCAAACTCCTGCGACAGCCTTGCCACACCGCGCGCCTGATCAGGTGTCAGCCGCCCCAGCGGCGCACGCACCCGCACCACCAGCCCGTCGCCGGACATCATCGGGCGCAGGGCGCCGGGACACCAGCCATAGACTTTGGGGGTGGTGGCATTCATGCTGCCCCCTCCAGATCGGCCATGATCGAATTGCGCCTCGTGCTCCATAGACCGGCATCAAACAGGGCGCGGAAGCGGTCGCGCATGGCCTGCAATGCCTCCGGGTTCTCACGCTGCATGAAGTCCACCAGATCGTCGCGGCCCAGGGTGGCTTCGAAGTAGAGATCAAACAGATGCGGCTGCACCACCTGCGCCAGATGGGCAAAGGCGGCCATATGGTCGAGGGTGGCGGCGATTTCGGCGGCGCCGCGGAAGCCGTGGTTCATCATCGAGGTGGCCCAGTCCGGATTGGCAGCACGGGCGCGGGTGACGCGGGCGATTTCCTCACCCAGGGAGCGCGCCTGCGGTTTGTCCGGGCGGGTCGCGTCCATGTGGTAGAGCGCAGGCGTCGCCTGGCCGATGCGGGCCATGGCGGCGGCAAAACCGGCCTCATGCGCGGCATAGTCTGAGGCGACCAGCAGGTCGGTTTCTGGCAGGTCCTGTAGATGCACAAAGCTGTCGGCGCCCTGCAACCGGACCTCCAGCGCTTCGCGGGCGTCATGGATGGCGCCCTTGGCGTCGATGGCGTGGGAGGAGGCGTTGAGCCAGGCCTCGCCAGCAGCTTGGCGGGCCTCATCCGTATAGTCGTCCAGATGCGGGTTCATCGACAGCCCGTATTGGCCCGGTTTGGGTCCAAAGACGCGGGGGGTCTCTGTCAGGTATGGGTTGTCGGCCTGGGTTTCCTCGCGCTGCGCAAGGGCGGCGGCGGCACTTTCGAACATCTGGGCGAGGCCCGGAAAGACATCACGGAACAGGCCGGAGACGCGCAGGGTCACGTCGATGCGCGGGCGGTTCAGCATCGAGAGCGGCAGCACCTCGAAACCGGAGACGCGCTCGGAGTTCTCGTCCCATTTCGGCGCCAGGCCTGCAAGGTGCAGCGCCATGGCAAATTCCTCACCCGCGGTGCGCATGGTGGCGGAGCCCCAGAGGTCGATCACCAGCCCCTTGGGCCAGTCGCCATGGTCCTGGAGGTGGCGGCGCAGCAGCTCTTCCGCCAATTTGACCCCCTGCGCATGCGCCGCCCGCGATGGCACCGATCTTGGATCTGTGGTAAAGAGGTTGCGGCCCGTGGGGATCACATCGGCGCGGCCGCGAAACGGCGAACCAGAGGGGCCGGGGGTGACGATTTTGCCGTCCAACGCGGCGATCAGGCCTGCGCGTTCCTCAGTCCCGCACTGGCCGGTGCCAAAGATATGCAGGCCTTCGCCGTATTGGCTTTCCTTGATGTCGCAGACAAAGGCGTCGATGCGGGTGATCGCCTCAGCTGGGGAGGTATCGGGGGTGAGGCCGAGGTCGGCCTCGACACCGGTTCCCTGCGCCTCGGCCCGGATGTCATCAATAAGGCGGTCGCGGCGGGCCGGGTCGAGGCCGTCGGCGGTGGAGTATTCGTCCAAGAGGCTTTCGAGCCGTGACATACCCTCGGGTAGGTTGGTCTGCGCCAGCGGCGGCGGCAGGTGGCCAAGCGTGACAGCACCAATGCGGCGTTTGGCCTGCGCGGCCTCGCCAGGATCGTTGACAATAAAGGGATAGGCAACGGGCAGCGAGCCCGTCAGCACTTCGGGCCAGCAGGCACCGGAGAGCGCTACCGCCTTGCCCGGCAGCCATTCCAGCGTGCCATGGGCGCCGATATGGACCAGCGCGTCTGCTTGGCTTTGCAGCCACAGATAGAAGGCCACATAGGCATGCCGAGGGGTGCGGTCCAGGTCGTGGTAGTCGTCGACGCGGGTTTTCACTTCGCCACGTTCGGGCTGCAGCGCAACCAGGGCCTTACCTGCGCGCAAAGCTTTGAAGTGAAAGGCCCCATCGCGAAAGTCTGCATCGCCTTCCGGGTCCCCCCAGGCCTCCGCCAGGGTGTTCTGCAGATCTTGCGGCAGGGTGGATAGGGCGGATTTGTAGTCAGAGAGAGGGAGGCTGAGGGTCTCTTCCATCAGCCGCAAGCCGGTGTTTTCTTGCGGTTCGACCGTGTAACCCTTGTCCCACAGCTCACGCAGGATCGCGTCGCAGGAGGCCAGTGCGTCGAGCCCGACGGCATGGGCGAGGTTGTGATCGCGGCCGGGGTAGGTGGAGAGGATCAGGGCAAGGCGTTTGTCCGCATTGGGCACATTGGCGAGGCGCAGCCAGCCTTCGACACGGTCCACGGCTGCCTTGATGCGGTCCGTGTCAGCGCGGTGGGCAAAGCGGGAGTACTGCAGGTCGGGGTCTTTTTTGCCCGGCGATTTGAAGCTGACGACGCCGGCAAAGATGCGGCCATCAACCTCGGGCAGGACGACATGCATGGCGAGGTCGGCAGGGGAGAGGCCGCGGTCGGCCTCGAGCCAATCCTTGCGGCGCGCGGTGGACAGTGCAACCTGGAACACCGGGCAGCCGGTCGCGCCGAGCGGAGAGGCGCTGCCGTCGGTGCCCTGGGCGGAAAATGCGGTGGCGTTGATGATGGCCGTCGGGGCCAGTTCCGGGAGTTTGTCGCGCAGCCAGTTTGCGGCGGCAGGGGCCTTGAGACTGGCGGCAAAGACGCCATAGGCGGCGTAGCCACGGGCACGCAGCTCTTCGATCAGCGCATCCACCGGGGCGGTGTCGGCGGCAGTGAGGTATGAGCGATAGAAGCTGACCAGAACCAGCGGTTTGTCCTGCGGCGGCAGTTCCGCCAGAACGCCCTTGGCCGGGTCGTAGAAGCCGTGTTCAGGCGTGGTTTTGAGGCCAAGCACTGGCCCTGCATATAGCCCAGCAGCCAGCGAAAGCTGGGCGAGGGCGGCCTGGGCCGCGACGGTGCCTCCGGCATCGCAGAGGGATTGCAGACGGCGCAGGGTAGAGACGGGCAGGGTAGAGAGTTCGTCCAGGCGAGGGTCTTCACGCCCGTCGGCCGGCAGCACTGCCAGCGCGATGCCCTTACGGCGGGCCAGGTCCTGCAGGGTGGCGAGGCCGTAGGACCAATAGCTTTCGCCGCCAATGAGACGGACAAGGACGCCCTTGGCGCCCTCAAGTGTCTGTTCCGCGTAGACGTCGACCGAGAGGGGGTGCTTCAGCGCGACGAGGTTGGCGACCCGGAGCCTGGGCAGTTTGCCCTCCGCCCGGTGCCAACCTGCTGCAAAGGCGCCGAGGTCGCTGTCAGAGAAGGACAGCACCACAAGATCCGCAGGGGTTTGCCCCAGATCCTGCGGGGTATCAGTCTCGTCAAGGCCGTGGCTTTCGCGGAAGACGACATGCATGTGTCAGGCCCTTTCCAAAAGAAGAGCTGAGGGCAGTGCCCGGCCTCGGGAGGAAGCGAAGCGCCCTCCTGTGGGGGAGGTCGGGCGCTGCCCGGCGTTTCCGCCGGGCGAAACACCTGAGGTTTCGCCGTTGGGCATCAGTTTCAGGCCCCCAGAGCGGCGCGGATGGCCACTTCGTCAATATTGTCATGCTCAGCGATGACCACCAGTGCGGTTTTGCGCTCTTGTGCGCCCCAGGGTTGGTCATATTGAGCGCGCAGGCGTTCGCCCACGGCCTGCACAAGCATCCGCATCGGTTTTCCTTCCACCGCGACATAGCCTTTGACGCGCAGGATATTGCGGGTCCGGGCAAGATTCACGATGGCATTTTGCAGCGCTTCCGGATCGCTGACTTCGCCCATTTCGACAACGATTGTGTCAAATTCGTCATGGCTGTGGTCGTGGTCGTGATGATGGTCGTGATCGTCGTCATCATCGTGGTGGTGATGATGCTCGTGATGGGAGGGGCGCGCATCCAGATCGTCTTCGGCCGCGGCCTCAAGCCCCAGGATGACGCGGGGATCAATCACGCCTTCGGACATCGACAGGATCGGCAGCTTGCGCGGAGCTTCGGCCTCAATGGTGGCGCGGGCCTGCTCGACTCCCTCTTCGCCGGCCAGATCGGCCTTGGACAGGAGAATGATATCGGCACAAGAGATCTGATCCTTGAACAGTTCCGACAGCGGGGTTTCGTGATCGATACCCTCATCTGCTTCGCGTTGCGCCTGCACTGCGTCCAGATCAGTCGCGAACTGGCCTTTGGCAACGGCTTCCGCATCCGCCAGTGCCACAACTCCGTCCACGGTGATGCGGGAGCGGATCGCGGGCCAGTCAAAGGCTTTCAGCAGCGGTTTGGGCAGCGCCAGGCCAGAGGTTTCGATCACGATGTGATCGGGCTTTTCGGGCAGGTCCATCAGCTGTTCAATGGTGGGGATGAAGTCATCGGCAACGGTGCAGCAGATGCAGCCATTGGCCAGTTCCATGATGTTCTCAGCCGGACAGTTTTCATCCGCGCAGGATTTCAGGATCTCGCCATCCACGCCAGCGGTGCCAAACTCATTGACCACAACCGCCAGACGCTTGCCCTGCGGGTTCTGCATCAGATGACGGATCAAAGTGGTTTTGCCCGCGCCCAGAAATCCGGTGATGACGGTGACGGGGATCTTGTTGAGGTTGCTCATGAATTACTCCTCGGAAGGGAAAGCAGCCGGCGGGATGCGGGCAACGGATTGTTTGCGAAATGCTGTGGGGCGCTCGCGCCAGGGGACCAGACCGTCGGCGGTAGCGGCATAGGCTGCGGTGCCGGTCAGAATCTCTGCCACGTGTTCTTCGGGATCCATATCCCCATAGACATAGCTCCAGCGCTCTTCGCCGCCGGTCAGCAACACGGTGCAGCTGCGCGAGCAAGCGGAGAGGCATTTGACACCGCGCAGGGTGACGCCCTCAGGCATGCCCGCCTCTTTCAGGGCGTCATGCAAGAGAGTGCCGGGGCGTGTGGCCTCCGGATCCGCGCCTTCATTCCGGCAGGTGAGGCATACGGTCAGCGTCACCGGTGCCGCGTTGCTCGCGGGCGTCTCCGCCTTGTCTTCAGCCATTCGCGCATCTCCTGTTGCGGTCGGCAAACAGGGGGCTCGGCCAGATGGGGGCAATATCGTGCTTGGCCCCCCAACCGGTCGCGGAACACCCCGTCCGCCCGTTGAAATCTCCTCTTGCTGGCAGGTCTCCCGGCTTGCGGATGCCAGAGCGTGCGCTCTGTCGACCCTCCTGCCTTCCCGGGGTGTCCCAGTGGCATGGCGGTCTCATCCGGTCACGGTCGCGGGGGCGGCTGTGCTTTTTGCCAGATAATTCCAGCTGTCACATTCCCTCTTCGCCCAGGTTTCCCCAGGAACCAGCTGAACCCCCTTGCGCTATTGCACCCTTCTTTGTCAAGACATGGGGCGAACAGCGGGAGAGCGCAAATGAGTGAAAAGTCTGAAACCGGCATCTCAGAAGAAGAAGCCGCCCGTCACGCGTCAAAAATGGCCAAGAAGAAGGCCGCGCGTGACCGGATGATGAAAACAAAAGAGGGTGAAAAGGGCCTGATCATCGTCCACACCGGTCCCGGCAAGGGGAAATCCTCTTCTGGTTTTGGCATGATCATGCGCTGTATCGCCCATGGGATGCCCTCGGCCGTGGTGCAGTTCATCAAGGGCGCCTGGCAGACCGGAGAGCGCACCTTGATCGAGGAGAACTTCAGCGATCTGTGTCAGTTCTACGCCATGGGCGAGGGTTTCACCTGGGAGACCCAGGACAAGGCGCGCGACATTGCGGCTGCGCAAAAGGGCTGGGAGAAGGCCAAGGAGATGATCCTGGATGAGCGCAATACCATGGTGCTCTTGGATGAGATCAACATCGCGCTGCGTTATGAGTATCTCGACCTCGAAGAAGTGCTGGAGTTTCTGGTGGAGAAAAAGCCAGCCATGACCCATGTTGTTCTGACAGGCCGGAACGCCAAAGAAGAGCTGATCGAGATCGCCGATCTGGTCACCGAGATGGGGCAGATCAAGCACCCGTTCCGCGCCGGGGTAAAGGCACAGAAAGGCGTCGAATTCTGAGGCCGATGCCCTTTGGATGTGATCCCTATCTATTCTGAAAAGGCAGGTTGTTTCGCGCGCGAAACAACCTGTCAGCCTTGCTGATACTAATCTTGGGCGTTGTCAGGCATGCGGGCTCATATGGGTTGTTCCCCCGCAACAAAACCCAATCACCCTTAGCCCTTTGCCTTTTCACAAAACTGCCGAGGGTCAGGCAGCACGCTGGGTCAACTGGTCCTGAATATAGGCATCCACGGCAGCGCGCTGGGCTTCATCCAGCCGCAGCCCCAATTTGGTGCGGCGCCACAGGTAATCCTCGCCTGTCCGTACCCATTCGCGGGCAATTGCCCAGTCGAGCTCTCGTGCAGTTATAGTTGCGCCAAAATCCTGACCCAGATCGGCGGCGGATTTGGCATCTCCCAGTATCTCCCAGGCTTCGGTGCCATAAGCGCGGATCAGGCGGCGGCTGGCATAGGCGGAGAGGAAGGGGAAATCGGCAGCCAGTTTGGCCACCAGTTTCGACACATCCTCAACCGCAAAATCGCCACCAGGCATCGCAACACCTGCGGTCCAATCGCCTGACAGACCGGGCAGGGCCTCGCCGATTTTGGCCAGCGCTGCCTCTGCCAGCTTGCGATAGGTGGTAATCTTCCCACCAAAGACATTCAGGAGCGGCGCCTGCGCCTGATCCAATGTCAGCACATATTCGCGGGTGGCCGCAGTGGCCGAGCTGGCGCCATCATCATAAAGCGGGCGAACGCCGGAGTAGGTCCAGATGACATCCGCACGCGATAGCGGTTTTTCGAAGTAGTTCGATGCGAAATCGACCAGATAGCCCTGTTCTTCCGGGGTGCAGCTGGGCCGCGTCTGTGGATCAGGATGGTCTGCATCGGTGGTGCCAATCAGGGTGAAATCCTCCTCATAGGGGATGGCAAAGATGATGCGGCCGTCTTCGCCTTGGAAGAAGTAGCAACGGCCATGATCAAAGAGCTTTGGCACCACGATATGGCTGCCACGCACTAAACGGACATTTTCGCGGCTGTTCTGCCCCAGTTTCTGATGCAGCACATCTGCCACCCAGGGGCCGCCTGCATTGACCAGCATCTTGGCGCGATGCTCTTGCTCTTTGCCGGTGGCATGGTCCTTGGTGCGCACCAGCCAATGGTCCGCATGGCGCTCAGCTGACAGAACTTCGGTGCGGGTCAGGATCTCCGCCCCGCGGGCCTGGGCGTCGCGGGCATTCAGTACCACCAGACGCGCATCCTCGACCCAGCAGTCGGAATACTCGAAGGCGCGCTTGAACTTGCCTTTCAATGGTCCTCCGGCCGCATCGTGATGCAGGTCGAGGCTACGGGTGCCGGGCAGGATCCCGCGCTTGCCCAAGCTGTCATAGAGGAACAGCCCCAACCGGATCAGCCAGGCGGGACGCCGCCCCTTCATCCAAGGCATAAAGGTGGTGAGCAATTTGGAGGTGGGTGTCTCGCTGTCAAAGCGCATGTCTTTGTGAAAGGGCAAGACAAAGCGCATGGGCCAGGAGATATGGGGCATCGCCCGCAGCAGCACCTCACGCTCGATCAGGGCTTCGCGCACCAGTCGGAACTCAAAGTATTCCAGATAGCGAAGGCCTCCGTGGAACAGCTTGGTCGAGGCCGAGGAGGTGGCCCAGCCGAGATCCTTCATCTCTGCCAGCGTCACCGAAAGACCGCGCCCGGCGGCGTCGCGTGCAATGCCACAGCCATTGATGCCGCCGCCAATGATGAAGAGATCCGTGATTGTGCCGGTGGAGGTAGCGTTGTCAGTCATTTTCGCGACTTTCGATTTTGTCGATTATTAGGATGCGGGTGCCAGCTGCATCTGCAGCCTCCTGGAATGCGGCAGGGGGCGGGTAGTCGGTGACAAGAATATCGAGATCGGAGATATCGCAGATCCGGACCGGAGCGGAGCAGGAGAACTTGCTACTGTCACAGAGCAGGATCTTGGTGCGGGCATTGCGCAGAATTGCACGTGCGACCGAAACTTCGCGACTGTCATGATCCAGCACAGCCCCATCAGCATCCAGGGCCGAGGCACCGATAACTGCATAGTCGACTTTGTATCGATTGATGAACTCAACCGCATCTTCGCCGACAATGGCGCCATCGCTCTGGCGCACTGTGCCGCCCGCCAGGATCAACTCCTTGGCTTCCCCGCCCATCATAATATTGATGATATTAATATTGTTGGAGAGAACGGTCAGCCCTTTGTGACAGGCCAGCGCCCTTGCGGCCTGTTCCGTCGAAGTTCCGATATTGAGGGCAAGGGAGCAATGGTCCGGGATCAGGCTTGCCGCCAGTGTTCCCATGTTTTGCTTGGTATCTGCGTTCTGCTTGCGCCGCTCCGCATAGGCACGGTTCGCAGCGGAGCTAAGGCGCACGGCGCCACCATGTATCCGAGACAGAGCGCCGCGTGCCGCCAGATCCCGCAGGTCAGTGCGAATGGTTTGCAGCGAAACTGAAAACAGGGCGGAAAGCTCTTCCACTTCGACACGGTCCTGCGTGTTGAGAAGTTCCAAAATCCTTGCGTGACGGCTGGTGGCATCCATGGCGGTTCCTTTCGAAATCTCCATAGTGAAACCCTTTCGAAGAGTCACTCTTTATTTTCGTTGTGCTTTCGTTTTTGCGCGAGGTAAAGAAAAACGCAGCCGAAACTGCGTTTCTGCTTTTTGATTGGTTTTCAACGACAGCGGCTCAGAGCTGGGGGAGGGCGATCAGGTGGTTGTCCCAGGCGATTTCATCCTGATGCAGCAATGTGCTGCCCTTGGGAGTGAGCTGGCAAATGTGACCTTGCCCGGTGCTGGCAATCAGATGGCTTCGACCAGAGCTGAGGCCGCAGACATCTGCCAGCTGGTGTTCTCGTACTATCTCGCCGGACTGTGTGTTCATAACCTGAACCACGCCGCCGCGCGGGGAGGTGACGGCAATTTCCGCCCCATCTGCCGAGAAGGCGAGGGAGCCGCCATATCCATTCAGGTTATGCAGACGAGGGTCCCCTTCGGCCAAAAGCTGCAGATACCCGCCGGATCTGTGGAGGCCAACAATCGGGTGCCCTTGGCCCGCATCGCCCTGCCATTGCATGGCAAAGCCGATGGTTCCATCGGATGCTAGGGTAAGATGGCGAATGGAGTTCAGCCGAAGGTCAGTCGGCAAAGTGACCTGCTCCAGCAGTTGCCCGCTCAGCGACAAGAGGCTTAGATTGCTTTGCATCGTGGCAAGGTTCAGCTTAGCGCGACCGCTGTCGGGGTGGGTTTCGATCCCACCATTGGCCACGACAAGTTGCGGACCCTGCGCGCCATTGCGCAGCAAAAGATCATGAGGACCTATCCCGCCAGAGGAGAAACTGCCAATGCGGCGATAGCCGCTGGTGCCTACCTCCCAGATACCGATGACACCGCGGGCGTTGTCATAGTCATTCTCTGTGGTGAACAGCCTTGTGCCATCTGGGGAAAAGCAGCCGTGGCCATAAAAATGGTGCCCGGAGGGGGGCGTCAGTCTGGTCAGGATTGTGCCGCTTCTGCAATCGATGACCTCGGCGAATTGGCCGGGCCTGCGGGCAAAGGCAACCGCCTCTGGGCGCGTGGGATGCCCGGCAGCAGCATGGCCGCGCCCTGGGAGTTGGTGGCGAAAGAGCGGGGCCCCGGCGCCACTCAAGCCGACAAGGACAAAGTGGCCCTGCCTGTCGCGCCCGGCAGTTAGAAAGGCCGGGGTGCCGACATCAGCCCAGCTGACCTGTGGGAGAAAGCCACTGGCCGCGAGACCCGTCAGAAAACTGCGTCTTGTTGTCATCCTTGCCTCCAGTGTTAGTCGCCGTCGAGCGAGTTGAAACCCGCAAGAACCCCCAGTGACGGCCCAAGCTCTGCCTCGATCAGGGTTCGCAGATCATTGACCTGCTGCTGCAGCGCTTCGATGCGAAAACGCTTTTGCGGGTCAGCAACCCCTTCCAGGCGGGGGTCGTCCAGTGCCTCGGCCCGGGCTAAGACACGATCAAATCCCTGTTCCAACCGCTCGGCCAGCGCCGGATCCTTGGCAGAAAGGCTGAGGGCCAGCTGTTTCAGCGCATCAAGCGAAAGAAGGATGTGGTGAAGGCTGCGTCCCGATCGCCAGGCCTCGGCTCGTTTGGGGCGCGGTTTGTCAAATGCGCCCAGGGGACGCCCAAGGCGCATATCAGATAGAACCTGCAATCCGGTGTTCAGCGCTTTGTAGAGTTCCTGTTTGACTTCGCTTTCATTCGCATAGCGACCCTGCGCCTCGCGCATCTGCGTGGCGTAGCCGCTTAGCCAGTCTTGATAGATCGCTTCGGAGTTTTTAGCGATGTCGCGGGCAATGGCGCGTGTAAGCCCGCAGGTGAATTCACTGGGCTCTGCGCCGATGTCCTCAGGGCTGAAATAGAAAAACTCCAAAGCGTAAAAACCGCGACCCGCGATGGAGGATTGGGCAAACTTTGCATCAGAGAGAAGTGCTGGATCTGCCTTGCGCAGATGGGCAGCAAGTGTCTTTGGAATTTTCCCACGGCTATCCGGCCAAAAGGCAAGCGCAAAGGCGCGGTTCTCGACTTCGCTGGGGCCAAAGCGCAGGTGGCTGACACGGATCCAGGCGTCAAAGGCCTGGGCATAGGCTTCGCGCAGGGGACTGACCCCAGGGCGGCACATCTGCTCCGCCGCATTTGCCAGATGCGCGCTGCTCTCAGCCAGGGTCTGCATATCGGGCAGGATCTGCTGGTCGAGGATTTCATCGACCATATCCGCATGGAGGGAGGATGCTGTAAGCGAAAGGGCTAGAACAGCGCTTGAAAACAGATGTTTCAATTCAAAGACTTTCCAAAAAGCGGATCAGGGCACGTCGGTCCGCCGGATCCAGTTCGGTCACACGATTTCTTGCCGCTTCCGCCTCGCCGCCGTGCCAGAGGATCGCCTCTAGCAGGGTGCGGGCACGTCCGTCATGCAGATAGGTGGCGCGCGGGTTTACCTGTTTTGTAAGGCCTATGCCCCAGAGCGGGGGGGTACGCCATTCACGGCCCGTGGCGCGGCCTTCAGGGCGATTGTCCGCCAGCCCCTCACCCATATCATGCAGCAGAAGGTCGCTGTAGGGCCAGATCAGCTGAAAGCTGTTTTCGGGCCGGTCTGCGAGGCGCTGGGTGACAAACTTGGGTGTGTGGCAGCTGATGCAGCCACCGGCATAGAAGATCTCTTTGCCGCGCAGCACCTCTGGGTCATCAATATTGCGTCGCGCTGGCACGCCCAGATTGCGGCTGTAGAAGGTCACCAGATCCATATTGGCCTGATCAATCTCGGTGCCGCGAATATCCCCGTCGCCATGCGGGGCGGACTGACAAGCCACCTGCGCTGCAGTGCAATCCCCGGCAGCTGACGGGAACAGGGGTGTCGAGATGCCAATATCGCCTGAAAAAGCGGCTGCTGATTGTTCGTGCAGGGTGGGCATGCCGGCCTTGTGACCAAAGCGCCCCAACATGACCTGGTCAAACTCTTGCGACCAGGTGAGGTTTGCGCGCCCAGAGATGCCGTCGCCGTTGTTGTCCTGCTCATCCACATTGGCGAGGATGTCTTTGGCAGAGATTGCTTCCAGCAGGCCCAGCCCAATCATTGGCGGTGCAATACGAGGAGAGAGCATGGCCCCCTCGTGCAGTGGGCCATAGCCAAGTTCGGCAGCCTCATAGCTGGGCACGCGCAGTGTAGCGGGGGCTTCACCCTTCAGTGGGACTGTCAGCGGTGAATAGCTGACCCGCAGCCGGTATTCCGGTGCGATGCCGGGTGGGGAGAAATCCTGCAGCTGGCCGCCGTAGACAGGATCAGGCGCGGTGCCGAGATAGTCCTCAATCGCTTGCATCTCTTTGGGCGCGGGGGCCGGGATCGAGATGCGCAGGAACATCGAGGCGGAGCGGTAATCCGGATCTTCCGGGACTTCTCCGCGCCCGTCTTTTACATGACAGCGCTGGCAGGAGCGCGCGTTGTAAAGCGGCCCCAACCCGTCAGAGGCACGGGTGGAGGCAGGCGAGAAGACCCAGATCTTCTTGAACAGCCCATTGCCGAGCTTGAATTCGAGTTCCTGTTCAAAGGATAGATTGGCACTGTGATGCGAGAAGGCTTCGTCATCGCTGCGCGCGCGCACCGTGGCTCTGCCGGCAGGTCGGGCTTCAAATGCTTCTGAGCGAGAGAAGTCCCCGGTCGCACGGGTGACTTCCGTGATCCGTGCCTGATCTTCAGAACTGCGGGGGAGGGTCTTCAGGTGGGGGTCACCCAGGGCAAGAGGTGAAAGGTCCAATGCTGCCCCGGGGGTGGCTGCCGCAAAAGCGGCAGCCCAGAGCAGATTACTCTTCAGCCTCATCCATTTTGGTGGCGTTGAGTTGTGCATAGTTTTCAGCACCAATCCGGTCGTGTAGTTCGAGCTGGGTTTCGAGGAAGTCGATGTGACCTTCCTCATCCGCCAGCAGAGTTTCAAACAGTTTCATAGTGACATAGTCACCGGCCTTGTCGCAGGCCTCGCGGGCTTCCTTATAGAGGGCGCGTGCGCTCTCTTCGGCGGCCAGATCGCATTCGAGGGTCTCTTTCGGGGTTTGGCCAATCCGCAGCGGGTCCAGCTTTTGCAGGTTCGGATGCCCGCCCAGGAAAAGGATGCGCTGGATCAGATCATCCGCGTGCTGCATCTCTTCGATGCTTTCTTCGCGGCTCTTCTTGGCCATGCTGCCCAGGCCCCAATCGTCCTGCAGGCGGTAATGCAGCCAGTATTGATTGACGGCGGTCAGTTCATGACGCAGCGCTTTGTTGAGATAGTCGATGACTTTGGGGTCGCCCTTCATAGGTGCTCTCCTGAGTTGTTCTAAGGCGTAGGTTCTGCAGCCCCGCCGGTACCGTCATCTTATCATTCGTTCGCATGGTGTCGAGGAAGAGTGGCATGCATCCGCCGCAATCCGCTGCCTTTCCGAGGGCGCGGTAGATCTTGCCCGGCGTGATGATGGTTGCAGGATCCGCATCCCGCATCCAGTTGATGGCAGCATGGATGTCGTGATCCGTGATCTGGGTACAATGGCATATGATCATGCGGCTGGTCCCTAGGCTATCGAGGGACTCACTCGTCCCGGCTGCAGCGAATATCTGACAGAAAAAATAAGGATACAAGTTTTAATTCTGACTAATTTACTTTGAAAACCTCTTTGGGCGGTTTGTCGCAGGGAGAATTGAGGGGTGGAAAAGAAAAAAGGGCCGCAATGCTGCGGCCCAGTCCGGTTCGGTTTGAAGTGTTTCACCAGCCCCGAGGGATCATGTTCAGCTGCCCAGGGGGATAATCAGGTTGACGCCAAGAATGGTGTCTTCCACTCCGCTGTCATCCTGAAACGCCAGGGCGCCACCAAGGGTCATGCCGTTCTGGAACTCATACTCGGCAGCGATCGAGTGAAGATCTGTCTTGCCAGAGGTATCCAGATCGCGCTGCGACAGGGTGCCAGAGAGGGTCAGGTTGCCGATTGCATAGGCCGCATTGAGGGTCACAAAAGTCGCGTCGTCCGCAGTGCCGCCAAAGTTGGAGAAGGAAGCCGTTTCTGCAAAGACGTCCAGGCCGCCGTCGAAGGAATGGCCAATGCCCGCGACAAAGCCCTGCTCATCATCGACATCGCCCACGCTTGCGCTCAGGTGGCGCGCACCGACGTGGAAGCGGGTGTTATTTACTTCATGGGCCCACTGAATGGCAAAGTTGTCCAGTTCACCGGTATTGCCTGCACCACCGGCAGAGGCGCGGTTGCGACCGCGATCTTCACCCCAGGAGCGGCTGAGGCTGGTGTCATCGGCAAAGAACACCCCAAAGGAGAGGGTGCCGGCATTGGCGAGTTCAACATCCGCCAAAACGCCCAATTGCTCGGTCAGCTCATAGTCCTCTGCCAGCGTGCCGCCAAAGAAACCGGCAGTATCGTCCCAGGCACTGCCGAAAGAGGGCGCAAGTTTACCGAGGCTGACGGTTGTGGATTCGCCGACACCAAAGCTGAGGCCGAGTTCTTCGACATAGAGGCCCATGTCTTCGAACGTGCGGTCCGCAGTTGCATCGGTGACGCTTTCACCTGTCAGGGTGGCGAAAATTTCCACGCCATTGGCAAAGCTATAGGTGCCGGTGGCGGTGATGATAGCATAGGTGTTGCGGATCTCATTGGCGGCAACGTCAGAGGAGATTACCTGCTCATTGCCGATTTCGATTTCGCCTTCCCAGGAGAACTCCTGAGCAGAGGCAACAGTTGCGCACAACGCGAAAGGCGCGCCAAGGGCGAGCGCGGAAAAGGTGGTAGATTTCATTGGGGTTTTCTTCTTTTTTGAAAAGAGGGCTGGCTACCCTGCCTGGCTAGCCCTCTTGGGATTTCTCTATTCGCTGCGTCTTATTGGAAGACAGCCGAAGGATTATCCAAGCTGTCGGAACCTTCAAATTCCAGACCGTCAAGGCTGAGCAGTTTTACGACCCGTTCGATGGAGCGTGTCTGATCAACCAAACCGTTTACGCCACCCATAATCAGCGCTTCGCCTGCAGAATTTCCTGCCTCAAGCATTTGATCGTAAGACGTGCCTGCTTCGGCAGTAAGTTTAATTCTTCCAAGGGCTTGCATGGTGGTTGCTAGTTTTGACCGCATCTCGCTGTCCAGGGAGGAATCGCTAGCGGAAACCAAATCCGACAGGGAGGGGCCGGAAACGAGCTCTCCCGAGACGCGCACATATTCGCCCAAATAGACGTTTTGTACGCCCAAACCGTCATAGTAGTGGCTGTTGTGGGTATTGTCGGAGAAGCAGTCATGCTCTTCTTCCGGGTCGTTCAGCATCAGGCCCAGACGCATGCGCTCACCGGCTTGTTCGCCGTAAGAGAGGGACCCCATACCGGTAAGCATGGCAGAGATGCCGACGTCTTCATCGCCCAGGAGCGTACCGCGCGCCTCACCTGATGCACTCCACTGTGCGGCCATCCATTCCAGATCAGAGACCAGCAGGTCTGTTGCGGCCTTCAGATACTCACCGCGGCGGTCGCAGTGCCCGCCGGTGCAGTCCTCGCCTGAAGCATAGTCCGTCCAGGGGCGGTCGCCAGCGCCGTGCTCGGTGCCCTTCAGATCCTGACCCCAGAGCAGGAATTCGATGGCGTGGTAGCCGGTGGCCACATTGGCCTCGATGCCGTCAGCCTCATGCAGGGTGTCAGAGAGCAGCTCTGGGGTGATCTTGCTGGTGTCGATGCTCTTGCCGGAAAGGTCAAAGGAAGGGTTTGCAATGACATTCAGTGCGGCCAGAGCGTTCTCGTCGCTTGGGCCACCATAGGAGGCGTCCACATAGTCGATCAGACCTTCGTCCAGCGGCCAGGCGTTTACCTTGCCTTCCCAGTCATCAACGATAGCGTTGCCGAAACGGAAGACTTCGGACTGCTGATAGGGCACACGAGAGGCAATCCAGGCTGCACGCGCGGCCTCCAGAGCCTCAGCCGAAGGGGAGGCGATCAGTGCCTCAACGGCGGATTGAAGCTGTTTCGCGGTGTGCAGGCTGTCTTGATACTTGGCTTCTGCAATATTGGCATAGTTGGTCAGAATGTCAGCTTTGCTCGCCGCCAAAACGGGCGCGGCGTTGAAAATTATACCTGCCAGCGCAGTCCCTGTAAGAAAAACAGATTTCATCGATATAGTCCTTAGGTTTCTTTTGGTGGGTTTTGTTTCAGTCAGTGAAGGGTGGCGTTGCCAGGCCGGTAGGTCCGTCGTGGCGGTGCGTTCTGGGAGATCTGCTGCAGATAGAGCCCGCACTGAACCGCAAGATGGCAGAGCTGCTGGGCGCGCTTTGGGGGAACAATGAGGGAGGCCAGAAGTTCCGCATCCTCCAGATCTCCCGCAGCCGCAGCCGCAACAAGATTGGCAAAACAGTTTTCATCGGCTCCCAGACAAGAGCAGGTCATGCCATGCCGGACGAGCGGGCGGCGGCCATGTTTGACGCAGAAATCGCAAAGCGCCCCAAAGCTCTCAAAGGCGCTTTCGGCAATGGGCGCGCCCAGTTTCCCGTGAAAGGCTTGGTGCAGGTCGGAGCGCGCTTCTGCGCCGCTGAACCAATGGCGCAGATAGCGCACGGCCCCCGCTTCCAGCGGGGGCAGGTCATTCAGCAGCCCAACAGAGGCGCCGCCGCGAGGAGGTGCGCCACGCTGCGTCATTTTGTGAGAATCAGCTTTCCCGCGCGGGTGATGCGCAGGCTGTAGATCTGGCCGTTCAGCAGAATGCGGGCCTGGATGCCGCCACGGGTCAGGTCTTCGGCGTGATAAGTCGGAAAGACTTCGGTGGTTGCTGTGGTTGCCACAGGCTCGGAGGTGATCTGATTCATGAGGGTCGCCCATTGTTGAATTCCGCCTTGTCCAGAAGCCATTCCAGACAGAAGCCGGACAGAGATCCCGAAGGCGCACAGCTTGCGCTCCACAGCAGTTCTGTATCGGACCGGTCCACAGGTTGAGTGTCTTTCCGGTCGGAGGTGCTGGGCTCAGGCGTTCCGTTCGACATGGTGGCGATAGGGTTGCAGTTGTTTCGATGCGGGCTGGCCTGTCGCGCAGGTTGGCTGAGGGATATATACCTGATTTATTTTATCAGGAAACCCATTCTTAGTAATTTAGTCGGAAAAAATTTGCACCCTGCCTACTTGTTTTCAAAATAGGGGCGGGGAACATGACTAGACGGGGCCTTTTCCCTGTTTGATCTTCGGAGAGTGTAGACTGGGCGCCGTTGGGGAAGCATTTGATGACAAGTTTAAGGTTAGCCATCTTGGCGTGATTCTCTCCTGCGGTTGCCTGTGACTGCGGGATCAGATGCCCAAAAATGGGGCTCGCTTTGATCTGCGGCAGCCAAAGAAAAAGCCCGCCAGAGAGTGGCGGGCTTTCTTCATGAGTGGGTGTGATGCGTGTCTTAGTCGCGTATCCCGGCAAAGCGCTCTTGCCATTCCTCGCGCTGCTCGTCGGTGATCTTGGCAAAAAGCACCTCTGGCACCGTAAAGCCATGACCCGCAGGCATGACAGAAAGAGCGGCTTTGACATCTTTGGGCCAGCCGGGAGATTCGACTCCCATGGCATCCAGCATCTTTGCGGCCGAACCCGGAATGAAGGGCGCGCTCAGCACCGCATAAAGAGGGATCAGATTGAGGCCCAAGCGTACCTGCGCCGCAGCCTTGTCGGGGTCGGTCTTGAAGGTGGACCAGGGGGCGGTGCTTTGCAGATACTCATTGCCGGCAACCCAAATCGCACGCAGTTCCTGCGCGGATTTCCGCACCTCCATCGCTTCCATGTGCCCTTCATAGGCCTGGATCCGATTGGTCAGCTCTTCGATCAGGGCGTCTTCTTCAGGTCCGAACTCCCCAGCTGCTGGCACCTCTTCGCCAAATTTGGAGCGGCAGAATTTGGTGATGCGGCTGACGAAATTGCCCAGCACATCCGCAAGGTCCTTGTTCACGGATTGCTGGAAATCTTCCCAGGTGAACTCGGCATCGCTGTTTTCGGGCGCATGGGACAAAAGCCACCAGCGCCAGTAATCGGCGGGCAGGATCTCCAGCGCCTGATCCATAAAGATCCCACGACCCTTGCTGGTGGAGAACTGGCCACCGTCATAGTTCAGGTAGTTGAAAGACTTGATGTAATCGACGGCCTTCCAGCGCTCTGGATCGCCGGATTTCTCATTGTAGTTGTTTGTGCCCAGGATGGTGGCAGGGAAGGAGAGCGTGTGGAAAGGCACATTGTCCTTGCCCATGAACTGCACGTATTTGACATCCTCCGCGCCTTTGTCGGTGCGCCACCAGCGCTGCCAGTCGGCGTCGGATTTGCCATTGGCCTCTGCCCATTCGCCCGCACAGGCGATGTATTCGATTGGCGCGTCAAACCAGACATAAAAGACTTTGCCTTCCATGCCGGGCCAGTCTTCGCCGCCCTTCTTGACCGGCACGCCCCAATCCAGATCACGGGTGATGCCGCGATCCTGCAACCCGTCCCCATCATGCAGCCATTTCTTGGCAATTGAGGTGGTCAGGATGGGCCAGTCGGCCTTGCTGTCGATCCAGGCGTCCAGCTGGTCTTTCATCTGGCTCTGGCACAGGAACAGATGCTTGGTTGCGCGTACTTCCAGATCGGTGGAGCCCGAAATGGCAGACCGTGGATTGATCAGATCGGTTGGGTCCAGCTGCTTGGTGCATTCCTCACATTGGTCGCCACGGGCATTCTCGAACCCGCAGTTGGGGCAGGTCCCTTCGACATAGCGGTCCGGCAAGAAGCGGCCATCCGCAATGGAATAGACCTGACGGTCCTCGACTTCCCGGATCAAACCCGCCTCTTCCAGCTTGCCCGCAAAATGCTGGGTCAGCTTGTGGTTCTCGGGGCTGGAGGAGCGGCCAAAGTGATCAAAGCTGAGGGCAAAGCCCTTGGCGATTTCTGACTGCACGCCATGCATCTCGGCGCAAAACTCCGCAACTGGTTTCTCTGCCTTCGCGGCCGCCAGTTCAGCGGGTGTTCCGTGCTCATCCGTTGCGCAGAGGAAGAGAACCTCATTGCCGATGCCACGTTGAAAGCGCGCATAGAGATCAGCCGGCAGCTGACTGCCAACAAGATTGCCCAGATGCTTGATCCCATTGATATAGGGAATTGCCGAAGTGATCAGAATGCGTGCCATGCCATCCACCCTGTGAATACGTCAAAGGCCCGTCTACCCCATGCAGGTCAGCACGAAAACCCCAGGCGGCCCTTTCCTGGGAATTTTGCTGCAATTGGTCAAAGATCACTTGCCTGGTCGGTTTGAATAAATCACCTTTAGGGCGAGTTTTGATTGGTTCCTGCCTTGAAACTTCACAGCGCCATTACCATCTGAATTGCATGCCATTGTATACTGAATAGGATTTTGCCCATTGATGTTCGACTATCTGTTCTCTCCCGAGTTCATGCCTTTTACCCTATCGCTGTCCCTGCTCTTGGGGCTGACGGTGCTGGAACTGGCGGCACTGCTCATCGGTATGAGCTTTCTGGGAGATAGTGCTGATGCGGATGTCGATGCAGATCTCGATGGCATAGAGGGGGCTCCCGGCGGGTTTGAAGCACCTGATCTGGGCGATTTGGATCTCGATGGTGTTGATTTTGACGGGGCGGACCTGGAAGGGCTGGATCTGGCAGAAATCGACGGGATCGAGGCCGGTGGTTCGGCTGCCCCGGCTGTGGCTGCTGCGGGTCCCAGCGCCTGGCTTGGCCTTGGCAAAATGCCGATGCTGATCTGGCTGGCGGTGATGCTCTTTTCCTTTGGCCTTTCGGGGATGGGGCTGCAGTTCGGGCTGCGCTACCTCTTGGGTTGGAGCCTGCCTCCCATGCTGGCCTCCCTGCCAGCCTTTGCCTTTGCCCTGTGGTTCACCCGCGGCTTTGGCGCGGCGTTTGCCCGGCTTCTGCCGCAGGTCGAGAGCGAGGCCCTATCAGAGCGCAGCCTCGGCCGCCGTCGCGGCATCGTCTCCCAAGGGACCGCAGCGCAAGGCCGTCCGGCGGAGGTGCGGGTCATGGATGGCTATGGCAATGCGCATTATCTGCGCGCGGAACCCCTACAGCGGGATGAGCAAATCACCCAGGGCACCGAGGTTCTGGTGATCCGGGACCGGCGCCAGGACAAATATGTCCTGATCCCGCTGTCGGAATGACCCCAGCTCTCTTTGGGCGGACAGCCCGATGAACAAAGAAAAACTTGATGTGACTATTACTGAAGGAGGAATTCCCATGGAATTACTAATTATTGTTGTGCCGAGCATTCTGATGCTCTTGCTGGTTATTGGCCTGGTTCTGGGCCGTCTCTATCGCCGCTCCACCCGTGAAATCAGCCTGGTGAAAACCGGTTCTGGCGGCAAGAAGGTCATTATGGATGGCGGCACGGTTGTTATCCCGCTGCTGCACGAAGTGAGCCCAGTCAATATGAAGACCCTGCGCCTGGAAGTTCAGCGCTCCGGCGATGCGGCCCTGATTACTCAGGACCGGATGCGGGTTGATGTGGGTGTTGAGTTCTACGTCTCTGTCATGGCCACTGTTGAGGGCATTGCCCGTGCGGCCCAGACCCTGGGGGACCGGACCTTTGATGTTGAGCAACTGCGCGAGATGATCGAGGGTAAGCTCATCGACGGTCTGCGCGCAGTGGCCGCGCAGATGACCATGGACGGCTTGCATGAAAACCGCGCTGACTTTGTGCAGGAGGTGCAGAATGCTGTCTCCGAGGATCTGTTGAAGAACGGCTTATCGCTGGAATCCGTTTCGCTGACCGCGCTGGACCAGACGCCCTTTGAGGCCCTGGATGAGAACAACGCCTTTAACGCCGTTGGTATGCGCAAACTGGCCGAGGTGATTGCGCAATCAAAGAAAGAGCGGGCGCAGATTGAGGCTGAAGCCCAGGTCGCGGTGCGCCGCTCGGCGATGGAGGCGGAGCGCCAGCAGCTCTTGATCGAGCAGGATGAAGAGCAGGCCCGCATCGAGCAGAAGGAAAAGGTGGAAACCCTGCGTGTGGCGCAGGAGGCTGAGATCGCAGCCCGCACCGAGGATTCTGTGCGTGAAACAGAGCGCGCCCGGATTGCCCGCGAAGAAGCCGTGCGTGCCGCCGAGATCGAGCGCGAACGCAAGCTGCGCGATGCCGAAATCACCAAGGAGCGTGAACTGGAGGTGGCCGAGCAGGAGCGCCAGATCATCATCCAGCAGAAATCCGAGGAAGAAAGCCGCGCCCGCGCCTCTGCTGATCTGGCCCGCGCCGAGGCCACCAAGGCAACCGAAGCGGTGGCAACCGCCCGTCAGGTGGCTGAGGCCGAGCGTGAAAAGCAGATCGTTCTGATCGAAGCAACCCGCGAGGCCGAACGCCAGGCAACCGCCATCCGCCTGTCGGCCCAGGCTGAAAAGGAAGCCGCTGCCGACCGCGCCGAGGCCCGCCGTGAGGAGGCTCAGGCCGAAGCGGATGCGCTCAACATCCGTGCCGAGGCCAAGAAGAACGACATGTTGGCCGAAGCGGAAGGTAAGCGCGCCCTGGTGGATGCAGACAATGCGCTTTCGCCTGCAATGATCCGCATGAAGGTCGATATGGCCCGGATCGAAGCCATGCCAAGCGTGATCGCCGAGATGGTGAAACCTGCGGAAAAGATCGACTCGATCAAGATCCATCAGGTGGGCGGCATCGGTGCGGGTGCTCCCTATGTTGGCTCCGGTGGTGCGGCGGCCAATTCCGGCGACAAGCCGGTGGTCAATCAGGCGCTTGATTCGATCATGGGCATGGCCGTGCAGATGCCTGCGCTGAAAAAGCTGGGCGAGGAACTGGGGATCTCCATGGAGGACGGCGTTGCAGGTGTTGCCAGCCAGGCGCTGAGCAGTCCGGAAGAGATTGTTGAAGGCGAAACCGCAGAGGAAGAGATTGCCGGCAAACCTATTGAGGCTGCGGAATAACCCTCTGCCCTGAAAGACAAGAGAAAGGCCGGGATTTCCCGGCCTTTCTTTTTTGGCCCTTCTCGTCCTATCTGCCAAAGCTTAGCTTTAGCAGCGCCCGAACCGTCCCCTTGGGGCGGGCGCTTTGAGCACTTCCCTCGATTCGCGCGCAGCGCAGGGTTTTGAGGGGACTATTTGCGCTCACGCGACCTTTTCAGCAGCCGCCCGATGGTGAAGGAGGTACGCGGCGCATAGACATAGCGGGTGCGCTCCTCCAGTTCCGGTGCCGGGCGCGCCTGCATCCGGGTCAGGCCAAAACCGATCAGCAAGAGATGCCCGCAGGCAACAAAGGCAAAGAGGGCGGGCGGGCCGTAGTTCTCAATCAGGCTTGAGGCGACATAGGGCGCCGCGATGGCGCCAAGGGCAAAGAAGAACATCAAGGCAGCGGAGAGCTCCACCCGCTCTTCCGAGGTGGCAAAGTCATTGGCGTGGGCTGCCGAGACAGAGAAGATCGGGAAGGTGGTAAAGCCGAAGAAACCGGCGGCCAGCATCACCCCAAGGGTGCCCATGCCGCTTGTCGCCATGGTGGCCAGGCAGCTGATCACCGCAGCGGCAGACAGCCAGATCAGCACCCAGCGCCGGTCGAATTTATCCGCCAGCCAGCCCATGGGATATTGCGCCATGGCACCCCCCAGCACAAAGGCCGCCAGGAAAAACGCGATCTGGTCCACCGCCAGCCCGACTTCCTGGCCATAGATCGGTCCGACCATCCGGAAGGAGGCAGAGCTGAGCGCCGCAACGATCACCCCCGCCACCGCCAAGGGCGAGCAGCGCCAGGCCAGACGCGGCCGCAGGCGCGGCGCATTCGGGGTCTCGGGCTGGCTCGCTTTGGTCAGGGTCAGGGGCAGCAGTGCCGCACAGCAGACAATGGCCAAGAGGTTGTAGGACAGGTAAGCCGCCGGTGGCAGTACAGCGATAATCAGCTGCGCGCCCAGCGAAGCCCCCATATCGACAATCCGGTAAAGCCCCATGGTGCGGCCCCGGTTCTCATTGGTGACCTTGGCATTTAGCCAGGCCTCCACCACCGTGTAACAGCCGGCAACACAAACACCGGAGGCAATCCGCATCAGGGCCCAAAGGTGGGGATCCTCGGTCAGCGTATGTCCCAATAGCCCCATCGCTCCCAGCGACGTGCAGGCCGCAAAGGCGCGCGAATGGCCGATTGAGCCCATCAGCCGTGGGGTCCACCAGCAGCCTATGAAAAAGCCGAGAAAATGCGCCGAGCCCAAGAGACCGATCTGCTCTTTGTCAAAGCCAAGGGTGATGCCGGAGAGAGCATCCAGCGGGCCGACCCCCCCTGTCGACAACTGCAGCAGAATTACGGAGAGGAAGAGGGCGGCAAAGGAGAGGATCATACGCATAATCGCGCAGCATGACCTGCTGAGGACTGGCTGCAAGCGGTTTTTCGACGAAAATGTCGCTTTAGGGCCCGCTTGGGGACTCTAGGGCCTCTCTTTGCTCGGAGGCGGTCGCTTTAGCCCAAGGTCTCGATTGTGAGCGTTGCAGATAGATCGTTTCGCCTGATGCTCTCAAAAACCACCGAAGTTTCAATCCGACTGACCTCCTCACGGGAAGAGAATTTTTCAACGACAAGCAGGTGCAAGTGATTGGTATCCCGAGCCACCAGTTCGACCATCGTATCAAAGCGACCGCTGATCATCCATGCGGCCTGAACCTCCGGGATTTTGAGTATTTCCTGCAGAAAGCTGGAGAGTTTGCCCTTTTCATGTTCGCTCATCTGAATGAAGAGCAGGGCCTTCAGCGGAAGCCCCAGCTGCTCCAGCGGCACATCCGCATGCGCCCCTGCCAGAAGTCCGCTCTCTTGCAGGCGTTTCAACCTTTCATGGGTGCTGGAGGGGGAGAGCGAAATGCTATGGGCCAGCTCCTTGTTGCTCATCCGTGCATTCTTCGACAAGAGCGCCAAAATGCGCAGATCCGTTTGGTCAAAACTGGTCATGGCTGCCTCTTGCAGAATTTGCTTCGTTTGATGGCCCGTAGCTTGAACTTTAGACTGTTTTTGATCTTCCAGTGGGAATTTTCCACGGAATTTTGAGGATACTCTGGAATAAGTGGAGGTGAAATGGAGTTTGAAACGAAGGCCGCGATTGTTGTCAGAGAGGATCTGATGATGTGGCAGAAACTCAATGTGACAGCTTTTTTGACCAGTGGTCTGGTCGGTGCGGACCCCGACCTGATTGGCGCCCGCTATCAGGATGCCAGCGGGCAGAGTTATCGGGCACTGTTGATACAGCCGGTGATCGTGCTGGTTGCGGATTCGGCGGGGCTGACCAAAGTTCTGCACCGGGCGCTGTCACGTGGTGCGGATCCTGCGATCTACACGCAAGAAATGTTCGCAACCGGTCATGATCTGGCCAACCGCGCTGCGGTGCAGGAGTTTGAAACCGGTGCGCTCAACCTCGTGGGGGTGGCGCTACGTGAGGAGCGCAAACTCGTGGACAAGATCACCAAAGGGGCGCGGATGCATCCCTGAGCAATGGCTGGGATCATGGCTGGGATCATGGCTGAGATCAGGGAGGCGGGCAGGGGCGCAGGGGTTGACCCGGCGCCTCCTGCTGCAGGTGCCAGGAGGCTGGGGGCAGGCTGCGGGCGCGCAGCCGCTGCAGATGCCAGATCCGGTGTTGCCCTTGATGGCTGGGGTGCAGCTGCCAACGGCTTTCAATCCCAGCCGCGCCGCCCTCACCAGGGGTGAGGAGGACCGCCAGGGGAGGCATCCCTTGTTGCCCCCCTTGTTCCGCCGCCAGGTGCAAGCGGCGCACCGGGGTAAGGGCCGGAGGATGATCGAGATCGGCAACCACCAGGGGGGCGACACCGGCGCGCAGCCCCTCTTCCAGAGCCCAGAGTTGATCATCCCGGCTGTTGGCGCGGGCAAAGAGAAAGCGGGAGGGGTCGGCAAACTCCAATATTCCAGCTGGATTGAGTTGCTCTTGCGACCAGGCGGCAGAGATCCAGAGCACGGGTCCAGGGCTGACTGCGGCGAGCCAGAGTGCAAAGCTGACACGCGCAGGTCCACAGGCCTCATGGGCGCGCCCAAGGGACAGTTCTAGTCCCTCCGTCACTTTTAGGGTGGTGCCCGGTCGATATCTACGGCGGTTGAGAAGGTGAGTCGACATGCCATGACGCTAACATGTTCGCTCTTTGTTCTCAAATTTATTTGATCTGGCTTGTCCGCATCTGAAAGGCTTTGCATGAAGGGGCTCTGACCCCCAAAAGGGGCGGCGTTCAGAGAGGTCTGGGCCTGGGGTTAGCTCTCTCGTGGGACAACAGGTGCGCCCGCTTCGGCCCAGGCTGAAAATCCACCCTCAAGATGCACGACCGGGCTGAGCCCCATTTCAATTGCCAGCTTTGCGCTGAGGGCAGATCGCCAAGCGCTGGCGCAATAAAAGACATAGGTCTTATCCTGGTTGAAGACGGGTTTGTGATAGGGGCTATCCGGGTCGATCCAGAATTCCAGCATGCCGCGCGGGCAGGAGAAAGCGCCGGGGATCATCCCGGTGCGCTGCACCTCGCGGATGTCACGAAGATCGACAAAGACATAGTCAGGATCCTGGGCCTTTTCCATTGCCTCAACAACCGAGAGCGTGGTGACAACCGCATTGGCTTCCGCCAGAAGGGCCTTGATACCTTTAGTGATCGTCTGTGCCATGGTCATTTCCTCTTGAAATCGGCCCGGGCACAGATTTGGCAATTCTTGTGAGAAATGCAAGCAGGGTCAGGCGGCATCGGGTGTCCAACGCAGCGGTTCGGAGCGGTGGCCAAGCTCCATCCAGCGCTCCAATCCGCCTTCGAGCGCAAAAACCTGCCCCAATCCGAAGTCCTGAGCGGTTTGCGCGGCCAAAAGAGAGCGCATCCCATTGTCGCAGTAGAAGATAAAGGTCTCATATTGGCTGAAGACCTCACGGAAATAGGGGCTTTCCGGGTCGAGCGCGAATTCGAGCAAACCGCGTGCGCAGCAATGTGCATTCTTGATGCCGCCAAAGCGCTCTATCTCTCGAATGTCACGTAGATCAATAAACAGTACGTGCTCATTGCTAAGGAGAGCGCGCGCGTCACGGACCGAAATCTGGGGAACCCTGGCTTCAGCTTCTGACAGGGCTTCACGTAGGTTTCTAGGGGACGTGTTCGTCATCTTAGACCTCCAATTTTAGCTAATCTCAGTATGTATGCCTCGGTATACAATCCAAATTTACATGGAAAATCCGAATGTTTTCTAATTTCAGTTTAACTTAAAATTGGCTTGAAACGAGGGCACAACAGCATAGTGTGCGGTGCGAATTAGGATAGTGGGACCTGTACATATGAAGATGAATCCGCTTGGCCGCACCGGTATTGAGGTCTCTGAGCTTTGCCTGGGTACGATGACCTATGGCACCCAGACACCGGAAGCAGAGGCCCATGCCCAGATCGGGCGGGCGCTGGAGGCTGAGGTGAATTTTGTCGACACGGCCGAGATGTATCCGGTTAATCCGATTGCCAAAGAGCATGTGGGCCGCAGCGAGGAGATCATTGGCAATTGGTTTGCCGCCAGTGGCCGCCGGGCAGAGGTTGTTCTGGCCACCAAACACTCCGGTCAGGGGCTGATGGCGGTGCGCGATGGCGCGCCGATTTCGGCCCAGACCATTGCAGAAACCATCGAGGGCTCGCTGCGCCGACTGCGGACGGATTATATCGATCTCTATCAATTCCACTGGCCTAACCGGGGCAGCTATATGTTCCGGCAGAATTGGAGCTATGACCCTTCACAGCAGGACCGCGCGGCAGTGCTGGAGAATATGGCGGAATGCCTAGGTGCTTTGCAGGGGGCGCAGCAAGCGGGCAAGATTCGCGCCTTTGGCCTCTCGAATGAAAGCGCCTGGGGAACGGCACAATGGCTGCGTCTGGCGGAGGAGGGGGGCGGTCCCCGGGTGGCCTCGATCCAGAACGAATACTCGCTCCTGTGCCGGATGTTCGACACCGATCTGGCGGAGCTTAGCCATCACGAGGATGTCGGCCTTTTGGCTTTTTCACCTCTGGGGACCGGGCTTTTGACCGGGAAGTATCAGGGTGGCGCGCTGCCCGAGGGGTCGCGTAAGACGATCAACCCGGAACTGGGCGGGCGCCATTCGCCGCGGGTTTACGATGCGGTTGCAGCCTATCTGGAAATTTCCGCGCGGCATGGGCTGGATCCAGTGCAGATGGCGCTGGCCTGGTGCCGGACGCGTCCCTTCATGACCTCGGCGATCTTTGGGGCTACACGGCTGGAGCAGATGGAACGTATACTGGCCTCGGTCAATCTGGAACTGCCGCAAGAGGTGCTGTCGGAGATTGATCAGGCCCACCGCGCCCATCCGATGCCTTACTGATTGAAGCAGAGGGGCGGAGCTCCCGCCAGCATCGGGTGCATTGAAATGCCCCCTTGCTGTTGGGCTCGGCGCCGCGCTGGCGCGCGGCGGGAAGGGCAATTGCTGAGAAGCGCTTTGGAGCAGCTCTGCTCCAAAGGCGCCAGTTCCAGTATTGGCGATCCGGATTTCGCCTCAAGGGTGAACTTTGCTGCGCAAAGCCGCTGTGCGGCCCTTGACCCGAAATCCGGCCCACTGGTGGCAAAATTGCCTGTGCAGACCCTGGCTTAGTGGGTGGTTGGGGGCGGGGTGATGGTGCGGGTGTTTCCCGCACGGGTCAGGCTGGAGGCGGGCTCTTCGCTGCGGCTTTGACGCAGCTCGCGGGCTGAGGTGCCATGGGCCACCCGGAAGGCGCGGGCAAAGCTGGAAGGCGAGGTGAAGCCAGTGGCAAGGGCGACTTCCATCAAGGAGAGATCGGTATCCGTGACCAGGCGGCGCGCCTCTGCCAGGCGCAGGTGCAAATAGTGATCCTGCGGTGTGGTATTGAGGCGCAGGCGGAACTGCTGCTGTAGGCTGCGCTGGCTGGTGCCCAACTCGCCCGCGATCCGAGCAAGGGAGAGAGGCTCATCCAGGGAGGCCTCCATCATGGCATTGGCCTTAGCGGTGAGCGCATTGTGGCGATGACCGCCCAGGCGGCTCTGCGGGCGCTGTTCTGCGGCAGGCCCATCGTAGAGGAACAACCCTGCGACGCGGGAGGCAAAGCCGGCCCCGTGGCGCGCACTGATGATATGCAGCATCATCTCAATCGCAGGGGTGGCGCCGCCGGAGGTCATGCGCCCTTCGGATGTGGTGAAACGGTCATTGCGGGCATCAACCTCGGGAAAGCGGGCGGAGAAGTTTTCCAGGTCTTCCCAATGGGTGGTGGCCGGGTGCCCATCGAGCAGACCGGCCTCCGCCAGGAGCCAGGGACCGCCGTCGATGCCCGCGAGTGTCGCGCCCGTTGCAGCGATGCGGCGTAGCCCAGCAAGGAGGCTGGGGGTGGCCTGTTGCGCCAGCTGGAATCCGGCCACAACGATCAGCAGCTCGCAGTCCTGCAGCCGCGCCAGCGGCGTGGCAGGCACCGTGAGGCCCGAGGTGAGCATCGGAGGCTCAGCCGTTGCGCTGACATAATCCCAGTCAAAGGCGGCGCGCCCGGCTAGCCGATTGGCCGCGCGCATCGGATCAACGGCGGCCGCAAAGGAGAGCGTATTGCATTCGTCGAGCACCAGAACCGCCGTCTTCAGCGGTTTATGCTCGGGCTGCAGGATGTTTTTTGCGGATTTCATCAACTTCGATTCGCCTGGTGTAAACTGTGCCGCAAAATGCTGCGGCAGAGTCGCTGTCAAAGCAAATCAGAATCTGGGGAGGAGCCTGGGGATAACCCGGGGCAAATCCCTGTACATCGCGGGGAAAACCAAAAATGCCTCTGAACATGAATAAAAACGTCTTCATCACCTGTGCCGTGACCGGCTCTGGCGGCACCCAAGATCGCAGCCCGCATGTGCCGCGTTCGCCCAAGCAGATCGCCGAAAGCGCCATTGCTGCGGCCAAGGCCGGCGCCGCTGTGGTGCACTGCCATGTTCGCGACCCTGAGACCGGAGCGCCTGCGCGGGATCTGGCGCTGTACCGTGAAGTCACCGACCGGATCCGCGATGCGGACGTGGATGTGGTCCTGAACCTCACCGCGGGCATGGGCGGCGATATGGTCTTTGGCGACACTGAAAACCCGCTGCCGCTGAACGAGGCGGGCACCGATATGGTTGGCGCCACCGAGCGCATGGCCCATATCGCCGAATGTTTGCCCGAGATCTGCACACTCGATTGCGGCACCATGAACTTTGCCGAGGCTGACTATGTGATGACCAACACACCCGGCATGTTGCGTGCCATGGGGCAGATGATGACGGACCTTGGTGTGAAGCCCGAGATCGAAGCTTTTGACACCGGCCATCTCTGGTTTGCCAAGGAATTGGTGAAAGAGGGTATTCTGGAAAACCCCGCGTTGGTGCAGCTCTGCATGGGTGTGCCATGGGGCGCGCCGAATGACCTCAATACCTTTATGGCCATGGTCAATAATGTGCCTAGCGACTGGAACTGGTCGGCGTTTTCACTGGGCCGCGATCAGATGGCCTATGTGGCGGCCTCTGTGCTGGCGGGCGGCAATGTGCGGGTTGGGCTGGAGGACAACCTTTGGCTCGATAAGGGTGTTCTGGCCGAGAACTACCAGCTGGTGGAGCGCGCGGGCACCATCATCGAGAACATGGGCGGCAAGCTGATGGGACCGGCAGAGGTGCGCGAGCAACTGGGGTTGGTGAAACGGGCGCCTAAAGGCTGAATTGACAAAGACAACAAAGGGAATAGCGTCTCAGCACTGCTTTGATAAAGGGACCTTTGATGCGCTATTTCATTTCTTGGGCGATGCTTCTTCTCATGGCTGCATGCCAATCCGAATACGACCGAGGACCTCGAACCAAAGAAGAGAGGCTCATGGCCAAGGAGTGTGCAGCAAAGGGTGGAGTGTTTGCACGGACAGGCATCTATGCGCAAATAACGTATTGCCAACTGCCAAAGCGAGCGGCTGTTGATGCTGGGCGCATGTGTACGGATGGCAGCCAGTGTGAAGCAGGATCTTGCTTGGCTGAGACCGGCACCTGTGCGCCTGTTGTGAATGCCTGGATTTGTGAGCCGGTGCTTGAGAAGGGTGAACGGCTAGAAGTTATGTGCCCTCACTAGAGAGTTGGATAACTCCTGAGGCGCTAGTTAGGAAGATACGAATGTCAAAAACAGCAGCAATCATCGGTGGTGGTGTTATTGGCGGCGGCTGGGCCGCGCGCTTTTTGCTCAATGGCTGGAATGTGCGGGTCTTTGATCCGGACCCGCAAGCAGAGCGCAAGATCAGCGAAGTGCTGGGCAATGCGCGGCGTGCCCTGCCGGGGCTGGGCAATGTGACTCTGCCGGTCGAAGGGCAGCTGACGTTCCATGCCACAATCGCGGAAGCGGTCGAAGGTGCCGCCTGGATCCAGGAGAGCGTGCCGGAGCGGCTGGACCTGAAGCAGAAGGTCTATGCGGAGCTGGAGGCCCATGCGGGCGCCGAGGCCGTCATCGGCTCCTCCACCTCGGGGTTCAAGCCGTCGGAACTGCAGGAAGGGCGCGGCAATGCCGGGCAGATCGTGGTCTCGCACCCGTTCAACCCGGTTTATCTGATGCCGCTGGCGGAGCTGGTCACCACCGCTGCCAACGGTGAAGAGGTGATCGCCAAGGCAAAAGAGATCATCACCGGCATCGGTATGTTCCCCCTGCATCTGAAGAAAGAGATCGACGCCCATGTTGCTGACCGCTTCCTGGAGGCGGTCTGGCGCGAGGCGCTTTGGCTGGTGAAAGACGGTATCGCCACCACAGAAGAGATCGACAATGCGATCCGCTACGGCTTTGGCATCCGCTGGGCGCAGATGGGTCTGTTTGACACCTACCGGGTGGCAGGCGGCGAGGCGGGCATGAAGCACTTCATGGCGCAGTTCGGCCCCTGCCTCAGCTGGCCCTGGACCAAGCTGATGGATGTGCCGGAATTCACCGATGAGCTGGTGGACCTGATCGCGGGCCAGTCGGATGCGCAATCGGGCCATATGTCGATCCGCGAGATGGAGCGTATCCGCGACGACAATCTGGTTGGCATGATGCGGGCGCTGGGCGCAAATGACTGGGGTGCGGGTGCGCTGCAAAACGCCCATGACATCACGCTTGAGGGCGAGGCGGGGCTTGTGCGCTCGATCAAAGATCTTGCGGATCTGAGCCAGCCGGTGCTGACCCAGAGCCGCACCGTGCCGCTGGATTGGACCGATTACAACGGCCATATGACCGAGAGCCGCTATCTGGATGCCTTTGCGCAATCCACCGATCGGCTTATGATGATCATCGGCTGCGACGCGGAATATATCGCCAACGGCGGCAGCTATTTCACCGCCGAAACCCATATCCGCCATATCGATGAGGTCCACGCGGGCCAGCCGATCCAGGTGAAAACCCGGGTGATCATGGGGGCGGGCAAGAAAATGCACCTCTGGCATGAGATGTATGAGGGTGAGCGCCTGCTGGCGACCGGCGAGCATATGCTGTTGCATGTGGACCTAAAGACCCGCCGCTCAGCGCCGCCGGCCGCCCATATCGAGGCCAATCTGGTCAAGCTGGCCGAAGCCCATGCCGCTTTGGCCGCGCCGGAAGGCCTGGGCCGTGCCATCGGGGCACCGCGATGAGCGGCGCCCAGAAGGTCCTGATCACCGCGGGCGGCTCTGGCATTGGCCGGGCTCTGGCGGAGGGCTTTGCCGCGGCCGGACATCAGGTCTGGGTCACTGACGTGAATGCGGAGAGCCTAGCCGATCTGCCGGAAGGCTGGCGGGGCACAGTGGTCAATGCCACCGATGAAGCGGGCGTAAAGGCGCTTTTTGCAGAGATCGCAGAGGGTTGGGGTGGTTTGGATGTGCTTTGCGCCAATGCAGGCGTGGCCGGGCCCACCGCCCTCATCGAGGATGTGGCACTGGAGGATTGGCGCAATTGCGTGAGCGTCAATCTGGAGGGTTGCTTTCTGGCGGCGAAATATGCCGCCCCGATGATGAAAGCGGCGGGGAAGGGCGCCATCATCGTGACCTCCTCGACGGCGGGGCAATATGGTTATCCGAACCGCGCGCCTTACTGCGCGGCGAAATGGGCGGTCATCGGGTTGATGAAAACCCTTGCGATGGAGCTGGGGCCCTTTGGCATCCGCGCCAATGTAATCTGCCCCGGCGCCGTCGAGGGCCCGCGCATGGAGGGCGTGTTGGAGCGTGAAGCCGCGGCCAAGAGCATGACCCGGGATGAGGTCTATGCGGGCTATGCCTCTGGCACCTCCATGGGCAGCTTTGTTGAAGCCCGTGACATCGCCAATATGGCGGTATTCCTGGGCTCTGATGGCGCGCGGCTGGTCTCGGGCCAGGTGATCGCGGTGGATGGCCATACGGAAAACCCGGACCCCAAGGTCTGAACCGGCAAAGATGGCTCAAGGCGCTGCCGCGCCTTGAGCCTGCGCGGCCCGCTGGCGCGGGCCTGTGGCAAGGAGCGAGCCCGCCGCAGAACAGGGGAAGAGCGTGTTTAGTCGGTGATTGCCACCTTGAGCATTTTGATCCGTTCGGGGATTTGCCGGGCGGTCACGTCTGCCTCTCGCACCAGCCGGTCGAAGTGACCGGTATAGGTCTCAACCCGCTCGCGGTCGCGGAAAGCCATATAGTGGCTGCCTGCATAGAAGACGCACATCAGCGGGCCGAATATGGTCAGCGGCGAGGAATACAGCCGCTTGGCATCAAAGAGGTAGATCCGCAGGCGCGGATAGAGCTGGGTGCAGAGGCGCTCCATCTGGTCCAGCTGCTCCAGCCGCACATCAAGCGGCAGCCCCTCATAATAGCCTTCGGCACGGGCAAAACTGTCGAGCTGATAGATCGGCATTGCGATCTCATAATCCGACCCGGATTGGCGCATCCAGGCCAGGCGGTCCTCTGAGGCGCCGATGGCCTGATCCGCAGTACGGCCCAGATGCGGGGCATATTCCCATTCCAGCAGCGCCCGTGTCTTCAGCATATCGGGCAGCATGGCGGGGACATGGCGGATCTTGTAGCCCATGGCCTCGCGATGCCATTCATATATGCGCTCATCCACCAGAGCACGGGGAGCTTCGGTCATCGCCATGGAGAGCGCCAGCAGTTCTGCCGCACTTTCGGGGCGCTCGGAAAGCGACAGGAGCCAATCGGCCGAAACTCCGAGGGCCGAGGCGCAGGCGCCAACCACATGGGCATTGGGCAGGCGCGCGCCCTCATCCGTCAGTAGCTGCGAAATGGTGGAGCGGTCGACGCCCGTGGCACGCGCCAGCGCGCTCTGGCTTAGGCCGCTGTCCTTCAGGGCCCGGTTCAGCCGGGTGCGGAACTGTGCGGCCCGCAGGCGCTTGTCGATCAAATTCTGCATATGGTGATAGATATCACCAACCGTGACAAAAGTTAATCAAATTCAGAATTCTGCACAGTCGGCCCCTAACCTACTGTCGCCGCAAGCAATCTCGCAAAAAAAACAGCCTGAGGAGCGGCAGCATATGGAAACACGCAAACGGTCATTGGTGAAGGCGGTGATCTGGAACCTTATGGGCCTGGCCACCATGACCCTGGTCGGCCTGGCAGCCACCGGATCGGTCACTGTTGGCGGCATCATGGCGGCGGTCAATACCGCCGTGGGTTTTGCCTGCTACCTGGTCTACGAGCGGGTCTGGACCCGGATCTCCTGGGGGCGCGCCAATGTCTGAGCAAAGCTGCGAAATCCAGAGCGCAGGCTGCATGCCACGCGGCGTGGAATGGGGCACCCTGGCACTGATCATTGGCTGTTATGGCGGCTGGCTGGCCGTGCTGTTCCTGCTGGCGCCTCTTAGCGTGCCTCTGGCCATCCTTTGCCTCAGCCTTTTTTGCGCGCTGCATTCCTCGCTGACCCATGAGGCGCTGCACGGGCACCCCTTCCGCAGCCGCTGGATCAACGAGGCGCTGATGTTCTTGCCGCTGACCCTGATGATCCCCTACGGGCGCTTCCGCGACACCCATCTGGCGCATCACCAGGATGAACGGCTGACCGACCCCTATGACGATCCGGAGAGCAACTTTCAGGACCCTGGGGCCTGGCAGAAGATGCCCGCCTGGCGGCGCGCCATTCTGGAGGTGAACAACACCCTCCTGGGGCGCATCGTTCTGGGGCCTTTGCTGGGGCAGATCTGTTTCATGGCGGATGACTGGCGTCAGGCGCGGGCGGGCAATCATGCCATCAGACGTGACTGGGTGCTGCATGCGCTGGGGCTGGTGCCGGTGATCTGGATCGCACAGGCCTCGCCGCTGCCGCTTTGGGCGCTGCTGCTGGCGGCCTATATCGGGCTGGCTCTGATCAAGATCCGCACCTTCCTGGAGCACCGCGCCCATGAGGAATGCCACAACCGCACCGTGGTGATCGAGGATCGCGGACCGCTGGCTTGGCTCTTCCTCAACAACAACCTGCATATTGTCCATCACAAGCACCCAGGCGTGCCCTGGTATGCGCTGCCGCGCCTCTACCGGCAGAACCGCGCCGCCTTCCTCGCGGTGAACGGGGGCTACCGCTACAGCTCTTATCGTGAGGTTTTTGGCAAATACTTCCTGCGCCGCAAGGACCCGGTGCCGCATCCGCTCTGGCCTTTCCAGCGCTAGAACGCCATAAGCGGGACCATGCTGACATGGATACCCGTTACAATTGCCGCCGCCAGTTTTCAGACCGTGCGCTTCATGCTGCAAAAGGTTCTGAGCAGTGTGACCCTCACGCCTGGCGGTGCCACCTTTGCACGTTTTGCCTATTCGGCGCCCTTCATCCTGACGGGGCTGGCGCTGTACCTAGGCCTGACGGGCCAGGCACTGCCGGAGCTTAGCGCGCGTTTCTGGATCTTTGGGCTGATCGGCAGCCTGTCGCAGATCCTCGCCACTGTCTGCGTCGTGGCCCTGTTCAAGCAGCGCAATTTTGCCGTTGGCATCACCTTCAAAAAGACCGAGGTCATCCAGACCGCCATTGTTGGCCTGGTGGTATTGGGCGATGGCATCAGCGCCTGGGGCTGGGGGGCGATCCTGATTGGACTTTGCGCGGTGCTGGTGCTGTCAAAGCCGCCCGAGGCAAAGGGCGCCTGGTGGCAGCATCTGACCAACCGGGCCTCACGCCTAGGGCTAGGGGCAGGGGTGCTCTTTGCCTTTTCCGCTGTCAGCTACCGGGGCGCCTCGCTGGAGCTGGGGGATCTGGCGCCAGCTTTTCGTGCGGGTGTTACCCTGGCGGCGGTGGTCACTATGCAAAGCCTGATGATGCTGGCCTGGCTGAAACTGCGCGAACCGGGAGAGATCACCCGTGTCTGGCAGGCGCGCAAGGTTGCGGTCTGGGTCGGCCTCACCAGCCTGGGCGGGTCTTTCTGCTGGTTCTGGGCCTTCACCCTGCAGAACGCCGCCTATGTAAAGGCGCTGGGGCAGGTCGAGCTTTTGCTGTCGCTGCTGGCCTCGGTCTTGTTCTTCAAAGAGAAAATCAGCCGCCGCGAGATCCTGGGCATGAGCCTGCTGGTCCTGTCGATCCTGGCGCTGGGGCTGGCCATTCGCTAACAGGCAAGGAGCCCGGAGACCGGAAAAGGCCACCGGGCTGGAAGCTCAACCATCTTCTGGCATCGGGTAGCCCTTAAGGCGCATGAACAGGCTCTTTTCATCGTCATTGCGAAAATAGGGCACGCTCTCTGGCGGGGTTTCATCCCTGAGGCGCCCCGTGACCTCGGCCAAGACCACCTCGGTGATGAAGGGTAGATCAAAGCTGCGCACCTCGCTCAGCGGGATCCACTGCAGATGCGACAGCTCATCCGATGCACGGGAAAAATCATCCAGATCGCCCGTGACTTGGCTTGCGTCCACCAGAAAGAAACGCGCATCAAAGCGGCGTGGGCGGCCCGGTGGCGTCAGGGCACGGAAGACAAATTGCAAGGCCCTTGCAGAGGGGAGGTGACCGGTGGCGGCAAAGCTCTGCCAATCTGGGTCAACTGGGGACCCCCATTCGCCAGGCAGACCCAAAATCAAACCGGTCTCTTCCCATAGCTCACGAATTGCAGCTACAGCCAGCGCATGATGCAGCCCGGTGCTGGCCTGTTCTGCAAGCCGCTCTTGGCAGGTCTGCGGCAGTGGCTCGGCCAGTGGAACAGCGGCATCGGCAAGATCCACAGCGCCGCCGGGGAAGACGAATTTATTGGGCATAAAGGCCGCCTTGGCGCCGCGCTGCCCCATCAGGACCTTTGGGTTACTGCTGTGGCGATCTCGCAGGGCAATGACAGTGGCGGCATTGCGGATTGCGGTCTTATCCGTCGACGTCACCCCCTGAATGGTCGTGCTGCTCATGTGGTTCTCCTGCAAGTGGTCGATCAAAGAGGTGAAGCCCTCAATTTTCAGAGCGACGATAGTGCCTCTGACGAGTGCCGCCAATCGCCAATTCAGGGAACGTTGCGGGAGGGCGCTGACAATCGTGCGAAAAAACTGCGACGGAATGTAGCTCGCCCTGCGTTTAGCTTCTGTAACCGGCAGCGAGAGGCTGCCATGCAGAAGAGGAAAACGAAATGAAACATGCAAAGTTCATCGCCGCAGCAGTCGCCGCAGTAGGAATTCTTGCGGCTGGTTCTGCCATGGCAAAGCAGGGGTATGGCGGGTTTGGCCACAAGGCCAGCTTCCAAGAGTTGGACGCTGACGGAAACGGCGAAGTGACCAAGGCGGAAATGCAAGCACATAAAGCTGCGCGTTTCACCGAGGCGGATACCAATGGAGATGGTAAACTGAGCCCGGAAGAAATGCAGGCGATGATGCAAAAGCGCGCGGGCAAACGCATGGCCAAGATGATCGAACGCTTTGATACCGATGGCGACGGCGCCCTGAGCCAAAGCGAGTTGCCAGAGGGCAAACGCCATGGTGATATGTTCCAGCGAATGGACCAGGACGAAAGTGGTGGCATCTCGCAAGAGGAATTTGACCAGGCCAAATCCCGATTTGGCAAACGGCATGGTCGCAAATGTGGCTCGGAGCAAAACTGAGTGAAAGCAAATGGTGCAGTTGCAGGCTACGCCTCTGACCGTGACCTCCAGGCAGCCCCCGTATCGGGGGATGCCCAGGGTGTCTGAGGTGGCCGCTGACGCAGGTCCAAGCGATGACGCTTTGTTGAAGCTTTTCGCCAATGGCGAAGCGCGGGCTGCGGTGGAGCTGACAGAACGGCTTGCGCCACGTGCCCTGGCGGTCGCCACTCGGGTGCTGGGCAACCGCGCCGAAGCGGAGGACGTGACGCAGGATGCGATGATGCGGCTCTGGCGGCAGGCGGCAGAGTGGCAACCCGGTCAGGCAAAGGTCTCCACCTGGATCTACCGGGTGGTCATGAACCTGTGCATTGACCTAAAACGTCGCCAGCGCGGCGGGCATATCGATCTGGATGCCATTCCAGAGCCTCCGGACCCGGGGCAACAGGCACCAGAGCAGATGCAGGACAACGCGCGTCACGATGCGCTGCAGCTTGCCCTGTTGCAATTGCCAGAACGGCAACGGCAGGCGGTGGTTCTGCGCCATATTGAAGAACTGGCAAACCCGGAAATCGCCGGGATAATGGAAATCAGCGTCGAAGCGGTCGAAAGCTTGACCGCTCGAGGCAAACGAGCTCTGACAAAGATCTTGGCAGGGCGGCGCGATGAGTTGGGGTATAGCGATGTCTGATGACACAAAAGCAGAGAACAACCTGGAGGCTCTCTTTGCAGAAGCCCGGCAAGTTCCGGCGCGCCCCTCCGAGGATTTGATGGCTGCGATTCTGGCAGATGCGGCGGCGGTTCAGTCTGAACTCGGCACGCCGCCTGTGACGCAGCCGCCTGGGCGTTTCTCGCTCCGGATCTGGCAGCAGTTTGTCAGCGCGATTGGCGGCTGGCCGGCCTTTGGCGGTCTGGCGGCGGCCAGTATGGCGGGGCTATGGATCGGCATCTCGCCGCCCGCTTTCCTGCCGGACCCGGTTGAGCAGATCTACCAGATCTCCAGCAGCGAAGACGTCCTTGCCTATAACGACATTGACCTGGTGACCTGGCTAGGAGAAGAGGCCGTAGAATGAGTGCTGAAAGCAAATATCGTATGCGGCCCTGGCTAAAAGTGCTGCTGGGCGTCTCTCTGGCCCTGAACCTTGCTGTTGCTGGCATCGCCATAGGATCGGCGTGGCGCTACAAGGATTTTTCCTACAAGCATAAAAATGGTGCTGCTCTCTTGGGGTATCTGATCATGGGTGATCTAGACCGCGAGACCAAGCGCGAATGGCGGCGTAAGACGCTGGATCGTCATGGCGCTGTTTTTGGCAAGCGTCACTCTGCAATGGCCGAGATCCTCCGCCTTATAGAGGCGGAGCCCTTTGATCCTGAAGCCGTGCGATCCGCCCTTCGCAGCGATGCGGATGGAATTCACGGGTTCATGTTGGCCAACCATGAGCAATGGGTCGCGCGACTGTCTGATATGTCGGTGGAGGAACGCGCAGCTTTAACGGAACGGTTCAGAGAGAAATCAAAGCACTGGCGCAAACATCGTGGTGGTTCCCGCGACTAGCGTAAATCCCGCTGGATTGATCTGAATAAGCGCCTGGAGAGTATCGACCCTCCGGGCGCTATTCTTTTCCGGGAAGCTGGCGGGATTTGGATAGGGGGCTGTTCAATTCGATAACCCCGAGATTGGTTTTCGCTTGAAGACCGCTTAGAGTTCGTTGGCCCAAGGCGCTAAGCCCATAAGATCGCGTAGGTTAAGCGGCGGCAGTGCCCTTTTTCCCCATGGTCACCTGGTTGCGGCCGGCGTTTTTTGCGTCATAAAGTGCGCGATCTGCAGCGCTGATAAGATCATTGACGCTTTGGGTGGCATCATCGTTGCCGCGCCCGATCACTGCGCCGATGCTGATCGTCACCTCGACCGGTTCGCGAATTCCATCGATATGGAAGGGGCGGCTGTTGATTGCATTGCACAGATCAACCGCTGCAACGCCTGCTTCAATCTCATCCGCGCCGGGCAGGACAATCATGAACTCCTCGCCGCCAACGCGCGCCAATAGATCAACCGGACGAAGCTCCGCCTGTAGGCGCTTTGCGGCCTCAATCAGAACCGCATCGCCCACGGGGTGGCCGTAGCTGTCATTGATGCGCTTGAAATGGTCCAGATCAGCCAGCATCAAGGCGTAGTTGCTACCATTCTCGGCAGCGCGCTTGGCGGTTCGATCAAGGAATGGTTTGGCATAGCGGCGATTGTAAAGGCCCGTCATCGGGTCCTGCACAGCCGCCCGCAATCCGTTTCGCACGCTGGCGCGCAGTTGATCATTGCGGGTCTTGTAATGCAGCTGCGTGGTGAGCCGCAGAGCCAGTTCCTCGACATCAAACCCGGCCTGCAATACGTCATGCGCGCCACGATCCAGCGCCTCTGCGGCGATATGCGGATCCGCAGGGTTGGGAATGGCGATAATGACGGACTGGCGCGTCGCCGCTCTGGCCCTGAGATCCGCCAAGAGACGCAGCCCTGGTCCGGCGGAGGCTTCATTCAACTCGATGACAAAGACGTCGGCTACGGGGTCCTGCATCAGCGGCTTTATGTCCCCAAGCTGGTGGCAGAGCACAGAGCAGGGAACCTGCTGCGAGAGGCTTTCTTGCCATTTGGCAGCTGTTTCGGGGTCTTCTGCAATCAGCGCGACTGTGGCACCGAAAATGTCACTGCGTCCGGCGCGGTCGGACAGAGGCAGGACAAACCCATGTGATGCATCACGCTGAAGGTGCAGATCCTCGTCTGCACTGCGCGCCCGCAAGAGGCTGCGAATTCGGGCCTGCAGGATGACATCATCCACCGGCTGGGGCAGTACGTCGTCGATCCCCGCCGACAGAGCCTTGAGGCGGCGCTCGGGGGCATTCGAGTGCGATACAGCAATGACCGGGACATTGGCGAGCATTTCATCCTGCCGCAGAGCCTGCTTTACCGCTGCGGCATCTCCATCCGGCAGGGTCATGGCTGTCAGGACCAGATCGGGGCGGGATCTGCGTGCGGCGGACAGTACTTCACCCACCGAACTGGCCTGTTCGACGCTATAGAATGCCTCGGTCAGCTGAACCTTCAGCATAATGCGGTTGGTGGCGACACCATCTATGACCAACACCGTTCCCTGCACCTGGAAGCCTTTCCAAACTTGATTGCTTCTGCTTGGAAGTTTCAGTGAGTCTGGTTAATAAACTGTTTCGTGTTTTCACCAAATTGTCGACAAAATGGCAGGAAGGTGCCGATTATGCAGCTGAGCATGGAAGAAGCAGAAACCATCGGCCTGAAGGTTTTGACCTGGCTGATGGGAAATGATGAGCTGGTTCAAGTGTTTATGGGATCTACCGGCATCGGCGCGGAGGATCTTCGCCTTCGCGCTGGGGATTCCGACTTTTTGGGATCGGTGCTCGATTTCTTAACGATGGACGATGCCTGGGTCATGCAGTTTTGCGATTCGCAGGGCATGAAATATGAACTCCCCCTGACTGCAAAAATGATCTTGCAGGGCAAGTCTCAGATGCACTGGACCTGATAGAAAATTAAATCACCATTCAAGAATCGCTTGCCTGAGCCGTTTTTGCCTCTAGGGTCCCATGTCGGACGCGAACTCTGAAGGACACCATCATGCCAGTCGAAGCATTTCTCTTTGATAAGGACGGAACGCTGTTTGAATTTGCAGCCACCTGGAATGGCTGGGCTGCAGAGGTTCTGGCGGAACTCTCTCAGGGGGATGCGAGCCGCCTACAGGCGATGGCTGAGGTGATCAGCTATGATCTGGAGAAGCGTGCCTTTAACCCGGACAGCCTGGTGATTGCCAGCTCAAACGGGGAAGTGGCTGCGGCCCTGGTCCCCCATGTCGATCATATGGATCAGGAAGAGCTAGAGCGCTATCTGGCAGAGAGTGCTGCAACAGCGGAACTCTGCGAAGCGGTACCTTTGGCGGCTTTGCTCGACAGTCTGCTCGCACGGGGCAAGGTTCTGGGGGTGATGACCAATGACGCCGAAAGCTCTGCGGTGAGCCAGTTGAAAACCGCCGGTGTTCTGGACCGGTTTGCCTTTGTTGCTGGATTTGACAGTGGACATGGGGCGAAACCTGACCCTGATCCGTTGCTGGCCTTCAGCAAATCGGCGGGCCTTTCCCCGGAACAAGTCGCTATGGTTGGGGATAGCTGCCACGACCTGGAAGCCGGAGCGGCGGCTGGGATGCTTCGGATTGGTGTCTTGACTGGAATGGCTCTGGAAAGTGAACTTGCACCGCATGCGGATGTGGTACTCCCTGATATTGGGCATCTCCCAGCCTGGTTGGATCGCTGAGGACAGCTATACTTGTGCCGGGATCCTTCGCGCCTGGGCAGAAAGCGAGCTTGGTTCACTAAAACGCGCGGATACTCTCGAATCGCGGGCTAACCAGCGGGTATTTGGGTGAACTGGGCACATGTGTCTAGAAAAAGAGTTCTGCGGCGCTCTTTGATCCAAAAACGACAAGAGGTGTCGTGATTGGGCAGGTCTGTATAGTCAAAACTGGTCCAGCTGTAGGGCATGCATGGCAATACAGGGAGAAAACCATGGCACGCAGAGCAGCAAGCAAGCGAGGTGGTGGCAGAGCTGGCGCAGCAGCCCGTCGGGGCAGCGCTGCTCTCAGCCAGATGCCCTGGTCGATCCCGGTGAATACCGATCGCCCGACTGAACCCCTGGGGGAAGAGGGCCTGGCGGCGATCCACGACGGGGCGATGCGCATCCTTGAGGAGATCGGCATCGTCTTTCTGAACCCGGAGGCTTTGGAGATCCTGAAGGAGGCCGGCTGCAAAGTCGAAGGCGATCTGGTGAAGATGGATCGCGAGTTTGTCATGGAAATGATCGGCAAAGCTCCGAGTTCCTTTACCATCACGCCGCGAAACCCAGACCGCACCATTCCGATTGGTGGCAACCATATTCTGTTTGGCAATGTCTCTTCGCCGCCAAACTACTGGGATCTGGACCTCGGCAAGAAGGTGACCGGAACTCGGGAGTATTTCCAGAACCTCGTCAGGCTGACGCAGTATTTCAACTGTATTCATTTTGCCGGGGGCTTTCCGGTGGAGCCGGTGGATCTGCATGCTTCGATCCGCCACCTGGAGGCAAGCTATGACAAGCTGGTGCTTACAGATAAGGCGATGCATGCCTATTCTCTGGGCAAGGAGCGGGTTGAGGACGTCATGGAGATGGTGCGCATTGCGGGCGGCCATAGCCATGAGGAGTTTGAGGCCTCTCCCAAGCTTTATACCAATATCAACTCGACCTCGCCGCTGAAGCATGACTATCCGATGATCGATGGCTGCCTGCGGATGGCCCGGCGGGGGCAGGCGATTGTCGTCACACCCTTTACCCTGGCGGGTGCAATGGCACCGGTCACGATGGCCGGGGCTGTAGCGCAATCCCTGGCTGAGGCGCTCTGCGCCATTGCCCTGTTCCAATATGTGCGCCCGGGAACACCCTGCGCGATCGGTACATTCACCTCCAACGTGGATATGAAATCCGGGGCTCCAGCCTTTGGTACGCCGGAATACATGCGAGCCACACAGATCACTGGGCAAATGGCGCGCTTCTATGGGCTGCCGATGCGCTCCTCTGGAGTCTGCGCGGCGAATGTGCCGGATGGCCAGGCCATGTGGGAGACTTCGAATTCGCTTTGGGCGGCGGTGCAGTCCGGCACAAATATGGTCTACCACGCTGCAGGTTGGCTTGAAGGGGGGCTGATCGCCAGCCCGGAGAAGTTCATTATGGACTGCGAGGTGCTGCAGCAAATTCAGCGCTATCTGCAGCCAGAGGTCTGTGCCGCCGGACCGAATGAGATCGCCCTGGATGCGATCCGTGAGGTCGGAAACGAGGGGCATTTCTTTGGCATCCAACACACACAGGACCGTTACACCACAGCCTTTTACCAGCCTTTCCTGAGCGACTGGAGAAACTATGAGGCCTGGGAGGGCGCAGGGTCAGTTTGGACGGTTGAGCGTGCGAACAAGATCTACAAAGATATTCTGGCTGAATACGAAGAACCACCCATGGACGTGGCCATCAAGGAAGAGTTGCGGGCCTTTGTCGACCGCCGCATCTCCGAAGGGGGCGCTCCAACCGATTTCTGATCCTTTGTTAGAGGCTACTTCGGCCAGCATTCCTAACCAGTAGGAAACCTCATGCGTCCCAGTCAGTCAGGCTGGGGCGCTTTTCCTATTTGAACCGGGCTACAGTGCCTCTTGCCTGCGCAACCAAACCCTCATCTGTCGCAGGGCGCCGTGCTTTCCTGGCACGGGGACACCGATTCCGGCCTTCTCCAATAGACCAGACGAAACCTGGGGTTTGCAAAATTGAAAACCCCAGGCTGAGGTTGCCTGGTAAAGGGTCAACTCCTTGCAAAACGAGCGAGAAGCGCCCTGACAAAAAGGAGAGATCTCGTTGGCCTAGACGCAGGAAGTGTATAAACTCTATCAAATTTGATTTGTTGGGCATTTTTTAACTGTCCAGCGCCCATCTTGTCTGTGACTTACTAAGGGGCCAATTTATGCATGGTCTGATAAACAGGGCAATTCAGGCATTCGTCGCCAGTACCTACGGGGAAGAGCGGTGGGTGACCGTTATGGATCTTGCAGGTTTGGGCTTTACCGAGTTCGAGGCCATGCTCACCTATACTGACGAGCAATCCGAGCAGATGCTTGCAGCGATGGAGCGGGTCTTGGAACGACCGCTGCCGGAGATTCTAGAAGACCTTGGGACATTTTTGGTGTCCAACCCGCAGGTGGAAGCTCTCAGGCGACTACTGCGTTTTGGGGGCGTAAATTATGTGGAATTTTTGCACTCCTTGGATGATCTTCCTGATCGCGCGCGATTGGCGGTCGCAGATCTGCATTTGCCGCCGTTAGAGCTGGTGGAGCAGGCCCCTGGTCAGTTTGATCTAATTTGTCAGCCAGGCTTGCCTGGCTATGGTTCTGTTATGATGGGTGTTCTGCGAGCAATGGGCGACGACTATGGGGATCTGGTGATCCTTGATCACAGCGGAGAGAAGGGCGACGCAGAAGTGATTTCGATCACCCTGGTTGAATCCGATTTTGCGGAAGGGCGCGCCTTTGATCTAGGGGCGCATTCGCTATGATTTCCTTGCAAGATCTTTCTGCGATTGCGGATGGGCTTTGTCCTATGCATGCTTTGGTTGACGCCTCTGGGCGATTGCAAAGTGTGGGGCCAACCCTGCGGAAATTGCGCCCGGATCTGGACTGGGAGGGAAAGCGGTTTTTCCGTATCTTTGATCTTTCCCGCCCACGTTCTGCCCGCTCGATCGAGGATTTGATCCAGACAGCGGGTGCTAAACTCCATCTGCAGTTTCGGGATGCGCCACAGACCAGTCTGAAAGGCGTTCTTGTGCCGCTGCCTGAGGGCCAGGGCGCTTTGATCAATCTCTCTTTCGGCATCTCGGTCCTAGAGGCTGTGCGCGACTATGATCTCACCAGCGCTGATTTTTCGCCCACGGATCTCACCATTGAGATGCTCTATCTGGTGGAGGCGAAATCGGCCGCTATGGAGGCTTCTCGCCAATTGAATCTACGGCTCCAAGGCGCGAAAATCGCGGCGGAGGAGCAGGCCTTTACAGATACGCTCACCGGTCTCAAGAATCGTCGTGCTATGGATCACATCCTGGGTCGCCTGATCAGCCGCGGTACGGATTTTGCGGTCATGCACATAGATCTCGATTTCTTCAAGGCGGTCAATGACACGCTGGGGCATGCAGCAGGGGATGCGGTTCTGCAGAACGTCGCCAAAGTCATGGTCGAATGCACGCGGCAGAGCGATACGGTTGCGCGTGTTGGCGGGGATGAATTTGTCATCCTGCTCGAGAATGTGAGGCAACCAAAAGTCCTAGAAGCCCTGGCCAATCGCCTAATCGCGAGGATGGAGGAGCCAGTTCCCTTTGGGGGGCACCTGTGTAAGATTTCTGCGAGTGCTGGGACCACGCTTTCCATTTGGAATAAGCACCCACTCAAGGCGGCGGATCTGGTCCATCAGGCCGATGTGGCGCTGTATGCGGCGAAACACGCTGGACGATCCAGGCATTGTTTCTACCATTCCGGAATGGAAGAAGAGGAACTGGCGGGTCAGTGATCTGAAGCCGGTTCAACCTCATGTGACATCACCAGTGGCAATCATCTGGCATATGGCTTTGCAAGCTGTGGCCGCCTGGCGCGCAGCTTGCCTTGCTATGATAGGTCCACAACTTTTGACACAACCCAAGTTGCAGGCAGTGGAGAAGGGCGGGGGGAAACGGGATTGACGTTTCAAGTGCTTGAATCAATCACATATACCAAAGCGACAATCAAATGGTGTCGCACTCCGCGATCGATGGCTTTTCAGGGTGGGAAAAGTGGTACTCCGTAGGGGAATCGAACCCCTCTTTCCAGGTTGAAAACCTGGCGTCCTAACCGATAGACGAACGGAGCAGCCTTGCTGTGAGGCGGTATTTACTTAGTCCCGCTTCAGGGCGCAAGACCTTTTTTCAGAAATTGCCACTTTTTTCCGAGCTATCTAAGCGAATGAAAATGCACAAGAAACACAAAGGAAATGGCGCCCATGAAAGGCGATGTACTTTGAGAATTCTTGTGGGAAAAGTGGTACTCCGTAGGGGAATCGAACCCCTCTTTCCAGGTTGAAAACCTGGCGTCCTAACCGATAGACGAACGGAGCAGCCTTGCTGTGAACGGGTGTTTAGGGTGTTGCGGGGGATGCCGCAAGAGGAAAAATGAACATTTCAGAGGTTTTCTCGCCAGGTGCATCCAAGATGCTGAAAAATATATGTTTTACGCCTCTGCAGCATCTTCCAGGCGCAATTGCGCAGATTGCCGTCCTCCCCAGGTATTGACCTCCAGACGCCCCGCGAAATGGAATCTCGCCCCCCCATGGTTGAGAAGCCGAGAGCCAAGTGGGGTGTCGAAAGCGCCAAAGCAAATTGCATCGATCTTGCCGCCCAAACCATCGGACAAAGAGAGCTTCAGATGGCTTTCGCCCACCTGTTTGGCAAAGCGGACCTCCAGGCTGGGAAGCGCATAGCGCGGGGCAGGGGCACCAGCGCCAAAGGGGCCTGCCTGTTCGATCTGCTCAATCAAATCAACAGTGGCGGCACCGGGCATCAGCATGCCTTCCAGTTTCAGGTCCGAGGGCCCGAGGTCGCCTGCGCCTTGTTTGGCCAGCAATTCCGCAAGCCGCTCCATGGCGGGTTCCAGGTTCTCTTCCGCGAGGGTCAGACCAGCGGCCATCTTATGCCCACCACCCTTCAGAAGCAGCCCTTCTGCGGCGGTGCGTTGGATGGCAGCGCCGAGATCAATGCCTGTGACCGAGCGACCGGAGCCCTTGCCTTCGCCATCGTTCAGGCCAATGACAACAGCCGGGCGGCCGGTGGCTTCCTTCAGGCGCGAGGCGACGATGCCAACGACGCCGGGGTGCCAGCCCTCACCAGCGGCCCAAACCAGGGGCGCGTCAAATCCTCTGGCTTCTGCCTGTTCCAGCGCAGCAGCACGCACGGCGTTTTCAATATCGCGTCGCTCACTATTCAGCTGGTCCAGCCGCTCTGCCAGAGCGGCGGCCTCATGCGGGTTATCCGTGGCCAGTAGGCGCGCGCCCAGGTCGGCCTTGCCGATACGCCCGCCAGCATTGACGCGCGGCCCGAGGAGAAAGCCGAGATGATAGGCCGAGGGTGCTGTATCCATACGGCTGACATCCGCCAGCGCCACGAGGCCAGGGCGCTGACGGCCAGCCATCACTTTTAGCCCTTGGCGCACCAGGGCACGGTTGGCGCCGGTCAGCGGCGCCACATCCGCAACCGTGGCTAGGGCCACTAGGTCCAGCAGGCTCAACAGGTCCGGCCCGGCGCCCAGGCCTTTTCCCCGCGCCTGTCGCCGGGTCTCGACCAGCATCAAGAAGACAACGCCCGCAGCGCAGAAATAGCCAAGATCGCCTTCTTCGTCCTGTCGGTTGGGATTCACTACAGCAACGCAGTCGGGCAAGGTCTCGCCGCCCAGGTGGTGGTCGAGCACGACGACATCCGCCCCCTTGGCCGCTGCGATGGGACCATGCGAGAGTGTACCGCAGTCGACGCAGATGATCAGGTCGTGATCGCGCGCAAGGCCTGCCATGGCCGCCTCATTGGGGCCGTAGCCTTCGTCGATGCGGTCCGGAATATAGAGGGTCGATTGCAACCCCATGGCGCGCAGCCAGACAATCAGCAGTGCCGCAGAACTGCCGCCATCCACATCGTAATCAGCAAAGATGGCAATGCGCTGGCGCTTCTCCACGGCCTCCAGGAAGCGCGCGGCGGCCGCCTCCATATCCTTCATCCGGCGGGGATCGGGCAAGAGCTCTTTCAGCTGCGGGGTCAGAAAACCCATGGCCTCATGCGGGGGAACACCACGCCGGGCCAAAACCTGACATAGCGGTGCGGGCAACCCGGTCTGCTGTTGCATATGTTCGGCAGCGCGTTCCAGATCAACTCCGGGACCAGTCCAGCGGCGTCCGGTCAAAGAAGTCTCAACACCCAAAAAGCTCATCATATACCCCTCATGTGCAAAGGCCGGACCCTTTTGGATCCGGCCCTTTCATCTTTCAAAAAAAGCCCCTGCCGGTGGCAGTGGCCACAGGCCGCATATGGCGCTTGGCTCAATTCTCGTGAGAGGCCAGCGGTGTACGGTAGCTCATGCGGCGCACGGAACCGGTTTTGGAGCGCATCAGGAGGGTGGTGGTCTCAACCCAGCCTGGCTTGCGTTTGATCGCGGGCAGGAGGGAGCCGCCGGTGACGCCGGTTGCGGCAAAGATCACGTCCTGGGTGACCATCTCGTCACGGCTGTAGATGCGGTCGAGATCGGTGATGCCTGCCTTGGCGGCGCGGCCCTTCTCGTCATCGTTGCGGAACAGCAGGCGGCCGAAGATTTGGCCACCCATGCATTTCAGCGCGGCTGCTGCCAGCACGCCTTCAGGGGCGCCGCCCTGACCCATATACATGTCGATGCCGGTGACTTCGCTTTCGGCGCAGTGCATGACGCCAGCAACATCACCATCGGTGATCAGGCGGATGGCGGCACCGGTTTCGCGCACTTCGGTGATCATGGCTTCGTGGCGAGGACGCTCGAGGATGCAGACAGTGATGTCAGCAGGGGCGCAGCCCTTGGCTTTGGCCAGCGCCTCGACACGTTCACGTGGCGACATATCCAGAGAGACAACGCCAGGCTCATAGCCAGGGCCGATGGCCAGCTTGTCCATATAGGTATCAGGCGCATGCAGCATGGAGCCGCGTGGACCCATGGCGATCACGGTCAGCGCATTGGGCATGTCCTTGGCGGTCAGCGTGGTGCCTTCCAGCGGATCCAGAGCGATATCAACACCGGGACCATTGCCGGTTCCAACCTCTTCACCGATGTAGAGCATCGGAGCTTCGTCGCGCTCCCCCTCGCCGATGACAACCACGCCAGCGATATCCAGAAGGTTCAGCTGTTCACGCATGGCGTTCACGGCGGCCTGATCCGCGGCTTTCTCATCACCGCGTCCAACCAAAGAAGCAGAAGCGAGGGCCGCTTGCTCAGCTACACGGGCGAGGCCCAGGGACAACATGCGGTCGTGGAAGGTGGCATCATTAGGTGTCGAGGTCATGCTCTGAAATCCTGTAAATCCATATCGAGTTGCCTGTCGCATAGCCCGTTGAGGGACCTGCGGGCAAGGGATGATAGCGATAGCTAAGCGGGAAGGCGCGCCTCTGTGCCCCTAAAAGGGCAGTTCTGCGCGCCAAAACCCGTTTTTACCTGTGTATTGAGCTCTTTTCTAAAGCTCTTCGATGCGCAGCGCGACGGGATCGCTGTCGACAACATCGGTCGAGGCAAGTGATTCAAGTGCCGCTTCCAGCATCGTGGAGGTGCATTTGTGGGTCACGATCAGGACCGGTGCAGTGGGTTCCGAATGGCCATACTGACGCATCCGGTCGATCGAAACACCTGCATCCCCCAGGGCGCTGGCGACTTTGGCCAGGGCGCCGGGTTTGTCCTGAAGGCCCAGCCGCAGATAGTAGGGGGCTGGCAGGCCGGTCTGCGCGGCAGGGAGATCCTGCAACGAAGTGGCCGGTTGGCCAAAGGTCGAAATGCGGAACCCCCGCGCCAGATCACAGATATCGCCAGCAACCGCGCTTGCGGTGGGGCCTTCGCCCGCTCCGGGGCCGCGTAGCACGACCTGCTCGACCGCGTCCCCTTCGATCACCACCATATTGGTGCCGCCCTCAAGCTGTCCCAAGGGGGAGTTTGCGGGCACTAGGCAGGGGGTCATGCGCTGCTCCAGGCCACGGGCAGTCCGCTGCGCAACGCCGAGGAGTTTGATCCGGTATCCCATGTCGGCTGCGTGACGGATGTCTTCCAGCTCAATACGCTGAATACCCTGGAGTACCACATCGTCAAAGGCGGGTTTGTTGCCAAAGGCAATGGAGGAGAGCAGCGCCAATTTGTGGCCTGCATCGATACCGCCCACATCAAGGTTGGGATCCGCTTCGAGATAGCCAAGGCGGGCACATTCCTCAAAGAGGGTGTTATAGCCCTGACCGGTGGCTTCCATACGGGTCAGGATGTAGTTGCAGGTCCCGTTCATGACACCCATGACGCGGGTGATCTCATTGCCCGCCAGACCTTCGGTCAGGGATTTGATCACCGGAATGCCACCGGCAACGGCGGCCTCAAAACGGATCACCCGGCCTGCGGCTTCGGCCTGCTCTGCCAGGGCCTGGCCGTGGATTGCTAGCAATGCTTTATTGGCGGAAACCACATTTTTGCCAGTCGCGAGGGCTGCCTCGGTTGCGTCTTTGGCGGGTCCTTCATGGCCGCCCATCAGCTCGACAAAGACATCGATGTCGTCGCGTTTTGCCAGCGCAACCGGGTCACTTTCCCAGGCGTAGCCGGATAGCGCCACACCACGGTCCTTGTTGGCATCGCGCGCAGAAACAGCGGTGATCACCACCGGACGGCCACAACGCCTCTCCAGCATTTCAGCATGACGGCGGACAATCTTTACGACGCCCACGCCAACCGTGCCCAAACCTGCAATCCCTAGACGAAGCGGTTCTGTCATTGCCGGAGGTCCTTTTCCCAAACTCAAGTCTGCTCCGCCTTAGCGGGTTCAGGGATTGGGTGCAACGGCGGCGAGACATTGCATGGGGTTTTCGCATTGAAATGGTAGGTTTTGAACCCGTGCTAACCGCACTTAGAATGGGATAACTACCGCTGGAAGGCGCAAGTAATCAGATCGGCTGACGGCGGAGGCGCTCGGCGCGTCGCTGGAGGGTGTTGCCACGCGCGTCCAGGTGTTTTTGCAACCGCTCATTCTCGCTTTGAGGGGAGGGGAGAGGGGAGAGGGCTTGATCCAAAGGGAGCAGTTGCGGGTAAGCGGCAGCGCGCATCTCTGGTGTGATCTGGTTCTGAAGCTCGGGTTGCGTAGAACAGCCCGCAAGAGCAATTCCGGAACAGATCAGTGTGAGGGGCAGCAGCTTGCGCATAAGCGGATCCTTCAGAAACTCAGTCATAAATGCACAATGTTTGCCTGAGGCACAAGGGACCCCTTTTTTCTGAACAAATGTTCAGTTATCTTTTGCCGAATGGCACGTACTCAAGGTTCACACTCCGGCATCACCGGTCCCCGTATCCGCGAAGCAGCTTTGCAGCTCTTTGCCCAGCATGGCTATGCGGCGGTCTCCATGCGGCAGATCGCCAAGGAGGTGGGTGTACAGGCCGGGGCCTTGTACAACTACACGCCGGATAAGCAAAGCCTGTTGTTCCGTCTGATGGAAAGCCACATGCGCGAATTGCTTGCGGCCTGGGGGGATCTGGTTGTGGAGGGCGACGCCGCCGTGCAGCTGGAAGCCTTTGTGAAGTTCCATATCCGCTTCCATATGCAGCGCCCGGATGAGGTTTTTATTGCCTATATGGAGCTGCGCAATCTCAACGAAGAGAACTTTGCCGGCATCGAGGTGTTGCGGCGGAGTTATGAGGATGCGCTGGAGCAGATTCTGAAAGACGGGGTGGCAAGCGGCTGTTTCCGCATCCCGGATACCAAGATTGCTACATTGGCGGTAATCGCCATGCTCAACGGTGTGATGACCTGGTACCGCAGCGGCGGACGCTTGTCGCTGGAAGAGGTCGAAGGCGTCTATTGGGAAATGGTGCGCAACGCGGTGGGAGCATAAGGCATGGCCCTGTTGGATTTTCGTTCTGAACGGCTGCGGGCCGTGGCGGTTTCAACACTGGATGCAGATGACCGTCGCGCCTTGCTGGCCCCTGAAGTGGTGCGCTGGCTGCCGCTGGGTTTTCAAAATCTCGAGAGCGACAAGGACCGTCTGACCCTGCTGGAGGGGCTGGCGCAAGAGGCGGAAACAGCTGCCTTGACCGATGAGGCCGGGCAGAACATCGGGCTGATCTTTCTGAGCCACCCGATGACCGATGACGCGGCGGAGGGTGTGCCGGTCCGGCATCTGGGGTATCTGTTTGCGGAAAACGCCTGGGGCCGGGGCTATGCCACAGAGATGCTCTCCGGGCTGCAGGCGCTGTTCAGAGTGCAAAGGGTCAGGATCTCCGGCGGGGTGATGCAAGAGAATGCCGCTTCTGCCAGGGTGCTGCTGAAAGCCGGGTTCCGGGAAGGGGCCAGGAACGGGGAAGGTGAGGCGACCTACATCTGGGATGCCATGGGGTGATGCAGAAAGGCCCGGCAGGGCCTTTCCGCTATGCGTTCTTCAGTGTGCCGGGGCAATAAAGGACCCGTTTTTCAGATCCTTGAAGGCCTGATGCAGCTCCTCGCGGGTGTTCATCACGATGGGCCCGTGCCAGGCCACGGGCTCATCGATCGGCGCGCCGGAGATCAGCAGAAAACGCACCCCTTCGGGACCCGCCTGCAGGGTGATTTCATCGCCGCTGCCAAAGCGGATCAGGGTGCGGTCGCCGGACAGATCGCGGATATTGACCTCCTGGCCCGCCACCTCTTTCTCCAGCAGCACACCGGAGGGGGCAGAGGCATCGGCAAATGCGGCAGAACCCTCAAAAACATAGGCGAACGCCCGGCGGTAGGTGTCGATCCGGAAGGTCTTTTTCACCCCTGCGGGCACAAAGACATCCAGATACTGCGGATCCGCCGCAATGCCATCCACCGGGCCGCGCTGCCCCCAGAATTCGCCGGTGATCACCTTGACCCTGGTGCCGTCGTCGTCGGTCACCTCGGGGATGTCGGCGGCGGTGATGTCCTGATAGCGCGGCGCGGTCATTTTCTGCGCCGCAGGCAGGTTGCCCCAGAGCTGAAAGCCATGCATCTGACCCGTGGCATTGCCGATGGGCATCTCCTGGTGCAGGATGCCTGATCCGGCGGTCATCCATTGCACCCCGCCCGCACCCAGCGTGCCGGCGTTGCCCAGGGAATCGCTGTGCTCGACCTCGCCGGACAGCACATAGGTGATGGTCTCGATGCCCCGGTGCGGGTGCCAGGGGAATCCTTTCTCGAAATCGAGGGGGTCTTCGTTGCGGAAATCGTCAAACAGCAAAAAGGGATCCAGCTCGCTAGGGTCGTGAAAACCAAAGGCGCGGTGCAGTTTGACACCGGCGCCTTCCAGCGTTGGTTGGGCGGGGCGTTTTTCCAAAAGCGGTCTGAGGGACATGGTCTCGTCTCCTGCATGAGTTGCGTTGCAGCCAAGATAGGGCTGCGCGCTCAGCCGGATAATGCCCGTACCCTCACCGCTTTTGTGCAAAAGCGCACATACCTAGCTTAGCTTTCTTTGCCCGCCGCTGTCTGATCGTCGTTCTGATCCTGCTGCCACCAGTCTCCCGGTTTGACGCGGGCGCCGTGTTTGTCGGCTAGCCGCAGGGCCAGCTTTCTCAGCGGTGACAAGGCCAGCCGCAGCCACAGCCGGTTGTGGCGCTGGCTGTAGTCCCGGTTGAAGGGGCAGACCCGCATGCAGATGGCGCAGTCCGAGGCCAGCTTGGCCCAGAAAGAAAAGCATTTCTCTGCGTCGGAGGTCCATTTCTTCACGCCGCGGATAGCCGAGATATTGCTGCCGCCTTCTTCGGGAGGGCCGTAGGGTAGGGCCTTGACCGGGCATGCATCGGCGCATTTGGTGCAGATATCGCAAAAGGCGCGCACCCCAAGGGGCTGCGGTGCGTCATGGCTCAGCGGCAGATTGGTGAAGATCTTGGAGAACCGCAGGCGGGGGCCGAATTCCGGCGTGATCACCATCTGATTGCGCGCATATTCGCCCAGGCCCGCTTTCACCGCATAGGGGATCACCAGCCCGGTGTCGTTCATTGAGGGCACCGCCTCATAGCCGAGGTTGCGGATATAGGCGGCGAGCTGCATCACCACCGAGGCCTCATGGCTGTATTCCCGTCCCGTAGCGGCTCCGGCCAAGGCGGAGGGGTAGGTGGCAACCAGCTCCTGCTCCATCTCATGGCCAAGGACAATAACGCTGTTCAGCCCCTCAGGCAGGTCATGGGGGGCCTCGGAAAAGTCGCGGGTGTCCACACGAGATGTATAAAGCCAACGTTCGTCCAGATCGGTAACACCACAAAGATCAGCGCCAAAGAACTTTGCGATGCGCTTCACCTCTGCGCTCATCCGGGTAGGATCTTCGATCGGCATCGGCTCTGGCGCAACTGGAGTGTCAGGCTGGATCGGGGCCTGAAAGCCCTCACGGATCCCATCCGCACCGCGCCGGTTCGAAATGACATCAGAAACCAACCAAGCGGCATTGCGCAGGGCAAAATCGCGCTGAGTGAAGCCGTCGCCCCGGCGCGGTGCCGCCTCCATGCGGTAAGAGGCGAAGAACTTGGCGGTGTGTTTGGATTTTACCAGCGGATCCCAGAAAGCGCGGGTAAAGACATCATTGCGCTGGGTGAAGCGTTCAAAGTTCTCGGTGATCTCAATGCCTGCCGCAGCATCGGTGTCGTAGCGGGGTGGGGTGTTTTTGGGCCAAGTCATAGCAAGGACCCTATGGGCCGCACCCCAGGGCGGCAATAGTCCTTTGGGAGGATGGCCCTGTCAAAAATTGCCGTACAAGTGGGGCTGTTCCCACTTGGGGAAAGCCTGTATCACCAAGCCAATCAAGGCAGGAGAGCAGAAATGTCCGAAGAAGTTCTGGCAAAAATCGAAGCATCTGGTGTGCGGCGGGTCATGGGTGTGGGTATGCTGGGCTGTATCGGACTTGTGCTGATCTACATCGCCATGTCCACGCCACCCTCTGTGGGCTGGTTGGCTTTTCTCTTGATTGTGGGCTTTGCTGCGCTTTGGCTGTCCTGGCGCATGTGGCAGGCAACTGCTTTTCATATCGAGCTGACCGAGACCGAGCTGCGCAGTAGCGATGGCAGTCTTATTGCAGAGGTCGCGGAGATTGAGGCCCTGGATCGCGGGTTCTTTGCCTTTAAGCCTTCCAACGGCTTTCTGATCCGCCTGTCCTCCCGCGGCCCAAGAGCATGGTTTCCAGGCCTTTGGTGGCGCGCTGGGCGCCGGATCGGCATTGGTGGTGTGACGCCCGGGTCTCAAAGCAAAGCCATGTCTGAAATTCTGGCGGCGATGATCGCGCAGCGAACAGGCAAGCTATGAAGTTAACCCGCTGGCCTGTAGGGCGCAGCGGGTTTCATTTGATTTGTAGGGAACGTTGTCGGTCTGTCGAAACAGTGATCAGTCGATGCTATCTCCGCCGTCGTCGTGGCTGCCGCCGCCGACGTCTACGCCTTCAAAGTAGACCAGGGGCGCGAAACGCGGGCGGGTGAAAACAAAGTTCTCAATGTCGAGGTCAGGCAGACCGACCTCGAAGGCTGGCACGAGGTCATTGAAGGTTTCAACCACGATGACCCGCTCCTCGTCCGGCATGTTGGGTAGATCATCCTCGATTTCTCCCACGGTGGCATTTGTCCAGGCCGTGAATGTTCCTGCCAGATTGTCGCCCCGGACTTTTGACCAATCCACATAGTAGCGGTCGTTGTCCTCGTCCCAGCGCACCACCGTGACCCTAAGGGAAACGCTGGAGTCGCCTCTGATCAGCAGTTGGGTCATTTCATGCATGCTGTCCATATAGTCTTCGGTCAGCGTTGTCGTCTCGCGTGAGATCAGGTCGGAAACTGTATAGGCGGCTTTGAGGTTGATGCTCTCCTGGCGGAAGGCGTCAAAGAAGGTGTAGATCGCCGCAAAGAGCCAGAGCAACAGAGGAATGTAGATGACAAATTCTACAGTAACAGAGCCCTCTTGCTTTTGACGAAAGCTCTTCAGTTTATGAAAGATTGACTGTTCCATGGCTTATCTCGGCTCCTGAACAAAGGCAGAGGCCGCAAAGAGGCTGGCCCGGCCGTCGCCGTCCTTTTCCAGGACATCCCCAAGTCCCCAGGTCGAAATGAACGGTCTGTATTTCATGCAGGCTCGTATCAGCATCAATTCGTTCGACGCACCGCCAACAAATGTGCGTACGGGTTGAACATCCTCGATGCTGTTGACGCAGTCTGGTTCGGGATCAACAGGAGACCAAGCGAACGGGTCCAATTGAACCATTTCGAGGCGCAGCGAGGTCGCGCAATCGTCGATAAAACCAGATAGATCACAAACCTGGTCACGGATTTCGTTGTGCTGTGGTGCCGAGCCGGTCGACAAGCGAATGCCACGAACGGTGATATCCAATGCGCGTTCAAGCTGGGACTGGCGCAGGTTGATCATGCCCAGCTCAACGGTGGAAACCAGCATGAGCAACAGGAGCGGAGCCAGGATGACGAATTCAATCGTGGCGTTGCCGTCCTCGCGCCTTCGGAATTTGCAGAGCAACTTGATCAGGCCTGAGCGTATCATTGTGTCAGCCTCAGCTTGCGGATTGAGGTTGCAATGGATTCAAAGGCATCGCGGATTTCCAGGCCATCGACATCGAAGTAGTGAGAGTCCGAGCTGGCACAATCCTGCAAGACTGCGACACCATTGCTGGGTGCTTCAAAGCCGATGGTATAGACGATAATGCCCTGGGCCTTGGCTGCACTACAGACGTTGCTGGTGCGCGTGTTCTTTGTGCTGTTGCCATGGTAGTCATAGACCCCATAGTACCATTCACTCCTGGCGGAATAGCTTCCCATCCAATCGGCGTAGATGTACTTATAGAGGTACTTCAACGAGGTATAGGCAAAAAGGTCGGGGTAGCTTAGTTGCTGTGCATTGTTGCCGCCATAAGGGGAGCTGTACCAATAGGAATAGCCGTCGCGCCAGTAGTACCCATTGTCGGGGTTATAGGTGGAATATCTGTTCGCGCTAAAGTCGTACCAAACGTTTGAGTCGCCAGCTCGGTGATCGTCTTCGACGTAGTACTGTGAAGTGTTTTGGCCGTCGGTCATCAAGACGATGATTTTGAGTGTATCTGGGTCGGAGTAGTCCACCGGGCGCACCGAGAATTCGCTGGGGACGCTTGCGCCCGAGGCCAGCGATGAGATCGCTGGTCGCGCGGATGGATCCAGCAAGGCAACCCCCCATTTCATCCCAATGTCGATAGAGGTATTTCCCCAAGCGGTCAGGTTGGTAATGAAACTCTTGAGTGTTGTTGCATCCTTCTGAAGAGGAAGGATCTCGCGGCTGCTGCGATCGTCGCAAATTTCATAGTCAATTGGCGACCCCGAGGCGCGTGTATTGGAGGTGTACCATGGCGAAAAATGCATGGTTCTTTCACGTTCGCTGGTGGTGGATAGGGCTGTTGTTGAATAATCTGATGTTTCGAAGTTGATGCAATTGGCAAAATTGTTGGTGCCGGACGTTGTGTATTCGTCAAACAATTCGTCAGACACCGAAACCTGGGTCGCATAGGGCACGATCGAAATCGACATCCGCCCATCGGTAGTGTTTTCAACCATGGTGTCGATGAAATCCCGCGCAGCCACCTTGAGGTTGGACAGGCGGCTATTTGAATTCATCGATCCGGATACATCCAAGACCAGAGAAATCTCTAGGCCATCGATGCTCTCCTCTGCGGTGGAGCTGGCATAGACGGGCAAATCGCTGCCGCCTGCGAATTGCAGAAGATGGGCATCAAAGGTCGCATCGATGGTTGCCTTAACTTTTTTGTAGCCGAGGCCGGTTTCGACCTCCGGGGCCTCATAGTATTCACCCAGGCCCGCTTTGTTCAGATAGTCCTGCACAACCACTGCAGGTTCCTGCGTTTGGTCAAGGTCGGCCGCAGCAAGCACAGCCCTGTCCAATGTGTATTGCAGAACAGTCCGGTCACGCTCCAAACGCATCAGGTCGACGCCCACGCCCCCCACGGCCAGCATGGCAAGAAAGAAGGCAATAGTGGGATAGGCGAGTGCACCGCTCTCATCACTACGAAAGCTGCGCAGGTTGTTAACACTCTTTTCGAGGACATAGCGCGGCAAGGCGGTTTCTGGCATCCGGCATTTGAACATTGGCAGCAACCTTCATCGCCCCGCGGTCCACGGGGCATTTACAAAGTGGGTTTTCGACAGTTCATGATTGGTTTGGGAAGATGGCGGAAATGGGGCGCTGTTAGGTCTATTTGGTTTCAATTTTCTTAATCTGGCCGCCAATTTTTGGCTGCGGCAGCCTCTGTCGCGGAACCGGCAACAATGGCGAGGAGGGCTATCCGAATCGACAGTCTGAAAAACGAGAAAGATGCAACGTGAAAAAAAGGAGATGGAAAGGGTTAAAATGGTCGCACTCTTTAAGCTTCCGTGCATAGATTTGAAAGACAATCACCTGAGTCGTTTTAGGAGCACGGAGTGACGCCAATGAGCAGCCCTAAAGAGCCCAGTTTTCGCGAAAGCGTAGATATCATGTTCAATCGGGCTGTGGCCCTGATGGACCTACCGCCAGGGCTCGAGGAAAAGGTCCGTGTCTGCAACGCCACCTACACGGTGCGTTTCGGTGTGCGCCTTCGCGGCGAGATACGAACCTTCACCGGATATCGCTCGGTCCATTCCGAGCATATGGAGCCCGTGAAAGGCGGTATTCGCTATGCGCTGGGCGTGAACCAGGATGAGGTTGAAGCGCTTGCCGCACTTATGACCTATAAATGTGCCCTGGTTGAAGCACCCTTTGGCGGGTCCAAAGGCGGGCTTTGCATTGATCCGCGTGAATATGAAGAGCATGAGCTGGAGTTGATCACCCGCCGTTTTGCCTATGAGTTGGCCAAGCGTGACATGATCAACCCGGCCCAGAACGTCCCGGCTCCTGATATGGGCACCGGTGAGCGTGAGATGGCCTGGATTGCAGACCAGTATCAGCGCATGAATACCACCGATATCAATGGTCGCGCCTGTGTTACCGGCAAGCCGCTGAATGCGGGGGGGATCTCTGGGCGGGTAGAGGCCACCGGGCGTGGCGTTCAATATGCTCTGCGAGAGTTCTTTCGCTACGAAGAGGACAAGGCCAAGGCGGGTCTCTCTGGTACCCTTGAGGGCAAGCGAGTCATTGTTCAGGGACTTGGCAACGTGGGTTATCACGCTGCAAAATTCCTCAGCGAAGAGGATGGGGCGCTGATTACCGGTGTAATCGAAAGAGATGGCGCGTTGTTCCGCGAGGAGGGCCTGGACGTAGAGGCCGTGCGCAACTGGATCATCAAACACGGTGGTGTGAGTGGCTACCCGGATGCCAACCTGATCGAAGATGGGGCAAAACTGCTGGAGCAGGATTGCGATATTCTGATCCCGGCCGCACTCGAAGGGGTAATCAACCTCAGCAACGCAAAAGAGATCAAAGCTCCTTTGATCATCGAAGCGGCGAATGGTCCGGTGACTTCGGGCGCGGATGAGATCCTGCGCAACAAGGGTACGGTAATCATCCCTGATATGTATGCAAACGCAGGTGGTGTGACGGTCTCCTACTTTGAGTGGGTCAAGAACCTGAGCCATATTCGTTTTGGACGCATGCAGCGGCGGCAGGAGGAGGCGCGTCACCAATTGGTTGTTGATCAGTTGGAAGCGCTGTCCGATAGCATGGGCAATACTTGGAACCTCGAAGGCAGTTTCAAAGATAAGTACCTGCGCGGTGCGGATGAGTTGGAGCTGGTGCGTTCCGGTCTCGATGACACAATGCGGATTGCCTATCAGTCTATGCGCGAGGTCTGGCACAGCCGGGACGATGTAACCGATCTGCGCACCGCGGCCTATCTGGTCTCGATCGACAAGGTCGCCCGCAGCTATCGGGCCAAGGGGCTCTGATCCTTAGCGGTTCTTCGCCGGTTTCTGTGCACTTTGGATGGCGGGCCTTTTGCCCGCCATTTCTTTGGCGGGTTCCGCGGCAAACGGGCAAACTGCTCTGAAGGACTTTGGCCGCAGGCTTTATGTGCTGGGCGAAACCACTGGTGGGTCCCTGGAGGACTGGCAAGCCGCCGAGCAAAAGCTGCTCGAAGACTGGCGCAGCCTGCAATAGGCCGGGCGGCTGGAGCCCCTGGCATTGGACGGGAAGGGGCGCAATCTTCTGATACGCGCTGCCGCCAAAGGCTATGCTTTTGCGGTCGCGTTCCTTTTGGAGCTGCCCGAAGTCAAACAAGCAGTGGACCAGCGTGATCTCTCCGGGCTCAGAGCTTTTGATCACGCGGTTCTGGCTTTCGATCAAACCTTGCTGGTCTGCCAGCCGGATCTTGAAAAGTTCAACCCTTTTGCACTGGTGCCGTTCCTGGTGGTGCAGCCCTATTATGAGTGGAGGTCACCCTATCCGAAGGTTGCCCGTCTGCTGCTGGAGGCCGGGGCGGCGCCCAAAGTGGAGGCCGCGCGGCGCCATTGGCTGGATAACTGCCCGAATTCCGATGTGGAAATGCGCCGGGATGTCGCGGAAGCAACTGAACTGCAGCCAACACTGCTGTCTCTGCGTTTTGAAGTAGCAAGGCTGCACTGCATGCGAAGGGCGCAGGATGCCTTTGATCTGATGCAGGAAATCTTTGGCGCGCGCTGGAGTGCCGAACGCATGGCGGCGGAAGAGCAGGCTTTCTGGGAAAAGAAGCGGGCAGAATGCGGCAGTGAGGGCGCCCAGATCCCGGGTTGATTTCCGTAGCGGCTGCTTTGCGGCGGGATTTGCGGAATTTGTGCCCCGATTTGTCGGCATTGGTACTAGACACATGTGATTAGTTCTGGTGATCTGTGGCGGCGGGAGCTTGCCGCTTTGCTAAATTCTGCGGCTTTGCTCTACCCGCCTTGCTTGAAAGTCGCTAGCAATAGCGCAACCTTTTTGCGGTAATTCGCGGTCAGGCCAAAATACAGGGGGAGGAGTGCAGGATGCGGTTTTCGGGATGGCGGGTGCTCAAGGAGGGGCTCACCGGAAACAAGGGTTGGGCGCCCCATTGGCGTGACCCTGAGCCCAAGCGCGAATATGATGTGGTGATCATCGGCGGCGGCGGTCATGGGCTGGCAACGGCCTATTACCTGGCGGCGGAGCATGGCATCACCAATGTGGCGGTGCTGGAGAAGGGTTATCTCGGCGGCGGCAATGTCGGTCGCAACACCACCATCGTGCGGGCCAACTACTATCTGCCCGGAAACTCTGAATTCTATTCGCATTCTCTGAAGCTCTGGGAGAGCCTGGAGCAGGAGCTGAACTACAATGCGATGATGTCCCAGCGCGGGATTATCAACCTGTTCCACAATGACGGCCAGCGCGACGCAGCCGTGCGGCGCGGCAATGCCATCGTCAACCAGGGTGATGATGCAGAACTGCTGGACCGCGAAGCCGTGCGCCGGCTGGCGCCGTTTTTGAATTTCGACAATAACCGTTTTCCCATCATGGGCGGACTTATGCAGCGCCGGGCGGGCACCGCGCGCCATGATGCTGTGGCCTGGGGCTTTGCCCGCGGTGCTGATATGCGCGGCGTGGATCTGATCCAGAATTGCGAAGTGACTGGCATCGATGTCGAGAACGGCAAGGTCACCGGGGTGCAGACCGCGCGCGGGCCAATCAAGGCCAAGAAAGTTGCGCTGGCCGCCGCTGGGCGCAGCTCTCAGGTGGCGGCTATGGCGGGGCTCACCCTGCCGATCGAGAGCCATGTGCTGCAGGCCTTTGTCTCGGAGGGGCTGAAGCCTCTCATCGACCACGTGATCACCTTTGCCGAGGGTCATCTCTATATCAGCCAGTCCGACAAGGGCGGGCTGGTTTTTGGCAGCTATCTGGATTTCTACGCCTCTTATGCGGCGCGCGGCAACCTTCCGATGGTGGAGCACACCATGGAGACCTGCGTTGCCATGGTGCCAGCGGTCAGCAAGGCGCGGCTCTTGCGCAGCTGGGGCGGCATTATGGATATGACGCCGGATGGCTCGCCCATCATCGATCATTCCCCGATTGAGGGCCTCTATCTCAATTGCGGCTGGTGCTACGGCGGCTTCAAGGCCACACCCGGCTCCGGCAATGTCTACGCGCATCTGATTGCCACCGACCGGCCCCATGGGGCGGCGGAGAAACTGAAGCTCGACCGTTTCTGCAGTGGCGTGGGCCTGATGGATGAGGAGGGGACCGGTGCGCAGCATAATTTGCACTAAGGCTTTGTTGCCAATCTGGGGAGCCTCCGGCGGAGGTATTTGGAGCAAAATGAAAAGGGAGCCTTGGCAATGAGGATCACCTGTCCGCTCTGCGGTGAAAGAGACCGCCGCGAATTCTATTACAAAGGGGCCGCGCTGGAACGCCCTGCTGCGGAGGCCGATCTGGACGCCTGGCATGCCCATGTGCACCTGCGGGAAAACCCGGCAGGGGAGCTGGAGGAGCTTTGGTATCATGAGATGGGCTGCAATTCCTGGCTCAGAGTGACGCGCGATACCGCCACGCATGAGATTACCGATGTGGTGCTGGCGGCGGATGCCGGGCTGGGAGGTGCACGATGAGGATTGCGGGCAAAGGACTGGCGCCTGAAGCGAAATCCGTCAGCTTTACCTTCAATGGCCGTCATTTGATGGGGCAGGAGGGAGACACCCTGGCTTCTGCCCTTTTGGCCAATGGTGTGCATCTGGTGGGGCGCTCATTCAAATATCACCGGCCGCGCGGCATTCTGACAGCGGGCAGCGAAGAACCCAATGCCCTGGTCACTCTGGGTCACGGGCCGCAGCAGGACCCGAACCAGAGGGCGACGACGCAGGAGCTTTTTGAGGGGCTGGAGGCGCGCAGCCAGAACTGCTGGCCCTCGGTCGAGCATGATGTGATGGCGCTGAACAATCTGGCCGCCCCCTTCTTTGGGGCCGGGTTCTATTACAAGACCTTCATGTGGCCCGCTGCCTTTTGGGAAAAACTCTATGAGCCGATGATCCGGCGCGCGGCGGGGCTGGGTGCCCTGTCGGGTGAGGCGGACACGGACGCCTATGAGAAGGCCTATGGCTTTTGCGATCTTTTGGTGATTGGCTCCGGGCCTGCCGGGCTGATGGCGGCCCTGACCGCGGGGCGTGCCGGGGCGGATGTAATCATGTGTGAAGAGGACTGCCGCTTGGGCGGGCGCCTCTTGGCCGAAGACGAAGAGATCGATGGCAAGCCCGCGCATCTCTGGGTGGCAGAGGCTGAGGCAGAGCTGGAGGCCATGGAGAATGTGCGCCTGATGCGCCGGACTTCGGTCACCGGCGCCTATGATCAGGGCACCTATGCAGCACTGGAGCGGGTGAGCCATCATCTGCCGCGCAGTCATAGCCTGAAGGGCAGCCATCTGCCGCGCGAATGCTTTTGGCGGATCGCCGCCAAGCGCACAGTGCTGGCGGCTGGCGCTATTGAGCGCCCGGTGGCATTCCGCAACAACGACCGCCCCGGCATCATGATGGCCGGTGCGGTGCGGGCCTATCTCAACCGCTGGGGCGTGGCCCCGGGCGAGCGCATGACGCTCTTTGCCAATAACGACGATGCCCACCGCACTGCGCACGATCTGGTGAAATCCGGCGTGCATCTGGCAGCGGTGATCGACAGCCGCCATGATGCGCCCGAAAGCGATCTCTATCCGGTGATCAAGGGTGCGCAGGTCTGCAACTCCGGCGGCGGCAAGCAGCTGGAGAGCATCACCGTGCGCTCGGTGCGCGGTGAAGAGAAGATCCAGACCGATTGCCTGGCGATGTCCGGCGGCTGGAACCCTTCGGTGCATTTGACCTGCCACCTGAACGCGCGGCCTGCCTGGCGGCGAGATATTCTGGGCTTTGTGCCCGAGGCGGGCGCGGTGCCTGGGCTGCGGGCGGCGGGGGCCTGCAATGGCAGCTTCAGCACGGCTGGTGCCCTGCGCGAAGGGGCGGAAGCGGCACTGGCTGCTCTGAATGACCTGGGGCTGGCGGCTGCCACGCAGGAATTGCCGCAGGCGGAGGATGCAGAATACCGGATTGCACCGCTTTGGGCGGTGCCGGGCAAGGGCCGCGCCTGGCTCGACTTCCAGAATGATGTGACGGTCAAGGATGTGAAACAGGCAGCGGTGGAGAACTTCCGCTCGGTCGAGCATATGAAGCGCTACACCACCCAGGGCATGGCGACGGATCAGGGCAAGAACTCCAATGTTGCTGCGCTGGCGGTGCTGGCCGATGCCAACGGGCGCACAATACCTGAGACCGGCACGACCACATTTCGCCCGCCCTTTACGCCGATGGCCATTGGCGCCATGGGAGCGGGGGCTGCCGATGAGGGCTTTAAGCCGCAACGCTTCCTCACCTCCCATGAGGCCGGGGAAGCGCGCGGGGCGCATCAGCTTGAGGTCGGCCTCTGGTACCGGGCCGCCTATTTCCCCAAGCCGGGAGAGACCAACTGGCGCCAGTCCTGCGACCGTGAGGTCATGTATGTGCGCAATGCGGTGGGCATCTGTGATGTTTCCACCCTGGGCAAGATCGACATTCAGGGCGCGGATGCAGGTAAATTCCTGGATTTTGTCTATACCAATGGCTTCTCAAAGCTGAAGGTCGGCAAGACCCGCTACGGGCTCATGCTGCGCGAAGACGGTTTCATCATGGATGACGGCACCACCGCGCGGCTGGGGGAGCATCACTATGTGATGACCACCACCACCGCTGCTGCCGGTCAGGTCATGGCGCATCTGGAGTTCGTCTCTCAAGCTCTGCGGCCCGAATGGGATGTGCGCTTTACCTCGGTCACGGAACAATGGGCACAGTTTGCTGTAGCCGGACCGAAATCGCGTGAGTTGCTGAACGGCTTGCTGGACGAAAAGATCGACAGCGAAAGCTGGCCCTTCATGGGTTGCGGTGAGATCTCTGTCATGGGGATCAAGGGCCGCTTGTTCCGGATCTCCTTTTCAGGCGAAGAAGCATATGAGCTGGCGCTGCCCGCGGGCTATGGCGACAGCCTCTACCGGCTCTTGGTCGAACGGGCAGAGGCGCTGGGCGGCGGGGCCTATGGGATGGAGGCGCTGAATGTGTTGCGGATCGAGAAGGGCTTTATCACCCACGCGGAGATCAACGGCACGGTGACCGCCTTTGATCTGGGCATGCAGGGGCTGATGTCGAAGAAGAAAGACTTCATCGGCAAAGCAATGGCGACGCGCCCGGGCCTATTGGGTGAGGAGCGCATGCAGCTGATTGGTTTGAAACCTGTTGGTGCCGTGAAAGAGCTGAGCGCCGGGGCGCATCTGTTCAACCCGGAGGATCCGGTGGAGCGCATCTATGATCAGGGCTATGTCACCTCGGCGGGCTTCTCGCCTTTGATGGGGCACATGATTGCGCTGGGCTTCCTTAAGGATGGGCAGAACCGTATCGGGGATCAGATCCGCCTGGTGGACCACATGCGCGGGCTGGATGTCCAATGCGAGGTCTGCGAGCCGGTATTCTACGACACAGAAGGGGAGCGGGCCCGTGGCTGAACTCACGCTGAAATCACCCTGCGAAGGGCTGTTGCCCGTCACCTGCGGTGCGCTCACTCTGAAAGAGGCGACTCCAGGCCCGCTGACCACCATTGCGCCTTTTAAAGGGCAGGAGGCAGCCCTGAGCAAGGCGCTGAAAAAGGCGCATGGGATGGCCTTCCCTGGGCCGAATGAAAGCACTGAAGGCAAGGCCGGCGCCAGAGCCATCTGGTTCGGGCGTGATATGGCGCTTTTGACTGGGGCCGCCCCGGCGGAAGGTCTGTCGGAACATGCGGCACTGACCGATCAATCCGCAGGCTGGGCCGTGGTCACCCTGGAGGGGGTCGGCGGCGAAGAGGTGCTGGCACGGCTTTGCCCGGTGGATTTTCGCCTCGCCGAATTCCCCGTTGGCGCTACATCCAGAGCAGAGCTGAAGCATATGATGGCCTCGGTGACGCGGCTGGAAGAGGCGAGCTTTCAGATCATGGTCTTCCGCTCTCTGGCGCAGACTTTGGTGCATGACCTGAAAACAGCCATGGAAGCTCTGGCGGCGCGGGGGTAGTCTCTCCGGATCATCAACTGATTCCGGGAGCGATCCATGATCCGCCTCACCCTCGCAGCCGCCGTTCTGCTGGCGGCGCCGGCCTATGCGGCTGACAAGAAAGAAGCCAGCTGCAAGTACCAGGGCCAGGTCATGGCTGCGGTGCAGGCTGCGCGTCTGGATCGCGTGAAACTGCAGGATGTCGAACAGACCATCCTCGACAGTGAGCCGGAGTGGCCCGAGGAGTATTCCAAGGCGATCCCGCAGCTCGCGGCCCATGTCTATGACATGAAGCGTCGCGATCTGCGCAATGTCGAACTGGGGGAGCTTCTGGAACAGCAATGTCTGGAGAACTGGGATCAGATCCAGGAAATGCAAAAACAGCTGCAATCGAACTAATAAAGGCCTGACCCGCGATGTCTTTGCCGCCCGGATTCCTGGATGAACTGCGCACCCGCATCAGTATCTCTGATGTTGTCGGGCGCAAAGTTATGTGGGATCAGCGCAAAAGCCAGCCCGGCAAAGGCGATTATTGGAGCCCATGCCCTTTCCACCATGAAAAGACCGCCTCTTTCCATGTCGAGGATCGCAAGGGTTTCTATTATTGCTTTGGCTGTCACGCCAAAGGCGATGCGCTGAAATTTGTCCAGGAGACCGAAAACGTCAGCTTCATGGAGGCGGTAGAGATCCTGGCGGGCGAGGCAGGCATGGAGATGCCCAAACGCGACCCGCGCGCCCAGGAGAAACAGGACCGCCGCACCCTGCTGGCGGAGGTCATGGAACAGGCGGTGCAGTTCTTCCGGTTGCAGCTGAAGACAGGCGCGGCAGGACCGGCACGCGATTATCTGCAGCGCCGCGGCCTAACACCGCCCGCCTTGGACCGTTGGGAAATCGGCTTTGCCCCGGATGGCTGGCAGAACCTCTGGGATGCGCTGAGGGCCAAGAATGTGCCCGAGGATCTGATCATCGCGGCTGGCCTTGCCAAGCCTTCGAACAAGGGCGGCAAGCCCTATGACACTTTCCGCAACAGAATCATGTTCCCGATCCGCGATGCACGTGGCCGCGCCATTGCCTTTGGCGGGCGGGCGATGGATCCGAATGACAATGCCAAATACCTGAACTCGCCAGAAACCGAGCTCTTTGACAAGGGGCGCAACCTCTACAATCACGGGCCCGCACGTGCGGCCTCGGGCCGGGGTTCGCAGCTGGTCGTGGCTGAGGGCTACATGGATGTGATTGCCCTCTCCGAAGGCGGTTTTACCTCATCGGTGGCGCCATTGGGCACGGCAGTGACGGAAAACCAGCTGCAGATGATGTGGCGCATGTCGGATGAGCCCATTATTGCGCTGGATGGTGATAAGGCGGGGATCCGCGCCGCGATGCGGTTGGTCGACCTTGCTTTGCCGCATTTGCAGGCGGGAAAATCCCTGCGCTTTGCCCTGATGCCGGATGGCCAGGACCCTGATGACCTGATCCGCAGCAAGGGCCCTGCGGCGGTGCAGGCGGTGCTGGACCAGGCGATGCCCATGGTGAAGCTGCTGTGGCAGCGCGAAACCGAGGGCAAGGTCTTTGACAGCCCCGAGCGCAAGGCCGCGCTGGACAAGGCGCTGCGCGACAAGATCCGGCTGATCCGTGATCCCTCGATCCGCAAGCATTACGGCGAAGACATCAAAGAGATGCGCTGGACCCTGTTTCGGGGGAACCGCCCGCCGGGGGCAGGCGGCTATGACGGCACCGAGGGAAAACCGGGGAGCTACAAGGGCGGCAATTATAAAGGCGGGGGCTTTCGGGATGGCGCACGTCGTCCATGGAAGGGGCAGGCTGCAGCGCAGGCTCCGCTTTCCACAACCCGCAGTTCCCTGGTTGCGGCAGCTGATGAGAGTGAGCTGGCCCGGGTGCGTGAGGCGGTGGTGCTGGCTGTTGCCATCTCCTGCCCGTGGATCATTGTAGAATTCGAAGTCAATCTGGAGCGTATGACCTGCGCCGATGGTGCCCTTGCGGCACTACGCGATCAGGTTTTGCGCCATGGCGTGGATGCACCAGAGCAGCTGAAAGAACGGATCTGCGAAACTCTTGGCAGCCAGGCCCTTGAAAACCTCATGTCCCTACGCCATGTGGCAATTATCCCCTGCCTGCGCAGACCAGAAGATCTCGAAGCGGCCCGTCTGACCCTGGCCGAAGAATTTGCCAAGCTGGAAGCATTGCGGGGATTGAATGCGGAACTCGCGGAAGCCGAAGAAGACCTGAGTGGTCTGGCGGATGAGGCTTTGACTTGGCGTCTGAAAGAGGCAGCCGAGGCGCGAAACCGCGCGGTGCGCAGCGAAAATGAGGACAAGGCAACATATGATGTGGGCGAGAATGGCGCGCGGCTCAGCCGGGAGGAACGCGATGCTTTTGGTGCCCTTTTGGACAGAATCGGTTTTTCAAATAAGTGACATGCCGCAGGAAAATGGCGTTTTGCTAAGGAAGACCTGAAGAAATTTGGGTAAACGGGGTGACGAATCATAGGAACGCGCTAATGATTCGCGCATCCGAATCGCCCAGCCCCCCAGAGGAGCAATGAATGGCCGCCAAAGACAACGACGACCGTAAGCCTGAAGATCAGGAAGCAGAGATCTCCCTTGATATGAGCCAGGCAGCGGTCAAGAAGATGATCGCTGAAGCCCGTGAGAAGGGCTACATCACTTATGATCAGCTCAATCAGGTTCTGCCGCCCGATCAGGTGAGCTCGGAGCAGATTGAAGATGTGATGTCGATGCTCTCGGAAATGGGCATCAATATCATTGAGGACGAAGAGGTCGAAGAGGAAGAGAACAAGGGCGCCACAGACCTTGTGACCACCGAAGGCCCACGCGAAGTCGCTCTGGCCGGTGCGCAGGCTGAAAAGCTGGATCGCACCGATGACCCTGTGCGCATGTATCTGCGCGAGATGGGCTCGGTTGAACTGCTGAGCCGCGAGGGCGAGATCGCAATCGCCAAGCGGATCGAGGCAGGTCGTAACACGATGATCGCTGGGCTTTGCGAAAGCCCGCTGACCTTCCAGGCGATCACCATCTGGCACGACGAACTTCTGTCCGAAGACATTCTGCTGCGCGACGTCATCGATCTGGAAACCACATTCGGCAATCAGATGGACGAAGACGGCGAGGTCGACGAGCCCGTTGTCGCGCCCGGCGCGGCGGCTGCACCAGCGGCCAAGTCCGAAAAAGACGAAGGCCCAGAGCTGGATGCGGATGGCAACCCGATTGCCTCTGATGATGATGACGACGAAGACGAACAGGCCAATATGTCCCTGGCGGCAATGGAAGCTGCTTTGAAAGACCGTGTTCTGGTTACTTTGGAACGCATCTCGACTGATTTTGCCCAGCTGTCCGAAATGCAGGACAGCCGGATTTCGGCGACTCTGAATGAAGACGGTTCTTTCAGCAGCCAGGACGAGAAGACTTACCAATCTCTGCGGTCAGAGATCGTTGAACTGGTAAACGGGCTGCATCTGCACAACAACCGGATCGAAGCGCTGATCGACCAGCTTTACGGTATCAACCGCCGTGTGATGCAGATCGACAGCAACATGGTGAAACTGGCGGATCAGGCGCGTATCAACCGCCGCGAATTCGTCGAGGCCTATCGCGGCCGCGAGCTGGATCCGAACTGGCTGTCCGAGATGAGCGAAAAGCCCGGTCGTGGCTGGCAGATGTTCATCGAGCGTTCCACCGAGAAGGTCGAAGATCTGCGCGCTGAGATGGCCCAGGTCGGCCAGTATGTAGGTCTGGATATTTCTGAATTCCGCCGCATCGTGCAGCAGGTTCAGAAAGGCGAAAAAGAAGCCCGTCAGGCCAAGAAAGAGATGGTCGAGGCCAACCTGCGCCTGGTGATCTCGATCGCCAAGAAATACACCAACCGCGGCTTGCAGTTCCTGGATCTGATCCAAGAAGGCAACATCGGCCTGATGAAGGCGGTGGACAAATTTGAATACCGCCGCGGTTACAAGTTCTCTACCTATGCGACCTGGTGGATTCGTCAGGCCATCACCCGTTCGATTGCCGATCAGGCCCGCACCATCCGGATCCCGGTCCATATGATCGAGACCATCAACAAGCTGGTCCGCACCGGACGCCAGATGCTGCATGAGATTGGCCGCGAGCCGACCCCGGAAGAACTGGCCGAAAAACTGCAGATGCCGCTGGAGAAGGTCCGCAAGGTGATGAAGATCGCCAAGGAGCCGATCTCTCTCGAAACCCCGATCGGGGACGAGGAAGATTCGCAGCTGGGCGATTTCATCGAGGACAAAAACGCGGTGCTGCCGCTGGACTCGGCCATTCAGGAAAACCTGAAGGAGACCACCACCCGGGTTCTGGCCTCGCTCACCCCGCGTGAGGAACGGGTTCTGCGCATGCGTTTCGGCATCGGCATGAACACTGACCACACCCTGGAGGAAGTCGGCCAGCAGTTCAGCGTGACCCGCGAGCGGATCCGTCAGATCGAGGCGAAGGCGCTCAGGAAACTGAAGCACCCCAGCCGCAGCCGCAAGTTGCGCAGCTTCTTGGACCAGTGATCAAAGGGCGCCCTGCGGGGCGCCTTTTTCTCTATATGAAAGTCGGCCCGGACCCGGGCCTAGAGGTCGGGTAGGGCTGTATGAACAAGGCTGTTGAATCGCCAGAGGCCAGTGCCCGGCCGGGTGGGGGTAAAGCCCCCGTCTTGGGGGCGGGTGGGGGCTGCCCGGCGGTGCCGCCCGGTGCAGCATTCGAAGGCGGTGGGGAAGTACCGGTGGAGATGGAAACATCGACCGCAGGCTGGCGGCCCGAGCATTCCGATCTCATCGTCTTTGACGGCGAATGCGTGCTCTGTTCGGGGTTCTTCCGGTTCATGCTGCGCTTTGACCGGGCAGGGCGCTTCTCTTTCGCCACCGCTCAATCTGCCCTGGGCCAGCGGCTTTACCGGGAGCAAGGGCTGCCCACCGGAGATTTCGAGACCAATCTCGTCTATGTCGATGGACGCTGTTATCAGCGGCTGGACGCCTTTGCGACGGCCATGCGCGCTTTGCCCTGGCCCTGGCCGATCCTGTCCTTGTGCCGGTTTCTGCCCCGTTGGGTCAAAGATCCAGCATATCACCTGATCGCCCGCAACCGGTATCAGATCTTTGGCCGCTATGAGACCTGCATGCTGCCCAGTGCTGAGGTGCGGTCCCGTTTTCTCGATTGGAGGCCCGATGGCGGCTGATGCCTATGGAAAGATCATCGCAGCCGAGGGCTTGGAAGTGCCGGAGGTGCTGCGCACGTTCCATGAACGGGGCAGTGGGCGCTATTCCGGGCTGGCCGAAGTGCAGAGCGGCAACTGGCTGGCGCGGCTGCTGACCCGGATTTTGGGGTTCCCCCGGGCAAGCAATGCAGTGCCTTTTTCCATAGAAATTACCCCGATTGAGGACGGAGCGGCCCATATTTGGACCCGCCATTTTGGTGCTTCGGTTACCCGCTCCTGCCTCCGTTACAATGCCAAGACGGGCCGCGCCGTTGAAAGCTTTGGCCCAGCATCGGTTGAGGTGACCCTGAGGGTTCAGGGCGGGGAACTGCATGTCCAAGTGCTGCGGGCGCGTCTCTTCGGCCTGCCGCTGCCGCGTTTTCTGACGCCTGTGAGTGCCGCGCGCGAGTTTGCAGCACTTGATGGCGGCTTTGGTTTTGATATCTCGGGGCACCTGCCGGGGGTCGGCCTGCTGATCCGCTACCAGGGGCAGTTCGACGTGCCGGTCGATCAATCTGGCTCTTCCGTGTCGTAGTTGGGCGTTAACCATCTGTTAAGTTCTGATCTTGTTGCAGCAGGAGGGAGGGCTTAACTTTGTCTTAACCAATGTATCCATTTGACGACCAACTCGCCCCAGGAGGTGCTGATGTCTGCAGATCAAGACCTGAATACGGCCCTCGGGACGCTAAAAGAAAAGCTGGAAGCGCTGAAGGTTATGACCGATGCCAACCAGTTCCTGGTCGAAATGCTTCGGGAGGAAGGCGATGCCCTGCGCAACATGGGCGCAGACTCCGCGCGGGCCATGTTGCGCAGGAAAGCGCGTGCAAAGTTCTCTCCTGATGGGGGCATCGCCCCCAATGCAGAGGTTTTGGCGCTTTTGGAGCAATCGCTGAGCAACGGGTTAGAGGCGGATGTCATCCCCTTTCCGGCGCCCCGCCGCCTGATGTAACTGGGCGGGTTTTGAATAAATGATAGCTGCGGGCTGGGCGTTTCAGAAACTTTGCCCAGACCTCTTGGATGCTCCGGCCTGCTGACCTATTTAGGAAGCAAGCAAAGGGGACCAAGATGATGCAAAATACACTAAAAGCGCTTAGCCTGTCTGTGCTCTTGGCTCTTCCTGCAGGTGCTCAAGCCTTTACAACCGCGCGCGGCGTTCAAGTTAATCCTCTCACGGATCTGGTGTTTGAGGTCATCCCTTCTGGGTCTGGCGATCTGGCTGGATTCTGGTGCGGAGCTTCGGAATATGCGCGCCGGGAGCTTGGTGCCGGATGGACCGATAAGGTCTATGTTTTGCGAGAACGTGGACCGAGTGAGACCACTGGGCGACGTTCCGCAGTGCATTTCACGCTGTATCCTGAGCAAACCGGAGTAGGTCCTGCACCGCAAGGTTGGCTGCGTTTTGGCATCAAGGCCGGTGACCGGATGTCGATTCAATCCGCTCGCCGTCACTGCGATCAGAGCATTGTTGAAGAGAGATGACCCTAGGTTTGTAACCTCGCCTCGGCATTTGAAAGCGCTGGTTTTGCGCTAGGCTGGTTTTGCGCTAGTGTGGGTGGCTCTTTTTTGTTTTGGGCCGGAACACCATGCTTAGCTGGATTTAGCAAACATTCCAGAAGGTTTGGGATTTCTGGAAACCTTCGGCGGAAGACCTTCCAACTTTCAACAGAGAGTTTTGAGGCGCTGCCGTGAGAAGTGATCTTCCTGCGATGGCACGAAGTGCTGGTTGTTGTCTATGGTCACATCTGTGGCACGGACGCGTGTAGCACGGTACCGTTACTGGTAGTTCATACAGGCATTCCTATCTCTTCTAGGAGAAGGCCCGCGGGTCTTTGTACTTCCTAAAAGAAAGGCCAAACCGATGAAAAACACCTCTCTCCCGATCCTCGTGGCCGCCCTTGCGGCTTTGTCTATGCCACAGACCGCAGATGCCTTCACCTCCCGAGGTGGTGCGAAGGTTAACCCAGTTGGCTCCGGTCTGTTTGAGGTGGTTCCCAAAGCGGGTGGAATTGGGCGTGACTATTGGTGCGCAGCGGCGGACTATGCCCAGCGTGAGCTGAAAGCACCCTGGTCAGCGAAGCTCTATGTTGCACGAGGGCTAGGTCCCAGCGAAACGACAAGGCGCAAATCCGCCGCGCAATTTACACTGGATGCGCAACAAGCTGCGGCAGGATCCGCTGGGGGGTTTCACAACATCAATAGTCTAAAACCCGGCGAAAGCATGAAGGTAAGCCAAGCCTTTAGCTATTGTCATCAGCTTCAAACTACGTTCTGATCCTGTTGGACGCAGATATCTGTCTTGTCCGATCTCGCATGCGGGCGCCTGGTTCGCCCGCATTTTTGTTTTCCTTTGCCAAAAGGCGAAGTGCCATGTTCCGGGTTACCCATAGTTTTCTTACCGTCATTCTTGTCGTCGCGACAGCTCCACTGCAGGCGCAGACTTGGTGGGCATGGAACAGGCATGAGGTCTTGCCAGTCGCCCCAGGGGTTTGGGAGGTGGTGAGCGAGGTTGGATCTGGCGCACAAGACTATTGGTGCGCAATTGGAGATTTCAGCATCCGTCAATTGCGGAGCAAGGCAACGCAACGGATTTATGTTTGGCGCGAAATTGGCCCTTCGGTTCATCGCGCCGGCCGCAAGGCTGTTCACTTTGCCCTATCTCCACCTGATGGGGCAGATACCAGCCACCACTACTCGCTAAGCGTCAAGTTTCCGGGGCGGAATATCAATGCTGCGACCGCTCGGAACTACTGTTTTGATCGCAGAGAGGACTTTCTCTTTCGGCGCTGGTAGCTGGCTTAGGCCGAACACGACTTGCCTAGTTGGGTCGTTTGCGGCAGGCAAAAGAGATGCAGCAGGAATTCATCATCTCTACCCAGGGCCAGGGCCTATATGAGTTTACCGATAGGCTATGTGAATGGACCGGACATCGTCGTTGCCAGACGGGGCTTCTCACACTCTTTGTTTGTCATACTTCCTGTTCGCTTTTGATACAGGAAAATGCCGACCCTGATGTCCAAGGAGATCTTCTGGCTTTTTTCAATCGTCTGGTTCCGCCTGCAGATGACCCTGGGATGCGCTATTTGCGCCATACCTATGAAGGCCCGGATGATATGCCTGCCCATATCAAGGCCGCGATGATGCCCGTGAGCCTTTCGATCCCGATCAGCGAAGGTCGGCCGGTGCTGGGAACCTGGCAGGGGGTCTATCTTTTTGAACACCGAAACGCGCCTCACCGACGCAGAGTTGTTGCCCATCTCACGCAGTGAACCGCTTGATCTTGCGGTGGCATTTCCCCTCTACCCAATCCATAGCGGCTGCCCTATAGTTGTGGATAACTGGGCGAGGCTCAGTACTATCTACTGGCTTTGCGGAAGAAGGGGATCAGCTGATGCGCTGTCCGTTTTGCGGAAATATCGACACTCAGGTGAAGGATTCACGGCCCGCAGAGGACCATGTAGCAATTCGCAGACGGCGGTTTTGCCCCGCCTGTGGCGGACGTTTTACGACCTATGAGCGGGTGCAGTTGCGTGACCTGGTGGTGGTTAAGAGCAATGGTAAGCGCGAAGATTTCGACCGCGACAAGCTGGAACGATCGATCCGGATCTCGATGCAAAAGCGCCCGATTGATCCTGAGCGTATTGACCAGATGATTTCCGGTATCGTCCGGCGCCTGGAAAGCATGGGCGAGACGGATATAGACTCCAAGAAGATCGGTGAGATCGTCATGGAGGCCCTGGCGCGGATCGATACCGTTGCCTATGTGCGCTTTGCCAGCGTCTACAAGAACTTCCAGGCGGCGGATGATTTCGAGGATTTCGTCCATGAATTGCGCCCGAATGTTCCCAAGGACGAGTGATTTTTTACAAGAACAGTCTAAATTCTAAAACTGGGGGAGTTGGTGGAAATTCAACTCCCTCTTGAGTTTGAGAGGCCCCCGAAGGGCTGCCGGAGAATATGATGGCGACAAAGGCAAACCAAACCGATGCGCGTTACATGGCCTTGGCCCTGTCCCTGGGGCGCCGTGGTCAGGGCAAATGCTGGCCGAACCCTGCGGTAGGATGCGTTATCGTCAAAGAGGGACGCATTGTCGGGCGGGGTTGGACCCAGCCGGGCGGACGCCCCCATGCCGAGCCACAAGCACTGGCACAGGCGGGGGAAGCTGCGCGTGGCGCAACGGCCTATGTCACTCTCGAGCCCTGTTCGCACTTTGGTGAAACGCCGCCCTGTGCCCAGGCGCTTATCGATGCAGGCGTGTCCCATGTGGTTGCTGCGATTGAAGACAGTGACCCCCGTGTGTCCGGTCAAGGATTTGAAATGCTGCGTATGGCGGGGATCACCGTGCGTACCGGTGTCCTGGCGGAAGAGGCCGGATTGGATCACGCAGGCTTCTTTTACAAAACGGAGCAGGGGCGTCCCTGGGTGACGCTGAAACTTGCCTCCAGTTTTGATGGGCGCATTGCGACGGGATCCGGGCAGAGCAAATGGATAACGGGTCCGGAAGCAAGGCGTCGGGTTCACGCGATGCGGGCTTGCCATGATGCGGTCATGGTTGGTGGGGGCACAGCCCGCGCTGATGATCCTTCCCTCACGGTCAGGGATCTTGGCGTTGCTGAGCAACCGGTGCGGGTGGTGATCTCCAGGCATCTGGACCTGCCCCTGATGGGGCAATTGGCGCGCACTGCAAAAGAGGTGCCTGTCTGGCTCTGTCATGGGGCTGGGGCGGATGTCGAACGGATACAGGCCTGGGAGGGCCTGGGCGCGCGACTATTGCCCTGTGCTGCGCATGGCGTGCAGCTGGATCCCAATGATATTTTGCAGCAACTGGGCGCGGCTGGTTTGACTCGTGTGTTCTGTGAAGGCGGCAGTGCGCTAGCGGCGTCGCTTCTGGCCTTTGACCTGGTGGATGAGCTGATTGGCTTTACCGCGGGTCTTGGGATTGGCGCCGAAGGCCTGCCTTCGATAGGGGCACTCGGTCTGACAGGTCTGGAGCGTGCCGGGCGGTTTGATCTGGTGGAAACAACGCCCGTTGGTGGTGATGTTCTACATCGGTGGCATCGCGCGGGCTGAGGTGTGAGGGCTATGCCTTCAGCATCTCTCAGCCTTGGGGCTTGATCCGGCAAAGCGATTAATCGCGACGCCAGAGATGGGCATAGGTTGCAAACAGCCCTTGCAGCTTTGACAGGCTGCGATTTCCTAGTCCAGCTGTTGGCAGATCGCCGGTGATCAGGCGATCTACAACAACCTCTGGCGGGCATGGGGCCTTTGTGACCGGATCGAAGTAGCGGGGATAGTCTATCAAAGCCGCATGGGCGAGGCCCATGAGTTCCGGCCGTGCCTTCCGCCAGGGTGGGGCAGTTAGGTTATCTCGGGTCAGGCCCCAACCTGCGTAGAAAGGCAAGCCAAGCGTGGTCACTTTGCAGCCTCGCAAGAGGGCTTCAAACCCCAGGAGGGAGGTCAGCGTCCAGACCTCCTGAACTTCATCCAACAGGGCCATTGGGTCGCTATTGGCCGCGACAACATCTGCAAGCTGCGCCAGCTCTTTTTCAGGGACTGCTCCCTTGCGTAGACCTGCTTCGACATCTGGATGAGGTTTGTAGACAATCACCGCCTTGGGATTTGCACGGCGGGTGGCCTGCAACAGCATTAGATTGGTTCGGATCTTCCCGCACCCTACCAGGATCGAGGCGTCATCTTCAACCTGGCCCGGGACCAGAATGCGATGCCCCGATGGGAGCGCAGGCACAGAGCCACCGAGATTGTATTTTGTTACACTATGCCGGATCAGTCGGGCCACAAGCTCTTCGGCGCGCCTTAGTGCTGCAGGTTCCAGCTCTGTACTGGCTGAAATGAGATCGTCCAGATCGGAAGGGCTGCGCGGATCGTAATAGATACCTTTGCGATCCAACACCAAGGAAAGCGGGGCAACCAGCTCTGCCCCCAACCCGCGAGAGCGCAGAAAACCATCCTCTAGCCGCCAAGCGCCCTGATGCTCTGTCTTGGCTTTGCCTGCCCAAACCATCCAATTGCGCCCACTCTCCTGCGCTGCTTTGGGATCTTCGATGAATTTCAGCTTTTTTTCCTGCCCAAAGAACCCCTGCAGCGGCCTGCGTTTCCACATCCGCATAGAAGAGGCAGCCCATCCAGCTCGGTCCTGGCGCCAGGATTTGACGTGGGCTTCCAGGATGTCGATGACGCGTTCCAATTCGCAACGCGCGTCATTGAAGGGGTCATACCAGTGCGGATAGAGGATCATGGCAGCAGAAAACAGCTGTGCACGGGTGAGCTGGCGTTGCCTGCGCGGTAATGGGTTTTCTTCCCGTGTCAGGCCCCAGCCTGCATAAAAAGGATGGCCAAAGACACGCGGGCGGTGCCCTGCGAGGATCGCCTCAAATCCAAGCTGAGAGGAAACCGTATAAACGCCAATCGCACCATCCAGCAAAGGCCAGGGAGAGACCGGCTGTGAGAAAAACTCGACCCTTCCATCAGCGTCTTCTTCTGTGAAGAAACCCGGACGATGTCCATCCAGTGTCTCTGGATGGGTCTTGATCAGAATGCGGGCTCCGGGATTTTCCTCCTGCGCATAGTAAAGCATTTCCCGGAAGCGGTCGCGATTGGCCTTGGAGGCAGTAACGGAGGCATCGCCCCGCAGTTGGTCAATCACCAGGACATAGCCCGGCTCTGGCACCGGTGATTGTGGTGAAAACCCATTGTATTTGCTGAGATGAATATCCTGCAGTCTGGCAATGGCCGCCCGGGCGCGCCGCATCATGGCGCTGTCATCCAGAGGGTGCGTTGCAAGCATCTGTTCCAGGTCAGAGGCCTGCACTGGGTCAAAATGTGCGCAGGTTTTGTCCAGCAGCAACCCCAGGGGTGGCTCACCAGCGCGCCCTGGGTGGATCGAGCGCAAGAAAGCATCCTCTGCAATCAAGAGGGGGGCATTGTACTTCTCGGCAATTCCACGCCCGCGATCTGCAGTCGGGGAATTGCCCCAGATGCCAACAAGATCCCCTTCTTTGGGAAGACCGAGGCGCAGGTCATAACCCGCGAGCTGCAGGATGCGGCGCAGTCTCTTTTGCAGCAAAAAGCCGCCGTTGTAGACAAAAAGCCGGGAGCGCTTGCTCCCGGCTTGGGCTGTCGTACTGCTGCTTTGCATAGGTTAGAGGCCAAGCGCCGATGTGGTGGTGGTGATCGGCGAGAGTGGCGCAACCAAGAGGGAGATTGTCTTGGTCCACTGTGCATAGGGGGCTTCGGTCACATAGAGCGTGTCTGAATCCCGGATTACAAAATCACGCGCCACAAACAGCCCATTGGGCTGGGTGAGGTTCAGCACATAGACCAAGCGTTGCGCTCCGATCAGATCATCACGCCCCAGCACCTGGTTTGCAATTTCAGCCGGTTCGTTGCGCAACACAAACACACCGGTCGGATCAGAGCTGGTCGAAATCAGACCGCCCACCTGGGCAATCGCTTCCAGCGCAGAGAGGTTCTGGCTTTCGAAAGGGACACGCGCCTGGGCGCTGGTTGCGCCAAGTGCGGTAAAGGAGCGGGTATCAGCCTCTACCAGAATACGGTCGCCACCACGCAGGGCAATGTCCAGCTCTGGATGGTTGAACAGATCCTGGAACCAGATCTTGCCCTGTTCCTTGCCGCGTATAACGGTGATCTGCGCGATATCCGGTTCAATCGCAACACCACCAGCGCGGGCCAACATGGTCGAGAGGGTGCGGGTCGGGCGTTCAATCGCATAGACGCCCTGGCCACCGACGGCGCCGGTCAGGCTGACAGTGGAGCCATCACCCGCAACACGACGCACCTGCACCTGCGGGTCCGGGGTCTGATCTTCCAGTTTCTTGGTGATCATTGCGCGCAACTGTTCAGGCGTATTGCCTGCCGCCCGCTGGCGCCCGGCATAGGGCACAAAGATGTAGCCGGCGCTATCGACCTGCACCTCTTCCAATGCGGTGGCATTGGTGGCTTCACTGGCCAAGAGCCCGTCATCGACGTTTTCCCAGATCGTCAGCCCCAGTACATCGCCAGGCCGAATGGTGTCAGAGGTCAATTTCCCGGCATTGATGAACTGCTGAGAGAAACCCAAAGCAGGTACAACGGCGGTTGCACGTGTGACGCGGTCATTGACGGATACAATGAAGGCATCGCCTTCTTTTTGCACGGAGCCGGCAAAAATCTGGCGCTTGTTCGGGCCAACTTTTGGAAGGCCACAGGACGCCGCAAGCACCATTGCCGCCAATAGCGCAACAGGCCGCGCCCAACGAAGGGGGACGTTTTTCACTGCTCGGTCTCCTCGACCAATTATTGTTCTGCCTCAGTTTTTTGAGCTAACTTAACCCGAAGGTAACAATAAATCCAGCCCAGAGCCGCCGGCCTCTTAGCGGACCACGCTTAACTGTTGCCGCGGCGCCGCTGTGCCCAGACGCAAGGCATCATAGGGATCATGGGGGGATAGCATCATGTCTACCGTATGGCGCAGAAGCTTGCGGCGGCCCTTGCGGGAATAAAAGCCGCCGGGAACCTGGGAGGTTTCCAGAAGATATCGGCGATAGTCCCGATAGGCGCGGGCGTCCGGCCGCTTGGCTGATGCAAAAAACTCTGTCAGGGGCTGGCGTGAAATGAACTCTGGCTTGTCATAGACTGCAGTTCCAAAGACTTTGAGTGGGATTCCACGCCAGAGCACCTGCTGCCCAGCGGTTGAGTTCACAGTGACGGCCGTGCGGGCCTCATTGAGAAGCTGCGCCAGCTTTCCGCCACGGACATAGTGGACGCGATGGCGGATTTCATAGGCGCGGGCCAGGCGATCAACCTCACGCCGCAACGCGACGCGACCATCTTCAAGCGGGTGTGCCTTGATCACCAGATGATGATGCCGTGGGGCGCCCTTGGCAAAACCCGATACTACCTCTTCCAAAAACTCGGTCATGGTTTTGAAGGGGGAGTGCATCTGAAAAGAACTGTCGTGCTCCAATTGCAAAAGCGCCAGATGATAGGGGAAGCCACCGTTTCTGATCCGCAGGGTGGCCAATTGACGCTCCAACGCCTGAGCGGGCATCAACAAGAGCCGTTTTAGATAGAGCTGAAACTCACGCGTTACCGGCAGGGCGCGATGGGGTTGGAAGTTGCGATACTCTTGGTTTCGAAACATTACGAACCAGTGGTAGAGGGCGCCATAGAAAACATGTTGCCGCATATCTCCCCAATGAGAGGGCGGCAGTGATGTCTCGGTATCGCTGTTTTCCAGCACCTCCTGCATCTCACCAACCGTGGTATCGGTCAGCCGAGAATGCCCATTGGAACCGCCTCGTTCGTAGGTCACCCAGTAGGGCCGTAGATAGCCTTCTTCAAAGACATGAATTTGTAGCCCAAGGCTGCGAGCGATTTCCACGGCTTCGGCATGGATCCGGCGGGTATCACCATAAAGCACAATATCCGTGATCGCATTGGCCTGACATATCTCAGAGAAATAGTCAGGCCATTGCTCCGGTGTTCCCGTGAAGGGATGGAAATTTGCTTTCGAAGGCCAGAAAAACTGGTCTCCTGCATTGAACCCTATGCGAAACACCCGACTGCCGGCCTGAACAAGCATCTTCCCCAAGGCGCTAAAGAAAGGCCCATGCGGGCCCTGCAAAAAGAGAAAACTGCGCTTTCCCGCTGGGGTATGGCTGATCGTCTGGGGCATCAGGTTGGATTGGGTCCGCAGGATGGGGTTTGGGGCTCGCGTAAACTATCGATGGACTGGGGCGAAACTATGGCTGCCCGTTTTTGACTTCTCATCGCACATCTAGCAGGGAGCGGCGCGCTTGGGAATGCTGGTGAACTTGTGGCACCTCCGCGTGGCTATATCACCCAGCGGAGGTGCCACAGGTCATGGCTGCCAGACAGGGCTTGTCGCGAGCAAGAGGAGCGTTTACCTCTTTGGCGAAACCCAGCGCCTAGATCCGCGCCTACCAAGGAGTGCTGCCCTATGTTTACCGGCATTGTCACCGATATCGGAACCATCACCCACCTCGAGCAACAAGGTGATCTGCGGGCACGCATCAAGACCTCCTATGACACCTCTGGCATCGACATGGGGGCTTCTATCGCATCAGATGGCGTCTGCCTGACAGTGGTGGAGCTGGGGCCGGACTGGTACGATGTGCAGATTTCGGCTGAAACAGTTTCCAAGACCAATATAGGCGCCTGGGAGGCTGGCAAGCGGGTCAATCTGGAACGCGCGCTCAAGGTTGGTGATGAACTTGGCGGTCACATCGTTTCTGGTCACGTGGACGGGGTGGCCGAAGTGGTCAAGCTGGAAGATGAAGGCGATAGCACCCGTGTCACCCTGCGTGCGCCAGAAGAATTGGCCCGCTTTATCGCTTCAAAGGGCTCGGTGGCGCTGAATGGCACCTCGTTGACGGTGAATGACGTGGCGGGGTGCGATTTTGGCATCAACTTCATCCCGCATACCAAAGAGGTCACCACCTGGGGCGACGTAAAGCTGGGCGATCAGGTCAATCTGGAGATTGATACCCTGGCGCGCTATGTGGCGCGGCTCCACGAAGCGGGCTGAGATTTAGCCTCCCCTTCATCTTTCCCCAAAAAACATCCCGGGGTGAGGCTCAAAGAGCCGAGGGGCAGAGCCCCTCATCTCCAGTCGCGGTGTTGCTCCCGCGCCTTGAGACAGCATCAAAGATGCAGCCCCAAGCCTTGGGCCCGGCGCGCCGCTTTGCGGCGCGCGTCACCACATATCGCCAACGGTATAGCCTGCAGGAAAAGGGTCGCTGGGATCCAGGCTGTAAGCGCTCAACCCATAGATCCATCCTTGGCCTGAAAGGCTGGGTACGATGGCTGGGTAATTGCCGACGGTCGTGGTTTCCAGGATGCGGCCGGTAAATGTGGTACCCAGAGGGCCGGCATTGACATAGTCTTCACCCTCTCCAAGCAGTCCACGCGCATGCAAAACGGCCATCTTGGCGCAGGTACCCGTCCCACATGGGGAGCGATCCAGGATGCCACTGGCGTCCTGTGGGCGCTCTGGGTTGAAGGGCCCTGTAGAGATTGTGATGGCGCCACGCCCCTGTGTTTCAGGGTCCAGGGGAGGTGCCCAGAGATTGCTGATTGTTGGCCCGGTGATCGCTGGGTTTTCCGGGTGAACCACCGGCAGCTGTTCCGCGGTGGCGTGGCGAATGGCCTCGGAAATCCTGACGATTTCAGCGCCATTTTCGGCACTTGGGTCCAACCCGATTTTCTCGCCATTGATCAGCACAAAGAACATACCACCCCAGGCCACATCCACCTCCACGGTGCCAAGGCCCGGGACCTCGACCGGAGCATCCAGATGCATGGCAAAGGCGGGTACATTGTGGAAGGTCACACGGGTGACTTTTCCGTCCCGGCAATCCGCACGCACTCGGATCAAACCCGCCGGGGCCTCGAGGGTCAGCTCCGTCACAGGTTCCTGCATCTGCACAATGCCTGTTTCCAGAAGCACAGTGACCACGCAGATTGTATTTGACCCGGACATTGGCGGGTATTCGGTCTGCTCAAAGATGATAAAGCCCGCATCCGCATCAGGATGGCAGGGAGCGACAATGGCATTGCCGCAAAGACCCGGATTGCCGCGTGGCTCACGCAGCATCATCAGCCGGATTTCGTCATGGTTTGCAGCCATGTCCTGCATTTTCTCAAAAACGCTGGCGCCTTTGAGCAAGGGCATGCCACCGGTGATGACGCGACCGGGCTCGCCTTCGGCATGGGCTTCGACAGCTTGCAAAATACGGGATGCGCGCATGGAACCTCCTGTGTGTTTGAATATTGTATCCAATCAAAACCTATGTGCCCGATAGCAAACGCCGCGTCCAGCCCTTCCTGCGCCGCTTGCGGGGCTGGTCTTTGCGGGCTGGTTGGGCTATTTCGCCCCATATCCTGCTAGGCGCTGGCGACCTGGCACCCTGCCAATGGAAAGGCCGAGAGATGAGCTTTGAAACACCTGGGCCGGTTGAGGCCCGCTTGCGCGCGGCGATCAGCCCGATTGAAGAGATCATCGAAGAGGCGCGTCAGGGCCGCATGTTCATTCTGGTCGACCATGAAGACCGCGAAAACGAAGGCGATCTGGTGATCCCGGCGCAGGCCGCAAATGCAGATGCGATCAACTTTATGGCCACCCACGGGCGCGGGCTGATTTGCCTGACGCTGCCTGCTGAGCGGATCGAGGAACTGGGCCTGCCGATGATGGCGATGCACAACTCCTCGCGCCATGAAACCGCCTTTACCGTCTCCATCGAAGCCCGCGAAGGTGTTTCGACCGGTATTTCCGCCGCAGACCGCGCGCTGACAGTTGCCACTGCGATTGACCCGGAAAAAACTGCCGCCGATATTGCCACACCGGGACATGTTTTCCCGCTGCGCGCACGCCGGGGCGGGGTGCTGGTAAGGGCCGGCCATACAGAGGCTGGCTGCGATGTGGCCCGTCTTGCCGGTCACTATCCGTCATCCGTGATCTGCGAGATCATGAATGAAGATGGCACCATGGCGCGTCTGCCGGATCTGGTGGACTACGCAGAAAAACACGCGCTGAAAATCGGCACCATTTCGGATCTGATCACTTACCGCTCGCGCAATGACAACCTGGTTGTTGAAACAGACAAAAGCACGGTAAATTCGGAGTTCGGCGGCGAGTGGGAGATGCGGATCTTCACCGACCAGACCCATGGGGTTGAACATGTCGTGCTGATCAAAGGCGATATCACCGATGGCAAACCTGTGCTGACCCGGACCCATGCGCTGCATGAGGCCTCTGACATCCTTGGCCTTGGCCCCAAGCCGGTGCGTGAGCTGCCCCGCGCCATGGAACTGATCGCAGAAGAGGGTCGCGGCGTTGTCTGCCTGTTCCGCGAGCCGCGCCATTCCCTTTATGCGCCTGAAGACGAGGGCCCCCGCACCATCAAGCAGACCGGCCTGGGCGCACAGATTCTGTCTAAACTGGGTCTGGAGGAACTGGTCCTCTTGACGGATTCGCCAGCTACCACCTATCTCGGTCTTGATGCCTACGGGCTCTCCATTGTCGGCACCCGCCCCATTCTTAAGGAAGACTGATATGGCTGGACATGAACAGCACTACATTATGCCGCGCGCCGAGTTCGACAAACCGGTCAAACTCGCCATCGTGATGTCGCCCTATTACAAGGATATCGCCGACAATATGCTGGCCGGCGCCAAGGCAGAGATCGAGGCTGCGGGCGGGACTTATGAGATCGTTCAGGTCCCTGGCGCGCTGGAAATTCCAACAGCCATTGCCATTGCCGACCGGAGCTCGAATTTTGATGGTTTTGTTGCGCTGGGCTGTGTCATTCGCGGCGAAACCACCCATTATGAAACGGTCTGCAATGACAGCAGCCGCGCCATCCAATTGCTGGGCCTGCAGGGGCTTTGCATTGGCAATGGCATCCTGACTGTCGAAAACCGCAAGCAGGCCGAGGTGCGCGCGGACCCGGAAGATCAGAACAAAGGCGGTGGTGCTGCAGCTGCGGCCTTGCATCTTATTGCACTGACGCGTAAGTGGGGCGCCCAGACCAAGGGAGTCGGCTTTAAGGCGCCTTCCGAAGCCATTCAACTGGCTGGCACAGAGAACGGACCCCAGACAGCATGACCCAATCCGGCAGCGCCCCAAAGGGCAGTGGCAAAAGACAGATGAAATCGGCATCGCGGCTTTATGCGGTGCAGGCGCTGTTCCAGATGGAACAGTCCGGTCAGACCTTTGACCAGATCATCGTCGAGTTTGAAGACCACCGCTTTGGCGCTGTCTATGATGGTGACGAGATGGCCGAGGGTGATACCAAGCTGTTTCGTAAGTTGGTTGAGGATGCGGTGAACTATCAGGCGCCGGTGGACCAGATGACCGACCGCGCGCTGGTGGCGAAATGGCCGATTGCCCGCATCGATCCGACCCTGCGCGCGCTGTTCCGCGCAGCCGGTGCTGAACTCACACAGTCAGAGACGCCCCCTAAGGTTGTGATCAACGAATTTGTCGATATCGCTCGCGCCTTTTTCCCGGAGGGCAAAGAGTCGAAATTCGTCAATGGCGTGCTGGACCATATGGCGCGGGAAGCCAAACCAGAGGCCTTCTGAGTCGGTTCTCTGGTTGATCTCTTGGAGTTGAAAATGCGTGTCCCGTTGGGCGCGCTTTTTTGTTTGGGGCCTAGGGTAGGTGCTTTCTGCACTCATAGATGACCAAAGCCCAGAAAAGAGGGGCGGGATGCCAAAATTCTACCATACCCGGATCTGGCTGCGTCAAACTGTCTGAGAAAATATTCACCAATTTGCTGAGATCCGCTGGACCTCAGCCCGCTGAGTGCTACCCTCTTTTCTGAAAGCAAAAAGAGGTCGAGATGCCAAAGCTGGTGAAGCTCTATATCAAGAACGTCCTGATCGGATTTGCAATTGCCGCTGCCTTTGTCGCGATGCTCTTGTGGTTCAATGTCATGAACCTATGGGGGCTTATAAGCCAATCCAATGATGGCATGCTGGCGCTGTTCCTCTTGTGGTTCATGCATGGAATTGTTTTTGCCGGTGTCCAATTTGCCTGGGTTATCATGGCGATGGCGGACAAGGGGCAGGGCCCCCGTGGCGGAACGCCTGTTGCGCATCACTTTGAACCGGTTCGGGTTGAGGCCTCAAATAGATCCAGACAGGCGCAACAGCTGCGCCGCTGAAACTGAGCGTTTGACAATACTGGAATGCAAAAAGCCGCACCCTTTTGGGGAGCGGCTTTTTTGGTTGATCGATAGATCAGGCGGCGGGACCACCAAACAACCGTGCGGCTTGATTCCCGAGGACCTGTATATACAGGTGGGCGCCAGGTAAACGGACCAGGATCCGCACAGAGCCAGCTCCCTCGGATTTGCTTAAGGCCACCAGAATGCTGCCTGTCACAAGAAGGGCAGAACCCGCCAAGGGTTTACCTAGGCGCCTCTCTCTTCTGGCGCAAGGGGTCAGGCCGCAAGGTTTTGATGAAATGCATCCCGCATGGCGGTGAAATGTGCATCCCAGCCCTTGTCCAAAGCGAGGATGAGTGGGAAAGCAGTTGCGCTTTCTGGCAAACCTTCGTGCAGCAGGGATAGTTTGCAACCGCCAGCCACAGGGTCTATCCGCCATTTTACAGTGCTGATTTGCTCTCCCATTGGGGGGACGTGAAACCTGTATTCGAGGTCGGTCGGGGCCTCTGCTTTCAAGACCTCGCCAATGATTGCGGTTCCCCCATCAGAACACATTTTGAAATGCTGCCCCGCATTGTCCAAGGCATGATCTGGCCTGTGGAACCATTCTGCCAGACAGTCCGGGTCGGTCAAATAGGCCCAGACCTTTTCTGGTTCTGCCTTTAGAAAGATCGATTTTTCAAGAGTGTTGGCGGTCATGTGTCGTTCCTTTCAATGGCTTCTTTTAGGTTTTCCAGGCGGGTGTTCCAGAATTGATCAAAGTAGCTGAGCCAATCCAGGACGGGTTTCATTCCGCCAGGACTTAGACGGTTGATGCATTCGCGCCCTTGTTGCTCCATGGTGATCAAACCGCCGTCGCTGAGAACGGTAAGGTGTTTCTTTACCGCTGCTCTGGTCATGTCGAAGTGACCAGTGAGCTGTGCGATGGTTTGCTGCTCTTTGGACAGGATCGCGATGATCTCGCGCCGTGTCGGATCGGCGAGTGCACGAAAACTGCTTTGAACTGGATCAGGCATTTGGATCCCTTGAAGTGATACTAAACGGTATCCTAATTTATGTGATACCTTTTGGTATCCTGTCAAGAGTGTCTCTGATCTTGCAATTTGTTCATGAATTGTTCACGGTGTTACCATGGAACATAACATGCAGCCTGGACAGAAATTGGCGCGGGGGGTGGCGCGACATTTGCGCTCTCTTGGCTTTGCTTCACTGGAGGAATTCGTGCCTACACGCGGGCTACGCGTCGATGTCATCGCCTTGGGACCCAAGGGCGAAATTTGGGTCATTGAATGCAAATCCAGCCGCGCGGATTTTCAGTCTGACAATAAATGGGAAGGGTATCTGGACTGGTGTGACCGCTATTTCTGGGCGGTGGATCTGGCCTTCCCAACCGAGCTCTTGCCAGATGAAACGGGATTGATCATCGCGGATGACTATGACGCAGAGCTGGTTCGCATGGGGCCTGAAGACAAACTGCCCCCTGCGCGGCGCAAGAAGCTGCTGCAGAAGTTTGCGATGGATGCCGCCAGGAGATTGCAGGTGCTCAGAGATCCGCGTCCCGGACGCGATGGCCTGCTTTTACAGGCCGCCGGGGCGACAGGGGCAGGGGAGGACACCTTCTAGCCCTGCAAACAAAGTATGGATTTAAGAGCCGGAAACAGCCCGTGCAGCCTGGGCTGCAGCGCGCAGTTCATCTGCAATCTCTTCAGCTTCTTCCGGGTCGAAATCCATTGGAATCTCGAGGCCATCGGCTTCGATGAATATCCGCACCATACCTTGATCGGTTGGGCCGATCTGCATGTTTGCTTCGATATCGCGCTCGCTGTTGATTCCCATCCTGCGGCTCCTGCTATGGCTGTCGGATTTTCAGTGCCCGGTGCTAGCCCGTGGAGACAAAAAAGGCAAGCTGACAGCACGACCAGGAAGGGGAGTAAGAAAGCCACGAAGCCAGCATGGCTCAAATTCCCGCAGTGAAAGCAATTCTTTGGAGAAAGGTAAAAAACTGTGCTACTATCCTCTTGCGCTTCGCTTTTCTCTGGGCTAAATCGCCCGCAGTGCCGCCTTAGCTCAGTTGGTTAGAGCGCCTGATTGTGGATCAGGAGGTCCCCCGTTCGAGCCGGGGAGGTGGTACCACTCTCTTTCCCTTCAAATCCCTATATCCTCCCTGCTTTAGGAACCGCATTTGGGCGGAGGCTAAGCTTGGTTCGCTAGCGGGCGTTTTAGCCCGCTGTGTTGTACATGTTGCAGGGGATGTACTGTTTGCCCTGACATCAGGTCTGTCTCCCAAAGGGGGGGCTCCCCGTTGCGATTTTTTTACTCGCCGCCTCCGCCACTATCGGTTGTGGTCGTCGTGGTGGAGGTTTCTCCGGAGTCACCAACCAAGACGCCGACGACAATTGCCGTCGCGATGGGAGCAAGTCCGGGGGTGATGGGATTGAGCGCGGTATCTCCTAATACACTTTCAGAGCCGCTGCTTGGTGCGTTGGACCGGCAGGTCACTTTGACGGAGCCGCCGGGGAGATAACTTGCGGAAACCGGTGTCCCCGCACCGCAAGCCAGTCGAGCCTTTGCTTCGTTGAGGGCCGCTGTGGCCGCTTGTGCTGAAACAGCCTGGGCTGCTGGCAAAAAACTTAGGCAGAAAAGGGATGAAAAAATAAGAGTTCTGGTCATGGCAAATTCCTAAACAACTACTGGAACAGTTGCTCCAACCTAGCGGTTGAAACTCCACACTTGCAAGTTAAGGAATTGGCTGGAAGACTGAAAGCGGCAGAGACATGGGACGGCGAAAGTTGATCCTATGGTTGTTTTCATAGTCATTCTTAAGGTTTAGAGATGTTTGGACGTTTTTTTGGTCTTCTGGCAGCCACCGCTTCTTCAGTCACTTTCGGCATTGCACCGGTCAATGCGCAGGGCGCGCCGGGGGTGATTTACACCGTGATTCTACCCGGAGGTGGGTTTGGATCCGCGGCTTTCTTAAAAGAACTTGTTCAGGGATTGGGGGCCGCACGGGCCTTTTGTGCGGGTCTTCAGGATGAAGCGCTGACGGTTGATTGTCTGGCGGATCGGCTGGACAGTGTCGCCAATGACATCCCGGAAGGGACCGACTACGAAGAGGTGCGAAGCGTTTTGGCGCAGACTTCGCAGGATCTGGCGCAGCTTGCGCGTTCCAATCGAGACCCAGGGCGGTCGCGTGCGCGTGTGTCCACAACGGATAAATCGCGCAAATCCAGTCGTGCATTGGTTCCGGTACGGCCCGAAGCGCAGGCCCAGGTAAATGCCGCCGCTGCCGCTATTCTGGACGAAGCTGTGACGGTTCTTTTGCGCAGTGCTGCCTCGGAAAAGAAACGCAGCGGTCAATACGCCCGGATTGCTTCTGCGATCGATTCGAACAAGGTGCTCCTGCGTTCCACCTAGTAGATGTGTTGCTGGCGCGAGTTATTGCAGATCGATCTCTTGGCGGACAGCATTGCTTGCAGGATCTAGTATCAGAATGCGGTTGTCTTTGGTGACGACCGCAATCCAGTCAGAGCCAAAAGTCACCGCCTGTGCTTCTGCGCCCGCAGGTAGCGTGATGTCTTGAGGCAAAGCCGGGCCCTTGTCAGACAAGCGGATGACAAGCAGGCTGATAACCACTACAAGCCCGCCAATCATGACCACTGTCAGGGTTGTGACCAGCCGCCGCAAAAACTTCAGCTGCGCTGGCTCCTCTTGAATTTCGGGCTTGGAAGGATCTGTCATGAGCAGCCGCCAGATTGAATTTGTCATCACGGAAAACCCGCCTAAACGGCTTGATAAAGCGGTTTCGCGTGATGTGCCAGAGGAAGCGGCCCTGTCGCGCACCCGCCTGGCCCGATTGATTGAGGCGGGCAGCCTTTTGGTGGACGGTGTGGTCGTGCTGGATCCAAAGGCCCGTATCGCCGAGGGCGCGCAGATCTCCATTACAGTTGAAGAGGCCGAGGACAGCCATATCGGACCAGAGGATATCCCGCTGGAGGTAATCTATGAGGATGATGACCTCATCGTTATCAATAAACCTGCTGGAATGGTCGTGCATCCAGCGCCGGGCACACCTTCTGGCACCTTGGTCAATGCGCTCTTGCATCACTGTGGTGAGAAACTTTCCGGCGTTGGCGGGGTGAAGCGGCCTGGCATCGTGCATCGCATCGACAAGGAAACCTCAGGCCTCCTGGTGGTGGCAAAGACCGATGCGGCCCACCAGGGGCTGGCAGCGCAATTTGAAAAACACACGGTGGAGCGCTATTACCGCGCGGTTTGCTATGGTGTTCCAGATGGCAATGACCCGCGTCTGCGTGGGGTCAAAGGGGCCAGTTTCGAATCCGGGAATATTCTAAAACTCACCACCCAACTGGCGCGGCACAAACATGACCGCCAGCGCCAAGCCGTTCTGTTCCAGGGCGGACGCCATGCGGTGACGCGGGCACGCATCGTGGAACCCTTTGGTAATCCAGGCACTGCGGCTCTGATTGAATGCTGGCTGGAGACCGGCCGCACCCATCAGATCCGGGTGCATATGACCCACGCGGGCCATAGTCTGATTGGTGACCCGACTTACGGCGGCAAACGCAAATTAGCTGCCAAAGCGCTAAGCCTTGCGGGAATCTCTGCGGTTCAGAGCTTCCCCCGTCAGGCGCTGCATGCGGCGGTTTTGGGTTTCACCCATCCGGTGAGTGGTGAAGCAATGAGATTTGAAGCCCCTTTGCCGGATGACATGGAAGAGCTTATCGACAAATTGCGAGCGGCCCCCGCTTAGGTCGCTTCCGGGCTCTCTCTGGGGTCCGGTACTGCTTCCAGCAGATCGCCGGGCTGGCACTCCAGCACCTCGCAGATCTTGGCCAGGGTCTCAAAGCGCACGCCTTTCACTTGGCCGGTTTTCAACAGGCTCAGGTTCTGCACCGTGATGCCGACGGCCTCTGCCAGGTCCTTGGATTTCATCTTGCGCAGGGCCAGCATCACATCCAGCCGGACAGCGATCTGCATTACACGAACTCCCGGTTTTCCTTGTCGACGCGGATGGCCTCTTGCAGGATCCATCCCATCATCAGGAAAGCAAAGCCATAGAAGACCAGAGAGAAATGTGTCGAGCTGTACCAGAAGCGCAAGGGTGCTGGTCCTTCTGGATTGTGCCAAGACAGAATCATCGGTGAAAAAGCCGCAGCAATCAAATTGCTTCCCGAACTTACCGCTGTAAAAGTGCCGATCATCATGCAACACCGCGCAATCCCTTGGTCAAACAGGTAGCCTCTGGCAAGGCGGATGAGGCAGATAACAGCAAAGGCATAAGCTGTAAGCCCGCAGTAAAGCGGCACCTGCCACATCACGAAGTAAAAGATGCGGGTCGAGGTCTCGACCACGGCTTCCGGGCTGACATAGCGGCTTTTCATCCAGCGCTCTGGCTCCAGAAAGGCTATGTTCAACTGCCACTCCATGCCCTTGTAGAAATAATAGATCACAAAGATACCCATAGGCAGGATGAGCAATCTTGCGACAGTTCGGATATGAGGCATGAATGAACTCCGTGATTTGAATAATTATTGTTTTACGATAAAAAATGCCTCTTGCGCAAGAATTGATTCTCTGCAACTTATTCGTGTGTCCTAAGTTTGGAGAACTATTATGAAAACTAAAAGATCGGCAATTTGTGCCGTCGCTTCAGTGTTTCTGGCTACTGCCGCACCGCTGGTTGCAGCACCTACGGATTTTGGTCCAGAAGTTTCAGTTGTTCGTTCTGATGCGATCACTCTGAAACCAAATCAGGCGCGGCACTTTGCAGGGTTTCTGAAGCAGCAAAGCTACTTTGGTGCGTTCTATGTGAATGATACGGTCGATTTTTCGTTTCATGTAAAAGGGTTCTCTGATCTGAACCTCGCTCGACAGGCAGCATTGAAGGGATGTCAGGTTGTTTCAAAAGGGCAGGGAACATGCAGAGCCTATGGCGAAATGCTCCCCAGAGGGATGGCACCTGACACCAGGGAGGCATCTGGACTGGGCTCGGGCGCACGTGCGACCTTCCTTGGGGCCTACCAAAAGAAGCAAAGGGCCGAAGGCTACGGTGCCTATGCGATCTCCCCAGCTTACCAGGCTGGAATGTCCTTTGGCTGGGCGGATGAGGCAGAGGCACGGGCAACCGCGATCAGCTATTGCGAAGCCGAAGTGGCGCAGGCGCTTACCGGCCTCAATATCGAGGGGCGAGCCTGGGCAAAAAGCAAAGGTCTGACCCGTTGCAAGGTGGTGGATGTCACCACCCCAGCCGAGTGAAGCGCAAGAACAGGCTGGTCATGCGAAGCGGCTATTTTGATCGCTGAGACAGGGTTTACCCACACATCCGGTGAGTGATGCCGAATGTGAGGTGCAGCACCGGCGCCTATCGGTATGAAATACTTGATTGAGGCTCTGCGCCGGGTGGCGTGATACAGTGATCGGAGTTCGTGCCCCCTGTTCATGACAAAGGGCACGACTTCGCCACTAGGCTGTATCCTTCAGATCAACAACTTTGGTGACCGTTTCGCGGAAGTAATCCACCTTTCCCTCACTCTCGTGGGACAGGATCAATGTCACGCTGGTACAGTTGCAGCCGCGCACACCGTAGTAGAACCTCTGCTCAAAGGTGGTCAGCATCCAGCCCTCCTGGGGCAGGGCTTCGGTATTGATTGACAGGGCCTCTGTTCCTTTTGGGAAAACTTCGCCAGCGAGACGGGTCAGGATGACCTGCATGGCTTTCAGACCTTTTCCGGCCTGCCAGCTAATGTCGGTCTCCTCGTCGCGGAAGTGGTCAATGCGAAAATCGATGTCGGGGGCCATCAGGTCAAAAAGACCAGGATCGCCCGCGACGAATTTTTGGATCAGGGCTTCGATTGCGGTTGTCATTCTAACTCTCCGTGCTTGCTTTGGATGCTTAGAGAGATGGCAAAACCCTGCGGCATAATCTATTCATATGGTGGCTATGTTTGGTATAGAGGGCGTCTATGATTGAACTCACTCCGCTGCGCTACTTTCTAAGCGCATATGAAAGTGGCTCATTCAGCCATGCGGCTAGAATGAACCAGGTGAGCCAGCCAACCGTTTCAACCGCAATTCAAAAGCTCGAAGATGAGCTGGGTGGCGTGTTGTTTCACCGCAGTCGGCGCGGACTGCGGGCGACTGCATTGGGGCAACGTGTCTATGCTGAGGCCGGAGAAAGCGTAAAGCGTCTGAGTGGCATGGCTGAGCGTCTGAAGCCAGTGCCGCGCAGCCCCCTGCGTATCTATTGTCACCCGGATGTCGTGTTGACGCCCTTTATTCCGTCCTTCCGCAAGCTTCAGAATATGCAGCCGGATGTTGTTCCCTCCTTCACGGAACAGGTCGAAATGGCGGACATCGCATTGGTTTCTGAACCTTGTACGCCAAAAGGTCATGACTTCTTTCTTTTGTCCGAAGAAGCCTATGGGGTTGCCCTGGCCGCTGATCACCTATTGGCAGAGGATGAGACAATCGATCTGAAGCAACTGGAGCAGGAGCCGCGTATCCATCGGCCCTATTGCCCCAATGCGGATCGAATGGTGGGAGAGTCATTGCCGAATCTGGAGTTGCCTGCACAGGCGGTGAATGATCAACAGGTTCTTGACTTGGTTGCCGCCGGGTTGGGCATCGCATTTGTACCTTTGTCGCATGGGGAGGGGCATGCGGGCGTGGTGGTGCGTCCCTTGCGGAATGTACCCACGCAAGTGACGCGCCGGATTGGCGTTTCTGCGAGAAAATCGGTTTTTGCGCATGAAATCGCCAGTCTTTTGCGGGATTTCTACTGAGGCGCTAGGGCTGATCCTAAGAAAAGTTACAAAATCTACGCTCTGTGTTGCAGTTCACAGATGTTTCTGAAAACGAAATATATAACGATCCATGTTAGCGCCCCCTTGAAAGGGGAAATGCATCACCCCATATGGACTAATGTTAAGTCCTTAAACATTGGGAGGGACCAACTAAATGGCGAACTACGCAAATCTGCCCGCACCGACCCCGGAAGGCGGCTTGAACCGCTACATGCAGGAAATCCGCAAATTTCCGCTGCTGGAGCCGGAAGAGGAATACATGCTGGCCAAGGCCTGGGTCGAAAAGGAAGACACAGGTGCTGCCCATAAGATGGTGACCTCGCACCTGCGGTTGGCGGCAAAGATCGCCATGGGATACCGCGGCTACGGCCTACCTCAGGCAGAAGTGATTTCGGAAGCCAATGTTGGCCTGATGCAGGCTGTAAAACGCTTTGACCCGGAAAAGGGCTTTCGTCTGGCGACCTATGCCATGTGGTGGATCCGTGCTTCGATCCAGGAGTATATCCTGCGGTCCTGGTCACTGGTGAAGTTGGGTACGACTTCAGCGCAGAAGAAACTGTTCTTCAATCTGCGCAAGGCTAAAGCCCGCATCGGTGCCCTGGAAGAAGGCGACCTGCGTCCAGAAAACGTCGCACAGATCGCCCATGATCTGGGTGTGACCGAGGAAGAGGTCATCTCGATGAACCGCCGCATGTCCGGCGGGGATGCCTCTCTCAACGCCACGGTTGGTTCCGAAGGCGAAGGCACCATGCAGTGGCAGGATTGGCTGGAAGATGAAGACGCCGATCAGGCCGGTGACTATGAAGCACGCGATGAGCTGGAAGCGCGTCGTGAATTGCTGGTCCAGGCCATGGAGGTCTTGAACGACCGTGAGAAAGACATTCTGACCCAGCGACGTTTGTCGGATCAGGCAACCACGCTTGAGGATCTCAGCGGCGAATATGGTGTCAGCCGCGAGAGGATTCGCCAGATTGAGGTACGCGCTTTTGAAAAGCTTCAAAAGAAGATGCGCGATCTGGCATCCGAAAAAGGAATGCTTGCGCGACACTGAGCGGCTGCTCAACGAGTGAAAAAGAAAAGGCGGGGCTCAAAAGGAGCACCGCCTTTTGCATTTGTTGCCATCTACAGGGTTTCCGCAGGAGCGATCTGGTTCGCGACCCTGGGAAGGAGGCGAAAGCTTATCTAATGATTTGTGTGGGCAATGGATTTGATCCAGGCGCCGGATCAGCGATCCCTGGGGGCCGCTGGCGTGTTTTGGCTGGCGGTTCCTGGGACATGACAGAGGTATCTAGCGGGCGAAACATAGCGTGTTCATTAGCGCTGGCTGGCTCTGTGCTGAGAAGGAGGGCTGCCTGGCGTGCTGGGTGTCTTTCGGGCGTGCTAGCATAGGGTTTGCCCCTAAGGCTGGCGAGCGAGATGGAGACCTTGCGATGCGAGGTTGCAAAAGAAAAAACCAATAGGGAACGGCTGGCTGGCGAAGATCGGTCGGTTGCTGGCGGGGCTGGCTGTCTGGCTAACCCTGCGAGAAGCGGGTTTGGCTTGAGTAGCTTGCTGCTGGCTGCCTGAGATCCGGCGGGCTGCAGTTCCTGTAGTTTGAATACGCAATTCCCGGTGGGGCGTCAACTGGAATTGAGGGAAAAATCTAACAAAATCAAATAGTTGATTATTTTTGTCGGAAATTAGCAGCCGCGCTTGGCTTTCTTTTTTCCGATAGAAAGACAAAGGATATGGCGGCGAAGGCAAAGTCATTGAAAAGCTGACAGCTTTCCCGGCGGGTCTCGAAACACAAACCAGGTGTCGCAGGGAGCCTTGCCGGAAGTGCCGGGAGAGGCTTAGACTGAAGCCGGTTTTTTGCTGGAAAGGGCTGGGCATGGCTGGCGGATGGGCGCAGGACGGGGCTGTGAGTGAACAGATCGAAGCCTCAATCAATGATGAGCTGGCCCGGATGAAGGCGCAAAAGCGCCCGGTGGGCGAAAGCCTGACCCATTGCGCCGAATGTGAAGAGGTGATTCCTGAAAAGCGCAGGGTTGCATTGCCGGGGGTGAAGCTATGCATCGAGTGCCAGCAGGAACGTGATGGTGCGCAGCAGATGCGCGGCGGCATCAATCGGCGCGGCTCCAAGGACAGCCAGCTTAAATAGGGCTGACGTCCGGGGGCACCTTGTGCCGCAGCTGGGCGTGGTTGAAACATCTTCCCCGCACCGCGCACCAGTGCTATATCGCGGGCAGGGCTCATAGGCGATGGCGTCGCCGGAGAGCGGTTTGCTCTCGCCCTGGTTCCACGCTCCTGTACGCCGGGACTTTCAATCGGGAGATTGAAGGCCCCGCCTTGTCTCCCTAGATCAAGGAGGCATTCATGGCCTGGTCGCCAGAGAAAACCGAAGTCAAAAGCTGGAATGAATGGGATACGCTGCGCCATGTGATCGTGGGGCGCGCGGATGATTGCCATATCCCGCCGGAAGAGCCCGCCCTGGATGCCAAGGTGCCGGAAGATAGCGACATGCGCGGCCAATGGGGCCGCCGCCCGCAGGAAACCATCGATCGCGCCAATGAACTGCTCGATAACTTCGCAGATCAGCTGCGTGACCGTGGCATCCGTGTTGATCGCCCGGTCTCGATTGATCATTCACAGCCGGTGACCACGCCAGACTTCCACACCGAAAGCCAGTTTGGCTGTATGCCACCGCGTGACGTGTTGCTGACCGTGGGGCATGAGATGCTGGAAGCGACCATGTCCTATCGCTGCCGCTGGTTTGAGTATCTGAATTACCGCCCGCTGCTGAAGCAATACTGGGAAGAAGACCCCAAGTTCCGCCATGAGGCGGCGCCTAAGCCACGCCTCACAGATGCGGATTATCATCCCGACTATCTGAGCGAGAAGATCGGAGATGCAAAGCGTTTGGAGTGGGCGGCTGAGAAGTTCTTTGTCACCACAGAGGAGGAGCCACTGTTCGACGCAGCCGACGTGTTGCGCTTTGGCAAGGATCTGGTGGTGCAGCACGGGTTTACCACCAACCTGAAGGGCATCGAGTGGCTGCGCCGTCACTTCCCCGATCACCGCGTGCATACTGTGAACTTCCCCGGTGATCCCTATCCGATCCACATCGACGCAACCTTCACGCCGCTGCGTCCGGGTCTGATCCTGAACAACCCGCAGCGCCGCCTGCCGGACGATCAGCGCGAGCTGTTCAACAAGAACGGTTGGGAAATCGTCGATGCGGTACGCCCGGCGCATAACACGCCTCCGCCGCTGTGCTATTCCTCCACTTGGCTGTCGATGAACGTGCTGGTGCTGGATCCAAAAACCGTCTGTGTTGAAAAGTCCGAGGTCCATCAGGCCGAGCAGATGGATAAGCTGGGTATGGAAGTGGTCGAGGTCGAACTGCGCGACGCCTATGCCTTTGGCGGCGGGCTGCATTGCTGCACCGCAGACGTCTACCGCGATGGCGATTGTGAGGATTACTTCCCCAACCAGTGATTGGGGTTCTAAACGAATTGGGTCATCCGCTCATTGCGGCGGGTGATCCTTCCAACGACATGCGAAGTACATGCTGAGGTCCGGCAATGCCGCCGGTGTAGATTTCACCAGTGTCCTGGAAGCCGCCGCGCAGATAGCAGGCCAAAGCAGCCGGGTTTTGCATATTCACGGTTAGCACCACAGAGCTGCGATCTGGATAGTGCTGTTGCAGATAGGCACGCAGGGCTGTCACTGCTCGTGTGGCAAAGCCCTTGCTCTGATCCGCATGATTGATCTTGAAAGCCCGGATCCCTAGCTCCCAGGGCAGCGCAAAGCCATTACGATCAAATCCCCTGTCCACCTTGAAGAAGCCAATGATCCGGGTCTCTGTTTCTAAGATGTGAAAATCGACTTCCGGCTCTTCGACGCCAAAAGCCTGCTGAATGCTGCCTGCAAACAGGACCTGGTCATCAGGGATCCATATGTGGCGGACCCTGCGGAATTCATCTTTGGCCAGTGGAGCGAGGCGGAGTTCTTCCATCGCTTAGTCTTTAGTCCTGTCTTCGTTCAAACGAAAACGGGCACCAGATGGTGCCCGTTTGTCAAGTCAACAGTGCCGGATCAGTCTTCCATCGCTTCCAGCTCATCGATCATGCCAGAGATCATCGCAAGGCCCTTGTCCCAGAATTTGGGGTCAGAAGCGTCCAGACCAAAGGGGGCCAGAAGTTCCTTGTGATGCTTGGATCCGCCAGCCTTGAGCATATCGAAGTATTTGTCCTCAAAACCTTCACCGCCTTCGGCATAGACCGAGTAGAGCGCATTTACCAAACCGTCGCCAAAGGCATAGGCATAGACGTAGAAGGGTGAATGCACGAAGTGCGGGATATAGCACCAGAAGGTCTCATAGCCCTCCATGAAGTCAAAGGCATCGCCCAGGCTCTCGGCCTGCACCGACATCCAGAGCGCATTGATGTCATCGGGGGTCAACTCCCCTTCGGCACGGGCGGCATGCAGTTTGCATTCAAAATCATAGAAGGCAATCTGGCGCACTACGGTGTTGATCATATCCTCGACCTTGCCCGCCAAAAGCACCTTACGCTGCTCTTTGGTTTCGGCCTTGTCCAGCATCTTGCGGAAGGTAAGCATCTCACCAAAAACCGAAGCAGTTTCCGCCAGGGTTAGCGGGGTTGAGGAGAGCATTTCACCCTGTTCGGCGGCCAGTACCTGATGGACGCCATGGCCCAGCTCATGCGCCAGGGTCATCACATCGCGCGGCTTGCCCAGGTAGTTCAGCATCACATAGGGGTGCACCTCTGTGACGGTGGGGTGGGCAAAGGCGCCGGGAGCCTTGCCTGGCTTCACGCCTGCGTCGATCCAGCCGTCCGAGAAGAAAGGCGCTGCGATTTCACCCATGCGCGGATCAAAGGCGTTATAGGCCTCCATCACTGTCTGCTCGGCTTCGTCCCAGTTCACCACCCGGCTGTCTTCCATAGGAAGTGGCGCATTGCGATCCCAGACCTGCATGCGGTCCAGGCCTAGCCACTTCCGCTTCAGTTCATAATAGCGGTGGGAGAGCTTGGGATAGGCCGCAACCACGGCTTCGCGCAGGGCCTCAACCACTTCGGGCTCCACATGGTTCGACAGATGTCGGCCGGTCTGTGGGGTGGGCATGCCGCGCCAGCGATCCACGATTTCCTTTTCCTTGGCCTGGGTATTGTGGACTCGGGCAAAGGTCTTGACGTTTTCGGCAAAGACCCGCGCCAACTCGCGCGAAGCGGCCTCGCGTTTGCTGCGGTCCTGCTCGGTCAGGAAATTCAGCGTGCCCTCGATGTTCAGCTCTTCGCCATCGATGGTAAATTTGAGCCCCGCGATGGTCTCGTCAAACAAGCGCTCCCAGGCGTCACCCACCACGCCGAGGTCATGCAGAAACTTCTCCAGCTCATCCGAGAGCTGATATGGCTTCATTGCCCGGATGCGGTCAAAAATCGGTTGGTAACGGGCGAGATCCGCATTGGCCGCAAAATGCCCGGCAAGGACATCGTCATCGATACGGTTGATTTCCAGAGTGAAGAAAACCAGTGGCGTGGTGAAGATGGTGATCTTCTCCTGCATGTCGGACATGAATTTTGCCCGGTCCGCATCCGTCGTCAGCTGATAATAGCGCAGGCCCGCATAGGACATGATGCGCCCGGCGATGGCGTTGATCTTTTCATTGCGCAACACACAATCCAGCAGGCCTGCGGCGTCGAGACCCGCCAGTTTACCTTCGTAATCAGCGGCAAAGGCACTGCATTCCTGCTCCAGCCAATCGAGATCACGGCTGAGCTCTGCTGCATCCTCACCCTTGTAGAGATCGCTTAGATCCCATTCTGGCAGGTTGCCCAGCTCCTCAGAGCCAGAAGCGGCATTGGCGTCTTTGACGGGGAAAGGCAGATGCAACATGGGGCCTCCTTTATTGGGCGTGCTCGTGTTTTAGATGTTGTCTAATTCAATATCTAAGGTGCCCCCTCAAGGATCACAAGCAAACATGCCTGCCCCTAAAGGTAAGGCTTAGGACTTCTTTGGGGAGCTTTGGTGACCGGTGTAATGTTTTGCGTGTTTAGGATGGGCGCGGGCGCAGCCAATTCGCTACGATATCCAGCATTTCGCTGAGATGGAGCGCGCTACAATCACCACGGAGCTTTGTTCCATCTTTCTTTAAGCGCATCCAATCGTGTGGGTCGTTTCCAGCTAATGAGACCTCGCTAAAGGTCTCGCCTTCTTGGTGGGTTTCATCGAGGTCGACCGTAATTGCCCAGCCGGGGTTGTCCAAGCTTTCTAAGCTAAAGCCGAAATGGTGTTCCCAATCGCCATCGCAATTCGACTGATACCAATCTTGCAGTCGTCCAAGTGCGGTGGAGGAAGCCTCTTTGGTCATGTGTTTCTAAACCCTAATCTGAAACCTTCTGGGGCAGTGCAATAGAGTTAGTGGATCCCATTATTAAGGCATTTCGGAAATTGTCTTGCAGGAGAAGAGGTAATAGAGGCTGTGCTGCCTCAGTCGCGATATTCCTGTGCGCTAGCGGTATTGATCAAAGAGCCGCGTTATCTGGTCAAAGACACGGGCCTGTGTTTCGTCGTCTTCCATCATGACCTCGTGCTGGCAGGGATCAACCAAGACCAGCTCGCCGCCCGGCCAGCGCTTCATGCGGTCGCGAACGGCGTCACTGTTGACGATCTGTTCCTGCGCCCCCAGGAAGGTGACACAGGGCAGCGCGGGCGAGGTTTCTGTCGACAGTGCTGCGCATTCTTTCAGGCCCTGAGTGAGCCAGCCAATGGTTGGCCCGCCGAGAACCAAATCGGGTTCGGCGGCAAGCTGATCGATCATCAGCTGGTACATCCCCGGATCATTTGTAAGGGTATTGCCCTTAAAGGGCGTGCTTTGGACGTAATGGCCTACGGTGGTGCTGGGTACCCGGATTTTGCCAATCCCAAAGAGGGGGGCGAGGCCGCCAAGAAGGGTCGCCAGTGGTCTGAGTGCGGCAGGGATCTGGATCCCCCACATGGGGCCGGTAAAGGCGCAGGCCTTGACCGGTAGACCATTCAATAGCGCACGTAGACCAATGGCGCCGCCCATTGAATGTGCCAGCAGGTACCAAGGTTTCGGGAGGTCCAAGCGCTCTGCCATTTTCAAAACGGCATCAACATCAGACTGGAAGTCTTTGAACTCTTCAATATGACCAAGCCTGCGATCAGGCAGCATGCGGTCGGCCAGTCCCTGCCCACGCCAGTCTATTGCCAAAGCGGCATAGCCGCGCTTGTGCAGCTCTCGAGCGGCCGGGCCGTATTTCTCGATATATTCGGTGCGGCCGGGGAAGATCAGGGCGGTGCCCTTCAGTTCCTCTGCGGGCTGGCCTTCGGGGAGCCAATGGCCAACGCGGATTCGTAGCCCATCCTCGGTGGTTGCCCAATGGGCCTTGCCGCCACGGGGTCCTTCGGCGATTTCGTCGAAATAGGGGGCAGGGGCAAGGTCCATCAGGCTTTTGTCCATCAGGCCAGAACCGATGCGAGTTTCATCGCAATGCCCATGTCACCATCCACCGAGAGCTTGCCGGTCATGAAGGCAGAGGTCGGGTTCAACTCGCCGCTCAGGATTTCCTGAAAGGTATCTGCATCTGCGGACAGGGTCACATCGGCCTCATCATCGCTGATGCGCGCGCCTTCCCCGTCCAGAATGATGGCGCCCAGGCCTTCAATCGCAAATTTTGCAGAAGCATCAAAGCCTTCTCCGCTCAGCTTTTCGTTGAGGACGGCTGCGGCCTGTTCAAGCATCTCGCTCATTGTCAAATCCTTATCTCTTCGCGCAATATAGCTGCGGGCGATTTCGCAATTCTGCGTGATGCAGACTGCACTCGCTCTGGTAAACGCATCGCGCAGGGTTACACTAGGCCATCATGATTGCAAATCACCTGAATCTCAAAGCTATCGTGGCGGCAACTCTGGCGACAGTCACGATTTCCTTGCCTTTTAGTAAACCTCTCTCGGCAGCCCCGGTGGAGAGTGAGTTGCTGCAATCTCTGGCGGGGGCGGATGCAGAGGAGGCCTTGGCCCTAAATCGCGAGTTGCAGGCGCTCTGGCGCAAAAGCGGCTCACCGGCGATGGATCTGCTGTTCTCTCGCGCGCAAAAAGCTCTGGAGCAGGGAGAGGTCGCAGCGGCAACAGAGCATCTGACTGCGCTTACGGATCATGCGCCTGATTTTGCACGGGGCTGGCTGCTGCGTGCCCGTGCCTTATACGCTGCGGGCTATTATGGCCCCGCCGTTGCCGATCTGGAACGCGCTTTGGCCCTGAATCCCAACGACTATGACGCGATCTTTGCGCTGGGCCAGGTCCTGGAAACGGTTCAACGTCCCAAACGCGCCTATCAGGCCTATTTGCGGGCCAAGTCTATACATCCGCATCATGAGGAAGTAACCACAGCGCTTGAACGATTAATGCCCCTTTATGGCGGCAGGGACCTGTAGTCGTAGGCGCGGCGCAGGCGGAGGCTGAAGACTATGGCAGGCGCATCCCGGCTGGTGGCGGTTCTTGGCCCCACGAACACCGGCAAAACCCACTATGCAATCGAGAGGATGCTGGCCCATCGCAGCGGCATCATGGGCTTTCCTTTGCGGCTATTGGCGCGGGAAGTCTATGACAAGATCGTCGCCCTGCGCGGCCCTTCGGTGGTTGCCTTGGTCACCGGGGAAGAGCGTATCGTGCCGCCGCGCGCGCAATACTGGATCTGCACTGTCGAGGCGATGCCACCGGGTATGGGCTGCGATTTCCTGGCAATTGATGAGATCCAGCTTTGTGCCGACCCCGAACGCGGTCACGTCTTCACCGAGCGGCTTTTGCGTGCCCGCGGCACCCATGAAACCCTGTTTCTGGGGGCCGATACCATGCGCGGGCCGATCGCGGCCCTGGTGCCCGGTGTGGAGTTTCTGCGCCGTGAAAGGATGTCGGAACTTGTTTATGGCGGCTCGAAAAAGATCAGTCGCATGCCGCCGCGCACTGCCATCGTTGGGTTCTCGGTCGACAATGTCTATGCCATTGCCGAGCTGTTAAAGCGACAGAAGGGCGGGGCGGCTGTGGTCATGGGCGCCCTTAGCCCGCGCACCCGCAATGCTCAGGTGGCGCTCTATCAAAATGGCGAAGTCGACTATCTGGTCGCCACCGATGCCATTGGGATGGGGTTGAACCTCGATATCGACCATGTGGCCTTTTCTGCCACTTCAAAATTCGATGGTCGCCGAATGCGACCACTGGCCCCCAATGAGCTGGCCCAGATCGCAGGCCGTGCCGGGCGCGGTATGAGCCATGGCAGCTTTGGTGTCACCGGTGACGCGCGCCCCTTGGAGGATGAGGTGGCCGAGGCAATCATGGATCACCGCTTTGCGCCGCTAAAGAAACTCAACTGGCGGTCTTCTGATCTGCAGTTCGGCACGGTTGAGGCGCTGATCCGGTCACTCGAATCATCGCCCTCCGCCACACAGAGCGAAGTGCTGGTTAAGGCACGCGAAGCGGATGATTTGGGAGCTCTCAAGTTTTTGTCGCGCGACAGCGGCATAATTTCGCGCACAACCAATGCGGAATCTGTTCGTCTGCTCTGGGATGTCTGCCGGATCCCCGATTTTCGCGGTATCTCCCACGGGGAGCATGCCTCCTTGATTGGGGGTATTTTTGAGTATCTGCACGGGGGCGGAGTGGTGCCGGACGACTGGCTGGCTCGCCAGATAAAGCGAATTGATCGCACCGATGGAGATATAGATACCCTCTCCAAACGACTGGCTTTTATTCGCACCTGGACCTATGTCTCACAACGTAAGAACTGGTTGCGTGATGAAAGCCATTGGCGTGGGGTGACTCGCGCTGTAGAAGACAGGTTGTCAGATGCGCTGCACGAGCGCTTGACTCAGCGATTTGTGGACCGGCGCACATCCGTGCTTCTGCGCCGGCTCAAACAGAAGGAGGCCCTTTTGGCCGAAGTGAATGACAAGGGTGAAGTGACCGTCGAAGGCGAATTTGTCGGTCGTTTGGATGGGTTCCGGTTTTCCCCGGATAAAAGCGCGCAGGGCGCAGAGGCAAAGACGTTGAAGTCTGCCTCACTGCAGGCCTTGGCACCGCAGTTTCATCTGCGTGCGGACCGCTTTTACAATGCCCCAGATACCGAGATCGATTCACCGAGCAGGGGGCTGATGTGGGGCGACGCAGCGTGCAAATTGGTGCTGGCGCTGATCCTCTCTCCCCCATGGTAGAGGTCTTTGTAGATGAAAGTGCTGGTCCGGATGTCGCTCAGAAGGTTGAGCGCCGGTTGCAGCATTTCATCTCCCGCAAGGTGCAGGCGCTGTTTGAACCGCTGTTGAACCTGCAGAAAGACGAAGAGCTGACTGGCCTTGCCCGTGGGTTCGCCTTCCGTCTGGTCGAAGGTCTGGGCCTGCTGCCGCGTCACAGCGTGATGCAGGAAGTGAAAGACCTGGATCAGGATGCCCGTGGCGCGCTGCGCAAGCACGGTATTCGTTTTGGCCAGTTCACTATCTTCATGCCGCTCCTGCTAAAGCCCGCCCCAACGCGTCTGCGTCTGGTGCTGTGGTCTCTGGCAAATGGTCTGCAAGAATTCCCCGAAGCGCCGCCTCCGGGACTGGTGACCGTGCCTGCGCTGAAAGATGCGCCCAAGGGCTATGACACCATGTCGGGCTACCGCGAAGCGGGCGAGCGGATGATCCGTATCGATATGCTGGAGCGTCTGGCAGATATGCTGCGCGGTGAAGACAGCCGCGGTGGTTTTGAAGCCAAGGCGGACATGTTGTCGATCACTGGCATGACGCTGGAACAATTCTCTGATCTGATGCAGGGTCTTGGCTATCGCGCCGAAAAAGGTGAACGGGAGAAGGTGAAAGCCCCTGCTGAAGCCCCGAAGCCCAGTGGCGAAGCAACTGAAAAGGCTGAGGGATCGGCGGAAGCTGAAGCAGCTTCAGCGACGGAGGTCGATGCATCAGCAACTGGTGAGGCCGTGGCAGAAGATTCTGCGGCAGAAGCCAAGGCGGCCGATGTAAGTGAAGCTCCTGCTGAGGACGCGACCCCAGCCGAAGGTGAGAGTGCTGAAGCTCCTGCCGAGGTATCAGCGGAAGCTGCCGCGCCAGAGATGGAAGTTTTCTATACTTTCACCTGGGGTGGCCGTGCTCGTCAGGGTGGCGGCCAGCGTGGTCAACGTCGCGGACAAGATCGCGGCGACTCCCGTGGTCAGGAACAACGCGCCGGTGGCAAAGGCAAACCGCGTGGTGCCAAAGGCGGCCAGGGACGTCCCGGCGGCAAAACCGGCAAGCGGCCTCCGCAGCAGGGTAGCAAGACCTATTCGGCGCGCCCACCACGCAAAGAAAAGCAGATCGATCCGGATAACCCCTTTGCAGCCGCACTTATGGGGCTGAAACAGGGCGATTGATCGCTGATGGAGCCACAGGGGCAGAAGATCCGCATCGACAAGTGGCTATGGCATGCGCGGTTTTTCAAAACCCGCAGCCTGGCCGCAAAACTTGTCAGCGGCGGTCATCTGCGCCTTAACAGTTCCAAAATCTCAAAACCGGCTCAGAACGTCACGCCAGGTGATGTTCTGACCTTCCCGCAGGGGCGTCAAATTCGCGTGATCGAAGTCTCGGCGATAGGCGAACGCCGCGGTCCTGCACCTGAGGCGCAAACACTATACCTCGACCGGACGCCAAAGCAGGAAATCATACCAAAGAACCCAGGCTTTGAGGGAAAAGGCCGTCCGGACAAGAAGACTCGCAGAGCGCTTGATCTTTCCCGCAATGGTCAGGGGCTATGATGTCTTGAAGAAGTCGCTGCTCTGAATTAGCTAGACGCCAAACAGCAAATAGGACTCGGCACCATGACCTATGTCGTTACGGAAAACTGCATCGCCTGCAAATACACCGACTGTGTCGAAGTGTGCCCGGTGGATTGCTTTTACGAAGGTGAAAACACATTGGTGATTCACCCTGACGAATGCATCGACTGTGGCGTCTGCGAGCCGGAATGCCCGGCGGATGCGATTCGGCCGGATACAGAGCCAGACATGGACAAATGGGTCGAGTTTAACCGTAAATACTCGGAAATGTGGCCTGTGATCGTCTCCAAGAAGGATCCGATGCCGGGCTATGAAGAAAAAGATGGGGAAGAGGGCAAGCTGGAGAAATACTTCTCCGAAGCGCCTGGCGAAGGTGGCTGAGGCCCGATTTAGCGCCCCGTGCGCCATTCCGTGGCTCGGGAAATTGCTGGTTTTCTGCGGAAGTGATGCACTTTTAAGATGTGAAACCGCGAATCCTCTGGTGCTCAGCTTTCGGCTGGGGTGATTCTGTGTTACACTCTTTTTCAGATACTAGAGATGGTGGGACCCTGATCTGGCCGCGCATGCCCTGCATCGCGCGGTTTTGAGATTGACCTGCGGCGACGATCGAACTTACGGCGCCACGTTTGGCGCAAGTTGGGGGAGAGCGTTGCCGTTGTTGTGTCTGAGGCAGGTGATCTGCTGATATTGCACAGCTGTAGGCAGGGTTTTGAACCAAGAGCGAGGAAAGACCTGAATGACAAAATCGAAGAAGCTCGAATTCCGCCCAAATGATTATGTGGTTTATCCAGCCCATGGCGTTGGACAGATCATTTCGATCGAGGAGCAGGAAGTGGCCGGCTTTGCGCTGGAGCTTTTCGTGATCACTTTTGAGAAAGACAAGATGACCCTGCGGGTGCCAACCAACAAGGCAACCGAAGTTGGCATGCGCTCGCTCAGCTCTCCTGATGTGATCAACCAGGCTATGAAGACGCTGAAAGGCAAAGCCAAGGTCAAGCGGGCCATGTGGTCGCGCCGGGCTCAGGAATACGAACAGAAGATCAACTCCGGTGATCTGATCGCGATTGCGGAAGTGGTCCGTGACTTGCACCGCACCGATGATCAGCGTGAGCAGAGCTACTCTGAGCGCCAGCTTTATGAGGCCGCATTGGAGCGTCTGACGCGTGAGGTTGCCGCTGTTTCCGGTGCCGATGAGATTCTGGCCGCCAAGCAGGTGGATGAGGTTCTGACCTCCCGCGCTGCCTGATCCGAATTGACTATCTGACAACTAAGGGGCCTGCGTCTTATGATGCGGGCCTTTTCTTTTAGTGAAGCTCTGGGTGAAGGCCTGTCATGCCCGCCACTAGTGCCCACCACTAGTGAAGGAGCGCGACCAGTGCCAAAAGTCCCACCAGCTCACAGAGCTGTTGGCAAGCGCCCAGGACATCACCGGTCTGGCCGCCAATCTTGTTGCGTGCCAACTGGGCGAGGCTAATAGCCGCGAGAGCCATGATTAGGAGCACGACAGCTCCGCTGGCTCCCAAGAGTGGGACGCTAAAGGTTAGTGCAAGTCCCAGCCCAACCAAACCCGCTCGCCATTCCGGTCGGCCAACCGACTGTGACAGCCCTGATTGTCGCGCATTGGGAAGGGCCGCCATAAGCAGCGGCATAAAGGCGCGGCTTAGCATCGCGAGGGCGGGGAGGAGCCAGAGATGGCCTGCCTCAAGTAGCAGCGTAAGCGCCTGCCAGCGCAGCCCAAGCACCAGGATCAGTGCCAGCACCCCATAGGTGCCGATTTGACTGTCCTTCATGATCTCCAGGCGGCGATCGCGGTCAAACCCGCCCCAGAATCCATCAGCGCAATCTGCCAGCCCGTCTTCGTGCATCGCACCGGTAAGAAGAACCTGAAGCGCAATGAACAGCCCGGCAGCCAAGCCGGGGGACAGGCCAAGAGACAGGGCAAGCCAGGCCAGCAGGCAGGCAGGCAACGACACAGCTAGCCCGGCCAGGGGAAAGGCCCAGACCGCACGGGATTGTCGCTGAAAAGTTGTGTCGGAAAGGGTGGGTATCGGAAGGCGTGTAAGCAGCACCAGGGCCAGGGGGATGTCCACGGGGGAGATGTCGTTTTTTCGCATATGCGGGCCTCTTGCGGTACTTGCGAAGCAGCCCTCAGCCGCTAAACAGAGTGAACCCTGATTTACGCGCGTCCGCCACTCAGATGCAACGAGGCTTTACATGCTGTCAGAACTAACCACTCTCGATGATTTACGTGCCCAACTGGCCAAGGCCGGGGACTGTGACGAAGCGGCCGCCGCGGCCGCCGCGTCCCGCAATGGGCAATTGACCAAACCCCCCGGTGCGCTTGGCCGTCTTGAGGATCTGGCAATTTGGTATGGCAGCTGGCGTGGCACTGACCGCCCCGAGATCAGATCTCCGCAGGTCATCGTCTTTGCGGGCAACCATGGTGTGACCGCGCAAGGGGTCTCTGCGTTCCCACCGGAAGTTACCGCGCAGATGGTGCTGAATTTTGAGCACGGCGGTGCTGCGATCAATCAGCTGGCCAAGCTGGCCGGTGCGCGCATGGATGTGCATGCGCTGGACCTGGACAACCCGGTGAAGGATTTCACCCAAGAAGCGGCAATGTCAGAGGCAGAACTGCTTGCGGCATTGCAGGTTGGCTGGAACGCGGTCGACCCTGAGGCAGACCTTTTGGTTGTCGGCGAGATGGGAATTGGCAATACCACACCCGCCGCCGCTCTGGCCCATGCGCTTTTTGGTGGCGAGGCTGCTGACTGGACCGGGCGTGGCACTGGCGTTGATGATGCCGGCTTGGCGAATAAATCGCGTGTCGTTGCGGAAGGTATCGCTCTGCACAAGGCCCAGATTCGCGACGGGCTTGATGCTCTGGGTCGCCTGGGTGGGCGCGAAATCGCAGCCATGGCCGGCGCAATTGCAGCGGCGCGTGTTCTGGGAATTCCTGTAATCTTGGATGGTTTCATCTGCTGCGCAGCCGCCGCCTGTTTGCAAC
>NZ_AAYC01000006.1 GCF_000169455.1 Roseobacter sp. SK209-2-6 | reverse complement strand
GCGCGTGGCGATGCTATCGACGGGAGCGAGGTAATTGAATGGTAAGTCGGCGCAAGCAATATCTGTGGCAGCATTCGTCCGGTCGCTGGTACGTGCGTAAATGCGTCAATGGCAAGATGATCTATCTTGGACGCATCACGGCTAAGGAAGACACTGCTGAATTTGACCATCAGTATTGGGAAATCGTGAGCGGCAAGAGGGCGGAGGCGAAAACCTCATGGACCGCGTTGATTGCTGCAATGCGCGAAACTGATAAGTGGGCGAATTTTTCGCCTCGGTATCGCAAGGATCTGGAACCTGTTTTTACATATCTGACTGAAAAGATTGGCAAAGCGGACGTGGTGCGCCTGACACAAGCCGATATTTACGATGCGATGGAAAAGAACAAGCATCGGGTTCGGTTCGCAAATTACATCCCGACTGCGATCAGCATGTTGTCCAAGCTGGCGATCCGCAAACGGTGGCGCAAGGATAATCCTGCGATTGATATCGAGCCGCTCAAAGTTCCGAAGGCGCGTAAAAAGCCACATGTGCCATGGACTGATTGGGCGGTGGAGAGGCTGCGTGATGAGGGAGAGTCGTTGCCCGTGCTGATCTTCGAGATCGGCGTGGGCAGTGTGCAGCGCCCCGGTGATTGGGTGGATTTCCAGTGGGGCGATTATGATGGCGAAACCCTGAAGCTACGCCAGAACAAAACTGGCAAGCCTTTGCTCCTGCCTTGTACTGAGGCGTTGAAAACCGCACTGGACCGGGCGAAGGCCGAACTAGGGTTCGTTCCACATCCCTTGCGACACATCCTGACACGGGCGGACGGCTCGGCGATGGATTATCACGCGATGGCGCGGGTGATGGTGCGAGAGCGTAAGCGGCTGGGCCTGATGGCCTTTGACCAACACGCATTGCGATATCGTGGTGTGATGGAGTTGGCGTGGGCTGGTTGTACCGACGACGAGATTGCCAGCTTTAGTGGACACACTTCCAAGGCCATGATCGTCAAATATGCAGGTGAGGCGCGGCAAATCATGCGTGCGCGTCAGGCCGCAGCAAAGCGCAAGTGACATGCGAACAGAACGAGCACAGAACAAGAAACTGATACCTGAGGTGATACCCCATGACAGCGGAAACTTATAAGTCATTGAATTTATTGGAGGCGAGTACCGGAATCGAACCGGTGTACACGGATTTGCAATCCGCTGCGTCACCACTCCGCCAACTCGCCTTACCGGTGGTGTGGATGCGTCTTAGGTGATTCCGAATGTGAGTGCAAGAGGCTCGAAGCATGTGAATTTCTCTTGGTCACTCTAACCATGGGTCGTAGTTCCGACACATTGTAAAAACTACATACTTTTCTATTTAAAAAGGGTAGATCGAAGATCAGGGCTGGCTGGATGCGTGTGACACCCATGGTATGTCAGATCTTGACCGGCTCTCGGGATTTGGGGCCGTATAGCGTGAGAGTTTGTTCTCGAAGCGTTCAGAGGAGCGAGGGGAACGAAGAATGCGGAAGTTACCTTTCACAAAAGAACCGACTATCGGTTTTTTGCTGGAGTATGCAGTGGCTGCCAAAGTCTTTGAGCTGTGACGGCTGCAAGACCTGAGAGTTGAGAACCCGGAAGTAAAGTGCTTGCTGGTTTGTGCCACGCGCGGGAATGCCGATCTCAAGGGGCTGCCGGTAAAAAAAACTTCTGATGTTTGCTCTTCGCCTGGATGTTGCGAGAACACGGGTGACAGCGCATCAAATCACGCAACGACGGACCTGCAGACTGGTTGGGATATCTAGATCGAGCCTGGCCTATCCAGCGCTTCCGGATCGCCATGCGCGGCTCCGGAAGCGCTTGTTCGCGCTTTCAGTCTGGCATTGAAAGCATGGCTATCGACTCTTCCACGCCAAGCTGTTGCACGACGGCTTATAGGAGGGACGTTAAAGTCGTCGAGTGGTTTCTCGGTGAAGATCGGCTGTAGCTGCGCCAAGCAAAGCGCAACAAAGATCCCGCAAGAAAGTCACATGAATGGATGTTGCCCGATTGCGACCAACCTTGAATGATCTGAGGGCTTCGTCACGGGTCTTCCGTCGTTGCTTGAATGGCCTTGGCGATCAATCTTGGTACCCCGGGCAGCGCGCCGGTGACAGGCAGGATTGGAATTTCCCACTTCGCCGCAGCAAGAGACTGGGGCAGGTCATACAGAACATGATCGCCTGCCTGTGAAAAAAAGGGTAGGCATAGGGAGCGTTCGGGCAGGTCCTTTGTCACCTGGGCAATAGTTGGGTCTTGTTCCACATATCCAATCTCGACGGGAACGCCTTTTAGAAGTGGTGCAAGACGTGAGGCAAATTGCTCAGCTGCCATCGCCGCCATTTGCCCTCGTGCAGAGCCATGGGCCGCGAGGAGGAGGTTAGATCCTGGTTGCAGTTGCGGGGCTAGAGCCGTGGCAGTGAGTCCTGGCAATGCGGCGTCTAATCCAAAAGGAGGCAGAATCTTCCGGTAGGAGCCTTGTAGGCGTTTGGGCAAGACCTTCGTGGTAAACCAGCCTGCGGACATAAAAAAAGGATAGATAACTGCATCACTCGCGGACAGGTGTTCCAGGCGTCCAGGTGTTGAAAGTGTGGCAGATTTTACATGCCAGTCAGGTAAATGCACAGCGACCTGCTCTGCAAGACGTGCTAGCGCCGTCTCTGGAGGCTCTGGTGATGAGGGCTGGCCGTGGGACACCAGAATCACGGTTTTCGCTTTTGGCTGCATCGGAGCTCCGGTTTTGGTTTCAGCTTGCGTCATGCATCAGGCTATGTCTCTCAACTCAACTTAGTTCTGAGAGGGCGCAAGTACCAGCATCTCAAAGTTCGATCATCTCGCGCTTGCTCTTTTCGGTCGGATGCACGGGCTCGCGTAGCCTATCGCCGGAGCCGTCCAAAAGCGCAGTTTAACTGATCGGCAGAGGAGAGAACTTTTCTGAAGAGATTTTTCAGAAGTCGGTTGACCCCACTTGTCGCTTGTCCTAAATCTCGCCTCACTGCTCAGCGGGCGTTGTGTAGTGGTAAGACCTTAGCCTTCCAAGCTAATGACGCGGGTTCGATTCCCGCCGCCCGCTCCAGACTTCCCCCCGCTTTTTGATGTGTTTCGCGGCGAATTTGCCCTGCGCAAGACGCGTTTCTTGGGCCGCATCGCATAAGAAAGCCTTCTTAGATCCCAAGACATGCGTGCATTGGCCCCGCGAAGGTTTTAGGGGAGATTGAATAGCCTCAAAGGCATCCGTTGAGGCGTTGAGAACTAGGACTGCCCGCCCTGCCATTTAACCAAAGGCGGGAAGAGGGGGGAGGCCTGTGCCGGTACAAGAACACGAACTATCCTGGGCTGATTGGTGCCAGGTGCTTGACCTGCGGTTCTGAGAGGGCCATTTAGCCACCTGGACGCAAAACCCCAACCTAGTTAATGGGGCAATAGTCAAAAGGACCAGACATGGCGCGCAAACCCGTAGCTCCATCTTCTGAGGAAGAAAGAGAAACCTCCCGGAAAATTGGCGTTCTAGGTGCGCTTTGGCCCTTTATGCGCCCCTATCGAATGCTGATGGGGTTAGCGACATGTGCTCTGGTGTTGACCGCCGGGCTGTCGCTTACCTTACCATTGGCGGTGCGCCGGGTTGTGGACAATTTTCGCGTCACTGACAATGCGCTTTTGACCCAGTATTTTCTGGCGGCTCTTGTTATTGCTGGGCTTTTGGCCTTGGGGACCGGTCTGCGCTATGCCCTTGTCACCCGACTGGGGGAGCGGGTTGTCTCCGATATTCGTATGGCGGTTTTTGACCGCGTGATCGGTATGAGCCCAGAGTTTTTTGAACGGATCATGACCGGAGAGGTGCTGAGCCGGATTACCACCGACACAACTTTGATTCAGTCGGTGCTGGGATCTTCGGTATCAATTGCCCTGCGCAACTTACTGATTTTTGCTGGCGGTTTGGTGCTGATGTTGCTGACCTCGGCCAAGCTTACCGGCCTGGTTTTGCTGATCGTGCCAGCTGTCATCGTGCCAATCTTGGTTCTGGGGCGTCGGTTGCGCAGCATCAGCCGCGAAAACCAGGACTGGATTGCCGCTTCTTCTGGCAATGCCGGAGAGGCTCTGGGGGCGGTCCAGACCGTCCAGGCCTTTACCCATGAAGGTGCAAGCCGCAAGCGCTTTGCTGAGATGACAGAAACCGCCTATGACGTCTCGGTTACCCGGATCAAGACACGGGCTTATCTGACCGTGATTGTGATCTTTCTGGTCTTTTCCGGCATTGTTGGGGTGCTCTGGATGGGGGCCAATGATGTTCGTGCGGGTCTCATGACCGAGGGCACATTGGTGCAATTCGTCATCTACTCCGTTCTGGTAGCTGGTTCAGTGGCGGCACTGTCCGAGATCTGGAGTGAGTTGCAACGCGCCGCCGGAGCAACCGAGCGATTGATCGAGCTGTTGAATGCCAAGGATAAAGTGCTGGATCCGTCTGCCGCCAAGTCTCTGCCAAAGGATGTGATGGGAGAGATTTCCTTTGATGGGGTATCCTTTGCCTATCCAGCCCGTCCAGGGGTGCAAGCACTCGATGAGGTTACGCTGACAGTGAAACCCGGTGAAACCGTTGCCTTTGTTGGTCCTTCGGGGGCCGGTAAGACAACGGTCATTCAGCTGTTGCAGCGGTTCTATGATCCGGATCAGGGTAGTATTCGCCTGGATGGTGTGGCTCTGACAGAACTGCGCCGTGATGATTTCAGGCAGCATATCGCATTGGTTCCACAGGATCCGGTGATTTTTGCAGCCTCGGCGCGTGAGAACATTCGTTTTGGCCGACCCGGTGCTACCGATGCCGAGGTTGAGGCCGCGGCAAGTGCGGCCGCCGCCCATGATTTCATTTCCGCTTTACCTGATGGTTATGACAGCTTTGTAGGCGAACGCGGTGTGATGTTGTCGGGTGGTCAAAAGCAGCGAATAGCGATTGCGCGTGCGATCCTCAGGGATGCGCCGGTCTTGCTGCTGGATGAGGCCACCTCTGCCCTGGACGCAGAAAGCGAGCGACTGGTGCAGGCTGCGGTCGATGAGCTGAGCCAGAACCGAACAACTTTGATTGTTGCGCATAGGCTGGCGACTGTCAAAAAGGCGGACCGTATTGTGGTCATGGAAGAGGGGCGGGTGGTCGCGACCGGAACCCATGATGCGCTGGTTGCTCAGGGTGGGCTTTATGCGCGTCTTGCCCGGCTGCAATTTACGGATGGTCTCGCAGCCGAGTAATGCAACCTCTCAGGTCCTGATAATCCCAACAGACAGCAGTTTCGCAGCGTCAGAATTTCTCCTTGCCTTGACGTGAGCCTGCGCCTGCGCTTGCACCATGGCGCTTTTGCACTCACATTGAAGCATAGAAAGACAACTCCGGCACAAGACCGGGACCAGGGGAGGATTGCAATGGCATTTGCAACGGTTGAAGACTGCAAGGCAATGGAACAGGAGGTCTCCTGGGAGGAGCGAGATAACCCGGTCACGCTTTACCAGCTTTTGTCTCGTACAGCGGGCAGGTTCCCCGAAAACAACGCGGTCTCGTATCAGATCTTCTCTGGCCCAACGGACAAGGCGGAGACCCTGACCTGGCGCATGCTTAAGGATCAAGTCAGCCAGGCGGCAAATATGTTCCGCGAGCTGGGCATCGGCGAAAAGGATGTGGTGGCCTATGTGCTGCCCAACTGCAATGAGACGCTGGTGACCCTCTTGGGCGGCGCTGTTGCTGGCATAGTTGCGCCGATCAACCCACTGCTGGAACCAGAGCAGATCGCCTCTATCCTGCGTGAGACCAAAGCAAAGATCGTTGTCACGCTGAAGCCCTTTCCAAAGACGGATGTCGCGCAAAAAGTCGCCGAGGCGGTGCGCCATGCGCCCAATGTGAATACGGTTCTGGAAATCGACCTCAACCGCTATCTGACGCCACCTAAATCCTGGATCGTTCCACTGATCCGCCCGAAGTTGGAGAACAAGGACAAGTTGGCCCATGCGGATTACAAATCCTTTGGCAAGGAAATCCGCAAGCAGCCAACGACGTTGCAATTTGCTGACAGCACCGAGGACCGAGTCGCCTGCTACTTCCATACCGGCGGCACCACCGGCATGCCAAAAGTGGCGCAGCACAAATACTCAGGCCTGATCTACAACGGCTGGATTGGTGACACGCTTCTCTTCACCGAGAATGACAATATCATGTGTCCGCTGCCGCTGTTCCATGTCTTTGCCTGCCACGTGATCATGATGGCCTCCATAACCTCAGGCGCTCATGTGGTTTTCCCAACGCCGCAGGGCTATAGGGGCGATGGTGTCTTTGACAATTTCTGGAAGCTGATCGAACGCTGGAAGATCTCTTTCATCATCACCGTGCCGACTGCGATCTCGGCCAAGATGCAGCGCCCGGTTGATGCGGATATTTCCAGTGTGAAAACTGCCTTTTCCGGGTCTGCGCCACTGCCGGTTGAACTGTTCCGCCGCTTCGAGAAGGCCACAGGCGTCAATATTGTTGAAGGCTATGGTCTGACAGAGGCCACCTGCCTGGTCTCCTGTAACCCGGTTGAGGGTGAAAAGAAGATCGGTTCAGTTGGTATTCCATTCCCCTATACCGATGTCCGCATTGTCAAAGGGACACCCGAGGGGTTGATCGAATGCGGCACCGAGGAAGTTGGTGAAATTTGCATCGGTAATCCGGGCGTCTTTGCAGGTCATACCTATACCGAGGCTGAGAAAAACGTGGACCTGTTCTACCAGGGAACTCATCTGCGCACTGGGGATCTGGGGCGTATCGATGAGGATGGCTATCTCTGGATCACGGGCCGGGCGAAGGATCTGATCATTCGTGGTGGGCACAATATTGACCCAGCGGAAATCGAAGAGGCGCTTCTTGGGCATGAAGCGGTGGCCTTTGCCGGTGCGATTGGCCAACCAGACGCCCATGCGGGTGAGCTGCCCTGCGCTTTTGTGGAATTGGTTGACGGGGCTACTGCAACAGCGGATGAGCTGCTGGAATATTGCCAGATCCATGTCCATGAACGCGCGGCCATTCCCAAACATCTGACGGTTTTGGATGAGCTGCCAAAAACTGCGGTTGGCAAAGTCTTTAAGCCGGATCTCCGCAAACATGCTATCACCCGGATTTACAATGAAGCACTGCTCAAGGCGGCCTGTCCTGCGCGGGTTGAAAGCGTCATTGACGATAAAAAGCGCGGGCTCATCGCACAGGTTGCGGCCAATGGCGCCAGTGATGCGGATATCAGCGCTGTACTTGGTGCCTATACGCGCCCGTGGGAGCATCTGGCTGCTCAGGTCGCTGCTGAGTAAGAGCGTGTTGCTGCCCATTTTAAAAAGGAGCGCCCCTGGACGGGGCGCTTTTTTTCATTTGGGCATTTCCATTTTGGGGATGCCTGTCCTAGGCTGGCTGCAAAATGAGACTACGAGGGACTGAATGAACTACGAGCGCCTAATTGATGAGGAGACCTGGGCTTTCATTCGCAGGACCGGAGAATGCTACCCAGAAGATGCTGTAGATCTTTCGATAGACGAACAGCGACAAGTCTATAATGACATGGCTAAAGAGTTTCTGGCGCCGCGTCCGCTGGTGGTCTCGACCGAGGATCATGACGCGGATGGCGTTCCCGTCCGGGTTTACTCTGCGGGGGATCCGACCCGAACTGTCCTATTCTGTCACGGCGGCGGCTTTGTTGTTGGTGGGCTCGAAAGCCACGATGATGTCTGTGCCGAGATCTGTGCCCAGACCGCCTATAGGGTCGTTGCGGTTGATTACCGCCTCGCCCCTGAACACCAGCACCCGGCCATGTTTGATGATGCGCGGACCGCATTGAAATGGGCATTGCAGACCTTTGGCGATGCGGTTGTGTTGATGGGGGATAGCGCCGGGGCTAATCTCTGCGCTGCGGTGGCGCATTCCACGCGCGCGGAACCTGAGGTGTCCTCCAAGATTTTGGGGCAGATGTTGATCTATGGTGCCTTTGGTGGGGATCTGAACCAGGGATCCTATATCGAGCATGCGCATGCGCCGATGCTCACACGTGACGAAATTCTGTTTTACATGGATATTCGCAAACCGTCAGGGTCGCCATCTGCTGATCCGACCTATGCCCCACTGAGTGACGCTGATTTTTCCGGTTTGCCGCCAACCATTCTGATCTCAGCGGATTGCGACCCGGTGCGTGATGACAGCAGGGACTATCGCGACAGAGTTGTTGCGGCCGGTGGCAAAGCCCACTGGATCAACGAGACCGGCCTGGTGCATGGCTACCTGCGGGCACGTCACTCCGTAGGCCGTGCACGCGATAGTTTTGAACGTATCTCAGCCGGGGTGGAAGCGCTTGGCCAGGGGGTTTGGCCCTACGAATAGGCTATGCCACTTAAGGGGGCGGGGTGGCTCAGCCAGCTGATGCAGGCGCTTTCAAAGTCGTCCCAGATAAGGAAATCCGTCAGGCGCAATCTCTGAGTAAGGTCAGGCAGGTACAACTGACTTGCCGCGCCGTACACGCGGCATTGGGTTTGTTTCTCCAACTCTTGAAGTATCGCAACCTAGCGCTGGGCCTCCGGGCTGAGGGGTACTGATTTTGCAATGCAATCTCCGTTATCAAACAGCGCCTGGCCCAGATTGGAGCCAAAGCAAAAACCTGCCTGATTGATAATGGCATTCCGTGTGAACCAGAGGTCGTTGCAGCTTTCATCCGCAAAGGCCGTTGTCGTGCTCAAGGGGAGAGCGGAAAGAGCAAAGACAAAGGAAATGACGCGCATAGGGGCCCCAGTCAAATAAGCGATCCTGACATGTTGCCATGCAGGATCGCTCTGTCTTGAGAAGAGGGGTTTCCTACTTAAGGAAGGATTTCGCCTTCATTGTCTCGGCGATTGGCGCGCCTAGACGGTTGAGGATGGTGGGCGCCAGCTGCAACTGATCGATGACGTCATCCTGGGCAGGGCCTTCGGCATCGCCAAAGTAGTAAAGCGCGGTTTCCTGCTGCAGTGGGCTACGCCCTCCGTGGTGGCCTCGTTCGTCCTGACCATGATCCGCTGTTACAATCACCTCATAGCCCAGCTGACGCCAGCGTGGAATAAAGGGAGCCAGCATTTCATCCATGACGAAACAGGCGTGATCCATCTCTTGGCAATCATGAAAGAACCGGTGCCCCATGCTGTCCAGTGTGCAGGTATGCAACATGCCGTAGTTGAGGCCAAAACGCAGGCAGAGATTTGTCAGCGTGCCAAAGAGATCCACATCCGAAGGGGTCATCTGGTTGGCATGGCCATAGCCGGTCATGGAATGGAAACGCCCGTGATTGATGGTCTTGCTCTCGGGTTCATCATATTCGACGTCGCGCACATAGTCGAAAGGATGGCGGTTGAAGAACTGCGACCAGAAACTATGAGCCACCGCACCCGTGGTGCCTCCACCTTCACGTACCTGGCTAAAGACATCCTTGTGGCTCAGCTTGAAGACATTGCCATTACCTGTGCAGCCGTGCTCTGCTGGTACGACGCCGGTATGGATCGAGGCATAGCAACTGGCCGAGATCGAAGGCAGTACTGCGCGCAATTTCCAGACGCGAGCATCCCCGCTGTCGACCCAGCCTTCCAGATTGCCGAACAATCGGCGGAAGTTCCGGTACGGCACGCCATCCAAGATGATGAGGAGTAATTTCTTGTCCATGTCCCGAATCCTTTGTTCTACGGGGCGATTTGGACCCATTTTTGCCAGATAAACTTGAATTGCCATTCAAAAAACGGATGCCGATGTCGCCATCCGTGTTTTTCTGGGTGTTTCCTGGGGTCAACCTGCGGTTTGCGCTGCTGTTTACTCTGCCGGAACAGCAGCCGCTGGTTTTGCAACCCCGCGGAAATGTTGCCAGTTGAGGCGCAGAACCAGAGCAATCATTGCCAGTTGGAACAGCAGCGCCAGCGCCGTGAACCCCCAATATGCAAGGCCGAATTTGTCGATCACCTGGGAGGCGGCCAGTCCTTTGTTGATAAAGAAATGCAGCATGACCGATAGCGCAACACCGGGGCAGACAAGGGCGTAAGAGCCGGGTGAGAGTTTACTGCCAAGGACGAAGTCAGTGAAATAGGCCTGTCGCGTCATGACCAGGAGGCCCAGCAGCAGGAATACAATCTGGATGGTCAGGATCCGCGCCAGCATCACCAGGGTTTCACCGGGGGTGCCATGAACATCAAAGGCGCTGTGCAGTCCATGATTCTGGCGCAGAAACATGATACCAAGAACTGTCAGCAAAGGGACAATCACCATCAGGGTTGGTCCGGCCTCTCGCGCGCTTCCATGTTGCAGCATGGCAGAGAAGGCGGTGATGGAAGCATAGATCGCATAGAGCATGGCGCTGAAACCAAAGAAGGTTGAAAGCACCAGTGAGGTGCCGACAACGGTGGTATTGCCACTCATCGCGGCCGGGGCGGAAAGACCCACTGCAACCATCGACAATGCAAAGGCAGGCAGAAGCTGGGCAAATGAATTATGCGCGCTCATGTCAAAGGCACCACCTTCGGTAAGGACGCGGCCCAGAAATCGCCCGATCAGCTGGAATGCCCAAAGACCTACCAAGACAAAGGCAACCATGGCAGCAGGGAAGAGATATTCAACGATGCTCCAGAGTTGCGGCACAAAAACCAGTCCCACGATAAAACCGGCATTGATGGTCATGGCTGTTGCCAAGGGACCCGCAAGTAAAGTGGTTTCAGCATTGCTGTGGCGCAGCTTGTCGTAGGCCTCGGTCTGTTTGAAACGCGAGAGCGTGATAAAGTTCCAGATCAGCATCTTCACGTTGAGGAAGACAAAGAAACCGATACCGACCATGGCCAAGACAACAGAGGATTTCATGGCCCAATTGCCACCTGCAAGGGCAGCCATGAGGTCTTCAAACACCGGTACGGGTTGCCCGGGGTGAGGCACCCAGAACATCAGATACATGAAAAAGGTAACCGCCAGGCCACCTGCACCAAGGGAGGCCAGGAAATAGAGCGGGGAGTAGCTTTGTTCAGCGGCGGGGCCGCGGCGTAATGCGTCATCGGACATGGGAAACTCCATCATATGCATTCCATTATTGGAATATATATAAATTCAAATAATGGAATGCATTGGTCCAAAATGACGCAGGCCCGCGCCAAGGATGACGCGGGCCTGAAATTTTCCGATACAGAAGGGAAAAGCGCTTAGTTCCCGGCGCTCTCCATCTTGCGGTTGGCGATGACCTCTTCCAGCCAGCCGAGGCGCATCTCGGGCACCGAGCTGAGCAGGAGGTCGGTGTAGTCATCAAAGGGTGGTGACAGCACCTTGGACTTACCGCCATAGCGCTGCACCTTGCCCTGATACATCACCGCGATATTGTCAGAGATCGCGCGAACAGTTGCCAGGTCATGGGTGATGAAGAGATAGGCCACATCCTCGATCTTCTGCAGATCCAGCAGCAGTTTGAGGATGCCATCCGCGACCAGCGGGTCCAGCGCCGAAGTCACCTCGTCACAGATGATCATCTTGGGCTTGGCCGCCAAGGACCGCGCGATACAGACACGCTGTTTCTGGCCGCCCGAGAGCTCCGCCGGATAGCGGTCTATGAACTTCTCGCCCAGCTCGATCTCATCCAGCAGTTCGATGATCCGTTTCTTCTTTTCAGCGCCGCGCATGCCAAAGTAGAACTCCAGCGGACGGCCAATGATGGTACCGACGGTCTGACGCGGGTTCATCGCCACATCCGCCATCTGATAGATCATCTGCAGCTCACGCAGGTCCTCGCGGGAGCGTCCTGCCAGATCATTGGACAGGGTGCGGCCCGCGAATTCGATCTCTCCTTCGCGCGGTGGCAGCAGACCAGTGATCACCCGTGCCAGAGTGGATTTGCCCGAACCGGACTCCCCCACGACCGCCAGGGTTTGCCCCGGATAGAGGTCGACATTGACCCCATGCAGCACATCGAACTTGGTGCCCTGGTAGCGCGCGGTGATATTGCGCACGCTCAGCACCGGCTCGGCGGTGGGCGCCTTCTCCTCATGTTCGATGGAGCGGACCGAGACCAGGGCCTTGGTATACTCCTCCTGAGGGGCATTGATGATCTGATCGACAGAACCGTATTCCACGGTATTTCCCATCTTCAGCACCATGATGTCGTCGCTCACCTGGGCCACAACCGCGAGGTCATGGGTGATGTAGAGCGCAGCCACACCGGTGTCGCGGATTGCCTCCTTGATCGCCATCAGAACATCGATCTGGGTGGTCACATCCAAGGCCGTTGTCGGCTCATCAAAGACCACCAGATCCGGTTCGGGGCAGAGTGCCAGTGCGGTCATGCAGCGCTGCAGCTGTCCACCAGAGACCTGGTGCGGGAAGCGGTCGCCGATATTGTCCGGATCCGGCAGGCCCAGCTTTGCAAAGAGCACCCTTGCGCGCTCTTCCGCGTCTTTGCGGCTGAACTTCTTCTGTTCAACCGCAGCCTCGACAACCTGGTCCATGATCTTCTTGGCCGGGTTGAAGGAGGCAGCTGCGGATTGCGAAACATAGGTGACTTCGGCGCCGCGCAGCTTGCGGATATCACCGACACCTGCGCTCAGGATCTCGCGTCCATTGACCCAGACCTCGCCGCCAGTGATTTTCACACCGCCGCGCCCGTAGGCCATGGAGGCAAGTCCGATGGTAGATTTGCCAGCACCGGATTCCCCGATGAGGCCCAGAACCTTGCCTTTCGCCAGCTCGAAATCCACCCCATGCACGATCTCGATGTCATGGGGCTTTTCGCCGGGCGGGTAGACTGTTGCGCCGATCTTTAGGCCGCGTACTTTCAGCAGGGGTTCGCTCATCCGCGGCCTCCTTTCAGCGAGGTTGTCCGGTTCAGCACCCAGTCAGCCACAAGGTTGACCGAGATCGCCAGTGTGGCGATGGCAAAGGCCGGAGCCAGTGCAGCCGGGATACCGTAGACGATGCCGTCCTTGTTCTCTTTCACGATGCCGCCCCAGTCTGCTTCTGGCGGCTGAACACCGAGACCCAGGAAGGAGAGGGTGGAGACAAAGAGCACCGCAAAGATAAAGCGCAGGCCCATCTCCGCCACCAGCGGCGACAGGGCATTGGGCAGGATTTCACGGAAGATGATCCAAGCGATCTTTTCACCGCGCAGGCGGGCCGCTTCGACGTAGTCCATGACTTCGATATCCACCGCAACGGCGCGGGCCAAGCGATAAACACGGGTCGAGTCCAAAAGACCCATGACGATGATCAGCATCGGCACGGTGACCGGGGTGACCGAGAGCACAACCAGCGCAAAGATCAGGGTTGGGATCGACATGATCAGATCAACGAAGCGTGACAGCACCTGATCGACCCAACCACCGGCTACGGCGGCAAAGAAGCCTAGGACCGATCCGAGTGTGAAGGACACAATGGTGGCCGCAGTCGCGATAAAGATCGTGGTGCGCCCACCGTAGATCATCCGGCTGAGGAGATCGCGTCCGATGTTGTCGGTGCCAAGCAGGAATTCCGACGAGGCCGGCTCCCAGACGTCACCAACAATCTCGGCCATGCCATAGGGTGAGATCAGCGGCGCAAAGATGGCCGCGAGAAAGTAGAGGGCCGTAAAGAATAGCCCGATCATAGCAGCAATGGGGATGTTCTTCATTTCGGATGCCTCAGACGGGGGTTCGACAGGATAGCGACAAGGTCAGCGATCATGTTGAGGCCGATATAGACGGCGGCAAAGATCAGACCGCAGGCCTGTACAACAGGCACGTCACGTTTGGACACATGGTCAACCAGATACTGGCCCATTCCGGGGTAAACAAAGACCACTTCGATCACCACAACACCAACGACCAGATAGGCGAGGTTCAGCATCACCACGTTGACGATCGGCGCAATCGCATTGGGGAAAGCATGCCGATAGATCACCTGGAACCCGTTGAGGCCCTTAAGCTCAGCAGTTTCGATATAGGCCGATTGCATTACATTGAGGATCGCGGCCCGGGTCATGCGCATCATATGCGCCAGAACCACCAGGGTCAGAACCGCAACGGGCAGGGCGATGGAAGAGAGTTTCTCACCCAGGGTCATGCTGTCATTGATCATTGCCACTGATGGGAACCAGCGCATCTTCACAGCGATGAGATACATCAGCACATAGCCGATCAGGAACTCAGGGATCGAGATTGAGGCCAGAGTGACAGCTGAGATCGCCTTGTCGGGCCAGCGGTCCTTAAAGCGCACAGCCAGTAGGCCAAGGAAAATTGCCAAAGGCACGGCCACGACGGCGGCCCAGAAGGCAAGGAAGAGAGTATTGGATAGGCGCTTGCCGATGCTTTCGGTAATATCGGCGCCGCTTGTCAGAGAGGTTCCCAGATCGCCGGTTATAGCACCGCCGAGCCAGTTGAAATAACGCTGCAGTGCCGGCTCATTAAGCCCCAGATCCTTGCGCAGATTGGCGAGGGCTTCTGGGGTGGCCGATTGGCCCAGGATCGACTGCGCGACGTCACCCGGCAGGATCACGGTTCCGGCAAAAATCAATGCGGAAACCAGGAATAGCAGGATGAGGCCCAGCGCGATGCGCTGAGCCAGGAGCTTAAGGATTTGCGGCATATATTAGGCCTTTACCCACATTCTCATCGGAGCATAGCTGTTCATCAGGGCATAGCCTGCAACTCCTTCGACCCAGCCATCGATGCGATCAGTGGTGGCGTCGATGAAGTCGTTGAACATTGGGCAGATCAAACCGCCTTCGTCACGCAGAATGGTGGACATATCCGCATACATCTGCTTGCGCTTGCCCTGATCCAGCTCACCGCGCGCAGCAACCAGCATCTGGTCGAACTGCTCGTTGTTGAAGCGGGTGTCGTTCCAGTCCGCGGAGGACAGATAGGCGGTGGTGAACATCTGGTCCTGAACCGGACGTCCGCCCCAGTAGCTGGTGCAGAAGGGTTTGTTGTTCCAAACCTCGGACCAGTAGCCGTCGTTGGGCTCTCGCTTGACGTTCAGGTTGATGCCCGCGCTTGCGCAGGACTGCTGGAACAGTGCCGATGCATCAGGTGCGCCTGGGAAGGAGTTGTCCGAGGTGCGCAGCAGGATTTCACCATCATGGCCGGACTTCTTCAGGTGGTGCATCGCCTTGTCCGGGTCATACTCACGCTGCTCCAGCTGGGTGAACAGCGGATAGGACGCGTTGATCGGGGTGTCGTTACCCACCGAACCAAAGCCGTTCAGAACCTTGTCCACCATTTCCTGGCGGTTGATGCCGTATTTCAGCGCCATGCGCACGTCGTTGTTGTCAAACGGCGCGGTGTTGCAATGCATGATGAAGACGTAGTGACCAGGACCGGAGGTGGTGCGCAGATCGATGGTCGGTGCGCGGCCAACCAGTTTGGCGGTGCGTGGTGGAACACGGTCGATCATGTCCACCTGACCGGACTGCAGTGCAGCAACGCGAGCGGTGTTGTCGTTGATAACGATCAGTTCCAGGGTCTCGGCATTGCCCAGATCACCCCAGTAGTTCGGGTTTTTCTCGGCAACAAAGCGCACGCCCATGTCGACGGCCTTCATGACATAGGGACCGGTGCCGATGGCCGCTGCGGGATCGTCCTTGCCGCCGCCGGGCTGAATGATCAGGTGGTAGTCTGCCAGCAGGTAGGGAAGGTCCGCATTCGGGCTGTCGAGTTCGAAGACAACACTGTCACCATCTGCACGGACATTTTTAATGCCGCGCATGATGCCCAGAGCACCGGATTTGGTGTCTTCGCCCGAATGGCGGTCCATTGTCTCAACAACGTCTTCTGCAGTGACGGATTTGCCGTTGGAGAAGGTGATGCCGCTGCGCAGTTTGAAGGTCCAGGTCTTGGCGTCGGCCGAGGCTTCATAGCTCTCTGCCACTTTGCCTTCCAAGCCGCCATCGTCAGAGAGCTCAACCAGTGGCTCGCCCCACATGCGGGTTACCAGCTGGCCAACCTGGTTGGTGACCAGTGCCGGGTCCAGGCTGTCGGTGGTGCTGCCGCCCTGGGCGCCGATCTTGATGGTGCCGCCCTTTTGAGGGCCGGCCGCGCGTGCTTCAGTTGTCAGCAGGGTGCCTGCCGCCGCAGCCGTAAAGCCAAGAGCAGCGGCCTTTGCCATAAAGTCACGGCGGCTCAGCTTGCCCGCAACAGCATGGCGCGCGAGGAAATGAAGTTGATCTTTCATAGAGGTCTCCCAGTTGCAGTCTTGGCCACCCTGGCATCCCCGCAAAAGGGACCGGTGGCTTTTTCTTGTATGGTGGGCCAAGATTTGCGCATTTGCCGCGACCTAGCAAGCTTTAAAAGCGACATAAGTTCAGCGGTTCGATTTTCGCAAACTTTCCGATAAAGCGCAGTGTCGCCTTCCAGTAGAGACTTGCCGTATTTAGGGGGGAATTGCCTCTTTTTGGCGTAAACTGGAGTTACGTTTTAACAAACTGGGTCCAAACCAAAAAATACTGAGATGGGTTTGGAATGAAAGAGAACGGGCATATTCCCCTACTTTACTACAGAATCTCTTAAGGTCAAAATTCACCTCTAGAGGGATTTTTAAATTTGAAATGCGACTATGGGGTGTTTTTTGGCACGAATCTTTCGCGAAAGATTCGTGCTGCTTTGCCGGACAGATGGCTTATTTTTCTGCTGTATCCATCCATATCGTCACTGGACCGTCATTCAGCAGACTGACCTTCATATCGGCACCGAATTGTCCGTTTGCGACCTCTAGCCCCAACTCCCGAAGGACTGCAGAAAACTGAAGATAGAGAGCCTCACCCTGTTGTGGGGAGGCCGCATTTGAAAACCCGGGACGGTTGCCGCGACGGGTATCTGCGGCCAGGGTGAACTGGCTCACCACCAGGATTGATCCGCTGATATCTTTGACCGAGCGGTTCATCTTGCCATCACTGTCTTTGAATATGCGCAGCTTGGCGATCTTGCCGGCCAGGTAATCGATCTCGGCCTCGCTGTCCCCCTGCATGGCGCAAATGAGAACCAGAAGTCCGGGGCCAATCTCACCGACAATCTTCTGATCAACCGTGACCGAAGCTTCGCTGACCCTCTGTATCAAAGCACGCATGTTAATCTCCTGGACTGTTTCTTGTTGCTTGCCATGGCATTTCTTTCGGCCTCTGGCAGGAGGGGGAAGAAGACGAGACGATAGGCTCCCCGAGATCACAAATTCAAGCGGTTCGAAAAGACCTTGAGGGAAGGAATCGGCGAAAAGAGCTAAGAGCGCCCCATTACCAACTCAGTATGCTCTAGGAGAGACCGTTTATGTTAGTCGCGCCATTCGACAAATTCCTCCAAAGACGCGCGCTCGGTTCGAAAACTATTGGCCGGGTGAGTGGTATCGCTAAAGCCAAAGGAAATACCGCAGAGGATGTTGCGATCCAGAGGGATCTCCAAGAGCTCATGGAGAAGGGGCGCATAGGAGGCGAGGGCTGCCTGTGGAATGCTGGCAACACCAGCGGCTTGGGCTGCAAGGGTGAAAGCGGCGACAAAGCCTCCGCAATCCATAGCGCCATAACTCCCCAGGGATTTTGGCGCGGAGAGCACGGCGCAATGTGGGGCGCCAAACAGATTGAAGTTTTCCATCATCTGACGCGCCGATGCTGCCCGGTCGCCTTTTTCAATACCTACCGCCTCATAGAGAGCCCATCCACATGTGCGCCTGCGCGCCTGATACTCGCCCTCGTAACGCTCTGGAAAGGCGATGTCGGGATCGTGCCCGCCTGCCATCGCGGCCTCCATCAGGGCCTGGCGCAGGTCTTCGGTTTGCGTCCCGCTGGTGATCGTCACTTTCCAGGGCTGGGCATTGCACCAGGAGGGTATCTTCTGAGCCGTCTGCAAGATGGCGTTGATGTTGGGGCGAGGAACCGGATCGGAACGAAAGGCGCGGCAGCTATGGCGCTGGCTCAGGAGGGTGTCGAACTCTTCAAGCGCAAGAGGGCTGCGAGACATTTGGGACTCCAATCCGGTTGGGCGGAAGTTTGTGCGGTTGAGTAGGGCTGTGCCTAGCGTTGCGCGCCGAAATAGGCCGCGGCAGCAAGCAGCAAGAGGGCAAGGGTTGCGGCCCCGGCGATTTTCCAAGCGGAATAAGGCCGCTCACCCTGAACCCGACCGGATTGGCCGTTGACGACAAAGCGGTAGGTTTTGCCCTGGTACTTATAGGCGGCAAGCCAGACCGGCAGCAGAATATGCTTAAAGGTGATGTCGGAGACCTCGGTGCTGATATTGCTGATCCGTTGCCGGTCACCACCAATGTCAAATCGCACGTCGCGCTCGATCACGCGCTCCATATGGCGGCCTGCTTCGGTGTAGCCCTCTTCTAGGTCCACCGTATAGGCCTCAGCCCGAAAGCCTGCCAGATATTGCGGCTGATAGGGTTCCAAGGCGGTCAGATCCCAGGGCTGTAGCGCATCGGTGTAGCGCTTGGGCAGACTTTTTGAAGCCAGAACGATGATATCATCAAAGAAGCGCGCAACCCGGCCAGTAACAGGTGACCATCGGACTTTCTCAACTTGGCGGGTCTTGGTTTCGCCATCGTCTTGATAGGTCTCTGTGACATAGTAGACGGTACCGCGTTGGCCTGCATATTGGCTGCGGGTCTGCGCATCATAGGTCCAATAGGGGACATAGATCCCTTCCATCTTGCGGCCTTTGCGAGCGTATTCCTGCAAGCCATTGGGGGCAAACCACAGCTGGCCCAACCAGTCGCTCATCGCCTTGTGGGCATCGCGTTCCTCGATGCCAAAGGGCAGCACACCCTTAGGCTTGATATGTCGGTTTTCACCGGTATCGGTCACCACCGGGGTCGCGCAGAATGGGCATTCCTTGGCGTGGGTTTCATCGCTGAACTCCACCTGTGCTGCGCAATTGGGGCAAGAGGTAACGCGGGTTACTTCCATTTCCGCTTCGGGCAGCTGTTTGGCTAGCGCGGTTTTGAAATCCAGCTCCTTCAGGGCGCCGCCCTGCCAGGGGCTGTCCTGCATGGTTTTCTGGTGGCCGCAATGGTCACAGGTCAGACTGCCCTGGGTGGGATCAAAGCGGTAATCCGCCCCACATTGCGCACAGGGAAAGCGGCTTATGTCCTTTGGGTCTTGGGGCCTGTCAGAAGCCGGGGCGGGCGGGGGAGGAGGGATGTCTATCACGATACCATCAAAATTGCTGGAGCGGGTCGCCGCCAAGAAGGGAGCACCTGCCATCCAGTGGAGATGGCAGGCTAGGTGGTGGTGAGAATTAGGGCGCGGGTGGCGGCGGCGGCGGTGGGGGCGGAAGAATGGTAAAGAGCTGCGCCAGTTCGGCCACATCCCCTGCGGGTTTCCAGCCATCCTGACCGGGCGTCCAGACCAGGGTTTCGCGTGTCAAATCGCCTTCTTGCGCCATGCGTCCCATGCGCGCCTTTGAGAAGGGGCCTTGGGTCTGGCCATTTACGGCGGTGTGCCAGACATGTTCCACTGGTGGAGGTGGGGGGGCGACAGGAGCCGCTTGCGGCGCGGTAGCCTGCGGAGCGGTTGCGGCAGCAGCGGGTGCGGGACGGGCGCCCCAGGGACCTGCCGCGTGACCCGCTGCACCGGGTTGCATCGCAGTTCCCATCTGCTGAGCCATAGCCATGCCCATTCCCATGCCCAGGCCTGCGCCCATACCACTGTTTGGGGTCTTGGCGGCGGCTTCCATGGCTTCCGCTGCGGCAAACTGTGTATAGCGACCCAGGTCGCCGACAATGCCCATCTGGGTACGCTTGTCCATCGCCTGTTCGACCGCCGGCGGCAGGGAGATATTCTCGATATAGAGCTCTGGAATAGAGAGGCCGTATTCCGCAATCACGGGTGCGATTTCAGCGGCAACGAGCTTGCCCAGATCAGCGGTGTTTGCCGCCATATCCAGCACCGGAATACCAGATCCGGCAACCGCGCGCGAAAACTCCTGCACGATGATATTGCGGATCTGGAAAGAGATCTCGTCCATGGTGAATTCACCATCGGTGCCAACAATCTCAGTGAGAAAGCGTGCCGCATCCACAACCCTGATCGAATAGCTGCCAAAGGCGCGCAACCGGACGGGGCCGAACTCCGGATCGCGGCACATGATCGGGTTCTTAGTCCCCCACTTCAGGTCGTTAAAACGGGTGGTGTTTACATAGTAGACCTCTGACTTGAACGGCGACTGGAACCCGTGGTCCCAGTGCTGCAGGGTTGTCATGATCGGCATGTTGTTGGTCTCAAGCATGTAGAGACCCGGGGTGAAGACATCCGCCAACTGCCCCTCATGCACAAAAACCGCCGCCTGGCCTTCGCGTACTGTCAGCTTGGCGCCGTATTTGATCTCATGGCCTTCACGCTCAAACCGCCAGACCATTGTATCGCGGGTATCATCGGTCCAATGGATGACGTCGATGAATTCCCCTTTGAGAAAGTCGAATATGCCCATGTTTCAGGTCCTTTTCTCTTCGTCGTTGGACAGCCTAAAGCGGCTGTCCCATTACTTCCCGTGCGATGATACGAACCAGCGGGCGCGCTTCTTCTGCGCTCATCCCGGTTCGCAGCCTCTTGTCATAGAGGATCTGTAGCAGCTTCTCGTCATGACTTGTCAGATAGGCAAATTCATCATCGTCATTAAAAATGGAGGGTCGCGCGCGGGGGCTGTCATTCAACAGCCCAAGCCCCTGCGAGACCTCTTCGTGAATGCAGCTGTCACGCACCAGGTCCGGGTGTTCCGCGCGGATCAGGGCAACACCGCTAATATAGTCAAAAGGTGCCGAAGGCGGCCCGCCTGCCAGCACAAAACAATAATGCGTGCGTGGAGGGTCGACAAAGAGCCTCAGATCCGCCTCACTCAGATCCGGCAAGAGGTCCCGGACCTTCTCGGCGACATAGGCCCGGTCATCGGCACTGGCAAAGATCACATGGAAATTTCCACGTCTGGACTGGTTGGAAACGGGATGGCCCGTCACCCGTGCGAGCCGGTCGGTGAACCGTTCCAAAACCGCACTGTCGCGCAGCTGCTGGGCTTCCGATACGGAAGGGCCGAAATCGGCCACCACTCGCACAGGGCCAGACCAGCGGCTGAGCCCCCCAGCTAGCCGATTGCCGCCGCGCCCCGCATATTCGTAGTAAAAGGCGAGTTCTTCAAAACGCTCGGCCAGGTCTTCCGCATCATAGGGGGTCTCGGGACCACCTCCATCGGTGCGCAGAAGACCCCGGGTCAAGAGATCTTGCTGCAACACGCGATAGTAGTTCCGCAATTCCGCACTTTCCGCTGAAGGCGTATAGGTGGCTGGCGCCAGGGTCGCTGGCCGGTCTTCCGGTATCAGCGAGACCCTTTGCCCCGCAGGCAGGCAGGCTGCGAGGCCAGCGAGACAGGTCACGGCGACAGCCAGGGGCCTTATGCGAAAAACGGGCATGGGGGTGCGGTCTCTTTCGCCGTTACACAGGGACAGAGGTGCCGGCGTTGTCGCCAACGCCATCTCGCCGCGCCTTTGCTGCTGCAAGCGTGTCGCGCAGCTCGCCTTCCATCTTCTTCAGGTCCTCTTCGGCTGCGGCGCGTTTTGCTTTGCCCTCATCTGCGATTTGCAGGCTTTCCTGAATGGTGCCGATCAGATCCGCATTGGCCTGTTTCACCGCTTCGATGTCAAAGACACCACGTTCCATTTCTTCGCGGATCATCTTGTTGCTCTGGCGCAGGTTGGCGGCATTTGAGGTCAAAAGCTCGTTTGTCAGGTCATTGGCGTCACGCACGGCAGAGGCTGCCTCGGCGGAGCGCTGAATGGTGACCGCCTGTGCCAGCTGGGTCTCCCAAAGCGGTACTGTGTTGACCAGAGTTGAGTTGATTTTTGCCACAAGCGATTTGTCATTCTCCTGAACCAGGCGAATGGATGGCAGGGATTGCATGGTCACCTGGCGAGTCAGTTTCAGGTCGTGCACCCGGCGCTCCAGGTCATCCCGTGCGGCCCGCATGTCGCGCAACTCCTGGGCGCGCATGACCTGATCGGCCTCTGGGGCTGCCGCGACTGCGGCCTCCATCTCGGGGATGTCTTTTGCGTCCAGCTCCGCCAGTTTGGCCTCGCCCGCCGCTATATAGAGCGCCAGCTCATCATAGAAATTCAGCGTCTTTTCATAGAGCAGGTCGAGAGATTTGATGTCTTTCAGCAGCGTATGCTCATGGCCTAGAAGGTCATCGGTGATCTTATCGATCTGTCCCTGGATGCTTTCAAAGCGAGCGGTGAATTTGGCGAAAGGGGCTGCGCGTCCAAGCAGGCGTTCCCAAAAGGTCGGCTTGCGGCGCACATCCAGCTCACTTACCGAAAAGCCGCGGATTGTGGTCACGATATTGCGCAGGGAATCGCCTGCAGGGCCGACATCCTTGTTGCGTACATCCGCCAGCATCGCCTGGCTGATGGTTTGCAGCTCCGCCTGGGCAGCCGATCCAAAACCGATGATGGAGTTGCTGTCGCGCATGTCTAGCTCGCCCATTCGGCTTTTGATCGCAACGCTTACTTCACCGTCAGCCTGATCCAGGGGGGCGATAGCTTCAACGGGTTCGGCTAGTTTGTTTTCAACAACTTCCACAACCAGTGTTTCCGCTTCGACGGCTTTCTTCTGAATAGTCTCGGACATTGGCACTTCCCCTGTCTGTTTTAACTGCGGTCCATCTGGACCCCTTCGCGCTGCAAACGGTCGCGAAGCACATCAATTTCAATGGTGAGATCGCTGCGGTCTTCCAGCAGCATCTTGCGAGTTCTGGCGGCAAAGTTTTCCTCGAGGTCCTGCAGCAGCGCCAGATAGTCGGCGCGAGCTGTTGCATCCTGAGAGCGGCTGTAGATATCGGCAAATTTCACCGTGGCGTCTTTGGCCCCCTGCAAATAGACCGTCAGGTACTTCCTGGCGGCGGTCAGATCGCGGGGGTCTTCCTCAACCGTGCGGAACAGATCGCGGGCCACGGCCTGAAATTGTTCAACGCGCAGCTCTACATCGCGGTCACGGGCGCGCAGCACCGCATCCGTCATCGCGTCCAGCGAGAACTCTGCCTCTTCCACCGCGCGGGCGACACGGGCCTGTTGGTAATCGTCAACTCCCTCAGTTCCCTTGTCCTGCAGGGGGTCCAGGCCAAAGGCCGCCAGATGCAGCCCCATTGCCGCCAGGCCGTAGATCGCCGCGATGGCTAGACCTGGTTCCGCCTTCCAGGCAGCAAGTCCGGCGCCAGCACCGGTCAGAACAGCCGCCAGGATCTTGCGCGGGAGAGCAGGTTTGCGGGCCACGCGACGGGCATCAAACGCTGCCTTGGCTCGCAGGCCTTCACGCAGAAGGTAGGCCGCACCGGTCCACAGCGCCGCAGCGCCCAGTCCGAGTGCCAATCCCGAGGCCCCACTCGTGAGGGAGAAGAGCAGCATGAGCGCGCCGGGCAAAAACATCAGGTTTGAGCGCAGACCAATGGGATCAACCGAGCTGTTTCGCAACGGCTGCACCTGCGATGGAGATGGCGTGCCTTTAGATCCCTCTAAAGGGGCATTGCTGCCTGAGGGGCTGTATTTGCCGCCAAATTTCTTTGCCAAATCCTCAGACCCCCACAATCCAACCCGTGCTAAGTCCAAGCATCAGGATGAGCAAAGCCGCAAAGGCTACTTTCTGCACGCTGTTCCCCCCTAGGGATTTACTATCCTTCAAAATCTAGGGGAAGCTGCGGCCCCTTGCTAGGGGGAAGTCTGGTAGAAGTGCCTCAGCGGCGGGGATTTTTGCCGATTGGGCTAGGTTTTTTACGGCTTTGCCCCTGGCGCGGCTTGCCGCCCGCTTTTGCCGCTCCCTCACTTGAGTTGCGAGAGGCAAGAGGTTTACCCCGGCCCGGTTTGGCGCCCGCACGCACAGCATCGCTCTTGCCTTTTGATGGGGCAGGGCCACGGCTGCGCTGGGCGCGCGGTTTTGGCGTGCTCTCTTCGGTTTCCGCTTCCAGGCCCAGCTGATCGCGCAAAACCCGAGGTCTGAGTTCCTCAACCTCACCCGGTTTCAGGTCGCCCAGCTGGAAAGGTCCATAAGAGACGCGCAATAGACGGTTCACATTATAACCGATGTCCTCCATCGCGCGGCGGATTTCCCGGTTCTTGCCTTCGCGCAAGCCGACGGTCAGCCAGGCATTGGCGCCTTGCTGACGATCCAGATCCACGATCATCGGCTGAAAACGTTCCCCATCGATCACCAGGCCTTTGCGCAGTGGGGCAAAATCCTCCTCCTTGGGGCGGCCATTGATGCGGACCCGATAGCGGCGCAGCCATCCGGTCGAGGGCAGTTCCAGCTTACGCTTGATGCCACCATCATTGGTCAGCAGCAAAAGACCTTCGGAGTTCAGGTCAAGCCGTCCCACGGTCATGACGCGGGGCAGGGTCTCTGGAAGATCGTCAAAGATCGTCTTGCGCCCCTTTTCATCCCGATTGGTTGTCACCAGTCCAGAGGGCTTATGATAGAGCCAAAGCCGCGGTGCCTCCGCCTGGGGCAGGGGAGCACCATCAACCAGGATCCGTTCCTGCCCGGTCACGTTGAGGGCGGGGCTATCAATTACGGTCCCGTTGACGGAAATTCGGCCCTCGGCAATCATCCGCTCTGCTTCTCGGCGGGATGCGACACCTGCCCGAGACAAGACCTTGGCAATCCGGTCGCCGGTCGACGGCGGATGATCTACCTTGTCGTTGCTTTTGGCCCTGGCAGCACTTTTGGCTGGCTTGGTGGTCTTACCAGCAGCTGGGCGACCCTCCGGTTGGCCTTTGGAGTGGTTTCGGGTGCGGTTCTGTGGGGGGCGGGGTGATTTGCTCATCCCTGCGACATAGAGCATTCCACCGCCTTGCGAAAGCACCCATTCCAAGGCAGGTAAGAGGGATGAAACAGTCTGGCCCCTCATTCAAATCTTATATGAACCTCGCTTTGGATGAGGCGAGAGCGGCAGCTCGGCGCGGAGAAGTGCCTGTCGGGGCGGTTTTGATCAACTCAAAGGGAGATGTAGTTGCCCGTGCGGGCAACCGGACCCGGGAACTCAATGACCCCACCGCGCATGCCGAAATCCTGGTCTTGCGAGAGGGATGCAAGGCGATAGGGTCAGAGCGACTTATGGGCTACGATCTCTATGTCACTCTGGAGCCCTGCGCCATGTGTGCTGCGGCACTGGCTGCGGCGCGAATTTCGCGGATCTACTACGGCGCCTCTGATCCGAAATCTGGCGGGGTAGCCCATGGGGCCTGCGTCTTCTCCCATCCCCAAGCGCATCATGTGCCCGAGGTCTATGAGGGGATTTCTGAGCGCGAGGCTGCCGAGCTGCTGAAGGTTTTTTTCGAACAGAAACGCTGAAGGAAGATAGGGTCCTGAAATGCTGTGGTTTGGATTTGGAGTTGCAATTTTAGGACGACTGCCCTAATGAAGGTTTAGGTCAACCGTCCTAGATATTGGTGCAATGATGAAATGAAGCAGGAAACCACTAAAGACCGGATTGCAGAAGCCGCGAAGCAGCTGTTCTACGAGCGCGGGTTCGAAGCCACTTCTTTCGCGGATATTGCCAGTGAAGTCGGCATCTCGCGTGGTAATTTTTACTATCATTTCCGGACCAAGGATGAGATTCTCGAGGCGGTGATTGCCCGGCGCAAAAACGAGACATGCTCAATGCTGGCAGATTGGCAAGCGGAGGGTAGTGACCCCGTTGAAAGGATAACTTGCTTCATCCACATTCTGATCGCTAATCAGAGCAAGATCACGCTGTTCGGTTGCCCAGTTGGCACTTTGGTATCTGAGCTCACTAAGCTCGGACATGGGGCCCAGGATCAGGCAACGAGCATCTTCCTTCTGTTTCGCGGCTGGCTATGTCGCCAGTTTGAAGAGCTGGGATGCGGTGAGCGCTCAAATGGTTTGGCAATGCACTTGTTGGCCCGCAGCCAGGGTGTCGCTACGCTTGCTCAGGCTTTCAAAGATCCAGATTTTATCAACTTCGAAGTTGAGCAGATGCAGTCTTGGCTGCAGTCCAATCTGCCCGAACAACTATAAAAGGAACAAAAATGTTCGCCATCTTTCTCAGATTTTCGAATGCCCAAGAACGTGCCGGGGAAATACTGGATGCGCACAAGGATTGGCTGCAAAATGGTTTTTCGGATGGTGTCTTCCTCGCCGCCGGGCGGATCGAGCGAGGGCAAGGCGGGGCCATACTTGCAAATGGCTGCAGTCGCGAAGCGTTGGATAAACGCGTTGCTCTAGACCCCTATGTTCAAGAGGATGTTGTTGCCGCTGAGATCATAGAGTTTTCACCCTCACTGACAGACCCTCGCCTGGCCTTCCTGAAGGAAAACTCATGACCAATCTCTTTGTTGCTGATGATAAAATGCAGCGCTGTGCCTGGAGCGCATCTGCGCCGGACTTCTTGCGCTACCATGACGAGGAATGGGGCTACCCGGTGGGCGACGATATTCGTCTGTTCGAAAAGATCTGCCTCGAGAGTTTTCAATCAGGGCTCAGCTGGCGCACCATTCTGGACAAGCGTGAGAATTTTCGCGCGGCCTTTGCAGGGTTTGACTTTGACAAGATGGCACAGTTTGGACAGGCCGATGTTGAGCGTCTCTTGCAGGACAAAGGCATTATTCGCCATCGCGGCAAGATTGAGGCGGTGATCAACAATGCCGCCCGCGCACAGGAGTTGCGCGCAGAGGCTGGATCTCTGGCAGCGTTTTTCTGGAGCTTTGAACCTAAACCAGAGGATCTGCCTGCCCCCCAGACCGCCTCCACCAGCGCGGACTCTGTGGCGCTTTCCAAAGCCTTGAAAAAGCGGGGCTGGAAATTTGTCGGGCCAACGACGGCTTTTGCTTTTATGCAGGCTATGGGGTTGATCAATGACCATGCCATAGGCTGTTTTTGTCGTGATAAGGCAGCCGCCGCGCGCGCCGCCTTCAATCCAGCCAAACCAGGGGCATCCCCCAAACCCTAGGCGTAACTACCGAACCCTGGCCGCTTATCTCAGCAACAGCACGCAACGGTCTTGCGCCGGACCACCAGGTCCGGCGCTGGGCCCAACGGGAGCAGATCCGTTGTGCGGATCTTGCGACGGGCGGGAGCGCTCCTAGCCTACAATGACCTCAAAGCAGGGCCACTACTTCAATCGAGCTAAAGCTCTATCGCCTCCATAATTTCAGGTTCTCGCACCTCGACATCCGGGAGCCCCTCGATGAGCGCCTTCGCGCTTTGTTCAAGGATCGGGAAACTCTTGTAGTGGCAGGGGATGACGGTTTTGAAATTGAAGTAGCGCTTTGCCGCATAGGCAGCCTGGCGCATATCCATGGTGAAATGCCCGCCGGCGCAGAGGATGCCGATTTCAGGACTATAATAGTCTCCCATCCAGTCCATATCCGCCATAATTCCAGTGTCCCCAGAAATATAGACGGTCTTTTCCTCGGTCATCAGCATGTAGCCCACTTCTGAGCCACCGCTGCGGAGCCCATCCTCGGTGGTAAAGGTCGAGCTGTGGGAGGCCGGGACCATGGCAAGCCTTGGCCCACCCAGATCAACCGCACCTCCTTTGTTGAAGCCAATGGTTTCTACCCCTTCAGCTTCCCCCCAGTAGCCCATTAGGTCGTATTGGCCCACGACTGGCACCTGCAGCCGTTTGGCGAGAGGGAGGACATCAACAACATGATCAAAATGCGTATGGGTCAGAATAATATGGGTGGCGCCGGTCACCGCCGCCTCATGCTGTGTTGACAGGAGGACAGGGTTTCCCGTCAGCCAGGGGTCGATCAGCAGCACCTTGCCTTCGGTCTCGATGCGAAAACTGCCATGACCCAGCCAAATGATCCTCATTGCTTTCCTCCTCACTGCCTATGATGCCTATGATGCGCTGCACTCAGACTAGCAGCGTGGAGGCATCTGGCTATTCCTCTTTGTCCGGCATGGCGCCACGTCATAATTTCGCAACTATCGTCCGCGCTTTGGGCGGTTCGGGCGCCCGCAACTGCGCAAAAATCCGGAGGAATAGGGCTTTGCCCCTGCACGCAGGCTTGCGGCGCGCCTTGAGCAACGGTAAATGCCAACGGGAACACGAGATGAGGGTTTCCATGTCGATTGACCAAAATACAGCCGCCAAGGTGGCCAAACTGGCCCGGATTAAGGTTGAAGAGGATGCTCTGCCTGCACTGGCAGAAGAGTTCAACACCATCCTGGGCTTCATCGAGCAGCTGAATGAAGTGGATGTAGAGGGCGTGGAGCCGATGACCTCGGTCACACCACAGCGCCTGAAACGCCGCGAAGATGTGGTCAATGATGGCAATCAGCAGGACAAGATCCTGTCCAACGCCCCCGATGCCCGCGAAGGCTTCTTCGCTGTCCCCAAAGTGGTGGAGTAAGACATGAGCGATCTGAATAAACTGGGCCTGGCCGAGGCACGTGATGCACTACGCAAGGGTGAAACCACTTCTGTGGAATTGACCGAGGCCTGCCTCAAGGCGATCGATGCCGCAGATGCGCTTAATGCCTTTGTGCACAAAACACCGGAAATTGCCCTGGAGCGCGCCAAGGCTGCGGATGCGCGCATTCAAGAAGGTGAAGCGCCTGCGATGTGTGGTCTGCCTGTTGGCATCAAAGACCTCTTCTGCACCAAGGGTGTTGCCTCTCAGGCGGCCTCCAAGATTCTGGACGGTTTCAAGCCAGAGTATGAATCCACAGTTTCGCAGCAACTGGCAGATGCCGGTGCGGTCATGCTGGGTAAGCTGAATATGGATGAGTTTGCCATGGGCTCCTCGAATGAGACCTCGGCCTATGGCAATGCGGTCAGTCCCTGGCGCCGTGGCAATGACGACGCGCAGCTAACACCAGGTGGTTCCTCTGGCGGTTCCGCCTCTGCTGTTGCGGCTGATCTTTGCCTTGCGGCCACTGGCACCGATACCGGCGGCTCGATCCGCCAGCCTGCTGCCTTCACAGGTACCGTGGGGATCAAGCCCACCTATGGTCGCTGCTCGCGCTGGGGCGTTGTGGCCTTTGCGTCTTCGCTGGATCAGGCCGGACCGATGACCAAATCGGTCCGCGATGCCGCCATCATGCTGGAAGCCATGTGCGGACATGACCCGAAGGATTCGACCTCTGCCGAACTGGCTGTGCCGAATTTTGAGGCCATGCTGACCGGCGACATCAAAGGCAAGAAAATCGGTATCCCGAAGGAATACCGCATGGAGGGCATGCCCGCTGAGATCGAAAAGCTCTGGGCTGATGGCACCGAGATGCTCAAAGCTGCTGGTGCTGAGATCGTTGATATTTCGTTGCCCCATACCAAATATGCGCTGCCTGCCTACTATGTGATTGCCCCGGCAGAGGCTTCTTCGAACCTGGCGCGCTACGATGGTGTTCGTTATGGCAATCGCGCCGTTCTGGAAGCGGGTGATGGCATCACCGAGATGTATGAAAAATCTCGTGCAGCAGGATTTGGTCAAGAGGTGCAGCGCCGTGTCATGATCGGCACCTATGTGCTCTCGGCTGGCTTCTATGATGCTTACTACAACCGTGCTCGCCGCGTGCGTGCCCTGATCAAGCGTGACTTCGAAGAGGTCTTTGCCGCTGGTGTGGATGCGATCCTGACTCCGGCAACTCCTTCGGCCGCCTTTGGCCTGGGTGAGATGATTGATGCGGATCCGGTACAGATGTATCTGAACGATGTCTTCACCGTCACCGTGAACCTGGCTGGCCTGCCAGGCATCGCCGTTCCTGCGGGGCTTGATACGCAAGGATTGCCATTGGGTCTTCAGCTCATCGGTCGCCCTTGGGAAGAAGGGGATCTGCTGAACACCGCCTACGCATTGGAGAGCGCAGCAGGGTTTGTAGCAAAACCCGGAAAATGGTGGTAAGTTCCCAATCAAAGAAGAGCAGATAAGCAGGTAAATTCATGCGTGGTCTCGTCGCACTCGCTGCCATCGGCAGTCTTTCCGCCCTTTCCGCCTGTAGTCCCAGGGTGCCGGATAGCGCGGCTGGGGTTGGTTTGGATAATGATCCCTTTGCGGCTGCGCCAGCGGCGGGGACCACCATCTATGGCGAGCCTTTGGTTCCACCTTCTCGAGTCTCGAGTGAGCCGCTCCCCGGAGCGGCCACCTCGATCTCACCTGCGCCGCGCTATGCGGGAACCAGCACAACCTCTTCGACGGGCTCATCTGACATCGCTGCTGAAACGGCTGCAGCATTGCGGGCATCACAAAGCAATTCGGGTCGCGCTCCACTCGAAGCAAGCCCCTCAAACCCGGCGCCCCAGTTGGTGGGAAATCCGGGCCTTTCGGATGAGAACAGCTTTGAAGCGGTCTCTGCACGGCAAACCATTGAGAGTGACGCAGCCCGCCTGCAACAGCAGCGGTCACAGTATCAGCAGGTACAGCCTACCGCCTTGCCAAGCCAAAGCGGGGCACGCTCTCCAAATATCGTGAAATACGCGCTGAGCACCTCTCATCCGGTTGGGACCAAGCTCTATAGCCGGAGCGGCATCAACCTCAAAAGCCGATCGGCTCGCAACTGTGCAGGTTTTTCTTCTGCGGAACTGGCGCAACTCGCCTTTCTTGAGGCGGGTGGACCACAAAGGGACCGTAAGGTTTTGGACCCTGATGGGGATGGCTACGCCTGTGGCTGGGATCCACGTCCCTATCGCTTGGCGGTACGCGGGAACTCCTGATGGCTGGGGCTGGCGCCAAGACGGTAGTGCAAAAATGCACTCCGGTTTGGCACCCGAGCCCCAATTTCACCGAAAGGCGAAATGGTTTGCAGCCACATCTTGTGGTGTTGCACTACACTGCCATGTCCAGCGCCGAAGCGGCCTTGCAGCGCCTGTGCGACGCCGAGGCAGAGGTTTCGGCGCATTATCTGATCGGGCGTGATGGAACCCTCTGGCAGATGGTGGCGGAAATGGCGCGTGCCTGGCACGCGGGAGCGGGTGAGTGGCGGGGGCTGGATGACATAAATTCCCGCTCCATCGGTATTGAACTCGACAACGCTGGAGATCACCCTTTTAGCGAACCACAGGTCAGCTGTCTGGAAGCCTTGCTGGGGCAGATTTTGAAGCGTTGGGCGATTCCCCCTGAAGCCGTTATTGGACATTCCGATATGGCACCGGGGCGCAAGATTGATCCGGGCCCCCGGTTTGATTGGGCGCGACTGGCACGGCAGGGTCTGGCGGCGCACTCTCCTATTGCCAATGAATGCCCCGAAGCGTCGGAAGCGGCGGGCGATTTTCAAAACCTCTATGAAGCGGCGGGTTACAGCGCGGCGGCCAGCCCTGAGGAGTTGTTGCAAGCGCTGCGCCTACGTCACGCGCCCTGGCGGCAGGGTGCGCTCTGCGGGGCTGATATTGCGCTCTTGCGCGCTCTGAGCGCGAGTGGGGCGCGACGTAGGACATAGGTGTCTTGACCGCGAAGCTAGGGAGGCATAACTGAAGCCTGCGCAGAAGGCTGGACGGCCGCTTTCAGAGGGTCACCCTTTGCGAGAGGAAAGTCCGGACTCCATAAAGCAACGGTGCCGGGTAACGCCCGGGCGGGGGAACCCGACGGAAAGCGCCACAGAAATGAAACCGCCTGCTTTTGCAGGTAAGGGTGAAACGGTGGAGTAAGAGACCACCGCGCCCCTGGCAACAGGGGTGGCAAGGCAAGCCCCACCGGGAGCAATGCCAAATAGGGTCCCCGCGCGGGCAGGTCGGAGCAATCCGAAACCGCCGCTAGGCGCGCTTTAGCCGAGAGGGACCGGGTTGGCAGCTAGAGGTGCATAGCAATGTGCATCGCAGATGAATGGTCGTCGATCCCGGAGCCATGGCTCCGGGGGGACAAAATCCGGCTTACAGGCCTTCTGCGCAGTTATCCCGAAGGAGCTATGTGGCTATTTTCGGGTCATGATCTGTATATCACCTTGGCCCTGGTTCTTGACGATGCGCATCTGTTTGCCGTTGACAGAGATGATCTGACAATCGGTGTCCTTCGCGTGGGTTTCCAAGGTGCGGCACCACATTTTGTTGCGCCAAGCCCAGACCCCAACAAGTTCTTTTCCACCAAATTCGCCGGTCAGTTTCCCATTGCGTTTCGCAAGAGCGTAGCCATCACCGACATGCCAGCGCTTACCAACTATGAGTTTTACATATTGCTGCTTGGTGGTGATTCTCGTGAAGTCATCAGAGCTGGCAGTGGTCGTCTGTAAGGTGAGAATTGCAATTGCTGCTGCGAAACCGAAAAAAATGCGGGTCATAAGATAAACCTCAATTGTTACAAAGACAAGAAATTCGCGCCCAATAGTTGGCGCAGTACAAGTCTACCTGAGTTTGAGCTTTTTGCCAAATTGGCAGAAGTGGCCGGCAGCTTTGAGCAACTTTGCGGGAGTGCGGGTGGTTTTGTCCTGCGTAGGATAGAAATCCGCCCGAATTGCACGCAAATCCTATTGACTCGCTGGCTGTGGCAGGTACAAGCCACGCTCGTATAGGAATTTACCGAGAGGCCCCTGCCTTTTCGGACGCAGGAGAAGCACCATGGCGAAGCCTACCACAATCAAGATCCGCCTGAACTCGACCGCGGGCACCGGCCACTTCTACGTGACCAAGAAAAACGCACGGACCATGACCGAGAAAATGGTCATCCGTAAGTACGACCCCGTTGTGCGCAAGCACGTCGAGTACAAAGAAGGTAAAATCAAGTAAGCTCAGGCTGCTTGATGGCAAGTTTGAGGGTCATGCAAATTGCGTGACCCTTTCTTTTTGCGCTAAGCTCACTTCGCGCTCGCGCAAATTTGGCTAAAATGCTTCCGATTCCTTTGGGGCGACCTCTGCCGAGGGCAGAAGCCACTTCCGTTGAATGAAAAGTCTCGAAAAAGCGAAGTATTTCTTTGGAAAGAGGACAAGACACCGCCCCATTCTTCATCTAGAGCCTTACGCGGGATGTAGTGAAATAGGTGTGTTGTGGTAAAAAGTGTGATTTTAGCGCTTGGATTAACTGTTGTAGCGGGACCGGGGCAAATGCCAGAAGCGGTGCCAGGCCTGTCTTCGCCGCCGGATGTCAGTAGCGCCGAGCTTCCGGTAGCAGCAGCCAGCATGCCTGATGGTGCCGCTCTGGTTCAGCCCGGTAGTCAGACCCGCGTTGTCGAGGTATTGGGGCGGCCGCTCTCCCTCTCGCTTGTTCGCGCTGATCGCACGGGGTTAGCGGTGCTGAGTGTCCCACAACGCAGTGTCATCGCTTCCCTGCCTGATATCGCGCCAGAGGCCTTCCGTGCGCTGGTGGCAGGTGAATCGGGCTGCACCCCTGTGGGAGAGGTGCAGGTTGTCGGCAGTGGGCGTGGTACTGTTGCCCTAGCCACCGGGTTAACCTGCAGCTAGAAAAAATGCTCCGGTAAGAGCATAACCTCTCCTCTGGAGGGGTTTTTTTATGTCACGCTCAGGGGCGCCATTCTGCAAAGGTAAGCACAGGCTCCAATCCCAGTCGTGAGAAGAGCGCTGCTGAATGTGCATTAAATGGTGCGTAGCTGGTCACTATACTGCTGACGTCGAGGCTTATCGCGTATTTCTTTACTTCAGTGATCAAAGCAGTGCTGACCCTCATGCGCTGAAAAGGGCTGTGGACAGTCAGGTGATGGATCATCAAACGGGTTTCCTGCGCGCGCATAGGAAGCCGAGGTTGGCTTTCTTCAACAAAATTGCACAGCCCATAATGGCGCCCTGAGGGCTCTCTGCGGCAATGGTATGGGTCTTTGCTTGGTTCAGCCAGTCCTAGAGCCAGAGGTCCAGCTCTTGCTCTGTTGGGGAAGCTAAGAAGCGCATGGGTTGCTCTTGTACATGCAATTCATGCAAGTCCCGCAACAAAGGCACAATACGAATCCCCTCTTTGCTGGGGATGTCCTGAATTTTCAAAATCGAGTTCTCACTAACAAACAAAAAAGGGCGGATCTTTGTGATCCGCCCTTGTCTGGAATTGGTATGTCAGCCGGAGCTTATTCTTGCTGACCCATGAACATGAGGAGGAATTGGAACATGTTCAGGAAGCTGATGTAGAGGCTCAGCGCGCCGTCATAAGCAGCTTTGTCCAGCCATTCTTTGTCACCCTGTGTGGCCATGGCGACATAGGTGTTCTTGATGTCCTGGGTGTAGAATGCGGTAAGACCCGCAAAGATCAGAACGCCAATGGCGGAGATCGCCATCATCATCACGCCGGACTGCAAGAACATGTTGACGATCATCGCAACGATCAGGCCAATCACACCCATCATCAGGAAGGTGCCCATGCCAGAGAGATCCTTCTTGGTGGTGTAGCCCCAGAGGGACAGGCCCGCAAAGGCGATGGCTGTAACCAGGAAGGTCTGAGCAATGGAGTAGGGCGTGTAGATCATGAACACGGTGCCCATCGAAATGCCCATGACTGCGGCAAAAGCGAGGAATCCCAGCTGCACAACAGCGGCGCTGCCACGGCGCATTAGGGCGCCCCAGCCAAAGAAGATAAAGGCCAGAGGTGCGAGCATTAGCACGAATTTCACCGGCGACACATAGAGTGTGTAGCCAAGATCGGTCAGATAGCGACCTGCACCGATTTGGTATTCATTGGGGGTAGAGGTGATCGAAAGACCGGCAATGGCCCAAGCGGCCAATGCAGTGATCAAAAGGCCAACGGACATGGTGCCGTAGACTTTGTTCATATGGGCGCGCAGGCCCTCGTCGATCTCTGCGGTGCGGACACCTGCTGCAGAGCGGATGTTTTCAAACTGTGCCATGCGGCATCATCTCCGTATTAGTAAGACTCCCTCACCGCTGGGTCTGGCCCCAAGAGGCAAGAGCGGCATTCCTGCTAAATATCGGAATTTTGGCCGCATCCTTCAAGTGCGGATGCTAAGTTTCACCGGAAAAGGTAAATGAGCGCGGCCCAAATGGTCGCGCTCATCAGAAAATCAGGTCTTTTTCATTCGCATTTACTTGCATGCCCAGTGGTCTGGTGCATCCCAGACGGGACGCTGAGCTTCTTTCAGTGCATCTGTGCGGTTGATGCCGATGTCCTCAAGCGCGCGACAGTCCAGGTTGGCAAGCGCGTGGCGCTGCTGCATTAGGGCGATTCGATCAGCGACAAAGGACAGCAGGCTGAAACGGCGGCGTACCGGGGAGCAGGTTTCTGCAATATAGGTCATCTTCTTTGTCCTTTCGTTAAGGTTTGATGAATTTTGCTTAGTGCATCATTTCTGTTGATGTGTATGCGTGATTATGATCTATTTTGAAAGCGAATGTTTTTGATCTCATTCATCAGGAGTTGTGATGGCACGGAATTTGGATATCACCACGCTTCGGTCCTTTGTGGCGGTCGCGGACTATGGGGGGGTCACTCGGGCCGCAGGGTTTCTGCATCTCACCCAATCTGCGGTCTCGATGCAGCTGAAGCGCCTAGAGGAGCTTTTGGACCTGGATCTGTTGGATCGATCCGGGCGCGGCATTTCACTTACGCCTTCAGGGGAGCAGCTCTTGGGCTATGCCCGGCGCATGGTCGCGCTCAATGATGAGGTGATGAGCCGCCTGACGGATCAGGCGTTTGAGGGGGAGGTCGTTCTGGGGGTCCCGCATGACATTGTCTACCCGGTCATCCCCCAGGCGCTAAAACGCTTCAATGTCAGTTTCCCAAGGGTCAACGTCAATCTGGTGACTTCGAATACCAAGGAACTGAAGGCGGGCTTTGCGCGCGGTGAGTATGACTTGATTCTGACCACCGAAAGTGGCGCGGGTGAAGGGGGGGAAACCATTCACGAGATGCCTTTGCGTTGGGTTGGCGCGCCCAGTGGGTCAGCCTGGCGGCAACGCCCTTTGCGTCTCGGCTTCTGCCGGGCCTGTATCTTCCGTGCGGTCTCTACCGCGGCGCTGGATAAGGCCGGGATCGAATGGGATATGGCGGTGGATAGTGAATCCGACCGCACCGTTGAGGCGACAATCAGCGCTGATCTTGCGGTTGGTGTGCTTTTGGAAGGCACAATTCCTGAGCACCAGGAGGCGATTGATCACGGTGGATTGCTGCCGGATCTACCTATTCAACATATCAACCTATACGGTGCGCATAACGTACAGGCCGGATATGTCGAGGATTTTGCCCGGATCCTTCGACAGGGCTATGCCGCCTTGCGACCTGCCGCCCTAAGAGTGGCCAGCTAAGCGGTCAAGGAATTGGGTTGCACTGGGTGCAATCAGCTATGTTTATTGCATCCTTGGCGCAAACACCGTTCCAAATTTTGCCAAAGGCGGCCTTTGAGGGCCGCCTTTGGTCTTCTGCGCCTTTTGTAGGTCTGGCATGCAAAACACGAGTCCGGACAGAGCCTAGGAGGGTAGTCTGACTGGAGGCTGGGAAAATCAGGACATCGTTATAACGACTTTGCCTGTTGAGGTTCGGTTGCGCAGCATTTCCAGCCCTTCAAATGTCTTTTCAAAAGGCAATACATGGCTCACATGCGGTTTGATACGTCCCTCGCCATGCCACCTGAATAGGGTCTCAAAGGAGTTGCGGATCACCTCTGGTCGTGCTTTTAGGTAGCCGCCGATGTAAAAGCCAATCACAGTCAGGTTTTTCACCAGCAGATGATTGGCGGGAATTTGCGGAACCTCGCCGCTGGCAAATCCAATCGGAAGGAGTCTCGCACCAGGGTTGGCGCTGCGAAAAGCGTCCTTCCAGACGCCGCCACCAATCGCGTCATAGACGACGTCCGAACCACCCAGAGATTTGACGATCGCGCGCAGGTCCTCGCTATCATCAATCAGGTGGTCTGCGCCGGCATTTTGAGCGGCTCTAAGTTTTCCCGCTCCACGTGCATGGGCAATCACGCGAGCCCCCATCAATTTGCCAATTTCAACTGCTGTCAAACCCACTCCGCCGGCCGCACCGGTGACCAAAAGGGTCTCGCCTGATTGTAGTCGGGCGCAATGTTCCAGAGCGACGTGACTGGTGCCGTAAGCGATGAGCATTGCGGCCGCGTCTTCGTCACTCATCCCTGCCGGAATTGGGATAGCGCGACTGGCCTCAAAGACCCCTTCTTCTGCCAGTCCGCCACTACCGCAAAAGACCGCGACACGGTCGCCCAAGTTAAAATTAGCGACATCTTTACCTAAGGCGATTACCTCTCCTGCAACTTCCAGTCCCGGCGTAAAGGGGAGGTCAGGCGTGTCTTGGTATGTCCCTTTCAGCAATAGCAAATCTGCGAAGTTCAAACCGCAGGCCCGGATACGCAGGCGGATCTGTCCAGGTCCGGGATCGGCACAGGTGATGTCACAAAAGGACGGCGGAGCGCTGAAATCAGTGACACGCAAGCAGAGCATTTTACGGTGGGTTCCTTGTCTGTTTCTCAAGTGATTCGGGCTGGACTATCGGCAGTTCCAGTCGATTTTTGCACCTCGCTATTTATGGGGAGCCATTTTTAGCTAGTCAAAAGGCTATTTTGACCCACCAAAATGATGGGTGAAATCATACATTTGCCCATTTGCAATAGGGATCCGGGTGGTGGCAGGCTTGAATTCAACCGCGAAGGTCGTACAGTCGGAGCAGAGGTTGAGCTCTGATCGTGATAGTTGAGTACCCGTGTGTACCTGTGGTTCGCAGAATGCAGAACTTTTTAAAGGACACCTATGGCAACACGGCAATCCGGGCAGGGACTATTGGAACAACTAGGAGAAAACGCATGGCTCATCCTGTGGACGTACATGTCGGAAAACGTATCCGTCACCGCCGTTGGCTGATCGGAAAAACACAACAGCAGCTGGCCGAACAGGTCGGTATCAAATTTCAGCAGATCCAAAAATATGAAACCGGAGCGAACCGCGTTAGCGCATCGAGGCTCTGGGATATTTCGGACGCGCTGGAAGTTCCAGTGAGCTTCTTCTTTGAAGGTCTGGAAGAAGATGGAAAAGCAGCCGGGAACACCGCAGTGCCAGATGATCTGATGGGTGACAAAGAGGCCCTGGATCTGGTCCGCTCTTACTACTCAATTCCCGAGAACCAACGCCGTCGCCTGTTTGAACTGGCGCGGGTGCTGAGCGACGCTGCATAACAGCACGCTTTTTCGGACCCGTGCGCTCAGGGTTGAATTGGGCGAAAAAATCTCACGAACTGGATTTTTCTTGAACCGGGGCCGCATTAGTGGCACCGGTTCTTTCATGAGTGAGAAGAGCATATCAGATACCGAAGTTGCCCACCGGCTTGCGGATGCGGCCCGCGCGGCAATCTTGCCCTTTTTCCGCCAGGCCGATTTGGGGACTGAGAACAAGCTGAGCGAAGGCTTTGATCCAGTCACAATTGCGGATAGGGCTGCCGAGGAAGCCATGCGGACCCTCTTGGCGGAGTTACGCCCCTTGGATGGCATTCATGGTGAAGAATTTCCGCCAGTGGAAAGCAAATCCGGGCGGACCTGGGTATTGGATCCCATTGATGGCACACGGGGGTTTATCAGTGGCACACCCACCTGGGGCGTATTGATAGCTCTTTCAGAAGATCAAGGCCCGGTGCTGGGGGTGATAGACCAGCCCTATATCCAAGAGCGATTTACCGGCGGCGCCGGTGTTGGCGAAGTGACTGGCCCACAAGGTACAACTGCTCTCAAGGTGCGCAAAACCAGCAGCCTGGATCAGGCTATCCTCTTTTCAACCTTCCCCGAAGTTGGAACCGCTGACGAAGAGCAGGCCTTTCGCAGGGTTGCCCGGCAAGTTCAGCTGACACGCTATGGTATGGATTGTTATGCTTACGCTCTGCTTGCGGCTGGACAGGCGGATCTGGTGATCGAGGCGGGGCTCAATGCATATGATATCCAGGCACCCATTGCAGTGATCGAAGCTGCGGGCGGCATCGTCACCAATTGGGAAGGTGGCCCGGTGCATGAAGGTGGTCGTGCTTTGGCGGCGGCAACACCAGAACTGCACGCTGCTGCAATGAAGCTGTTGCAAGCCAAGGACTAGGCCAAGCCGGGCTAAATTTGGGCCACCATAGTTTTCGCAGGCCTTGTTTTAGCAAACCTTGCCTTTCGCCTGCTGCCTGCGGTATCAAAGCTGCAGGTCGAGTCCTTTGCCCCTATTCTGTCGACCTCTTTCCACTCCATTCACCGAAACGGGCCAAATGGAGTGTGCTTAATGGCCGAATTTCTGATTCAAAATGCCGATACCATCCTGACCATGGATGATGACCGCAGAGTGTTGCACGGTGCTGACATCCTGATCCGGGACGGCCAGGTGGCCGCGCTGGGGCATGGGCTTGAGACCAGCGGCGAGGTGGTCCAGGGGCGCGGCGCGGTGGTGACACCGGGCTTGGTGAATACCCATCACCACCTCTACCAGAACCTGACCCGCGCGGTGCCGGGTGCCCAGGATGCCCTGCTCTTTGGCTGGCTGCAGCGGCTTTATCCGATCTGGAGCCGTTTTGGCCCCGAGGAGTTCTTTGTCTCAGCCCAGCTGGGGTTGGCCGAGCTGGCGTTGTCTGGTTGCACCCTGAGTTCGGATCACCTGTATCTTTACCCCAATGGTGCGCGGCTGGAGGATACCATCCATGCCGCCCGCGAGGTTGGGCTACGGTTTCATCCCACCCGTGGGGCTATGAGCATTGGCGAAAGCCAGGGCGGGCTACCGCCGGATCACCTGGTGGAGCAAGAGTCCGCCATCCTGGAAGATATGATCCGCGTTGTTGATGCCTTCCACGATCCTGCAGAGGGCTCCATGTGCCGCGTAGGCCTAGCGCCATGTTCGCCTTTCTCCGTCAGTCGTGAATTGATGCGCGACGCGGCCCTTCTGGCGCGGGACAAGGGCGTCATGCTGCATACTCATCTGGCCGAAAACGAGGAAGATATCGCCTATTCCGAGGCCCAGTTCGGCTGCCGCCCCGGTCAATATGCCGAAGAGCTGGGCTGGACAGGCCCGGATGTCTGGCATGCCCATTGCGTCAAGCTGGACGGGCAGGAGATCGACCTCTTTGCCCGCACCAGAACCGGCGTGTCGCATTGCCCCTGTTCCAACTGCCGCCTTGGCAGCGGCATCGCCCCGGTGAGGCAGATGCGGGATGCGGGGGTTCCTGTTGGGCTTGGCGTCGATGGTTCGGCCAGCAATGATATGGCCAATCTGGCTGGCGAGGCGCGTCAGGCCATGCTGCTGCAGCGGGTTGCAAATGGCGCTGACGCGATGAGTGCCTATGAAGCGCTGGAGATCGCCACCCGCGGCGGCGCCGATATTCTGGGCCGCCCGGATTGCGGCAGGCTGGCGCCGGGCAAACGCGCTGATATTGCCATTTGGGATGTCTCCGGCGTTGCTTCCAGCGGCAGCTGGGACCCGGCGGCCCTGCTCCTGGCCGGGCCGGACCGGGTGCGCGACCTCTTTGTCGAGGGGCGTCAGGTGGTCCGCGATGGGCGTATGGCAACCATCGACATGGGGGCGGTGACTTCGCGCCATCAGTCCCTGGCGCAGCAACTGGCAGGTTAAGCCCGGAAACGATGTAAAAATAAGGAAGGCGGCCTCTCCGGGCCGCCTTTTTGTTGTCTTGACTTTTTGTTGTATGGTCTAGGGCTGTTCCGGCTGGGCCCTTACTGCCGCTTGCCGTTGATCCAGACCTCGGAAACCGCGCGGTCATCGCCCATCATCACAGTGGGGAAGATGGCTTCCCACAGGTCATTGGCGCAGGCGGAGCGCTGGGCAATTGCGGGCGTGGATGCGAGATCCAGCACCACCAGATCCGCCTCCATGCCGGGGGCGATATTGCCGATCTTGTCCGCCATATGCAGGGTCCGGGCCGAGCCTTGGGTCGCCAGCCACAAAAGCTGCGAGGCATGCAGCGGCACCCCGCGCAGCTGGCCGATCTCATAGGCCGCCGCCATGGTGCGCAGCATCGAGAAGCTGGAGCCGCCGCCGGTATCGGTCGCAAGACCAATGTTCTGTCCCTCTGCCATCAGCCCGGCCATATCGAACAGCCCCGATCCGATAAAGGTATTCGAAGTCGGGCAATGCACCAGGCCCGCGCCGTGTTCGCGCAGCTGGTGGCGCTCGCGCTCTTCCAGGTGGATGGCGTGGCCGTAAAGGCCCTTGCCGCCTAGCAGACCGAATTTCTCATAGGTATCCAGATAGTCGCGGGCTTCGGGGAAGAGGAACTTCACCCATTCGATCTCATCCAGCTGCTCACTCAAGTGCGTCTGCATCAGGCAGTCGGAGTGCTCGGCCCAGAGCTGGCCCATGACCTCCAGCTGTTCCGGGGTCGAGGTGGGTGAGAAGCGCGGGGTGATTGCATATTCGATCCGGTCCACCCCGTGCCAGCGCTGCAGCAGCGCCTTGCTGTCGTCATAGGCCGATTGCACAGTGTCTTGCAGCCCGTCCGGGGCATTGCGGTTCATGCAGGTCTTGCCTGCTACAACTCGCTGGCCGCGCGCCTGGGCAGCGGTGAAAAAGGCGTCAACGCTTTCTGGGTGGATGGTGGCAAAGCTGCAGACCGTGGTGGTGCCATTGGCCACCGTCAGATCCAGGTAGCGGTTGGAGATCTCATCCGCATAGGCGCGGTCGGCAAAGCGCATCTCTTCCGGGAAGGTATAGCTGTTGAGCCAGTCGATGAGGCGCTTGCCCCAACTCGCGATCATTGCGGTCTGCGGATAATGCACATGGGCATCGACAAAGCCCGCAAGGATCAGCTTTTCGCCATGGCGGATCACCTCAGCCTGCGGCAGCAGCGCCTGCATGTGCTCCAGCGAACCTGCGCCAGCGATCTTGCCGCCGCTCACTGCGACCGCCTGATCAATGCGCGCGGCCGCCTCCGGCGCATCGCCTTCAAAAGGCGAAGCTTGATAAGACAGCACATGTCCCTGAAGGATGAAATCGCTTTGCATGTCGCGGGGTCCTTTCCTTGCCAAATCGCGCAACGCAGGATACGCGCCGCATAGCTTTGGGTAAATTGCAGTATTGTCATTGTTTTCTGGTAGCTGCTTCTCTTAATTTGCAGACAATACACATGAAAGGGCAGGACATGAGTTCAGGCGACGGCATCCTCCGCGAAGACGCGCATCTGGAAGATGGCTACGATCTGGACCGAAAACTTGTTGGCCGGGTTCTTCATGCGGTGGAGAGGGGCGATCAAACGCTTCTGACCGAGCTGCTGGATGATCTGCACGCTGCCGATATCGCTGACCTTCTGGAACAGGTGAGCAGCCCCGAACGGGCAAGCCTGCTGCAGCTTTACGGGCGGGAATTCGACGGCGACATCCTTTCGGAGCTGGATGAAAGCATCCGCGAAGAGGTGATGGAGGTCCTGAACCCCACGGTTCTGGCCGAGGCGGTCCGGGACCTCGAAAGCGACGATGTTGTTGATCTGCTTGAGGATCTGGAAGAGCCGCAGCAGGAAGCCATCCTCGATGTGCTGGAGGATTCTGATCGGGTCGCTGTTGAGCAATCGCTAAGCTACCCGGAGAACTCCGCCGGGCGCTTGATGCAGCGCGAAGTGGTCATGGCGCCGGAGCATTGGAACGTCGGTCAGGCGATTGACTACATGCGTGAGTCTGAAGACCTGCCAGAGCAGTTCTACCATGTGGTTCTGGTCGACCCACGCATGCATCCCATTGGCAATGTCACCCTTGGCCGGATCATGGGCACCAAACGCGAGGTGCCGCTGATGGATCTGGTGGAGGAAACCTTTCAGATCATCCCTGCTGATCAGGATGAGGAAGACGTCGCCTATGCCTTCAATCAGTACCATCTGATATCAGCCCCCGTAGTTGACGGTGAGGGCCGCTTGGCGGGGGTCATCACCATCGATGATGCCATGGTGGTTCTGGACGAAGAACATGAGGAAGACATCCTGCGCCTGGCCGGTGTGAGCGACGAAAGCTCACTTGCCGACCGGGTGATCGAAACCACCAAGAGGCGCTTTCCCTGGCTGGCGGTCAACCTGGTGACCGCGGTGCTGGCTTCGCTGGTGATTGCCCAGTTCGAAGCGGCGATTGCCCAGGTGGTGGCGCTGGCAGTCTTGATGCCTATCGTCGCCTCCATGGGGGGCAATGCCGGCACCCAGTCGCTGACCGTGGCGGTACGTGCCATGGCCACCCGTGACCTCACCGGCTCCAATGTCTGGCGGGTGATCCGACGCGAGGCCCTTGTGGGGCTGGTCAATGGGGTGGTCTTTGCTGTGGTCATGGGCATTGTCGGGGTGATCTGGTTCGGCTCGCCAGCATTGGGCTGGGTGATCGCTGCCGCAATGGTGATCAATCTTGTCGTCGCAGGGCTCGCCGGGACGGTTATTCCCATTCTATTGGAAAAGATGAACATAGACCCGGCGCTGGCCTCTGGCGCTTTCGTGACCACAGTAACCGATGTGGTTGGTTTCTTTGCCTTTCTGGGTCTCGCCGCTGCCGTGTTGTTGTAGGAGATTGTCATGATGGATCTGACGGAGATCAAAGCTGCCGCCCGCAAAGCCGCCTTTGCGCGCCGCAAAGAAGCCCATGCGCGCAATCTGCCGGGCGTGGCGGGCCATTTGGCTGAGGTTCTGGCCGGCTATCGAGGTGTTCCCCTGGCGGGCTACATGCCTATCCGTACAGAGATCGATCCGCTGCCGGTTATGGCAGAGGCTGCCGCCCATGGTCCGGTTGGCGTGCCCGTGATCGAAGGCGAAGCCATGCCGCTGAAGTTCAGCCGCTGGCAACCGGATGGTCCTATGCGCGATGGTCCTTTTGGGGCACGGGTGCCGGAAATGGATGATTTCTTTGAGCCCGAAATCGTAGTGGTGCCGCTGGTGGCCTTTGATTCCAAGGGGGGGCGCCTGGGCTATGGCGGCGGTTTTTACGACCGTACGCTGGAGTTGTTGCGCAGCAAACGCGCCACCCTGGCAATCGGTTTTGCCTTTGACGCGCAGGAGGCAGAGGACCTACCTCTTGAGCCGACAGATCAGCCGCTGGACATGATGGTCACCGAAAGCCGTGTTCTGCAATTTGACCGCTAGGGCGGGTTTCTAGAGTTTCGACCAGGAAGTCAGCGGCGAAAAATGCGCCAGAGCGGGCAAAAACAGCAATTGTAATCTTTCAACATCTTGTTCTGCCTGGCAGCGAAGCCTAGGAAGGCTGCATGCGAATTCTGTTTCTTGGCGATGTGATGGGCCGCGCCGGGCGCCGTGCCATCACCGAAAACCTGCCCCGTCTGCGGCAGGAGTGGCGGCTCGATTTTGTCGTGGTCAATGGCGAGAACGCCTCCAATGGCATGGGGCTGAGCGGCGATCATGCTAAGGCGCTTCTGGATGCAGGGGCGGATTGCCTGACGCTGGGGGATCATGCTTTTGATCAGAAGGACATGTTACAGTTCATTGAGAATGAACCGCGTATCATTCGGCCGCTGAATTTCGCCAAAGGCGCCCCTGGGCGTGGCTATCGCCTGTTCAACGCCACCGGCGGCCGCAAGGTTCTGGTGACGCAGGCGCTGGGCCAGGTTTTTATGAAACGGGCCTTTGACGACCCTTTTGGTGCAGTTGAAGGCGTTCTTAAATCCCACCCGCGTGGCGGACTGGCCCAGGCGGTGATCGTAGATATGCATTGCGAGGCCACTTCTGAGAAAATGGCCATGGGACATTTCTGCAATGGCCGTGCCTCATTGGTGGTGGGCACCCATACCCATGTGCCAACAGGAGATGCCCAGATCCTATCAGAGGGGACAGCCTATCTGACCGATGCCGGGATGTGTGGCGACTACAACTCTGTTATAGGGATGGAAAAGGCGGAACCGATGCGCCGTTTTCTGACAGGTATGCCCAAAGCGCGCTTCACGCCCGCAAATGGGGAGGCCACTCTCTCTGGTGCTTTGGTGGTGACCGATGACAGGACTGGGGCAGCCAAAGAGATCCACATGGTACGCAATGGTGGCCTATTGCAGCAGGCAGGTCCGCTTCAGTAAAATAGTTCTTTGCTGTGACGGAAGTTCTCTCTGTCAAATGAAGGCTTTGTTGTAAAATCGCCCAGAACTACCTGGGCGGCTTCACAATTGAGTATGAAATCCTTGCCCCGGTTTTCGGGATCGGGGAAACTTGCAGCGACCGCGCTTGTTCGCAAAGAGCAGGCGGAGAAGAGCAAAACATCAAAGGGCTGCGATGCATCTGATCACTCAATTTGAGAACGGCAGTGCCTTTCTCACTCTCGCGATCGTCCTTTTGATGTTTATCGCATTCTTGCGAGAAATCTATCCAACTGAAGTTGTTGCCCTCGCTGGGGTGTCACTGATGCTGATCACTGGCGTGCTCCCCTATGACAAGGCGGTGCCAGTGCTAGCCAACCCGGCACCCTGGACCATCGCTGCCATGTTCATCATCATGGGGGCCCTGGTACGTACCGGCGCATTGGATGCCTTCACGGCGCGGGCACGAAAACAGGCAGAGGTCAGCCCAAGACGCGCAATTGCCCTGCTTATGGCCTTTGTTGTCACCGCATCCGCGATTGTCTCAAATACACCTGTTGTTGTGGTGATGATCCCGGTTTTTGTACAGATCTCACGGACGCTGCGTGTCTCGCCCTCCAAAATGCTGATCCCGCTGAGCTATGGCGCCATTCTGGGCGGCACACTGACCTTGATCGGCACATCAACAAACCTCTTGGTCGACGGTGTCGCGCGTGCGCAAGGGCTGGAGCCCTTTTCGATCTTTGAAGTAACGCCTCTGGGGCTGATTTTGGTTATCTGGGGCATGATCTATCTGCGCTTTGTCTCCCCTCATCTCCTGCCGGAGCGGGACAGTATGGCCAGCCTGCTGAGCGACCGCTCGAAAATGAAGTTCTTCACCGAAGCGGTGATCCCGCCTGACAGCAATTTGATCGGGCGCGAAGTGACCGGGGTGCGATTGTTCAAACGTCCTGGTGTTCGCCTCATCGACCTGGTGCGCGGTGACCTCTCGCTGCGCCGCAACCTGAAAGGGGTCGAGCTGCAGGTCGGGGACCGGGTGATCCTGCGCACACAGATGACGGAATTGTTGAGCCTGCAGAACAACAAGGAACTGAAGCGTGTGGATCAGGTTTCTGCGGTGGAGACCAAGACGGTCGAGGTGCTGATTACACCGGGGTGCCGCCTTGTTGGGCGCACGCTGGGGGCGATGCGTCTGCGCCGTCGCTATGGGGTTTATGTTCTAGCTGTGCATCGACGCAATCAGAACATTGGCGTGCAGCTGGATGACCTGGTTGTGCGGGTCGGGGATACATTGCTGCTGGAAGGTGCGCCTGCAGATATTCAACGGCTTGCGGCGGATACAGATATGGCTGATGTTTCGCAGCCGACCCAGCGGGCCTATCGCCGCAAACATGCGCCTCTCGCCATCATAGCGCTTATGTCGATCGTGCTGCTCGCTGCACTTGGCGTGGCACCCATTCTGCTCCTCTCTGTGGTTGCAGTTGCCATGGTGCTGATCACCCGCTGCATTGACGCGGATGAGGCCTTCTCCTTTGTGGATGGGCGGCTTTTGGCGCTGATCTTTTCCATGTTGGCCATCGGTGCAGCATTGGAAGATTCCGGCGCCGTGAGCCTGATTGCTGAGGCCATCGCCCCGCAGTTGCGGGGATTACCGCCCTTCTTCCTTGTCTGGTCGATCTATCTGCTGACTTCGGTGCTGACGGAGCTGGTTTCAAACAATGCAGTAGCGGTGGTTGTGACCCCGATCGCCGTTGGGCTAGCTCAAGCCATGGGCGTGGATCCCCGTCCGCTTGTTGTCGCGGTGATGGTCGCGGCCTCCGCTTCCTTTGCAACGCCGATTGGCTATCAGACAAACATGCTGGTTTACGGCCCCGGAGGCTACAAATTTTCTGATTTCATGCGTGTTGGCATTCCATTGAATATCAGTGTTGGGCTTTTGGCTTCTGCACTTATTCCCTGGTTCTGGCCGCTCTAGGTCCACTTGGGTAAAAGATTGCCTAAAACCCAATCTGTTACGTGAAATTTTTACACTTCGCCCCATATCAAAAGGACAGGGTTTATGTGAGGGAATGTGAAAATGACTATTAGAAAAGGTTTTTTGGTTTTGATCTTGGCTTCGGCAACGGCGATTGCTGTGGTTTCACAGGCTATGGCACTGTAACCGCAGGTTTTTTAGTTTGGATTACCCATCAGTTTATTGATCGGCTGAAAAAGGGCCCCGCTAAGCGATTTTTTGGGATTGCCCGGCCTGACGGCCGGAAAACAAGCATCCCCCAAGGAAGGACCCTTCCAGCGCATTATAGCCATGGTAGCCGCCTCCACCAAAGCCGGCGGCTTCACCAACCGCAAAGAGACCGGGAACAGGGGCGCCATCCGCCCCAACCATCTGGCTATCCAGATTTGTCTGCAACCCGCCTAGGGTTTTGCGGGTCAGTATGTTGAGCCGCACCGCTATCAAGGGCCCGTTTTTACGGTCTAAGATGCGATGGGGCTTGGCCGTTCTGATCAAACGGTCTCCGCGGTAATTGCGCGCAGCGTTTATCGCGATGATCTGCGCGTCTTTGGCAAATGGATTGTCGACCTGTGCATCCCGTGCTTCGATCTGTCGCCGCAGGTGCATCTCATCGAGGGGGAGTTTGGCAATCCGGTTCATACCGGCCACCAATTCTGTGAGATCGCTTGCGACAATAAAGTCTTCGCCATGTTTCTTAAAGGCCTCCACCGGGGCAGGGGCACCGCCACGGGACAAAAGGCGGGATTTGATGACCTCCAGCCATTTGCCCGAGGTCAGATCGGGGTTCTGCTCTGAACCGGAAAGTGCAAATTCCTTTTCGATGATTTTCTGGCTCAGGATGAACCAGCTGTAGTCATGCCCGGTCTTCAGGATCTCTTTCAGGGTTGCGAGGGTGTCGAACCCTGGCAGACAGGGTGAGGGCAGCCGGTCACCGAAAGCATTGAACCACATGGAAGAGGGGCCCGGCAGAATGCGAATGCCGTGGTTTGGCCAAATAGGATCCCAATTGCGCAGCCCTTCGGTGTAATGCCACATGCGATCGCCGTTGATGACGTGGCCGCCGGCAGCCTCTGCGATTGGGATCATGCGACCGTCCACATGGAATGGCACGCCAGAGACCATATTCTCTGGTGGTTCACCCAGGCGCACACGGGGCCAATTTTTGCGGACCAGCTCCAGATTGCCACCAATGCCGCCGGATCCAATGACAACCGATGGGGCATAGACTTCAAATTCACCAATTTCCTGCCGGTTGGTCTTTGCCCCCTGTGCTGCGTTATCAGGTGCCAGAAGCTCACCAGAGACCCCTTTGACCTCGCCGCCCTGGGTAATGATATGGCTGACCTGATGGCGAAAGCGGGTCTCAATACGGCCCGCGTCTTGGTGTTCTTGTAGCCGGCGGGCAAAAGGAGCAATCACCCCGGGGCCGGTGCCCCAGGTGATGTGAAAGCGAGGCACGGAGTTGCCATGTCCCTGCGCTGTACTGCCGCCGCGTTCTGCCCAACCCACTATAGGGAACCAGCGCATCCCCATCTGGTGCAGCCAAGGCCTCATTTCACCGGCAGCGAAGTCGAGATAGGCGCGCGCCCATTGCTGTGGCCAGTGATCTTCCTCTCGGTCAAACTGCGCACTGCTCATCCAATCACGCAAAGCAAGGTTAGGGCTGTCCTTGATCCCCATCCGGCGCTGCTCGGGCGTGTCGACCATGAACAGGCCGCCGAGGCTCCAATGGGCTTGTCCCCCAAGGAAATGGGCAGGTTCCTGGTCCAGTAAGATCACCTTCTTGCCGCGATCGCCCAGCTCACAGGCTGCTGTCAGCCCTGCCAGGCCTGAACCGACAATGATGACATCCGCGCAGTTTTCTGATCCATCTGACATCGGGAACTCCTGGCCTGTGGTCTTTCCTTGCCAGCCTAGGCGCTAAAAAGGGCGGGGAGCAAATGTTTCGCCTAGGTTCCGTCAGGTAACACCCCTAATTTTCAGAGGTTTTACTCAGCCGCCTCTGGCTCAGCCGCCTCTGGTGGTTTCCTACCTTAAAGCGGCCAGAAGGTAAGAATGGCGGGGATGGAAACAGCGATAATCAGCACTTCCAAAGGCAGACCAATGCGCCAATAATCGCCGAACTGATAGCCTCCCGGTCCCAGGACCAGAGTATTGTTCTTGTGGCCAATCGGGGTCAGGAAAGCCGCCGAGGCCGCAACGGCCACAGCCATCAGGAAGGGATCAGGGGAGACACCCAGCGATTGCGCCATTTGAATACCGACGGGGGCTGCTACGATTGCGGTGGCGGTGTTGTTCAGCACATCCGACAGCGTCATGGTCACCACCATCAGAACGGTCAGAATGGCCCAGGCTGGCAGGCCTTGGGTAAAGCTGATCAGGGCCTGCGCAATTAGGGCCGTGCCCCCGGAAGCGTCCAAGGCGGCGCCAAGTGGGATCATCGACCCTAGGAGAACCACCACCGGCCATTCCACATGATCATAAATCTCTGCTACCGGCAGAATCTTCAGCAATACATAGGAAATCGCAACCAGGCCCAGGGCAATCGGTAAGTAGATCCACCCGACAGAGGCCGCAAAAACGGCGGTGGCAAACAGGCCAATGGCGGCCCAGGTCTTGTCATTTGCGGTGACCGCCAGTCCACGTTCGGCCAAAGGCAGGCACCCCAGCCAATCAGTAACACTCGCCCCGCGCTCTCTGGGGCAGAGGATCAGTAGAATGTCGCCAGCAGCGATTTCGGTCTGTCTGAGGTGACGGTGCAGGTTTTGGCCTCGGCGGGAAATCCCCAAAAGCACCGCGCTTTGCCGCCAGGCGAGCCCCAGGGATTGGGCACTGCGACCGGCAATGCGAGAATCTTCTGGAACCACGACTTCGATCAGCTCCAGACCTTCGCCCGCAGCGGTGAGCTTCTCTTGTCGGGCCGCATCGGCAAAATCCAGTTTTAGAGCGGCGCGAAACTCATCCAGTGCATCCGGGGCAGCTTCGATCACCAGCGCATCGCCTGCGCGTAACTGCGCCGAATAGGCGCGTCCGTAGTGACGCTGCCCATTGCGGATCAATCCCAGAATAGCGACATCCGCTTTTTCGGCCTCGGCATCCAACTCTCCCAGCCTTTGATCGATGAGTTTTGATCCTTCGGGAATGGTGAGTTCAGCAATGTAATCGGCAAGACGCGCTTCTGCTGATCCAGGCGCACCATTCTCCCGCTGTGGGATCAGGCGCCAACCGACAAAGGCAACAAAGGTCAGACCGACCAGTGCGGCGATCCCGCCAACAGGTGCAAAGTCAAACATGGCAAAGGGCGCCCCAAGCGTTTCTTCGCGGATTGCAGCAATAATAATATTGGGTGGCGTACCGATAAGGGTGGCCATGCCGCCCAAAATGGTCGCAAAAGACAGTGGCATCAGGCTGAGACCGGGGCTGCGACCTGCCTTGCGGGCGGTCTGGATATCCACGGGCATCAGCAGTGCCAGCGCTGCGACATTGTTCATAAAGGCAGAAAGCACCGCTCCGATCCCGCCCATGAGGGCAATATGCAGTCCCAGGGCTCTTGCGCTGTCGACCAGGGTGCGGGTGATCAGCAGGACCGCGCCGGAACGCACCAGCCCTGCGGAAACGATCAGGACAAGCGCAACCACCAAAGTGGCCGGATGACCAAACCCGGAAAAGGCCTCACTGGTTGGAACAACGCCAACCACCACCCCAATCATCAGCGCGGCAAAAGCGATTAGATCATAGCGGAAACGACCCCAGAGGAGCATGGCGAAGACGGCGGCAAACAGGGTGAACAAAGCGATCTGGTCAAATGTCATGTAGGCAGACTAACCGCTTTGATCCCGTGCACAAGATGGAAGCCCACGCTGAAGGGGGGCTCTATTCGCTTTGCGATAGTAGCAGAGCTTGAAAGCCGGGCCTTAGCAGGGCTATATGTGCGCCAAACTTTAGATTGCACGACACAAAGGATCTACCATGGCAGGCCATTCCAAATGGGCAAACATTCAGCACCGCAAAGGCCGTCAGGATGCGGCGCGGTCCAAGCTGTTTTCCAAACTGGCCAAGGAGATCACCGTGGCCGCAAAGATGGGCGACCCCGACCCTGAAAAGAACCCGCGTCTACGCCTGGCCGTGAAAGAGGCCAAATCGCAATCGGTACCAAAAGACGTCATCGAGCGCGCGATTAAAAAGGCCATCGGTGGCGACGCCGAGAACTATGATGAAATTCGCTATGAAGGGTATGGCCCCAGCGGGGTGGCGGTTATTGTCGAGACGATGACCGACAACAAAAACCGCACAGCCTCCACCGTGCGATCCACATTCTCCAAAAATGGTGGCAACTTGGGTGAGACCGGCTCCGTTGGCTTCATGTTCGACCGCAAAGGCGAAGTCAGCTATCCTGCCAGTGTTGGTGATGCGGACACGGTTATGATGGCCGCGATTGAAGCGGGTGCCGAAGATGTCGAAAGCTCTGATGACGGCCACATCATCTATTGCGAAGATACCGACCTGAATGAAGTCTCCAACGCGCTGGAAGCTGAGCTGGGTGAATCCGAGAGCACCAAGTTGATCTGGAAGCCAACAACCACCACCGAGCTGGACCTGGAAGGCATGCAAAAACTGATGAAGCTGGTTGATGCTCTGGAAGATGATGATGACGTCCAGCGTGTTACAACGAATTTTGAAGCTTCTGATGAGGTGATGGAGCAGCTCTGATTGCTCAACACTTTGCTTGCAGAAACCGGAAAAGCCCCTGACTTGGTCGGGGGCTTTTTGATGTCGGCATCGAGATGTGCGACTCTCCCCTTGGGGGTCAGGCTGTCAGCTGCATACTGAATTACGATCGTGTCATGGCAGCCTCTGAGTAGCTTTAGGCACTGCGCCTAATTGGTTGTCACACCCGCTTTTGTCAGTTGATCAGCACTGGGAAACCACAGTTTCTCTGCCGATGTTTCGAAAACTTTTTTTACAAAATCTTCCGAAACACCCCTGGATATCAGGTATTTTTCGTCCCTTTTTTGCTCTTTTTCAATATTTATCTGTGGCAGGCCGCCAAAGTGCCTCAATTGGTAGCTATGGAACCCCAAGGATCCATCCATGCCGATCTGCCGCCTGTTTCCCGCTGCAAAGAGAAGAGTGCAGGCCGAAGCGCAGAGGCCTCTTGCCTCGGTATTCAGACCAAATTCTGCGATAAGTTTGGCGGCCCCTCTGGCCTCATAAATCAGACCGCCAGCGCTGCTCAGCAGTAGTGTTTCAATTTCTGGGTTTTCGCTGAGCACCTTTTTGAGGCGCCGGGTCAGGCCAAATGTGATTTCACCCTTAAAGTCGAGAATGCGTCCATCCGGTGTTAGGATCAGGCTGTAACGCGCTGAATGCTCTGCATTTCGCTGGGCTTCAAAATCGATATTGTCCGGTTCCTGGTTGGAGATTAGCCAGGCTTCCCACCAGAGAGAGGAGGAGAGTAGTGCCAGAAGTAGGTAGGCGAGGTAACTGCCCCAGACCGGAGCCATAGCTCCGGATCCTGATTGATGGCTATCAGTGGCGCGAAGTAGGTTTCGGCCCGCAAATATTAGCAGGGCGAAGTCTATGCTCAGCAGTGCAAAAAAGACAAAGATCGGGAGCTGAACAGCCTGGTTCATCCCCCACCAGAGTAGCAAGCTACTCCCGCGTAACAACAAAACATAGCGCCAGAATGCGCCCGCGATCGTTGCTCCCGACCGGCTCAAGCCTTTGCCAACATTTTGCCAGTTGCGGTCACTCAAACACCGTTGAGATTTCGCTGAGCGGTTTCTTCAGTTTGGCAACACTGGGAACCTGGGCTTCGGCACTCGGATGACCAACGGCGATGATCATGGTTGGCTTTTCAGAGGCAGGGCGATTTAAGGCCGTATTAAGAAATTTCATAGGGTTAGGGGTGTGAGTTAAAGCACAAAGCCCAGCGCTGTGCAAAGAGGCCAGGAGAAACCCGGTGGCGATGTTCACGCTTTCTGGAACATAGTAGTTTTTGTACCGGGTTCCGTCTGAGAACTCGCCCCAGCGCTGGGAAAAAACGACGATCAGCCAGGGGGCTATGGTCAAATGTGGCTTATCTTCATTGGTGCCAATAGGTTCCAGGGCCTTGATCCATTCATCTCCCGCACCGCCGGCATAAAAACGTCGTTCTTCTTCCTCAGCTTCCTCGCGGATGCGTTGCTTTAGGGCAGGGTTGGAAATGGCCACAAAATGCCAGGGCTGATGATTGGCGCCCGAAGGGGCGGTGCCCGCAGTTTCAATGCAGGTTGTGATCACCTCGCGCGGGATTGGCTTCGGCGTGAAATCCCGTACCGTATGGCGCTTGCGCATATGTTCCAGAAACTCCGATGCCTTCTGCTGCATCTCGTCCCCGGTGAAATCGAACCGGTCGGGAAGGGGCTGGGGATCATAGGACAGAGCGGTTCTTGAAAACATATGCGGCGGGCTCCAATAGGCTTAGGCTGGTCTTGGCCAAGGGGACCTCCCAATAGTCACTGATGAGAGGACAGATGTTTGCGCGCGCAGCCTAACACCGCCCGCGTCAATTTGGCCAGCGCGGGCGCCATGATGCGGCTAACCTGCCATTCCAATGCGACTTCCAGCCTACTATCGGCCTTTAGCTCCACCAGATCGCCGTTCTGTAGTTCCTCCTGGATCAAATTTACCGGGTTCATTCCCCAACCCAACCCTGCCTTTGCAGCATCCGCAAAGGCCTGAGTGGAAGGCAGGAAATGTGAAGGCGGGGAAACATAGGAACCGGCGGCCTTGTCCAGCCATCGACGTTGCAGGGCGTCTTTTTGATTGAAGGTGATGCAGGGGGCCTGGGCTAAGGCTTCGGTGTTGCAACCCTCAGGAAACCAGTGGGCAACATAGCGTGGACTGGCGGTTGCGGTGTATTGCATGGTGCCAAGCCTAAAGGCATCGCATCCAGTGACCGGGGTCCCATGGGCGGTGACCGCGGCAGAGACCTCTCCCCGGCGCAGCCAGTCGGCGCTATGGTCCTGATCATCGATCACAATATCAAACAGAAACTCGGGTACGTGGCCATGGCATCAATGAACCAAGTGGCCAGACTGTCCGCATTCACAGCCACCCTAATGACGGTTGCGCCACTGCTCTGACTAGGCACAAGTGCGAGGTCCTTAGCGGCCTGACCCTGAAGGAGGTTAAGGTCATCCGCCAATTTAGCCAGTCGACGGCCTGATTTCGTTCCCCTGCAAGGGGTCGTGCGATGCACCAGGACACCGCCGGCGCGTTCTTCCAAGGCTTTGATGCGTTGAGATACGGCTGAAGGGGTGACCGAGAGTTCTTGGGCCGCCGCTTCAAAGCTCCCCAATCGCAGGACAGAGGTAAGTGCGGCCAGTTGGTTTTGGTCAAAGTTCATTAGCACCACTTAATTGGGGTTACTTTGTTTAATTTTACTACACACATTGTTTGAGCTAATCAAAGCCGAACCGAAGTAACATCTTAAGGTCCCTTCAATGCCGCCCAGTCTATTTGCCGGATTTGCCCTTGGTCTGAGCCTCATCATGGCCATAGGCTCACAAAATGCATTTGTCCTGCGTCAGGGGCTGCGGCGACAGCATGTGTTTTGGATTTGCCTGACCTGTGCGAGCTCAGATGCGCTGCTGATTACGGCGGGCGTGCTGGGGTTTGGTTCCCTGGCTCTGGCCTGGCCGTGGTTTGAAACACTGATGCGTTGGGGCGGAGCAGCATTCCTTCTCTGGTATGGCGCGCGTAGCCTGATGTCTGCCTGGAAGGGCGGAGGGGTTCTGAAAGCCAATACAGAAGGTGCTACACAGGCCCCGCTCTGGCCGGTCCTGGCAACTGTCTTGATGCTGACCTGGCTCAATCCGCATGTGTATCTGGATACGGTTGTCCTGCTTGGGTCGATTTCTGCGCAATATGCCGATCCGCTGGTTTTTGGCCTTGGGGCGGGCATTGCAAGTTTTGCCTTCTTTTTCAGTCTGGGCTATGGGGCTGCTTTGCTCGCGCCCTTCTTTGCCAAACCGCGTGCCTGGCAGGCCCTTGATCTTTTGGTTGGTTTGACGATGTGGGGCATTGCGGCAAAGCTACTGCTGATGTGATCATCTTTTGGTGGGCGGTGATAGGAATTCGTTGCTTTTCGGTAGCAGGTCCCTCTTTTTCTTTTTTGTAACCTTCTCAATTGCATTTGTTTATTTGTGTAGGGTTGTCCCTGTTGATGGAAGAGTATTCAGATTGATCTTATGAGTGTTTCAAATCACACCAGCGCAGGGAGTGCCGCATCGGGCAAGGGCGTCCTATGGATGTTGGTGACCGGGCTGTGTTTTGTCGCCGTGACGGCCCTCGTGAAGATGCTGGGAACCGAGGTTCCACCGGCACAATCTGCTTTTTTGCGGTATTTTCTTGGACTGGTGTTTTTGCTGCCCGTGCTCGGCACTTTGCGTAAAACACATATTGCACCAAGGGATTGGTTGCTCTTTGCAGGGCGCGGAGGGGTGCATACCCTGGGTGTCATTTTGTGGTTCTTTGCCATGACTCAGATCCCACTGGCTGAAGTCACGGCAATGAACTACCTCTCTCCGGTCTATGTCACGCTTGGGGCGGCTCTGTTCCTAGGTGAACGTTTGGCCGCGCGACGAGTTCTGGCCATCGTGGTCGCTATTCTAGGGGCACTAGTCATTCTAAGGCCCGGATTTCGAGAGGTTTCCCTTGGTCATCTCGCAATGCTCTTTACTGCGTTTTCTTTTGGTGCCTCCTACTTAATGGCAAAAAATGCAGTAGAAAAATATGGACCAACGGTGGTTGTGGCCATGCTTTCTATTTGGGTTACCATAGGCTTGGCGCCCTTTGCCTGGGAGGTTTGGACGCGCCCCAGCTTGCAATCGATTGGCATTCTTTTTGCTGTCGCTTGCTTTGCAACCGCTGGCCACTATTCTATGACACTAGCCTTTGCGAATGCCCCTATGACTGTGACGCAACCGGTTACTTTTCTTCAATTGGTTTGGGCCACTCTTCTTGGAACATTGGTTTTTGGCGAACCCGTTGACATCTGGGTAGTTCTTGGCGGGAGTCTCATCATAGGTGCGATATGCTTCATTACCTGGCGTGAAGCAGTTTTAAAGAAGCGCGCGATTACCCCGCCGGACGCAGCGACAAAACTGTGAACCGTCCTGTTTTAGCACTGTTTGGGGAGTGACTATTTGAGCTCGACAATAGGAGGTTGAAGATGATGAGGCGAAAAGGCAGACTTCTGTTCATTCCGTTCGTTCTCTTCTATTTTGCCTTTACATTGCCTGCCTGGGCGGGGCTTGAGATATGCAATGACACTGCTGTGCGGCAATCTCTGTCTGTTGCCTTTCAAACTGAGGGAGAGTGGCAATCCGAAGGGTGGTGGCAACTCGAGCCTCAAGACTGTGTCGCTCCGCTGCAAGATGAAACAGATCAGAGGATCTACTACTATCTGGCGCAGAGCCCCGGATGGATCTTTGCCCATGACCGCATCGCCTTTTGTACTGGCGCTGCGGCTTTCTCTATTCGAAACACGCAAGACTGTGAGGGTCTTGGTTTTGAAAAAGAGTATTTTGCCAAAATTGATGTAACCAAACTGCCGGACCAGAGGCAGTATTTGAGCATGCATTCCGAACATGCACAGGGATTTGAAGGAAGCGCCTGGGATCGGCCGCGGCGAAAACCGCAGAGGCGGCCCTATAGTGGTGAAGCTCTGTTTCAGAATTGCATGAAATCGAAAACCGCGCGCCAGCAGCATTGTACGCTGATTGGGGGAGGGCGGGTGTTTATTGTGTCCAACGATGGCCGGACTGCACCGCAATTGATTGAGCGAATGAACCAGTTAACGGCCGGGCAGCCTGTAGCCTTTTCCGGGGATTGGGTGAGCCACTATGAAACTGTTGTTGAATTTGTTCTTGCAGAGATTTCGGAACGGGAGCCCAGTGCGGAGGAGGAGCTCCTGTTTGGAATGCAGGGGGATTGGTATTCCACCACCGATCCGATGGATCAATTTACCATAATAGGCAGTATGCGTTTTAATCGCTACGCTGGCAGTCAGACAGCGCAGGAGTTTCTCGCGGTCCTACCCTTTTGTGGGGAGTTTTTGGAGGATGGCCCGTATCTCTATTCATGGGACCATCAGGCGGGAACCGGGCTGTGTTATGCCCTCAGGGAAATCTCTCCGATTGAGCTTATACTAAGTTATATGCCCGGAAACATTGAGCTACGCTATCGGCGCAGTGAGTAACCTTGAAACCAAGGAAAGACCGAACGAACAGGTTCGGAACTGGAAAGGCCTGGCAATACCTTTGCATCAAAACTGACAGGACCCAAGAGCAGGGTGGCTAGCTAGGAAATTGTCAAATCAACAACTCTATGTGCTGCCTTGCGTGCATTTTTCGGGTCAAGCGGGCGGTGTGCTTGGGCGGCTTCCAGCCAAACGCCATCCATGTAGCATTGCAGGGCACTGCGTGCGGTTTCCACCCGATCTGCCGGAAGCAGGTTGGCTAACTCCGCACGCACGTGGCTACGCACTCGGGAGCGATTGATTCGATGTAGCCGTGACAGACGTTGCGAATACGGCGCATTGGCCCAGAATTGCATCCAGATACTGCATTGGGGAACAGTATAAAGATCATCCGCGAAATTCGCGTCCATCACCGCATAAAGCCGCTCTTTTGGCGTGCTTGCCTTGGCATATCCTTCGATCATGGCTTGACGCAATTTTCGCAAAAGGTGGCGCATCGTCGCCTCCATCAGCCCCTCCTTGGAGCCGAAATAATAGTTGATTGATGCCGCCGAAGCACCGGCTTCGCGCGCAATTTCCGCCATTGTAACAACTGAGTAGCCGCTCTGGTGAACGGCTACGATAGTCGCTTCGATCAGTTCTTCGTTGCGGATGTCTCTAATGCGTTTTCTTCCCATGTGCAGACTTTGCGCCAGCTGGGTTCAGGTTTCAACTGTTGATCCAAGAAATCCAAAACCTGAATGGCCGTTTAAAAAAACGTTTAGTGAATTGAAATTCTGTGGTAGCGATATGGTCCATGTTCTGGGGCGATACCCGCCCCCCATGGGAGGGACATATGACACTCATCATCTCGGCTGGGGTGCTGCTGGCCTTTGCGCTGGTTATCTTCTGCACGCTCAAGTGGTGGAATGTGCGCAATGTCGGCGTTACGCCGGTGCATCTCTTCACCTTTATCGCAATTCTCTTCACCTCCGGCCTGGATGTGGGGCTGATCATGTTCCCGCTGGCCTGGGACTTTCCGCTATACGCGGATACGGCCACCGAACCTGCCTACGCCTTCACTAACCCCTTGGCGCTAGAATTTGGCTTCTGGGGCTTTCTGATCTGGGGCTTTTACTTCCTGACCACATTCTACTTCTGTGTGATCGAACCCCGAGTGAAGTTCTTTGAGATCCCGCTGGTGAAATGGATCAACAATATCGTGATCATTGGCACCTGCGCCTTCACCGGCGCGCTGTTCCTGGTCTATCTGCCTTACTACGCCACCTTCATGGGCGACGGTGAGAGCGTGATCCCCGAATTCTATGTCATTGCCTTCTTCGTGATCCTCTTTGCAGCCTTCTCTTCGACCGACATCAAATACGTCCGGATCCTCTCGGTTGGCTCGACCGCGCTGTTCCTGGCACTGATCCTGGGCATGTGGGCCTATGCGGGCATGGGCCTGGGCGCGTTTGCCTCCACTGCAAGCAACATTGGCGGCTACTTTGCCAATATCCACAAGTTCATCCTGCCCATGACCGACTATCATGAGTTTTACCTGTTCTGGTGGTTCGCCTGGTCGATCATGATCGGTCAGTTCACCTCGCGCTTTGTCGGCGGTTTGAAAACTTGGCAGGTGCTCGCGGCACTGCTGGTCTTCCCCTCGATCCCGCTGGGCCTGTGGTTCACAGTGCTCTACTACTACCACCTGAACAGCATCGAGCTGACACTGATGATCAATGTCTCCATGCTGGTGGTCGGCATCATCTTTGTGGTCAACTCCTTTGACTCGCTGATCCGCCTTTACACCGACAACCTGAACCTCTCGGCGCAGCGCTTCGGGACCGTTCCTTATGTGCTGGGCAACGCACTGGTACTCTTTGGCCTGACCCTGGCCTTTGAGAGCCAGTGGCTGCAGATCCAGTGGATCGGCACCGTGGTGATCGGCATCTATGTGACCTGCTTGGCCTACATTGTGCTGACCAAGCGCAAAGAAGTTATGGCGATCAATTCCTCGCCCGAGGAAAACACCCTCGACTTCCACCGCATCGACGCGGTTCACTAAGCAAACACGGCGCTTCCCTTTGGTATCAGAGGGGAGCGCTCTTTTGATCGAGGGGCCCGCAGGTGAAACTGCACCCCTCTCAATCACCCAACATGAGCACATCGCTCAAACACCAAGGAGGAGCCTCTCAGATGTCCAAGCCGAATATCCTGATCCTGATGGTCGACCAGCTGAATGGAACTTTGTTCCCGGATGGCCCGGCGGACTGGCTGCATGCTCCGAACCTGAAGAAGCTGGCGGCAAAATCCACCCGCTTTGCCAATGCCTATACCGCTTCTCCGCTCTGCGCGCCGGGGCGGGCCTCTTTCATGTCGGGTCAGCTGCCTTCGCGCACCGGCGTCTATGACAACGCGGCCGAGTTCCGCTCTGACATTCCGACCTATGCCCACCACCTGCGCCGCGCGGGTTACTACACCTGCCTGTCAGGCAAGATGCATTTTGTCGGCCCCGATCAGCTGCACGGGTTTGAGGACCGGCTGACCACTGATATCTATCCGGCCGACTTCGGCTGGACGCCGGATTACCGCAAGCCCGGTGAGCGCATCGACTGGTGGTACCACAACATGGGTTCCGTCACCGGGGCAGGGGTCGCCGAGACCTCTAACCAGATGGAGTACGACGATGAGGTGGCCTATAACGCCACCGCCAAGCTCTATGAGCTGTCGCGCGATCTGGATGACCGGCCCTGGGCGCTGACCGTCAGCTTTACCCACCCGCATGACCCCTATGTGGCGCGCCGCAAATACTGGGATCTCTATGAGGATTGCGAGCATCTGCTGCCGGAAGTCCCTGCGATGGACTACGAAGACCACGACCCCCACGCGCAGCGGATCTTTGACGCCAATGACTGGAGCAGCTTTGATATCAAAGAAGAGGATATCAGACGCTCCCGCCGCGCCTATTTTGCCAATATCTCCTATCTGGATGACAAGATCGGCGAGATCCTGGAGGTGCTGGAAACCACCCGCCAAGAGGCGATCATCCTCTTTGTTTCTGACCACGGCGACATGTTGGGTGAGCGCGGCCTCTGGTTCAAGATGAGCTTCTATGACGGCTCTTCCCGTGTACCATTGATGATTTCCTCCCCCGATCTGCCTGCTGGCCTGATTGAAACGCCTGTCTCCACGCTGGATGTCACCCCGACGCTGGGTGCGCTGGCGGGTGTCGATATGGCAGAGATTGAACCCTGGACTGACGGTCAGAACCTGGTGCCCCTGGCTCAGGGAATCGCGCGGACCGAGCCTGTTGCCATCGAATACGCGGCCGAGGCTTCATACGCGCCGCTGGTGTCGCTGCGGGACGGGAAATGGAAGTACACCCGCTGTGCTCTGGACCCCGATCAGCTGTTTGATCTGGAGGCTGACCCGCATGAATTGACCAACCTTGCCAAGGACCCGGCTCATGCCGGAACCCTGGAGGATCTGCGCGCCAAATCCGAGGCGCGCTGGAACCTGGAAGAGTTTGATGCCCAGGTGCGGGCCAGCCAGGCCCGTCGCTGGGTCGTCTATGAAGCTCTGCGCGAGGGCGGCTATTACCCCTGGGATTACCAGCCGCTGCAAAAAGCCTCTGAGCGCTACATGCGCAACCACATGAATCTCGACAACCTCGAGGAAAGCAAACGCTTTCCCCGCGGAGAATAGCGATGACCCCAAATGAGTTGAAAACCGCGCACGGGCACTGCTCCCGCCACAGGTCGGAAATTGAACGCAGCCAGAAATGCGGTTGCTTTCATTGCATCGAGGTGTTCCCCCCTTTGCAGATTTCCGAGTGGTGCGATGACGAAAACCCTCAACAACAGTGGACGGCGATCTGTCCGAAGTGCGGTATCGACTCTGTTATTGGAGACGCGTCTGGAATTGATGTTTCTCCTGAATTTCTTACTGCAATGAACAAGTACTGGTTCTGACATGACACATCCCGCTCAGCCCAAAGCAAGCCACTTTATCAACGGTGAATACGTTGAGGATACCGGTGGCACCCCGATCCCGGTGATCTATGCCGCCACCGGTGAGCAGATCGCCACCGTCTACGCGGCGACACCTGCCATCGTTGAACAGGCCCTCTCCACCTCCAAGGCGGCGCAGAAGGAATGGGCCAAGATGACCGGCACTGAGCGCGGCCGCATCCTGCGCCGTGCTGCTGACATCATGCGCGAACGCAACCACGAGCTTTCGGTGCTGGAAACCTATGATACCGGCAAGCCGCTGCAGGAAACCCTGGTGGCAGACGCCACCTCCGGCGCCGATGCGCTGGAATATTTCGGCGGACTGGCAGGCTCCCTGACCGGCGAGCACATCCCTATGGGGGAAGACTGGGTCTATACCAAGCGCGAAGCGCTGGGGCTGTGTGTGGGCATCGGTGCCTGGAACTACCCGACCCAGATTGCCTGCTGGAAAGGCGCGCCTGCGCTGGCCTGCGGCAACTCCATGGTGTTCAAACCCTCGGAAACCACGCCGCTCTGCGCCCTGAAAGTTGCCGAGATCCTGCATGAGGCCGGCGCGCCCGCAGGCATCTACAATGTGATCCAGGGCATGGGGGAAGTGGGCGGCGCGCTGGTCACTGATCCGCGCGTCGACAAGGTGTCGCTCACCGGTTCGGTGCCGACCGGCAAGAAGGTCTACGCCGCAGCCGCTGAGGGCATGAAGCATGTCACCATGGAGCTGGGCGGCAAGTCGCCGCTGATCATCTTTGATGACGCTGATGTGGATAACGCCGTCGGCGGCGCCATCAACGGCAACTTCTACTCCTCCGGCCAAGTGTGTTCGAACGGCACCCGGGTCTTTGTGCAAAAGGGCATCAAGGAGAGGTTCCTGGCCTGTCTGGCTGAACGCACCGGCAATGCCGTGATCGGCGACCCGATGGATGAGACAACCAGCTTTGGCCCTATGGTCACCGAAAATCAGATGAACATCGTGCTGGGCTATATTGAGAAGGGAAAAGAAGAGGGCGCCCGCCTGATCTGCGGCGGCGAACGGGCTGACATGGACGGCTACTACATCCAGCCAACGGTCTTTGCCGATGTCACCGACGATATGACCATTGCCCGTGAGGAGATCTTTGGCCCCGTCATGTCGGTCCTCGATTTTGACACCGAAGAAGAAGTCATCGCCCGCGCCAATGACACAGAGTTCGGCCTCTCGGCAGGTGTTTTCACCAATGACTTCAGCCGCGCGCACCGGGTGATTGACCAGTTGGAGGCAGGCAGCTGTTTTATCAACTCCTACAACGATGCCCCGGTTGAGGCCCCCTTTGGCGGCGTGAAAGCATCGGGCGTTGGCCGCGAGAACTCGAAAGAAGCAATTAAGCACTTCAGTCAGGTGAAATCCGTCTATGTGCGGATGGGCGACGTTGAGGCAGCCTTCTAAGGAAGGTCTGCAGGCAGCTCTGGCCGGTCCCCTGGGCCTGACGCATCTCCCTGAGATCGGTCAGAGCAAATTTGACCCGCTCTTTGACGCACAACCAAAGGGCAACGACAAGACAATACCGGGCAGCTGGGCAATCGGCCTGTGGAGATACCTCTAGGCAGTTGAGGAATGTCCCGAACGCCGCGATGGAGAGACGTGATGAAGGCAGATTATGTGATTGTTGGGGCGGGCTCCGCGGGCTGTGCCATGGCCTACCGGCTGAGCGAAGCAGGCAAGTCGGTTCTGGTGATCGAGCATGGCGGCACTGATGCAGGCCCCTTTATTCAAATGCCCGGTGCGCTGAGCTATCCGATGAACATGCCGCTTTATGACTGGGGCTACAAATCCCAGCCGGAGCCGCACTTGGGCGACCGTGAGCTGGTCACCCCGCGCGGCAAGGTGATCGGCGGCTCTTCCTCCATCAATGGTATGGTCTATGTGCGCGGCCATGCTGGCGACTACAATCATTGGGCCGAAAGCGGCGCCACCGGCTGGTCCTATGCTGATGTGCTGCCCTATTTCAAACGGATGGAGTGCTGGAACAACCGCGGTCAGGGTGGCGACGCCGACTGGCGCGGCAAGGACGGCCCCCTGCATGTGACCCGCGGCCCCCGCGATAACCCCTTGCATGACGCCTTCGTCGAGGCGGGCAAACAGGCTGGCTACCAGGAGACCGAAGACTATAACGGCGAGCAGCAAGAGGGCTTTGGCCCGATGGAGATGACCGTCTACAAGGGCCAGCGCTGGTCCGCTGCCAATGCCTATCTGAAACCTGCCCTGAAGCGGGACAATTGCAACCTAGTCCGGGGCCTCGCTCGCAAGGTGGTGATCCAGGATGGCAAGGCCACCGGGGTCGAGATCGAGCGCGGCGGCAAGGTTGAAGTCATTGAGGCCAATATTGAAGTCATTCTGGCCGCCAGCTCGATCAACTCGCCCAAGCTCCTGATGCTCTCGGGCATCGGCCCGGCCAAGCATCTGGCGGAGCATGGCATTGATGTGGTGGCGGACCGTCCCGGCGTGGGCCAGAACCTGCAGGACCACCTGGAGTTCTATTTCCAGTTTGCCTCCAAACAGCCAATCACCCTGTTCAAATACTGGAACCTCTTCGGTAAGGCGCTGGTCGGTGCGCAATGGCTCTTTACCAAGACTGGGCTGGGGGCCTCGAACCAGTTCGAAAGTGCGGCCTTCATCCGCTCTGACAAGGGGGTGGACTACCCGGATATCCAGTATCACTTCCTGCCCATCGCGGTGCGCTACGACGGGCAGGCGGCGGCCGAGGGCCATGGCTTCCAGGCGCATGTGGGACCGATGCGCTCGGACTCCCGTGGGGAAATCACCTTGGCCAGCGCCGACCCCAAAGCGGCGCCGAAGATCCTGTTCAACTACATGTCCACCGAGAAGGACTGGGAGGATTTCCGCAAATGCATTCGCCTCACGCGCGAGGTCTTTGGCCAGGATGCGATGAAGCCCTTTGTCAAACATGAGATCCAGCCGGGCGATGCGCTGCAGACGGATGAAGAGCTGAACGGATTTATCCGCGAACACGTGGAAAGTGCCTATCACCCCTGCGGCACCTGCAAGATGGGCGCTGCTGATGATCCGATGTCCGTGGTGGATCCGGAATGCCGTGTGATCGGGGTTGAGGGGCTGCGTGTCGCGGATAGCTCAATCTTCCCGCGCATCACCAATGGCAACCTCAACGGACCCTCGATCATGACCGGGGAGAAAGCCTCGGATCATATCCTGGGCCGCCGCCTGCCGTCCTCAAATGCGGAGCCCTGGTTCAACCCGAACTGGCAGGCAAGCCAGCGCTAAGGCTACGCGCCTTCGTTCCAAACATTTGAAATGAGATGACAGAGTGAACTCTGATGCGTAGGCTCCCCCAAAGATTGTGGGGAGCCTGATTTGTTTATGCCTAGATCAATGGCCTTGGCCACTATTGCCTGCTTGGGGCTATCGGGGTGTTTCGGGGATGCCAAAACCCTGCCGGTCAATCTGGATTTTTCCCAGACCAACTATGGTTTCATCAATTCCGGCGGCTACAGCGCAGGAGCATTTTTTGCTTGGAATACAGTTGAGAGAAAGCTGGAGTTTTTGGGGGATATTCCGGGTTTTGAAGCGCCCCGGACGACCCGCCGTCGCGATGTGACTGCGAAGTATTCCGGTGGGGTGGATATTGGCGTTGAATTGGATGTCGCGGCAGAGGCCGCAGCCCATGCCTGGATCAAGCGGAACTCCAGTTTTCAGATCAAAAACGGAGCCCGAGTTCCCTATAACAATGTCTATACAAAGATCTCGACCTTCCTGAATGAGGACAGACAGCAGGGGGGATCGATAGCGGAAGAATGGGGTATCGAAGAGGCAATCGGCGCCCCTGAGGCGCGTTTCATCATTCTTAGGGATGTGACCTTTGGTGATGCTATTACCTTGGATATTGATGCTGAAACCGGCGCTGATGGATCTTTGAAAATTCCGTTCCGCAAAGGCGATCTTCGGGTTGAGCTTGCTGGCCATGGGCTAGAAGATATTCGCGGCGACAATATCGAAATCGCCTTTCTGGTTTATGTCCTGGACCCCTATTGGAAACAAAACGACGGCTCTCAAACCCTGGCCTTTCGCAGGCTTCGAAATATTGACACCTCGACCCTGCCCAAACTTTTTCGCAGTATCGGAACCAAGTCATAAATTTTTGCCGGAGGCCTGGGATTTGATCCCCGTCAAAGTGGCTGAAATGGTGGCAAGTTAACCTGCTCGTGACACTGATAGAAGGAGCGAGCAGATGTCCAATACACCGCATGAGCTGGCCGAAGAATTCCCGGATAAAGTAAAAGCAATGAGCGCGCTGAAGCAATCGGACGCCCATTTTGCCAAGCTGGCGGATGAGTATCACGAGCTGAACCGCGCCGTGCATCGCGCTGAAACCAAAGTTGAACCTTTGGAAGAATTGGCAGAGGTGGATCTGCGCAAAAAGCGCGCCGCCCTAAAGGATGAGATCTGGGGGATTCTGTCCAAGGCCTGAGAATTCACATCGATCATTTGTCTTAGAGGCAAATTGAATTGGGCGGGGGCTGTAAGGCTCTCCGCTCTTTCTTTTTGCCCTGACAGGTGAGGTCTTGCTGGACAGGGCGCGATACCCTGCAGGCCTGCCTTTGCGAAAGCGAGGCGCAGAGGGTATCTGCGGTCAAGGATCAGTTCACCTCATAGGGCAGGACGCCACGCTGGTCGATGTCGATGGTCAAGCGACGTTCCAAGGGGGGAACGGAGCGTTGGTGGCAATCCGTACGCTCGCAGATGCGACAGGAAATGCCAATGGGCTCATAGGCAGAGTCATTGTTGAGATCCAGATTGTCTGCATAGACCAGAGCATCGGCGTGGCGCACCTCACAGCCCAGAGCGATGGCATATCGTCGGACCGGTGAGCCAAAAGAACCACCTGATTTGGAAATATCCCGCGCAAGGGAGATATAGCGGACCCCATCGGGTGTTTCCGCCAATTGGCGCAGGAAATGGCCGGGGGTTTCAAAGGCACGGTGCACATTCCACAGGGGGCATGCGCCACCAAAGCGGGCAAATTGCAAACGGGTTGCGGAATGTCGCTTGGTGATTGTTCCGGCTTGATCAACGCGTACAAAGAAAAAGGGAATTCCCTTGGCACCAGGGCGCTGAAGCGTCGACAATCTATGGGCTACTTGTTCGATCGAAGCTCCGAAACGGGTGGCGAGCCTTTCGAGGTCGTGGCGGTCCTCCTGCGCTGCCTGCAAGAACCGGCTATAGGGCATAAGAGCCGCGCCAGCGAAGTAATTGGCAAGGCCGATCTTGGCAATGGCGCGGGCCTCTTCGCTTTGGAAGCGGGCGAAATCCAGCGTGGCTTCCAGCAGCTTGTCCTGGCTCAGCAAGGCCACTTGTAGCAGAAGCTGAAACACCTGGGTCGAGGGGCTGGCGCGGTTGGAAAGGTGCAGGCTGCGCCCTTCGCTGTTGTAGCCACGCAGGCCATCCATATCGGAGTAGAGGATCGAAATCCCAGCGTTTTCCAGCGCCTTTGTTGCAGCAGTGCGCACATCCGCACTACCTGCAAAATGCTCGGCGGCGCGATCTACCGCATCGATGTAGTTATCGCAGTAGTGGAAGAAGTCCCGAACCTCTTCCCAAGGGCTGGCCTGAATGCGGCTGTCTTCACGGCCCAGAGCCTCATCCAAAGAGGCAAGACGCTCATGGGTCTGCCGATAGGCGCGATGCAGGGTCAGGAAAGCCCGTGCAAAGGCCGGAGCATTGGAGGCGGTTAGGCGCAGGTCAGCCAGAGGCGGGGGATCCTCGGCAAAGACAGGATCGGCCATGGCCTCGCGCATATCACTGACGAGGCGCTCACTGTCTCCTGCGGATAATTCGGTGACATCCATGCCGAATTCTTGCGCCAAGGCGAGAACAACAGTGGTTGAGACCGGTCGGTTATTGTTCTCCATCTGGTTCAGATAGGGCAGGGAGACGCCTAGCTTGGCCGCGAAGTCCTTTTGGGTCAGTTCCAGGCGCTGGCGCATTTCACGCAGCTTTGCGCCTGCATATAGCTTTTGAGTGGCCATAGGTACGCCTTTGCAAATTTACTCTTGGCAAAGAGTATAATTGCAAAGTTCACCTTGGAACAGAGGGGAGTGTTTTTGGCCTATGTGTCCAATTGCCGCTCGCGCAGGACTACCATGGAGATGGCGACCAAGCCCAAAACACCGGTTGCCAACATGACTAGCAAAAGTGGCACAGCGGTGGAGTCCGGTCCAAGGAGAAGGCCTGCGCCCGCACTTAGCAAGGCACCTGCGCCAATCATGATTGCACCGCTCAGACCAGAAGCTGTGCCCGCCAGATGGGGCCGAACCGAGATTGCCCCGGCCGTGGCATTGGGGATCGCCATTCCATTGCCGATGCCCACAAAGCACATGAAGCCAAAGAAGGTGAGGACCGTATCGGCGCCTGTCAGTGCGATCAGCAATGAAACCAGGACCCCACTACCATTGATGATGCAGCCCCAGAACACCATTCGATTGACGCCCAGCTTGGTGGAATACCGTCCCGAGATGAAATTGCCGGCAAAATAGCCAACAGCGGGGGCGGAGAAGTAGACGCCAAGTTCCGCTGTGGAGAGGCCATAGATCTCTGTTCCCAGATAGGGCGCGCCGCCGAGATAGGCAAAGAAGGAGCCAGAGGCGAGGCCAGAGGCGAGAGAGTATCCCCAAAAACGAGGAGAAAATAGCAGTTCGGGATATTCGCTGAATTGCTGCCTCAGAGTCTTGCCACTTTTATGCGCTGTTTCGCCAAAATCGCTGAAGGTAATCGCCAGCGTCAGTGCGCCAACGGCAAAGAGCATCCAGAAGTTTGCCTGCCAGCCTAACCACTGATCCAAAAAACCGCCGATGGCCGGGCCAATCATTGGGACCACTGCCATGCCCATGGTGACGTAGCCGATCATGCTGGCCGCTTCATGGGTGTCATAGAGGTCGCGCACGGCGGCTCGGCTTAGGACCATGGTCGCAGCAACGACAGTTTGTGCGATCCGGAAGAACAGGAAAAGTTCTGCTGTCGGGGCGTAGATGCAGCCAATTGTCGCCAGAAGAAACAGTGCTATAGACCCCAGGATCACCGGTCGGCGTCCCATTTGATCTGAAATGGGCCCGACAATGATCTGTACCACTGCATTCCCCCCCAGATAGAGCGAAACCGAAAGCTGCATCAGTCGGTAGTCGGCGTCAAAATAGGCGGCCATGCCGGGCAGTGATGGCAGGTGCAGGTTCATGCCCAACGCAGAAAGTCCCGCAAGCAGGATGAGGGTGAAAATGCGAGGAGGAGTGCGCTGTTGAGAAAGGCTTGGTTTATATGTGGGCATATCAACTGGAGTAGTGTTTTACGCACGGATTGTCCATCATGCAGGGCAGAACAGAGCTATGTGCATCCAAGCAGATTGTTTGCTGATTTGCATATTTGCATCTATCATATGCAAACGATTTGCAAATTTGCGAAAATAACCTTTGGCTTGGCGTTGGCGCAAGATATGGTCCCGGAGAAATCTACAGGGGACATGTGCCATGAAAGATATTCTCTCTGAGCTGGAAGAACGCCGCAAGGATGCGCGGCTTGGTGGCGGGCAGCGTCGAATTGATGCGCAGCATAGCCGCGGCAAACTGACCGCGCGGGAACGGATCGAGCTTTTGCTGGATGAGGGCAGCTTTGAGGAGTTCGACATGTTCGTTTCCCACCGTTGCACCGATTTTGGTATGGAAAACCAAAAACCGGCTGGGGACGGCGTTGTGACCGGCTGGGGCACCATCAATGGCCGTATGGTCTATGTCTTCAGTCAGGACTTTACCGTCTTTGGTGGTTCGCTCTCCGAAACCCATGCACAGAAGATCTGCAAGATCATGGATATGGCGGTGCAAAATGGCGCGCCTGTCATCGGAATCAACGATTCGGGTGGCGCGCGTATCCAGGAAGGCGTTGCCTCTCTGGCGGGCTATGCCGAGGTTTTCCAGCGCAACATCATGGCCTCGGGCGTGGTGCCACAGATCTCTGTTATCATGGGGCCCTGTGCGGGTGGCGCGGTCTATTCCCCAGCCATGACCGATTTCATCTTTATGGTGAAAGACACCTCCTACATGTTTGTGACCGGTCCAGACGTGGTGAAAACCGTGACCAACGAAGTGGTCACCGCAGAAGAGCTGGGCGGGGCATCGACCCACACCAAAAAGAGCTCTGTTGCGGATGGCGCTTTTGAAAATGATGTCGAGGCGCTCGCCGAAGTGCGCCGCCTTGTTGACTTCCTGCCGCTGAACAATCGCGAAAAGCCACCTGTTCGCCCCTTCTTTGATGAGCCGGGCCGCATTGAGGATAGCCTGGACACTCTGATCCCGGAAAATCCCAACGCGCCTTATGACATGAAAGAGCTCATCACCAAGGTCGCGGATGAGGGGGATTTCTACGAGATCCAGGAAGATTTTGCCAAGAACATGATCACTGGCTTTATCCGTATGGAAGGGCAGACCGTGGGTGTGGTTGCCAACCAACCGATGGTGCTGGCGGGCTGTCTGGATATCGATTCCAGCCGCAAGGCCGCGCGTTTTGTGCGCTTCTGCGACTGTTTCGAGATCCCGATCCTGACCTTGGTGGATGTGCCGGGCTTCCTGCCTGGGACCAGCCAGGAATATGGCGGTGTTATCAAACACGGCGCCAAACTGCTCTTTGCCTATGGTGAAGCCACGGTTCCAAAAGTCACCGTGATCACCCGCAAGGCCTATGGCGGTGCCTATGACGTTATGGCCTCCAAGCACCTGCGCGGTGATTTCAACTATGCCTGGCCGACGGCTGAGATTGCGGTGATGGGTGCCAAGGGCGCAACCGAGATCATCCACCGCGCGGATCTGGCCGATGCGGATAAGATCGCGGCGCATACCAAGGATTACGAAGACCGCTTTGCCAATCCCTTTGTGGCAGCAGAGCGCGGCTTCATTGATGAGGTGATCCAGCCAAAATCCACCCGCCGCCGGGTTGCCCGCGCCTTTGCCTCCCTGCGAGGCAAGTCGCTGAAAAACCCGTGGAAAAAGCATGACAATATCCCGCTTTGAGGCCAGGTGATGATGCAGAGCGAAATAGAGACAGTGACGTTTGGTATGGAACGCCTACCTTTGGAGCATCTTGAATTTTTTGAGATTTCCAATGGTGCGGATGCCCGTGAAGTCATGCTCGCTGTTTTTCGCTCTGATCTTGGTAGTAAACTTAACACTCGTGAACCCTCACCACAGGAAGTGGCCGCTATACGCACGACTGTCTCTCTCATGGTGGCGATTGCCGCCACGACCGAAGCTGGCCTGCCCGATGACTACTTTGTGGAGCTGGCCGACGGGTCTGAAGCAGACTATCGGAGCATTCCTCCAAGGCGGCGGGCGGTCTTTGGTCTTGAAAACGAGAGTTGGAAGAATGCTGACCTGAACCGGATTGAAGTGTCCTAATGACCCGTACCCCGTGGCATATAACACGCACAGAACGCACCTTGACCCTGTCGCGTCAGTTACCTGCTCGTTTTGACGTGGCTGCAGAGACGACGTTGCCATTAGCGCGGGCGGGGCGGGTTGCGCATCAGGTGCGCCAGGATCTTTGGCGTGCTCTGCAGCGGGTGCGCGGGTTTTCCCCTGTAGTTGAGGTTTGCAAAACACCTTCCGGCCTGCATGTGCGGGCCGGGGGACGCCTGATGGGGCCGGTTGCGCCGGGACTGAAAGAGCAGATTGCCGCAGTTCTGGAGGATCCGGAAAAGCGCGCCCGGTGGCTACGCCACGCACGCGTGCAGGCAAAGCGGCAAGAATGCCTCAATTCGGGGCAAAACGACGCGTTGTTGCACAAATGCGCAGCAAAGTTTGACAATGGAAGCGAATCCGCAGCATGATCCGCGCGAGCCAAAAAGAGACAGCGCCCACCTTTGGTGCAGCGCCAGCAGCCCCGGCGAGAGGAGCCCAAGTCTTTTGGGGCCGGGGCTGTGGTTTTTTGGCTTCCCATGCATCGATGCCTAAACGCTTTGCAGCTGCTTTCCTAGTGGCAACGGCGCAGATGACCGCCCCTGCGATCGCGCAGGAAGCGACTGCGGAACTTATTGCAGTAGAGGTCCCCTCCGGTCAGGATGTCGCCCTCAAAGAAGTCCTGCTGGATGAAAGCCCCGGAGCGCTTTGGGTCCGGTTTCGCTTCATCGCACCGGGCATCAAAGCGGTGCGGGACGAGGAACAGGATGAAGAAACTGCGGCCAAGCTCTTTGAGCGTAACGCAGGCGATATGGATCACCTATGTGAGTCGCTGGCCCTGGAGTATCTGCGCCATCATCAGTTAAGCCCAGCACTTGTGGTGATCTCGTTTTCCGACCGCCCCGTCAAATTCGGGGTGCAGGATGCCGCTGCGACCCAGTTTTTCGAAGCATATCGCCCCGAAGGCGAGAACTGCATCTGGGAGGCCTTCTGATGTCTCTACAATATCTTGCGGAAGTTAACGGAATTAGGCGGATTTTTGCGGCTTTGCGGCCACATGCCCCTGTCTTGCCCGCTTTTGGATGTGATTTGGCCGATATCCCAGCTATTCTTTGTGCGAATGGCCTAAGAGTCATTCGTCAATTGGGGCTGAGGCTGGATAACACCCAGATTTCAGCCGGTTTCAAAAACAAATTCAGGAGACAGCAATGTCTAAGAGCATCAAGTTTATCGCACTGGCTGGCCTGCTGGCCGCCGTTGCAGCCTGCGCTCAGCAGGAAGAAGAGTTTGTCGTGGTTGAGCCCATCTCGGTGGAGCCAACATACACCGGCAAATACAAGTAACGACCAAAAGGGTCCGGCCCTGTGGCCGGTCCCTGCCGCTCCACGGGGTGCCGGACAGGAGGCACCGCTATGCTAAAGCACCGTGGATTCCCTGGCCGCCTGCCAGGAACCGATTTCCAATTCGTCATTCGCCGCCCAAACCCCAAGGGGGTCACGCCGATCACCCGGCGCGAGCGCTTTCGTGACCGCAAGCCTGCGGATCGCCGAGCTGATGCGGCCTTTATGCAGGCTCTTTTGCAGCATTTTGGCGACCAGCCCTTTGAACGCGGCAATCTGGATGCCGGGCGTCTGAGTTGGCTCTTTGGGCGCGAAGTTCTGCCCTATGATGACTCCTTTGATCCGGAAGACTATGAAGCTCTGCTTGTTCTGGATGTGGAAGCAGCCAAGCTGTCCTTCCCGGATGCCTTTGAAGGTAAGGCAACCTGATGGCAGCGGTTGGAGGACATAAGCACGCGAAAACCCCGCAGTTTGCACTGCGAGGTTTCTGTGAAGGCTTTGGTGAGCTGGGCCAGGCAACTGGCACAATCGCCGCTGCTGCGACCCCTCCAACCTGCGCCCTAAAAGTTCAGCTGAACGGCCAACTGGACACGGTCACCGTCGAAACTGGCCCCGGAAGAGGTTGTACGCTCCCCAATGATGTATTCAGCGCTGAGCTGGAGATTGTCGGTGGGGTTGTAGAACGCGTTGAGATGCAGGGTTTCCAGCTCTGTGAAGTCGAGCGTGCCGGTAGAGGTCGCAAGGTCGTATTCTTCGCGCCCGTAGCCAATGCCGACATTCCATTTGTTGCCGATGTCCTGACGGTATTCCAGCGTGAAGCCATCAACATCATTGGCCTGACTGCCTACGATTGCAGCGCCGACACCGATCAAATAGGGGCCAAGCGCCTCACCAGTGACATAGGTTGCCTGGAACAGGCCACCCTCCCAAGGGGTGAAGGATCCAGAGAGCGTGAGCCCGGTCTGGTCCACTTCAACGCCGCCGCTTTGAATGGTGCCGGCCAAGCCCGCGATCCGGGCACTGAAACGATCCGCAGTATATTCTGCCGCAGCGGTGAAAACGGGATCCGAAGAGCTACCGGCATTCTCCTCAATGGAGAAGCTGTAGTTGAAGTTCTCTCCGATGCCATTGCTGTATCGGATCTGTGGCGTACGTGCAAAGGCGATGCCGACGGGGCCATTGAACTCAACACTTGTCGGGTAATGCCCAAGAGGCATGAAGTTGGTCCAGGTTTGGCCAACGGTCCAATGGTCGCCAATTTGAATATTGGCATGCCGCAGACGCAGCTCAGATGCTCCGCCAGAGGCAAAAAGGTCAAACTCCAGCTGACTTTGCAACGTGCCGATATCTGTCTCGGTACTGGTGCGGAAGCCAAGCCTGGATTGGCGCAGGGTCGCTCCGAATTGGCCGTCAGTGGCATTGGCGGGTTCGCCAATGTTGTTCACAAACGCCGTGTCGCCCTGGATGAAGTCGAAATCATAGAAAAAGTCGGCTTTGACGTAGCCGTAAATATCAACGGCCGTCCCGCCCAGGCGGAACTGGGTAAGGTCGCCGGAAGTGCCACTTGCGGCTTCCAACACTTCAATGCGTGCGCGCAGCGCGTCAACCTCTGCCTTAGTGGCATCGGCTTGGGCGATGGCGCTGCTGCCCAGCAGGGCTGCGGCAGCGGAAATGGCAAGGCTCTGCCTATTCCTGTAGGTCATTGGGTTTCTCCTCCTCAATGCAGGTTGCAAAGGGACGCTTTCACGGCGCAAGCGGAGTTGGAAATGACTTCCCGGAGAGACGCCGTGACCAAAAATTGCCATAAATGTTACAGGCAGCATGAAATGTCTGACATTGGCGTGAGTTGTGTCTGTAACGTGCTGATTTCGAAAGGTAAAAATCTCCATTTTGTGCCGATTTCTTCACGCGAGACTGCGGATTTGGTAAAGCGAATACCTGCTTTCCCTCGCAAACTCGTGAAGCCGATCCATGTGGTCGCGGCGCGCGATGATGCTGGTAAGCGGAGCCTCAAGAAGCCTCTGTTTCATATTGGCACTTTTGATAGCGGGCTGGCGAAAGCCCGCCAGCCAGGGCGTCAAAACAGGCGGGTGATGGCCCATTCCCACGCTTCCCAGCCACGAGGATTGCAGAGAGCTGGCGCTCTTGCACATTCAGTTCGACCAAAATCGGTCTGGACTAGAGGAGCAGAACAATGCCAGCAAAACCGATCCTACTCACGCTTTCCATCGCGCTTGGCAGCGCATTACAGGGATGCGGTGAAACCACAGGTGAGCAAGCACTCTATGGTGCAGGGGCAGGGGCGTTGGGCTCCGCTCTGCTGGATGGAAACCTGCTCACGGGTGCAGCCGTCGGCGTCGCAGCCAACGTCATCTATTGCAAAGAAAACCCCGGCAAATGCTGAGGGTCACACAGCAAAAATACCACTGAATAGCCAGCCATCGCGGCTGGCCCCTACCACATGTGCAAATGCCGGAACCGGGCCGCGTGCCTGGCTTCGGCATTTTGCATTCACGCCTACCAAAGAACAAGGGACTGCCAATGTTTGAAAAGATCCTGATCGCCAACCGGGGCGAGATCGCCTGCCGGGTTATCAAAACCGCGCGCAAGATGGGTATCAAGACCGTTGCCATCTATTCGGATGCGGACAAGCAGGCCCTGCACGTGCAAATGGCGGATGAAGCGGTTCATATCGGACCGCCACCGGCAAACCAGTCCTATATCGTTATCGACAAGGTGATGGAGGCGATCAAAGCCACCGGCGCACAGGCGGTGCATCCGGGTTATGGTTTCTTGTCGGAAAACTCCAAATTCGCTGAGGCGCTGGCCGCTGAAAGCGTGGCCTTTGTTGGCCCGCCAGTTGGCGCCATTGAGAGCATGGGCGACAAAATCACCTCCAAAAAGATTGCGCAGGAAGCGGGCGTTTCCACTGTGCCTGGCTATATGGGGTTGATCGAGGACGCGGAGGAAGCGGTGAAAATCTCTAATGAGATTGGCTATCCTGTGATGATCAAAGCCTCTGCAGGCGGCGGCGGTAAGGGCATGCGGATCGCTTGGAATGACGAAGAGGCCCGTGAAGGATTCCAATCTTCCAAGAACGAGGCGGCGAATTCCTTTGGCGACGACCGGATCTTTATTGAGAAGTTCGTGACCCAGCCGCGCCATATCGAAATCCAGGTGCTTTGCGATGCGCATGGGAATGGCATCTATCTGAACGAGCGCGAATGCTCGATCCAGCGCCGCAACCAGAAGGTGGTGGAAGAGGCCCCATCGCCTTTCCTGGATGAAGAAACCCGGAAGGCCATGGGCGAACAGTCGGTCGCCTTGGCCAAGGCGGTTGGCTATACTTCTGCCGGGACCGTGGAATTCATCGTTGATGGCGACAAGAATTTCTACTTCCTGGAAATGAACACCCGCCTGCAGGTGGAGCATCCTGTGACCGAGCTGATCACCGGTGTCGACCTGGTGGAGCAAATGATCCGTGTTGCAAATGGCGAAGCGCTGACCATCGCCCAGGATGATGTGCAGATCAATGGCTGGGCCATCGAAAACCGCCTATATGCCGAAGACCCCTATCGTGGCTTCCTGCCCTCGATTGGTCGTCTGACCCGCTATCGTCCTCCGGCAGAACTGTCTGGTGGCCTGCTCTTGGAAAACGACAAATGGCAGGGGGATGCGCCCGCCGGTGAGGGTTATGCTGTGCGCAATGACACCGGCGTCTATGAAGGCGGCGAGATCTCGATGTACTACGACCCGATGATCGCCAAGCTCTGCACCTGGGCGCCAACGCGGGATCGGGCGATTGAGGCGATGCGCAACGCGCTGGACGGCTTTGAGGTTGAGGGCATTGGCCATAACTTGCCGTTCCTCTCAGCAGTGATGGATCACCCGATCTTTATCGAAGGCAGCATGACCACCGCCTTTATCGAAGAGCAGTATCCCGAGGGCTTTGTTGGGGTAGACCTGCCCGAGGCGGACCTTCGCCGTATTGCGGCCTCTGCCGCAGCGATGCACCGAGTGGCTGAAATTCGTCGCACCCGCGTCTCTGGTCGCATGGACAATCATGAGCGTCGGGTTGGTACTGAATGGGTGGTGAGCCTTCAGGGGCAGAGCTACCCGGTGACTATTGAGGCGGACCAACTGGGCTCAACCGTTCAGTTTGAGGATGGCGACCAGGTGCGTGTGAGCAGCAAGTGGACGCCCGGGGATCAACTGGCTGAGCTGGAAGTCAACGGCAGCCCTCTGGTTCTGAAGGTCGGAAAAATCTCTGGCGGTTTCCGCATCCGCTCTCGTGGCGCGGATATGAAGGTTCATGTTCGAACCCCGCGCCAAGCGGAGCTTGCTTCATTGATGCCCGAAAAGGTGGCGCCGGATACTTCCAAGCTGCTGCTTTGCCCGATGCCTGGGCTTATCGTGAAGGTGGATGTCGAAGTTGGCCAGGAAGTCCAGGAAGGACAGGCGCTTTGCACCGTTGAGGCGATGAAAATGGAGAACATCCTGCGCGCCGAGAAAAAGGGCGTGATTTCCAAGATCAATGCCAGTGCGGGCGACAGCCTCGCGGTGGATGACGTGATCATGGAATTCGAATAATGATTAACGGGGCAGGCATAGATGCAATCGGAGAGGCAAAGATCCTTGCCTCCCCTTGCGTGCCTGTCCCGCAGTTGGCTGTGGCATGCACCAAATCTTCAGATCTTTGTGCCAGAGGTGATGCAAAGGTTTCGAAAAAGGTGCCCTATGCGTCGCTTGGTAACTCTTCTGGCGATATGTATTCTGCCGCTTGCGGCCTGTACCCTGGATCAGGAAGACGAGCTGCGCGCGCAACTCGACCCCTGGGTAACGCTGGGCGATACCTTCTACTTTTCCTCCAGTTCGACCTGCACCGCCGCGATTTTCCATGCGCAATCAGCGCGGGTCTCCTCTCTGCTAGAGCCAGCGCGTTCGGTAAACACCGGTTTGCAGATGGTTGCGGAGAAGCGGCCTGTGGTCTTCAAGGTTGGCGGAAAATCCCCCAATGCGGTGGTCGAGGATATTATGTCCAAAGATCTTCCCAATGGGTTGGGGGTGCTGAACTCTGGCCTTGCAGGGGTCAATTGCATGACCGATCGCGAAAAAAGCATTTATTATCGCGCGATCATGAATCCAAAGGCGCAATTGGCCTTCCTGCCCAAAGAAAACGCTGTGATGGTCGTCGATCCTGGCGCCATGGCCGTGATTTTTGTGCGCGGAAACGCCTGAGGGATCAATTCTCGCGGCGTTCCTCGACTTCGCGTAGCCGATCGGGAAATTTGTCGATTGTTCGGGAAAGTTCGCGCACCGTCCAGGGATGTGGCTTGCGGAGTTTCACGCCGCCATCTTTGCCAAGCAGGACCAGCATGAACCCCCTTGGTCGCAATTTCTTGCGTAGATCTGACGCTGCTTCCGGGTTGGTATCCGTCAGGACAATGACATCCCGCTCCAATAGCGCGCCAGCATCGGACAAGAGGCGGGTCATCTGTTCCTGGAAACGCGGGTCCTGTTCGCTGTCCGCAAAGACCACAATGGGGCGTTTGGCCCAAAGAAAACTGGATAGATCGGCTTCTTTTCCGGGCAGGACCAGCGCAGATAGATCAGGCTCAGCCGCCTGGATTGCGGGCGGTAAGGCAAAAACTGATAGAAAGCTTGCTAAAACAAAGGCTAGGACGGGTTTCATTCTCTCTCCTTGTTGCTCCAATATATGCGCTGCCTCGGTAATTGCGATGGGAAATGAGGCGCAAAAGATAAAATTTTCGAAGGTTGTTAATCGGTTTGAGAGGGTCTGTCAGCAATGATTGCGCAAACCCTCTCCCGGTGGCCGTGTTTCACGGCCCCTGTCCAAAGAATTGGAAATGCGATGCAGACCTGTCTCCATCTTGGTGCCCACCGTTGTGCAACTTCTTCCTTTCAAGAGTACATGCGACAGAATGCTGATGTCCTTCGGGAGAAACAGCTTGGGTACTGGGGGCCTCGCCAAACGCGAGCTGGTCGGTTTCATGGAATTTTGCCGGTTCCATCTGCGCGTCCAGCAAAAGGGTTGGCCCAGCGAGCGCGGGGTCGGTTGCGCATGCATATGGAACAGGAATGCAAGTTGGGGCGCACTCAGCTATTGATCAGCGATGAGAGCCTGATCGGGAGCGTTCGCGCCAATCTACGGATGGGCACGCTCTATTGCGGCGCGGGCGAACGCATGGCCCGTTTTGCAGAGGCCTTTGACAACCAGATCAATACAGTCGCGCTGAATATTCGCAGCCTAGAGACCTATTGGACCTCTGCGCTCACCTATGCGGTAGCGCGTGGTCATCGTGTCCCCGGTGAGAACCAGTTGCAGCAGCTTGCAGAGAGCCAACGCAGCTGGCGCGATGTGATCACCGATATCGCCTGTGCTATGCCGGGGGTCGCGATAAAGGTTCTGCCCTTTGAGGTCTACAGCGGGCGTCCAGAGACGCAGCTCTCGCTGCTCAGCGGGATTGACGCGCCGCTGCGACATGCCCGCGTGCGGCTGAATGCTTCTTTCCGGCTGCAGGATCTGCGGGCGCATCTTTTGCAGGCAACCGCAAAGAACCTGCCAGAGGGCGAAGGACGTTGGCGTCCCTTCAATGCCCAACACACGGCGATGCTACGCGAAAATTATGCGGATGATCTGATGTGGCTGACTGCGGGCGCCGATGGGCTGGCTCAGCTGGTTGAGGATCCTGAACAACTGGTGGCGGGAGAAAACCTGCCCCAAAACGAACTGACAAGAGGAAGACCCCATGACAAGCAAGACAGACGATTGGCGGGCTCTGGCTGAGAAAGAGCTCCGTGGCCGGCCGCTTGAGGACCTGACCTGGAACACCCTTGAAGGTATCGAGGTCAAGCCCCTCTATACCGCAGATGACACCAAAGAGCTGCCCCACATGGGCACGCTGCCGGGCTTTGGCCCCTTTACCCGCGGCGTTAAGGCCACTATGTATGCCGGTCGGCCCTGGACCATTCGGCAATATGCGGGCTTTTCTACTGCCGAGGAAAGCAACGCCTTTTACCGCCGCAACCTGGCTGCAGGCCAGCAGGGCGTCTCGGTCGCCTTCGACCTTGCCACCCACCGGGGCTATGACAGCGATCATGAGCGCGTGGTCGGCGATGTCGGCAAAGCCGGTGTGGCCATCGACAGTGTTGAGGATATGAAAATCCTCTTTGACGGCATCCCGCTGGATAAGGTCTCGGTCTCGATGACCATGAACGGCGCGGTGATCCCGGTTCTGGCGAGCTTCATTGTTGCCGGTGAAGAGCAGGGACATGACAGGAGCTTGCTGGCGGGCACTATTCAGAATGACATTCTGAAAGAGTTCATGGTCCGCAACACCTATGTCTATCCGCCAGAGCCTTCGATGCGGATCATCTCGGACATCATCGAATACACTTCGAATGAGATGCCCAAGTTCAACTCGATCTCGATCTCCGGCTATCACATGCAGGAAGCTGGCGCGAACCTGGTGCAGGAGCTGGCCTATACTATCGCAGACGGTCGCGAATATGTGCGCGCCGCGATTGATGCGGGCATGGACGTGGACAAATTCGCTGGGCGTCTGTCGTTCTTCTTTGCCATCGGCATGAATTTCTTCATGGAAATAGCCAAGCTCCGCGCCGCCCGCACCCTGTGGCACCGGGTGATGACAGAGTTCGGCGCTAAGTCGGAACGTTCCAAGATGCTGCGCACTCACTGCCAGACTTCGGGTGTGTCACTGCAGGAGCAAGACCCCTATAATAACGTGATCCGCACCGCTTATGAGGCGATGTCGGCGGTGCTGGGCGGCACTCAATCGCTGCACACTAACGCTCTGGACGAGGCCATCGCGCTGCCCACCGATTTTTCTGCCCGTATTGCTCGCAACACTCAGCTGGTGCTGCAGGAGGAAACTGGTGTCACCAATGTGGTCGACCCGCTTGCGGGTTCTTATTACGTTGAGAGCCTGACCAATGACCTCATTGAAAAAGCCTGGGCCCTGATGGAAGAGGTCGAGGAAATGGGCGGCATGACCAAAGCGGTCGAGTCCGGCATGCCCAAACTGCGTATCGAAGAAAGCGCGGCCCGTCGTCAGGCTATGGTTGATCGTGGCGAAGAGGTTGTCGTTGGTGTCAATAAGTATCGCAAAGACAAAGAAGACCCGATCGACATCCTTGATGTGGACAATGTTGCGGTACGCGAGTCACAGATCGCGCGGCTAGAAAAAATGCGTGCAGATCGGGACGAAGCAGCGTGTCAGGGGGCACTGGACGAGTTGATCCGCCGCGCCAAAGAAGGCGGCAACCTGTTGGAAGCCGCGGTCGAAGCCGCCCGCGCGCGGGCCTCAGTCGGAGAAATCTCTATGGCGATGGAAAAGGAGTTCGGCCGTCACCGTGCCGAGGTGAAAACCCTGGCAGGCGTCTATGGCGCAGCCTATGAGGGCGATGAGGGTTTTGCCGCGATCCAGAAATCGATCGAGGACTTCGCCGAAGAAGAGGGCCGCCGCCCGCGCCTCTTGGTGGTCAAGATGGGCCAGGACGGCCACGACCGCGGCGCCAAGGTGATTGCCACCGCCTTTGCCGACATCGGCTTCGACGTCGATGTGGGCCCGCTGTTCCAGACCCCGGCCGAGGCCGCACAGGACGCCATCGACAACGATGTGCATGTAATCGGCATCTCGTCCCAGGCCGCAGGCCACAAGACCCTGGCACCGCAGCTTGTCGAGGCGCTGAAGGCCGAGGGCGCAGGCGACATCATCGTGATCTGCGGCGGCGTCATTCCGCAGCAAGATTATGAGTTCCTCTATTCCAAAGGCGTCAAAGCGATATTTGGCCCCGGTACCAATATTCCGGAAGCCGCCCAGGACATCCTGAAACTGATCCGCGAAGCCCGCAGCTGATCGCATGCCGGGGGGCGCCAGTCCCCCGGACACCACCCGGGAAAGAAAAAGCAGGAATGCCGGTAGAAGCAGCGTTTGCCGCTACTGGCATGCAGGCTGTATGCCCCAGTCGAGAGTGGGAAGACCACTGCTTTTGAATCGAGCGCGGCCTTTGAAACTTGGATCCCAGAATTCGTCACTTTCATAGAGATACCTGAAGGCTGCGTGAACAGCAGACCGTGTTAGAGCTGGAAGGCGGCTGTAGTCGCGCCACTGGCCCCCGAAATTGAATTCGGCATTTGACCGGTCATCCAATGTGCGAACCGCGTCCAGCAGCACGATTGCCGTACAGGGGAGCCAGCCCGCTGCTCCTTGAACATAAGAGGTCAGCTCGATGACTTCAGCAGGGTACCAGACTTCGCCTTTTGGATAGGCTAGGGAAGGGCTGTCTAACAATTCCTCCAGGGCTGTCTTGTGCCGGGCCTTGTCCATCCCATAGTCCGCTGCGGCGATGCTTTCGATTTCAGCAGGCGTCATCCTGCGGGCAATTGGAATAAGCAGATCTTCTACTTCCGACAGGCTGCGGGTCAGCAGGTCTTCCTGTGCGGGTTTGCAATCAACTGACAGAAGGCAATTGTGCCGCAGCCGTTCGTACCCGTTCATCAAGGCGGCCCGCACCGGTGGAGGAGCTGTCCGGTAGATGCTGTTGAAGTCCTCCCAAAACCAGCTCAGGTCCTGCGGAAATTGAGTGTTCTGCAGGGAGCCCATCAGCAGGGCTGCGGTGCTGGTCAGAAAGGCGTCTCTCTGCAGTTCCGGAGACACAGCTGCCATCCAAAGGGCGTCATTCAGCTCTTTTGAAAACGCCAGCTTGCCTGCCGCCGAGGAGGCATCCAACCATTCGGAAAACTCAGCTGCCAGGGCAGGATTTGGAAACAGGCCCTCAGGTTCAAGGAAGCGGCATAATGCGCGAAGATCCGACAGGACCTGATGTGTTCTGAAATCAAAAGGCTTCATTGCAAAGGGGAGTTCCGAAATAAACAAGGGCTCTTGCAATTATTGGTTGTGTCAGGGGTTTTGCAAGGCAAACCTCGCGAACCCCAACAGGCCCAGGGGTTTCGCCTTGCGGTCTGACCGCTCTTCACTAGATTTGAACAGTGAATTTGTAAGGGGCAGCAGGATGAAATTCGATCACCTGGCCGTGGCGGGCGAAACGCTGGAAGAGGCTAGGGCCCATGTCGAAGAAGCCCTCGGCGTGCCGATGCAGCCAGGCGGAGAACATGCGGTTTTTGGCACCCATAATGTCCTGTTGGGGCTCGCTGACGGGCTGTACCTGGAAGCGATTGTCATCAATCCGGAAGCCACGCCGCAGCGGCAGCCGCGTTGGTTCGATCTGGATCGCTTTTCCGGCGCGCCGCGTATTAGCAATTGGATCTGCAATTGCACGGGGCTGGCTGATTTGCTGGAGGATCTACCAAATGGGGCGGGCGAGACTGTGGCGCTGACGCGGGGCGATCTCAGCTGGGATATGGCGGTTCCGACAGATGGCATCCTACCCTATGACAATTGCTTTCCGGCCCTGATCGAATGGCATTCCCCCCATCCAGCTCCGCGGTTGCAACAACAGGGGTGCAGCCTGCGCAGATTTACGGTTTCGCACCCGCAAGCCGCAGATCTGTTCCAGATCTTGAGCCTTGCGGAACCACGCATTGCTTTTGAGACCGGTGCCCCTGGTTTTGAGGCAGAAATCGATACCCCCCATGGTCTGCGTCTCCTGAGATGAGCTTTCCTACCGCAACTGGGCAAGAGTTTGCTTGTTTCCACAGGGATTTACTTACTCACCCGTCACGGGGCGCTGACATTGCAGGATTTCCGCACTAGGCTTGGATGATGTCACTCTGGTCCCGCATATCCGACGCGCTTTCTGCACTTGCGCAGGGCGAAAGCCTGTCCGAGGTTTTTGATCGGCTGCGCGCGCCTCCCGAACGGACCGTGGGCTTTGCCATTGCCGTGATTGCCTTGGGCGCCAAAATGGCAAAGGCAGACGGGCAGGTGACCCGTGACGAGGTGACGGCCTTTCGCGAGGTGTTTCAGATCGCGCGCGAAGATGAAGCCGGAGCTGCGCGTGTTTTCAACATGGCGCGCAAGGATGTGGCTGGCTATCAGGAATATGCCGCTCGGATCCAACGGCTCTTTGCTTCTGACCCCACAACGCTCTGCGATTTGATGGAGGGCCTGTTTCACATCGCAATGGCGGATGGCTTCTATCACCCCGGCGAGAATGAGTTCCTTGAAGACGTGAGCCGGATCTTTGGCCAAACGCCAGAGCAGTTCATGGCTCTGCGCGCGCGCTTTGTTCCGGATGCCCCCAAGGACCCCTATACGGTTCTGGGTGTGACACGGGAAATGAGTAAGGAAGAGATCCGCAAGTATTGGCGCAAACTGGTGCGCGACACCCATCCGGATGCGATGATTGCGCGGGGGGTTCCGGAAGAGGCCGTACGCCTTGCCGAAAAGCGAATGATCGACATCAACCGTGCTTGGGATGAAATCAACGGATGCGGAGCCTATGCGTCTCGCGACCTATAATGTTGAATGGTTCGCCAATCTCTTTGGCCCGCAGGATCAGCTCTTGCTGGATGACCACCCTTCCGGACGCTATGGGATTGACCGCTACAGTCAGGCCATGGCGCTTGCGGCTGTATTTCAGCGGCTGGATGCGGATGCAATTCTAGTGGTGGAAGCGCCAAATACAGGTCGTGAGCAACGCAGCACCCGCGCTCTCGCAAACTTTGCCGCAGAAGCTGGGCTTAGAACCAGCGAGGCCATTGCAGGCTTTGCCAATGATACCCACCAGGAAATTGCTTTGCTCTATGACCCGGCAGTTCTGAGTGTCAGGCACGATCCAAAATCGGCCCCCAAGGCCCCCAGGTTTGACGGGGTCTTTCGTATTGATCTTGATGTGGATGATCAGATGGATGAGGTGCGGTTTTCAAAACCGCCACTGGAACTTGCATTGACCACAAAGTCGGGCCGGGCGATCCGATTGATCGGGGCGCATCTGAAGTCCAAGGCGCCGCATGGCGCGCGCAATGAAGAAGATGTTGTCCAGATTTCCATTGCCAACCGCCGTAAGCAGCTGGCCCAGGCAATTTGGCTGCATCGCCGCGTAAAGCAACATGTGCAAGCCAGGGAAGATCTGATCGTCCTGGGGGACCTGAATGACGGGCCTGGCTTGGATGAATACGAGCGGCTTTTTGGCCGGTCTTCGGTTGAGATTGTCATGGGGCAAGAACTGACAGACCCCCATGCGCAAAGCCTGTTAAAGCCGCGCAGGCACGTGTTGCCCTCTACTTCGCGCTTCTTCAATCCCGAGACCAAACGCTATTTCAGCGCTCTTTTGGACTATGTTATGATCTCGAACAGTCTCTTGTCCGGCGAGCCAAAGTGGCGGATCTGGCATCCTTTTGAGGATGCGGAATGCTATGAGGATGAGGATCTTCGCAACGCTCTGTTGGCCGCATCGGATCACTTTCCGGTCACGCTAGATTTGAACCTATCTTGATCCCTTTTAGAAAGGCCGTTAGCCCAATGAAACAGATCCTCGCCCCAGTCAGTTTCGCCCTTTTGATGCTTTCCACGCCTCTTCAGGCTGAGGAAGGTGGCTCCAACCTGATGGAGCGAGGGGCAGAGATGTTCTGGGAAGGCCTGCGCAAGGAGATGGCCCCCTCACTGAAAGAGCTCGAGGGGCTGGTTGCTACCATTGGCCCCTCCATGCAAGCGTTTTTACAGGAAATGGGTCCAGCCCTGGCTGAAATTGCGCAGAAAGTCGAAGACTGGAGCGCCTATGAGGCTCCAGAAATCTTGCCCAATGGCGATATCATCATCCGCAAAAAGCAAAAACTAAAACCGGAGCCGGAAGTAAGCACAGATCCTGAAAGCGGCATAACGGACCTCTAGTCACCGGTGCTCTGGTGAATGATTAGCTCCTGCCCCTGAAGGTGATTGCTTTGGTATAGAGATACAGTTGAAAGGCACTGGGCCGGGGGGAGGCCGAGTTGGCTATTTGGTGATTTTGACCGAGAGCTCCGCCTCAAGTGCATTGGTCAGAGATTTCAGTCGAGATTGCGCAACCTCGCCAAAGAGGTCTTCGCATTTGCTTGGTAGCTCCAGGGAGAGATGCCGTTTGCGCGGTTGCCACTTCAAACGGCCAATGTCACCGCTTTCTGTCACCATCAGCATGGCGCCAAAACGCATGGCCTTGCCCAAGATTTCAGCCTCTTTCTGCCCTTTTTCGTCCAGAAGATCATAGAGATACTCATAGGCGGTGCCTTGGCGCTTGTTTCGGTAGCGATGCAGCAGGGCAAGCCCGATGAAAATCCTCTCTGAGTGTTTCAGCCCACCCAAGTTGGCGCGGGTTGCGTTTTCAAAGCAAACCTCGGCTCGGTAATCAGGATGGGCACGCCAGCTAACATCATGCAGCAGACATGCGGCCTTGATCAGACGTTTCTTGGTCTGGCTGTCATTGCTGAAAAGCGGCAGGACAAATTCATAGAGCGTTTTGCCAAAACCCGGCAGTCGCGCATCCTTAGCTTCGGCAAAACGGCAGGATTCGATCAGCGGATCGCGTTTTCGCAGCCTTTGGGGCATCTGCTCATAGAGCAGCCCTTCGCGGATGCCATAGCTGGAAACGGCAATATCTTTGGGTTTGAAGGTCTTGACCAGCCGTGCCAGCACATCGATGGCATAGGGCACAAGCGACATACGTGCATTGGAAATGCCACAGGCGTTGCGTAGTTCCTCAATGTCGGTGGCATCGATGTATTTTAAGGTTTCGCGCACATCGCGCGCTGTCATGCGATACTCATGCAGGACGCGCAAAGGGTACCCCCGGCGCATCATGTCGACGCGCGCAATGGCACGCCAGCTGCCGCCGACCAGGAACAATCGGTCGGATTGCTCACCCATTTCACTGCGCAGCCCTTCGATGACCTGGGCGATATGTTCTTTGCGGCCACGTCGCCCGCCTTTGATATCGCGTAGCTTCAAAGGCCCAAGAGAAGAGGTCACGCGTTTGCCAACTTCGCCGTCGTGGATTTCGGCCAGTTCCATTGAGGAACCACCGATGTCGCAGACAAGGCCATAGGACCCTGGCCACCCCAACAGCACGCCCTGAGCAGAAAGGCGGGCCTCTTCGCGTCCGTCGATCACCCAGATCTTCAGCCCGGTTTCGCGTTCAACTTCGTCGCAGAATTCTGCTCCATCCTTGGCATCGCGCACCGCTGCTGTGGCTACTACGGACAGGCCAGGCAACCCCATGCCACGGGCAAGGTGTTGAAATCGGCGCAGCGCTGAGAGAGCCCGCTCACGCCCCTTTGGGTTCAAATGACCGGTTTCAGACAGCCCCGCACCCAACGCACACATGATTTTTTCATTATAGAAATAGGCAGGGCTACGGGCCGCGCCGTCGAAGATCACCATGCGGACAGAGTTTGAGCCCACATCAACAACGCCAACCCGTGACAGGGCGCGGGCGCCGGGATCTTCGAATACAGGGCGGCCAAAGGGGCCCCACTCAGAGGTGGAAGGGTCCAGAACGGGGGTCATAGGCGCCTCAATTCATTTTCTTCGTCGCCACGATGCGCAATGCAGCGGGGCAGGTCAACAGTCTGTCTGGTCGGAGTTTTTTGCCTGTCCTGGCGCCTCAGCGGACATCAGGCGGATCGCAAGCGGGCGAGAAAGGGTCCGCCCTTCGGAAAGGGCCAGCCTGTCCAACTGGTCGACAATATCTGCTGCTGCCGCAAAGGATCGATCCATATGCGCGACAAGATAGGGGATCACATCCGGTTTGGGTGTGACCTGCCGGTCGTTAAAAAGCTTGGCCAGGACAACCGAAAGGAGGGCATCGTCAGGGGGTTGAAGTTCCGCGTGAGTGGCGGCCTGAACCCTGCTTTGCAGATCGGGCAGGGTCAGTTGCCAGAGATTTGGCGCCGCCCGGCCCGTCAACATCAGGGCATGACCATTGGCCAAAACCAAATTGTGTAGGTGAAACAGGGCGTTTTGAGCCACTTGATCGCCTGCAATTCGAGGTACGTCTTCGATGACGACGGAGCCTTGGGCAAAATCCGGCACCAGCTCTTCGTGGATATCTGCGGCCTGCAGGATATTTGCGCCGGACTGGCTGGCCCAAACATGCGCCAGATGGCTCTTACCCGACCCTGCGGGCCCGGTCAGCACCAGCTTGCCGCTGGGCCAGGCAAAGCTGGGATCCAGCAGCGCAACGGCCATGGCGTTGGACGGGGCGACAAAGAAATCATCACGTCCCAGCGCGGGTTTCGCCGGGAGGTCAAAGCTCAGCTGTTTGGCCATGTTAGTCCTGGTCCTGCTGTCGCTGCGAAAGGGGGTGGCTTAAGCCCTTGTAAAGACGGCTTTCCAGATATTGCTCAACCACAAATCGGGCTAGAACACCCAGCGCGGCGGCGATAGGGACAGCAACCAGCATGCCGACAAAGCCAAAAAGGGCGCCAAAAACAGAGAGCGCGAGCAAGAGCCAGACCGGATGCAGCCCAACAGAGTTGCCCACCAGTTTTGGGGTCAGATAATTGCCTTCGATCACCTGACCAAAGGCAAATATGGCCGCAACGGCGCCAATGGACCACCAATCCCCCCAGAATTGGAACAGGGCCAGACCGATGGCCAAGGCACCGCCAATCAGTGCACCGAGATAGGGAATGAAGGTGACTAGACCAGCAATGAAGCCCACGGCCAGGCCAAAATTCAGGCCAACGATCATCAGGGCAACAGCGTAATAGCTACCAAGGATCAGGCAAACGGTTCCCATGCCATGAATGAAGCTATGCAGGACCGCGTCTATATCGCGGGCCAGGCGGCGGATCACTGGTTGATGGTCACGCGGCACCAGCTCATCAATGCGGTCGACCATACGGTCCCAGTCAAGCAGCAGATAGACCGCGACAACCGGCACAATCACCATAAGGACAATGACATTCACCAGAGAGGCCGCAGAGCCGACAATGCCCTCGGCCAGTTCGATACCCTTGCCCTGCAGGGTGCCCGCGATCGAGGCAATGGTCTGTTGTGCCCGGCTGCCCTCGGTGAAGAGGGAGGGGAAATGCTCCTGCGCAAAACTGCGCAGATCACGGAAGGCTTCGGGCAGAACGCGTGTCAAATCGATCAGCTGATAGATCAATGTTGGCAGGATCACCAAAAGCGTCGCTAGGAAGACAACCAGTGCGACGATGATGATCACCGCGGTGGATCCAGCGCGACTTAACCCCATAGCCTCGAGCCGGTCCGCAATTGGGTCAATCATATAGGCAATGGCAGCCCCTAGCACAAAGGGCAGGAGCACATCCCCAAGAAACCAAAGGACAAGGGCAAAAATCACCGCGGTGATGCCCCAGTATTTCAACTGTTTCTTTGCCGGTAGCGCCATGGTTCGCCTGTCTGTTACACATCCCCGTTCAGGGAGAATTGCACCAGTCATCCCCCATGCGTCGCAGGCATGCAAGGGGCAGTACAAAATCCCCTGTGGGCTAGGCGTGGATAAGCCGGCAAAGGCTGGGTGCAATTGCCGGGTTCACCTCAGATGGCATCCATGGGCGGTGAGATCAGTGAATTCTGACCCCTTGGCGTTTCAACTCTGCTTGAACGGCGGAAATATCAACTTCGCTTAGGGCGCAGTCCAGTTTGATTGAATGGGCAGCTGCCACACCCGCACCTTGGCCCGCAACTGCACAGCAGGCCATATTGCGGGTGGCGGCATGGGCGATCTTGTCACCGCCGATTGCCCGACCGGTCACCAGAAGGCCCTCCACGTCTTTAGGGAGCATGCAGCGATAGGGGATCTGCATGTAGCGCCCGGTCGTCGGCAGGATCAGCACCCCGTAGCCATCGATGAACTCAGGGTAAATCCCGATGGTATCGTCAAAGCGGCCCTGATTGCGGGTCTCATCCTCAGTGATGTTGTGGTGGGCATCAATCTTGCGGGTGTCGCGGATGCCGATGGTCATGCCAAAATTGCGTAGGCGAGCACTTTCGCAGCCGAGCGTATAGGCGCGCAGAGCGTCGATGGCGTGCATTGCCTGTTTGCGCCCTTCGATCTCACCACGGGTCATGCTGTCTGGATCAGTGCCGTCGATCTCCGCCAGATGCACCAGATTCATATAGGTCATCTCACCGCTGTCATGCACCGCGCCCCAGGTGCCGCCGATGGTATTCAGATGCGCCGGAATGACTCCGTCGCGGATCGCTTGGCCGAATGGCTTGGCCAGAAAGGGCGAGAACATGTCGTCTTCTTTGCCCGAGGTCTCCACCTGCCATTCGCCGGTCGACCAGTTGGCATAGGTCTGCGGGTCGGCTTTGACGCCCTCCATGAACTTCTGCTTGTCGACGCCAGCAATGTGGAACATGACGCTGGCCGCTTGCATCTCTTCTACCGGAGTTTTCAGAGTAGGCGCGCCCATCATTTGGGCGATGTCAGCATCGCCGGTGGCATCGATCACCCGTTTGGCCAGCACCGCCTCGCGGCCGGCCTTGCTTTCAACGATGACACCAGTGATGCGATTGCCCTCCCGGATAGGTGCGACAAAGACCCGATGCAGCATCGGATGGATGCCTGCTTCTTCAACCAGCCTGTCTGCGACCAGCTTGAAACCTTCGCTATCCAGCTCATAGGACAGGGACTGGCTTTCGGGCACTGCGGCCCCCATGGCTTTGGCCCGTTCTTCGAATTCCCAGCCAATGCCGCCGGCCTCGACGGTTTGCTCATGCCGGTACCAGGCAAAGCCCTCAACTCCGACGGTGGTGATATTGCCACCAAAGCAGCCAAAGCGATCCAGAAGCGTCACCTCCACGCCCGCCCGCGCCGCCGCCAGAGCAGCCGCCAAGCCACCTGGTCCAGAGCCCACAACCAGCACCTCGGTTTCATGGATGACCGGGATTTCGCGCGCGGGTTCAAGGATGGTTTTTGTCATGTCTTTCTCCCTAAAGACTGATGCCTGCTTTGGACGTTCAAAGCGTTTCCGCTAACAAACTCGATTCTTGTACCGTCATTCAAGTTCCTTTGCGGCGAGAGAGTGCAAAAACGACATCAGCACAAGGGACCCGAGGATACCTGCCGTTGTTAGAAGGCGAAGCGGAAAAGGTTGGCGGTTCAGTTTTGCCCTCCGTAGGGTTCACCACAACAAGAGGGGGTAAGAAGGACAATTGATCACCCTCAATCTGTAGTCAGTTGCTGGAGGAAAAAGGGCGCGATGAATGAAGTGAAGTCGGTCATTGATTGGATGTAACAAAAATGTTAACAAAGGTTAACGTAGCGTTAAGTTTGAATTGAAAACAAGTTCTCCGGGGGTGAAATGTATTTTTTGAAATTGCTAACAAAGGTATTCGCCTTTGTGTTGATCAGCCCCATCGAAGTGGTCCAGTGTGAGTGTTAGTGCATGATCGGCCTGGTTTCCACCGGAACGATGGCTTCCGGAGCCGGTGGGCGATAGCCCAGAGCACTATGCGGCCGTTTTGTGTTGTAGTGATTTCTCCATTGTTCAATCAGGATCTGGGCTTCACGCAGGCTGTAAAATACCTCTCCATTCAGCAGCTCGTCTCTGAAGCGCGCGTTGAAGCTTTCACAGCATCCGTTCTCCCAAGGTGATCCTGGTTCAATGTAGGCCGTTTGGGCACCGACCGCTGCGATCCAATCTCGAACGGCCTGAGCAATGAACTCTGGGCCATTATCTGATCTGATGAAAGCAGGAACGCCACGCAGGATGAAAAGATCTGTCAGCGCGTCAATAACTTCTGCCGAGTTCAAGCGCCTCTTCACCCGGATCGCCAGGCATTCCCGGCTGTGTTCATCCAGAATGTTCAGTGTCCGGAACGCTTTCCCGTCATCCGTTCGATGGTGCACGAAGTCATAGGACCAGACATGGTCACGATATTCGGGCCGGAGTCGAACACACGACCCGTCGTTCAGCCAGAGCCGTCCTTTCTTCGGTTGTTTCATTGGAACTTTCAGCCCCTCACGCCGCCATAGGCGCTCAACACGTTTGTCGTTGATTTGCCAGCCGGCGTCTCTCAGAAGAGCCGCTATCCGACGGTAACCGTATCGACCATATTGGCGTGTCAGTTCGATCATGTCAGACACCAACCGGTCTTCGTCAGCACGTCCAACAGGCACCCGCCTCTGTGTGGAACGGTGCTGTCCCAGAACACGGCAGGCGCGACGCTCTGAGACGTGGAACTGGCGTCGCACATGATCAATGCAGTTACGGCGGCGCGAGGGGCTCAGAAGTTTCCCCGTGCAGCTTCCGACAGAATGAGCTTGTCCAATGTCAGATCAGAAACTGCCCGACGCAGCCGGTCATTCTCCTTCTGAAGTCGCTTTAGTTCCTTCAGTTGGTCGGTTCCCATACCGCCATATTGCTTGCGCCAGCGATAGAAGGTTTGTTCTGTAATCTGCACCTGTCGAATGGCGTCTACGCGCGGCATCCCTTGGCCGCAAAGCACCTCAACCTGCCGTAACTTCGTGACAATCTCTTCGGGCTTGTGTCGCTTGATTCCCATATCTGATCCTCCGTTTCCTAACTATACGGGCGGATCACTTCAGTGGGGGAAGATCACTACCGCCACAGTTGTCTATGATAATGGTGTGATCGGCAATGGTAACAATCGAAATGCAGGTAATATCTATGGAATCGCCGACGATTTTACCTTGGGTACGAATACGACTGTAACAGGAGTTACTTTTGCCTTTGGCTTTACAAACAGTGATGTAACGCAGGCGCTTCTTGATATCGGGCTGTATGACAGCTCAATGAACAATCTTTTTCTGCAACAAAATGTATCGGTTACCGGTACTCAGATTGCGACAACTGGCGGCTACCGGATTTACGAGGCGACTATTTCTGGCCTGAACGTTAACCTTGGTGCTGGCGACTATTGGTTTGCCTTCAATGGGGTGAATTCCGCCGGAAGCTACTCTGATTGGGGTATAAGCACCCCCTCAGGGAACCTGCGTCAGTCACGCGATAACATGCTTTTCGACACCTTCCTGAGTTACCAGCGGGAACAGCAGTTTTCGATCCTAGGGAATTCCATCGCTGCGGTTCCCCTTCCCGCAGGAGGGATGCTGCTAATTGGTGCTCTGGGCGGTCTAGGACTGATGCGGCGCCGCAGGTCTGTCTGACTTTACATCTGAATAGAACCAATGAGACGCTCGCCAATCGGCGAGCGTCTTTCTTTGCGCAGGTGTTTTGCGAAAGCCTGTTGAGGAAATCTTCTCTTCGGCAGGCTCTGAGGCGTTGAACAAACCTAGTCGCTGGGTTCGGCCCTTTTCTGCACCCCCTTGCTTGCAGGATTGACACCCACTAAACCGGCTGCAAACGCCCATTCACATCACCCATGGAGCCAAGATGCGCCTGTCCCGCTATTTTCTGCCTGTTCTGAAAGAGACGCCTTCTGAGGCGCAGATTGTCAGCCACCGCTATATGCTGCGCGCTGGCATGATCAAGCAATCCTCCGCCGGGATCTACTCCTGGCTGCCGCTTGGCTTTAAGGTTTTGAAAAAGATCGAAACCATCGTGCATGATGAGCAGATGCGCGCGGGCCATATCCCGATGCTGATGCCGACCCTGCAGTCGGCGGATCTGTGGAAGGAAAGCGGCCGTTATGACGATTACGGCGAAGAAATGCTGCGGATCAACGACCGCCACGGGCGCGATATGCTCTATGGCCCCACCAACGAAGAGCTGATCACCGATATCTTCCGCGGCCATGTCAGCAGCTACAAGGACCTGCCGCTGACGCTTTACCATATCCAGTGGAAATTCCGCGATGAGATCCGCCCGCGCTTTGGCGTTATGCGGGGGCGTGAATTCTACATGAAGGATGGCTACAACTTCGACCTCACCAAAGAGGATGCGCTGCACGCCTATAACCGCCATCTGGTGACCTATCTGCGCTCCTATGAGCGTATGGGGCTGCAGGCGATTCCGATGCGTGCCGATGGCGGCCCGATTGGCGGCGATTACACTCATGAATTCCTGGTGCTGGCGGAGACCGGCGAGAGCGAGGTCTTCTATGACTCGGCCGTCACCGACCTGACCTTCGGCGACCGCGAGATCGATTATGACAGCGTCGAGCAGTGTCAAGGCGTGCTGGAGGAGTTCACTTCCAAATATGCCCGCACCGATGAGACCCATGATGAGGCCCTGTTCAAGGAGATCCCGGAAGAGCGCCGCCGTGTGGCGCGGGGTATTGAGGTGGGCCAGATCTTCTATTTTGGCACCAAATACTCCGAGGCGCTGGGCGCGACCGTGCAGACAGCCGATGGCGGCAGCGTACCTGTTCATATGGGGTCTCATGGCATTGGCGTGTCGCGCCTCTTGGGGGCGATCATCGAAGCCAGCCATGACGATAAAGGCATCATTTGGCCCGAAGGGGTCACGCCTTTCCACTGCGGTATCGTCAACCTCAAGCAGGGCGATGACGAAGCGGATGCGGCCTGTGAGAAGATCTACGCAGCTCTCTCAGCAGTGGGCCTGGAGCCTCTCTATGATGACCGTAAGGAACGCGCCGGCGGCAAGTTTGCTACCATGGATCTGATCGGTCTGCCTTGGCGCATCACCGTGGGCCCGCGCGGGCTGAAGAACGGTGTTGTCGAGCTGACCTCGCGCCGCACCGGTGAAAGCGAAGAGATGTCGCCGGAAGAGGCGGTGAAAAAAGTGGCTGAGATCTACGCCAAACACCACACCGGCCGTGGTTTCTAAGATGCAGCCAAACGTGGTTTTTGTGATCGGGCGAGCGCCAAAGCTTGCCCGATCACTGCTTTGAATTCCTCTTTTTTGTTCAGTGCTCACCTCTATTCAAGGCTTTAGATCCGAATTTCTATGTACGTTGAATGCTCAGAGCCGCCGGTTGTGGGTGTAGGCCTGGCCCTTGGGCGGGGGAATACCGCCTGAATTGCGAAGCCTCGCTTGACCAAAGGCGCCTGAACCCGCAGTTTGGCGCAAAATTTGCGAGCAGGAGCCGATATGGCCAAAACACCGCCGCCATTTGCGCGATTTGAATGGATGATTGCCTGGCGCTACCTGCGCGCGCGTCGGGCCGAAGGCGGGATTTCGGTGATGACCGTGATCAGCCTGGTTGGGATTACACTGGCGGTCTTTGCACTGATCGCGACGCTTGCGGTACGCTCGGGCTTTCGTTCGGAATTTGTCGGAACCATCTTGGGTGCCAATGCTCATGTCTCGATCTATGCCCACGGAGAGCTAAACGCAGCGGGGCAATTCGAACGCAATCTCACGGATTTTGACGCCATGGCAGAGCGCGTGGCAGCGGTTCCCGGCGTCACCCGAGCCGCACCGTTGATCAAACGCCAGGTCATGGCCAATGCAGGCCAGCGCAATGCGGGCGTGCAGGTCTTTGGCATTTCCAAAACCGGGGTGCAGACCATTCCCGGCGTCGCCCAGAGCGATGGTTCGATCGGTGATCTCGACCGGTTTGAAGAAGGGGTCGCTATTGGCTCCGGGGTCGCGCGCGAACTCGGGGTCACTGTTGGTGACAAGATCAAGCTGATCTCACCCAATGGTGTCAAAACACCCTTTGGCACCAGCCCGCGAGTCAGTGCCTATGAGGTGGTCTATGTCTTCACCGCTGGGCGCTATGATATCGACAAGACCCGTCTCTACATGCCCTTTGCTGAGGCGCAGAGCTATTTCAACCGCGAGGGTTTTGCCGATGAGATCGAAGTCATGGTGGAAAACCCAGAGGCGGTGGATCTGATGGTCCTGCCCCTTCTTGGGGCAGCTGAAGGGGCTGTCGGGGCCTGGACCTGGCGCGATGCCTCTGGCGGCTTCCTGCGTGCGCTGGAGGTCGAGGACAATGTGATGTTCATCATCCTGTCGATCCTGGTGCTGATCGCCGCGATGAATATCGTTTCGGGCCTCATTATGCTGGTCAAGAACAAGGGCCGTGACATTGGTATCCTGCGCACAATCGGCCTGAGCGAGGGATCGGTGATGCGGGTCTTCTTTATCTGCGGCGCCTTTACAGGTGTCATCGGGACCCTGTGCGGTGTTGTCCTGGGCTGTCTCTTTGCCATCTATATCGATCCGATTTTCTCTTTCGTGAACTACGTTATGGGCGGCGGCGTCTGGGATCCATCTATCCGTGGGATCTATGCGCTACCGGCAGAGCTGCGGCTGGAGGATGTCCTGTCGGCGATCTCGCTCTCTTTGGGGCTTTCCTTTGTGGTGACAATCTTCCCGGCGCGCCGTGCAGCGCGCCTCAATCCAGTGGAGGCTCTGCGCTATGAATGATGCGGTTCTAGAGCTGAAGAATGTTGCCAAATCTTATAACCCCGGACAACCGGGGCAGGTAGAAGTGCTAAAGGGCATTGATTTCTCATTGAGGCCCGGAGAGATGGTCGCCCTGGTGGCTCCTTCGGGAGCGGGCAAGTCCACATTGCTGCACATTGCGGGCCTTCTGGACACTCCTGATTCCGGTAGCATTCACCTGACCGAGCAAGAGGCAACAGGGCGGGGGGACAATACCCGAACGGCTCTCAGGCGTCAGGAGGTTGGATTTGTCTATCAGTTCCATCATCTGCTGCCGGAGTTTACCGCGCTGGAGAATATCTCTTTGCCGCAGCTGGCCAACGGCACTTCACAGCAAGCGTCAGAGGCGCGCGCAAAAGAGCTGCTGGAGCTCGTTGGGTTGAGTGCCCGAGCTGATCATCGCCCGGCGGCCCTCTCTGGTGGGGAGCAGCAGCGCGTGGCTTTCTGTCGGGCTTTGGCCAATTCCCCACGGGTGCTTCTGGCGGATGAGCCCACGGGCAACCTGGATCCGGGAACCTCGGATCAAGTTTTTGCGGCTTTGATGGATCTGGTCAAGGGAACCGGGCTTTCGGCCCTGGTTGCAACCCATAACCATGAGCTTGCCGCACGAATGGATCGCCGGGTTAAGCTTGAAGCGGGCAGATTGGAACCCTTTTAATCTGGCTGCCAAAGCGGGCCGAGAACGCATTTTTTACTTTGGCTCTTCGATTCCAATGAGTGGAGACTAGGTAGAAGGGAGCAGTCCTGTACCTTGATCCGGGTCTGAGGGCCTAGGCAAGTTGAGTGATCCAGACCCCCAAAGCCATGACCGAAATACCAGCGGCGCGGGTCATGCTGAGGGGACTGACCTGCGCGCCAAATAATCCGAAATGATCAATGATTGCGGCGCTGACCAACTGGCCAAGCAAAACAAAGAAAACTGCATTTCCGACCCCGAAATGCGGCGCTACATGGGTGATTGAAAGAACATAGAAGGCCACTAAAAGACCGGCCAGAAACAAATGCTTGGGAGCTTGCGGCAAGAGCATCAGAGCGGCGGGCCCTTTAATCAGGCAATAGGCAAGTGCCGCAAGAAAGGCGACTGCAAAGAGCACAACGCCAGAGGCAGCAGGAGAGCCGATGAACTGTCCCAGGGCGGCGTTCAACGCTGCAAGAACCGGAATGCCAAGGCCAGCGGCCAGCATGATTAGCGCGTAATGTAGCATTCTGAGGATCCTGTCCTTGGCTCATGTCTTCTGCAGTTCCCAACTAGAGAGGGAGGGCCGCCGAGGATCAAGTATCAAAACCTCCGGACCGTATTTCTACCGGGTCCATCATTTGGGCTTCGATACTAGGTTTACGTCATGGGTATGTGTCGTTGAAACTAGGAGCAGATGCCTTCTATCTCAGCCTCTTTCCAGGGCAGATAGACGTCGCTTTCGGGCGCTTTAGGCAGATCCCGGACCGGCATCACGTCTTTGAGCATGGCATGCAGGCGTTTGCTGCGGGCGGCCTGCGGAGCGAGGGCGCGGCAACAAACATATTCCTCGACAATGGCGCCCTGCTGTTCATAGCCATAGCTCAGGAAATCCGGGCTGCCGTTCAGTTCAAACAAATAGGGATCCGGATTGCCGCTGTGTTCGGCCGCTGCACGCAGGGGATGATATCCGGTTTGCCGTCTATTCTGCCACTGCCAGACATGGGTGATCTCATGCGCCAGGAGCATGGCTTCAACCAGATAGAGCCTATCCGGATAGGCCGGGAGGTAATTCTGAGTATACCAGTCTTTGACAAAAAAGATCCGGTTGAACAGGGCAACCGCTGCCGGAGAGGAGGTGATGACCTCCTCTTTTCTGACCGGCGGTAAGATACGTTCGCGGCAGGTGACGCGCGGCCTGGGTTTTCGACGAAAGGTAATGGCTGCAACCGGGGCGCCCTTGACCAGACGAACCTTGTCCAGGTTGATCCCCTCTCCGTGGATGTCGGAAAGAAAGGCGCGTTCGGTCTCGCTAAGGGGGCGACCACAGGCTGCAAGCAGCAAAAAGATCAGACAAAAACGCAGCACCATGGTGTGACCCTAGCTTGGCCTTTCGTTGAGGCCTAGACAGGAATTCTCAACGCTATGGATTTTTTCCTGCCAGGTCCAAGAAAGCGTCAGCAACTGAAGGCCAGCGTCTTGCTGATTTCCAACAGCGACCGACCGGATTGACTGTGCCATGCATTGAAAGCCTCCTGAACCGACAGCATGGCACGTTTCGAGGTGGCGGGCTTGTCGATGATCCCTTCGGCTATCAAGCGGGCGGTGACATCCTGTGACAGGACATAGCCGTCACGCCCCGCAAACCGCATCGCCATCTGTCCGCTATTGCCGCCGAGGCGACTGCCGCGTTTTTTGAGCATTTCCAAAAGCCCGCAGAAGTCTTCGGCAGGCCAGTTCCCCAGGATCTCGCCAACACCTCCCTCGTTGCGCAGGTCCAGCAGAAAGGCGGCGTTGTCACGTACTGCCTGGATCTTGGCGCCGTTGCGGATGATTTCTTTGTTGGAAAGCAGGCTGTCAAAGGCTTCCTCATCCATGAAGGCATTGCGTGCAATCTCGAACCCGTGGAATGCCGCTTCGAATCCAGACCATTTGGCCTCTATCACTTTCCAGCTAAAGCCAGCCTGAAAAATGCAGCGCGTCATATGGGCCAGCCAGCGATCCTCTGGCAGTTTGGAGACCTTCGGATCTGGCTTTTGCAGTTTGGCTTCCAGAGCGTCAGTGCCGCCATGACGGGCGGCAGAAATTTCAAAAATTTCATCAAAACTGCGCATGTTAAGGGCCTTTTTCCAGGATCAGGTGGCTCTAGGGCACAAAGAAAGTGGCGGTTGCGGTGGCAACCACTTTGCCACTATCTTCCTCTTCCATCGCTGCGCGGGCAAAGACCAGGGATTTTCCGGCCCGCACAACCTCAGCACCACAGAGGATGGCTGTACCGGTGCCGGGACGCAGGAACTGCGTATGCAGATCCGTTGTAGCAAAGAGCTTCATTTCACCTGCATGGGCAACGGCAGAGAGGACCATGGCCGTATCTGCAAGGGCGGCAAGAGCTTGGCCTGAAACGATGCCACCGACCCGCGCCAGATGCGGGGCCAGCGGCATGCGCAGCACTACGGCTTTGGGCGTGAAGCTCTCTATCGAAAGGTCGAGTGCTTTCACCCATTCAGCAAAATTGTCCTGGAGGAGCTGTTCAGCATCCTGAAGGGGCAACTCGCTCTGTTCCGTCATCTGCTCTACCTCCTGGGGTTTCAAACAGACTAGCGACGGAAGGGTCGCAACTCCACCAGGGATTTACCCAGACGAAAGGGGGCGGCAAAGGCTACAAGGCAAAGGGCAAAAAGCTGCAACATCAAGATGTAGGCGTTTTCCTGAAGATATTCCCATTCTTCCTTAAGTCGGCGGATCTGCTCGATTAACTCGTCATAGGCCCGTGCCAGGATCAGGAAATCACCGGCGATTGTTGGAACTTTGCGCCGCATGGTCTCTACCGCGGCCTGGGTCGGCTCATCCAGCGCCGCAAAGACCAGAAAGGCCTCCGGGTCAAAGGCCTCGGCCTTTGCTGCCATCTCTTTCATTTGGTCCGCGTCATTGCGACCGCCAAACAAGAAGCTCAGCCCCTGCAGCGGTGAAACCTCATCCGTGACAGCAACAAAGAGTGGCAGTTCCGCATTGCCTGCGGTCGAGGCCGAGAGAAACTCGATTTTCTCGCATAGGACCGCGATGTCGCCATCATAGGCCGGGTCGCAAAACCGCAGGCGAAAGCGGGCAGCATCCCGGTCAAAGGCGGCGATGGCGGCATAGGCCACATCAATCTGGCGTTCCAGATGGCTACTGTCGGATTTATAGATCCCCGCGATGACCGCCACCAAAGCGCCAAAACCCCCTAGGATCACCCAGACCAGGTCTGCAAGTTTCCAGGCTCTGTGTCCGGCGGGTTTGCGAAACAGGAGCGCTGTGCCGCCAAGACCCGCCAGAAAGAAAGCCAGAATCAAAACCAACTGGTTTTCGGCGATAAAACTCATGATGTGCTCCTGGCTGAGGCTTTGCCCCTCAGACTAGGAAGCACATCTCTATCGAGCAACAGGCTTCACAGCAGTGTTAACTGCAGTCTTGGTCTATTTGTGGCCCCAGTCATCTGGATTCTCAGAGTTATTTGGGCTCAACCCCAGGACATCGCCCTTGGTGGAACAGCCCAGGCCCAGGACGGTGCGGTTGGCATAAGAGAAATAGGCAGTCACCTGGTTGATCTCCAGGATTTCACCATCGTCATACCCGGCCGCACGCAGCGCCTTCACATCCTCCTCATGGAGAGAGGCTGGGGCCTCGGTCAGTTTGCGGGCATAGGCCAGCGCGCATTTCTGCGCGGCATCCAGAGGCGCCTTCTCAGGGGTGCGCTCTTCGATTGCGGATCGGATTGCCAGTCCTTTCTCCTCATCTCGCAAGAGGCGCTGCAGCCCGGCAAAGTGATGTTCGACGCAATAGGCGCAGTCGTTCAGTGAGGAGACCCAAACCCCGAGAACCTCTAGGAACCACTTGGGGATCTGATTGCCGGTGTGATGCAGCACATTCTTATAGAGAGCCATATGGCCCTCCATCGAATGTGGCCGCAGCGAGTGCATCATCATGATGTTGTCGACATTGCCACCCGGCCCGGTCACCCGGTCATAGAGTTTTCTCAGCTTCCCGGTGGCTTCCTCAAACGGAACGGTTTTGATCCAGGCCATGTGGTTCTCCCTTTGTTATTCAAGCGAGAATACGCAAAGGTAGCGCGTGAAGAAGCAAAAACGGCACGTCATCTGCTGTTTGATCAATAGCAATTGCGTTTATAGATTTTGGGCATTGCCGGAGTAGCCGGATATTGGGGAGAAAACGCAGTTGATGGAGAAAATGCACATCCGGCTTCCAGAGGATGCCTGGCATGGCTATTCGATGGAAAGCTTATGGGTGACGAGGCTCGGTCCCGATCGCTTTAGGCTGGAGAATTCACCCTTTTTCGGCAGAGGCTTGAGCTATAAAGATCAGGTTCAAGCCATAAAAGAAGATGATGCTTTGGTGTTTGAGCGCATCTTGGCCCCGTCGGGGCATTCGACGTATCGGATCATTTTGCTTGAAGAGGCTGAAAAAGATCTCTTCCATCGGTATTGGGCCCCGATTGCGGCGGAGGGCTGCACCTATGAGCAGGGAAGTTTTGGCTACGATCTCTATTCGGTGGATGTCCCAAAGAACACTGACTTAGAGAAGGTCTTTGTCTTTCTTGAAACGGGATTCCGAAACAAAGTTTGGGATTTCGAGGAGGGGCATTCCGGTCACCAGAACTAGCGAACTTCTATCCTGCGCAAGTGTCTGGAAGTTGCAGATCGCTTGCCTCCCTTGAAACCGCAGCGATGGCGGCGCGGATATCGCTTTCCCGGGTGCGGTGGTTGGCGATGGCGGCGCGCAGGACCTGAACCCCTCCTGCGCGGGTGGTGGAGAAGACGGCCTCGCCGCTTTCCTGCAGGTTTTGGGCAATCTCCGAATTCAGGCGCGACTGAGCCTCCGGCGGCAGATCGCGGCGGGCGGTGAAGGCGCAGATATTTGAAACCACCGGATGGGCCAGGGCCATATCCGGTTCAGCGGTGACCAGATCAGCCATCAGCGCCGCCTGACGGCAGTTTTCAGTGATGGCGCGGGCAAAGGCCTCTTCGCCGAACATTTCCAGCGCGGCCCAGACCTTGATCGCCCGGTTGCCCCGGCTGAGGTCGATGCCGTAGTCGCAGAACCAGGGCTCGCCCCCGGCCAGCCCCCGGGCAGCCCCTTCCAGATAGGCTGGGCGGGCGGCAAAACCGGCGCGGTGCTCATCCTCGCTGCGCATCAGGCACAAGCCGCAGTCATAACCGACGTAAAACCACTTGTGGAAATCCAGTGCGATACTGTCAGCACGCCCGATCCCGTCGCTCAAACCCCTGTAGGGCTGTTCCGCCAGCCGGGTCCAGGCGCCAAAGGCACCGTCCACATGCAGCCAGAGTTTCTCCTCTGCCGCGGCATCCGCAAGCGCGTTCAGATCATCGAACAGACCGAGGTCGACCGAACCCGCTGTGCCGACCAGCAGGAAGGGCAGGGCGCCGGCCTTGCGGTCCTCCTGCACCATGTGCCGCAGCGCCTCGGAGTCGATCCGGCCGTCAAGCAGCGGCACGCTGCGCAGGTTCCCGCTGCCAATGCCCAAAAGCTCCAGCGCTTTTGAGGTGGCATTATGCACCCCGGCACCGGCGTAGGCGGTGAGGCGGCGTCCGTCTTGGCCGTAGCGGCGCAGGCCCTCTAAAGCCCGCACCCGGGCGGCCTGGAAGCTCAGCACCGTTGCCTGAGAGGTGCCGGTGACAAAGACACCGCTGGCCCCCTCCGGCAGGCCCATCCTGCTGCGTGTCCAGTCAATGACAACCCGCTCCATCTCATTGGCGCCGTGATTGCGGCCGCCGAGATTGGCATTCACCGCCGCCGAGGCCATCGAAGCCAGCAGGTCAGAGGCCAGGCCGGTGCCCTGCACCCAGCCCCAGAAGCGCGGATGGATATTGCCGCCGTGATGCGGCAGCACGTCCTCCGTTAGGCGCTTGACCAGATCGCCGGACTGTCCAATGGCGTAGCGGGTTGAGAGATCCTCCGGCAGCGGCTGCCAGGGTCGCCCGGCGGCATCGGCCATCTGATCCACGGCCGCATCCAGCATCTGATGCGCCTTGGCCCGGAACGCCTCCCAATCCTGCGGGTCCAGTCCTGAATACGCCATGCTATGCCCCTTTGTTCAGCCGCGGCTGCCTCTTGCCATAAAAGCGGGGAGTTTTCCACAGGTCTTGCGGAGCCCTTTCCCATAGGCACAACACCTGCCATAATGACGGCAATCAAAACTAAGGAAGAGAGCAGCTCCCGCCGATGGCCAACGACCTTCTCAGCACGCCCGCATCCGAGACCTATGACGCCTCCTCAATCGAAGTGCTTGAGGGGCTGGAACCGGTTCGCCAGAGACCTGGCATGTATATCGGCGGCACCGATGAGCGCGCGCTTCACCATATGGTGGCGGAGATCCTCGACAACTCGATGGATGAGGCGGTCGCAGGCCATGCCAACCGTATCGAGGTGACGCTGCATTCCGATTTCTCGGTGACCATCTCGGATAACGGCCGCGGCATCCCGATCGATCCGCACCCCAAGTTCCCGGACAAATCTGCGCTGGAGGTGATCCTCTGCACCCTGCATGCAGGCGGCAAATTCTCAGGTAAGGCCTATCAGACTTCTGGCGGTCTGCACGGTGTCGGCTCTTCCGTCGTGAACGCGCTGTCGGATTCCATGGTGGTTCAGGTCGCCAAGAACAAGGAGCTCTTTGAGCAGCGCTTCTCCCGTGGCCTTCCACTGGGTGGGGTGGAGAAGATCGGCGCTGCACCGAACAAGCGCGGGACATTTGTGACCTTCCACGCGGATGAGGAAATTTTCGGCCATCATCGTTTCAAGCCCAAGCGCCTCTTTACCCTGGTGCGCTCCAAGGCCTACCTGTTCTCTGGCGTCGAAATCCGCTGGAAATCAGAGATTGACGATAATGAGACCCCGACCGAGGCCACTTTCCACTTCCCAGGCGGCCTCAAGGACTATCTGACAGAGGTGCTGGGCAAATCCTCCATCTACGCAGACCAACCCTTTGCCGGTAAAGTGGAATTCCGTGAGAAATTCGGCGAGCCGGGTTATGTGGAATGGGCGATCAACTGGACGCCATCGCGCGACGGGTTCACCCAAAGTTACTGTAACACCGTCCCAACGCCCGAGGGCGGGACGCATGTCGCGGGTTTCTGGTCTGCGATCCTAAAGGGCATCAAGGCCTATGGCGAGCTGGTCGGCAACAAGAAGGCGGGGCAGATTACCCGTGACGACCTGATGGCGGGCGGCTGCGCGCTGGTCTCCTGCTTTATTGCTGACCCGGCTTTTGTCGGCCAAACCAAGGACCGCCTCTCCACCGAATCTGCTAGCAAGATGGTCGAAAACTCGGTTCGTGACCATTTCGACAACTGGCTTGCGGCGGATACCAAATCGGCCGGCGCCATCCTCGATTTCCTGATCCTGCGCGCCGAGGAACGCCTGCGCCGCAGGCAGGAGAAGGAAACTCAACGCAAGAGCGCTACCAAGAAACTACGCCTGCCCGGCAAGCTCACTGATTGCACCTCCAAGGACCGCTCGGGCACTGAACTGTTCATTGTGGAGGGCGACTCGGCCGGTGGCTCTGGCAAGGGCGCGCGCAACCGGGTCAATCAGGCGCTCTTGCCGCTGAAGGGTAAAATCCTGAACGTGCTGGGTGCGGCCTCCAACAAGCTGGGCTCCAACGCTGAGATCAACGATCTTTGTGAGGCGCTGGGCGTTGGGCTGGGTACCAAGTTCAACCTGGACGATCTGCGCTATGACAAGATCATCATCATGACCGATGCGGATGTCGACGGCGCCCATATCGCCAGCCTGCTGATGACCTTCTTCTTCACCCAGATGCGGCCCCTAATCGATGGCGGCCATCTGTATCTGGCCTGTCCACCGCTGTTCCGCCTGACCCAGGGAGCCAAGCGCGTCTATTGCCTGGACGAGGCTGAGCGCGACAAATGGTTAGAGAAAGGTTTGGGCGGCAAAGGCAAGATTGATGTCTCCCGCTTCAAGGGGCTTGGCGAAATGGACGCCAAGGACCTGAAAGAGACCACCATGGACCCGACCACCCGCAAACTGATCCGCGTCACAATTGATGAGGATGAGCCCGGCGAGACAGGTGATCTGGTCGAGCGCCTGATGGGCAAGAAACCCGAACTCCGCTTCCAGTATATCCAGGAAAATGCGAAGTTCGTGGAGGAGCTGGATGTTTGATACCTCAGGAAAACAAAAGAGACGAAGATGTTTGATTTAAAGGCGCTACCACGAAAACCAGAAGACGCGCTAAGTGAGCTATTAATCGCGATGCTTGAAGTAGTTCCACACACCAACGAAAAAATAAGAGAACTAAATTACAAGCAAACTTCGGAAATTCGTTTATTGGCGCGCGCCGCCGCCATAGTAATTCAAAGAATAGATGACGAGGATTTACAGGAAATTGCGAAAGGCAATCTGGAATTTGAAGATCAGCAATCCGCCAATGAATATCGAGAAGATATTGAAAGAGTTCAAGAATCGCTGTATCTTTCGGGTTTTGAAAAACACTTCCTAGATCAAGATTGCATTTCCTCTTTCGATCAAGCTAAGTTATCTGATAGCGAAAAGGGAAAAATAAGAGATCTCCTCTCAAAGGCACGGATATTAACCGACGAGGCCGACTTTTTATCCCAAGATCACAAACGCAGAATCAATCATAGAATTTCTGATGTGGAGAATGAACTCTACAAGGAGATATCCGGTTTCAAAGCGTTTCTAGCTGCGGCGGCTGATGTATCAGGCTTGGTAAAAAAATTTGGCGAGGATGCGCAGCCGATTGCGGAAGCGATTGAAACAGCCAGGACAGTTACCGAAAGGAAAGTAGACGGATACAAAAAAATTGCTGAGCAAGAAAAGCCCAAGTCTCTTCCCAAGCCGGACAGCAAGCCTCTCCAATAACTATTCCTTGTTGAGGTGGGTTGAGACTTGCAGGGAAACTTTCTAAGGAACATTTTTCAGGCGGAGCCCAAGACACGCTTTCTTGCCTCCTTTCCCCGCAACAAGGCTCGTGCCTGACCTTTGGGGAGGCGTGAAGCGCCTTCGCCATGCTGGAAGCATGCCTCCGGCATGACGGGAAGGTCAGGCGCGGGCCGTGCGGCTAGCGCCTCACGCCCCAGGGGACATCCTGCGAGCGCCGCTCTTCGAACTGCATGGTTGGATGCGAAGGGCTCCGCCCGTCCGAACCTCAAACGCTCCCCCGGAGCGTTTGCCGCTGCGCGGACCGGTTCGAACTCCCGGACCGAAGGTCAGGCTGGGGCCTGACACACAGGGGATCGCTCGCAATAGTCACCGTCCAAAGCTTTGGCGTCAGCGAAGGGCCTGGCCTTTCTGAGCCCATCCCGCTTGGGCAGGCCTCGATTGGCCGAACTAACGCAGTTCAGTCAGGCATTGAGTTTGGGAAGGGGGTCGGGTGGTCCCCATCTTTCCATTGGGCAAACTTGGGCATGATCTCGGCAAAGACCTCTGATTCCAGAAAGCGCTGCAACCAGCCTTGCAGATCTGGCCAGGCTTGGGCGTCGAACCAATTTTTGTCGATAAAAGCGAATTGGCGCACAAAGGGCAGCAGGGCGAAATCCGCCAGCGTTGGCCTGGCAAAAATCCAGCCACCGGGATCCTGGCGCAGCTGTTGGTCCAGATCCGTAAGAAAGGCAGCGGCTTTGGCGCGGGAGACCTCCGGATCCTGATCCGGGTAGCGGCTGGCGTATTTGGTTTGATCCAGCGCTTTCTTGAAAGGCCCGTCTCCCTTGGCAATCCAGTCCCAACCCGCCTCTGGCATATCCAGCCAATACTGGGGGTCATTGCGGCGCAGGGCCCAGATCATGATGTCGAGGCTCTCATCAATCGCGCCCTCGTCGGTCACCAGACAGGGAATCGTGCCGCTGGCAGAGGCCGCCAGAAAGGCCGTGGGTTTGTCGCGCAGAGCAACCTCGCGCAGTTCTACCTGCTGTTTTGCCACATAAAGCGCCAGCCGGGCACGCATGGCATAGGGGCAGCGGCGGAAGGAGTAGAGGATGGGGCGCATGGTTGATTTTACTTGTGAAGCTGGGCGGATCCTATTGGGACAGAGCAAAGGCGGCAAGAGGTCGAGCACGGACCGGGGCAGTTTTGCCGGGAGAAAGGGTTTTCGCCGCTCCGCTGGTGGCTGGGGCTTTTCATTGCGGCTGTCGGGCGCTACCACTTGCGCAATTGTGCTAAAAGCAGGAGGCCTCTGGCCATGGCCCACTTCCCAAAAATCTGGTTTTTGCGTCATGGGCAGACGGAGTGGAATGCGGAGCGTCGCATTCAGGGACAATTGGAATCGCGGCTGAGCCATCTAGGTCTGGAACATGCGCGGCGACAGGCCGACCTTATGGCGCCGATTTTGCAGCAAAACCCTGCTTGCTATGCCTCACCCTTGGGACGGGCACAGCAAACCGCGGAAATTGCGCTTCGGGGCCTTGGGTTTCGAACTGATGCCCGCCTGGCAGAGGCCGATGCGGGATTGCTTCAGGGCATGACGCTGGACGAGGTGGAGCGCCGCTATCCGGACATTTACCGGGCAAACCCTTGTCATCTGGATTTGTTTTGCGCCGCACCCGAGGGGGAGGGCTTTGACAGCTTTTTCAACCGTATCCATGATTTTATGACTACGCTTGAAGGGCCGAGCGTGGTGGTAGCCCATGGTTTGCTGGGGCAGGTTATGCGTGGGATCGTTTTGGGTTTGCCCCGGTCTGAAATGGCCAAACTGAGCAATGAACAGGGCTGTATCTACCTTTTGGAAGAGGGTTCAGAGCGGCTTTTGAAGTAAAGGTATTTTTCTTTGAAAAAAGTGCCTTCCCCCTCTTGCGCCCGTTCCCGTCTTTGTCTAAATCCCACGTCAACGGGTCGTTAGCTCAGTTGGTAGAGCGCTTCGTTTACACCGAAGATGTCGGGAGTTCGAGCCTCTCACGACCCACCATATATTTCCCTGAAAATGTTGATACTTGTTCAGATGGATGGGGCATTTGCAAAGTGTTTCCTAGTTCGCTGAACCTAGGCCAGCTTTAGCGGGCTTGCCGAATTTGGACGAAACCCAGAATGTCTGCTGCATTTTGAAGGTGGTCAGGAGCGAATCTGGCATATGTCTGGCAGGTGATCGCCACATTGGAGTGGCATTGTGCAGAATCCAGCAACGGGGCGAGTTTCCCCTTTTCCATTGCGTTCAGGCCACGCATTCGATCTTGGCCATGCCGAGTTCGTAGAAGCGGTTCATGAGAGCGATGGGGATGTGGATTTCGGCGGCCTGGCGGTCTGGGTCTCGTGAGCCGATGCGTTCGCCGAAGGGTTTCGTGCATCGCATCCACTGCCCGGCAGTGCTTTGCAGAGCGAGGTCACGAAAGGGTTGGCCCCGACCCGACTTCGGGCACGATAGTCGGTCCATCGCTTCCAGATGGCTTGCCCAGGGTGCCGGGTGGCGCGCCAGATCTCGTTCTGAGCCATCGCGGCCGAACAGTCTTCTTTTCAAAGGCGCCCGTTCTTGCGGATGTGGATAACGACGGCGGCGCCTCGATCCAGGATGGCCGCAGGGCAGCGGCGTGTGTCCTAGGCGCTCTCGCCGGTAAGGGTGTTGATCTATTCCTCTTGCGGCACCTGGCTCAGCGGTTCGGGCAGGACCGGACTGTCGCACTTGTCGCTGGAGGTGAACTCCACCGTCCAGATGCCGCCGGTGCCGGTGTTCATCAGGTTCAGCGTGCCTGCCGCGCGATGGCCCGCCACCAGTCCTCCAGATGGCCACCGGGAAAACCGACCACCACATATCTGACACAGGCCAAATCAACGGCGATGACAAACACCTAATCCTAGGTGTGAAATCGAGTGGCACGAGTGATATTCTCCAGGGTGCCAAGGCCAACAAACTTATAGGCGGTGTTGTTTCTCGAACAGGACGATGGGATTTCGTTCCGGTATTGGGGCTAGCAGAGTTTAGATAGTCTGATCATTTCAGTATGAATGGTCTATATTGCAGTGCGAAGCGACACCTTCGCGGAGGCAGCGAATATCAGCTTGTCTCTCTGGCGCTAGGAAGGTGATGACCGCTTTGCGCTGGCTGGTTTCATCTGGCGGTTGCGACCAGGCGAGGTTTCGCCGCAGCCGTGCAGCCGCATCGCCGCAATTCGGCTCAGAGCCCCTTTTACCGAATGCTGCGCTCGGCACGTATGGCAACTTCCCCAAAACGGTTTCGATAGTCCGTCGGCAATATGCCTAACAGCTTCACGAAACTACGCCGCATTTTCTGTTCAGTTACAAACCCTGAAAGGGCTGCGATCTCCTTGATAGACTTTCTACTGCCCTCCAAATACACCCGAGCAACAGCAAGCCGTCGCTCCTCCACAAAGCTTGCGGGTGTCTTTCCAAATTCTTGTGTGAAATCACGATGCAGCGTACGTTCCGTCACCCCTGCGATCTCGGCCATTCTTGACACGCTCTATAAAGCAGTAGGGTCTTGTTCGATTTGACAATAGAGGTCGCACAGGCGCTTGCTTGTTGTCGCTTGTGCCTTGAGTGGTTCCGAGTACTGGGATTGTCCTCCCTGCCTTTGCATGAACACTACCATTTCGCGGGCCACACTGAGAGCAACACGCCTTCCGTGATCTGCTTCAACAAGCGAAAGGGCTAGGTCGATGCCTGTCGTCACACCCGCCGAACAATGAAACTTGCCGTCATGGGTGAAAATCTCGTCCAGATGCCAATCTACACTTGGAAACCGCTCGCGAGCGAGGTTAACGCGCTCCCAATGCGTCGTGGCCTTCCTACCGTTCAAGAGGCCAGCGGAAGCGGTGAGGAGGCTACCTGAGCAGATCGATACGAAACGCTCCATATGAGGTGCCACCCGCTTCAGAAAACGCTGCAGTAGTGGATCATCAAGCCGTTGATCGATGCCGGGGCCGCCAGGAACAATAAAGACATCCGCGCGAGCAACCGTGGCGAAGGAAACATCAGCGCACAAGGTCAAACCGGTGTCCGTCGCAACATCTCCGCCGTCCTCGCTCCCAATTGCAATGTCGTAGGCTTTCCAACCCAGGACCTTGTTTGTGGATGCGAACACTTGAGCAGGACCGGCCACATCCATGAGCAGGACGCCATTGAAGCCCATGATGAAAACAGATTGAAGGCGTTTTGTCTGATTTTGAAGGTTTGCGATCATACCCGACATCAGTCATGGAGTATAGGCTGCTGTCAACAGATCCCAGCAAAACGATAACCATCACATGTCGCGTAAGTATATCAAGAAAGTTCCGGGCGTTCCCGCGTCGCCGTCTCCAATATCCAACGCTGTTGTCGTCGGAAACACTTGTCACATCTCGGGCCAACTGGCTGTATACGATGACGGCTACCGATCCGGCAGCGCAGGCGCGGAGGCTGATCGTGCCTTTGATCTGGTGTTCAAGATTGCTGCCGCAGCCGGTTTCTGTTCGGAAGACATCGCTTATGTCGATATCGCATTTTCCGACATTGAACGCGACCTGGCGGAGGTAAATGAAGTCTGCCGAACGCGGTTCTCACAATTTCCGGCAAGGACGGTCTACGAGGCCGCGAAGCTGCCCTTTGGTGCGAAAATAAAGATACAAGCCATCGCCATGAAAGACAGCGTGTGATGGCGGGTATTTCTGACCTGTCCGTCATACTTACGGTTCTCGCACTCTACGTCGCAATTGTCGTTAGCCCAGGTCCAAACTTCGCGCTTGTGTCGCGCTTGGCTCTAAGCAGAGAAGATAAGGCCGCATGGGGAGCGACTCTTGGCTTGGCTATGGCGGCTACTTTTTACGGGATGCTGGCGATGGTCGGGTTGTCGGCGTTCCTTCAGCAGGTTGGCTGGCTGACGCGGATGGTGCAGATGGGCGGTGGGCTCTATCTCATTTGGTTGGGTGTTCAGGCATGGCGCAACGCGGGCGCGGTGGCGAACACTGCCGAGACGGGCGAGCTCAGTCTCATTGCCGACCGACGCGAGACGTGGCGCGGCGTGCGCCTTGGCGCGCTGGTGAACCTGTCCAACCCCAAGGGGATTGCCTTCTTCGTCAGCCTTTATGCTGTCGCCGTTCCGCCCGACGCGGCGCTGTGGGCGAAGGCGACAATCCTTGTGTCCTCTTTCGCCATCGAGATCGCATGGTATGGGCTCGTAGTCGTTGCGTTGTCAACCGGCCGCGCGAGGCGCGTCTATGACCGATGCAGAGCCTGGATCGCGCGCGCGATTGGGGGCGTGTTGATTGTGTTTGGTATGCGCCTCGCAACCGAGCGAAACTGAAGTAGATACCGACGGCAAAGTGCAAGACACGCTAAGGAATTGGAAGACAATGACCGATAGAACGGGCGACGCCAATGCACAACAGGCATCATCGGCGGCTGCGGTACCCCGCGCGATCGAGCGAAACGGTCCGACATCTTTTCTCTTATGCCGCTTGACGGCTTACCAAGACCACGCCGTTCTACGTCTTGTTCGAAACCCGGGAAGTCTCGATTGAACTTTATGTTCGGGTAGGCACAGATAAGCAGCAGAATCATGATCGGGATAAACCTACATCGTCGCGACGGGCAGCGGCACCTTCTCGCGTAGCGATGACATTATGATCCTGCGCGGCGTGAATGTCTTCCCCAACCAGATCGAAGAGCAGCTCCTGGCCACTGGCGGCTTGGCGCCATACTACCAGATCGAGCTCTATAAATCCGGCCGAATGGATGCGATGCGGGTCTTTGCCGAGGCCGGTTATGATCGGGCTTCGATGACCCAACTGGCGCGCGAGTGCGGGATCTCCAAGGCCAATATCTACCACTACTATGACAGCAAGGATGCTGTGCTTTTCGGCCTCCTTGATACCTACCTCTCTGACCTGCGCGACCGGGTCTGCGGTGTCGAAGTCGCCCAGCTTGCCCCAGATGAGGCGCTGCGCCAGGTGGTGGCGGAGATCCTGCTCGCCTATCAGGGCGCCGATTATGAGCACAAGGTGCAGTCGGGCTCTATGGGGGCGTTGCCGGAGGATCAGCAAAAGCTCCTGCGCGGATACCAGCGCGAGATGGTGCAGTTCCTCCGCAATACACTGCAGGTCGTCGCGCCAGAGGTTTTTGCGAATGATGCGGAGAAACTGCGCTCTGCCACCATGTCGGTCTTTGGCATGCTGAACTGGTATTATATGTGGAACTCTGGCGCCGGTCCCAAGGCGCGTGAGGACTACGCCGAGCTGGTCGCCAACCTGACCCTGAACGGGGTGCGGGGGCTGTAGAGTAAAAACTGCTTCGTGTCCTGAGTTGCCATTCTAAAACTGGCAAAAGCGCTACGGATGTGCGATGGAGCTAGTCAAATTCAACTCAATCTATCCTTGAGGCGTAATTGACCCATAAGGCATTTCAATCAGTGGCGAATAGAATGGTTGGAACAAGTCTAAGCCACATTTGGATGGGGCAGGGGTCTGCTCTTTTTCTAGAGTTTGGGAACCTTTCTCACACGGGACAACGTCTGGGCGGTTCCTTCAAAAATCCTCGTGGTGTTTGGGGAGTCATGATCGAATGGAGTTGGCGAATTGACGGTAAGAAGAGTATAATCTGCGGGAGCTGGTCTGATGAAGAAGATTGGCAGCGTGGGTTTTCAGTGATTGGTGGGCAATCTGTTTCGGGCATTTCATTGCTTGGTAAGCTTCCAGAAATCCAAATCGACTTCGCAAATGGGGCGTCTTGCACTTCATTCATGACGGAAAAAGGCCAACCGTCTTGGGCTATTTTTGACAGAACAACAGATGAGTCCAAGACGGTCTTCTGTTGCTACGGCCGAATTGAAGTTGAGTGATCTTGCTAAGCGCAACTACCTCGAATGCTCCCCCATTGACGGCTCGAAGAGCGGCTGCGAAGTCCGCAGCAATCAGTCCATACGCCAGTTGTTATGGCTCCGCTTTGGCAGCGCCCGAACCGCCCCCACGGGGCGGGCGCTTTGCTTCCCGCACCTCGGTTCGGACGTGGTGATTTTCTGGAAGGTACAGTTTAAATAATGGGCTTTGTTACAGGCCTGTATTGTCGCCCTTCTGTTTAAGCGCCCTAAAAGCGCTATTTCGTCAACGATGCGCGCAGCACCTCCCATTGCCGCCGGGAAATGCGCTCTTTGGAGGCCAGCAGCCAATAGCTTTCATGATGTGGCATCACCTCTGTGCTCATCTGGATCAATGCACCACTTTCCAGATCGGCCTGACAGAGAGGTAGCGAGCCCAGCAAGACGCCCAGTCCCGCGCGAGCCGCGGAGAGGGCCGAAGCAAAGGTGTCATAGCGCAATGCGGTGGGCGAGGTGGTTGGCTGGCCGGTGAATTCGCGCCAGTTGCGCCAACTGGGGCGGGGGCCAGAGACGGACAGACGGGGCAGGTCGCGCCAATCCTCAGCTTTTTGTAAAAGGGGGGGCGCGGCCATGGGCGTGATACGTTCCTCAAACAGGGGCGCCTTATACAATCCCGGCCAATCGCCTGCGCCATAGCGGATCTTGACGGTGCCATCCTCTTCGGCGGCATCCCCCGACAGAACCATTGTATTGATGGTCACTTCTGCGCCGCTGGCTTCCAGCAGGGCGGGCAGGCGCGGTGTGATCCAGTGCTGCACAATGGAGGAACTGGCGGAGATCACGATCTTGTTCCGTCCGACCCCAAACAGCGCTTCGGAACTGTCGCGCAGGGAGTTCAGCGCGGCCTGCACATGCGGTAGCCAGGCCTCGCCTTCAGTTGTCAGATGGATGGCGCGGGTCTTGCGCACAAAGAGCTTGGTGCCCAGCTGATGCTCCAGATTGGCAATGCGCTGACTGATCGCGGGTTGGGTCAGCCCGGTTTCACGGGCGGCCGCTGTGAAGCTGCCCAGCCGCGCTGTGGTTTCAAAGGCCCGCACCCATTCCAGTGGAATAGAGTCAAATTTCGAGTCACCCGTCTTGGAATTATGCATAAGTAAATCTGAGTCTCATCTGCCTTTTTGCTGATTTGATTTTATAGGCGCAAGGGCGGAAACTGTCACCTGTGAACAGATCAGCTAGGACACCTCAAGCGATGACTTCCGTAACCCTTTCCCCCAATGGCGACTTCCTGACCTTTGATGCCGAGGGCCAATCCCGACGCTTCCACGCCATCTGGCTGCGTGACAATGCCTGGGACACAGAGACCCGCGCACCCGGCAATGGTCAGCGACTGATTGCCCTGCGCGACATTCCGGCCGAGACCAAGCTGGTGGCAGCAGAGATTGCAGATGGGGCATTGCGGGTGAGCTTTGCACCCGAAGACAAAACCGTTGATTTTGACCTGAACTGGTTGGCGGAAAACGCCTATGACAAACCGGCTCCTGCGGAATTGGGTTGGCTGGGAGAGGCTGTCACCCCCTGGAACAGCAGCCTGATGTCGGATGTGCCAGTTGGCGATTTTCAAGAGCTTGCAAAGGGCGGTGAGGCCCTGCGGGATTGGCTGGGAAAGGTCACCCGCTATGGTTTTGGCAAGGTCGAAAACGGCCCGACAGAGGATGGTTCGCTTTTCAGCGTCGTGGACCTGTTCGGTTATGTGCGTGAGACCAACTACGGTCGCCATTTCGAAGTGCGCACTGAAGTGAACCCTACAAATCTGGCCTTCACCGGTCTTGGCCTTCAGGCCCATACCGATAACCCTTACCGTGATCCTGTTCCGTCGATTCAGGTGCTCTATTGCCTCGAAAGCTCTGCCGCAGGAGGCGAAAACATGGTGGTTGATGGTTTCGCCGCAGCCCTGCGCCTGCGCGAAGAGAACCAAGACTATTTCAATGTTCTGGCCAAGTATTGCGCCCGGTTTGAATATGCTGGCGACGCAGACACGTGCCTGCAATCGCGCCGCCCGATGATTGAACTGGCCCCGGATGGAGAGTTGATCGCTGTGCGCTTCAACAACCGTTCGCTTGCAGCGGTGAATGATGTGCCATTTGACGATATGGCGACATACTATGCTGCCTATCGCCGCCTGGGTGAGATCATTGATGATGAAGCGATGGAGGTGACTTTCCGCCTGGAGCCTGGTGAGAGCTTTGTTGTCGATAACACCCGTGTTCTGCATGCGCGCAAGGCCTATTCGGGCACCGGCACGCGCTGGCTGCAGGGATGCTATGCGGACAAGGATGGTCTGCGTTCCAAGTTTGCAGCGCTTTCTGCGAAATAAAGGGTAGGACTATGAGCAAGCCAGATATCGCCAGCCTCGATCGCGACAATATCGTTGAGTTTCTTGGCTCAATCTTTGAACGCCGCGGCGGTGAGGAATACCTGGGAGAACCTGTGACCATGGGGGAGCATATGCTCCAGGGGGCTACAATCGCCGAACAGAATGGGCAGGCCGAAGAGATCATCGTTGGCGCGCTGCTGCACGACATTGGCCACTTCACTTCAGAGTTCGGAACCTATCACCCTGATGACACCGAAGACCGTCATCATGAGGATGCAGGCGCCGAGGTGCTGGAGCAGTTTTTCCCAAGCGTGATCACCGATTGCTGCCGGTACCACGTGGCGGCCAAGCGGTATCTCTGCGCGACCAAACCGGAGTATTTCAAGCGTCTTAGCCCGGCCTCGGTGCATACGCTAGAGCTGCAGGGTGGGCCGATGAACGCAGAAGAAGTGGCGGTTTTTGAAGCCAACCCAAATCTGAAAGAGATCATCGCCGTGCGCTATCTGGATGAAGCGGGCAAGCGTGCGGGCATGGAAACGCCGGACTACTGGCATTTTGCCCCAATGGTGCAGCGCATGGTGGACCGGCACTGTCCACCAGCGTCAGAATGATCATTTGTTCACAGAAAAAGCAAAGGCCGCCGGATCAGGTTCTGGCGGCCTTTTTTTGTTTCTGAAACTCCCCTGGCTCAGAGTTCGACTGGAGGCACCATTCCGATGATCTCATAACATTGGCGCAGGATCGGTGCGGTAATGGCACGGGCACGCTCGGACCCGCGCGCAAGGATCTTGTCGATCTCATCCTGATGCTGCATCAGGCGGGCCATTTCTGTGGAAATAGGGGCGAGTTTCTCAACCGAGAGATCGACCAGCATGGGCTTGAACTCGGAGAATTGCTTGCCGCCTACTTTGGCCAGCACCTGGTCCACGCTTTGCTCGCTAAGAGCAGCATAGATGTTGACCAGATTGCGGGCTTCGGCGCGCTCTTCCAAACCTTTGGCTTCTGAGGGCAGCGCGTCGGGATCTGTCTTGGCCTTGCGGATCTTCTTGGCGATGGTATCGGCGTCATCGGTCATATTGATGCGGCTGGCGTCAGAGACATCGGATTTCGACATCTTCTTGGAGCCATCTCGCAGGGACATCACGCGGGTCCCGGCACCTTCGATCACGGGTTCGGTGATCGGGAAGAAATCAACGCCGTAGTCGTGGTTGAATTTGGTGGCGATGTCGCGGGTCAGTTCCAGGTGTTGCTTCTGGTCTTCGCCAACGGGCACATGGGTGGCGTGATACACCAGAATGTCCGCCGCCATCAGCGCCGGGTAGGCGAAAAGCCCAAGCGAGGCATTTTGTGCGTTCTTGCCCGCTTTGTCCTTGAACTGGGTCATCCGCTGCATCCAGCCCATACGGGCGACGCAGTTAAAGACCCAGGCCAACTGGGCGTGCTCGGGCACCTGGCTCTGGTTGATCAGGATTGATTGTTCTGGGTCCAGACCGGCCGCGATGAAACCTGCGCAGAGTTCGCGGGTGGACTTCATCAGATCCTTGGGATCCTGCCAAACGGTGATCGCATGCAGGTCGACCATGCAATAGATGGTTTCCGCGTCGCGGGCTTGCCAGTCGACAAAGCGCTTCAGGGCACCAAGGTAGTTGCCCAGGTGCAGGTTGCCGGTTGGCTGAATGCCGGAAAAGACGCGCGGCGTGAATGCAGTGTCGCTCATATTGGCGTAACTCCCGTCTGGAATTATGGGTCTTAGTCGCTTACCCATGGGCCTAGGCATCGTCAACAGGTGCCGCACCGAAAGCCGCCGGAAAGCGCTTGCGCCTTAGAAAAACCCCTGACAACCGGCCCAAGACCAGGAGCAAGAACAGATGAGCAGTGATCCAAACCCCTCTCCGGTGAATCCCTTGCCAGCGGCGGTTGTCGCCCTTGTGCTTGTTGTGATGGGGATTGAGGCCGCTTTTTCCCTTGGTGTCCGTGGCATCATCGGTGGGCCAGAAGCGGTGGGTTGGCGATTGGAGGCCTTCCAGTCCTACGCCTTCTCATCACAGGTTTTCTGGTGGATGCAGGAAACCGGGCAATGGCCTGCGGAGCATCTGATCAGGTTTCTCTCCTACGCCTTTGTGCATGGCAGTTTCACCCATGCGCTTTTTGTCTGCGTCTTTATCCTGGCCATGGGCAAAATGGTCGGAGAGGTCTTTGGGGATCTGCCAATGGTGATCATCTTTGTCTGTTCCGCCATTGGCGGCGCGCTGGGCTATGCAATCTTCCTGGATGCCGAGGTGCCCCTGTTTGGTGGCTTCCCTGCGGTCTACGGCCTGATCGGGGCATTTACCTATATCCTGTGGCGACAGCTAGCCCTGGTGGGTGCTCAGCAAAGCCGGGCTTTTTCCCTAATCGCGTTTCTTATGGGAGCGCAGTTGCTCTTTGGTCTCATATTTGGCGGGCAAAAGGACTGGGTGGCAGACCTAAGTGGTTTTGCTACCGGGTTTGGGCTGTCCTTCTTTCTGGCGCCCGGTGGCTGGGCCAGCATTCGCCGCAATATCCGACGAGACTGAGACCCGCCTCAGGTCGCGGTCACGGCAAGATCAGCTCTTGCCGCGCCGCAGGTTGTTTTTGAACTCCGCCAGTCTAAAGGCGCCGATGAACTGACCAAAGGCAAAGTAGCTGACGATGCCGCTCAGAACCAACAGGGCCAGTGCCAGGTAGCGAAGCGGGCTGCCAAAGAGCCAGGGCTCCAGCGCCCAAGACAGGCCAACCAGGAAGGCGCCCATGACGAGGGAGGCCGCCAGAATGCGCCAGATGCGGGTTTTAAACCGTGCATCAAACCTGGCGCTATCCCCCATTGCTCCACTGCCGCGCAGCAAAAGGGCAACCATGCACCAGCCCGCAAAGGTGGTGCCAAAGGCTGCCCCGGTAAAACCGAACAGATAGGCACAGCCAATGGCTACCACAGCATTCACCAGCATAGCGATTAGCGCATATCTGAACGGGCTGCGCGTGTCCTCGCGAGCAAAGTAAAGCGGTTGAAGAACCTTCTGCATGACAAAGGCAGGCAGGCCGAGCCCATAGATCGCAACCGCTAGGGCGGTGGCTTGGCTGTCTTCAAAGTCGAATGCACCGCGTTCAAAGAGGACAGAGACCAATGGCAGCGGAATGACCATCAGGGCGACAGCTGACGGGATGGTTAGGGCAAGAGAGACCTCTCCCGCGCGGCTGAGCGCTGTTTTGGCACCGCTGGTGTCCTCAGCAGCCAACCTGCGTGAGAGGTCTGGTAGTAAGACAATACCGACGGCAATGCCCACCACGCCAAGAGGCAATTGATACAGCCGATCCGCATAGCTGAGCCAAGCAATTGCTCCGTCAAAGAAGCTGGCGACCTGACGTCCAACAAGCAGGTTGATCTGCACAACACCGCCCGCCAGCATTGCTGGACCGGCAATGATGGCAAGGCGTTTCAGATCCGGGGTCAGGCGAGGGCGGCGTGGGAGCAGAGCAAAGCCTGCCCGTTTTGCAGCAATCCAGACCAGAGCCATCTGTGCCAGACCCGCGATCAAGGTCCCCCAGATCAAGAGGATGCCCTGGGAGTACCCCTGCAGACCCGGTTCTGGTGCTTCGCCCAGATTTCCGAATAGCCCCGTTTCCCCCAGCAAGAGGGCCGTGACGAGGACTATGTTTAGCAAAACTGGTGCGGCGGCGGCGGCAGCGAACCGCCCCGAAGCATTGAGCACACCAGAGAGCAGCGCAGCCAGCGAAATGAACAGAATATAGGCAAAGGTAACCCGGCCAAAATCAACAGCCAGATCAAACCTGATGTCGCCTTGAAACCCGCTGGCCATGGCAAGGACCAGCCAGGGCATGATCAGTTGGGCCAGCAGGGTAAAGAGGATCAGAAGGGTGGCAAGACCCGAAAAAGCATCGCGGGCAAATCCAATCGGATCCTCATCCTTTTGAAGCTTCTTGGAAAACAGCGGCACAAAGGCCGTGTTGAACGCGCCTTCGGCAAAGAAACGGCGGAACATGTTGGGCAGGCTGAAAGCAACCAGAAAGGCCTCTGCCACGGCGCCGGTGCCCAGGAAGCTGGCGATCATGATATCGCGGGCAAAGCCCAGAATACGACTGGCGAGGGTCCAGAACCCAACGGTCATGAACCCGGAAAGAAGTTTGACTGGTTTCATGATCCGGCCCGCTTTGCACCTTCGGAAATGGCTTCACGAAGGCGTTTCTCCAGTGTTTTCTGCTTGGAGAGTGAATGGTACTTCAGGCCGAACATGTCTTTGACATAGAAGGTATCAACCACCTGTTCCCCATAGGTCGCAATCACCGCATTGGCGATGTAGACATTGGCGGATGCCAGACTGCGAGCCAGATCATAAAGCAGGCCTGGCCGGTCTCGCGTATCCACCTCGATAATGGTGTAGATCTCGGAACCCTCATTATCAAAGGTGATATGGGTGGGAACCCGAAAGGCTTTTTCGCGTTTCTTGATTTTGTCCCGCGATACAAGCGCGTCCCTGGCGATCACTTCGCCCTTCAGCGTTTTACGGATCATCTGGCTGAGCCGCTTGAGGCGCGAGGCTTCAAACGGGTGACCTTCTGCATCCTGGATCCAGAAGGCATCGGTCACATAGCCGTCTTTGGTGGTATAGCTACGTGCGTCCACGACGTTGGCCCCAACCAGGGCCAGCGCTCCAGAAACCCGCGCAAAGATGCCGGGATGGTCCCACATGGTAAAGCAGGCCCGCGTGGCGTCGCGGTCTTCATCCGGATCGAGGCGGATCACAACGCCACCTGGGTCGTTCTTTGCGTCTAGCTCCCGTAGCATTTCGGCAAAATCAATATGGGCCGTAACATGCAACCCCTGCCAATAGGGATCATAGTGCCGGGAGGTTTCCTTCTTCAGATCAGATTTGCTCCAGTCAGGCAGGGCGGCGCGCAGGGCTTTTTTGGCTGCCGCGCCCCGGTGTTCCCGGTTCAGGGCTTCCATACCGTTTTCCAGCGCTTCGCGGGTCTGGTTGTAAAGCGCGCGCAAGAGGGCAGCTTTCCAATTGTTCCAGGTGTCCGGCCCGACCCCGCGGATGTCACAAACAGTCAGAACCAGTAGCAAATCAAGCCGTTTCACTGTTTGAACGGCTTTTGCAAAACCACGCACCGTGCGGGGGTCGGCAATATCACGTTTCTGCGCCATATCCGACATCAACAGGTGGTAGCGCACCAGCCATTCAACGGTCTCACAATCGCTCTTGCTGAGACCCAGGCGCGGCGCCACTTTGCGGGCGATCTGTGCGCCAAGGATGGAATGATCCTGTTCGCGGCCCTTGCCGATGTCATGCAGCAGCATGGCCACCAACAGGACTTTGCGGTTCAACCCTTTGCGGATCACCTCGGAGGAGAGCGGCAACTCATCCTCCAGCTCGCCCTTTTCAATGGAGGTGAGGTTGGAAATGACCTGGATGGTATGCTCATCCACCGTGTAGGAATGATACATATTGAACTGCATCATCGCCACAATCGGCTCAAACTCGGGGATGAAGGCAGAGAGCACACCCAGTTCGTTCATGCGGCGCAGCGCGCGTTCTGGATTGCCATGCTTCAGCAGGAGATCAAGGAAAATCCGGCAGGCTTCCTTGTCGGCGCGCATCTCATCATCGATGAGGTCCAGATTGGCACTGACCAGTCGCATGGCGTCCGGGTGGATCAACATGCCAGTACGCAGACCTTCTTCGAAAATCCGCAGGAGGTTCAGTTTGTCATTCAGAAATGCATCAGGATCCTGAATATCCAAGCGATTGTGGATTACCTTATAGCCAGGTTTCACACGGGGGCGACGGCGGAAAATCCGCTCCAGCAGGGGCGCGCCTTTCTTGTGGCTCTCTTCCAGTTTGGTCAGCAGGATACGGGTGAGATCGCCTACCTTGGTTGCGTGACGGAAATAGTCCTGCATAAAGAACTCAACACCGCGCCGTCCGGCCCGGTCCTGATAACCCATGCGGCTGGCGACTTCGGCCTGCAAATCAAAGCTGAGTTGCTCTGTGGCGCGTCCCACCGTGAGGTGCATATGCGCGCGCGCTGCCCATAGAAAATTGGCGGCTGCGTCAAAGGATTGAAATTCCTCCACGTTGAACAGCCCTAATGGGACCAGCTCTGCCACGTCCTGAACCTGGTAGACATATTTGGCGATCCAATAGAGGGACTGCAAATCGCGCAGGCCCCCTTTGCCCTCTTTGACATTGGGCTCAACCATGTAGCGCTGACCCTGCTTCAAGTGCCTTTGGTCGCGCTCCGAAAGCTTTGCTTCTACGAACTCTTGCGCATCACTAGAGAACAGCTCCTTGCGCAGGCGTTTATCCAGTTCTTCTGCCAGTTCAGCATCACCGGTCAGATAACGCTGCTCCAGCATGGCAGTGCGGATCGTGAAATCCTCTTGCCCCAGGCGCAGGCAGTCTTTGATTGTTCGGCTGGAATGCCCAACCTTTAGTCGCAGATCCCACAAGATATAGAGCATGGATTCAATCACGCTCTCGGCCCAGGCGGTGATCTTGTAAGGCGTCAAAAACATCAGGTCGACGTCCGAGAAAGGCGCCATTTCCCCGCGTCCGTAGCCGCCAACAGCGATCACGGCGATGCGCTCCCCAACGGTGGGGTTGGACAATGGATGCAGGAACTTGGTTGCAACCTGAAATGCGGTCAGCACCAAACCATCCGTCAAATAACTATAGGAGCGGGTCAGGCTCTGCGCTTTGAACGGATCTTTGGCAAAGCCCTCGGCAATGGCAGCACGGCCTGCCTTATTGGCGTTCCGCAGCAGCTTAACGACTTCACCGCGAAGGGCCTGCGGTGGGTGTTCAGATGCAAGCTGCTCAAGCTCAGCTTGAACAGCTGCTGCGTCAAAGATGTCTGAGGCTTCGCAGATCAACCCCTGAGGAGGTGAAACTGCGAGGGTTTTCAGATCGTCTTCAAAATCCGGCGCCTGAGAAACTGCTGGGGGCTGCGTCAATGACCACTACCTTCTGTTCTTTGATTGTTGCAACGGCGAGGCCGCGGTCGTTGGTGCCATCAGGACGCAGGCGGAAAATGCCGCCGGTTCCCTGGAAGCCCGCTCCTTGGGTCAAGGCGGCTGCAGTCAGCGCGTTGGAGTTGCCGGCACCCACCAGGGCGCCAATCGCCGCGATGCCATCATATGCCAATCCGCCAATCGCATGGGGAGAAGAGCCATAGACCGAAGCGTAGCGATCCCGGAACCGGGTGGCGCGGGCTGGGTCTGGCAGGGTGAACCACCCGCCCTGAACGCCGGGCAACGCAAGAGTCTGTGCCGGAATATCCCAACGCGTAAGACCAACAAATTGGATATCACCAGGTTTCACTCCGGCTTCCGGCAGTAGTTGGGTCAGCAGAGGCAGGGCCCCGGCGGTTGTGGCGGTGAGGAACAGGACATCAGATTGAGCAGAGGCATCGCGAATTTGCGGAATCGCATTGATTACGCCCTGCTGTGAAAGCTCATATCCGATGCTGCCAGTGACAGTGACACCTGCCTGTGCGGCGGCGCGGCGTACCGCGGCCTCTCCGGCCTGCCCGGCGGCGTTGGTCCCACTTGCAATGACAAAGCTGTTCTTGCCCTGACGTTTGGCGAAATTGGCCAGGCGACGGGCGCTGTTGTCAAAGGTGGAACCTAGAATGAAAACATTGCCCCCCGCGATGGACGGCGTATTGGAGAAGGACAGCACGTTCACGCCGCGTTTTGCCGCCGCGATGCCGGCGGCGTTTGCGGCTTCGGCATAAACCGGCCCAAGAATGATCTGCGCACCGCCATTCACGGCTTCCGTTGCAACGGAAGCAGCGCGGGCCGGGTCACCGGCTGTGTCATAGATTGTCAGATCGATCTGAACACCTTGCAGATCGGCGATCGCGAGACGGGCGGAGTTTTCCAGGCTTTGGGCCAAGACACTATCACCGGATTGTGGCGAGCCTTTGGGAACAAGCAGAGCAACTTTGACGGGCTTCGAAGTATTGATAGATGGCCCATTTCCTAAGGCAACCGGGTTACAGGCCGCCAGAGAAAGAGCTGAAATACCGAGCAAAGCGGAGAATGCAGCCTTGCGGGCGTTTTTGAAAACAGCAAACATAATGGATTAGAAACTCCCCTTGTCCGGCGTCACTGCGCCGTGTTGGTTCAGGGGGGAATAATAAACGACCAAAAAGGCGGGTCCAGCGTGAATCATCAAATCGTCAATTTGTTGCCGGGATTGTATTTTGTGGCCACACCTCTGGGTACAGCACGCGATATTACACTGCGCGCCTTGGATGTATTGTCCTCTGCTGATCTGATCGCGGCAGAGGACACGCGGTCGCTGAGAAGGCTGATGGAAATCCATGGCGTGCCTTTGAATGGGCGACAGGTTCTTTCCTATCATGATCACAGCGGGACGAATGCCAGAGCGCGCCTTTTGACCGCTTTAGAACAAGGGCAATCTGTGGCCTACGCCTCTGAAGCGGGAATGCCCCTGATTGCAGATCCGGGGTACGGGCTCGCACGCGATGCGTCCGAGGCAGGGTTTCTGGTGACCTCCGCACCCGGAGCGACCGCTGTTACTACTGCCCTGGCCCTGGCCGGGCTGCCGACGGATGCATTCTTTTTTGCAGGTTTTCTGCCAAATACCACTGCTGCACGCCGACGACGTCTTGAAGACGTAAAAGAAATTCCTGGCACTTTGGCTTTTTATGAATCGCCCAAACGTCTGGCGGCCTCTTTATCAGATATGGCGGATGTCCTTGGGGATCGACCTGCCGCAATCTGCAGGGAATTGACCAAGAAGTTCGAGGAGATCCGTCGAGGTAGCCTGAATGAGCTTGTGACCTCCTTGGAGGATGCACCGGTGAAGGGTGAAATAGTCCTTTTGGTGGATCGAGCGGCCAAGAGCGAGGTGAGCGAAAATGACTTGGAAAGTGATTTGAAAGCCGCGCTGCGCGACAACTCCGTCAAGGATGCCGCTGCAATTGTGGCAGAGGCGCATGGGCAGCCGCGCCGAAAGGTCTATCAACTGGCTCTCAAACTCGCCAAGAGCGACTAGAATGTCAGACCCTCAACAGAAACGGGGCCAGAAACAAGGCCTGAAGCGGGGGCAAAACCGAGGATTGAGATCCCACCTGAGCGGTCTTTCTGCCGAACATCAGGCCGCACGGGCCTATGAAGCACTGGGGTTTGAGGTGGTGGAAGAGCGATGGCGTGGGGAGGCCGGTGAAATTGATCTGATCCTTCGCCAAGGGGCAACATGGGTTTTCGCCGAGGTGAAAAAGTCGACAGATTTTGAAACAGCCGCCACCCGCATTTCGCAAAAGCAAGTTCAGCGCATCAGGCAAAGTGCAACGCTGTATCTGGATCGGTTTCCGAATGAGCAGGTCGAAGAGGTGCGGCTGGATGCTGTTTTGATTGATGCAGAAGGGCAGGTCGAAATCCTCGAAAACGGTCTGGGGTTTGAATAACAGCGTTGCAATGGTTGAACATGGCGTCGCGCTGGGCCATCTATTGCGGGAACAAAAGGATAGGCCTATGAAAATCGCATTCCAGATGGACCCGATCATGGGGGTCGATATCAATGCCGACAGTAGTTTCCGTCTCGCAGAGGAAGCGCAGAAGCGGGGGCATGAGCTGTTTTTCTACAGCCCGGACCATTTGGCTTATCAAGAAGGCCGGATAACTGCACGAGGTCAGGATATGACCATTCAGCGCGTGGCAGGAACTCCGGCCATCCTGGGCCAGATGCGGGAAGTTGATCTGGCTGATTTCGACGTGGTCTGGCTGCGTCAGGATCCGCCATTTGATATGCATTACATCACTTCCACCCATTTATTGGATCGGTTGAAGGGGCAGACCCTGGTGGTGAATGATCCATTCTGGGTGCGTAACTACCCGGAAAAGCTGCTGGTGTTGGATTTCCCAGACCTCACCCCGCCCACGGCCATTGCTCGCGATCTGGATACGATCAAAGCCTTTAAGGCCAAGCATGGCGATATCATTCTAAAGCCGCTTTATGGTAACGGTGGAGCAGGTGTTTTCCGTCTTGATGCCAATGACCGCAACCTCACTTCTTTGCATGAATTGTTCACGGGTTTCAGTCGCGAGCCTTTGATCGTGCAAAAGTTCCTGCCGGACGTGAGCAATGGCGATAAACGCGTGATCCTGGTGGATGGTGAACCGGTTGGCGCGATCAACAGGGTGCCGGCAGCCGGAGAAACCCGGTCCAACATGCATGTAGGTGGTCGGCCAGAGAAAATCGGCCTCACGGAGCGCGATTTGGAGATCTGTGCTGCCATCGGCCCGCTTCTGCGCGAAAAAGGGCAGATCTTCGTTGGGATCGATGTGATCGGCGATTATCTGACTGAAATCAACGTAACATCGCCAACCGGCATTCAGGAACTGGAGCGCTTTGATGGCGTGAATATCGCCGAAAAAATCTGGCTGGCGATTGAGGCACGACTGGCCTGATCTTGTATTGGCCGAGCCGAGTTTAGAAAGAGATGCGGAAGCCTATGGCTTCCGCGATATGCTGACGCTGTAACCGGTCTTCACCATCGAGGTCAGCAATGGTGCGTGCGACGCGCAAGACGCGATGATAGCCCCGCGCAGTTAGGCCAAAATGATCTGCAGCCCTTTGCAAAAGATCGCGACCCTCTGCTTCCAGGGTTGTTACCTGATCCAGCAGCGTCCCTTCTGCATCGGCGTTCAAAGAAACTACCGGATACTCCTCATATCGCGCCATCTGGCGATCGCGTGCGGCAGCTACACGTTGCGCAACTTCCGCTGAGCCCTCGCGCGCTGGGGGGAGTTCTAGATCCGCAAAGGCGACCGGTGGGATCTCCACACGAAGATCAAAGCGGTCCAGCAGAGGGCCGGAAATGCGTCCCAGGTAGTCAGCGCCGCAATTGGGCGCACGGGAACAGGCGCGTGAGGCGTCCGCAAGTTGACCGCATTTGCAAGGGTTGGCGGCGGCCACCAGCATAAAGCGGCAGGGGTAGCGGATATGGGCATTGGCACGGGCGATTATGACCTCACCGTTCTCAAGCGGCTGGCGGAGGGTTTCCAGCACCGGGCGACTGAACTCTGGCAACTCATCCAAAAACAGAACCCCATTGTGGGCGAGGCTGATTTCCCCAGGTTGGGCCCGGCGGCCACCGCCAGCAATTGCAGCCATAGAAGCGGTATGATGCGGCTCGCGGAAGGGGCGAGAGCGATTGATTCCACCGCTTTCGATCTGTCCGCACAGGGATTGGATCATCGATGTTTCCAGCGCTTCTGCAGGTGACAGAGGGGGCAGGAGGGTTGGCAGCCTTGCTGCCAGCATGGATTTTCCAGATCCCGGCGGGCCCACCATCAAGAGATGGTGCCGTCCGGCCGCTGCGATTTCAAGCGCACGCTTGGCCTGTTCCTGCCCTTTTATGTCCCTCAGATCGCGCGTGTTCTGCGACGCCGCTACTTCACCGGGCTGGGCCGCCGAAATAAGCATATCGCCTGTAAAATGGCGCAGTGCTTCGCTCAGATTTGCTGCGCCAAAGGCAAGGGCTTCTCCGGCCCAAGCCGCCTCGGCGGCGGAGGCTTTGGGGCAGATTAGGGCCCTGGCTGCGCTGGCAGCATAGACCGCAGCAGGCAGGGCGCCAGCGACAGGCACCAGTAAACCATCCAGGGAAAGCTCCCCCAAAGCGACATAGTCTTCGGGGACTTCTGGCGGGATAAGGCCAATGGCAGCCAGCAGTGCAAGCGCGATGGGAAGGTCAAAATGGCTGCCTTCCTTGGGCAGGTCCGCCGGGGAGAGATTGACCGTAATCCGTTTGGCAGGCAGTGCGATAGACATCGCAGAGAATACCGCGCGAATACGCTCTCGCGCTTCGCTGACGGCCTTGTCTGGTAGCCCAACAATGGAGAAGGCGGGTAGCCCTGCTGCCAAGGAGCACTGTACTTCCACGGGGCGGGCTTCGATCCCTTGGAAGGTAACCGTGTGAGCGCGCGCGATCATAGACACCCTCCTGAAATCTCAAGGAGGAAGTCTAGCCAATCTCAGAAGAGAGTCGTTAACGCGTCCTCGTTTCAGCGGGAATTTACGTAGGTTTCCCGCCGAAACGCTGTAGGTGCCTGACTTTCTATATCACCGGCCAGTCGCCGCGCTCAAGGTTCAGCGCATATGGCTCTGGGTCGTATGTGACCTCCTGCGCTTGTTTGCGCCAGCTCTTCACAACCGGGTCTTGGATCAGATCCATGCAATAGGCGCGGGTCTCAGCCGAGACTGGCAAATCATAGCCGAGGATACGGATTGCTACGGGAGTATAAAACACATCCGCGAGAGAATAGGCTCCGAACAGAGGGCCATTTGTAGCATCGCTGAGCTTGCGTGCATGAGAAAACAGGGTTTCAATCCGGTTCAGGTCCTTCTGCACGGCCTCTGATGGCTCAAAACCCTGCCAGACATGAGAGAGCTGCATCGGGCAGTCAGTGCGCAATGCGGCAAACCCCGAACACATTTCAGCAACCAACCAACGCGCAGTCGCCCGCAGCGCCGGATCACTGGGCCAAAGCCCTGCTTGGGGATGACGTTCCGCCAGGGTTTCGGCCATGGCCAGGCTTTCTCCCACGACAGTGCTGTCCGGCATCTTTAGGGCAGGCACCAATCGGGCAGGGGCCAGATGGGCCAGATCCTGCGCCATCGTGCCAGAGTAAAGCCCCACTAGCGTCACCTCGTGAGGGATGGTGAATTTTTCAAGCATTAACCAGCCGCGCAAGGACCAGCTGGAATACATACGATCGCCAATATACAGTTCATAAGTCATAAGGGGAGGCTACCCCTGAATGATGTATTTAAAAATGGAATATTTGTTAGCTATTCCATCACAAAATTTGATTTATGATCTGTGTGCTCCAGTCGCCACTCGTGAATGAGATTTCGCTGACGGATAGATTGTCAATACGATGCCCAAAGGCTTCTTCTGGGGCCAGCGCCTCTGCCCGTTGGATTTGGGTGAGGATCTGGCCGAAATGGCCGACGACAATCAGGTTCGCACCTTCGTGACTGCTGATGAGTGTATCTATCGCATTGTTGACGCGCGCACAAACCTGGTTCCAGCTTTCACCTCCAGGAGGGGTTACATCGCCAGGGTTCTCCCAATAGGCACGAATGCGTTCCGGGTCTTCGGCATCAATCTCTTTCCAACTGCGCAATTCCCAAGCACCGAAATTGATTTCCCTAAGTGCGGGAACATGCGGCAAGCGGAGTCGTTCGCCTTGAATTGCACTTGCGGTGTCGACAGCACGAGAGAGGTCTGATGAGACGACCAATGCCTCCTGCGGGAGGTGCTGCTCAAGGCGAGAAAGGGCCGCCGTGTCTGAAAGGTCAGCCGGTAAATCCGACCATCCGACCATTGTCTTGGCATGCGTTGGCCCATGGCGGACAAGAAAGAGGCGCGTCAATCCAGCGCCCCCTTCAAGACCAAAGGTAGCCCGGCGGTCACTTGAATGACCCGATCCGCCTGGGCTGCGAGCGCGATGTTCAAGCGACCTTGCGACTCTCGAAAGCGCCTTGCCAGCGCATTATCTGGCACAATACCAAGGCCGGTTTCGTTGGAAACGATGATCAGTTCGGCCTCACATTCCGCGATTGCTGTCAGCAGCTCTGCCTGTGCTTCAGATAGATCGTTTTCAGCCATCAAATGATTGCTGAGCCACATCGTGGCGCAGTCCACGAGGCAGATTTCATCGGGTTGCAAATGGGCCAAAGCCGCTTTGGCCAGTAGCGGTTCTTCGAGGGTTTTCCAGCCACTGCCACGCTGTTTGAGATGACGATCCACTTTAATTTGCATTTCATCATCAAGTATTTGTGAAGTGGCCCAGTAACACTTTGATTTACCTGACTTAAAGCAAAGATTCTCGGCGAATTCAGACTTGCCCGAAGCAGCTCCTCCAAGAATGAATGTGACAGGTGCAGGCAAGTGCTTTATCCTTGATTTTGAACGGTTTCATCCTTTTGCCTACCCGTTGGACCTGTCCAAAACAAGGGGAGAAGACGTTTTTGGCCTCAGTGCGCATTGAGCTTTGTCGCGCCATTTGGTGAACCGGCTTAGCTCTCAGCCAATTTCGCCTTTGAAGCGGGTGCGATTGCGGGAGAACTTCCCGGATTTACCATGACTGATGAGACTGTGCCGTTGCGTAGCTTCGGACGTTCTGTGTTTCCAGCAGGAAAGCCTATCTGCCGAATTCTCCGCTGGAACAGCAGGTTTCAAGACCAGAGCTTTTCCAGGGGGATTACATGGCACTTGACCATATTGCGACGAATCCTTTGCCACGCAAGGCAATGAAGGCGGAACTTTTGGATGCCGAAACGGAACGCGCACTCGCCTATGCTTGGCGGGACCAGCGCGATGTAAAGGCGCTTCATCGGCTGACCAATGCCTATATGCGCCTGGCAATTTCGATGGCTGCGAAATTTAACCGCTATGGTGCGCCCATGAATGACCTGATCCAGGAAGCTGGATTGGGTCTGATGAAAGCTGCTGACAAATTCGACCCAGACCGTGGGGTGCGGTTTTCGACCTATGCGGTCTGGTGGATCAAAGCCTCGATACAGGACTATGTGATGCGGAACTGGTCCATGGTGCGGACAGGCTCGACCTCCTCGCAGAAAACCCTGTTCTTCAATCTGCGTAGGGTTCAGGCGCAGCTTGAGCGGCGCGCCTATGCAGATGGGCACCGATTGGACCGGCACCAGCTGCATCAGAAAATTGCTTCTGAAATCGGGGTGCCGCTGCGCGATGTCGAAATGATGGATGGTCGGCTGTCTGGGAGTGATTTTTCGCTGAATGCCAATCAGGCAAGCGATAACGACGGCCGTGAATGGATTGACGCCCTGGAAGACGAACATGCTGAAGGGGCAGAGCAGGTCGAAGGAACACATGATCGGCGGCAATTGCGCCAGTGGCTGGTCGAAGCGATGCAAAGCTTAACCGAGCGAGAGAGATTTATCATCGTGGCCCGCAAGCTGCAGGAACCGTTTCGAACACTGGAGGACCTTGGCCAGGAGTTGAACCTCTCCAAAGAACGCGTGCGGCAGCTGGAAGCGGCAGCTTTAAAAAAGATGCGCAAGGCCCTTGCAAGTCACGCACGGGAGGTCCAAAACCTGCTTTCATGAGAAAGCGTAGTTTTTTTGTCAGAATTGGCGCAATGGTTTTGGGTCTTGGCCTGGGACTCGTGGTGCAAGCCCCTGAAACACAAGCGGATGAAGCCGCCGCAATTGAAGCCATAGTGTTGCAACTTGCGGGTGCGGATGTGATTGCACTTGGTGAGATCCATGACAATCCTGCACATCACCAGGTTCAGGCCCAATTGATTGCAACGCTGAAGCCCGCGGCCATTGTTTGGGAAATGGTTGCACCTGAGCTGGCGGCAGAGCTGAAACTTGAAACCCTGCAGGATCTGGATGCGTTGGAAGCATATTTGCAATGGGATAGGTCAGGCTGGCCGGAGTTTGAAATCTACGCCCCGGTGTTTCAGGCGGCAGAAAACGCGCGCCATTTTGGTGCTTGGGTCCCGCGTGGCGCAGTGGGCGCAGCAATGGAGGCAGGTATAGCCTCATACTTTGGCGCGGAGGCTGACAGATTTGGGCTCACCCAACCTCTCGATCAAGAAGCGCAGAGCCAGCGTGAGGCGGATCAGCTGGCAAATCATTGCAATGCGATGCCAGTGGAAATGTTGCCGATCCTGGTGGATATCCAACGCCTGCGGGATGCCAAATTGGCACAGGTTGCTGAGCGCGCCTATTTTGAAACCGGAGGTCCTGTGGTGGTGATCACCGGGAATGGCCATGCGCGCAAAGATCACGGCCTCTTTGTATATCTGTCAAAGGCCCAGCCAAGGCTCGATCTGCGCGCGTTCGGTCAGGCGGAAGAGGGCGGCATTCAAGGGGATTTTGATGTGACGCTCTCAAGCCCCGGGATCACGCGCCCAGACCCCTGTCTTGCGTTTTCCAAACAAAACTAGACCACTATTCCTGATCCCTAAGGCTTTGTGACAGCTTTGGAGATAGGAAAACTGTTTCCCTCTGGGCGGCGCAGGCAGTACTGTCTGCTTGGCCTCATGGGGTAGGTCCGAAAAGGGTAGAGTAAGATGCTGGCAGGAAAGCGTATTCTTCTGATTATTGGCGGTGGCATCGCAGCCTATAAATCGCTGGAACTGATCAGACGACTTCAGGACGCAGGGGCGAGTGTTGTGCCAGTTCTGACCAGGGCCGGAACCGAATTTGTTACCCCATTGTCAGTCTCGGCGTTCGCTGGAGTGAAGGTTCATCAGGACCTATTTGATCTGACTTCAGAAGCAGAGATGGGGCATATTCAACTCTCGCGAAGCGCAGATCTCGTGGTTGTAGCTCCTGCTACTGCGGATCTGATGGCGAAGATGGCGCGGGGCCATGCGAATGACCTGGCTTCCACCTTACTTCTGGCGACAGATACCCCAGTTCTTTTGGCGCCTGCGATGAACGTCAGGATGTGGGAGCACAAGGCAACACAACGCAATCTCTCTCTCCTGAAGCAGGATGGCGTGAAGGTGGTAGGACCCAATGAAGGCAATATGGCCTGTGGTGAATTTGGACCGGGCCGCATGGCGGAGCCCCAAGAGATCCTAACTGCCATTGCCAATCATTTTAAGCAGGGGCCGTTGCAGGGGAGGCGTGTCTTGGTGACCTCCGGCCCGACCCATGAACCCATCGATCCAGTTCGCTATATCGCCAACCGGTCGTCCGGCGCGCAGGGCAGTTCGATTGCGGCCGCGCTGCGTGATTTGGGCGCCGAAGTTATTTTTGTAACAGGCCCCGCAGAGGTGCCTCCGCCGCAGGGTGTCACTGTCGTTGCGGTGCAAAGCGCGCTGGAGATGGAGGCTGCGGTCAAAAGCGCCCTACCTGTGGATGCAGGTGTTTTTGCAGCGGCTGTCGCGGATTGGCGCGTTGCCAGTGCTTCGGATCAGAAACTCAAGAAATCAAAGGACGGTCTGCCTGAACTGGTATTCAAAGAAAACCCGGACATTCTCAAGACCATTTCGCATCTGGAGGAAGGGCGCCCTCCTTTGATGGTTGGATTTGCTGCCGAAACCAATGATGTGCTGGAGAATGCAACAGCAAAGCGCCTGCGCAAAGGCTGCGATTGGATCGTCGCCAATGATGTCTCACCGGCAACCGGGATCATGGGCGGCAGTGAGAATGCTGTGACCTTGATTACCGAGGGCGGCGCAGAGTCCTGGCCACGAATGGACAAGGTCGAGGTTGCCCAGAAACTGGCAGAGCGGATCGCAACAGAACTTGGCGCCCTATAGGAATTTCTTGGTGCCAATCTAGAAGTAAGACGCCAGGGCCTCGCGACCTTAGTTGTACAATGTTTCTTGGCTGCCGCCCCGCTTGAAGTGGTCAAAGAGGGGCGACAGCAATAGAGAAATCCAGGGCCAAGCTCGCATTTCTACGGGTTGGCGTTGTCCCGGGGGGAAACCCTGGAGATCGCTAGATCAGTTTGACGATCTGCTTGCCCTTGTTGCCCCCTTTGAGCATCGACATAAAGGCCTTTGGGGCGTTCTCCAGACCTTCCGCAGTATCTTCCAAAAAGCGGACTTCGCCTTTGGCGACCAGTGGCCCAACCTCTTTCAGGAATTCCGGATAGCGATCAAAGTGATTGGAAATGATAAATCCATTCACCGAGAGGAATTTTACCAGGATATTGCGCCAGATATTGGGGCCGGTCAGCACGTTGTCGCTGGCTCCAGCGCCAAGAGCTCCGGCGTTGTACCAGGAAATCATGCCGCAAATCGGAATGCGTCCATGACTGTTCATTAGGGGTAGAACTGCTTCCAGCACTTTACCGGCGACATTCTCAAAATAAATGTCGATCCCCTGCGGACAGGCGTTTGCGAGTTCCTTGCGCAGCGATTTGGCATCATCATAGGCGTAGTGATCAAGGCAGGCGTCAAAGCCAAATGTCTCAACCGCCAGTTTGCACTTCTCTGCCCCTCCGGCAATGCCGACAACACGCAGCCCCGCTTGCTTAGCCAGTTGTCCAACCATGGAACCGACGGGACCGGTTGCTGCGGCAACAACCAGGGTTTCACCTGCTTTTGGACGGCCATAGGCCGACAAGCCATGCCATCCGGTAAACCCTGGCATGCCCAGAACGCCAAGCGCAGCTGTGATCGGACCCTGGTTTGGATCGAGTTTACGCAGCTCTTTTGCTGGCAGGCAGCCGTGGCTTGCCCAGCCGAACATGCCAAAAGCAAAATCTCCAGGTGCAAAATGGGGGCTGTTGGACGCGATTACCTCGCCGACGCCGCCGGCTTCCATACGGCCACCAATCGGGACGGGCGCCGCATAGGATTTTGCATCATCCATGCGTCCGCGCATATAGGGGTCAAGCGACATATAGTGTACCCTGACAAGGACTTCGCCCTCTGCGGGCTCTGGCAGGGCATGGCTTTCCAGTCGGAAGTTCTCCGGGTGTGGAGCACCAGAGGGGCGGCTTGCCAGGACAATTTCTTGCATCATTTCACTCATACGGATCTCCCTTTGGTTGGCCGAGGACGATAGGTCATCAAGCTCAACTAAACCCTGCGGTTCAGTTTTTATTTTGGCAACAGCGCTGCTTTAGTGACCTTGCGGCAGAGATGCTGCTTCGCAAAGTGTTGAGATAGGGTTTTGCGCGGGATTGACCCTTGGCAAAAGAGGGTTCGACGCGTATAGGCACCCTTTGACCGACATCTCCCCGACGTGACAGGATTCTGCAGATATGATTGGCAGCGCAAACCTCAATGTGATGATCAAAGCCGCCCGCAAGGCCGGCCGTTCCCTGGTAAAAGATTTTGGCGAAGTCGAAAACCTGCAGGTGTCTCGCAAGGGCGCTGGGGATTTTGTTTCCAAAGCTGATATTGCCGCTGAGAAGATCCTAAAAGATGAACTCATGGGCGCGCGCCCGTCTTATGGCTGGTTGGCTGAAGAGGGCGGTGAGACCCCAGGCGAGGACCCAACCCGCCGCTGGATCGTTGACCCGTTGGACGGTACCACCAACTTTCTGCACGGTTTGCCCCATTGGGCGATCTCCATCGCTCTGGAGCACAAGGGAAACATTGTCTCCGGTGTCATCTATGACCCCGCCAAGGATGAGATGTTCTTTGCAGAGAAGGGCGCTGGCGCCTGGATGAATGAAACCCGCATTCGTGTCTCTGCGCGTCACCGCATGATCGAGTCTATTTTTGCGACAGGTTTGCCATTTGGCGGGCGTTCCGACCTGCCAGAAACCCTGCAGGATCTAGCACGCCTTTTGCCCGCAACTGCTGGTGTGCGTCGCTTTGGATCTGCTGCACTGGACATGGCCTATGTCGCAGCTGGCCGCTACGAAGGCTTCTGGGAGCGCCGCCTGAATTCATGGGATCTGGCCGCTGGTATCATCATCGTCAAAGAGGCCGGTGGTCTTGCTGAGGCAATCGACCCAGAGGAAAGCATTCTGGAAAGCGGAGAAGTGATCTGCGCCAATGAGCCAATTTATGAGACTTTTGCCAAGGTAATCCGAGGTTAGTCATCTAGACAATTGGAGAATTCAAAACGCGGTCTCAGTACCGCGTTTTGCTTTTCTGGTAGTCACCTAAGCGGGTGGTTGTGAATTCAATTCGGTCTGGCTTGGTTGTTCCAGGACCAACCCAATTTGGTATTTTAGAAATGCGCGCTCACGAATGGAGCGCAACGCATGATATTCGGTGCTTTCAAAGACCCGATCAACTGCGGCCCGGTCTGGGTAGCGAACGATGGTGACCACGTCTGGCAGTGCTTCACCCACAATTGTTTGAGAAATCTCAAATCCTTGGATAATTTCAGCGCCAACCTCTTCGAGCAGAGGTTTGGTGGTGCCGATATATATGTTCAGCGCTTCGATGTCATTTGGGTTGGGGGTGGTAAGCGCAAAAACAAGAACAGACATCTTAGTTTCCTTCTTCATAGTCGCTCTTTGCCAGATCGGGACTGGTCATAATCAGGGGCATAGCAGTTGCCGCTGCCCCGATTGAATGAGTCAGATCTGCTAGCTTCCTTTTACCTATTTACCCCAGGGCCCAGGCGAACGTCGTTTACGCGGTAGTTTTGGGATGTGGCTGGCGCTGTAGGTATATTCATTCCCCGGATAGGGAGGGGATCCATCCGTTTCATTCCAGAACGCCGGACCACCCCTGAGCAACCACAAAGGAATGGTCAGTATGAGCCCGACAACAAACCCTCCCGCATGTGCCCAATAGGCCACCCCACCTTGCTCAGGGCTGGACCCGATGCCTCCAATGAACTGGATGACAAACCAGAGGCCCAGCATGATGAATGCAGGAATTGTGATTATTCGGAAATAGACGATCAGGAACAGCAAGATATCGACCTTGGCTTTTGGGAAAAGCAACAAATAGCCTCCCATCACCCCGGCAATCGCGCCAGAGGCGCCTACGGTTGGTACAAGCGAATTCGGCGCACTCCAGACGTGGATCAAACCGGCGCCGATGCCGCTGGCGAGATAGAACAGCAGGAAGGGGATATGCCCCATCTCCTCTTCCATGTTGTCGCCAAAGATCCAGAGGAAAAGCATATTGCCCGCCAGATGCATCAAACCTGCATGGACAAAAATGGAGCTGAGCAGGGATTGGCCATCGCCACTTGTGGTGACATGGGCCGGAATGATGGCATAGGCCTGGTAGAAATGGGCCAGCTCAAAAGGGCTGCTATAGGCGTAGCTATAGTACAGATAGGCGAGGATATTGCTTGCGATGAGCCCGTAGAGAACATAGGGCACCCGCCCGGAAGGATTGTGATCACGCACTGGAAACATGGTTTGACGCTGGGCTTGTTTCAGCCCAGCGTCAAGGGGCAAGGGAGCTTTTGGGTTGGATACCCTAGCCAGCTCCACCCAGCAGCGAGGCATTGCCGCCAGCAGCCGTTGTGTCGACGCAGACATGCCGTTCTGCCAGAACGCGCGCACGATCCGGGTGGCCTGGGATCAGGGGCAGGATCGCACCGTCACGCTTGGCCAGCGTGCGCTCAATCTCACGCCCGGTCAGTTCATCCCCCCACCATAGGACCCCGGCGATACCTTGGATGAATTCCAACCGGTGCAGGTCGAACATGCCATGGGCTTCGATTGCGGTGCCACCCAGGCCAATCACTTCTTTGGCCTGTGCCGCTGCAACCTCAGGACCGGGTCCCATGCACAGAAGTGGCGGGCGGGCAGAGGTGGTCAGGCGATTGGATTCGCCTGTTGGGCCGGGCAGGGAGGTTGTGACCGGACGACCGGGGATGCCGCTTTCACCGGGGAGATCAGCAATCGTGTTGCCCCAGCTCTCTTTGCTTTTCTGACGATCCGGCGCGCAATAGCGGGCCAGATAATTGGGGCCACCCGCCTTGGGGCCGGTGCCGGAAAGGCCTTCACCACCAAAGGGCTGGCTCCCGACGATTGCTCCGATCTGGTTGCGATTGACATAGATATTGCCGGCATGGACCTTGTCGCAGACATATTGCACCCGGTCATCAATCCGGGTGTGCAGACCAAAGGTCAGCCCATAGCCCGTTGCGTTGATGCCGCTGATCACCCGGTCGAGATCCTGGGATTTGAAACGCGCCACATGCAGTACAGGCCCAAAGATTTCTTCTTTCAGATCTCCAATCCCGGAGACTTCGATCAGGGTCGGAGCGACAAAGGTGCCGCCCTGTGGTGGTCGCAACTCTTTGAGGACGCGACCGTCACTGCGTGCCTGGTCGATATGGGCGAGAATGCCTGCGCGAGCATTGGCGTCGATGACCGGGCCGCTGTCCGTGGACAAATGCCATGGATCGCCGAGGTTCAGCAGGTCCATCGCGCCTTCCAGCATGGTCAGCACGTCATCGGCGATATCCTCTTGCAGGTAGAGGCACCGCAGAGCGGAGCAACGCTGTCCTGCGGACTGGAAGGCGCTTTCGATCACGGATTGGACGGCCTGTTCGGGCAGGGCTGTGCTGTCGACGATCATGGCGTTCAAACCACCTGTCTCAGCGATCAGGGGCGCGCCGGGCTGAAGGTTCTCGGCCATGGTGCTACGAATGCGCAGGGCCGTGGCGGTAGAGCCAGTAAAGGCAACACCGTTCACGCGCGGATCACCTGTCAGAGCGCCCCCGATCTTGGATCCGCGACCGGGCAGCAGCTGCAGGGCCGCACGGGGTACTCCGGCTTCGTGCAGAAGGGAGATTGCACGGAATGCGATGATCGGCGTCTGCTCTGCGGGTTTGGCAAGGACTGCATTGCCGCAGGCCAGCGCTGCGGCGACCTGGCCAGAGAAGATTGCCAAAGGGAAGTTCCATGGCGAAATGCAGGTAAAGGTGCCTGCGGCCGGTGCATCCGGAATGCGGGCCGCGTAGTACCGCAGGAAATCCACCGCCTCGCGAAGTTCGGCCACCGCATCCGGGATGCTCTTGCCTGCTTCGCGTGCCAGGATTGCAAAAAGCTCTCCGAAATTCTGCTCATAGAGGTCGGCAGCCCGGTTCAAAATCTCTGCGCGCTCAGCGGCAGGGGCATCCCAGGGGGCGGCAGAGGCAAGCGCGAGTTCCACATCAGCAGCGGAGGAGGGTGAGACCTTGCCAGTGACCGAGAGATCGGCGGGATTGGTCACATCTTCCGCCGCTTCCGGCTCCGCCTCGCCAGCCAGCAGAGGAGTCACCTCCCAGCGCATGCGCCGCCAAGAGGCGCGGGCCGCCTCAATACGTTCCAGTGTCGGGGCGTGACCCAGATCGAAGCCGATGGAATTTGGACGTTCCGGAGCATACAGATCAGGGCCTGTCGGGATCTGGTTCGCACAATCAGAGGCCGCGACAAAGGGATCCGCCGCTACAATGCTGGGTGAGACGTTTTCGTCCACGATCTGGTTCACAAAGGAAGAGTTGGCACCATTCTCCAGAAGACGGCGCACCAGATAGGCCAGAAGGTCACGATGCGCACCGACAGGGGCGTAAATCCGGCAACGGGTCTGGTTCTGCTCCAACACCATATTGTGCAGGGTTTCCCCCATACCGTGGAGGCGTTGGAACTCATAGGCCTCCTTGTCTTCGGCCATATGCAGTATGGCGCTGACCGTATGGGCATTATGGGTGGCAAACTGAGGATAAATCCGGTCCGTCAAGCCCAGAAGTTTGCGCGCATTGGCAATATAGGAGACATCGGTCAGGGCCTTGTTGGTATAGACTGGGAAACCATCGACACCTTCGACCTGGGCAAGTTTGACTTCGGTGTCCCAATACGCGCCCTTGACCAGGCGAACCATAAAGCGGCGGTCATATTTTTCTGCCATTGCATATAGCGCATCAATTGCTGCGGCTGTGCGGGGGCCATAGGCCTGCACCACCACGCCAAAACCGTCCCACCCTGCAAGCGCGGGATCCGCCACGACCTCTTCAATCACTTCCAGCGACAGAGACAGGCGATCCGCTTCTTCAGCATCGATGTTAAGGCCCATCTTGGCGGCCTTGGCCAAGAGGGCGAGCGCCTTGATCCGGGGGACCAGCTCTTCCATGACCCGCTTTTCCTGGGCCAACTCATAGCGAGGGTGCAGAGCCGAGAGCTTGATGGAAATACCGGGGTTCTTGCGGATGTCGTCGCTCGAGCATGCTGCTGCAATCGCCGAGATCGCTTTGGAATAGGCCAGGTGGTAGCGCGCTGCATCCGCTTCGGTGCGCGCGGCTTCGCCCAGCATGTCATAGGAATAGGTATAGCCCTTTTCTTCCATACCTGCCGCCCGTTTCATGGCGCTTTCAATGGTTTCGCCCAGCACAAACTGACGCCCCATTTCCTTCATCGCTCGGCCAACAGCCGTACGGATCACTGGCTCACCCAGCCGCTTGATGGCTCCGCGCAGGGCACCAACAGGGCTGCGGTCCTCGTCCAGAACCCGGCCGGTCAGCATTAGGGCCCAGGTTGAGGCATTGACTAGAGAGGACGAGGATTTGCCCAGGTGCTTGCCCCAATCCGAAGGGGCGATTTTATCTTCGATCAAGGCATCGATGGTATCGGCATCCGGCACCCGCAAGAGGGCTTCGGCCAGGCACATCAGGGCAACGCCCTCATCAGTGGATAGCCCATATTCCGCAAGGAAAACCTCCATCAAACCGGGGCTTGAATGGCCGCGAATATCGCGCACCAGGGCTGCCGCATTGGCGGAGATCTTTTTCCGGTCAGCCTCACTCAGTGCAGCCATAGCGTACAGTTCGTGAAATTTTTCCTGCTGATCCACATAGGTTCCGGCATCAATCTGGTGACGCAATTTGTTCAACTGGCTCATACCTGGGTCTCCAAATGGGTTGCGATAGGCGTTTGATGCAGTTTACATCGAAGTATTCAGGACAATCGACTTTTGTTTCTGAATCTTTGGTTCATTTGCGTCGAGGTTTCGAAAATGACAGTCCAAATGAGTGCCGTGCAGCTGGATCGCTATGACACGGAGATTCTCAATGTGTTGGCTGCAGAGGGGCGGATTTCCATAGCGGATCTGGCCCGCCGGATTGGCCTGTCAAAATCTCCAACCCAGGCGCGGCTGCGTCGGCTAGAAAGCGAAGGGGTGATCACCGGGTATCGGGCTTTGGTGGACCCAATCAGACTGGGTCTGGACCATGTCGCTTTTGTTGAGGTGAAGCTTGACGACACGCGAGAGGCAGCTCTGACCAAGTTCAACGCCGCGATCACCAAGGTGCCTGAAATCGAGCAAGCCCATATGATGGCGTCGCATTTTGACTATCTGCTCAAGGTGCGAACGCAATCGATGACGGCCTATCGCCAGGTGCTGGGTGAGAAGATTTCCTCGCTGCCGCATGTTGCCTCTACCTCGACCTATGTGGCGATGCAGGCGGTGAAAGAGGACGGCCCATTAGGAGGTTTCTAAGGCGCGCTACTGGGTGCTGAATGGTGCTGAGCTGCATTTTACACTAAAACTTGACTTGAAATTAAACCTTTTTGCCGCAGCATAGTGTTTATGGTGACGCGTTTTGTTTTCCCCCAGGGTATGTTTCCCCGCAATCGTCTGGCAAAGCTAAGGGCTGTGAGTGCAGTTGTTTTTGCCAGTCTTCTGGGGCTTTCCCCTTCTTTTGCGGAAGCAGAGACTTGCCCCGGCGCGCCAGATCATAGCGGTTCGCTTGAAGCATTGATCACACAGGTCCAGCGTGCTGAGAATGAGGGGGAGGCTTTCGAGATCTCCAATCAGATGTGGGCGTTTTGGGCCGATGCCCCGAATGCACAAGCTCAGGAAATCCTGGATCGGGGAATGAACCGAAGAGCGTCCTATGATTACCTTGGCGCGCTAGAGGATTTCGATCAGCTGATCTCTTATTGTCCGAACTACGCCGAAGGCTACAACCAGCGTGCTTTTGTCCATTTTCTGCAACGCGATTTCGCGCAGGCCCTAGCTGACCTGGAGCAGGCAATAGAATTGTCCCCGCGTCATGTGGCTGCCCATAGCGGGAGGGCCTTGTCACTCTATGGACTCCAGCGGATCCCCGAGGCCAGGATCGCTCTGAGAGAGGCTCTCTTGCTCAACCCTTGGCTTCCAGAGCGTAGGCTGGCTGTTCCAGGTGGCCCGCTGGCAGCGCCTTCGGATCAACTCCCGTCAGAGCAAGGCGAAGACATCTAAGGCAAGTCATCCCTTGAGAGGAGCAGAAAACCCGGTCCGGCTTGTTTTCTCTTATCTCTCTGTAATTTTGGAATTTTCGCTTGGCGACAGATTTCGCCTCGGCTATATGGAGCAAGGATGCGGGCGTGGCGGAATGGTAGACGCATCGGACTTAGATTATTGAGTGCGCCGGTTGGAAACTCTGGTGTAGAACTGCTCAAATTCGGGGAAACCTGTCAAATGGCAATCCCGAGCCAAGCCCCCGAAAGGGGGAAGGTGTAGAGACTAGACGGGCAGCGCCTAAGGCGAAAGCTAGGGTGAAGGGATAGTCCAGACCACAAAGCCCCTAGGGGTGGCGGTGAAAGCCGTAGCTGGTAAGAAAATCCGTGGGGCGCAAGCCCGTGGGGGTTCAAGTCCCCCCGCCCGTACCAATTAAATATCGAAAACCCCAAATTTTTTTGGGGGGAGATTTGATCCCCTTTTTGGGCTCCACTCTGATCGTCACTGGGATTCACGTACAAGCCATCGATTTGAGCGACGGAATACGCAGGGCGTGAGCCAGGATAGGGGTGTTGCTGAGCTATCCGGCCTTCGCGAACCATCTTGTAAAAAAATTCCCCGCCCAAAGGGCTGGGCGGTGACCGAATAGCCTGAACGCTGGTGACAAACTTTGCTCCTGCTGGAATGTGAGCTAAGGTCATGGGGCCTCCGGATGCGCTGGGCGAAACGGAGGTTCCCGTTTCGGGGCAAATTTGCGGGGTTAGTTAGACTGTTTGAGGGGCGCCTCTGTGGCTTCCCTGAAGGTCTTGCGTAAGCCAAAATTATCGCAGTCACTTCCTCTGGCGGCTTGATTCACGAGTGCGGCTAAAAGTCGATGCAGTCGCTCTTGGCGGGCAAGCGAACAAGCCAAAGTGAGGGACGGTTATGGTTGTGCTGAACGGCAAATTTGTAGCTCAAGATGGCTATGCAGGACCTTGTTGCAGAACCCAGAAACTGAGCGAGTTTTCCCTTTCCCATTGCGTTCAGGCCACGCGTTCGACCTTGGCCATTCCGGGTTCGTTGACGCGGTTCATGAGAGCTTTAGGCATGTGGATTTTGGCGGTCTGGGTCGCCTTTGAAGCATCACTCGGTAGAGGCATTGCCAATGCGATCGATATCCTACTGGGTGGGGAATACGCCTGGCCGACCTGCAAAGATGACGGCCAGGAAAGAGAGCTTTTCAGCTATAAGACAGCCGCGATTTCAGCAGGAGCCTGAAGATGCTCCGCTGGGAGACGTTTGGTCGGCACTTTGGCTGTAATACGTGTGTTCCGGACGGAGCGCTGCTGGATCAGCGTTTGCAGGGCCACATATTCCTTGCCATCAAATTCGATGGGTTTGCTCAACACGTTCACAGAATAGCCCAGTCGTTTTAGCGCGATCGGCATCAATCGTGGGGATAGTGTCAGGACCGAATGAGCCCCAAGAAGTGCCAGGTAGCCATTTACATGCCCAAGCAGGGCTTTGGTTACTTTGGGGCTGCCAACAAATCGGGTCATTTCCCAGATTTCCGGACTTGGCGAAATTGTCGCTTTCATATCCTCATCGGACATGCTGGTCGAAAGGCGACCAGCCAGAAAATCCGCCAGCATGAAGGTCAGATCACTGGAACCTTTGCGAGGCGTATTCTTGTCCGTGCGTAGCAAACGAGCACCACCAACACATTTGCCGTTTTCATAAGCGATGGCATAGAGGGCATTAGGGTTGTCGTACTCGTCCCATTCGGCTGATTCTGTATGGGTGAGATCCCAGCCAAGCCGATCAACAAACTCCTGCTTGCGCAGGCGGGAAAAATCCAACAAATTCTGGTAACTAACCTGGTGTGGATTGGGGCCGACTATCGAAATCATGGTTCGCTCCTAAATTGAGTAGTAGGAGCAGAATACCTTTAGGGGTGTGGTAGGCTATCTATACTGTTCGATAGGGGCTGAACACACCCTCCCGGATTGAAATCACAATGGCATGGGCATCATTCTTAGCACCAATTTCTTTATGTGCATTGATCCGCCTTGCCCTGGCGCCATGGTAACTTAATCCCAAAGTCTCGGCGACCTCATTGAGAGATCCACCCGCAGCAACAGCTTCAAGATACTCCATCGTGCATTGTGAGTAGGAGGGAGTGCGTCGTTCCTGTGCCACGCTCAAAGTCGCGAGCTTGAGGGCATCCATACAGCGATCCAGCACTGATTGTGGCGGCTGTTGCCCCGTCTTGTGGGAAATGCTGGCTATCGATTTGCGGCCTTCAACTTCAATGGCAAAGCAGGTGCCGTCTTCAATCCCAAACTGCTTGGCCAAAAGGAATGTGGTGTTATCCCAGCCTTGCTCTTCAAGTTCGATCCAGCTGGTAACACCGTTTTGGGTTAACCCGAATTGCAGTGTCGAATCGCGGAGTGCGAGATCTGCATCATAGTAGGCTTCCAGAAACGCAGCGGGATAGGTGAAGTGAGAATACTTCGGATGCCCATTGTCAAAAGCGATGCCGATGGCGCATCCAAATTCAGAAAAGTGGCTTAGAGTATCAAAAGCCATTTTGACATGGGGATTCATCCCAGGCTCCTCTTAAAGGTTCGCGCCAAAGTAGTAAGTGGCCATGTATAAATCAATGGCAATTTTGATAGATGCGCATAAAGGTGCCAAAACAGGGCCAGCCCCCCTTTATTTGCTGGCGATTGTCTTGTCTTTTCAGGGGGGGGCGGAAGCTACTTTTCTTGTTTTCTTTGGTCCGTTAGCCCGTGCTGACGTACAAAATCAGCGATTTGGTTAATTTGATCTTGTGTGACTTCTTTTGGGAGCGGTTTTGTGCTGTTTGACTGATGGGTGCCGGTCGAACCTTCAATAAGGTAGGCGCGGTCGACCATTAAGACAGCACAAATGGCATCCAGGCGTTCGTCGCTGGGGGCATTGATCCGGCCAGTGGTGACTCTGGAAATATAAGTTGCTGGCCAGCCAAGGTGCTTGCTGAGCGCATCCGCGCTCCATTTGCTTTCGGCCAGGGCTTGTTTCAATCTGGTCCGGGCGTCGTCGTTCATTCTTTAGTCCGTCGTTGATCTGCAACCAAAGGGTAGATTGAGTGAGGCTTTCACGCAAGTTTTTGACAGAGCGGGTGAGAATCCTGAGGTGGATGTGTGAAGCCCGGCAAAGGCAACAAGAGGGGCAACTCGGTCGATGGGCCTTATTGGGCCGGGAATTGATGTGCTTGCGCCCGCCTTAAGGGCGTCAAACGGCGGACAAGAGGCGGGGCAGTCGAAATTCTATGCAGTTGGCCAGAAGGAACAGCGGAAAAAACAAAGAGTTAGAGCGAATATGGAGGTTTTTTTGAAGGAAAGGTGAGAAAAAGCTATTTCACCGCTTGACGATCCCTGAGCCCTGAGAATATTACAGCCCAACATTCAGCAGCGACGCTGAATGGGCAGCGAGCGGTTGTAGCTCAGTTGGTTAGAGTACCGGCCTGTCACGCCGGGGGTCGCGGGTTCGAGCCCCGTCAACCGCGCCATTGCTGTCTGTTTGATTTGAGCAGTTCAAATCCCGCCCCGGAGGGGATGTGTCGCAAGGCACGATGAAGAGAAAAATGCGCGGTTGTAGCTCAGTTGGTTAGAGTACCGGCCTGTCACGCCGGGGGTCGCGGGTTCGAGCCCCGTCAACCGCGCCACTTTCTTTTTACTATATTGCCCTTAGGGGTAAGATGCGCGGTTGTAGCTCAGCTGGTTAGAGTACCGGCCTGTCACGCCGGGGGTCGCGGGTTCGAGCCCCGTCAACCGCGCCACTTTCGCGTTTTCCAATTGTTTGTCGATATGGTCAGGCTAGGCAACGACTTCTTGTTGTCGTGCTGCTTATGAGATGGCGGGTAGCCCTCTGGAGAGACTCCCACTTGTGAGGCGATGGGGGGGGCTTTCACGCTCGAAAATGCTCTGCAAGGTATCTGATGAGATGTGGGTTGCCACAACCTAGGCTGCGCAGCGCCAGTTCAGTAGCTCATCTTTGCAAAGGATTCTCTGACCTGGCAGGCTGGCGCAGCTGGTTTTTTGATCCATTCACGCAAAAAGGATCAAGCAAGGCTTGAGGGCAAGGTTCGTGGTCCGCCGGCGAAGCCGTTATGGGGAGGGGGCGACCGGGTCGGCTTCGATGTCGTGGCGCCATTGAGTTAGATCGGTATCAATCCAAGCCTTTAGACGTTCCATGTCTGGCGTTTTGTTTGCTTCAAGATAGCGCATCATTACCCTGACGCTATGTTGATAGCCCGCACGGTAACTTTCTTCCGGGTCGCTTTGAGTACCTTCAAAACCCGGCGGGCGCTTGTACTTGCTTTGTGACATTCCTCGTCTCCAGTTGCGAGTTTGCGTGTGTAACCTCGTCAGTATTGGAGCGATTGGATAATCAAAGCTTAAGATCTTTGCTCTGTGCAGGCAGAAAGTTTGCTATGCGCACGAGAGCAATTCGGCTTGCTGCAAAACCGTAGAGCTAGAGTGAACATCGAAGGTCGGGCAGGGAGGGCCTCCCCACCCGTTCCGATTCTTATTTGCGGGTGAGGGCCTCTAGGATGCGAGCCCAGGAGCGGATCCCCTTGTGGAAGCTTTTGAGGTCATATTTCTCATTCGGGGAATGGATGGCATCGTCATCATTGGCGTAGCCGATCAGCATCGATTCCATCCCCAGAATGGATTTGAAGAAGCCGGCAATAGGGATCGAACCGCCCATGCCACAGAAGACCGCTTCGCGGTTCCATTCATCGCTCAAGGCGCTACGGGCTTTTTCGAATTCTGGGCGGGTGATGTCCATGACCGAGGCTTTGGACCCTTCCTTGTCATTGTCCCAAACGATTTTGCAGTCCGGCTTCAGCTGGGCCTCGATATGGGCGCGGATCTTGGCCTGCAGCGCATCGGGGTCCATGTCGCCCACCAGACGGCAGGTGATCTTGCAATGCGCTTCCGACGGGATGACGGTCTTGGAACCGGCTCCGTTGTAGCCTCCCCAGAGGCCATTGATCTCCAAGGTTGGGCGCGCCCATTGCTGTTCAAGAATGGAGTATTTCTTTTCCCCATGGGCTTGGGTGTATCCAGCGGTGTCGAGATAGTCCTTTTCGTCAAAGCCAGAAGCTTCCCATTGGCGCAGTAGTTCGGCAGGAACCTCACTTACACCCTCATAGAAGCCTTCAACCGCAACCGCGCCGCTCTCTTCGTCATAGAGGGAGGCAACAATGCGGGAGAGTTCCCGCAGCGGGTTGAGGCCGGGGCCGCCATAGTGACCGGAGTGCAGGTCGATCTTGGGGCCAACCAGAGTGAACTCTTCCTTCAGCATGCCGCGCAGCTGTGACGCAATGGAGGGGACGCCACGCGAAACCATAGAGGTGTCACAGATCAGGGCGAAATCCGCCTTCAGCTCTTCGGCGTGCTCTTCCATGAAGGGCACCAAGGAGGGGGAACCACTTTCCTCTTCGCCCTCAAAGAAGAAGGTGATGCGGCAGGGCAGGGAGCCGTGAATGGCCTTCCAGGCGCGGCAGGCCTCAACAAAGGTCATCAGCTGGCCCTTGTCGTCGGAAGAGCCACGGCCACGGATAACGGTGCCGTTTTCGGTTTCCTCTAGTTGTGGTTCAAACGGTGGTGTGGTCCAGAGGTTCAGCGGATCAACAGGCTGCACGTCGTAGTGACCGTAGAACAGGACATGGGGGGCGTCGCTGTTTTCTTCGCCGATGTGGCCAACCACCATGGGGTGGCCGGGGGTCACGCGTTTCTCGGCCTTAATACCAATGCTGTTGAGGTCTGCGACCAGCCAGTCTGCAGCCTTGTCACAATCAGCCTTAAAGGCAGGGTCAGTGGAAATCGACTGAATGCGTAGCAGCTCCAGCAAGCGCTCCGTTGCTGTCTCGAGGTCATAGTCGATACGATTTAGCACATCATCAAGCTGCATGGCTGTTCTCCCGGTGTCTAAAGTTGCCTTGTGAAGGTTTTGCCGGACCCTAGCAGCGGGTTTTCCGAGGGGCCAGATCAAGGCGCAGAAAATACTTGGGACTTTGCGACGGGCTGCTTCTGTCGGCCCGGGTGGGGTGACTCGATCTCAAAAGCGGTTTGAAACACTTTTCCCGAATTCGGGCCTTCTGTTTCCAAAGGGCTGCGCAGACGTGCATTTGTCGCAGCCCGGATGCCGCAAATGGGCGAGAGGATGGCGCGAGGGTCCTTGCCGGGGGCGAAGTATAGGTTTATTTGACCTGTATCAAAGTTGCTTGGGGGCTATGGGCGTATCCGATATGGAAACGAACATCTTTGATACTCATTCAAGTCAGACGAATGGGTATCTATTTGCCAAAGCGCCCTTCTGCGCCAACTAACACAGCCTGCGCCAAATTGCGCCTCAGATAGCTATGGAGAAGCCGGTGGACTATACCGCGAAACTTGATGCTGCCATTGATCGTCTGCATGACGAGGGCCGGTACCGCACCTTCATTGATATCGAACGTCAAAACGGCCAGTTTCCCCATGCGGTCTGGACCCGTCCGGATGGCGAGCAGCAGGACATCACCGTCTGGTGCGGCAATGACTATCTGGGCATGGGACAAAATCCCGAAGTTCTGAAAGCCATGCATGAAGCGATTGATGCCACTGGTGCGGGATCCGGTGGAACGCGCAACATCTCCGGCACAACTGTCTATCACAAGCGTCTTGAGGCAGAGCTTTCGGATCTCCACCGCAAAGAGGCTGCACTTCTGTTCACCTCAGCCTATATCGCCAATGATGCAACGCTTTCGACCTTGCCCAAGCTGTTCCCCGGTCTGATCATTTACTCGGATGCTCTGAACCATGCTTCGATGATCGAAGGCGTGCGTCGCAATGGTGGTGCTAAGCGTATTTTCCGCCACAATGATGTGGCGCATCTGCGCGAGCTGCTGGAGGCGGATGACCCCAAAGCGCCCAAACTGATCGCATTTGAATCCGTCTATTCAATGGATGGCGATTTTGGTCCAATCGAAGAGATCTGTGATCTTGCAGATGAATTCGGCGCCCTCACTTACATCGATGAGGTGCACGCGGTTGGCCTCTATGGTCCGCGCGGTGGTGGTGTGACTGAGCGCGATAATCTGGCCCATCGGATCGACATCATCAATGGAACACTGGCCAAGGCCTATGGCGTGATGGGCGGCTATATCGCTGCTTCCGCGAAGATGTGCGATGCGATCCGCTCTTATGCACCTGGCTTTATCTTCACCACTTCGCTGTCGCCTGCGGTTGCTGCAGGGGCGGCTGCGTCAGTTGCTTACCTAAAAAAGGCACCGGAACTGCGCGAGAAGCACCAGGAACTGGCCAAGGTCCTCAAGCTTCGTCTCAAGGGGTTGGGCTTGCCGATCATCGATCATGGCAGCCATATCGTTCCGGTCATGGTCGGAGATCCTGTCCATACCAAGAAGTTGAGCGATATGCTGTTGTCCGAGTTCGGGCTTTATGTGCAGCCGATCAATTTCCCAACAGTGCCGCGTGGGACAGAACGGCTCCGGTTTACCCCGTCTCCGGTGCATGGCCCCGAAGAGATCGATCGTTTGATCAAGGCGATGGATAGCCTCTGGTCGCATTGTGCGCTAAATCGTGCCGAAATGGCGGGCTAACACACTGTTTTGTGTTCAAAACAGTTGAGTGTGTTATCATTCCATCAATAAAAGGCACAAACGGATCACTGGGGTGATTCGTCTTTTGCCAAAGATGTCGAATACGGCAGGCTAAGATGGGACACAGGCATGATTAGGCGCCTCACTCTGCGCAAGGCCAAGGAGCATGATGCGGCTCCTGCCCCCAAGAGCTTTGATGACTATGAACTTCGCCTCGGCGATGTGATGCGGGGCGAGCGCGCGACCATGGGGAAATCCCTATTGGACGTGCAACGAGAGCTGCGCATCAAAGCCTCCTATATTGCCGCCATCGAAAACGCTGATCCTACCGCCTTTGATACGCCTGGCTTCATCGCGGGTTACGTGCGCTCTTATGCGCGTTATCTCAATATGGATCCGGAAGCGGCCTTTGACACCTTCTGCCGCGAGAGCGGATTTGAAGTGGCGCATGGCATGTCCGCAGAGGCCTCCTCACGCCGCCCTGAGCCCGGCCCCATTTCTTCCGGTGGTGCAGGCCTTGGTAGCGGGGCTTTCAATGGTAGCAATGTCCCCTTTGCACCAGCTGCAGGTAGTATCTTTAGCCAGATAGACCCGCGCGCTATTGGCTCACTTGCCGTTTTGGCCGCTTTGATTGCGGGTATTGGCTGGGGCGGATGGAGTGTTCTGAAAGAAGTGCAGCAGGTGCAATTTGCTCCGGTTGAGCAGACGCCACTGGTTCTTGCTGATGTCGATCCCTTGAACTCTGCCCAATTGGGTGAGGAAGGAGCGCTTACCGCAAACCCTGCGCTTGAGGCGCTGGATCGGCTCTATCGTCCGCAAGCGCTGGATGTTCCGGTGTTGACCGCACGGGATGCACCAATTGCGACCTTGGACCCAAGCAGTCTGGGCAATTTTGCGGTTCCTGAACTTCCCAGCTTTACTCTCGCTGAAGCGAGTATACCTGATTCCGGTGCGTCTCTGCAGGCTGCGGTACCGCAGGTTGTCGAAGAGCTGGCAAAGGGCGTGGAAATGTTGGCGGTGCGGCCTTCTTGGGTGCAGGTCACCGCGGCTGACGGATCCGTCATCTTCGAAGCGATCATGAACGCAGGGCAGAGCTTTACCGTGCCTTTGACCGAAGAGGCGCCGCGTCTGCGCACAGGCGAGAGCAGCGCGATCTATTTTGCGGTCAATGGCGCCCATTATGGCCCTGTTGGTGATCGTGGTCAGGTGAGCAAGAATATCGACCTCTCGGTGGATGGTCTGAAAGGCCGATTCCAGCTGGCGGACCTCACAGATGGCCGCAATCAGGCCTTGGCCACAATGGTGGCAGAGCTGAAAGAGACACCGGTTTCAGAGTAGTTTCTGCGCTCAGCTAGGCACCCAAAGTCTTGAAATAGGGCATTTGGTGCAGGTCTCCTGTCTGAAAACGCTCGGTTGACCTTCAAAGGTGGTTCTCGTCAGGATCGCTTTTCCTTTTGCAGCATTCTTTGTCTCACTCCCCGTTTCTGCTGTTGTCCCCATTGCAGCGCCAGCACCGAAGACGTATCTAACAGGCAACCTTGGTCAACCGGGACAGAGTTGCATGTCTATCAACCACATTCGCCCCTGGCGCAACATTGAGCGCCGCAAAAGCCGTCAGATCATGGTTGGAAATGTGCCTGTTGGCGGCGATGCTCCTATCGCTGTCCAAACCATGACCAATACCCTGACCACGGATGTTCCGGCGACCATTGCGCAGGTGCAGGCCGCAGCCGAAGCCGGCGCTGATCTTGTACGGATTTCCGTCCCGGATGAAGCCTCTGCCAAGGCTCTGAAAGAGATTGTGCGCGAAAGCCCGGTGCCGATCGTTGCGGATATCCATTTCCACTACAAGCGCGGCATTGAGGCGGCTGAGGCAGGTGCAGCCTGTCTGCGCATCAATCCAGGCAATATTGGCGATGAAAAACGTGTCGCCGAGGTCATCAAGGCGGCGCGCGACCACAATTGTTCCATTCGAATTGGCGTGAATGCCGGGTCGCTGGAAAAGCACCTCTTGGACAAATATGGTGAGCCATGCCCAGATGCCATGGTTGAATCCGGGTTGGACCACATCAAGATCCTGCAGGATCACGATTTTCATGAGTTCAAAATCTCGGTGAAAGCCTCTGATGTCTTCATGTCAGCGGCTGCTTATCAGCAGTTGGCGGAGGCGACGGATGCGCCGATCCACCTTGGCATCACCGAAGCAGGCGGCTTTGTGTCTGGAACGATCAAGTCCGCCATTGGTCTGGGTCAGCTCCTCTGGATGGGCATTGGCGATACTCTACGTGTCAGCCTCTCTGCGGATCCGGTGGAAGAGGTGAAAGTCGGTTTTGAAATCCTCAAATCCCTGGGTCTGCGCCATCGCGGCGTCAATATCATTTCCTGCCCCTCCTGCGCGCGGCAGGGTTTCAACGTGATCAAGACAGTGGAAACACTGGAAGAGCGTCTGGCCCATATCCACACGCCACTCAGCCTCTCGATCATCGGCTGTGTAGTGAATGGACCTGGGGAGGCGCTGATGACCGATGTGGGCTTCACCGGCGGCGGTGCCGGCTCTGGCATGGTTTATCTGGCGGGCAAGGCCAGCCATAAGATGAGCAATGAGGCCATGGTGGACCATATCGTAGAAGAAGTGGAGAAAAAGGCCGCTGAAATCGAAGCCTCCAAGGAGGCGGCAGAGTAGCGAAGCACCTGCGCTTATCGCGCAAGGGCCGCGCTCATCTGCGATCAGTGGTATAATGTAAAAGGGCGCCTGAAAGGCGCCCTTAATTTTTGGGATGCGACTTTTGCGTAGGCTACTAATGCAACAGCCTGAACCTAGCTGTTGTCGCGGCGCTGCTCTTCCACGATGAGTTGCAATTGATCTGCGGGCAGGTATCCGCGCAGCAACTCATTGCCCAGAACAAAGCTAGGGGTGCCAGAGATCGCCATCGCCTGCGCCAGGGCACGGGTGCGGCGCAGCTCTTCGGTGACCTCATTACTGTCCATATGGGCAATGATCGCCCCTGCATCCAATGACAAGCCTTCGCCCAAACGACGGAGAGTAACCTCATTCGGCTCACTGCCCAGGGCAATCAACGCGTCATGAACCTGTTTATAGGCATCGTCGCCCGCTAGCTGTTTGGTGGCCACGGCAAAGCGAGAGGCAAGAACAGAAGCCTCACCAAGGATTGGGAACTCCTTGATCACAAACCGAATATTGCCATCTGCTGCCAGAAGTTTTTCGACCTCCGGTGCGGCGCGACGACAATAGCCGCATCGGTAGTCCATGAACTCAACAAGGGTGATGTCCCCATCGGGATTGCCACCGACCCAAGAATAGCCATCGTTCTGAATTTCTTGCAGGTTATTCGCGACCAGGGCGACATCGCGATTGGCCTCTGCCGCTGCCTGGCGCTCTTCCAGAAGATTGACGGCTTCCAGAATGAGTTCAGGGTTCTTCAAGATATAGTTGCGCACTTCCGCACCAAAGGCGGCGCGCTCAGCATCTGACATCGCACCGATATCAAAAGCCTGTGCTGCAGGGCCCGTAAACATCAGCGTAGCGGCGGTTGCTGCTCCACAGAGCATGCGCGAAAACAAGGTCATCGTCTTCTCTTCCTCTTTTCATTCTGTTCAAAGGCTACCAGCACATCCTGCGCCCGTTGCCAGGCGGCAGAGCCGCGAGGCAAAAGGGCGCTGGCACGTTTTGCATGTAGCCCGGCATCATCCAGGCGTCCAGCCAGGGCGTAGCGTTCTGCGGTCACCAGGGCGGCCTGACCCATCTGCCCGGTCTTGGCGTAGGCCTGTGACATATCTCGCAGCAGTAGAGCATTTCGAAAGTCCAGGCTACGAGAGCGCTCCATAGACTTCAGCGCGGCCCTGGGCTGCCCAGATGCCAACTGGGCCCGACCATAACTGGCCAGCAATAAGGCATTTGAGGGCGCCAACTGGACCGCACGGCCATAGGCGGATTTGGCAGCGGCCCATCGCCTGTTTTCCATCAGGATTTGCCCCTTTAACTCGTAGAAATAGGCATCATTGGGCCGGATTTGTTGCGCGCGACTAAGGGCCGATAAGGCCTTTTTCATGTCCCGACGACGATGGTGTGCAATTGCTTCACGCATCAGGCGGATATCTTTGTGGTTTTCCTCATTGGCCCGGCGAAAGGTCCATTTTGGCGCACGGGTAAAAGCAGAGAGCTTTCCTTTCAGCCGGGCAAACCAGTAATCTGCCTCGGGCGCGGGTTTTCCTCTGTCTCCATATTGCGCCAGGTAGGCCTCGGCAGCGCGGGATCTATCCCGCGACAACGGGTGCGAGCGCATATAGGGGTCCTGATCGGCCGAGCTGAGGACCTCCTGACCGGCAAAAAGACGATGAATATCTACAAGGCCCTTGGGGCTGATCCCTGCCGCATTCAGCGCCGCGGATGCAGCGCGATCCGCAGCGGATTCTTCGGCGCGGGTGTGGGATAGAAAACTGCGCAAAGCAGAAGATTGCGTACCAAATGCAACACCCGCTGCAGCTTCTCCACCTCCGGCTGCGGCAGCCAAAACAGCCAAAGCAGCACCAAGGCCAGCTGCATTGCGCGCTGAGCGCATGTTTTGCATCCTGCGCGCCAGGTGCCCATTGGCGATATGCGCGGCTTCATGGGCGATAACGGCTTGCAGCATCTCGCGGCTTGTTACCTTAAGGATCAAGCCGTGATGCAGGAAAATAGTATTTGGATCAATGACAAAGGCATTGAGGCTGGGGTCGTTGACGACAAGGATACGCATCCTTTTCGCATTCAGACCCGTTGCACGCAGCACTGGTTCGGCCAAGCGGCGCAGACCATATTCGATATCAGGATCCCGCAGAAGTGAAATCGAGGCGGCCTGCAACTGGCCTGCAATCAGGCAGCATAAGCAAAAAACCAGTGCCGGGATTGACGCCAGCCGAGAGAAACGGTCAAAGATCATGCGCGCACCATGGGAGATCAGCATGCGAAACTCAAGCAGGTCCAACGTCGATCCCTTCATTGTGATGGATGTGATGGAAGCCGCCCGCAAAGCGGAAGAAGCAGGACGCCGGATTATTCATATGGAGGTGGGCCAACCCTCTACCGGGGCGCCCTCTGCCGCCCGGCGGGCGCTGGCGGATGTTTTGGAGAGCAATTCTCTCGGCTATACAGTTGCACTGGGGCTGCCGGAGCTGCGTCGCCGTATCGCGCAGCTCTATGGTGAATGGTATAATGTCGATCTCAATCCTGACCGGGTCGTGGTTACTCCGGGATCCTCCGGGGCTTTTCTTCTCAGCTTTTCAGCGCTCTTCGGCAGTGGTGATCGGGTCGGGATTGGCGCGCCGGGCTATCCCTCATATCGGCAAATCCTAAAGGCACTTGGCCTCACACCGGTTGATATTCAAACCGCGCCCGAGAACCGGCTGCAACCGGTTCCAGCTGATCTTCAGGGCCTGGATCTGGCAGGTCTTATGGTGGCCTCACCGAACAACCCAACAGGCACCATGCTGGACCACGCTGCGCTGGGAGGGTTGATCGAGGCCGCATCAGAGGCAGATATTTCCTTCATTTCGGATGAGATTTACCATGGGTTGGAATATGAGGCCAAAGCAGTTTCCGCATTGGAATTGACCGACGACTGTTATGTGATCAACTCCTTCTCAAAGTTCTTTTCGATGACAGGCTGGCGGGTTGGCTGGATGATTGTGCCAGAGGATCATGTACGCGTTGTCGAAAGGCTGGCCCAAAACATGTTCATCTGCGCGCCGCATGCCAGTCAGGTGGCGGCCTTGGCTGCGATGGATTGTGAGGAAGAGCTGCGGGAGAACCTGAAAGTTTACACCCGAAACCGCCAGCTGATGATCGAAGGTCTGCCCAAGGCGGGGTTTACGTCTTTTGCTCCACCAGATGGCGCCTTTTATGTCTACGCGGATGTTTCGGCTCTGACACAGGACAGTCGCAGTTTTGCGGCTGAGATCCTGGAAAAGGCGGGTGTTGCGGTGACACCTGGGCTGGATTTCGACCCGGTGCGCGGCGCAACAACCCTGCGCTTCTCCTATGCGCGGTCAACCGAAGACATCCAAGAGGGGCTGTTGCGACTAGAGCAGTTCATGCGTGAGCGCGGTCAGACCGATTAGTGAGCTTGCTACCCTAAGTGGCTTCTAGAGTGAGCGCACCCGAAGGCGAGTATCGCTGGTTCTGGCAGGGCTGGGAGCATAAGTCAGTGTTGTGGTGCTGAGAGAGAAAAAAACGAGAAAGAAGCAGGGCAGCGATATGAGAGGCAAGAACTTGGTAAGGTCGTTTTCACTGCTGTTCGGGTTGCTTTACCTGTTTTCCAGCTTGGCCTCTGCCCAGGGGTTTAGTGGTCTCGCCCGGGTTGAAGCTTCGCAGAGTGCCGCCAAGGGGACCGTCGAAGAGGTGCTGATTGACCTCTCTCTCAGCCAGGGAGTGCCCTACCGGATGTTCCTCTTGGATGAGCCGCCGCGCCTGGTGCTGGACTTCCAAGAGGTGGATTGGACCGGGTTGCGTGAAGAAGAGTTCTTGCAGGGGGAGGGCGTCTTGTCTGCGCGGTTTGGGACCTATGTGCCGGGCTGGTCGCGTATGGTGCTGGAACTGGCGGGGCCTATGACGGTTTCAGCCGCCTCCATGGCAATCGATTCCGTCACCGCGGCCGCAGAGCTGAAGGTCCAGTTGCAGGACGCCACTCCGGAATCTTTTGCTGAAAACACCGGCGCCCCGCAGGACAGTCACTGGGATCTGCCCGTGCCTGCACCACTCAAACGCCCAAAGCAACGGGATGAAAACGCCCCGCTCTTGGTAGTTTTAGATCCGGGGCACGGGGGCATAGACCCAGGCGCAAAGGCTGAGGGGGGCGTGGTCGAGAAGGATCTTATGCTGCGCTTTGCCTTGGAGCTGGGGGAGGTCCTGATCCGCTCCGGACAGTTCCGGGTTCAAGTGACCCGCGATGATGACTATTTTGTCTCGCTCGAAAGACGGACAGCCCTTGCGCATCAGGCCGGTGCGGATCTTTTTATCTCGCTGCATGCGGATTCCATCGCTCAGGGGCATGCACATGGGTCGACGGTCTATATTCTCTCCGATGAGGCCTCGGATGCGGCCTCTTCCAGTCTGGCAGAACGACATGACCGGGGCGACCTCTTGGCGGGAACGGACCTGAGCCAGACAGACGATCTGGTGGCGGGGGTCATGCTGGATCTGGCCCGGCAGGAAACACGGCCACGCAGCAAGGCTTTGGCGCGATCAGTTGTTTCCGCGTTGCAAACACATGGCGGGCCGGTCAATCGCAAGCCTTTGCGGTCAGCGGGATTTTCGGTGTTAAAATCCGCAGACATTCCCTCAATCCTCATCGAGATCGGCTTTATGTCGAGTGAGCGGGACCTGAAAAACCTGTTGGATCCAGCCTGGCGGAACCAGATCGCCCGCTCAATTCTGGCCGGACTGATCGAATGGCGCATTCTGGATGAGGCGCAAAAGGATCTTGTCCGGCAATAATTGGCAGCGAAATAGGATTGGACCTCGCATTGAAACTGATTTGGCTTTCGGATTTACACTTTCTGGCGACTGGTAATGTTCTGGGACATGATCCACGTCTGCGGTTAGAGGCTGCGATTTCTCACATCTCTGCCTGCTATCCGGAAGCAGCGGCTTGCATCATAACCGGCGATCTTGTTGAGAGTGCAGAGCCCGAGCACTATGAGGCGCTGCAGACGCAGCTATCCAACTTGCCTGGACAATTGCTGCCCTTGACGGGCAACCACGACGACCGAGACCTTTTGCGGCAAGTCTTTTCGCTGCCCAATGTTGCTATGGCTGAATTTGTTCAGTACCGGGTGGATTTCCCGCGTCTCTCGGTGGTCGCTTTGGATACACTGGTTTCCGGGCAAGGCTACGGTTTCCTCTGCGCGCAGCGATTGGAGTGGTTGCAGCAAACATTGGATGACTGTCGTGACGGACCTCTTTTGCTGGCGATGCACCACCCGCCGATGAAACTGGGACTGCCGATTTTGGATGAGGACAACCTAAGAAACGGCCAAGAGCTGCTAGAACTGCTCAAAGGACGGAACAACATTCAGCATCTGTTGCTAGGGCATGTTCACCGACCTGTCGCAGGCCTGACTGCGGGGATCCCTTTTAAGACTTCAAAATCAATACTCTATCAGGCTCCTCCTGCGGTCCCCGCTTGGGATTGGGAGAGCTTTTCACCCGCGCCGGAAGCGCCAGCTTATACCGTGATCGAAGTGACAGAGACAGGTGTGACCCTGCAGGAGATGTGTTTTTGTCCTTATGAATTGGGTATCGTGGCGCAGTAGGAATGGGAGCGGTCAATTGCTGCGATTGCATCAGCGGGAAAACTGCCGCATTTTTCCCGTCTTTTCAGGCAAAGAACCGCTGTTTCCTGTTTTGACGCCACTGTCTTGGGCTCTTATATAAGCAGAATCCTGCGAGAGAGGCTCAATACGTGCTGCGGTTCATCTTTTCCTTCTTTGGTTCCATCTTCAGCACCATCACCTTGGGTGTTGCTATGGTTGCTCTGACCATTGGCGCTGTGTTTTGGATCTATGGTCGTGACCTGCCAAGCCATGAATCTCTGGCTCAGTATCAGCCTCCGACAATCAGCCGGATCTATTCCGGCGAAGGGCGTCTGATCGATGAATTCGCCAAAGAACGGCGACTCTTTACCCCATCAGAAGAAGTTCCGGATCTGGTGAAACAGGCCTTTATTTCTGCGGAGGATAAGAACTTCTATTCGCATAAGGGCTATGACGCGCGCGGTATCGCCGCCGCTTTTGTTGAGGCTGTGCGTTCACGTGGGAGCAATGTGCGCGGCGCCTCGACGATTACCCAGCAGGTGATGAAGAACTTCCTGTTGTCCGGGGATCGTAAGGCCGCGCGTAAGATCAAGGAAATCATCCTGGCGACCCGCTTGGAAGAGACCCTGGACAAGGATCAAATTCTGGAGCTCTACCTTAATGAAATCTTTCTGGGGCAGAATTCCTATGGGGTGACAGCTGCGGCGCAGAGTTACTTCAACAAGACGCTTGGCGAACTGGCCCCACATGAAGCGGCGACCTTGGCCTCAATGCCAAAAGCGCCAGGCAAGTTTCACCCGGTGCGCGGCAAGGAGCGTCTGACAGAGCGCCGTAACTACGTCCTGCGGGAGATGAAAGAAAACGGTTACATCTCCGAAGACGTCTATGAGGTCGAGGTGGAGCAACCCCTGCGGTCGGTGCAAAATGGTGATTTTGAAAGCTTCCGCACCGGCCTGCCACCACGCGATTACTTCACCGATGAGATCCGCCGCCAATTGTCCGTGGATTTTGGCGAAGGTGAGTTTTTTACCGGTGGTCTTTCAGTACGCGCTACCATTGATGCTGAGATGCAGATGGTAGCTGCTGAAGCGCTGCGCGAAGGTTTGCAAAAATACGACCGCTCCCGCGGTATCTGGATTGGCACTGGGGTCACGCTCGAAGAGGCCGTGCTTGACGGAGAAGCCGAATGGCGCGACGCGCTGGCTGCAACAGAAGTTCCCCGCGACATTGATCTTGGTGGGAAATGGCTGCCAGCGGTCGTCTTTGAGGTTGGTGACAAGAGCCTTTCCATTGGTATCGAAGGCGAAGATGCGGCTGGCTCTGTTCCGCGTGCGGACATCAAATGGATGAAGGGCAACTTCAAGGATAATTTCACCCGCGGTGATGTGGTTCTGGTTCGTGCAGAGCTGAACAAGGACGGCACATTCAAACACTGGTCATTGCGTCAGGTGCCGGAAGTGCAAGGCGGCTTTGTTGCGATGGATGTAAACTCTGGTCGTGTTCTGGCGATGCAGGGTGGCTTTTCTTACCAGCATTCGGTGTTCAACCGCGCCACCCAGGCACAACGCCAGCCGGGTTCCAGTTTTAAGCCCTTTGTCTATGCAGCAGCACTTGATAGCGGCTATAGCCCGGCGACAGTTGTGGTCGACGCCCCGATTGAGATCAATACACCTCAGGGGCTCTGGCGGCCTAAGAACTCGACCAATAAGTTCTACGGCCCCACGCCGCTTCGGACCGGGATCGAGATGAGCCGTAACCTGATGACCATCCGCCTGGCACAAGAGGTCGGCATGCCGGTTGTTGCAGGCTACGCAGAGCGTTTTGGGGTCTACGACAATATGGGTACCTTCCTGGCCAACTCACTGGGCGCGGAAGAGACCACGCTTTATAAGATGGTTGCGGCCTATGCGATGTTTGCAAATGGCGGTGAACGCGTCCGGCCAACCCTGGTGGACCGGGTGCAGGACCGCTATGGGCGCACGATTTATCGCCATGATGACCGTGACTGTATTGATTGTTCGGCACAGGATCTCGCACTTGGTCAATCGCCCCGCATCGTCACCGATCGCGAACAGGTGATGGACCCGATCACCGCCTATCAGCTCACCTCGATGATGCGCGGTGTTGTTGATCGCGGGACCGCCTCCAGTGTGATCAACTTGCCAGTGCCAACCGCTGGTAAGACTGGCACCACAAATGACAGCCGCGATGTCTGGTTTGTGGGCTTCACTTCGAACATTGTTGCCGGGTGCTACATGGGGTTCGATCAACCGCGCCCAATGGGGCGCGGCGCCTATGGCGGGACCATGTGTGGCCCGGTCTTCCAGAAGTTCATGAAGGTCGCGACGGAGAAATTTGGTGGCGGTCGCTTTGATGTTCCGGAAGGTGGCCATTTCATCAAGATTGACCGTTTTACAGGCGCGCGCCTGCCTGACAGTGCCTCTGGCAGCTATGTCGTGGCAGAGTATTTCCGGGATGGCTTTGAGCCCATTTTTGGTCTGGCCTTTGATGGCGGTTTTGCAATGGGGTCTGACCTGCCGCTTTTTGAAGAGGCGCAATCCTCTGGTCGTCAAGTCACAACATCCAGCGGGGGAACTGCAATTTTGGGGCCAAAGGCGACTTTTGGCACTATCAGTTCAGGCGGGCAGTACTAGCGCCTTTTTCTGAATGTGGTGAAGGGTTTTGCCGAAGCCGCTTGTTTTGCGGCGTTCCAAACGGGTGATCTGTAATAGGCGCATTGAGACTGTTCCACGTCAGATCAGCGCCCTAGTTTCGCTGCGGGTCAGGCATAGGCGGGCGGTTGGGCCATAGCTGCCGGGATTGCTCCTCAGATCAGGCAGACAGTCAAAGAGAGAGTGGAGGGCGCTGGGGCAAAGGGCTTCCAGCGCTTGATCTCCGGGAAAGAAACTCTCTGTTGGGCAGTTTTCCGCAAAGATCACCTCATGCTGATCCAGGAGAAGATGGACATAGGTGACCGCACCTCCAGGCTGGCGACAAATGCTGTGGTCGTTCAATAGATGTCTGGCCACTGTCAGAACTTCGTCACTGCCATAGAGCATGCGGGCTGCGGTTCCCCTTATCAATAGGCGATGTTGTGGCGAAACCAGCAGATCGCGGCTGCACCCAAGGGTGCCCGCTGAAATGCGGATTGGGGCAAATTCACCAAGAGCGGGGACCGTAGTCTTACCGATCCAACGTACCGGCTGGTAGCCATTGTCGCGGGTCAAGACCATATCGCCAATCTGCAGCTCCTCTACCGGAACGGCACCCGCCAATGTGGTGATCCTTGTGCCCGAGGCGAAACAGATGATTTGCTCGATATTTGAAAAAGTGACCAGGCTGCCATCCAGCAGAGAAACCGTTCCGCTGAGGGTTCCATCACCTGAATCTGTAAAGCTGAGGGTGCTTCTGTCAGCCACGCCATTCAGATCAAGAGTATCCCAATCATCCCCGCCCTCATTGCCATCTATGGTGATGCTGGCGCTTCCGGTCTCACCACGGTCAATGAGAGTGAAGGTGTCGCGATCGTCGCCACCGGTTGCGGTATCTCCTTCGGAAAGCTTGATGCTGTCATCGCCACTTCCACCAGTGATGGAATCACTGCCCGTGCCGCCGACCAGCGTGTCCACACCAGCGCCACCGATCAGGGTATCATCGCCGCTGCCCCCCTCTAGGCTATCGGCACCTTCGCCCCCATCAATACTGTCATTGTCATCGCCACCTAAAAGCGTGTCATCACCACCCTCGCCAAAAATGGTGTCATCTCCGGCTCCGCCCGAGATGGAATCGGCATAGGGATCTGCCTCAACAACGGGGAGGGTGAAGGAAATATCCGAGACCATATAATCAGAGCCATCGGTAAGGTCGGTTTGAATATTTGCGGTCAGCACCAATTGGTCGAAGTTTCCAACCCCATTGATGGTCACTGACCCAGAACCGGATCCAATAGTGTCCTCGGTAAAATCACCCTCGGCGACCAGCACTCCTCCGTCATAGACGGCCCAGTGCCCCTCTTCCCCGTAGGTATCGGTAAAGAGATAGTCATACGAGAAGGACAGCTCATCAACAGGGCTATCGAGATCTACGATCAAGGCCTCACTTTGCCCTGTTGCAAGGTCGTAGCCAATTTGCTCCGTCACCGCGCTGTCAGAGTCAGAGATCGCACCTGCAACACCAAACCCACCGCTCCAGGTGGCGATATTGGCAGCACTTGGGCTGCCACCAATAGGCGTTGCCGTCACCGTATAGCCGCTGCCGGTATCAGCAACATTTGTGTCGGTGATCGTGGTCGGCGTTGGGGTCAGATCCTGTTCTGCTTCCGTATCGCCATGGATTAGATCAGCGCCGCTACCGCCCTCGATGCTGTCTGCACCAGCCCCGCCAAAGATACTGTCAGCACCACTGCCAGCATCAATGGTGTCATTTCCGGCTCCGGCCTCGATGGTGTCGTCATTCCCGGCCCCGCCCCCAAGCCCATTATCGACCTGATCCCCCTCAGCATCGGAATAACCGGAATCGATGAGATCTGCTCCAGCGGTTCCATCAATGGTGCCATCAAGATCCGTATAGGCAGGTGGATTGGTTGCGGTCGCGCTGGTCAGCGTATCGACTGGTCCAAGGTCCGGAGTGAAATAGACATTCCCATCGGTCGCCAGATAATAAGTCCCTGGCTCAACCTCATCAGTATAGGGAAAGCCGCCAACTGTGCCACTCCAGGTCCAGTCGCCGCTGCCTATTACGGTATCCGTCGTAAAGGCAGTGTAGCCACCCGAGATAACATCTCCGGTGTCGAGCGTACTGTCCCCGAGTGTGACCAGGTAACCACTAGGCATTGGTTTGTCCGTTTGTCATCAGCTTTGCACGCAGCTTTGAAGTCGCGCGATTGAATTGGCCTGCCATTAGAGGCAGGGTACCTTTTGTTTACCAAGAGCGAATTTACGTCAGGTTCTCAGAACAGGGAAAATAGCTAGGATTTTAACTATATCGGCTTGGCCCTGCTTTGCTTCAGCGCTGCTTGCCCGTGACGCTGGACTGGTTTATCACCCAAGTCTGAAACCAAGGTTCAAGGACATAAAATGCGCGCTGAAACCCAAAATACCGTGGCCGAGATCGAGAAGTCTCTGGAGCTTCTGGCCCAGCGGCTGAATTGGGAAACCGCTGAGTACCGGTTGGAGGAGTTTAACGCTCGCGTTGAAGATCCGAACCTCTGGGATGACCCGGAAGCGGCGCAAAAGCTAATGCGCGAGCGTCAGACCCTGGTGGATGCAATGGATACCTACAAGGGTATCAAGCAAGACCTCGCTGATAACATCGAACTCATCGAGCTGGGGGAGATGGAAGAGGACGAAGAGGTCGTCGCGGATGCGGAGGAGGCGCTGAAGGCGCTGCAGCAAAAGGCGGCAGAGAAAGAGCTGGAGGCCCTGCTGGACGGTGAAGCCGACAGCAACGATACCTTCCTTGAGATCAACTCGGGGGCCGGTGGAACCGAAAGTTGCGACTGGGCCTCCATGCTGGCGCGTATGTATGTGCGATGGGCCGAAAAGAAGGGCTACAAAGTCGAGCTGCAGTCAGAGACCGCGGGCGAAGAAGCGGGGATCAAATCCGCAGCCTATAAGATTTCGGGTCACAATGCCTATGGCTGGTTGAAATCCGAAAGCGGTGTGCACCGGCTGGTGCGTATTTCGCCCTTTGACTCGGCGGCCAAGCGTCACACATCCTTTACCTCGGTCAAGGTCTATCCGGTTGTTGACGACAACATCGAAATCGAAGTGAATCCGGCGGATATCCGCATCGATACCTATCGCTCCTCCGGGGCTGGTGGTCAGCACGTGAACACAACAGATTCCGCGGTACGGATCACGCATAATCCAACCGGGATCGTGGTGACCTCCTCTGAGAAATCACAGCACCAGAACCGCGACATCGCAATGAAAGCCCTGAAATCGCGCCTCTACCAGATCGAACTGGACAAGCGCAGCGCGCTGGTGAACGAGGTCCATGAAAGTGCAGGGGATGCGGGCTGGGGCAACCAGATCCGCTCCTATGTGTTGCAGCCCTACCAGATGGTAAAAGACCTGCGCACCAGCCATGAAACCTCCGATACCAAAGGAGTTCTGGACGGTGACCTGGATGGGTTCATGGCGGCCACTCTGGCATTGAATGTTTCTGGCAAAAGCCGCTCGGAAGCCCAGGGCGAATAAGCGGTCGCGCCAATCGGCTGGACTGGAGACAGCTTTGTTTTCGTCTGATCGTTTTTTAGCTGCAAAGTGATGAGAGCGCCCTTTGAGGCGCTCTTTTTTGGTCAATGGGCAGGATGTTTGAGCCGGCACAGAAGAGCGCTCAAAAACGCTGCGGATTTTTGGCAAAGCGGAATTTTCCGTCGCGTTTGCAAAGGTTAGGTCTTGGTGCGTCTTTTCAGGCTCCAAATCCGACGCTAGGCTATTGTGGAGGTTGAATTTCCGCAGGAGCCCTAGCCAATGCATGACCCATATCTCTCTGCGGCTGATCTGCTGCGGCAATTGCGAGAGGGGAGCCTGACCGCAGAGGAATTGATGCGGGACACGCTGAGCAGAATTGAAGCGGTGAACCCGACCCTGAATGCGATTGTGGCCCTCAGACCAGCAGAGGAATTGATGGAAGAGGCCCGAGAGGCCGATCGCCGTCGTGAAAGCGGGCATCACCCCGAGGCACTCCATGGGCTGCCGATGGCTGTGAAGGATTTGGCCAATGTGGCGGGGATCCCCTCGACCCAGGGTTCGCCCCTGTTTCAGGATTTTGTGCCCAAACAAGATGAGCTTTTCGTCTCCCGTTTGCGGGCTGCGGGGGCCATCCTGATCGGTAAGACCAACTCGCCCGAGTTCGGTTTGGGGTCGCATACCTTCAATCCGGTCTATGGTGCGACCCGCAATCCCTTTGATGCAAGCCGCAGCTGTGGTGGCTCTTCTGGAGGTGCAGCGGTGGCGCTCTCGGCGGGTATGCTGGCGCTGGCGGATGGGTCTGACATGATGGGGTCGCTGCGAAATCCCGCCGGCTGGAACAATGTCTATGGATTTCGTCCCACCTGGGGCTGGGTCCCGGCAGAACCTCAAGGGGACCTGTTTCTGCACCAGCTCTCAACCCTAGGACCGATGGGCAGAAGCCCCGAAGATCTGGCGCTCCTCCTGGATGTCATGGCTGGCCCGGACCCACGTCAGCCACTTGCCAGGGGGGCGGAACTCTGTGCGCCCCTGCCGCCAACACGACGCATGCGTATCGGCTGGCTTGGCAATTGGGGGGGAAGTTTCCCGATGGAGGCCGGGATCCTCGACCTCTGCCAAAATGCGCTGGAAGTGGTTCGCGATTTGGGCCACGTGGTTGAAGAACTGCCACCTCCTTTTCCTGCCGAAGACATCTGGGAGGCCTGGACATGCCTGCGCTCTTTTGCAGTGGCGAGCGGTTTGCGATCCCTCGACAGCAATAGGGCGTCGCTAAAGGCAACCGCCGTTTGGGAGTTGGAGCGCGGGTTGTCGCTGACTGGGCCGCAAATTCAGGCGGCTTCCGACATCCGCTCTGATTGGCAGCGCCGGGTGGGAGAGCTGTTTGACAGCTTTGATGCACTGGTTTTGCCGACTGCGCAGTGCTGGCCATTCTCGGTGGAAAGCGAATACCCCACGGCCATTTCCGGAACACAGATGGATACTTATCACCGTTGGATGCAGGTGGTGACTCCTGTCAGCTTGCTGGGGCTGCCCTGTCTAGGGGCGCCCGCCGGTTTCGGAACGCAGGGGCTGCCGATGGGGCTGCAGATTTTTGGCCCACATGGCAGCGACCGTATGTTGCTGTCCCTGGGGCAAGCCTATCATCAGGCAACAGAGTTTCCGCAGAAACACCCACCACAGACAGTTTAGGAATTTACCGCATTTTCGGAACATGAGGGAGGAGGTCCAGGGTGACAAATAAGGCATTTGGCTTGCCAGAGTTGCGACCCATGCAGGTTGCGACATTGAAGGAAGCACTCCGGTGCGGCTGGCAGGATTTCTGCCGCAAACCTGGATATGGCCTGTTCTTTGCAGGGTTCTATGTTCTTGCCGGCTGGATGATGAGCTGGATAACCCTGTCGACCGGAACCACCTTCTGGTTGGTCCTTGCAGCGATTGGATTTCCGCTTTTGGGACCTTTTGTGGCTGTTGGCCTCTACGAGGTCTCCCATCGTCTAGAGCAGGAAGAGGCCATGCAGCCGTCTGATATTCTGGGGGTAATCCTGCAACAGGGCCGCCGCCAGCTGCCCTCTATCTGTGCGATCATCATCGTTGTGTTTCTGTTTTGGTTTTTCCTGGGTCACATGATTTTTGCGCTTTTCCTGGGGCTTTCAACCATGACGAATATCTCCAGCTCTCTGGAGGTGTTCTTAACACCCAACGGCATGACGATGCTGGTCGCCGGGACGCTGGTTGGCGCATTGTTTGCGCTGTTGCTCTATATGATCACGGTTCTTTCCCTGCCGCTTCTGCTGGACCGGGAGTTGGATTTTGTCACCGCCATGATCGCGAGTTTTACCTATGTTCAGCAGAATTTCTTTCTGATGATGGTCTGGGCCGTCGTGATCGCTGGCCTAACCTTTGCGGCGCTTGTGCCGGGGTTTGCAGGGCTGTTTCTGGTCATGCCATTGCTTGGCCATGCCTCTTGGCATGTGTATCGCCTGATCGCGCATTGATCCCACTCTTACCGGTGGCTTTTAGCGAAAGGGAACGTCAGGGCGGAGAAGATGTCGGTGATAGGGCATCAAATCGGCCTCTTCAGCAAAGCCAGAGCTGCGGGCGGCTGCCAAGGCGGGGCCGAATTCGCGGCCAAGGTGCTCATAGACCATGCGCGTCACCCGTTCTCCACTGCCGTCGCGAACCGTGCGTGCAACATATCCAAGCCAGAAGTTGTTCTCCATCGAACCAATCCGGGCCAGATAATTGAAGGAATAGGTCATGGCGCGACGTCGGGAGATCATGAAAGCAACCCCATCTTCATGCGCGGAGACGAGGCCACGGAATTCGCGTGAGCGGGGGCTTTCGCTGAGCCCCTGAAAGCGCATCGCTTCGCGGGCTTCGAAGCCTTTGACAAAGGTAATCCCATCTTGGCCCCGAAAAACCTGCACCAGGCCGACGATGAACTGACCATTGCTGATAAAGCTGCGGCGCGTAAAGCGATAGAAGCCCGAGGGGAAAAAGGGTTCGCTGAGCTGCCTGACCCCATGGCCAAGGAAGTCTGTTAAAAACGGGCTATTTAGGATCTGCCCCTGACTCCCAATTGTGTCAACTGGTTCGAGTAGGATGCGCGCATCAACGTCAAAAAAGGAGCAGATCCGATCCAGGACATCCGGTCGGGGGAAACTCTCCCCGGACATGTAGCGGTTGAACTGGGTTCTGTTTATGCCGAGTTGTCGAGAGAGTTCGGATACCGATGGGTAAAGCTGCGCCAATTTGCGCAAGTTCGTACCAAACATGTTTCGGAGTTCGGAAGGCGTACGAATGCGCTTGTTGATTCGCGGTTCAGTATTTCTTTTTGCTGACGTCTTCAAAAGCCTAAGATCCTGTTGTCAAAAGAGAAGAGATAAATACATTTTTTATAGTTTGACGCTGGATAGCATCATGTCGAACCTCAACCACGTCAGGACACTAATAAACCAGACACAAATTGCAAGGATCGGGCGCAGCATTATCGATTTTGATACTGAACAATTTGCATCACACTTGGGCTATCCAAGTTGCGAGGCCTGCTATGATTGGAATTGTCCTTTGGCGCGATGAGACGGCTGGAAAATCGGTGATCTGGTGCGAAGATCAGGGAGATCTGGCCTTTGCAACCGGCGTCGGCGCTGAGCAGTTTGTGGAGCTGCGGGTGGGCGATTGGGTTTCTTTTGGTGTGACCTTGAGTGGGAATATTCGACTGGCGGAGGATGTTATCCTGCTCGCGGAAGAGGGCTGCCCGGATCTGGTTGGCGATCTGGTTGCTGCCACTGCCGCTCCAGCGGCGCAGGACACTGAGATCTCCGAAGTGGTCAAGTTCAGCGGCCTGCTTGAGCAGCGCCAGCGAGAACGGAAAACGGTAAAACAATTGGTTCAGAGCCGAGCGCAGGTGGCTGCTGATCAGGACGATAGGAAAGTTGTGTCTCTCTTCGGGGATGAGGGGCGGCCATGCTGTTCATCTTCCCTCGTGTCAACACGGCGCCGAAGCCGCTAACGGCCCTGAAGACACCAATCTTCCCTGCAATCGGGGCACGGAACAAAAAAACAGGCCCTTCAGCAGAAGGGCCTGTTTTTTCATGTAGACTCATCGCAAAGATCCGCTGGGTGCCCATCTATGGACGAGACCCAGATATCTTTGTTACTCCGCTCCGCGCAACAGGGCGGCAACCCCGGTGCGAGCAACTTCCAAAAGACCGAGAGGCCGCATGAGATCGGCAAAGGCGTCGATCTTTTCAGGGGCACCGGTGATCTCAAAGATGAAGCTGTTGAGGGTGCTATCGACCACATTGGCGCGGAAGATATCCGCAAGACGCAGGGCTTCAACGCGTTTTTCACCGTCGCCAACCACTTTGAAGATCGCCAGCTCACGCTCAACCGAAGCGCCTTCGACGGTGAGGTCATGCACATCGCGTACAGAGACGATCCGGCCCAGCTGGGCCTTGATCTGCTCGATCACCTGCGGCGTGCCTTTGGTCACCACAGTGATACGGCTGAGGTGGCCGGTGTGGTCCACCTCGGCCACGGTCAGGCTTTCGATGTTGTAGCCGCGGCCCGAGAACAACCCGATGACGCGGGCCAGAACGCCGGGCTCGTTCTCGACCAGAACGGCTAGGGTGTGCTGTTCCTGAACATCCGAGAATGTGGGGCGCAGGTTATAGGCGGAATGGCGGGTGGAGCCTTTTTTGATGTGTAGGGCAGACATTTAAGTCCCTTTCCTGAATTCGGGGCAGGGCAGTGCTGCCCTGCAAAATCTTTCCTTGAGGGGGCTTAAACCAGCACGGCGCCGCCGGCCTGGATGACACCTTGGGTTTCGGCCTCGCCCAGCAGCATTTCGTTATGCGCCTTGCCCGAGGGGATCATCGGGAAGCAGTTCTCGTGCTTTTCCACCAGGCAGTCAAAGATCACCGGTCCGTCATATTCGATCATTTCCATGATCGCATCATCCAGTTCCGCCGGATCGCTGATGCAGATACCCTTGGCGCCAAAGGCTTCGGCGAGTTTGACAAAATCGGGCAGGGCTTCGGACCAGGAGTGGCTGTAGCGCTCACCGTGCAAGAGTTCCTGCCACTGGCGCACCATGCCCAGGCGTTCATTGTTGAGGATGAACTGCTTCACCGGCAGGCGGTACTGCGCCGCAGTGCCCATCTCCTGCATGTTCATCAGCCATGAGGCTTCACCGGCCACATTGATGACCAAGGCATCCGGATGGGCAATCTGTGCGCCAATGGAGGCTGGGAAACCATAGCCCATAGTGCCGAGCCCGCCGGAGGTCATCCAACGGTTCGGATCCTCAAAGCCCAGGTATTGCGCCGCCCACATCTGATGCTGGCCCACTTCGGTGGTGACATAGCGGTCATATTTCTTGGTCAGCTCTTCAAGACGCTGCAGCGCGTGCTGCGGTTTGATAGTCTTTTCGCTGCCGGTGAAGGCCAGGCAGTTGATCTTGCGCCATTCACTGACCTGCTCCTGCCATTTGGCAATAGCCTCCCGGTTCACCTTGCGGCCACGGGATTTCCAGACTTTCAAAATGTCTTCCAGCACATGGCCAACATCGCCGACAATCGGAATATCGGCCTTGATCACCTTGTTGATCGAGGAGGGGTCGATATCGATATGGGCTTTGATCGAATTGGGGCTGAATGCATCCAAGCGGCCGGTGATCCGGTCGTCAAAGCGCGCGCCGATATTGATCATCAGATCGCAACCATGCATGGCCATATTGGCCTCATAGAGCCCGTGCATGCCCAGCATGCCGATCCAGTTCTCGCCAGAGGCTGGATAGGCGCCAAGACCCATCAGGGTGGAGGTGATCGGAATACCGGTGGCATCAACCAGTTCGCGCAGGAGTTGGCTGGCTGCGGGGCCAGAGTTGATCACCCCGCCGCCTGTGTAGAACACGGGGCGTTCTGCTGTTTCCAGTGCCGCAACCAGTTCAGTGATCTCTTCCATGTCGCCCTTGACCACGGGCTGGTAATGGGAGGCGCTGGGTTTTGCAGGTTCATAGGTGCCGGTGGCGAATTGAACGTCTTTGGGAATGTCGATCAAAACCGGACCAGGACGGCCAGAGGTGGCGACATGGAAGGCCTCATGCAGGGTGCCGGCCAGCTTGTCGGTGTCTTTCACCAGCCAGTTGTGCTTGGTGCAGGGGCGGGTAATGCCAACGGTGTCCGCCTCCTGGAAGGCATCGGAACCAATCATGAAGGTCGGAACCTGGCCGGTCAGAACCACCAGAGGGATCGAGTCCAACAAAGCATCGGTCAGACCGGTCACCGCATTGGTGGCCCCGGGGCCAGAGGTCACCAGAACAACACCGGGCTTGCCGGTGGAGCGGGCATAGCCCTCGGCCGCATGGACGGCGCCCTGTTCGTGACGCACTAGAATGTGGCGAATGTCATTCTGCAAAAAGATTTCGTCATAGATCGGAAGCACGGCGCCGCCTGGGTATCCGAATACTGTGTCTACACCCTGATCCTTCAGGGCTTGAACCACCATTTTCGCGCCGGTCATTTCACGTGTCATCTGCTTTTTGCTCCAATTGGCGACATCGTCTGTTACGCATAAAAAAAGCCTCCGCTTTGTCAGGGGAGGCGCATGGGTTCGATTGTGGTCTACCGTTACCGGCCCATGCGCTTGGTTCCTACGATTACGACTAGGGCTTTCATTGCCACTGGCTCCGTTTACTGCGTTGCAGCGGACATTATGTCTGTCAGCGGGGGGCGTCAACAGGCAAAGAGGATGAAAATCACCTGATTTGGGACATTTTCTTGCGCCCACTCTAGTGGAGGCGACATTTTTGCAAATTTGAGGCGTGATTTCTGACCCAAATCATTCAAAATCGTCACTCTGGTGTCCTTTTTGAAACAGATCTAGGCAGAAGGAGAGCACAATCTTTCCCTCATACAGATACTCAGCAGTGAGGTGAGACATGGGCGGGAGGCAGAGCGGGGCAAGGGGTAATGCTGCGGCGCAAAAACCAGAACTCGGCGATTTGGTGGATCTAGGACGATACCCGATCGATCTTCCGTCCTCGCCAGCCTATCGCAAATTGCTTGCGGATCTGTGCCGGGATCTAGCGACAGATGGCTGCGCCGTATTGCCCGGTTTTGTCCACGAAGAAGGGGTGGAGCGTTTGGCCCAAGAAGGGGATAGCGTCGCTGAAAAAGCGCATCATTCCTTTTCCCGCACCAATGCCTATTTCACCAAAGATGATCCCAGTCTGCCTCCGGAACACCCCTTGCGACAGTTTTATGATCGCTCAAACGGTTTTATCCCGGCCGACAATTTTGGAGCGGCCAGCCCGCTGCGCAGCATCTATGAGGCCCCATCTTTCATGCCCTTCATCCGGGAGGCGCTGGGACAGCCGCAAGAGCACTTCTTTCGCTACGACGACCCACTGGCCGATGTGATCATCAATATGGTGGAGGAAGGCGATGGCTTTCCCTGGCATTTCGACACCAACAATTTTACGGTGACCCTTGCGATCCAGAACCCGGAGGAGGGCGGCGAGTTTGAATACGCACCGAACTTGCGCACTGCCACCAATGAGAATTTCGAAGCGGTCGCCAGGGTTCTGGCGGGGCAGAACCCCCAGGTCAGGCGTTTGGAGCTGCAACCCGGTGATTTGCAGATCTTCAAAGGGCGCTATTCTTTGCACAGGGTTGCTCCCATGCGGGGTACGCGGCGGCGCTATGTGGGGATTTTCTCTTTTGTGGAAACCGAAGGCATGTGTGGCGGGGTAGAGCGCACGCGTCAGCTCTATGGGCGGACGCTGCCAATTCATCACAACAGAGAGGGGCGACGCTCGGATCAATTGGTGGATTGATCAGGGGCGGCGTCAACTTGGTAAGCCAATGCAATTGCGAGGAGAAGGGCTTTCTGGGGAACCCTGAGGCTGGGTTCTAGAAATCGTGGCCGGTGCCCTGCAACACGCCATGCTCCAATGCGTAGCGTGTGAGGCCCGCAGTCGAAGAAATGCCAAGCTTGCGTTTGATATTCTTGCGATGGGTCTCAACGGTGCGCACCGAGATGTCCAGATGCAGCGCGACTTCTTTGTTTGATTTCCCCTGTGCCAGCTCCAGCAGAATAGTCTGTTCGCGCCCGGTTAGCGCTTCGCGCGTTTCACCCTCTTTGGGTGCCATCGCGCCCTGTGCGCCAGTGCAAAGATAGCGCTCCCCGCGCATTACTGTATCAATGGCCAGTTTGATTTCTTCGGTTGGCACATCCTTGAGGACATAGCCCATGGCGCCATGGCTGAGAGCAGTTGAGATATACTCGGGGCTATCGTGCATCGACAGGATCAGGATACGTGTCTCCGGGTGGTTCTCCAGGATCATCTCGGTCGCGCTGAGGCCGCCAAGCTTGGGCATGTTGAGATCCATCAGGATCACATCAGGTCCTAGCGTCTGGGCCTGCGCCACCGCTTCGCTGCCATCGGTAAGCGATGCGAGAACCTCTATATCGTCATAGCTTTCGAGAATGGATTGGATGCCTTCAGCCACCATGGGGTGGTCATCCACGATCAGGACCCGGATCATATCGCTCATGTCTTATCCTCTGTCCTTGGGCTCTCTACCCCTTGGCTCTGCGCCTCACCCATGTTGACGTTCGCAACAGTGAGTTTCGTTGACGGACCCTCGACTGTGATTTCTGTACCGGTGCTGCCACTTGGCGGTAGCAAATGGCTAAGGGGCAGGGTGACCTCGATAACGGTGCCGCTTTGGGTGCCACGTGATGACAGAATGCGCAGGGTGCCGTCAAGTTGCTCGATACGTTCCTGCATATTGCGTAGCCCAATGCCCGGGCCTGCGCGCTCCTGCTCTGGGGGCAGGCCGCAGCCATTGTCGGTAATCCGCATGGTGGCGCCTTTGGCATGTCCGCGCAGGTCCATTGTCATATGGGTGGCATTGGAGTGTCGCTCGATATTCATCAGGGCCTCTTGCGCGATCCGATAGAGTGCAATCTTGGCGTCCTGATCCAGGCGGTTGCGAAACACCACAGTAGAAAAACTGGAAACAATGCCAGTTCGCGCGGCAAATTCGTCGGTCAGAGTTTTCAGGGCAGGGCCCAGGCCAAGATCATCAAGCACACCGGGCCGCAGGTCCCGGCTGATGCGACGGACCTCAGTGATGGCAGTTGCAAGGTTTTCGATACCCCTGTCCAGGGGGGGGATGGCGCGATCCAATTCTCCGCGTTTGAAGCGGCGGCTGGCATTGTCCAGAGCAAATCGCACGCCAACCAAGAGCTGGCTGATACTGTCATGCAACTCTCGGGCAACCCGGCCGCGCTCCTCTTCCTGCGCATCCAAAACGCGCTGGGTCAGTTCTTTCAGCTTGGCATCCGCCAATCTGCGTTCGCGCAGGTTCAGAAACATGCCCGAGGCAAAAACCAGGATGAGTGAAACCAGAGCAATCGCGCCAATATAGAGGAAAGTACGCCGCACACGGGTCTCCACTTCGGCACGCGCAGCCGCGACGGAGGCCAGAACATCATCGATGAAGACGCCGGTGCCAACGGCCCACTGCCAATCCTGCAATCCGACCACATAAGCGATCATCCGGGCCTCTTCGCCGGTCGATGGCTTTTGCCACATGAATGTATGCCAGCCCGCGCCCTGTCGTGCGAGGCGCAGGAATTCATCCACCACGGGCACTCCACCGCTGTCCGTCAGGCCCGCCCAGTTCTGATTGATGAAATCCGTCTGTCTGGGACTGACCAGATTGGTGCCGTCATAGTCATAGACAAAGAAGAACCCATCCTTGCCGTAGATCATCGCGCTGAGGATCTGGCGTACCCGTTCCTTCGCCACCGCATCATCTGGCGAGGCGCGCCCATAGATATGGGAAAATCCGTTGCGCGCCTGGGTCACATAGTTTCTTAATTCGGCTTTCTTGGCCTCAAGCAATTGCAGCTCTAGCGCTTGTATCTCGCGCTCTGCGGAGGCGCGAGATTGATAGGCCACCAAAAGGGCAATCGCGGCCACAGCAACCACCAGCGGAAGGGTCGCGAGAATAGAGATTTTCTGTGCGTAATTCGGACGAAAGAGGGAGCGGAATGAGGCCATGGGGCGAATCGTTACGCAATCCGGCGGGCGAATCAAAGTGTTGAAGCGTGTTTTTCGCTGGCCAAGGAACAAGAATGGCCAGGGCACGCGGAAAATGACGCAAAGTTTCAACGCATTATCGGCTATTCAACGTGATATACGCAGTACTTGGTATTCACATGTTCTGTGACGTCGCTAGGCTAGCGCCACTCGATAGAAGATCGGCCCGGGACAACCGGGCGGAGAGACTACTTATGGGAGGAGCTACTCTAATGGATCGTCGTTCTTTTTTGAAAACATCCGCAATGGGCGGAACCGCCGCTGCTGCGGCAACTCTGGCTGCACCAGCCTATGCACAGGGCAAACGCACCCTGACCATGGTGACATCCTGGGGCCGCGGCCTGGCAGGCGTGTTTGATTCCGCTCAGCGCGCAGCGGACAGCATTACTGCAATGTCCGACGGCAACCTGACCGTCGAAATCAAAGCAGCCGGTGAGCTGGTTGGCGCATTCGAAGTATTTGATGCGGTGTCCTCCGGTCAGGCGGATATGTATCACGCGGCTGACTACTACTTTGTAGGTCAGCACCCAGGCTATGCCTTCTTCACCTCCGTGCCTTTTGGTATGACTGCACAGGAACTGCTGAACTGGTACCACCATGGCGAAGGTCATGCGCTGCATGACGAGTTGGGTCAGATCTTTGGTCTGAAGTCCTTCATCGCAGGTAACACCGGCGCACAGGCCGGCGGCTGGTACTCCAAAGAGATCAACAGCCCCGAAGACTTCAACGGTCTGAAGTTCCGTATGCCGGGTTTGGGTGGCAAGGCGCTGGGCAAACTGGGCGCATCCGTTCAGAACATTCCTGGTTCCGAAGTTTATCAGGCCCTGTCTTCCGGCGCGATCGACGGCACCGAGTGGATCGGTCCTTGGGCGGACGAAAAGGCTGGTTTCCAGGAAATCACCAAGACCTACTACACTGCGGGCTTCCACGAGCCAGGCGCGGCTCTGTCGCTGGCAACCAACCGCGACGTCTTTGACAGCCTGTCACCTGCGCACCAGAAGATCATCGAGATCGCAGCGGGCGAAGCGCATCAGTGGAGCCTGGCACAGTTCCTCAACAACAACGGCGCAGCGCTGCAGCGTCTGCAGGCCGGTGGCGTGAAGGTCATGGAATTCCCTGACAGCGTTTGGGATGCCTTTGGTAGTGCCTCCAAGGATGTGATGTCAGAGAACATGGGCGATGAGCTGTTCGCGAAAATCTACGACAGCTACAACGCTTCGATGAAAGCCTCCTCCAACTGGCAGAACCTGTCCTCCGGTGTTTACACCGCACAGCGCGACCGCGTTCTGGGCTAAACTCAGCTAGGTGAGAAAACGGGTCCCCCGCCTGAGTGCGGGGGACCTCTGTTTAATTGTTGCAGGTGGAATGCCCTACTGGTGTTGCTTGGTGAGCCAAGCCCAAAGCCCCCTGTTGCAAGCAATCATCCGGAGGAAAAATGCAGGAAGAAACTGGCATTTCCTTTTTCGGGGCCCTGCTGGCCGGCCTATGGTGGCTGGTGCAGAATATCGCAGGTGCCTTTTACAATTTCGGCTATGCCGTAACCCATCCCGAACTCTGGTTGGACTGGTCCGACAAAGCGGCGATCATGCGCTTTGTCTACTACGGCGGCTCTGTTGAGTTCTTCTTTGTCGTTTTCACCCTGTTCCTGGTCCTGACCGCAATCGGCCTTTACCGTCGCCAGGTCATGTGGGGCATGGTGCGCGGGCTGGAGTTCTTTGCCAATGGTATCGGGCGTATCTTTGCCTGGGCCGGTCTGCTCATGGTGATCCAACAGATCATTATCGTCTTCATGCAACGGATCTTTGCGCGCCCGGATATGAGCTTTGGTCTTGGCATAGCGCTTGAGAAAGATATCTCCTGGTTTGCCGAGGAATTGAAGCTCTACAACGCTTTGGTGGTTTGCATGTGTGTAACCTATACATTCGTGCAGGGCGGCCATGTGCGCGTAGACCTGATCTATTCCGGCATCAGTTTCCGCGCCAAACGGGTAGTGGATATGGTCGGTTCACTGATCTTCATGATGCCTGCCGCCGTACTGACCTGGATGTATGGCTGGTACTTCCTTTGGCGTCATCTGATCGTGCCGAAGCCCTCAGCCTCTGATACTTTGGAACGTCTGGTGATGAAGTCACGCGCTCTGCGCTGGAACATTGAGACGATCGGTTTCAGCCCCAATGGATTCAACGGGTATTTCCTGTTCAAGATCCTTTTGGTGAGTTTCGCCGGCATCGTCTTCCTGCATGCGATCTGTTTCTTCTACCGCTCGCTGCTGGAGTTCATCGAAGGCCAGGCCAGCGAAAACAAATACCTCGACAAGGATACCCTTGGCGAAGGTGAAGAAGCCTATGAAGGCGCGCATTAACCTAAGGGACAGCGGATATGCTTTTTGGTCTTGATGGCGTCGAAATCGGCTTGCTCATCGTATTCTTCTGCCTCTTTGGAGGCATTCTCTCCGGCTTTCCAGTGGCCTTTGCCATTGGCGGGGCTGGTATCATCTCCTTCGGAATCATCGCCTCGCTTGATAGCGCAGGTCTCCTGATCCACCAGGCTATAGACACCTCTTCCCAGGCCTATCGCACATTGGTGGACAGCGGCGTCAAGGCCGATGTGATTTCGGTCTTCCGCTATCCGGATCTGCCCAGAGTGGCCGAACCGGTCTTTACCCGCGGGTGGGAAGTGGCGTTGGACCGTAACGTTTCTTTCATCGTGAACCGCATGAACGAGCGCGTTCTGGCCGGTGCCTCGATCGAGACACTTCTGGCGGTTCTGATGTTTGTTCTGATGGGGATCACCCTGGAACGTTCAAAGATCGCCAATGATCTTCTGACAACTATGGCGCGGGTCTTTGGCCCATTGCCCGGGGGGCTTGCGGTTTCCATCGTGGTTGTCGGCGCCTTCCTGGCGGCTTCCACCGGTATCGTAGGTGCAACCGTGGTCACGATGGGGCTTTTGGCCCTGCCGACCATGCTGCGCAACAACTACAGCCCGGAATTGGCGACGGGTGTCATTGCAGCTTCGGGTACTCTGGGGCAGATTATCCCGCCTTCGATTGTGATCGTTCTTCTGGGAACCCTCGCAGGGGACCTCTACTCGACCGCGCAGGAAAACCGCGCGCAAGAGGCGGGCTGCTCTGATGCGCTCACTTATCTCGGGGAACCGGCGGTTGTCTCGGTGGGGACATTGTTCCAGGCGGCTCTGCTGCCCGGTATCATGCTGGCACTGCTCTATGCGCTTTACGCCTTTGGCTACGCGCTGCTGAATCCAGAGAAGGCCCCGGCCGTCGCACTGGAAGCCAGCAGCAATGAGCCCGTAACGCGCAACGAAGCCCTGACCTGGTTCCTAGGCGTGCCTGCTGCTCTGATTGGTGGCGCAATGCTGCTGAGCACCTTTGGTGTGATTGGTTCACAGAATGTAACAGTCTCTGGTTTTTCTGATGCGGGTCAAACCGCCAGCCTGCGCACCAATGTTGGCGCGGACTGCCAGGCCTCGATGATTGATCTGCATGGGCAGGAAGCCTGGGACGCAGCGGTTGCCGAGCAGCAGGAGATTGATGCTGCAGGTGGCGTGGCCCAGGCGGTGAAACTCTCCGAAGAGGAACTGGTTGCTGCCCGTGAGGCCAAGATCGCGGCGGCTGCACCAATTGGCACGGGTCTGACTGTGCTGATCATCCTGCTGGGCCTGGTCCTGGCGGTCGGACGCGGTGTGGCGCCTTCGCGGGATGCCAAACCTTTGATCCTTGGGGCGATTGGTCTGCTGCTGGTTCTGTTGATAGATGTGATCGCTATTGCTCCAACCACTTCGGCTGGGGTGACGGTCCTGCTGATCGCTTTGCCTGTGGTTCTGGCGCTTTACGGCTGCAAAGAGGCTGCAGCCCGTTGTGCCAAAAACGATCTGATCCGGGTGGTCTTTCCACCGCTGGTTCTGATCGTTGCGGTGCTGGGGTCAATCCTGGGTGGCATTACCAACCCGACGCCCGCTGCGGCGCTAGGGGCGGGTGGTGCGATCATGCTGGCGGCTTATCGCAGGCTTCAGGATGAAGGACGTTCCGGCAAGATCATCATCTGGGCGACCTTTGCGGTGATCATCTCGATCCTCATTGGGGTGAACTTTGATCTACGCATCAACCAGGACAACGTGAGTGCTGAAAGCTGGATCGCCTTCTTCTTTGCCTATGGCGCCTATCTCTATGCACTCTTTGGCCTGCTCTATGGGTGCTGGGTACTGTTCAAAGGCGGGGTCCTGACTCCGGTGGTGCGCGAAACGGCCAAGGTGACCTCCATGGTTTTCACCATCCTGATCGGCTCTCAGCTGCTCAACCTCGTGGTGATTTCCTTTGGAGGCGAGCACTATATCCAGCAGTTCCTGAAGAGCTTTGACAATGAGATGACGGTCTTCCTGATCGTGATGCTTGTCCTGTTCTTCCTGGGCTTTGTGCTCGATTTCCTGGAGATTATCTACATTGTGATCCCAATCGTTGGTCCGGTGATCTATGGCGGGTCGTTTGACCCCAAATGGGTCACCATCATGGTTGCGGTGAACCTGCAGACCTCCTTCCTGACACCGCCCTTTGGATTTGCCCTGTTCTACCTGCGCGGGGTTGCTCCCAAAGAAGTAACAACCGGGCATATCTACCGCGGGATTCTGCCCTTTGTGCTGATCCAAGTGGTGGGTCTTGGCATCCTTTGGCTGTTCCCGGCCATTGTCACGATCGTGCCAAATCTGATCCCGAATTGATCGGATCGAAAAGAGCTGGGGAAAGGGGGGCTTTTGGCCCCCTTTTTCTTTGGGATGGGGGCAGAATCTACAGTGGTTTGGGCTCCTAGAGACGAAGATTTAATAATGGGTGAAATTATTAAGGAGTTTCAGCTATTTTCTGAACCGGGTCGCTAAGGGAGTGAGCAGCGGCGCAAGAAAGGGATGATTTTTCATGTCCTTGGTTAGCGAATGGCAGAAGGCCAAAAAGGCCTATGATGAGGTGCAAAAACAGGCAAATTTCCATATCCGGAAGTTGAAGCCAGATCTGGAAGCTGCCCAATTCTACCGCAATGCTCTGCAGGCGGGGCTGCTACGGGACAACAGCCATATGCAGAAGATCAAAGACTATCTGCCCCGGTTTTCACCCCAAACTATCAATCAGATCTGCCGTGATCTGGAGCAGGAACAGAGGGATCTGGAAGCGCTTTGCCCCAGACCGAATACGGGGATTGCACAGGCCATTCGCGATCTGGAGAAAATCCTAGCCGTTGCTGAATCTCTCATCGCCAAAGGGGAAAGCTGTCCTGATCGTTGGGACCATTTCCATGAGGTACACGAAACCTGTACCCATCGTTTGATGTCTGCAAATGACATCATCGAAGGGTTTCTTTGCAAAAACGCGCATCTGAAGCCAAAGCAAAAACTACGGGAGGCACATGCTTCCTTGCTGGCGCAGGCGGGACAACGCGGTCGCCAGATTCACCAGTTTCTACAGGATCATGGCATTCGGGGTTAGAAACCGGGCAGGGTGGTTTTTCAGCTTTCACAGGCCATTTGCAACAGATCCCAGCGGTTGCCAAAGGGATCTTGCCAGACAGCGACCGTGCCATAGGGTTCATAGCGCGGTTCTTCTTCGAAGTGTATTCCGACCGCGCGCATTGCAGCATGGTCTCTGACAAAGTCATCCGTGACCAGAAACAGGCCGATACGGCCACCAAATTGATCACCGATTATCGCTCTTTGCTGGTCATTCGCGGCCTGGGCCAGGATTATGCTGCCCTGGCTGGAACCTGGCGGTAAAATGCGGACCCAGCGTTTATCGCCTTGGTCGACATCTTCGGCCAATTGCCAGCCCAAAGTGCCGCAGTAAAAGGCTATCGCCTCATCGTAGCTCGGTACGACAAGCGAAAAAGCATGGAGGAATTGTTGCATTATCGTCGGTGCTCGGGTTGTTGCGGCAGTTGAATGCTTGCCACCTGTTCCGAGATTGGCTCTGTCGCCAGGGGATGGGCGCTGTCCAAAAACTCCTCTGGATCTTCCATCTTCTTCCAACGGCCCTGGTGATAGACCTCAAGCCCCGAGAACTTCTCCTTGTAGCTCATCTTGGCGCTGCCAGGCACCCAATAGCCAAGGTAGACATAGGGTAGCCCTGCTTCGCGAGCTATTTCAATGTGATCCAGGATCATGAAGGTGCCGATGGATTGCTTGGGCAGGTCCGGGTTGTAGAAGGAATAGACCATGCTCAACCCATCCTCCAGCACATCGGTCAGCGAAACCGCTATCAGCTTGCTGAACTGCGGTTCGGTATATTCCACCACCCGGCTGCGGATCGGGGTTTCCTCGATCATGGCGGCATATTCAAAGACATCCATATCTGCCATTCCACCATCCGCATGGCGGCTGTCGAGATAGGTCCGGAACAGATCAAATTGATCTTCGGTGGCCCAGGGAGAGGTTGCGCGGCGTACCAGATAGTCGTTTCGCTTCAGGATGCGTTTCTGGCTGCGGCTCTGCTCAAAGGCGGTGACATCAATACGGGCGGACATGCAGGCAGCGCAATCAGAACAACTGGGCCGGTAGAGAACATTCTGTGACCTCCTAAAGCCCTGATGTGAAAGCGAATTATTTAGTTGCTCTGCCGTGGACCCCTGCAGTGCTGTAAACAGCTTCCGTTCCATCCGCCCCTCCAGATAGGGGCAGGGCTGCGGAGCAGTTACATAGAATTGCGGTGCTATGGGAAGCGTGTGGCGCATGAAAATCCGAAAACCGTTTAAGGGCAGATGTTTTGATAATAGATGGCGCCCAGAAGATAGCAACGTCCTTTCAAAGCGCAAACCACGGTAGGGGTTTTGGTTAATATGTGGTCGACATCTCTGACTGGCCGTCACGGCAGGGGCTCAAACCTGAAAAACAGATCTGACCATCTCAACTGCAGCGACGCTTGGCATGAGAATGACTTTCCCAACGTGCGGTCGCGGCTTGCTTTGAACAACCTTTGTCATTGTGCTTTTGACGCTTTCGCGGGCCTACTGGCGTCTTTTCGGGACCAATGCGCCCGAATGGAATTCACTGTTTCCACTGTGGAGAGCATGGAAGTAAAATTTGCCTCAAATTTGACACAAAGTGAAAAGTTTGACTTAGTCAGTCTCAAGGGGAGTTCACAATGTTTAATGGAATTAGAGAAATCGCTCTGTCAGGGCTATTTGCAGCACTAGCATCTGCGTCTCATGGCGCTGTCATTGCATATACTTGGGAAGAGGGCGGCAATCTTGTTACCGAGTATTCGGGCTCTTTGGACTTATCCGGTCTGACTTTTGCCCAAGGCTTAACCAACGTGAATTACCGCCGCTTCCAGCCGAACCGAAATTTCTACTGGAATATGGACGATTACCAGGGCCACTTTGATGCGAGTATTTCCGTCACCGGTGGCGCGAGCTCAACGGTACTTGCCAATCCTTCGCCTTCGGTGATTGGACACACGACTTACTATGGCAGCGTATTTGGCTATGGAAATACCTCGGGGCTATCCAGAGGTGGCGCGGTCTATACCGCTTTTGGCTATAGCAACAATGATGCCATTAGCGGCGGTTCCACCACCCTTGGGGCGAGCCTTTCGACATTGGGCCTCTCCGGCCCCGCTACAGTCAGCTATTCTTGGAGCACTGACAGTATCACTCATTTTTACGGCGTTGCAGCTCCTTCGCCAGTGCCGCTGCCGGCAAGCTTGCCGTTGGTTGTGACTGGCCTCGGGGCATTGTTTTGGATGCGCCGCCGCAAGAAAGCTTGAGTCGCCTCCTGATCGGTTAAAACTTGTCGTGGTGGCTGTTGCCGCTTTTGGGCTCAGGACCAGGGGCATGATCTTGACTGGATGTTCTTGCGATGGCTTGGCCCATTCACACCCAGTCAGGACAGAGTCTTTTCTAGCGCTTCGGATCACTCTGATAACCTGAGGCTATTTGCGAACCAAGGTTGGTACTGCAGGCTGGTCACCGACTCGCAGACATGGGCTCGATGCCTTCCTAGCCACGCCGGTTCAGCATCACCGTACCAAGAAGCGCGTCACTCAGACCTTGGCCACGCGCAGTGGTCAGCATCATGATTACAGAGATCACCTGCAGCACAGGAATAGCGAGCGAAATACTATAGCCCGCAGTATGCAGGGCGGCTTGGCCCGCATCCAAGCGTCTGCCACTAAGGTCACGCAATTCCAATCCCGTGAATCGCATCCCCCAGGTCGCTGAACCATTTGCAATTGTCACTGTCCTGTAGACAAAACCAATCACCAGATAAAGCAGCGGCCAGATGAAGATCCCTACAAAGGCCGTCAGCAAAACCGTGACGAGACAGAGGGTAAAGATGATCAGGCTGTCCACAAGCCAGGCAATCAGGCGCTTTGGGGCGACGCCGCTGTAGAATTCGGCCTGATAGTCGGGGTCGGGCAGGGCACTCATGGAAGGGGTCCTTTGTTGCAATGTTTTGTGCCTTGGGGCGCTGGACCATCTCGAACCAACACCCGCTTTTAGGCTGCACCGTGGCGGCGGCACAGCCCAGAGGTCAGGAGAAGGTTGTACTTAGTTGACCTTCTTGGCCTGGGTGACCTCTTCGTCGTTGTCCAGTTCGGCTTCTGTCTCTGGCGCAGTGGCACGCTCATCCATGAACTGGTCAAATTCAGCCTTGTCCTTTGCTTCACGCAGACGCTGCATGAAGGCTTCAAAATCATGCTGCTCCTGTTCTAGGCGGCGAAGTGTTTCGGCTTTATAGGCATCAAAGGCACTATTGCCAGAAGGCTTCATAGCGGACATGCCATGGCGGGCCCAGGCATTGCGTTTGTGGCTGCGGCAGGATTTACTGAACATGCGTTTGCTCCAGATCATGTAAAAGAGAAGGGCGAGGCCAATGGGCCAGAAGAAGACAAAGCCCAGAACCATCGCGGCTATCCAAGCGCCTTTGCCTTTTTGGTCCAGCCAGGCTTCGCTGCGGGAAAACCAGCCCTGATGACCAGGGTCAGAGGCGGTTGAGGTCATGGTTGTCATCTCTTGTCTCCAGGTTCTGCGGCAAGATCCGCGATTGCTTTGGTGAATGTAAATGCTCTTCACATTACAGCATATCGGAAGCCTGAGGGCGGGTTTCAAGAGAGGAAGTGAATGTTTTTTACATTAACACTGTCGAAGCCAAAAGATTGTGCATATTAAGCCATTATCAGACTCCAGGAGGCGGCTGTAGCTGTAGCGGGACACTTCGCGTTGCAGTGCGGGACACTTCCCATTGCAGCAACTTGTTTTTCGAAGTCTGAGCTGTTTTTGGCATAAAAACAGGCGCTATTCCCGTCTGGAATTCCCCCAGTGAGCGCCGCGCGGCGAAGCGGACCTGAAGCTGACCTGGCGCCGCTTTGGGACACTTCCGGTTTCAAACTCCAGTTTTCCGCCGCCCGAAGTGTTTAAAATCGCCGGGCGGCGGGTTCTTTAAAGGGGGGCGAAAAGGGTCTTTTAGGCCTAGCCAAGGTCTGGGCCAGGTAGACCTGTGAACCACAGACCGTCGCAGCAGAGTGAGTGTCGGGCAGCAATGCGGGACAGATCCGGTCACTCACCTGTTTGGGATCAAGGACCGCAGGCAGCCCGAAGCGGTCATTCGTTGAGCCTGCGACGAATGGCCTGTTAGAGCCCATTTTTGTATATGCTGCGAGTTGGGCGAACGTCCACTTTGAAGACCTGGCCCCAAACCTCAGGTGTTCCATCCACTTAGATTATTGACACAGAGGTCTTTAAAAATCTGACCTCTGAATGAGCGGTTTGGCTGGTGGCGGGATGTGGAGTATTTGCAAAATGTCATTGTCTTAGTCATCTTGCTCGGCATGGAATTTTTAAACACCAGTCACAGCGGCTTTTTGGTCGCGATGTCCTGCCTTGTTGCGCTTGTGGCGGGGTTCACTGGGCTTTCACTTACGCGGGATCTCGCAGAAAAGCCGATGTTTCAGAAAAAGGCCTCTATCGCACTTGCATCCGTTGCCTTGGGGGGCGGCATTTGGGCGATGCATTTTGTGGCCATGCTGGGGCTGCAACTGCCTATTCTGTTTTATTATGACGCGGCGATCACCCTGGTTTCGGCCCTGTCGGCGATTTTGCTTGTCGGTGCGGCGCTGATCATACTGCATTTTGCCAATCGGACACCGGTGATCATCACGCTGGCCGGGGGCATTGTCGGAGCCGGAATTCTAGCAATGCATTACATCGGCATGGCTGGACTCGAGCTCTGCCGCGCCGTTTTTTCCGTCTCAGGTGTTGCTTTCTCGTCTTTCGTGGCCGTTGGCCTTTGTATCGCGGCCTTCTGGATTGCCTATGGGCAGCGCACAAACCGCAATATCCTTCTGGGCACGCTCTGCTTTGCAATTGCCGTCTGCGCGGTGCATTTCCTGGCCATGACGGGAACAAATTTCGTGGCAGTCCCCAGTCTGGCTGAATTCGGCCCGGTGATGAGCAATGAGACACTTGCTCTAGGAGTGATCTTTTTCAGCTTTGTGATCTTTGGCACCTGCCTTTGGGTCAGCGTCACCTATCTGGTCGTAGCCCCCTCGGCCCAACCCGAAGCCGCCACAGAGCCAAGCCACGCTTCGAGGTCCGAGCCGAGATCGGCGCCGGAAGCCGTGGTTGGTTTGCAGATCCCCTGCGAGCGCGATGGGAGTAAGGTCTTTATCCGCTCCGCTGATGTGCTCTTTGTGCGCGCTGATGGGCACTACACGCAGGTCTACACAGCAGATGAGCATCTGTTCTGCGCCTGGCCCATTACCGATGCTACCAAGCGGCTGATCACGGTCGGATTTATGCAGACCCATCGCAGCTATCTGGTCAATCCCGATCGCGTGGTTCGCTTTGAGCGGACCAAGGACAAGGGCCGCTGCATCTTTGGGGGGGCAGATTTGCCACCAGCACCCGTCAGCCGCTCCAAGCTCAAGATCATTCAGAATGCTCTGGCTTCGCAGGTCGGTGCAGTTCGTGCAGGCTAACGCGCATTTCGTGCAAAATACCCGTGTTTCATTGATTTTCTAGTGCTGCAGTATGTGGGCGTATGCAGGCTCCCCCTAGCGAGAACATTTGCTTTTAGGGAGGAGAAAGGCGATGATTCCAGCGGCGTTCGAATATTATCGACCCAAGGATATGGCGGGGGTTTTATCCCTGCTGGAGGAACATGGCGATGACGCGCGTGTCATGGCGGGGGGCCACAGCCTCATTCCCATGATGAAGCTGCGCATGGCGGATGTGCCACACCTGATTGACCTTCAAGATGTCGATGGCCTGTCCGGTGTCGAGATCGATAACGAAGCCATCCGCATCGGTGCCATGGTCACGCAGGCTGACATTATTGATCACCCAGAGCTGGCCAAGGTCGCGCCAATCCTGCGCGAAGCAGCATTGCAGATTGCCGATCCACAGGTCCGTTATATGGGGACTGTTGGTGGCAATGTCGCCAATGGCGATCCGGGCAATGACATGCCGGGGTTGATGCAATGCCTCGACGCAAGTTTCAGAGTGATCGGCCTAGACGGTGAGCGTGAGATCCCGGCGCGGGACTTCTACGAAGCCGCCTATATGACCGCACGTGAGGATGAGGAAGTACTGACAGCTGTTTCCATCCCACTGCCTGCAGGCGGTTATGCCTATGAAAAGCAAAAGCGCAAAATCGGGGACTACGCCACAGCCGCAGCCGCGGTGCAGATCGTCAAAGATGGCGGCACCTGTGCCAGCGCCTCGATCGCAATGACAAACCTCAGCGATACACCGATCTATTCCGAGGCGGCAGGGGCCGCACTTGTCGGCACGACCGTTGACGAGGCAGCACTGGCAGCCGCCGTGGCTGCAATGCTGGGCGACATTGATCCCACCGAGGACAATCGCGGCCCTGTCGCATTCAAGAACCACGTGGCGGGCATCATCCTGCGCCGCGCCATCGAACGCGCTTGGTCGCGGGCCTGAGGGAGAACAGCATGTCAAAGAAGATGCACATCAAGCTGAAAGTGAATGGCAAGGACGAAGAGTTCTTCGCTGAACCGCGTGAGTTGCTGATCTACACGCTGCGTGAACGGCTGAACATAACCGGCCCGCATATTGGCTGCGAGACCTCCCATTGCGGAGCCTGCACCGTCACGATCAATGGAAAGTCCGTAAAGTCTTGCACCATGTTTGCCGCCCAAGCGGATGGTGCCGAGGTGACGACAATTGAAGGCATTGGCGGGCCAGACAATCTGCACCCTCTGCAGGAGGCCTTCAAGGAGCATCACGGACTGCAATGCGGCTATTGCACCCCAGGTATGATCACCCGCGCGAGCAATCTGTTGGAAGAAAACCCCAACCCAACCGAAGAAGAGATCCGCTTTGGCATGGCCGGCAATATCTGCCGCTGCACGGGTTACCAGAACATTGTGAAATCCATTCAGGCCGCAGCCACAGAAATGAATGCAGCCAAGGAGGCGGCAGAATGAAGGACGATATCACTCGCGACGAGCGCGTCGAAAATCTCAAAGGCATGGGCTGTTCGCGCAAGCGGGTTGAGGATGCCCGCTTCACTCAGGGCAAGGGCAACTATGTTGACGACATCAAGCTGGACGGGATGCTGTTTGGCGACTTTGTCCGCTCGCCCTATGCGCACGCGCGCATTACCAATATCGACGCTGCCGCAGCCCTTGAAGTTCCTGGTGTGATAGCGGTGCTGACGGCCGCAGATCTGGAACCTCTAGGCCTGCATTGGATGCCGACATTGGCGGGCGACAAGCAAATGGTCCTGGCAGATGGTAAAGTACTGTTCCAGGGTCAGGAAGTCGCCTTTGTCGTCGCCGAAGACCGCTATGCCGCTGCCGATGGTATCGAGGCGGTTGAGGTGGAATACGAAGAGCTTCCCGTTGTTGTTGACCCATTCGCGGCGCTGCAATCAGACGTGGTTCTGCGCGAAGATCTGGTGGCGGAAGACGGCTCTCTCCCCGATGGGGCGCATGGTCCCCGAAAGCATCACAACCATATCTTTACATGGGAAGCTGGCGACAAAGAACCGACAGAGCAGGTCATCGACACTGCCGAAGTCGTGGCCGAAGAGACCATGTATTATCATCGCACCCACCCATGCCCGTTGGAAACCTGCGGCTCTGTGGCGTCAATGGACAAGGTCAACGGCAAGCTGACCCTGTGGGGCACCTTCCAGGCGCCACATGCGATCCGCACTATCGTGTCGCTGATCTCCGGCATTGAAGAACACAATATCCGGGTGATCTCGCCCGATATTGGTGGTGGCTTTGGCAACAAGGTGGGGGCCTATCCGGGCTATGTCTGCTCGGTTGTGGCCTCCATTGTCACCGGCAAGCCGGTGAAGTGGATCGAAGACCGCATGGACAATCTGATGACAACCGCCTTTGCGCGGGATTATCACATGACCGGAAAGATCTCTGCCACCAGAGACGGCAAGATCACCGGGCTGCATTGCCATGTCACCGCGGATCATGGCGGCTTCGACGCCTGTGCGGATCCCACCAAGTTCCCGGCCGGCTTCATGAATATCTGCACCGGCTCTTATGACATCCCAACCGCCTATCTAGCGGTCGATGGTGTCTATACCAACAAGGCTCCGGGCGGTGTTTCCTATCGCTGCTCCTTCCGGGTGACCGAGGCTGTTTATTTTATTGAACGGATGATCGAGGTCCTGGCGATCAAGCTGAATATGGACGCCGCTGAGTTGCGCCGGATCAACTTTATCAAGAAAGAGCAGTTCCCCTATACCGCCGCGCTGGGCTGGGAATATGATTCAGGCGACTACCACACGGCCTGGGACAAGGCGCTGGACACCGTTGACTACAAAGGGCTGCGTGCCGAACAGGCGCAGCGGGTTGAGGATTTCAAGGCTGGCAAGACCCGCAAATTGATGGGGATCGGCCTGTCGTTCTTTACCGAGATTGTCGGTGCCGGCCCGGTAAAGAACTGCGATATCCTTGGTCTGGGCATGTTCGACAGCTGCGAAATCCGCATTCACCCGACGGGTTCGGCCATTGCGCGGCTTGGCACCATTTCCCAAGGACAGGGGCACGCAACAACCTTCGCACAAATTCTTGCCTCCGAGATCGGCCTGCCAGCGGACAGCATCACCATAGAAGAAGGCGATACCGACACTGCGCCTTATGGTCTGGGGACATACGGCTCCCGATCGACACCGGTGGCGGGGGCCGCAACAGCCATGGCGGGGCGCAAAATCCGTGCCAAGGCGCAGATGATCGCGGCCTATCTGCTGGAAGTGCACGACAATGACGTGGAGTTCGATGTTGATCGCTTTGTGGTGAAAGGCGCGCCCGAGCGCTTCAAGACCATGAAAGAGATCGCCTTTGCGTCCTACAATCAGGCAATTCCCGGTGTCGAGCCCGGTCTGGAGGCGGTTAGCTATTACGACCCGCCCAATATGACTTATCCCTTTGGCGCCTATATCTGTGTGATGGATATTGACGTCGATACCGGTGTGCCGGAAATCCGTCGCTTCTATGCACTGGACGATTGTGGCACCCGGATCAATCCGATGATCATCGAAGGTCAGGTGCATGGCGGTCTGACCGAGGCGCTGGCCGTCGCATTGGGGCAGGAAATTGCCTATGACGATATGGGCAATTGCAAGACCGGCACCTTGATGGATTTCTTCCTCCCAACGGCCTGGGAGGTTCCCAACTACGAGACCGACTATACCGTGACCCCAAGCCCGCATCACCCGATCGGTGCCAAGGGTGTTGGTGAAAGCCCGCATGTGGGGGGGGTGCCCTGTTTCTCCAATGCCGTGCAGGATGCCTTCCGAGCCTTTGGCAATACGCATACCAATATGCCGCATGATCATTGGCGCATCTGGAAGACCGCCAGTGACCTCGGCTTGCACGGCTAAGGACAATAGCCAGGCGGGGCTTTGCCCGCCTGGCTGCAATTGACATGACCTGGATCAATCTCAAATCCCGCCTTGCCGAAAAGGGCTATGTAGCCTCTGACGATCTTGCCGTTGCCCTGCAACTTGCCTTGTCGCTTGGGCGACCGCTGTTGCTGGAAGGGGCTGCAGGCGTCGGCAAAACCGAAATCGCCCGCACCCTGTCGCAGGTTGAAGACACGCGCCTCATCCGGTTGCAATGCTACGAAGGGCTGGACGCAGCGCAGGCAATTTATGAATGGAATTACCAGCGGCAACTCCTGACCATTCGCGCCGCAGCCGAAGATGGCGAAACCGGAAAAGAGGTCGAACAGCGCATTTTCTCGCGGGAATTTCTGCTGGAGCGCCCCTTGCTTGCTGCGATCACGCAGGACAGCCCTCCGGTTCTGCTGATTGACGAAATCGACCGTGCGGACGAGGAGTTCGAGGCCTATCTATTGGAAATTCTATCCGACTTTCAGATTTCCATTCCGGAACTCGGCACCATCAAAGCGGTAACCCGACCCATCGTAATCCTGACCTCGAACGGCACCCGTGATCTCTCGGACGCATTGCGCCGTCGCTGTCTTTACACCTATGTCGACTACCCTGATCGGGCGACCGAGCTTGCCATTCTCAGGGCCCGATGCCCCGACATCGAAGCGCGTCTGGCCGAGCAGATCATCGGCTTTGTGCAAAAACTACGTCAAGAAGAGTTGCAAAAGACCCCGGGCATCGCCGAGATGCTGGATTTTGCCGCCGCTTTGATGGGCTTGGGCATTGCGGATCTCACCGAGGATCCCGCCGTGATGCAATCCACGCTGACCACCTTGCTAAAAACCCAAAGCGATCAGGCGCAGATCACCCGAGAGGTCGCAGGCCGTATCGCGGGGCGGGCGGCATGAGCCGTGTGACCAAATTTGCCGCCCGTGATCCTGGACCTTCTGTTCGGATGGCGGGTTTCATCGCCCATCTGCGCGAAAATGGGCTGCGTCTTGGAGTGGCCGAGGCCGAGATCGCCTTGGCTGCCTTGACCCATGTTGATGCCGTCCATCCTGATGATAGCCGCCGGGTGCTGCGGGCCGTGTGCACGGGGTGCAAGGAAGAAATCGAGCGGTTTGATGATCTGTTTGACAGCTACTGGATGGATATGGGGCGGGTTAAACAAAGGGTCACCCCAACCGTTTCGAGCGCGCAGAACGACGATGTGCATTCCTCGCGTGATGCCAAGGGCAAGGAGGCCGGAGCTTCCGGCTCCGCCACGGCGCCCGACAGTGAAGACGGAGAGGCAGAAAGCGATGGCACGGGTAAACTGATTGCGACCGAACTGCGAAATTTCAACCGACGCGATCTGCGCGACTTGGTGCGACCCGATGAAATTGCCGTAGCCGAGGAGGTCGCTCGCCGTATTGGCGCTGCGCTCTTTGACAAACGATCGCGCCGCCGGATTGCTGCGCGCAAAGGTGACCGGCTGCACTTTCGCAAAACCATCCGTCATAGCCTTGCCAGCGGCGGCGAACCCCTGCGCCTGTTGCGCAAACGTCGCCCGGACCGCACCCGCAAGATCGTGGCGCTTTGTGATGTCTCCGGGTCGATGACCGTCTATGCGCAGGTATTCCTGGCGTTTCTTGCAGGGCTCATGCGGGTGGACAACGCGGCGGATGCCTATCTGTTTCACACTCGCCTTGTGCGCATCACCGATGTGCTGCGCGACAAGGACGCGATGCGTGCTATTGGGCGGATGTCATTGATGGCGGATGGGTTTGGCGGGGGCTCAAAGATCGGGCCGTCCCTGATGCGCTTTGCCGATACATATGCCAAACGTTTTGTCGATGGGCGCAGTGTCGTGTTGATCCTGTCGGACGGCTACGACACCGAGGCGCCGGAACTGACCGGTTTGGCCCTGCAGAAGCTGCGCAAGCGTGGCTGCAAGATAATCTGGCTGAACCCGTTGAAAGGTTGGGCAGACTACGCGCCGGTGGCCGAGGGCATGGCCGCAGCCCTTCCGCATCTGGATGCATTCAAATCCGCCAATACACTTGTTGATCTTGCGGCTTTGGAAAAGGAGCTTGCCAGATTATGACACCGGCTGAATTTCTTTCAAGCGATATGGCCGAGGCGGCGCAGGAGCTGCGCGCCAAGGAGGAAGCCTTTGCCTTTGCCACTATCGTGCGTACCGCCGGGTCAACGGCGGCCAAGCCCGGCGCAAAAGCGCTGCTGAGTTCGGATGGCACCCTTTTACAGGGGTGGCTTGGCGGTGGATGCACCCGCGGCGCGGTTAAACGCGCCGCCGTTCAGGCGTTGAACGAGGGCCGGCCGCAGCTGGTGTCAGTGGCGCCTGAGGATCTGCTGGCTGAGAAAGGCGTAGCGGCAGGCGATGAAGTGGATGGCACCCAGTTTGCTCGCAATGGCTGCCCGTCGCGCGGGACGGTCGATATTTTCATCGAACCCTGTCTGCCCATCCCCCAATTGGTGGTCATTGGGTCGTCACCCGTGGCCAGAGCTCTGAGCGAGCTTGCGCCCACATTCCATTGGTCCGTCACCGCAACGCCGCACAAGAACAAACCGCATAAGAAGCGCTTTATCGTGGTGGCCACCCAAGGCCAAGGCGATCTGGATGCCCTGAAGAGCGCCCTTGAAGTCGGATCGGGCTATGTGGCCTTCGTCGGAAGCCGCCGGAAATATGCCTCGCTTGCAAAAAAGCTTGGGGATGCCGGCCTGAATCAATCGGCAATCGATGGCGTTCACGCCCCTGCCGGGCTGGAATTGGGGGCGATCACACCAGAGGAGATTGCCCTTTCGATCCTAGCGCAACTGGTGCAGGAGCGCCGAGCCACTGCGAACCAAAACGATGTCTGAGGTCGCCGTGATCATATTGGCCGCCGGCCTGTCGCGTCGCATGGGGGAGCGCAACAAGCTGCTCTTGCCAGTCCATGGTCGCCCCATGATCCGGCATATGGTAGATCTCTATAGCCAAGTGACACCGCGGCCCGTTCTGGTGGTTACGGGACATGAGGCAGACCATATCGAAGCGGCGCTGGAGGGCAACTCCGCCGTGACGGTCGTCAACCCGGACTACAGCCAAGGTCAGCAAACATCCGTAGCCTGTGGGCTGCGGGCAGCAGAAGACTGCGAGCTGATATTCATTGGTCTGGGGGACCAGCCGCTTTTGACAACCGCTGATCTGCGGGCTCTGCTTGCGGCCCATGCATCGGCGGATCCCGCGCGCATCTCCATTCCCATTCAGGACCAGAAACGCGGCAACCCCATTGTGGTGCCTGCCAGGCTGCGGCCACGGCTCTTGGCCGATCCACAGTCGCCCGGCTGCAAAATATTCACCCGTGCCAATCCGGACCAGGTCCAGTTTCACGCACTGTCGGCTCCGGGATTTTATGCCGACGTCGATACACCAGACGCCTACGACACCCTTTTGCGAACCCGCCAGGAGGAGATCTCATGAAGTCACTCAGTAAAATCGCCACGCGCATGCGTCGGATGTTCGCCCTGACACCCGAACAGGCCGAGCGATTGGCCCAAGTTAAATTTCCCTGTTGTTAAGAAGGACATCTCATGGAACTAACAGACGAAATCACCATCAACGCGCCTATAGACGTGGTCTATGCCGCGCTGAATGACCCGGAGATTCTGCAGCAGTGCATCCCCGGTTGCGAAGAACTGATCAAACATTCCGACGCAGAGCTTGAGGCCAAAGTCGTGCTGAAAATCGGCCCCGTGAAAGCCAAGTTCAACGGAGATGTCCAATTGGACACAGCAGGCGCGCCAGATGCGTTCTCACTGACCGGCCAGGGTAATGGTGGTGCCGCAGGCCATGCCAAGGGCGGCGCCGATGTCACGCTGACCGCAGATGGACCAGACAAGACCATCCTCCGCTATGAGGCCAAGGCCGACATTGGCGGCAAGCTGGCTCAATTGGGCAGCCGTCTCATCCAAAGCACTGCCAAAAAGCTGGCGGCAAAGTTCTTCAAATCCTTTGCGAGCGTCGTGAATGAAGATGCCACCGTTTAACGGTCTGCTCTACGCTGAACACGCATCAGACATCATTACAAAAGGGGCGGCGCATATTCGTGCTGCCCGACCTTTTGCATTGATCACCTCCCTTGCAATCGAAGGCGGGGCGGCGAGGGAGGTTGGCTCCCTCGCGCTGGTAGACCAGAGCGGGCAGATGACAGGGTATCTGTCAAACGGCTGCATAGATCGCGACATTCAGCTGCACGCAGTGGAGGCCCTGCATTCAGGGCAGAAGAAAACGATCCGCTACGGCGACGGATCCTGCTATGTGGATCTCAAACTCCCCTGCGGCGGTGCTCTGACGGTCCTGATTGACCCCACGCCTGACACAGAAGCGATCCTAGCTGCCGCAAAAGCATTTACCGCACGTCAGACGGTGACACTGACCTTCGAGGGACAAGAGGAGGCGAAACTGGTGTCTCGGGCATTCACCTACGCCCCCCAGCATCGCCTTGTGTTGTCCGGACGCGGGGCAGTTTTTCGGTCCATGGCGCAGATTGGCCAAGCGATGGGATTTGACCTATATTTGCTGTCCCCTGAGACAGAGGACCTGGAAGCAATTGGCCACCTGTCAAGCCAGACACCGCTGCATCTCACATCCCCCCGTGCGCAGCCTTCCCTTGATATGTTGGACGCACATTCTGCCTTTCTGACATTGTTCCATGACCATGATTGGGAACCAAACCTGCTGCGGGCCGCGCTCGATACCCCCGCCCAATTTATTGGCTGCCTCGGAAGCCGCCGCACTCACGCAATACGTAAAGAAACATTGCGGCAAATGGGCGTTTCTGAGGCGAGCCTTTTCCGTTTACACGGCCCGCTTGGTCTGGTGCCAACACTGCGGGACGCCTCTTCAATCGCAGTTTCCGCCCTGGCCGAAATTGTTGGGGCATTCCAGAGGACAGATGCGGGGCTGAAAGCAGGCAGAATTACCAAGACTGCCATTGGTTTTTAATGGGGCAACGGCAGATTTGTCCGCACTGCTGGCCTCCAACCCTCAAATTTCGCAGCAACTCTCATCGATGACCGCTTTTCACGCGGCATCGCGGGGTCACAGTCTGTGTTCCTAGGCCTAAAGACGGGCTTTGCAAACTCTGTTATCTGCGCATTGCTGTCCCAGGGCCCAGACGCTGCATCTGGCGCTATAGGCTCAAATCGGCCAATCGATAGAGAGGAAACGGGTCAGGTCTCGTCTAGACGCTTGATGCGCAGGCTCATGCTGCGACCGTTGAAGTGGGGCACATCTATTTGCAGGCAAGTGGAATTTGCGGAAGGAACTGTTTGAAATCCCGCTGAATGCTCATTTCCCGCAGTCGGCAAATGGAGTTTGCACCGTGCTATCGGGAGGCGCTGAATGTGGGGCGGAGTCTCGATTGAAAGGAGAAGAGCCCGGGTGGTCGTCTTAGCTGTCTGGGGCCTGGCTGGCATCAGCGCCCAGCTCTTAGCCAACTGCGCACAGAAACATCGGTCACGCAGAGTTTTCGGGCAATTTGCACCGTTGTCATGCCTCTCGCTTTGTAAGTGAGCGCCCGCCACTTCTTTGCTAGGGGGACACGGCGTTGCAACAGGTAAGAAACTTCCGCCAATCCCTTGGCTTTGTCATATCCCAAAACCGCAACGTCACTTGAGCGGGACTGAGGGTTGTCCGCAATGTAGACCTCGGTGCCGCCGAAGGCCTCGATAAACCGCAGGGTGTCATCAAGGCCCAGGATGTTGAAATAGGGTTCGACTTGTGCGGTTGGTTTAGGAAGGGACATGTCGGAAGAGGTCATTGCGGGCCCGTTATTGCGCGGTTCGGAGCCAGGGTAGCCGCCGAAGAGCGGCTGCTTCAGTCCGACCGCTGCCGCCTTGTCTTTGAGCAAGAACGGGGCATCCAGCGCGACAGGACGCTATTGGGCGCGCGTTGACCATGCCGGGTAAGGAAACCATCAGCTGATCATCACGAATGTTGCCGTTCGTCGGCCTTGGTGAGCGCTCCTCAATGCTGAGATCAGCACCAATGTCGGCGAAGCGCAGAGAGCGACCTTTGCAAAGTTGGGGCCACCGGGCAAAAATTTTTTCCTGACCGGCCCACAGCTGACTTTGGCCAGATCATCTAACGCTGCGATGCAACTTCCCCAGACCAGGCGATGGGGGGCGGTGCTGCACTGTGACTCGTCCAAGGTTTACGCTGCCGAGTTTGCTGCCAGGTACCACAGAGTTGGACCATAGCACTGCCCCAAACCCGATGAGCCAAATGCTCTCTTAGTTTAATCGACCTTTGGTCCAAAGAGCTTTGACGCCGGACGCGACTACAGGCAACCGCAATCAGCCTTATTTTCCCCAGGGACAGAGTGCCTCGACCTGTCGGCGGCCAAGCTTATTCAACGTTTCTATGTTATCCAAATAAATCTTCTCTGGGTTCGAAACGTGCGCGAGGGTTTTGGTCATTTGGTCTTGACGCAGAAGGTGTATGGTTGGATAGGGCGCGCGATTGGTGAAATTACTTAGATCGTCCGGAGCCACACCGTCAAATTGGTATTGAGGATGAAAGGATGCCAGTTGCACATCCTCTGTCAACTCTGCTTGCTCCAAGAGTTGCTGAAACCAATTGAGTAAGTCGAGGTAATCATCGAACTCTTCTAGACCTTGGGTAAACATGAGCAGGCTGGTAGCGATGTCATTTTCGTTGGTCACGAGCAGGCGCTGTAGTTCCGTCATAAAAAACTGCTTTAGATGCGTATCGGTCGTGGCGTCACATATGGCATAGTGGACTTGGTCTCGGGCTATGACGCTCGAGGAAAATGGGCATAGATTTAACCCCACCACCATGTGTTCAAGCCATCGACGTGTGTTTTTCACCACGTCTTGATGAGCTGTTGATAATGTCTTTGGTTCGCGCGTTTTGATAGAATGGATCCCTTCATGTTTGGCAGACTTTAAGCACGTTCTGCCCATGGTTCCTAATTGTTTGGGAAAGCGAAATCCATCGAAACGGTGCAATCACTAGCGTCTTTCGTGTCATGCCATCCTGTGCCATAGCCAAGAACGGCCCAAAGCAGGCCTTCACCCTCCCCTGAACCAGCAGCCCCTGTCGTGAAGCCCGCGGCCTGGGGAAAAACACCTTACTGACCTGAAGATCTTCTCCTCCAAATCCCAACACGCTGCGCATCGCGTATTTCGTACTCGGCCAGAGCTTCACCAATCTCCCTGTCCACTTGACCCTCTCGTTCTTCTCCAAGATCGGTCATTCGCATCGTGAACCACGCCGTCATGCCGCCGGGGGGCAATGTGGCAAAGCGCGGGAAGAGGGGGGCACTTTTATCCGTCTGCCATGTTGCAGGTAGGGACGGATCAAGGACAAAACCACGAGCCAGCCCCACGGCATCCACAGTCCCCGAATGGACGGCGGCTTCAGCCTCCTCCTGACGCTTGAAACCGCCGGTCGCCATAAGAGGGATCGATGTTATGTGACGGGCTGCACGGGCGAAATCAACAAAGTAAGGACCTATACTTGCACGCTCGGAGCTGGACGACGCACCAGGAAAATAGGTGCCTCCACTGATGTCCAGAAGGTCAACACCCCTGCCTTCGAGTTCAGCCACGACCTTGAGGGAGTCTTCTTCCGCCAGACCACCATCAAGCTGATCAGTGGCATTCAGTTTAACCGCCATCACGAAATCAGATGGTACCAGCGCACGAACCGTCTCTACCGTTTCGATAAGCAATCTCATCCGAGCCTCTATTGAACCACCATAGGCATCCGTTCGATGATTGAAGAGTGGCGACAGAAACTGGCTTAGAAGAAAGCCGTGTGCGGCATGGATTTGCACGCCTCCAAACCCTAACTCCGCCGCACGCAATGCCGTTTTCGCAAAACAATCTGGAACAGCCTGTATCTCGGCAAGAGACATGGCTTCGCTGCGGAAATCAGGGAACTCTATTTCGCTTGGCCCTTTGGGTTTACTGATTGGCAGATGTGCCAATGCCCCGGCATGTCCAAGCTGCAACCAAAGCTGTGCTCCATTCGTCGAACCTTGCCGCGCAAGCTGGCGAAATGCCGACTTGTCAGCGTTATCGTCCAAAATCAAGTTTCCCGGTTTCTCGGGGTATCGTGGATCGCCCTGGACCTCTCCGATGATCGACGCTGCCAGCCCACCTTCTGCCCACCGTTCATACAGTCGCATTTGTGCTAGGGTCGGGTTGCCTTGGCCGTCCCCCAGTGAATCCGACATGGCCGATTTGATGATCCTGTTCTTCAGCACACGACCGTTCGGCAGGGTCAGAGGCGTGAAGAGAGTTGTCGTCGATGCGGTATGCAAGGCGGGTCTCCTCGGTATTGCTGTTGTCGCCTGTGATACTTTGGATGACTTGTGATGATAATCGGGTATCATGGATCAAATCTTGATAGTATTTGGAACAGATGGGTCAAAAAACCGAGTTGGAAATCCTTTTGGCCGTTGTTGATCACGGCAATTTCTCGGCCGCTGCCAGAGCGTTGGGATACACACCTTCTGCCGTCGGGAAACGGGTGCATCAGCTGGAACAACGGTTGAAGGTGCCGCTACTTGTCCGCTCGACCCGGCGCATGACGTTGACAGGAGCAGGTCGGCGATATGTGGAGGAAGCACGGGAGCTTTTCGTCCGCTTGACCGCGCTGGAAGACGATATCACTGATGATGCTGATACCTTGCGCGGCACGATACGTTTGACAAGTTCAGCAGCACTTGGGCGACTGCATGTTGTGCCCCTGGTCATTGAGTTCATGGAACGCCACCCGGATATCGAGATTGAGCTTATTTTGACGGACAAGATCATCGACCTGATCAGTGACGGTTTCGATCTTGCGATCCGGAGCGGCATCTTGCCAGACTCGTCTCTTGTGTCGCGAAGGCTGATGAGCAACCGACGCAGGCCATTCGCTGCGCCAGCCTATCTTGAGCAGCATGGCGTTCCTGAGAAGCCCGAAGACCTCGTGACGCATAAATGCCTACGCCTGGGGCAGGAACGACAGGTTTCAGATTGGGGGTTTAACGGACGGCAAGGTGGAAACGTACGGCTAGGCCCAGGTTTTTTATGCAACAGTCTCGAGGCACTCCATGCGGCGTGTTGCGCGGAACGCGGTATTGCATGGCTGCCGGAGTTCCTCGTTTCAAATGGCGTGCACGAAGGTAGATTGGTGCCCTTGCTCGAGGACTACACAGAATCAGACGCGGGCGGAGGTGTCTTCATTCTGCGTCCAGAAACAGCATTCCTTCCGCGCCGGGTGCGCACCATGGTTGACTTCTTGGCAGATCGATTTTCCGAGATCGATACCGATTGACTAGAGGGAAATGCTGATTATTCCATCCCAATGCAGTTCACTCAATCGCTACAATATCGCGCGCATCGGACATTGGTGACTAGCACAACGAAAGTCGGCTTTCCGCTCGACCTGCGGATGCCGCACGGTCGAAGGGATTTGCAGATCGAGTCCGCTTTGGGCTGAGAGCAGTCATCCGTAGCCTGAAGGAATAGGGACTACCCTCGCAGATAGCCCGCGACGTCGGCTATGCGCAGAAAGCGTAGTTTGCAAAGTTACGTGAACAGCCCATTGCCGACATTTGCCGGGCAAGAAACGTTGCGCTGCAGATCTCGAAAGCAGCTGTTTGACCAGTCACGCAGCATTTTAGGCGGTACAAGGTCAGCGGTGCGGGACTTTGCTGCCGTCTAGAAAACGTTGGCGAATGGCCGCTTCCCAAGAAACTGCTATGGGGCGCGGTGAAGTCGTTCTGAAATAGCGAGAAAGGATCAATGGAAAAATCATCGAAACGCGACGTTTGCTCCACCGCAAATCCGCTGCTTAACCAAACAAACCATATGCGTCAGACCCACTCTTAGCTCAGGCTGCTAACTGGACCAAAATCTCTGACGGCGAACCCACAGCGGAACTGCAATCGCAAACATGTTTTGAGGGAGCGGACTTTCGAACCGACAAATAGAATTGACCAGACAGAAAGGGAGATGATGACAATCGTTTCCGAAGCACGCTTTGGGTATCAGACCAGATGGTTCTGCTTTAGCTACAGTAGGTCCCACAACCTTCGGGCTGTTGGATCCAACGTTTCTGGATTTGACAGAGCAGATACAGTCAATGAAGTGCGCCAACAATCATCACCGATCGGCACCAAAACCCCTTCGCTCAGTTCTGTCTCGATAGCTGTTGCAGGCATCCAGGCAAAGCCGCTCCCCTTTAAAAGGCGCCGTTTGATTGTTTCCACTAGGCCATCAACATAGATTTCTTCAGCATTGAGCAATTGCCGTTCCACTGTGTTTTCGACAACCGTACCTAGGAACGACGTAGGTTCATACGCAAGATAGGGGATCGGAGAGCCATTCTGCTTGTTCAGGTTCCACAGGTTGGCACGAGCCTGTTTTGTGGCGGCGACCGGAATGAGACGATCTGTCAAAAGGTCCTTTCGGATAAAAGCAGCTTCGTCGATCTTTGGTGAAACCGAGTGATGATAATAGCAAAGCATTATATCCACTGCGCCTTCGACAAGGAGTTCGCAACAGGTGCTGAGGGAATCTGATCTCACACGAGTTCTCAGTTCGGGAATCTGAAGCTGCATCTCTTCAATTCGGGAAGCGAGATAATTTATCGATATCGTGTGCAGTACTGAAAACCGGATAAAACGGCTGTCACCTCGATCAGCATCACGTAACGATTGACGTGTTTCAGAAAGCTGAGAAATCGCTGCCAATGCGACTGGCAGGAACTGTTGCCCTGCTTCAGTTATCTGCACGGGATAGGTGGCACGGTTGACCAAAGGTAGCCCGACCCAGCTTTCCAGAGCTTTGATTCTTCGACTGAAAGCCGATTGCGTAATGTTTCTCTCGTCAGAAGCTCGAGTGAAGCTCAAGGTCCTGGCAAGGCATTCGAAGTCACGTAGCCAATTTAAGTCCATAAGGGGTTCCTACCGGTCTGGAATGCAGGCAAAGCCTAGCCTAAACTATGCAAATTCAGAATAGATTTATGAAATCTTCGAATTGGCTTCCCAAAAACACTTTGACTTAGACTTCTCAAAGGAAACGGTGGCCTGGCTCCTGGTCAGTTCTTCGTCCACATCGCGGATTGATTGGCCGGTCATCACGGTCGTCGCGCAAGGTGGAGCTCCGATTAATGAATCTGACGCCGGATCACGGCGCATCTCAACAGAGGAGAAGACCATGGGAAACAAGTTAAGAAAGATGGGACTGGCGGCTGCGGTTAGCATTTTTGCGACGCCTGCCTTTGCGGCAGAAGAGGTCAAGATCGGTGTTCCTTCCTGGACCGGCGCACAGGCGATTGCGCATCTTCTTGGCGCGGTTGTTGAAATGCGCATCGGGGGTAAGGTCGAATATGTGCCGGGCAACAACGCGACGATTTTTCAAGCAATGGATCAGGGCAAGGGCGACATTGATGTCCATCCAGATGTCTGGCTTCCCAACCAGCAAAGCTTCACTCAAAAATACGTTGATGGCGCCGGCACAGTGACCCTGTCGTCTAACCCCTATGAGGGCAATCAGGGATTTTGCGTCTCCAAGGCTTTTGGAGAAGCGAACAACATTACCGATATCGCGGATCTGGGCCGTCCGGACGTGGCAACTTTGATGGATAGCGATGGCAACGGCAAAGGCGAGATGTGGATTGGCGCGCCAGGATGGGCTTCGGCCAATGTGAACGAAGTGAAGACCCGCGATTACGGCTTGCTTGACTTTATCGAGCCCATCCGAGCGGAAGAGAGCGTAAAGACAGCTCGCATCAAAGACAGTATCGCCAAGGGTGAAGGCTATGCTTTCTATTGTTACAAGCCTCACGCAGTCTGGTTCATGTTTGACGTAGAAATGTTGAGTGAACCAACCTTTGACCCCGCAAAATATGTCATGGTTCAGCCCTCGGACGACCCTGATTGGTACGAAAAATCCTCTGTCGCCACCAAAGATGCGCTCAAGAATGTTCAGATCGCCTGGTCAAACTCACTTGAAGGTCGCTCTCCCGCCATAGCGGAGTTCTTTGCAAATTTTGCTCTGACTGCTGATGATGTCTCGGGTTTTGCCTATGAAATCAGTGGCAAAGGCCGTGAACCTTCAGAGGTTGCGCGTGAATGGGTTGAAGCCAATCCTGACCGTGTAGATGCCTGGCTCGGGCTCTAACAGAGCTCAGCGTTGCTATCGGCGTCGACAGGGCGGCAACTCTCTGTCGGCGCGTCATTCCCCTCTTACAACATCTGAGCCTTTGGACCCCTACATGAGCACCGATACCTATGAGCACTGATACTGTTGTCGAGATTTCGAATGTCTGGAAGATTTTTGGTGCCAACCCCCCGGCCGCACTGCAAGCAATCCGCGAGAGGGGCTTGAGCAAGGCAGAAGTTCTTGCCGAATTGGGCGCCGTTGTTGGGGTTGCTGACATCAGCCTTTCGGTGAACCGCGGTGAGATTTTCTGCATCATGGGTCTTTCCGGCAGTGGAAAATCAACCCTGGTGCGCCATTTCAATCGCTTGCTTGAACCCACTGCTGGCAACATCAAGATCGAAGGCACTGATGTCATGGCGCTAGCGCCAAAAGAGCTTCAGGAGTTCCGGAACCGAAAAATTGGTATGGTTTTTCAGAACTTTGCTCTGATGCCACATCGCTCGGTCCTGGACAATGTGGCGATGCCTTTGGAAATTCGCCAAATCGCCAAGAATGAACGGATGCGACAAGCCGCGGCCATTCTAGACATCGTCGAGCTAGGGGCCTGGGGCGCAAAATTCGCCCATGAATTGTCAGGGGGCATGCAGCAGCGTGTTGGATTGGCTCGGGCGCTTGCAGCCAACCCTGATGTCTTGCTGATGGACGAGCCTTTTTCAGCTCTCGACCCACTAATCAGACGACAATTACAGGACGAGTTCATTCGCCTTTCGAAGATCCTGAAAAAGACCACAATATTCATTACTCACGATCTTGATGAAGCGGTCCGTATCGGCGACCGAATTGCCATTATGCGAGACGGGAAAATGGTGCAGATGGGCACCGCGGAAGACATCGTCATGCATCCTGCGGATGACTATGTAGCCGATTTTGTCGCTGGCATCTCACGCCTCAAGGTAGTTCACGCACATGCCGTGATGCAGCCGTTGGAGACCTTCGTTGCACAGAGCGGGCCTCTGGCTGCCGACCTCCCTCGCGTTGCGGCAAGTGAAACACTTAGCAATCTTATCAATATGGCAATCGAAGAGGACAAGCCAATTATTGTCCAGAACGAGGGAAAGGACATTGGGATTGTCACCCGGGCAGATCTTCTGCGCACTGTGATCGAAGGGACGGAAGTATCATGAGCAACCACAATGATCTAGGTGTGAACCCGCTGGAAGATACCGAAAGCGAAGCCGCGCTGGCCTATGCCGAAGAGCGCCGCTCCAGTATTCGTGCTTTCGTGCGCACAAACCCGGACTATTACATCAGGAATTTTGACAGAATTGGTGCCTCATCCCGTTTTACCCCAACCCTGAATCTGATGGCTGGGGTATTCGGCCCTGTTTGGTTTGGGGCCCGCGGCTTATGGTCTTGGGCGCTGCCATTTCTGATCCTTGAAACCCTAGGCTTTGTACAGATTGCACGTGGTCTGTTTGGGGATCTTGCGGCTGACGCCATGAAACGCATTTCCTCGATTGAAGGCACCCTGGAACTGCGCCGCCAACAGCTGGCAGCCGCAATCGAGAACAACTCCGACAAAGTTGATGTCTATCGCCGTACGGTTGATTCCTTGGAAGAAAACATTGGCGGCATCCGCGCCGAGGCCGAGGCCCTTGCGGCTGAAGGCCCCTCGATTGTCCTGACCGGTGTTCTCATCTTGCTGGTCGTCAAAGCAGTTCAATGCTTGGTGGCCAATTGGGCGCTCGAAGCACGGTTCTCTGATTGGCTTTCCGACCGCTCTGTCCGGTCCGCGATGCCAGTCGTGCACATTGTGTTGAGCGCGATTTTCATGTTGCTGATCGCAAGCGCTGCAATGCTGCATTACAGCTTCCCTGGGCGGTTTACCTTGCTGAGCCATTTCCCAACGGACCCAAACATACGTTTGACCAGCATTTCCTGGGTGGAGAGCTTCATAGCCTGGTGTGTTCGCAACAGCGAGGTGTTTTTTGACGGGCTGACATTTGGTATTCGAGGACTTTTGGATACTCTCGAAGTGATTTTAGTCCAGACACCGTGGATCGTCATCGCCAGTCTCATCGTGCTGCTGACCTGGCTTACTGCAGGTATCAGAGCGGCGATCTACTCAGGGGCATTCCTCGCCTATATGGGTTTTCTTGGCTTTTGGGAGGGCGCAATGACAACGCTTGCCTTGCTGGGAACAGCAGCCTGCTTGTCGATTGTGATAGGTATCCCACTGGGCATGTTTGCGGCAAGGCGCCCAACCTTTTATGCCGTTATCCAACCGATTATGGACTTCATGCAAACGATGCCTGCCTTCGTGTTCATGGTGCCGGTGATTGCATTTTTCGGAGTTGGAAAACCGGCGGCAGTGATCGTCACGATGATCTTTGGTGGAACACCAGTGGTGAGGTTGACGGTTCTAGGCCTGCGTGGTGTTCCTGAAAGCGTACGCGAAGCTGCGATCAGTTTTGGCGCCAACAAGTGGTATCTGCTAACAAAAGTCGACCTGCCTTTAGCAAGCCCTTCAATCCGCGCCGGGATCAATCAGACAATCATGCTGTCACTGGCAATGGTTGTTGTGGCCTCCTTGATTGGGGCCAAGGGGCTGGGTGAAGATGTCCTGGAAGCACTGCAATATGCCAATGTCGGCCAGGGTATCCTTGCCGGTTTCTCTATCCTGTTCTGCGCCATGATCCTCGACCGCATCGTTCAGGGCGGGCGCAAATGAGCACGGTTGTATTTGTTCACGGGTTTCTAGGTGGAAGTCGGCAATGGCGGGCGCAAGTTGAAGCCTTTTCAGGCTTTAAAGTTGTCACACTGGACCTACCCGGCTTTGGCGACAATGCTCAGCTGCCAGCCTTGGATAGTATTGCGGAGTATGCAGTCTGGGCCTTGGATGTGTTGAGTGCGCGCGGGATTGAACAATTTGGGCTACTTGGCCATTCGATGGGTGGAATGATCGTGCAGGAAATGGTCAAACGCGCGCCCGAACGTATCGAACAGCTAGTCCTTTACGGCACCGGCGCAACAGGGATCCTACCTGGCCGTTTTGAAACCATCGACACGTCAAAACGTCGCGCCAAAGTAGACGGGCCAGGCGCTACGGCGCGACGCATTGCGGCAACTTGGTTTCTTGATCGAGAACACGCAGAAGCCTATGAGGAATGTGCAGAGATCGCAGAACAGTGCAGCCTGGGTGCGATCCAGACAGGCCTGCAAGCGATGCAGGGGTGGAGTGGTTTCAAAAACTTGGAGGCAATCAAATCAAGAACTTTGGTGATTTGGGGAGATCATGATCGTACCTATCCATGGTGTCAGACTGAACAATTGTGGCAATCTATCAAAGGAGCCAATCTTTCAGTGATTCCGGGTTGTGCCCATGCTGTGCATCTAGAAAAACCAGTTCTTTTCAACAATACTCTTTTGGATTTCTTTGCCAGCTGATGGGGGCGTAGGATGAATTGCAGAGAGACCTATCGCTGGTAATTTGACAGAAAAACCACACCCTGTTGGCATATTTGATTTGGAGACTTAGTAGAGCCCACATGAAGCAATAGTGTAAGGCCTTCAAGGGAAGCGGTTCTTTCCTCTAAACGGTAAGAGACGTTTTATTCGGTTTGTGCTCAAGGCTACTAGATTGGCTTTTCTGAATGACTGCGGAGGCGAGATCGCCGGACTTGCAAAGGTCACTATCTGCGTTCAGCCGACCTTGGTGAGTAGTGCAGTATGTAGGCTTCGGCCAGCAAGGGGTTGAATGACCGCTTTTGCCTGTCTGGCGCGGAACCGTCGCAGACGCGGCCAATGACAGCTATCCGCCCGAGGTGTAGGACGCCCTGTCTGCTTTGGGCTGGTAGCTGACCTCTAGCGGTCAACTGAGCGGCGGGGTCACTCATAGGCTGGGTAGGAGGACCGCAATGCGCAGGAAGCGCCCTTTGCAAATTCAAATCCCAGAGGATCATGATACGTCATAGATGGCCATAGGCTGCCCCCAGCGCACTGCTCTGTGGCTTCCCAAGAGCGGACGTTCGTGCCGCAAATAAGTATGGCTGGAATGTCAAGGCTCTATTAGTCTATTTCAAAACCCGCTATTGGGATGGAAGATCTCTCCTAAACAGATTTCCCTAGCTCAAGCCAAACACGGGCTATCATGTTCGTCATTAGCTGGGTGACAGTCACAAATTTGAATGTCTCATGAAACGAGGGTGGGGTCATGCGTGCAATTTCTGCCAGGTTCCTAAAGACCATTCTGATCCAGGTGATGGGTTCGGCAGCAGGTTAGGAGGGGTGTCGATTGAGCTGAATACAGAGATTAGCTATCTTCCTTAGGCTGCTATTCCCTTTCAACCGGCTCCTGGCATGTTTCCACTTAAGTTTTTTGCCTTTAACGTGATCCAAAATTTGCACCACTGCGTACTCTTGGTATGATGGACACAGTTCTAGAACATATCCATGCAGGCAAGGCGCAAAAGAGCCCGCCCAAAACAGGACGTGCCGTGCCGCAGCAAGCCCCGCAAATGTCTCAGATGACGGTCTGGTTGATCGCAGTGCGCGAGCAGCGCGATCGGGATGCCTTTGGTGCTTTGTTCGAGTATTTTGCCCCCAGGCTAAAGGGCTTCATAATGCGCTCGGGTATGGGCGGGGCTCAGGCCGAAGAGATCGTTCAGGATGTGATGCTGACCGTGTGGCGCAAGGCTGCCCTGTTTGATCCACATCGCGCCCAGGCCTCTGCCTGGATCTATCAAATCGCTCGAAATCGGCAAATTGATATTATTCGGAAAGAGAACCGCCCTGTGCCAGATGAGTTGGCTCAGGATCCGGGCTCTGAGCCCGATGCCAGCCAAATTCTGGCCTTCGACCAGGAGGCTGAACATCTAAAGACAGCGCTGGACCAGCTTCAGCCTGATCAGAAAAAGATGATCGAGAAAGCCTATTTGGGGGATCTCACCCATAAGGAAATCAGCGTTCAAACCGGACTGCCACTTGGCACAGTGAAGTCACGTATTCGCCTTGGCCTTAACCGTTTGCGCAAAGAGTTAGAGGGGTTGCGATAAATGTCAGCAATCACACATCACATTCCAGATGACATGTTGGCAGCCTATGCAACTGGTACGCTGCCGCATCCTTTTGCCATGGTTGTTGCCGCCCACATTTCGCTTTGTTCAGAGTGCCGTGCGGCTTTGGGAGCCTATCACGTGGTTGGCGGTGCATTGTTGGAGCGGGCAAAGGATGTCGCGGTCTCTAGTGGTTTGAAGTCCAATTTGATGGCGCTTTTGGATGAACCAGTGGAGCCTGAACCGGTATATGATGCACAGGGCATTTACCCTGGCCCGGTGATGGAGGCCTTGAAGGGCGGATCGCCGCGCTGGAGGACGCTTGGTATGGGGGTCAAACAGAGCATCCTCTCTGAAACCGCCGGTGGATCCGTTCGCTTGCTCTATATACCAGCTGGACAGGCGGTCCCCGATCACAGCCACAATGGGTTGGAGCTCACTTTGGTCCTTCAAGGGAGTTTCAGCGATGAAACCGGGCGCTTCGGGGTGGGCGATGTAGAGATTGGCGATGAAGATCTGGAGCATACCCCGATTGCGGATGCTGGCGATGCCTGTATCTGCCTCGCTGCAACCGATGCTCCGCTGAAGTTCAACGCCTTTATGCCGCGATTGCTACAACCCCTGTTTCGCATTTAAACCCCTGTTCGAGGATCAGCCTAGAAAGCCCGCACAAAGCGGGCTTTTTTCATTTAATGCACTGTTATTGATAACATATTTGTGAATTTGAGATCCAAAAAACCTCCTGCCACGTAGCATTTGTACGACCCAAAGAGAAATGAAAACACTCTCGAAAAAATACTTGGAGATAGACCATGAAAACCGCATTCAAAACCTCCCTTGCAGCTCTTGCCCTCGCCACATCCGTCAGCGCTGCACAGGCAAACACAATCGTAGACATCGCAGCTGGGGACGAACGTTTCTCCACCCTGGTGGCAGCTGTTGGTGCCGCGGGTTTGGCTGAGACCCTGTCTGGTCCGGGGCCCTTCACCGTCTATGCGCCGACGAACCAGGCTTTTGCTGCCCTGCCGGAGGGCACAGTGGAAACCTTGCTCAAACCGGAAAACAAGGATCAGCTGACAAATGTGCTGCTGTACCACGTGGATGACCGCAAGCTTTCTGCGGATATGATCCCGGTTGGCTCAAACTATTTCAAACCCCTGCTGACAAGCGAGCGCCTTTGCATCACATCAGGGGCGGACGGTGTGAATATTGCCGATGGTTCCGGCCAAATGGCCAATGTGGTGATTGCAGATGTTGAAGCCGAAAATGGCGTGATCCATGTGATCGACAAAGTCTTGCTGCCCGGTAGCCGTCCCGCCTGCCACTGAGCAAAAAAGACCCGCAGAAATGCGGGTCTACCTATCTGAACCGGTAGATCAGCCAGTCAGGCAAGACTGACAATGTCTTTACGGCCCAGGAGAACGGGCGCGGAAAATCTGTCCGAAAACGCCGGCGCTTTAAGGCTCTGAGAACGTGGTCAGCCGCGTGTTCTGGTGTCATCAGTTGTGGCATCGGGAAATGGTTCTTCTGCGTGAGGCGGGTCTCTATGAACCCGGGATTGATGATGCGGGTTGTAATGCCACTGCCTCTCAAGTCGTGGCGTATGGTCTCAGCCAGACTTATCAGCGCCGCCTTGCTGGCGGCATATCCGACAGCCGCAGGCAATCCGTGATATCCAGCCAGCGAACCGACCAAGGTGATGTCCCCCTGACCCTTGGCTATGAACTGAGGCAATACGTACCCCAGGACCCTCACTGCTCCTGCAAAATTTACATCCATCATTGCCAGGGCTTCGGCGCTGTCCCAGTCCTGACTACGCATCGGGGTATAGGCACCGGCATTATAGATAACTCCATCGATCGGCCCCAGGCTCTGCGCCGCCTCCGCAACCGAACTTGCATCCGTTACGTCCATCGGTAGAGGCGTTGCCGCCCCAAGGGCCCAGGTCAGCTCCTGCAAGCGGTCCTGTGATCGCGCGGATAGAATGACATGGGCGCCAGCGCCAACCAATGCCTTGGAAATCTCCCGCCCAAGCCCTTCGCTGGCACCGATCAGCCAAAAGGTCTTGCCATGCAACTCGCTCACGATCCGGCCCTCGAAGAATGGCTGTCAGAAATCAATGGCCTAGGCGGTTTTGGTTTGCGCAGGAATGGCGCCCTTTTGATCCAAAGCTTTAGCGCCTGCCAATAGATCAGGGCCACGACTCGCAATGCGCCAAAGGGGCGACGCAAGGCCACCCCGATCAAAGAGGCAGTCGTCGCGGGGCGGCGCAGCCCATTCAAGGTTGCCAAGACACCTTGATCGCCATTCTCATAGGAGATGCGAATATTGAAGGCGCGATCTGTCATTTCAAAGTTGAAACGATAAGTGCCTGCCACCTGCTGAAACGGCGATACATGCATCAGTTTATCCGCCTCGATTTGATCGGAGCGTTTGATGGGGCGGAAATCGCTATGTGCACAGAAGTAGCAATGGCGGTGACCAAATGTATTGTTCACTTCGGCGATAAAGGCACAGGGGGCACCATCAATTTCCGCGATCCAAAAGCTCACGGGATTAAAGTGAAGCCAAAGAAAGCTTGGCTGGGTCAAAAGCAAAAGCCTTGCCTGTTCAACCGGGAATCCACGCTTTTTCAGCTCTGCACGGAACCATGGCACACCTTGGCCTTTGCCGCGCGGGCCGCCGTGATGGTGATCCTGAAGCGAGAACAGGTTGAAACAATTGCGGGACAAAAGCGGCGCTACGCCTTCCGTCAGATCCGACAACACATAGTCGACGCCATAGCGAAAAGCATTTTTCAAGCCGCCGCGTCGGGCGTGATAGGTTTGGGCGGATACTAGTTCAATCATATGTCGTTTACGCAAAGGCTCAGCAGGTGGATCACCCAAGGTCCAAATTTAACGTTCCAAAAGTGATCCGCATTTTTTGTTGCTACGTAATGCTCTCGTACATTCGCTAGAAATGAGGTCATCATGCTGGATCAAACCCAAGGCCTGCGCCGTAGGATCGCAATCATCGGAGGTGGCATTTCCGGGTTGTCTGCAGCCTACTACTTGTCTGCTTCGAATGATGTGACCCTTTTTGAAGCTGCACCGCGCCTAGGCGGCCATGCACGTACGGTCTTGGCAGGCAAAAATGGCGACCAGCCAGTTGATACAGGGTTCATCGTTTTCAACTACGCCACATACCCCTATCTGACACGGCTTTTCCGGGATCTGGACGTGCCCGTGATCAAAAGCGAGATGAGCTTTTGTGCCAGTATTGACGATGGCCAAATAGAATACGGGTTGAACGATCTTTCGTCGATCACCGCTCAAAAGCGCAACCTGATAAGGCCGCAGTTCTACAAGATGATTGCCGATATTCTGCGCTTTGGCCGCGAGGCAGAGGCAGCGGCAAAAGATGATACAAAGACCATTGGCGAATTGGTGGCAGAGTTGGACCTGGGATCCTGGTTTCGCGACAATTACCTGCTGCCTATGTGCGGAGCGATTTGGTCTACTCCGGTTACGGATGTCGATGCCTTCCCGGCAAAAAACCTGGTCTCATTTTTTCGCAACCATGCTCTGCTCGCAGGGATCGGGAAACATCAGTGGTGGACCGTCAAAGGGGGCAGCGTAGAATATGTGCGCCGGCTGGAAGCAGCGCTTCTGGCGCGAGGTTGCACAATTCACACAGCTTCCCCGATTGAACGGGTTACTCGGGATCATCGACAGGTGAGCCTTGTGGCTCAGGGGCACGGCAGTCAGGATTTTGACGAGGTGGTCTTTGCCTGTCATTCGGATCAGGCTCTGAAAATTCTTGGTCAGACGGCAACCGTAGCTGAAACAGCGGCCTTGGGGGCCATCCGCTATCAAACCAACTCTGCCGTCCTACATTGTGACGAAAAGCAAATGCCCAGGCACCGCAAATGCTGGTCAAGCTGGGCCTATCGCAGCCAGGATGGAGGTGTGGGAGTGACCTATTGGATGAACCGTCTGCAAAGCATCCCGGAAAGCGATCCGTTGTTTGTGACGCTGAATCCAACCCAGCCAATACCCGACAGCAAGATCTACGATCAGGTCTCCTTCTCACATCCCGTATTTGATCATGCGGCGTTGCAGGCGCAACGTGAACTGCGCGCCATGCAGGGTCAGAACCACACCTGGTTCGCAGGTGCCTACAACCGCCATGGATTTCACGAAGACGGCATCGCCAGCGCAATGCGGATTGTCCGCCGGATGAACTCCCCCGCCACTTTGACCGCAAAAGGAGCCCAGTATGAGACTGACAAACAAAGCCCTGAAAACGAAATTCCTGGCAACCTGCGCGCAACTGCGTGAGGGGCGCCTGACCCTGCGCACGCCAGATGGCGCGCGCTATCAGTTTGGCGATCACGGCCCCGAAGCCGAAATGGAAATTCGCGATTGGGCTGCGGTCTCTGCCATGGTGGCGCATGGCCAGGTCGGGTTGGGCGAAGCCTATGTGCAGGGGCTGTGGGAGACCCCTTCGATCGAGGGGTTGATGTCGCTGGCCATGGTTAATCGGCACTATCTGGCCAGCTATGATCAGGCCAGCCCGTTCAACCGCGTGAAGTTTCGTATCGTTGATCGCCTGTTGCGCGCCAATTCCAAACGCGGATCGCGCAAGAATATTCGCGCGCATTATGATGTGGGCAATGAATTCTACCAGCTTTGGCTGGATGAGGGCATGACCTATTCCTCCGGTCTTTTTGGTGAGAACGGCGATGATCTGGCCCAGGCACAAAGGCGCAAATACGAGCGTGTCTTGTCTCGCCTGAACCAAGGTGAACGGGTCTTGGAGATCGGCTGCGGCTGGGGCGGCTTTGCTGAACAGGCCAGCGCCGAGGGGCGCGATGTGACAGGGGTCACCATTTCGCGCAATCAACATAGCTATGCGGATTGCCGCCTTGATGGCCGCGCGGATATTCAACTGCGCGACTACCGCGATGTGCAGGGAAGTTTCGACAATATCGTCTCTATCGAGATGATCGAAGCCGTGGGAGAGAACTACTGGCCCAGCTACTTTGGTTCATTGAAACGCAATCTGTCAGCAGGCGGCCGCATCATGCTGCAGGCGATCACGGTTCCCGACAGTTTCTTTGAGACCTATCGCAATTCCTCCGATTACATCCGGCAATATGTCTTCCCGGGCGGCATGCTGTTGTCTGATCAGGTGATCGCAGATCAGGCGAAGGCAGCGGGCCTACAGGTGAAGAACTCTTTTGCCTTTGGACAAGACTACGGCAAAACCTGCCGGATCTGGGCACAGCGTCTGGTGGCACAAAAGCGCAAGATCAAAGAACAGGGTTACGACGAAGGATTTTTCCGCAATTGGCAGTATTACCTAGAGATCTGCGCCGCCTCCTTTGCAATCGGACATACAGATGTGGTCCAGGTCGAGCTGGCCCATGCCTAGCCTTCTGATATGCCTTTGCCTGGCTCCTGTTGGAGCTGCTGCCTCGCAGGCCAGCATCCTACCGCAGGGTGCAAAGCGACGCGGCGAAGCGGCGTTTCGCTTTCTGGGGTTTCAGATCTACAAGGCTCGGCTATTCACTCAGGCTGGTGAGCTCCAGGATTGGTCGCAGGATTTTGGTCTTGAACTGACCTATCAGCACCAGTTGAGCCAATCTGATTTGGTGGAGGCCACAATGCGCGAAATGACCCGGATGGGAAATGCCTTGCCCATTCGGGATCAATTGCAAAAATGCTACCAACCTGTGGGGGTCGGCGACACATATTTGGCGGTGAGTGACGGGCCGGACCATCTGACCTTTTGGCGCAATGGCGTGAAAGCCTGCACCCTGACCCAGAAGGATATCAAAACCCACTTTATGTCGATCTTTCTCAGCGACAACAGCCGGTCTGCGAGTTTTACGCGGACGCTCTTGGGCCAATGACACAGCATCCAAAGGTCAGCCTTTATGCCCTGATGCTGGCCAGTGCCGGAATCCCTCTTTACATTCATCTGCCGCAGTTTGCAGCAACCAACCTGGGTCTCGGTCTTGGAACGGTCGGAGCCCTGTTGTTGGTCATTCGGGCCTTTGATCTTGTACAGGATCCTCTAATCGGCTGGGCGGTGGATCGCTGGCCGAAAAGGCAGCCCCTGTTTGGCTTGTTAGCAGCCTTGGGCCTGGCTGCGGGGTTTCCACTTTTGTTTGGCTTGCAACAGGGTCCCAATGTGCTGGTCAAAATGGTCTTTATCCTGACGCTGTTATTCTCCGCCTACAGTCTGGGCATGATCCTGCTTTATGGGCGCAGCGCAACGCTTGCCGTCTCAGGAAAGCCGCGTGATTTGATGACACTAGCCGCTTTTCGGGAAAGCGGCATGTTGATGGGGGTGATCCTGGCCGCAGTTGCTCCGGCTCTTTTGGTAGGGCTCGGCGCCAGTGGACAAGGCTATGCAGAATTTGGCCTCTTTCTGGGGGGCTTGGCATTGGCCACGGCCCTACTGACCAGGCAGATTTGGCTGCGGTCGGCTGTGGTGGGACGCTCTTTGAGTTTCGCCAACCTATGGCACTCCGGGGCATCAAACCTGATCATCCTGGCCGTTCTAAACAGTCTGCCGGTCGCTCTGACGTCCACCCTTTTTTTGTTCTATGTTCAGGACTTCCTGGCGCTGCCCCGTCTGGCAGGCCCGCTGTTGGTGCTGTTCTTTTTCTCCGCCGGGGTCAGCGTACCCCTTTGGACACTCGTTAGCCAAAGGATTGGCGCAAAACCTACCCTGTTGATCGCCATGCCGCTGGCGATTGCCAGCTTTGTCGGGGCCGCCTTTCTGGAACCGGGGAATGCGTTTGGTTTTGCCTTGATTTGCCTAACGTCGGGGGCGGCGCTCGGAGCAGATATGCTGCTACTGCCCGCCCTGTTCAGCATCGCCTTGACCAAAGCAGGCCTCAGCGCAGGCACGGGTTTTGGCATATGGTCCTTTGCCGGGAAGCTTGCCTTGGCCCTTGCGGCTGCAATCGCTTTACCCCTGCTAGAGGCTCGAGGTTTCACACCCGGAGCAAATAACACTCCGGCAGCTCTTGCGGCGTTGGTCACGGCCTATGCCATCCTTCCTTGTCTTCTGAAAACTGTCGCCCTCTGCTATGCGCTGAGGCTGCCCAACGAAAGCCCTCCATCATGAAACTTCTTGCTGCCTGCCTAGCCATTTTGCTGCTTGCGGTGATTGCCAAAACCTATCTGTTTAGTTTCCGGTTCCAATCCCCGCGCGACTACGTGGAAACCGGACCGCAATTTGATCTCAGGACCCATCTATCCGGGGAGATCCTGTCCGAAGGTCTGATCTTTGGGCCCAGCGGAAAAATGACCAATAGTTTCACCGCCAAGATGGTTGGTACCTGGGAGGGTGACACAGGGACTTTGACTGAGGAATTCACCTATTCAAATGGAAAAACTCAAAACCGAAAATGGTATCTGACACTCGGCCCCAACAATAGCTTTACGGCCACTGCAGATGACCTGGTAGGGGAAGCTCAGGGCGTTGTATCCGGTTCAACGGTGCGCTTGAGCTATGAGATCATTCTACCTGAAGAGTCAGGTGGTCATATCTTACAGGCCACAGATTGGATGTATCTGACCGCTGATGGAGCGATCATGAACAAATCAGAAATGCGTAAATTTGGCCTGAAGGTTGCCGAACTTATTGCAACAATGCGACCCCTTTGAAAACTTCGCAATATTCCAAACTAAGAGCAACCAACCTGTCTGGCCAGGGGACCTAGTTGTTGCAGCCGACAGGTGCAGACCTAAAACTTGGAAATTTGAACTTTTCTGCTTTTACCCAGGTTCTAAACGCGAAAGCGAATATCTGGAGCGGTGAAGGGCCGCTATGCTCCTATTCTCTATTGGTCAATGCTAGTACCGCGAATGTCTTCAAACAGTCCTTCGTAAATTGCCTTCCTAGAGTGCGGGTCAAGGAAACGAATGTCCAGAAAGGGCTGTGAACTGGCCTAGACACCTGCAGCACTCAGTGACATCAGGAATGGCGACTTAGGGTTCATAAAGCTGCCGAAGGCCTGCTTTCACCGAAATGATGTACCCAATTTGTGTCTGCCCGATAGTGAGAAAGTGCTTCCTCAATCCTGAGCGCCGGACCAGTTGTAAGTTCTGGCATGTTTTATCAGCGCCTGAACAGAAGGATGGTCTTCACGTCCGCTGGGAATTGTCAGATACACCGACCTTAGCAAATCGTGATCCTGCAAGGTCACTGATTTCAGGTTTGCTGAAATAGCCGAACTTGCTGGCATGATCGATATACCGTGATCCTGTGCAAGCAACGATTTGATCCAATCTTCCCGCTCGCTGCTGGCAACGACATTCAGGCTCAGGTCGTTCCTGTCCACCGTCGACAGGATCATTTCGCGAAACTCGCAACGTAACCGGTCGATATAAGGAAACTCTGCCATCATTTTCAGGGGAATCGACTCGCGGTGGGCCAGCCGGTTTTGAGCGCCGCAAGAAACAACCATATTCTCTTGAAACAGTTCATATGTGCGCAGCCGAGGAACCGCTTCGACCGGGCTGCCGATGATGGCGACATCGACTTTTCCATTCAAGAGCGCCTCTTGGATGGTGGCGGCTGTAAAGTCCAGCAATTCGATCGCCAAGGCCGGGTTATCCTGCTGAAACTGGGCCAGGCAACGGCCGACCATGCCCGGATCAATGGTACACATGATCGCGATACGGATGCACGCAGTCTCAGCCTTTGCAATCCTCGATGCGAGCCTTTCGGCGCGCTGTGCCGCGTCTTCCACCTCCTGAAGAGACGCATGCATGCGTTCACCCAACCGCGTCAGGTGCGTTAGCCGCCCTTCTCTTCGGACCAATCGCCCCCCAAACTCGGTTTCAAGCTGCTGAATTGCCTTGCTCAATGCAGGTTGTGAGATCTTCAGTTCCCTGGCGGCCTGAGAAAAATTGAGTGTGCGTGCAAGAGTAAGAAAATACCGAATACGACGAAGTTCCATGGGTTCTTGTACCTCAGAGGTGCGGGCAGGTTGGTTATACATACTATAACAATAACGCATGACAGGGGACGTTAACTTTGTGATCAGACACAAGGAGACCTCTCGATGAAACTAGCCAACATTGCCGCCGCCACCGGGATTTCTGCTGTTGCCTTAGCTGGTGCAGTTCTTGCCCAATCCGCATCCGGCAATATCGCCAAGGCGACCTTCAATGACGATGGATCAGTCAATGCCCCCTCAGACTACCGCCGTTGGGTTTTCATCGGCTCGCCATTGACCCCCAATGCTTTGAACGATGGAGAGGCACCCTTTCCAGAGTTTCACAATGTCTACGTCGAACCCTCAGCGTTTGATCACTTTGCCGAAACCGGTGAATGGGCGGATGGGACGCAGATCGCAAAGGAACTGGTGATGGTCCGTGAAGGCGACAATTGCACCGAAGAAGACGGCGCTTGCTTTGAGATTTCCGGAAACGGGTATTTCCAGGGTGAATTTGCCGGCCTTGAATTGACCGTCAAAGACACCAAACGTTTTTCTGGTGAACCAGGCGGCTGGGTCTACTTCAGTTTTGGCCATGGGGGTGAACCCTATGCGAAAACAGCGGAAGCTTTCCCGGCAGAATCCTGCAACGCCTGCCACGAAGCCAATGCGGATACGGATTTCGTCTTTACGCAGTTCTACCCGGTGCTGCGCGCCGTACAGGGAAACTGAGGCGTGAGACGTCTTTTGGGCTGCCTCGCTCTGATTGGCCCTATTGGAGCGCTCCCCGGTTTGGCACAGGAGTTTACTCAGACGACCAACGGCGTCGTTGGATCAAATGGCAGCATCCGCATGCCAATGGGTGAGTTCCGTGCCAGTTGGCAAATGCTGGGTAGCTGGACCATTCTGGATGAAGGCGAAGCTACCGGGCAGCATGTGGTCTACACGCAGCAGGGCGTTGTGGAGTACTATCTGGAAAACGGGTCGTTCCCGGATGGCGCGGTTTTGATCAAGGAACTGCTGGAGAGCAAAACAGACGAATACACCACAGGAACAGCGGCCTATGCCACCGAGGTTGCCGGATGGTTTGTCATGGTGAAGGATGAACATGACCGGTTTGACGGCAATGACCTCTGGGGAGATGGCTGGGGCTGGGCTTACTTCGGGGTGGATAATCGTGAAACAACCACCACCGAAGATTATAGTTTTGAATGCAAGACCTGCCATGTCCCGGCCCGGGAAACTGACTGGGTCTATACCGAAGCTTACCCGGTTCTGAACGCAAACTGAGACCAGCAAAGTGACCGCGCAACCTGACCCGCTCCACTCCCATCCGCAACGGGATTCGGATTGGTCAAACGATCCGGGGCCCGCTGCAGATGCGAGTGGTTGAATTGCCCTGGTTCTTCCGAGGACAAGCAGCACCCGGATCCACAGATGGTGCAGGCAGCCGACAATCTAATAGAGTATACACAACAGGTAGCGCGGCCAAAGCTGCGAGCCTATCCGCATTAGCATCAGGAGATTGCATGTCAGCCTCTATCCCCACCGCACCATCGCCTTCCAAAGCCTCTGACCTGTTGGTTGCGGCGCTTGAGGCTGAAGGCGTCGAATATATCTTTGCCGTGCCGGGTGAGGAAAACCTCGACGTTCTGGAATCGCTAAGAACCTCCAGGATTGAGCTGGTGCTGACCCGGCATGAACAGGGCGCGGCCTTCATGGCGGCCACCTATGGCCGGCTGACCGGAAAGGCCGGGGTCTGCATGGCAACGCTGGGTCCGGGGGCGACCAATTTTGCCACCCCGGCGGCCTATGCGCATCTGGGCGGCATGCCGCTAATCATGATCACAGGGCAAAAGCCGATCAAGAAATCCAAACAGGGCCAGTTTCAGATCATCGATGTGGTGGGCCTGTTTGCACCAATCTGCAAGATGTCGAAACAGATTGTGCATGGGAACACCATCCCGTCCCTAATCCGTGAGGCATTCCGTGTCGCACAAGAGGAACGCCCCGGTGCAGTACTGCTTGAACTGCCCGAGGATATCGCCGCCGAAGACACCTCGGAACCGGTGCTGCAACCGCATCCGCGCCATTATGCCGTGGCCGGTGACACGGTGCTGAACGAAGCGGCTGATATGATCCGCTCGGCAAGGATGCCGCTGCTGTTGCTGGGCGCAGGCGCCAACCGCAAACACGCGCGCAGCGCGCTCAGCCAGTTCGTGGAACTCACGCAAATCCCATTTTTCAACACGCAGATGGGCAAGGGGGTGGTGGATGAGCGGTCCGGTCTGTTTCTTGGCACCGCCGCGCTGTCTGACGGCGACTACCTGCACTGCGCCATCGAACGGGCCGATCTGATCATCAATGTCGGCCATGACGTAGTTGAAAAACCCCCCTTCTTCATGGAAGACGGGGGCACAAAGGTAATCCACGTGAATTACAAGGCCGCGCAAGTGGATCAGGTCTATTTTCCGCAGGTCGAGGTGATCGGCGATCTGGCGCAATCCATTGCCCAGCTTGGGGAAAAACTGGGCGGACCGGTGGATTTTGACCGCAGCTATTTCGAACGGGTCAAACGGGAAACCGATCTGCATACCTCTGAAGGGGCGGACGACATCCGGTTCCCGGTGATCCCGCAGCGCTTTGTGGCGGATACCCGCAAAGTCATGGGAGATTGCGATATCATCGCGCTGGACAATGGCATCTACAAGATCTGGTTCGCCCGCAACTATCAGGCCTATCAGCCCAATACCGTACTGCTGGACAATGCGCTGGCGACAATGGGGGCGGGGCTGCCCTCGGCGATGATGGCCGCCAAGCTGTACCCTGATCGCCGGGTCATGGCGATCTGCGGGGATGGCGGGTTCATGATGAACAGTCAGGAGATTGAAACCGCCGTCCGACTGGGGCTGAACCTGGTGGTTACCGTGCTGAACGACAGCTCATACGGCATGATCCGATGGAAGCAGGCCCACGCGGGCTTTGACGATTGGGGACTGAAGTTCAACAACCCCGATTTCGTGCAATACGCCAATAGCTATGGCGCAAAGGGACACCGGATTGAGCGAACCGAGGATCTGGTTCCGGCCTTCGAGGCGGCCTTCGCCGCTGGCGGCGTGCACCTGATCGATCTACCGGTGGATTACAGCGAAAACCAGCGCGTGCTGATCGACGAGCTGGCCGCAAAGGTCTGTCTGATATGAGTGGCGTTCTGGAAGTCCCGAACCCTTTTGACCTGACCAGAGTGGGCAGCGTGGAGCTGAGCGGTTGGGATGATACCGACGCCATGCTGGACGCCGCCTACGCCCTTTATCGCAATCGCGACAGGTGGCTGCCAGCCTACAAGAGGATCGAAATCCTGAAGGAAACCGCCCGCCTGATGTCCGGGCGTGCCGAGGAACTGGCCCTGCTGATCGCCAGCGAGGGCGGCAAGCCGCTGGTCGATGCGCGGGTTGAAGTCGCGCGCGCCATTGATGGGGTCGAACTGTGCGTTCACGGGATCGGTCAGATGTCCGGTCGCGAGATCCCGATGGATCTGACCGAAGCTGGGTCAGGCCGCATTGCCTTTACACAGAAAGAGCCGATCGGCGTGGTAGTCGCGGCCAGTGCGTTCAACCATCCTCTCAACCTGATTGTACATCAGGTTGCCCCGGCGGTGGCCACAGGATGCCCGGTGATCGTCAAACCGGCCTTAGATACCCCTTTGTCCTGCGAGGCATTCGTCGACATTCTCCATCAGGCAGGCCTGCCGCAAGACTGGTGCCGTTTCGCCGCCTGCGACAATGAGACGGCGGAACAAATGATCACCGATCCGCGCGTTGGCTTTTTCTCGTTCATCGGCTCTGCACGGGTTGGCTGGATGCTGCGCTCAAAACTTGCACCCGGAACCCGCTGTGCGTTGGAACATGGTGGCGCAGCGCCGGTGATCGTGGATGAAACCGTTGATATCGACACTATGATCCCATTGTTGACCAAAGGCGGGTTCTATCATTCCGGGCAGGTCTGCGTCTCCGTTCAGCGTGTCTTTGCCGCTGCAGCCATGGCCGCTGATATCGCGCAGAAACTGGCCAATGCAGCGGCTGCGCTGAAGGTCGGTGATGCCCGCGACCCCAATGTGGATTGCGGTCCTTTGATCCGCCCCGCCGAGGTTGACCGTGTCGAAGAATGGGTGGACGAGGCGGTTCAGGCTGGGGCGGCCGTGCTGACCGGCGGCAAGCGTCTAGGGCCCACAACCTATGCTCCCACGGTTCTGTTGAACCCGCCCGCAGATGCCCGCGTCTCAACCACCGAAATTTTCGGGCCGGTCATTTGCGTCTATGGCTACGACAGCCTGGAAGATGCCTATCAGGTCGCAAACAGCTTGCCCTTTGCGTTTCAGTCTGCGGTTTTTACAAAGAGCCTTGATACCGCGATGCAGGCCATACAACAGCTGGATGCAACAGCTGTTATGGTGAACGATCATACCGCATTCAGAGTGGACTGGATGCCATTCGCGGGCCGCCGACAGTCGGGCTACAATACAGGCGGTATCGGTTATACCATGAAGGACATGCTACAGGACAAGATGGCTGTGATCCGGTTGTGACGTGTTGGGGTTATGTAGTGATCTGCTTATTTTACCTCATCGTCTAATAGTTCGTCAGATTACCCTCAAACCGACCCTCCGAGAAACTGCGACGGATTTACGTTTTGTCCCGTCCTCAGCGATCGCTCCCTTTTTGCAGCGATAGGGCAGTTTGGATTTGGCGCAGCTTTCACCGAAGAATGACCGCAAACGGGAAGGCTTTAAAGAAACCCGATTGTTAGCAACGCGCGTTTGGCCCGCTCGACGGTGCGAACGTGACATCCCAGGGATTGGGCGATTTTCCGATGCGGCTGGCGGGTGAGAAGCGCAGCCCGGAAGGCCGCCATTTGCCGCCATTTTCCGAGCTTGGCTGGACTGTGTTCCAAGCGGGATTTGGATCCGACCCGGACCGTAGGTATCGACCAGCCAACGCGTGATCTTTTCGCCAAGCTGCTCGGTTACGATCGAATGCTTCAGGCTGCGCTCATGTGGGATGTGGGTCTCTGTGCCGCCATATAGGCCGGTCAGGTTCCAGACGGCGGCGGGGCCCAGGCTGTCTTCCAGCTCTTCCAGCATCTCGGAAACGGTCATTCCGAGATCGATCATTTCATCACAGGTCAGCAGGGTCGGAGGAGGGGATTTTGTATCTGCCATAGGCTCTTGATGCTGATAGGCGTCGGTTTCTACCGCCCCGTCAATTGACGGGTGCCAGACCTAAAGCGCAAGGGTGGCTATCTGAGGGGACTTTGGTAGACGGGGTGAGGCGATTTGCGGGCCTCTGCGCGTCGTTTCTGTCTGAAGGCCACTCCGGGGCGGAAAAGATCTCAAGCGCGCACCTAACCCCTTTATGTGGTATTTTACGGCGAAGCTGGGATCCTTCCGCGCCTTCGATTGTTGATCTGCAGAGGGGAGCGGGCTGATCGGGACGATTGGGTCCGCGATTTAGTCTGGAATGAACGACCAGAACGGGGGCTAGAGAAACAGATCAGGCTGCCTTTTATCTTTCGGGCGACGCAGCTCAGCGGACATACGTTCCACCGTCCGGATATGAACATCGACTTCTTTGGCAATGGCCGAATGGCTGAGGCCCTGATCCAATAGCATGGCGATCCGCTGTCGGCGTCCGGTTTGACCACAGAAGTTTCCGGCAGGAACCAGCATCTTGCCGCTGCCCAGAAGCCTGTAGAGCTTTTGCGCATTGGCCAGGCCGACGATTTTTGCCAGGGAACAGTCCGGGGCAGGGTCCTTCGCGATATAGATTTCGCGCCCGCCGCACTGCTTGGCGAGGCGAATGGCCAGATCGACGCCGATTTCCTCAGCGATCAGTGCCAGCACGCCGGGCAGATAGGGTTTGAACGCCGCACTCATGTGCCATGGCCCGTCCAGTTGAATTCAATCTCGACACGCTGGCCCCAGGCCTTGAGGGCCTGAATGACCTGGTCGATTTTTTCCTGATCACGCAGGGCATCCACATCGAGCGGTATATGCCCCCAAACCTTATGGAACCTAGCCCGGATAAAGCTGTTCAGCCCCTTGCGACTGGGATCCTCCAGCACACCCGCTTCGCCAAGCTTCTTCCAAAGCACATGCACCAGGCGCAGGTTTTGGCGAGAGGCCTGGGGGCGAGATTTTCCCTTTGCCTGAACTTTGAAGCCGTCATCTTTAAGCCGGTCTAAAACCAGATTTAACTCGGCGGTGTTCATGTCGGTCATAGACGCCTTGCCGGTCACTGCAAGTCGCAGCGCACGGCGCGCGTCACTGTCGATGCCAAGCGCGCAGCAGCCGACGTGGATCTTCTTTTGCAGGTCACATTTCATGACTCAGCTACTCGTCGCAATCAGGGGTACAAAGGGGTGAAGCTCAAGGATGCGGTTGACCAGGCGGTCCACGATGGGACTGCTTTCATCATGTGCGACCTGGGCCAAGAGGCCGGGGTGCAGATTGGTCAGCTCAAGCTGGGCTTCAGTGAGGGCAAGGCGACTGTCCAGAACCAGAGAGGCCGTGTTGACCCGCGTTGCATAAAGTCTGAAGCCTTCCCGGATCGATTTGCGGATCTGTTCTTCGGTCATTGCCATGAGCGCACCTCTCAAGCCTTGGCCAGGTCGATGGTGACCGGTTCAAACTTGTCCTCCGTGCTCTCACGGTTCTGGAACTGGATGTAGCTTGCGGAACCGATGACGCGGATCGCGTATTTGATTGCCCGCTGGCCATTCTGCCAGCGTTCGTCATCGCTTTCGGTGTTCAACAGAATAAACACATGGCTGCGATTAATCGTGCCCGCTTTGTCGGTGTCAAAGGCATTGGCGACAAAAGAGCGAAGTTCGGCGCGTGTATCTTCAGACCATTCGTTCAAACATTCATCAAAGAGCGCTTTGGCCGCAAAGATCTCAGGTCCAAACGCGATCCGGTCCTGAACCCGGATCTTTACCTGCATCAGCCCGTCAAAGGTCGAATAGGTTTTATTCCCGCGCATACCGCCTTTCTGTGCACTGTACTCTTGCGCCAGAAGGGCATCAAACTGGCCCAGGTTCTCATAGCAGTGTCCCTTGAAGCGCTTGATTTGACTGGAAAGCGCCAGCGCATAGCCGAACTCTCGCCGGACCAGCTCATCTTCAAGCCGATATTGAAGACGATATTGAGATTTGACGGCTTCAACGGGTTTCAGATCTCCGCGCGCATCCATCATGTAGTCTTTGCCCTGCGCGGAGATTCCCGGTGCTGGAATTGGAGCCGGTTCGAATTCCGAAGAGCTTGGGTTTAGGGGGGCGCGCAAGCCAACCAATATCAAAGCCATCCGCTTCCATATCCTTGGCCTGCTCCATGGGGAGGGGAACACTCCATCGGTGTTCGTTTCCGGAGCTAAGAATAACCGCTCCGATAGGCGTAAAGCTGAGGTCTTCCAGCTTGGCAAAAACTGGTTCCTGGTTCATGTGGAATTCTCCTGAGTGGTGGCTGCTCATCAGATCGGGATCACCACGTCCCGATGACCGCGCCCGGCAGAACCGGGCGGAGTTTCGCAAGGGGAGGGGGCTAGGCGTTCAGGCGGTCCTTTGCCGCCTTGGCGGGTTTGAAGGAAAGGGAGGAGGAGGCCGCGATCTCGATTTCCACACCGGTGGAGGGATTGCGCCCCTTTCGTGCGGCCCGCTCGCTGCGCTTGAACACGCCAAGGCCAGGAATTGTCGTGTCCGATCCGCCCTCAGCGGCTTTGATGATCTGTTCGGTGAGGGCCGAAAGTACTGCTTTCACAGCCTCTTGAGATTGGCTGGTTTCTTCTGCAATCGCTCGGATCAGGCCGGAATAGTTCAGTTTACCCATGGTTTTGTCTCCTAAGGTTGGGTGAATGCGCAAAGGCGCGGGGTTCAGGCCCCGGTGGGGTCCAGATGGTCGGCAAGGTTGCGAAGAAAGATCGCCAGCCGGATCTTCAGAGGGAGGGGTTCGGTCACTGCTCGCCCTCTTTTTTGAACATGCGACACGCGCGGCAGGCACGGGTCATACGCACCCGGAAGGGGCTGCCTGGGTCCAGTTCTCGGCTTGCTTGCGAAAGTTACGACAAGCGGCGCTTTCGACCTTCTTGCGAAGAGCCGGGCATTGGACCGGGGCGTTCATAAAGACGTCTCGCACCGCGTTTTCGATGCCCGCCAGGTTGCCAGGATAGCAATTGCGGATAGCCTGGCTAACGACTGTGGCGCTCATGCCAAGATTAGCCGCTACAGCGTTTTGTGAGGCACTGTCGCACTCTGAAACCAAGGCGGCGATCCAGTCCGGCAGGACTTCACCCCAGGCATCCCGGGCAATGATTTCCCTATCGCTCAACATTACAAACGGCCTCCCGGTGCGTAGACGATTTTTTCCTCATTTGGGTCGATCACGACGGTCATTGATTGATTGTGCGGGGGCAGCGGGCCGCTGTTTTTTATCAAGAGGAGGGGGGGGGCTTCCTTCAGTTGCCGGGTGCGCGCAGAAACCCGCAGATAGCCTGCCTTTCGCACGACGCGGCAATATTCGAGGATTTTCCTTTTGCTGATGTCTGGGCGGGCAGGGGCCAGCGCAGCAAACAGATCAATCGGACGGCAGCGCTTTTGCCGCCTGATGGCGGTCCAGATGACGCCCTCTTTGCTATTGCGCTTGTCAGTGGCACCGTTGCGGATTTCATCCGGGGTCTTGGCCGTGTAGAAAACCTTGCCTTCGCTGCGGCCCCAAACCCGGATCGCCTGGGCGTTCTTCAGGCGGGACAAATATCGGCTGCGGGTTGCTTCGATCGGGCAGATCCCGGCCACATCTTCGGTGGTGAAGAAATCCAATTTCTGGATGTAATCCCAGATTGCGCGCTCTTCAGCCCCCTAGGTTCGGGGCTCGGCAGTTCAACCGCTTCCGTCCCTTGGGATAGGCGCTCAAGATGCAGTGCAAGCCGTTTCTGGCTCCACTCTGCACCGATGGGGCCTTGAGCGGCCAAGGCCTCAAGGTTGGTGGCCTCTTCTGCCCCCCATATGGTGTAAAACTGCGTATGCGCCTCGCGGCCGCATTCGGTGACCAGGCCTCTGCGCCGCAAAGACCGAATGAAGTTTTCACGGACCCAGAAGCTGGCGCCGCAGTGGGCGTCAATTTCAGCATGGATAAAGCGCAGGTGGCTCTGGATGAATTCCAGGATCTCTCGCTCCGAGGGGTTTTTTTACCGGGATCTGCATTACTTCAGCCCCCGGCGCTACGAGGCCGGGGAGGCCGTGGGTCCGGCCTTGCAGCGCTTTGACCAAAGTGGCCATTTTGGCGACATTGGTCAGGGGCTGAACGCTGTTGCCGATTTCAATGTGCTGTGTCATGCTCGCTCCTAGTCAGTTGTTGCCGTCGCCGAGGGTCAAAGCCAGGCGGTGTCATTTCTTTTCAGGGTTAGCCGGCGTTGTTGCCGCCTAAGCTCTTGTGGATCTCAAACCGTGCTTCAAATTCCGGGTGGTCGAAGTAGCCCTCCAGCCAGCTTGCTTCCTTGACGCCAAGGGGTTTTCCAGCCCGCTGCCGCTCCATGAGGTCCAAGGCATCCTGGAACCGCTGTTCAGGGTCCTTTGGGACCTTGAACTCGCCGGGTCTGGGCCGGGCTTTGGGTTTGGCCTTGCCGGTGTTCAGTTCCAGAATGAGGGCCTCCTGGGCCGCGTCCGATGTGCGGTGCGATTTGAAACTGGTTGCCGGAACCCGGTTGGCAAAGACCAGGGAAACTACTTTGGCCTCCGCCAGCGGCGTGGGGTCGGTGGTTTCGCGGCCCGCGTTCATATCTGCGGCAAGCTGTTTCGGTGAAATCGGCGCATGCAGAGAAGCAAGTTTCTTTTCTGCTTTGGCAATGTCGCGCTTCTGCTTCTCTCGAGTGCGGGCGCCTTCCAGATTGAAGAAGTCAACCTTTTTCAGGCACTCGGCAAAGCCCAGGTGTTCGCCTGTCGGTTGGTAAACATGAACGCCGCTGTGCAGGTCTTCAGGGTCAAAGCGGAAAACGACTTGCTTGCCTGCCTCTTGGCTCATCCAGGCGCAATGGTAGACATTCTCGTGAAAGGTCAGGCTGCCATTTCGCTTGTGCAGCTTGCCGGTGGCCTGTCCCATCAGCCAAAGATTGCGCTGCTCTTCCGTCGCCTTCAGGATCGGTGCCGTTGCGTAGCTTTCGGCAAAGGTCTCGTCAAAAGAGCGCCCTTTTGCGGTGTCAGAGCGGCGATCAGGCCGCGCGTTGTGCTCTTCCATTTTTTCGGCCAGAACCTCGACAAATTCGCTCAGCGGAATTGCCCGGCTCATATAGTTTTCCTGCTTGGCATCAGGCCGGTTGCCGACATAGGCCCCGGTAAAGCGTGGGTCTTTTGCCACGTCGCTTGCCAAGTCGCGGAAAGCCCGCACGATAGGCTTGGATTACCCGCTGGCGGGCTTTGCCCAGGTCAGCTTTATGCCCAGCTGGGTCAGAACGCCGTGTGGATCGTCTTCCCGGACTTTGAAGCGGAACCGGGTTGGGGAGCCTGCCGTCATCCATTTTTTGGTGAATTCATGGCCATTGTCGAAAACACAACGCTTGGGAATGCCCCAGGTGTCCACCATCTCGCCAAAAGCAGCCATCACCATGACTTTGTTTGGGTCGTTGTCCACCCGCCAGGACAGGAACTTGCCCGAATAAAGATCCTGAAAGGCCACCATCTGCGGCCGCTAGATTTTCCCGTTAGGCCAGAGGACAAAAACATCGAATTTGTGGCAATCCGCATTTACCCCTTCCAGGGCATGCTGGCCGGATTTGTCCCGGATCTGGGCCGGATAGCACCGGAGAAGCCCCTTTAAGCCTTCGCGCTTGTAAACCTTTGTGGTGCGCTGAGCAGCGGCATCCATCCAGCGTTTGGCGGTCTTCTGGATGGGGTAATCCCAGCCTTGCTATTGGGCGTGTTTGACGGCTGCTCTGTAGCTCTGGGCAAAGGTTGGCTGTTCCAGGAGCAGATAGGCGCTCTGCAGCCAGTCCATAGAGGGTTTGAACTTCGCCCTGTCTTCTCTTCTGGTCCGCTTTTTGGGGGGCTTTGGCGCCAGGTAGGCAAGCCGGTCCTCCTGTGCCACGCCTTCGACCACAGCAAGCCAATTATAGACAGTCCGCGGACTGACGCCGAGCGCGACAGCAACAGTTTCAACAGCATGCACATGGGTGCTTCCACTCCGGTGCATGACCCCAATTTTATGCAAGGCATCCTGACGGGTGATCGCCTCAGTTTTTGCTTTCTGGCTCAGCCCTTCATAGATGGCCCAGGCCTCGCCCCGCTCTAGGCGCTGTGGCTCTTGCTTTTCCAGGTCTTTAAGAAGCCTTAAACGGGTCTTTAAGGGCAGGATTGACCAATGGTAGAAGAGCCCGCCGCTACGCCCTGGGCGGTGTTTGATAGCATTCGGCTGTTTTGCCCAGCCCTTGCGCTCGGCAACCAGATTGACCCCGCGGACTGTGCCCGGCAGACCCGGCAGTTTCGCGGAGGCAAGATCCTTGGCTGACCACCAGACCCGCTCTGGGGTAGGTGTTCCGGTCATTGTGCCGCCTCCCGCTTGCTGCTGAAGGTGATCACCTCGGCCGTGACCTCTTGGTCTTCTTCCCCGTCTTCAGGAAGTTCCGCCAGCAGTTCGGCCAGGGCGGCACGGTTGATTTCAACAAAGTCCCGCTGGGCGCGTTTGGAGGCGTGTGCCCAGGCATAACAGAGCTTGAAAAGCTGTTGTTCAGGGGCGGATTTAATCACCGCGCCTGGGGCGTTCTTGCGGTTCAGAACTTCTTTGGCGGATTTGGCTTTGCCATCGCCCAGGGCTGGAGTAGCCCCCTGAAAGTGGTCCACCAACTGGGATAGATTGTCCCACAAATTGGAGGATCAGCGATGGCTGGGAAACGAGAGAAACCCGAAGAGATTGTATCGAAGCTTCGTCAGGTTGAAGTTCTGCAGGGACAAGGTGCGACGATTGCCGAGGCGGTGCGCTAGATCGGCGTGACGCAGCAGACCTTTTGCCGATGGCGCAAGCTCTACGGTGGGATGCAGCGATCTCAGCTCGCACGGCTGAAGGAGCTTGAGAAAGAGAACTTGCGGCTTCGGCGCGCGGTATCTGACCTGACGCTGGACCAGCTCATTCTGACGGAAGCGGCAAAGGGAGTGATAGCCGTCTAGGAATTGATCCTGCGGATCAATTCAGGCCTGAACGGGCGGAGCCCCTGAGCCCTTCGCGTCGTCGTAAATGCATCGACCATGTGCGGAAGGAGCTGGGTGTGTCTGAGCGCCGGGCCTGCCGCACTCTGGGTCAGCATCGATCGACGCAGCGCAAGGTGTCCCAAGGCCGGGCCGATGAAGAGCGTCTGACCGACGACATCATAGAACTGGCCGACCAATACGGGCGCTATGGCTACCGCATGGTCACTGGCCTGCTGAACAACGCAGGCTGGCCCCCTCTCGGCAGATTTGGCTTGGCCAAATCGCCTGCCGGGCAACGGATGATCCGCGTCGATCTTAAACTTAACTCAACCGATGTGCTGGACACGCTGACCGACCTGTTCATCCTGCGTGGGCCGCCGCAATATATCAGATCAGACAATGGCCCGCTCGCCATTGGGCTCGAACCAATGGCGCCTTCAATGGCCCGGAGTTCATTGCCCAGAAGGAGCGGGACTGGATCGCCGCCGTCGGCGCAAAAACCGCTTATATCGAACCAGGGTCACCCCTCTCGGGACATCGCCATGCGATGCCCTGCCGGGCAGTGCATGGGAGAACGGTTACTGTGAAAGCTTCAACGCCCGCTTCCGTGATGAATTGTTAAACGGTGAGCTGTTCTATAGCCTGCGTGAGGCCCAGATCATCATCGAGCAGTGGCGAGTTCACTCCAACACGGTCAGGCCACACAGTGCTTTGGGATATCGTCCGCCCGCGCCAGAAAGCATCGTTCCGATGGACCAGAGGCCGACGATGCACTAACAATCGAACCGGACCTCCCGTTGGGGGAATGCCAGACTGATTTTGCGGGTTCGAAATCACTGCCGATGCATATTTGTCGTTCTCACCTGAAATAGTGACGTCGACATCTTGCGGTTTCAATGTTGTCATTTTCTCTTCCTGTATTTTCTGATTGAGGATCTTCCCCGGCTTTCGCCGGAGATGAAGGTGCTTGATTGGCGCCTATGAATGGTTGTTTTCAGTGTGGTCAGGCCGCACTCAATTCCTCCCAGAGGGTCGCAAACTCATCTCTCGAAGCGGAGATTTTCTCATCGATGAGCTCGGCCATTTCGATGAGCGAAAGATACTTTTGAGCCTTTTGGCTTCTGCGGCTGTTTGCGCCTTCGTCTTCAATGAAAAATACCTGAGACGGATTGTTCCACTGTTGATTTTTTGCGGAAGCGTTTCGGGGTGGTATTGGAGGTATCCTGCCCCCTGTTCAAACGGGATCGAGGGGCTTGAGCCGAAGTGAGCGATTAGAAGGTCGATGGTTGTCATTTGTGTCTCCTTTGCTGATGGTCACGATCTGCGAGCGAATTTTCCGATCCGAAAGGGGGGGTGAATTCTATTTTTTGCGTGCCCCCTTTCGGACGACGCTCTCCAAAACTTCAGTTTCCGGTAGGTTTTGGGTGTCGCAGACAAAGGTCAGCCAAGACCAACCCTCATATTTGTCTCCAACCTTCATGACGTGGGTGTAGCGTTCGAGACACGCAGCGCCTTTGTGACCAGAAGTTTTGGCTACAAACTCCGCCTGAGTGCCTATTTCTGAGAGTCGGCTGATTGCTTCGTGGCGGAGGTCATGAAAGCGCTGATCTACCACACCGACCTTTTCCCGATGCCGACGGAACGCCGCTCCGACAGATCTGGGATCAAAACGGGAAAATAAACTCAGAAATTCGAGACATCACTCGAATTATGGCGATCGCCACAGGGGGGAGATCGCACCAGACGTTGTTTCGTTTCTTCTGGCGCGGATGCTTCATCTCGCGGACGCGGATCTTCGCTTCTTCCTCCCTGAAGTCTTCCCATCGAAGATTACAAATCTCACTGATGCGACGTGCGCTGAATAGAGCAAAGACTAGGATTTGGCCCACGGGAATTTTTTGCCGCTTATTCTCGAAAATGGCCGTAAGGATGCGATCGAGTTCCCACACCTCTGGCCTACGATCACGCTGCTCCGAACGTGCGAGCACTTCGTCTTCCCACATCGTCCGCATCGCGATTGCGACAGCTTCGACTGGGATGACTGTTCCTCGGTCATTCGCCCAGTTAAGCGTTCTTGCGAGATGGGACATGTAGCCAGCTACGGTTTGCGGGCTTCGTTCCTCGGATGACAAAAGGTCGGCAAAATCATACAGCTGTTGCTGATTGAGAGTGCTTACCTTGGTCTGGTCAAACTCATGATTGGCAATGAACTTCAGCGTGTGTTCTGCGGTTCGGGCAAGTTCTGCCCCACGCTGCAGACGATCTTTGATGACATCGGCAATTGTTGTATTTGCGACTACGTGTAGAGGAACTCCACGTTCTTCAATTTCCAGCAGTCTATTGTTGCGCCAACTCTTGGCCGAGGAGAGCCGAGTGAATGTCTTGCTCATGCTGTGTTGCTTGCCATCAATTCGCCGCCGAATTTGGACAGTGAAGGAAAACTTCCCGTCACCAACGGGCCGGCGGTTGATGTTCGGTTCGCTGAACTTGTCCTGTTCCGCAGGTTTGCTCGGCTTTACGTTGGCATCTTTATCTTGTGTCGAATCCTGTGAAGGCGATTTTTGAGGTGCGCGAGACGCTGCAGTGGTCTGCGGGAAGGGGGCATGACGGTCGTCCTTGCGTTCGCCAACATGATCTCTCTCAGTCTTTCCTGAGTGCTCTTTTCCATACGTGTCATTTGAGTTTCTCTTCTCTGATAGTCTTCATGGATGACTAGGGCGCAGAATTCAGAAACCGCATCGGAGGTTTGAATCCCTGAGCCCAGCGATTGGTGGAAAGAAAAGGGGGGATCTCGACAGAAAATTGATCCGTCTTCGGACCCCTGTTTGCGCCTTTGAGATGTGCTACACCGTAGCTCGCTCGAATCGAAAACCTCGTAAAAACCCCCGAAATGCGGTGAAAACAGGGGAGATCGTGCTACGCGGAGTCTAAGGTGAAGTGGAGCTAACGCTTTGAAAAACAACGCACAAAAAGCAGCGCGTTTAAGCGTGGCACCCATGATGGATTGGACAGATAGGCATTGCCGTTTTTTTCACCGTCTGCTGTGTCATGAAGCGCTGCTTTATACTGAGATGGTGACCGCACCTGCTTTGGTTCGTGGTGGGGCGCTTCATCTTTTGGATCATAATGCCGAAGAACATCCCCTTGCGTTGCAACTTGGAGGGGCGGACCCGGTTGAGCTGGCCCAGGCTGCAAGACATGGCGCGGAGGCGGGTTATGATGAAATCAACCTCAACTGTGGCTGTCCCAGTGACCGGGTTCAATCTGGTGCTTTTGGCGCCATACTGATGAAATCCCCCGATCTGGTTGCGGATTGCGTCGCTGCCATGCAGGCCAAAGTAGCGGTGGAGGTCACGGTGAAATGCCGGATTGGTGTGGATGATCAGGAGCCCAGAGAGGTTCTTCCGCGATTTCTGGAGAAAATCCGCGCGGCAGGGTGCCAGCGCGTGACAATTCATGCGCGCAAGGCCTGGTTGCAGGGGCTAAGCCCTAAGGAAAATCGTGATATTCCACCACTGGACTACGAGTTGGTGCATGAGATGAAGCAGGCCTTTCCAGATCTGCACATCTCCTTAAATGGGGGTATTGCCTCTTTGCTGGAAGCGCTGCCGCATCTGGAGCGGGGGCTAGATGGCGTCATGGTTGGGCGTGCGGCCTATCACCAACCGGCAGATATTCTGGCTGAAGCGGATCCCCTGGTTTTTGGAACCGGAGAAGTAACAGACCCTGTGGCGGCCGTCCGAGACATGCTGCCCTATATTGAGGCGGAGATGTCCAAGGGCGCACGTCTGCATCAGATCACGCGCCATATGCTGGGAGCATTTGCGGGCCGTCCCGGCGCGCGGGCCTGGCGTCGGCAACTCTCCGAAGGCGTGAGTCGCAAAGGAGCGGGGCCAGAACTGGTCGAACAGCGCTTGATTCCTGATGGTAGCAAATTCAGTTGCGCTGAAGCGTAAAGATGCTTTGAATCCTAGCCTGACAAATTCTGCCGCAGGCAAGAAAAAGAGTGCCGGAATCCAGGCTGAACAAGGGGCGCGGGTTCTGCAATATCCCTCTAGTCAATAAGCGCCGGGGTATCGAGGTATGAGTGATTACCAGCAGTTTTTGTCCCGAGGCTGGATCCGTTTCCAGCAGGACCCGGCAATTTTAACTTGGGCCCAGCAGGCGTTGCCCATGGGCCAGGCCGCAGCCCGCAATCCAGAGCACCAGCATTGGATGGATTGTGAAGGAACCTGGTTCATCGGGGTTGATGCACTTGAAAACTTCCCTGACGGGAGCCTCCCTGATGGGACGCCGCTAAAAGGCAATGCTGTGGAGTTCATCAAAGAACACCTGGGGGCGCTGCCTGCTCTGCATCGGGCGCAACTCTCTATCACCTATCCGGGCTACCCCAAACCACGCGCGGGCGAAGGAGAGGCGGCCTTTGGCTATCGCCTGCGCCGCGATGCGGCCCATGTGGATGGGGTGAAAATGTTTGGTGACAGCCGCAATCGCCGGGTGGAAGAACCCCATGCTTGGGTGTTGGGCATCCCGTTGAATCTATCCTCTCCACAAGCGGCCCCACTGGTGATTTGGGAAGGAAGTCATGAGGTTATGCGCCGCGGGTTTTCTGCGGCCTATAAAGGGATTGAGCCTGAAGAATGGCATCTGGTGGATGTGACAGAGGCCTACAAGGCGGCGCGGGCTGAGGTATTTGAAACCTGCAAGAGGGTCACCGTGTTTGCCAAACCCGGTGAGAGCTATCTGATGCATCGCCTTTGTCTGCACGGTGTTGCGCTCTGGGCTCCGGAGGCCCCAGAGCAGGCGGAGGGGCGGGCCATTGCCTACTTTCGCCCAGACCTTGTCGGAGGTGTTCCAGCCTGGCTGAGCTTGCCCTGATTGCTTGCCCGTTTACCCAATGCGAAGGGAAAGCGCATTCTTTGCACTTAGTTGGAGGCAAAGGGGGGGAGTATAAGAAAACAACAGGCCTGTTAGCGGTTCATCCGGGCAGCGCGTCCGCCACGACGCTTGGTCAGCCCTTTGGCGCGCGTGGGCAATTCTTCCATCACACCCCGTCGTTCCTCATTGGACATCTTTGACCAGCCGGTGATCTCTTCGATCGAACGGTAGCAGCCGGTGCAAATCCGCGCCTCTGGGTGCACGACGCAGATTTTCACACAGGGCGATTGAATTTCATCGCGCTGCCAAACGCCGTCGCTGTTGTTGTCAGCCATCTTTCATATGCCTCATGCGATCCAAAGCTCCCTGTAGAATATAGGAAGCGGCAACGTGATCGATAACCTCTGCGCGACGTTTGCGTGACGTATCTGCCTCAAGAAGCGCTCTTTCTGCCGCGACAGTGCTGAGGCGTTCGTCCCAGAAGGTGATTGGCAACTCGGTGAGCTTTTCCAGATTCCGGGCAAATGCGCGGGTCTTTTGACAGCGAGGACCCTCACTTCCGTCCATGTTGCGGGGCAGGCCCAGCACCAAGCCGCCGATCTCGCGGGCTTTGGTGATTTCAAACAGGCGTTCTGCGTCGAGGGTGAACTTCTTGCGGCGAATGGTTTCCAGCGGTGTGGCCACTGCACCAATGCGGTCGGAGATGGCGATACCAATGGTTTTTTCGCCAAAATCCAACCCTGCAAGCGCCGTAAAGCCGGGAACGGCCTGAGCAAATTCTTCGATAGTTTCACAGATCATTCGCTCAATCCTGCCTCTGCAGCGGTTGTTTCAATCAGAGCCAGAGCCTCGGGCGTTTCCGCAAATCGCGTTTTGGCCTCTGCATAGATGGCGGCGGCGCGATCTTGCTCTCCCAAAACCGTCAGGGCCTTGATCAACCGCGCCCACTCCGGAGGGGTTCCGCCGTCATTGGCTAACCGGTCAGAAAGCCCATCTACCATATTGCGGATCATGGCCACGCGGTCCTCAGCGCTGAGGCTCTGTGCGGCCTCTACTTCCTCGGAGGAAGGACCTGCCAAACCAGAGGCCGCGGCCGTCGGGGGCGCGATAGGGCGGTAGTCGATACCGGCGCGCAGGGCCATGTTCTCTATCTGGGCTTCAATACCCTGGATCCAAGGGGCGCCCGCGGGGCCCGCACGCAGCGTGTCGACCCAGATACGGAAAGCGATATCGGGCCGGTCCAACTGCCCTTGTAGCAGGCCGAGATAGTAGCGTGCCGGACCGTTTGAGGGATCCATGGCAAAGACCCTGTTCAGGATCTCCTCGGCCTCTGGCGAGACATAGCCCCCAGTTGCCATGATCATCAGTTCTGCCAGTTCTCCATAGTCCTGTGCTTCAAGATCGCCGGACATGATCGTGATGTAGTTCTGCTTGGCGTTATAGGCGGCTTTGAAGTTTCCGAGATTGGCCTCATGTTGTGCCAACAAAGCTTGCCCCTGGGCGTCATCCGGGCGCTCGCCCGCAGTCTTGCGCAGTTGTGCCACCAAATCGAGGTAGCTTTGCTCGGCTTGCGGTTCTGCCGCAGCAGGGGTGGCCTCCTCTGCCTCCGCTTGGCTGGGGCGGCTCTGGGCGTAACTTGCAGAGGCTTCAATACGAGTGGAAAGCCCCATATCCCCATATCCCGGAGCGCCCAGGATCTGATAGAGGCCAAGGGTGCCTGCAACGATCACAACAGCGCTGATCAGGGCTGTACTGCGGCTAAGGCCAAGTGGCTGAGATGCGCCTTGCGTTTGGCTTTGCAGCTGTGCATCTGTCGCCAAAATGCGGCGCGAAACTTCGGTTCGGATACGCTCTGCGTCGCTCGGGTTGATCACACCGCGCGCCAGGTCCTTTTCCACGTCGCGCAACTGCTGCTGGTAGACGCGCAAATCATAGGCCGCTGGCGGTTCTCCATTTTGATGGCTGCGCAGCAGGATAAGTGCCAAAAGCCCTGAAATGGCCAGTGCTACAAAGGTGATAACGATCCAGAAAACCATTGCCTCTCCGATCTGGGCGCGGCTTGGGGCACCCGTGGTCTGCTGCACCATCTATAGGGGGAGGGGGCCAGACAAAAGGTCTATGTTGGCGAATGTGACGATCTGAGGCTGATTGGGCCTTTTCTAGCGGGGGAGGGTCGAATTGACCCAATGTCGCAAAGGTGCAAGATAGCGACGATAAACGGCGCAGAATTGCGATGGGCCTCGGGCATACCAGTGGGCAGTCACGAAGCATCGGATTCGCCCATGAAACGTTATTCTGCCTTTGCGGTCGCCAGGGAAGCTCTGCGCTACCACACCGGATGGGAGCGCGCTTGGCGCTCACCTGAACCCAAACGCCACTACGATGTTGTTATCGTTGGTGCCGGCGGCCATGGCCTGGCCACCGCCTATTACCTTGGCAAGAATTACGGCATTACCAATGTCGCAATTGTTGAAAAGGGCTGGCTGGGCGGCGGCAACACCGGCCGTAACACCACCATCATCCGCTCGAACTACCTGCAGGACCCTTCGGCTGCGATCTATGAAAAGGCGCGCAGCCTCTATGAGACCATGTCGCAGGATCTGAACTACAACGTGATGTTCAGCCCCCGCGGCGTCATCATGCTGGCGCAGACCGAGCATGAAATCCGTGGCTACAAGCGTACGGCACACGCCAACGCGCTGCAGGGTGTTCAGACCGAGTGGATCTCGCCGGAGCGCGTGAAAGAAATCGTGCCGATCATCAATCTGCATGGTCCCCGTTACCCCGTTCTGGGTGGTCTCTGGCAAGAGCGCGGCGGCACTGCCCGTCACGATGCGGTGGCCTGGGCCTATGCGCGTGCCTGCTCTGATATGGGTATGGACATCATCCAGAAATGCGAAGTGACTGGCGTGCGCACCGAAGGTGGCCGCGTTGCAGGTGTCGACACCACCAAGGGTGCCATCGATTGCGACAAGATCGGTATGATCGTTGCAGGCAACGCCTCGGTTCTGTCCGAAATGGCCGGCTTCCGCCTGCCGATGGAGAGCGTTGCGCTGCAGGCCATGGTTTCCGAGCCGATCAAACCCTGCATGGATGTGGTTGTCATGGCCAATACCGTGCATGGCTATATGTCCCAGTCCGACAAGGGTGAGATGGTCATCGGCGGCGGCACCGACGGGTTCAACAACTACACCCAGCGCGGCTCTTTCCACCATATCGAGGAAACCGTGCGCGCGCTTTGCGAGACCTTCCCGATGGTCAGTCGTCTGAAGATGCTGCGCCAGTGGGGCGGCATTGTGGATGTGACCGGCGACCGCTCGCCGCTGATCTCCAAAACCCCGGTTGGCAACTGCTTTGTCAACTGCGGCTGGGGCACCGGCGGCTTTAAGTCGATCCCGGGATCTGGCTGGGCCATGGCGGAACTGATGGCCACCGGCCATTCGCCGCTGACCGAGGAGTTCTCGATGAACCGCTTCAAGGAAGGCAAATTCATCGACGAGAGCGTCGCTGCGGGCGTGGCTCACTGATGCGGTTTCCTGAGAAATCAGGAAAGAATGGTTCAGCGATCGTGCCCGTTGTCGCCCATGACACCCTGCCGAATTGCTTCGGCTCTATCATAGCCGGGGCCTGGAGAGTGTGGCGAATGGGTTTGTCTTTGTTGTTTCTTGCGGGTGCGGCTTCTGATGAGAAGCCAGACACCTGCAGCAAAGACGGCGATGGCGGTGAACGCTGTAATATACGGTCCGATACTCATGTTCTCTACCTGAGCATGCGGTCACAAATTTTCAAGCGAGGAGTAGCGCAATGCTGATCCTGGAATGTCCCTACTGCGGCGTCAAAGCCGAAGAAACCGAATTGGCCGCGGGCGGCGAAGCGCATCTGAAGCGCTTTGGCCCTGGCTCGAACGATGATGAGTTCCATGACTACCTGTTCATGCGCGAAAACCCCAAGGGCGTTCATTTTGAACGCTGGCGGCACGCGAATGGCTGCGGCAAGTGGTTTCATGCTGCCCGCTGCACCATGACCCTGGAAGTCTTTGGCACCTATAGCGCCCAGACAACCGAGCCGCCGCAGGAGATCAAGGACAAGATCTCCGCCAAGCGTCCGGGCTGGACCTGGCGCGAATTCACGGATGGTCAGAAATGATCCGCTTCCTTTCCAATCGGTCCTTGCCCGGCAGCATAGCCGGGCAGCGCCCGACCCTCCCCACGGGAGGGCGCTTCGCACCCACCCAGGGTCTGGCGCTCCCCTCAGAGTTCACTTGCAGCCTGGTCTGCAATTTCACCTTTGAAAGGTCCTCAACATGAGCACGCGTCTTGCCAATCAGGGCCGGCTGATCGACCGCTCCAAACAGATCGAGTTCACCTTCAACGGTAAACGTATGAAGGGTTATGCCGGGGATACCCTGGCCTCTGCACTGCTGTCCAATGATCAGATGATGATGGGCCGTTCGTTCAAGTATCACCGCCCTCGTGGTGTTGTCGCATCCGGTTCCGAGGAACCCAATGCGCTGATGCAGCTGGGTGTGGGTGACCGCTATGAGCCGAACCAGCGCGCCACCACAACCGAGCTGTTCTCGGGTCTGACCGCGCAGTCGCAGAACCACTGGCCGAGCCTGGAATTCGACGTTCTGTCGATCAACAACAAACTCAGCCGCTTCCTGACTGCCGGCTTCTATTATAAGATGTTCATCCACCCGCGTCCGCTGTGGAAGCACGTCTATGAGCCGATCATCCGCCGCTCTGCCGGTCTGGGCGCTGCCCCGGACAAAGAGCTGAAGGATGCCGATACCTACGAGCATTTCTACTTCTTCTGTGACGTGCTGGTCATTGGCGGCGGTGTTGCCGGTCTGCAGGCGGCCAAAGCGGCTGCGGCAACCGGTGCCAAAGTCATGCTCATGGAGCAGAACAACCATTGGGGCGGCCGCGCGCCGGTTGATGGCGGCACCATTGATGGTGACACGCCAGAGACCTGGATCGAGAAGACCCTGGAAGAGCTGCGCGGCATGGAAAATGTCACCCTGCGCGACCGCTGCATGGGCTCTGGCGTCTATGACCACGGCTATGCCCTGGGTTATGAGCGTCTGACCGATCACGTGCCGGGGCAGGGTGGTCCGCGCCACCGTCTGTGGCGGATCCGTGCCAGCCAGATCGTCACCGCGACCGGTGCCATCGAACGTCCTCTCTCCTTTGCGGGCAACGATGTGCCGGGCGTGATGCTGGCCGGTTCCATGCGCGACTATCTGGTGAACTGGGGCGTGAACCCAGGGCAGAAAGTCGTGGTCGCGACCAACAATGACGATGCCTATCGAACCGCTCTGGCGCTGCATGAGGCCGGTGTCGAAGTGGTGCGCGTGGTGGATGCCCGCGAAACCGGCGGCGGCGCCTTGATGGAAGCCGTGCGCGAAAAAGGCATCCGGGTTGAGCTGGGCCGTGCCATTGCCAAAGTGAAGGATGGCCCGCGTGTCACCAAGGTCGCGATCTGCGCCCAAAACGGTGAAGGCGGCGCCCGTGAGGAAGTCGAAGCGGATGCTGTTGCCATGTCCGGCGGCTGGTCCCCGGTTGTGCACCTCTGGTCGCACTGCGGCGGCAAACTGACCTGGGACGAAGCCCAGGCGCATTTCCGTCCCGATCCCGCGCGCCCGCCACTGGGTGCCGATGGTGAGGGCTTTGTGGTAACAGCCGGTTCCGCCAGCGGCCCTCTGGGCCTGGGCGCCGTACTGGAAGACGCAGCTGCGGCAGGCTCCAAGGCAGCGGAAGCTGCTGGTTTCCCGGCCAAATCCGTGGCTGCGTCGCAAGGTGCCTCTGAAGACGAAGCCCAGATGGAAGCGGTCTGGCTGATGCCGGCCAAAGCTGACATCAAGCTGCGCATGAAGACCTGGCTGGACTACCAGAACGACGTCAAGGTTTCCGACGTGCAGCTGGCAGCACGCGAAGGTTATGAAAGCGTTGAGCACACCAAGCGTTACACCACTTTGGGCATGGCGACCGATCAGGGCAAGCTTTCGAACATCAATGGCCTTGCGATCCTTGCCGACAGCCTGGGTTCGGAGATCCCGCAGGTGGGCACCACCACCTTCCGTCCACCGTTCCACCCGATCTCTTTGGGTGTTATCGGTGGCGAAGCCCGTGGCGACATTTTCCAGCCGGTGCGCAAGACACCGATCTATGACTGGAACGATAGCAACGGCGCGGATTGGGAGCCGGTTGGCCAGTGGCGCCGTCCCTTCGCCTATACCCGCAGCGGTGAAAGCCGCCATGACGCGGTGAACCGCGAAGTGAAGAACACCCGCGAGAACCTCGGCCTGCTGGATGCCTCCACTCTGGGTAAGCTGATCGTCAAAGGCCCGGATGCGGGCAAATTCCTAGACATGATGTACACCAACATGATGTCGACACTGAAGATCGGCAAATGCCGCTATGGTCTGATGTGCACCGAGAATGGCTTCCTGATGGATGACGGCGTTGTGGCCCGCATCGATGAGGACACCTGGCTCTGCCACACCACCACCGGCGGTGCCGAGCGCATCCACGGCTGGATGGAAGAATGGCTGCAGACCGAATGGTGGGACTGGAAAGTCTATGTCGCCAATGTGACCGAGCAATATGCTCAGGTTGCGGTTGTTGGCCCCAAAGCCCGCAAGGTACTGGAAAAGCTGAACACCAAAGCCGGCGGCGGCATGGATGTCTCGAAAGAGGCGCTGCCCTTCATGGAATGGCGAGACGGCAAGATCGGCGGCTTTGACGCCCGCGCGTACCGGATCTCCTTCTCGGGAGAGCTGTCCTACGAGATCGCGGTTGCGGCCTCTGACGGCCAGGCTTTCTGGGATGCGCTGATGGAAGCAGGCAAAGAGTTCAACGTCATGCCCTATGGCACTGAAACTCTGCACATTCTGCGGGCCGAAAAAGGCTTTATCATGATCGGTGACGAAACCGACGGCACTGTCATTCCGCAGGATCTGGGCCTCAACTGGGCGCTGTCCAAGAAGAAAGAGGATTACCTGGGCAAACGCGCGCAGCAGCGCTCGCACATGGCGGACCCCGAACGCTGGCAGCTGGTTGGTCTGGAGACCGTTGACGGTTCGGTTCTGCCCGATGGTGCCTATGCGGTGGGTGAAGGCGTCAATGCCAATGGCCAGCGCAATATGATCGGCCGGGTCACCTCGACTTACCATTCCGCAACCCTGGACCGCGGCATCGCCATGGGCCTCGTCAAGCACGGACCCAAGCGTATGGGCGAAGTGCTGGAGTTCCCCGGCACCGACGGCAAGATCTACCAAGCCAAGATCGTTGACCCGGTCTTCTACGACAAGGAAGGGGAGAAGCAGAATGTCTAATCCTGTTACTGCGACCAACGGCGCCCGTTTTTCGGGCATCGCCACTGTCGAAGATGCTGGCCTGCAGGGCATGATCACCCTGCGCGGCGATCTCTCCTCTAAGACCCTGGCGGCGGCAGTCAAGGCCGCCACCGGCGCGGGGATGCCCGCACGCGGAAAGATCGAAGTGGCAGAGGGCGGCGCTGCCGCCTGGATGTCCCCGGATGAGCTGTTGTTGCTGGTTCCCTATGGTGAGGCTGTCGCCAAAACCGCTGAACTGGCGGAGGCCCTGAAGGGCGAACATGCGCTTGCGGCCAATGTCTCTGACGCGCGGTCTTTTTTCCGGGTCTCCGGCGAAGGTGCACGCGAGGTTCTGGCCAAGATCAGCCCGGTTGATCTGTCACCGGCGGCGTTCCAGGCAGGCGATTTCCGCCGCAGCCGCACCGCACAGGTGGCCGCCGCTCTCTGGTTGCAGGAAGACGGTGCTTTTTACGTGGTCTGCTTCCGCTCGGTTGGTGCCTATATGTTTGATCTTTTGAAAACATCGGCCCACCCGCAATCTGCAGTCGGGGTATACTGACCTCAACCGATTGTTGAGTCTTTGCCAAAGAATGAGGGCGACCGGCATTCCCGGTCGCCTTTTTTCTGTTATTGATAGCTTTGCACCGGATAAGTTCCCGAAAGCTGTACGGTGAATAGGGCCTTTGGCGAATTTTTAGACCTTCCGTCCTCTGGGTTGGCGCTTTAACTATAAGTTTAGTAATTATATTTTTTCCCGACCTTTGCTTCTTTTCCAGGATCTTGAACCCTTCTGAAGTCGCTTAACCGGTCGGGTGCGTTCCTGAAACACCTGGCAGGTATTCTATTTCTTGATTTTGAGTAATTTCTCTTGTGACGCGAATTGGCGTCATGTTACAAGGATCGGACGGAGAGCAACTGAGAGTTGATGTTGTTTCCGCAAGAATGTTGAAAAATGGAATTTGGTGCTGGATCTGAAAGAGGTCCATAGTAACGGGTAGGGTCTGGGTTTAGATGTTGTTTTGCGGGCGTTTTGCCCTTGTGGGGGCCTTTTTTGCCTTTTTTTCCGCGATTGCACAGGCGAACACATATACTTGTCAGATCGAAGCTCTGACGGATGGGTTCTGGTTTCCCAAAGAGGTTTCATTTGTTCTCCAGGATGACGAGGGCAATGGGTTGCTGCTGGGAGCGCAAGAAGGTGCGCCAATTCCCGTAAAATCCTATCGACGTAGTTCGGCGACCTACCTGATGGACTGGACTGTAAATGAGGCTTTGCGTCCAAACGAGCCCGCACATGATATGGACCGTCGAGGAAAACGCTACCGTGCCTTGTTTAACGTGAAGAGGCTCCGAATGTCGTTGCAGGTCTTGGGATATAACACGTTAAATAGTTCACCCTCACGTGGTACAGGGGATTGTATTCTCTTGGATCCTTAGCCACTTTTCCCTTTGTGCAACTTAGGGGGGAATAGATTCTTTTTTCTCTCCTTTGGTGTGAATGAAAAGTCGCGGGCGTGCCCGTTGAGGAGAAGAAATTGAAAACTATTTTGACGACCCTTGCGCTGGTTATGGGCTTTGGTTCCATTTCAACAGCGGCGCAGGCAGAAGACCGCTATATTTGTGAACTAACTTCCTATTCTGATATTGGTTGGATTTCACCAAAACTACTTGTGGCCATAGACGATGATAAAAAGACCGGCTGGGTCTATGACGCTTTCATCAAGGAGTTTGTTGGCGACCCCCTGAGTGTGACTTTTGAACGGCGCAAACCGCATATCTTTACTTTTGGTTGGCGGATCAAGGAAGTGGAGTATTCCAATGGTATTGGGTCGGATAGCCCGCAGTACCGGGCAATGTTGAACCTAAAGACGATGAGACTTAACGAAACCGTTGTCCTGAAAGGCATGGATGGACTTCCATTGCGTGGACAGGGGAAGTGCGAACCTTACAAAGGGTAATGGGCTGTTTCTGGCCATTTCTCAAGATCCAGGCGATTTGCGACCAGAATTCTGGATACTGTAAGGCCTTGAAGGTGAAAGATAGTTAGATGATCAAGAAGTGCCTTTCTTTAGCTGTGATTGCTTGTCTTACAGGACAGGTAGCCATAGCCAGCGGAAAAGAAACATACTCCTGCCGTTTTGAAGGTTATGGAACAGCAGCCGAGCGCAGCTACATTCCAGAGGTTGTCAGATTGGTTCTGAACAGTGCTGAGAAGAGCGTTCTTGTTGGTGTCTCCTTCAAGGGGCCTGTTAAGGGTAAACTCTGGCCTGCTGAAGTGAGCGGTTTTGGGAAAAAGAAAACAATCGTGCGCTGGCGTTTCAATAACGTTGAAACCAAGGGCAGCACAGAGCTCTCACTGGACTATACGCTTCGGCTTCACAACGGAAACAAGACCGTGACGGTCAGGGCCTGGCCCCGCGGGTATGACGACGACATCCGCGGCAAAGGGAGTTGTCAGCTGATTAGTTGATTTTGGTATTGAGACTTCTTTTTGCTTTGTGCTTCACGGATACAGACTACTTCAGAGTAGGCTGTACCGGGGGGCACCTTTTCCAAAGGCGTCAATGATCAATTGTCACCGATGTGATAGTGTGTTTCGAGGGCCTGAACCGAGCATTCGAACCGATTGCCTCACTTTACTTGGAAAACAAGAATGTGGGAAAACGTGTTAAGGCGCGTTCGCTGAGCAAAGGGGCATTGCCCGTTTCCAAACCAGTATCTTCGCGACAGCAGCTATAAAAAGATAGCTGTTCTGCAAGAGTTTGCATGCGGTCATACCGTTCGGATTCTGCCAGAAACGGTGCATGGGTTGATAGAAAAAGCGCGGGACGCTGTTCTCTTAACCAAGGTAGAAGGTGCGGTAAAACGTCGAATTCGGCGCCTTCAATATCCATCTTGACCAGAGTGACCCTGGATAAGTTGGCGTTGGTAGCAAAGTCGTTCCAGCCAACTGTAAGGACATCTGAGCCGTGGCTGCCATCATTCAATAAGCTAGTCATGCTATCGCCAGCCTCACCGCCGAATGAGGCCATACGGGCAATCCCCATTTTCTGGCTTAGAGCCACGGAAAAGGCGGAGACATTGGTGATTTTGTTTAGTTCTAAATTCCAGGCCAAGTGGCGAAAAGCCACCGGATCTGGTTCAAAGCAAAAAACCCGCCGGGCCTTTCTCGCACCATATAGAACCGTTGGGCCAATCCAGGCGCCAATATCTAGGTAGTCGTGCTGAGCATCAAGATGTGCATCCAGAACCGCAAAGGTTTCTGGTTCCCAATTGCCAGAAGAAGCCTTGTGCCAGAATTTTGAATGATAGGGGTCAAGGCGGAAGGGGAGACCATTCAGGGATCCGTTGCAGTAGCCCCGAGCGCGGTAGTACATCTTTCGCGCTGCGGTCCAGCTTCTTAAGATCATGGTGGCTTCCCCGAATATTGCACATAGAACATGCGCTCATTTCTACTCTTGGCTCTTGACCTGCCAAAGCCTGCGCCGCATGTATCTGCTCAGGAACGCAAACTTTTTGACAGGGGGCCCAAATGGCTTTTGAACTTCCCGATCTTCCTTATGCACATGACGCGCTGGCCGCCAAGGGCATGTCGGCAGAAACCTTGGAATACCACCACGATCTGCACCACAAGGCCTATGTGGACAACGGAAACAAGCTGATTGCCGGTACCGAGTGGGAAGGCAAGTCGCTGGAAGAGATCATCGTCGGCACCTACGATAAGGCTGCAGTTGCCCAGAATGGTATCTTCAACAACATCTCCCAGCTGTGGAACCACAACCAGTTCTGGGAAATGATGGGCCCTGGGACCAGCGCGATGCCGGGTGAGCTGCAAAAGGCTCTGGTTGAGAGTTTTGGCTCGGTTGATGAGTTCAAGTCGCAGTTTTCTGCCGCTGGCGCGGGGCAGTTCGGCTCTGGTTGGGCATGGCTGGTGAAAAACGCTGACGGTTCTCTGGCTGTGACCAAAACCGAAAACGGCGTGAACCCGCTTTGCTTTGGTCAGACCGCGCTGCTGGGCTGTGATGTATGGGAGCATTCCTACTACATCGACTTCCGCAACAAGCGCCCAGCCTACCTGACCAACTTCCTGGACAACCTGGTGAACTGGGAAAACGTGGCCTCTCGCCTGGGCTAAGGGCTAGGCCCTAGCCATATTTTGTTTTTTGAAACCCCGGAAAGGCTTTTCCGGGGTTTTTTTTGCATGTAAGCTTGCAGGATTAAGTTGTTTCAACTTTGACTAAGTTGCCGCATGGTTGATTTGGTTTCGTCTTGGGTTGCTCTGACAACCCTAGATTTGCTGCGGCTCCAATCGAAAGTACACTATTAGATTTTTTATTAGGGAACATTCAGATGCGATTTTTCTTAGTTGGTCTATTGGCCTTTTCCATTGCCTCCTGTGGTCTCATCCAGCGGGAAGTGGGTTACCCCGGTGGGAACTTGGGGTATGTTGCTGATCGGCAGGCGCTGTTTGCCAAGGCGCATGAGCAGAGGGTAAACCGTTTTATTCTGACGCTTGCGCTAACGGCACCATTTGTCACTGAAACAGTGCGTAGCTCTAGCGATGCCAAACTTACTTCAGCAGCGATCGCGGAGTTGTATCGTACCATAGACCAGCTGCAAAAAGCGCAACCACACTGTGCGCTGAGTTCAGATGGAAACAAGGTCACCTTGGCGAGCAACTGTACCGAAGCCAATCTGCGAAGTAATCAGCAGACGGCCCTGGATTTTGAATCATTGGCCTTTGTCGTCAATAAGTCTCTTTATGACATGCTTAAACAGGGCTTTGACAATCTCGATCTAAGAGCAAATGTGCGCCGCATCCTGACACTGGAACCGACCGAATTGCTTAAGGTTATTCTCAGAGCCCGCCATCTGGTTCCAGTGCTGATAGAGTATCTGGCGACCTATCGTGATGTGACCATCATCTTTGGTCAGTCCGTCGTGAAATCCTGCCTTGAACAGGCCCCTAAAGAGGGTTCTGCAATGCATCGGGCTTGCGGCAAGGTCGATCGTGCATTCGTGGACCTCCTGGATCGCAGCCGTGATGTCTCGGGGGATGTTGCTGCACAAGAACGCCCAATACGGGCCATTTATCATGCGTCTCACGAGGCGATAAATCTTGGCCTGGATTGGGCGCTGAGCAAGGAGCTGCGCATTGCATTGCTACACAAAGTGAACCGCGCCTGCCGTAAACTGGAACTGCTGGCACAAGTTGACGACCAGAGTTTCAAAGGATGCGCAATTGAATGGGGAGCTTCTGCCCAGAAGAACGGCACTCAGGCGAGGGAGATCGCCGGTCAGATCAATAGAATTGCGACACCTATTGCGCAGAACCAGTGAGTAGGGTTCTTCCTGAAAGTTGACGATAAAACTAAGTTTGGAGCCTTAGCCATTGGTGGCTAGGGCTTCTAAAGCCGCTGCAGGCGTTTCTACCCAGATCAGTGCCCTGGCAATACTCTCATCAGCAAAGCCTTGGTTGACGACATGATCAATGAGAGCGCGTAGCGGCTCCCAGTAGCCTTGGGTGTTGAGGATGAGTACGGGTTTATCGTGCAGCCCCAGCTGCGCCCAGGTGATGGCTTCAAACAGCTCATCCAGCGAGCCCATGCCACCAGGCAGGACGACAACCGCATCCGCATTGTAGAGCATGACTTTTTTGCGCTCATGCATCGTCTCGGTGACCACAAAGGTTGAGAGATCCTTTTTGGCGACTTCGCGTTTCACCAGATGTTCCGGCACCACGCCAAAGGTTTCACCGCCAGCCGCTTGCGCGGCGCGTGCCACCGTGCCCATCAGCCCGACATCACCTGCGCCATAGACCAGTCGCAGCCCCCGTTCGGCCAATCCGCGACCCAGAGCCTCCGCCGCCTTTTCATAGGCAGGCATTGCTCCAAAACGAGATCCGCAATAGACACAGACAGATTTAATGCTCATGGGGCGCCTTTCTTTGGAAAAACAAGGGGGAAAACAACTCCTGTTTTGACCCTTGATACCCGCCTTGGTAGGTTGCCTCAACCAATCAAGACGGCGCACCCGTCAAAGAAGGGGCCAGAGCGGCCCGGGGGAAGGAAAGACATGGCTGAGAAGACAGGAAGTGGCGGTTCTGGCGCAGTAGTGGCTGGAGCGGCGGGTGTCGGTGCAGCTACGATTGGAGGGCTGGTGCTCTGGCTCTTGGGTGTCTTTGACTCCGAACCGATAAAACCCACGCCGCGGGTGAGCGCAGAAAACAACCAGGGTGGCGAAATCAGTACGCCATTGGTTGGGACCTCTACTGTTGAAACAGCTGCAACAGAGGCCGACCAAGATACAACGCAGGCAACGGCGGAGGCTCCTGTTTCGGAACAGCCTACGACGGAAGCGACTGTGGCAGAGGCCGTGCCTCAAACTCCCGTAGCGCAAACTGCGACATCCCAAAGCACAGAAGACGAGAGTGTCACGACCAAAGACGAGGAGCAGGCCCAAGCTGCTGCGGAGGAGAGTGAAACCGCAACCTCGCCGGAGGCTTTGCCAAATGCCGAGGGGAATACGGTCGAGCAAACTGGAGAAGGGGACGTTGCCGTAGCGGCGCAGGAAAGCGCTTTGACAGAAACCGAAGCGCCCGAGGCAGAGGCCCAAACCGCTACCGCCGAGGCAACAAGCACATCGGATCCTGCTAATGATCAGGGCAGCAACACAGCGAGCTCCGAACCGGCTGGGACTACCGATGAGACCGCGACTACAGATCCCGTAGAGGGAACTGAAGACACAACGGCTCTGGCCACGTCCCAGGAAAATACCCCATCTGAGAGTTCGGTTGCAGCAGATGGCACCATTGATGATGCAACCTCTTCGCAGGCGGGGACTGCTCAACCTGAGAGTTCAGGTGCGGAACCCTCTGCGTCGCTTGAAACATCTGAAGCGGGGGCCGATCAAGCTGCAGAAACTGTCAGCTCAGAATCTTCTGCTACGGGCGCTGGCACTGAAGAAACGCAGCAAGAGATAGCCGCTGTGGCTTTGGTGGCTCCGGCGCTGGATCTCGTACGGGTTGATCCAAATGGCGAAACCGTGATTGCCGGACGCGCAGAGGCGCTTAGCCAGTTGGATATTCTGCTCGATGGGGAAGTGTTGGACCAGATCACGGTCCAGCCAAGTGGCGAATTTGTAGCCTTTGCCTCTCTGCCTCTGAGTGGGGAACCCAGGGTGATCAGTCTGCGAAGCCGGGTTGGGGAGCAGGAGATTTTCTCCGAGGGAAGCTTTATCCTCGCACCCGCCAATCCTGCGCCGGTTCCTCCTGTTGTTGTCGCCACTGCGGAGGAAAGCACCGGAACACAGGATGAGATCAACGAGACGGAAGCCTCTGCCCAAGTGCTCCTGGAAGAGGGGGCAGATAATTCCGCAGAAGTCCCCGCATCTACCGCCTCTGAGCCTCAGCAAGTCGCAGACGCAGAGCTGAGTGCGGAGAGTGCGCAAGAGGAGGTGGTTGCCCTGGCAACACCAAAGGATCTGAGCAGTGAAGCTGCCGGTCCCATTGACAGTGGTGAGACTTCCACCTTGGAGCGGCCTGCGCCGCAGGCCGCAGCCCAGGAGGTTGCAACGGCAGCGCAGCCAGAGAGCGTAGCCGCAAGCGGCACTGAGGCAGGCGCAACTGCCTCCACCGGATCCGCGCCACAGCCAGAGCCTGCACCGGTTGCTGTGCTACGCGCCGATGCCTCGGGTGTGACGGTTGTTCAGCCCGTGGCGGAAAAACCCTTGAACAAGGTTGTGCTGGATACCATCAGCTACTCCGATGAGGGCGAGGTTCAGATCGCAGGGCGATCACATGCGGGGTCTGTTGTGCGGGCTTATCTGAACAATCGTCTCGCCAGCAGTTTTACCGCTGGGAATACCGGCAGCTGGAGTGGCGCGCTCGAACGTGTTGACCCTGGTGTCTACACTCTGCGCCTGGATGAGCTGGATGGCACGGGGGCGGTGCTCAGCCGCTTGGAAACGCCCTTCAAACGCGAAGCGCCTGAGGTTTTGCAGGCCCCAAGCGGGGAGGCCTCTGACCCGGTGTCCGCGCCCTTGGTTCGTGCTGTCACGGTACAAAAGGGTGACACCCTTTGGGCAATCTCACAAGAACGCTACGGAAATGGGTTCCTTTATGTGCGGGTCTTTGAGGCCAATCAGGATGCCATTCGCAACCCTGACCTGATTTATCCCGGTCAGGTTTTCACAATTCCGGAATAGCCAGATTGACTCGCTGGCCGCTGGATCGATCCTACCACTAGGTCAATCAAACAAAAACGCGCCCTTTTAGGGCGCGTTTTCTGCGACAGTCATGGCAATACGCGACGCCAGCGCATAGATGAAACCGGTATACCGTTTGGGGCAGGGCAGATGAGAGCGATGACAGACGAGACAGCCAGCGATGAGCGCCGCTCCGGCCTCAGGACCCTGCGGCGCATGGGGCCCTATCTGTGGCCTGCAGAGGCGCCTTGGGTCAAACGGCGCGTGGTGCTGGCGCTGGCGGTGCTGGTTCTGGCCAAGCTGATCGCGGTCTATACCCCCATGCTCTACAAAGCTGCTGTTGACAGCCTGGCGGCGGAAGGGCTGCCGCCGCTGGCGCTTGGGGCGGTAGGCCTGACCGTGGCCTATGGCATGGCGCGCATTCTGACCACGGGGTTTCAGCAATTGCGCGATGCGGTCTTTGCCCCAGTCGGTCAGCGGGCGCTACGACGTTTGGCGCTTGAGACCTTTACCCATATTCACCGCCTCTCGATGCGCTATCACATTACCCGCAAGACAGGGGGGCTGAGCCGCATCATCGAGCGCGGCGTCAAGGGTGTCGAGTTCCTGCTGCGCTTCATGCTGTTCTCCATCGGGCCTTTGGTGCTGGAGCTGCTGCTGGTCGCCATCATCCTGACGGTGCTTTTTGATGTCTGGTATCTTGTGGTCGTCGCCGTCACCATCGCGCTTTATGTCTGGTTCACCTTTGCGGTGACCGAATGGCGGGTGAAGTTGCGTCGTGAGATGAACAAGCAGGATACGGATGCCAATCAAAAGGCGATCGACAGCCTGTTGAACTTTGAAACGGTAAAATACTTTGGCGCCGAAGCACGGGAAGCAAAGCGCTATGATGGCGCTATGCGGGCCTATGCGCAGGCCGCCCTGAAAACGGCCTATTCCCTGGCGTTTTTGAACTTTGGCCAGAGCATCTTTATCACCGGCGGCCTGATCGCGGTCATGGTCATGGCTGCTATCGGTGTGGAACAGGGACATCTGACCGTTGGCGATTTTGTCATGGTCAATGCCTATATGATCCAGATCACCGTGCCGCTGAATTTCCTGGGCACGGTCTACCGCGAAATCCGTCAAAGTCTGGTCGACATGGGGGAGATGTTTGACCTTTTGGAACAGCCCGCTGATGTTACCGACCGGGCCGGGGCTGGGAAGCTGAGGGTCAATGGCGGCACCATTCGGCTGGAGGATCTGCGCTTTGGTTATGACAGCAACCGTGAGATCCTGAAGGGGATCACGATGGAAGCCAAGGCGGGTCAGACCCTGGCGATTGTTGGCTCCACCGGTTCCGGAAAATCCACCATCGGGCGGCTGTTGTTCCGCTTCTATGATGTGACCGGGGGCCGCCTGATTATTGACGGGCAGGATGTGCGCGACGTCACCCAAGAAAGCCTGCATGAGGCCATCGGGGTTGTGCCGCAGGATACGGTGTTGTTCAACGATACCATCCGTTACAACATCGCCTATGGCCGTGATGGGGCACGCGAAGAGGATGTGATCCAGGCGGCGCGGGATGCGCAGATCCATGATTTCATTGCAGCCCTGCCAGAAGGCTATGAGACCCAGGTTGGCGAACGTGGCCTCAAACTCTCTGGAGGAGAAAAGCAGCGGGTTGGGATCGCCCGAACTCTGCTAAAGAACCCGCCAATCCTGCTGCTGGATGAGGCAACATCGGCCCTGGATACCGAGACCGAACAAGAGATCAAACAGGCGCTGGAGCGGGCAGGAGAGGGGCGCACGGTTATCACCATTGCGCATCGACTCTCCACCATTGCGGAGGCTGACAGGATTGTGGTTTTGGAACAGGGCGAGATTGCCGAGAGCGGTACTCACGAAGAGCTGCTAAAGGCGGCAGGGCGCTATGCGCAGCTCTGGCAGAACCAGCAGGCAGATCAGGATGCGGCCTAGCTTAGGGCTTGGCCGCATCTGTTCTTTGGCGTGATTAGGCTTTGTGTGACGAGCTCAAGCGGCTGAGCGGCGGCGCCTATTTGCGCCAAAGCCTAAAAGAGCCAAGCCGCCTGCCAGCAATGGGAAACCCGCAGGCAGAGGAACCGGTGCGATGGGGGAAGCGGTGGCAAATGTGTAAACTTCCAACGTGTTTATCGACCAATGGCTATAGTGGTTCCCTGAATTCCCACTTCCGCCCCCACTGTCGCCTGCAACGCTAATCTGGCCTTGGCCAACATCATAAGTATAGCTGTAGCTATAGCCATCATGATTTGGGTGACTGTTGTTCCCATTGTAGGTTCCCAGGACACCAAACCCCGCGACGATATCATGGCCGCCGCCAAAGGTCGGGAAGTAATTCGGGTGTACGTAGATGCTACTCAGGTTGTGTTGGGTGGTTTGCCGCTCACCCGTGGTCAAATTGAACAAGAAGGCCGTGGGATCGTTGTAGTAGGTAGATGAACCGCCCCAATCCAGCGCAGTATAACCACCAATTCGGGCATTGCTGCCATCACCCATCGTGATGTCGAAAATTGAAATAGTCGGACCCTGTCCATCGACAGCAGCATGGAAGCTCGCTGCGGTGGAAACCCCAGCTGTGCCAGTCCAGATATTGGTGAAATCCTGATCGCCCAGCCCCAGCCAGGTTTCGAACTGATCCGCCTCTGATCCGCTAAGAAGGCTACCGCCAGAAACGACCCCTGCCTGCGCAGCTGTGCCCAGCAGGGTAGTGCAAGCTAAGGAAACTAGAAGGGATTTCATTTTACCGATTTGTTTCGTCATCGAAAGAACGCTCCACAAAAAACAGTTAAAAAATGGCAGCAAAACGCCGCTCAAAATTTAATGAACTATTAACTTTTATTAAGTCTCGGTTTGCGAGTCAAATTTGCGCACAATTTTGACCAGCGATGTGCTTCGCTCTCCGAACCAAAAAGCCCCGCACAGGGCGGGGCTTTGGGTCTTGGTTTTGTCAGGTCCTACTCGGCGGCGCGTAAAGCGCCAGAGGGCGGATCATTGGGCGTGCCCTCCTCTGCCTCAACCGGTGTAGCAGGCTTGGGTGCATCCCACATGATCTCTGTCGAGGGCAGTTTGCGCGCCTTCTTGGCCAGCCTCATGTCCTGTGCGATGCGACTGGAGCGCCCGCCAGTGATCCGCGCAAGGATGCGGCCCATCCAGGACATATAGGTCGAGAGCCAGACGCGGATCGACAGCAGAGATGGGGTCACCACCAGTGTCAGAACCGTTGCCACGCCAAGGCCAAAAACCACGGCCGTTGCCAGCTGTTTCCACCACAGCGCGGTGGGGCTGTCGATGGTATAGCCACCCCCGATGAAGTCGAGGCTGATGCCAAACATCATTGGCGCAAGACCGGCCATGGTCGTCACGGTAGTCAGCAGCACCGGACGAATGCGGGCCTCTGCGGTGCGCACGATGGCTTCGATCCGGGGCATGTGGCGGCTGAACTCCTGATAGGTATCGATCAGAACAATATTGTTGTTCACCACGATCCCGGCGAGCGCCACGATGCCTGTCCCGGTCATGATGATCGAGAAGGGCTGCTGCATCACCAGCATGCCGATCAGTACACCGGTGGTGGAGAGGATCACCGCCAGAAGCACCAGAACCGCATTATAGAAGGAGTTGAACTGGGCCAAGAGGATCACGAACATCAACCCCAAAGCCCCAAGGAAGGCCTTGGACAGGAAGGCGCCGCTTTCCTCTTGTTCCTCCTGATCGCCGGTCCATTCCCAGGTAACGGCACGGTCCAGGGGCTCTGTTTCCAGCCACTTTGTCAGCTCTGCAATCCGCTCATTCGGATTGACGGGGATGAGTTTAGCCTCCCCATCAAGTGCTTCCTGCAGGCCATCGCTGTTCTCCGCGTCAACCAGTTCGAACAAGGTATAGTTCAAACCATTTGGCGCAGAGTAGACGGCATCACTGGCCTTTAGGCCTTCGGGCAGCACCTTGAGCAGGGCAAGGGTGGATTCAACCCCGTCTTCCGCCGCGATTGTCAGCTTGCTTAATCCCGGCTCAACATCGGCTTTGACTGTGTAGAAGCGCTCTTGGTCGATGCGGCTGATGCTCGCCAGTTTGGGCACTGGCTGGCGGGTGATAAAGTTCGACAGGGGAACCAAGCCGTCTGCGGTGCGAACCTTTAGGTTATCGAGCGTCGCCAGAACCCGGTCCTGGTCCGGGAGGCGAACCCGGATCTCGATCTCCTCGTCAGAACTGTCGACACGCATGGTATCCAGCAGGATCCCACGGGTCACCAGCTGCACCATGCCGCCAACGGTGGCGACATCGGCGCCGTAGCGACCGGCCTTTTCCACATCAACGTCGATTTGCCAATCGATACCCGGCAGGGGCAAGGTGTCCTCGACCAGGATCAGGCCAGGGGTTTCATCAAAGACCGACCGGACCATTTCAGCGGAGGTCGTAAGGGCGTCCCAACTGTCACCTCGGACCCGCAGATTGATCGGCTTGCCCGACCCAGGGCCTTGCTCCAAGGCCTTGACCTCAACCATAAATCCGGGGATCTGCGCCAAAGAGGCGGTGAGCTCATCCAGAACGGTATTGCCGTCGAATTTGGTTGCGGTGACCTCTCGGGACAGTAACCCGAAGAACCAGGTTTCGCTCTGGGTGGGGCGATCTTCCCAGGGGATGATCTCAAACTGGACCTGTCCAATGGTATCGGCAGGCGATTGGCTGGCACCAGGCCCGCCGGTGTCCAGACCACCTTCGCCTGCAAAGGAAAAGACATTCACCACGGCCGGATGGGCCTTGATGATCTCTTCTGCCTCGCGGACCATCAGATCCTGCTCGGCCAGACTGATGTTGCCACGGGCGCGGACATAGGCGGTTGCCTGTTCAGGTTCGTTTTCGACGAAGAATTCGACCCCGTAGTTGTTCTCACCAAAGGTGGCAAAGACCGTCATGATCCCAAAGCCAACGGCTGCGAGTGTCACAACCGGCATGATTGGATTGCCGGCAATGAACTTGATCACATAGCCAAAGGCGGTGTGATGATAGCCCGCTTCAACCCGCTTCTCACGGCGCACGAACTTGGCAGCCCCAAGGGTGATAGAGGCGGCAAAGGCGGACAGAATGAAGATCAGCCCGCCAAAGGCAAGACCCGCAAGGGGCGCGGTCCCTTCGGACAGTAGATAGCTGGGGTTCAGCATCTGCATGGCACCAGCAAAGATGCCCCAGAGCGCAGGCAAGACCAGTGGCGCACGGATCCACCAGGGCAGAACAGCGCGCATCGCATTTGATGCCCCTTCGAAAACGCGGCTCATCCGGCCAGAAACGCCGCCCATCACGGGGAGATAGATCAGAGCCACCACCAGAGAGGCGGAAAGAACAAAGATCAATGTGACCGGCAGCATGCCCATGAATTCACCCGGGACACCGGGCCAGAACAGCATTGGCAGGAAGGCGCAGAGCGTGGTCGCTGTGGACGAGACAATGGGCCAGAACATGCGCTGTGCCGCTTCGACATAGGCATGCATCGGGCCCGTACCCTCTTTGATGCGCTTGTCGGCATATTCAACCACCACGATGGCGCCATCCACCAGCATGCCCACGGCGAGGATCAATCCGAACATTACGATGTTCGAGATGGAAACACCCATCAGTGCCAGGAAGGCAAAACACAAGAGGAAGGAGGTCGGGATGGCAAAGCCTACCAAGAGGGCGGCACGGCTACCAAGGGAGGCCAAAACCACGATCATGACCAGGGCAACAGCAGTCAGAACCGAACCTTCCAGCTGGCTCACCATGGAGCCGACAACGCGGCTCTGGTCGTTGGAGGTTCCCAGAGTTACGGCTGCACGCAGCTCTGGGGGCCATTTAGCCTGTGCTTCGGCCAGAACGGTTTTCACCTCATCCACTGTGTCGATCAGGTTGAAGCCCTTGCGTTTCACCACCTGCAGGGCAACGGTGTCTTCACCATCGAAGCGGGCTGTACCTTTGCGATCCTCAAAGGTGTAGTTGATCTGTGCCAGCTCCCCGAGCGTCACAACCCGGTCGCCATTGGTTTTGATCGGAAGGGAATAAATGTCCGAGACGTCGTTGAAAGAGGAGGGGATCTTGACCGAGAAGGTCCCTTGTTCGGTCTCAACCTCGCCTGCCGCGATTAGCTGGTTGTTGTTTTGCACAACGGTGATCAGCTCTGGTGCGGTAATGTTGTAGCTTTCCAGCCGCAAAGGATCGATCACAACTTCGACCATTTCGTCTCGGTTGCCCGCGATACCAGCCTTTAGCACGGAATCCAGCGCCTCAACCTCATCCTGCAGGTCTTTGGCGATCCGCGCCATGGTCCGTTCAGGCACGGCACCGGTCAGGTTGACGATGACGATCGGAAACTCAGAGAAGTTGATCTCGGTGATATCGTATTGCTCAGCACCATCCGGGAAATTGGCCTGTGCCGTGTTCATCGCATCCCGCACATCGGCAATCGTCGCACTCTTGTCCCAGCCAAAGTCGAACTCCAGCAGGATACCGGCGTAATTCTCGGCGGCGGTGGCCGTCATCTTGTCTAGCCCATCGAGATCTACCATCTCGGTTTCCATGGGCTTGACCAGCAGGCTCTCACTGTCTTCGGCGGAGATGCCGGGGAATTCTACCGATACAAAGAGCATCGGGATGTCGATGTCGGGCTCACCCTCTTTGGGCAGCACTGAGTAGGCGAACCCGCCCACCAGGATCGAGATTGCAATAAAAGCCAGGACCATCCTGGCACGATCAGCAGCCCAGGAGACGATACCTATCATTGGCTTGCCTCCCGGTATGCCGGTGCTACGGCGACGCCTGAGGTGACAAACTCTTGTCCTACGATGATGACATCAGCCTTTTGCGGCAGGCCAGAGACCCAGACACCGTCTGCCTCATCACGCAAGAGATCCACAGGGAAGAACCCGGCGGTCTGATCCTCACGCACGACGCGCACGCCTAATTGCCCCTCATTGTTCAAGGTCAGGGAGGATTGCGGCAATTTGTGAGCGGTGGCGCCATCAGCAGAGATCGCAATATCCGCGGTCTGACCATCGCGGATCGCTAGATCTGGATTGGGTACAGAGATTTCAACTTCAAAGGTACGGGTTGCGGGGTCAGCGGCGCGGCTGACAAAGGTCACTTTCCCCTGGACACGGTCACCGGTTGCCAGCTCTGCCCCGGCCAGGGCATCCAGAGCAATGCGATTGACCTGAGTTTCCGGCACAAAACCCACCAGTTTCATGGTGTCGAGCTGGATAACTGTGGCGCAGAGGTCGCCTGGAAGCATCAGGCTGCCGATCTCGGCGGTGTCGCTTTCCAGATGCCCGTCAAAGGGGGCCGTGATACGCAGGCGGTCGATTTCTTTTTCGGCAGCAGCAACCGCGGCCTGAGCGGATTCAATCCCGGCGCGGGTTGTTTCAAGCCCTCCCAAAGCGCTGGCAACCCCGGCAACCGCAGAGCGTTCCGTCGCTTTGGCAGCTGCAAGGCGCGTTTCAGAGGCATAGCCGCCTTCGGAAAGCTTAGAGGCGGCCGTCAGGTTGATTTTCGCTTCACTCAAACGGGCGCGGGCTTCCTCTACACGGGCTTCTGCTTCTGGCATTCTGGCGCGCGCTTCGATCAGGCGTGCCTGGGTTTCCAGCAGGCTGGCAGGACGCGTTCCAGGATCAAGTTCGCACAGGAGATCCCCTGCTTTGACCTGAGCGCCTCTGCGTTGGGGTTCTGAGATTACAATGGCAGAGGTTTCTGCCCGGACATTGACCTGGCGCACGGCCTCAGTCATGCCGCGCAGGATCACTGCGCTGTCAAAAACGCGGGCTTCGCTATGCATGGCGACTACACCCACGCGGTTCTCGGCCACTACGGCTTCAACGTCCTGTTCAGCTGTTGTTTCGTTTGCTGCTGTGGTGGTGGCAGCGGGGTCCTGGCCGCGGGCAAAAGCCAGGAGCGTCTCTCTTTCGATGACCAGAAAATACAAGCCAAGCGAAACCAAAATGGCGGTTATAAGGGGAATCAATTTCATAGCGGGCCTTCCAGAAAATCTGACCGTCTGGTGAACAGGGTGACCAAACACACCCGGGATCCCGCCAGATCCCGGGTGAATTGATAGTCGGCATATAGGTATTGTCTACACTAAACAGAACAGTTTAGGTCACAAATCTTGCTGTTTTTTGCAAATTTGAGGTGGTTTCCCTGAAGACGCGGCTCTTGGCTTGCCGCCTGTAGCAGGTTAAGAGGAGCAAAATAGTTCAATACATCGGGCTGAAATTGGGCGTGATGTGGCACTTCAGGGGCGATTTGGAATGAGCGATACCGATAGTTTTATTGAAGAGGTCACCGAAGAGGTGCGCCGAGATCGCCTCTTCCTGATGCTGAAGCGATATGGCTGGATCGGTGGGCTGGCGGTGATCTTGATCGTCGGTGGTGCCACGTTCAGAGAAATCAATAAATCCAAAGCCGAAACAGCGGCGCAGGATTTAGGTGATGAGCTTTTGGCAGCGCTTGTTCACGATGAGGATGCAAAGCGGGCCGAAGCGCTGAGTAAGATCGCTGCAGATACTGAAGGCGGCAAAGCCGTGGTCGCCCTGCTTCAGGCCGGTGCTTTGGTGAATGCGGATGACCGCGATGCGGCTGTTGCACGGCTTGAAAGCGTTGCCGTTAACGGAGAGCTGCCGATGATCTATCGTCATATCGCCAGCTTCAAAGCGCTGCTGCTGCAGCAGGAGAGCCTCAGCCTTGAGGAGCGTCGCATTCAGTTTGAGGCTTTGGCCCAGCCGGGTGCACCGCTGGCATTGCTTGCTTCTGAACAGATTGCTCTTTTGGAAATTGAACAGGGCAATACCGAGGCGGCGATTACTCGCTTGCAACAGATTACAGTTGATGCATCTGCGGCTGCGGACTTGAAAGAACGCGCCTCGCAAGTGATTGTAGCACTTGGCGGCTCGCTGGATTCTGGCGCAGGGCCGGAAGGGTAACAACCACTGCAAAAAGCGGTGGAGATAGACAAGGGTTTGCGGGGCAGAGATGACGATGATTAAGCCAGTTTCTATGGTTCGAAGCCTGTTGTGTGGTTCAGTCCTGGCCTTCGGCCTGAGTGGCTGTGCAGAGCCTGAGTTGATCCTCCCTGGTAAGCGAGAAGCGGTGCGTTCCGATGCGGATCAGGATGTCATCAATCAGTCGGTTGCGATTTCACTGCCCAAACAGGTTGCAAATGCCGCCTGGGCCCAGAGCCACGGTGATCCGCGCCATCGTACATCGCACCCGGCACTTTCTTCCTCCCCACAGCTGTCCTGGGCGACGCCAATTGGGGCCGGTGACAGCCGTCGCCAGCGCATCACGGCGCGTCCCGTAGTGGCTGAGGGTAAGGTCTTTACCCTTGATAGCGCCGCGCAGATCTCTGCGGTCAGTTCCAGCGGGCAGGTTCTCTGGCAACAGGATCTCCTGCCTGCGCGCGATGACGAGGGCCAAGCCACCGGTGGTGGCATGGCCTATGACAATGGGGTTCTCTACATTTCCTCTGGCTATGGTGTGCTGACAGCACTGGACGCAACAAGTGGAAAACAAATTTGGCGTCAGGAGTTGGAAGCAACTGGGTCCGGAGAGCCAACCATTCGCGATGGTTTGGTCTATCTCGTTGCCGGCGATGATACCGGCTGGGCCGTGCACACCAAGGATGGACGCATAGCGTGGCAGATAGAAGCGACACCAAGTGCGTCAAACGTCTTGGGCGCGCCAGCACCGGTGATCACCAGCGATTTGGCAATCTTTGCTTTCGGATCGGGCGATCTGCTTGCAACCTTCCGCCGTGGTGGGCTACGCCGCTGGAGCGCCTCCGTTGCCGGGCAACGGATTGGCAGAACCCTGTCTCGGATCAGTGATGTAACCGGCGCGCCTGTGATCGTGGGCAACAAAGCCTTTGTTGGCAATCATTCCGGCCGAACTGTTGCTTTTGACATTCGCAATGGCGACCGTATCTGGACCGCCCAAGAAGGCGCGATCGGTCCTGTTTGGCCCGCAGGAAACAGCCTGTTCCAGATCAGCGATCGTCATCAGCTGCTGCGCCTTGATGCGGGCAGCGGCGAGGTCCTCTGGGCCGTGGATCTGCCGGGCTTCCTAAAGGACAAACCCAGCAAGCGAGGTGCAATCGTCGCGCATTACGGACCGGTAGTGGCCGGCGGGCAGGTAATCGTTGCCTCAAACGACGGCCAGATGCGTTTCTTTGACCCGCGTGACGGGTCCGTAACTCGCGTCGCCGAAGTACCGGGTGGCGCATCCACTGCACCGGTTGTAGCTGGACGCACTCTATACTTGGTTTCGAGCAAGGGTGAGCTGCTCGCATACCGCTAATGCGCTGATGGCTCTGGTCGTTGGTGCTTAGATGCGCTATGGGGCGCGTCTGAAACGCTGAAAGTTTGGTCCGATGTCCTTTACCCTTGCTATCGTGGGGCGCCCGAATGTGGGCAAATCCACATTGTTCAACCGCCTTGTGGGCAAGAAACTGGCCCTGGTCGATGACCAGCCAGGGGTGACACGCGACCTGCGAGAGGGTGAGGCCAAGCTGGGTGATCTGCGCTTTACCGTCATCGACACAGCGGGCCTGGAAGATGCCACCGACAACTCGCTCGAAGGCCGTATGCGCCGCCTGACCGAGCGTGCGGTGGACATGGCTGATATTTGTCTCTTCATGGTGGACGCCCGCGCAGGCATCACTCCGGTGGATGAGGTCTTTGCCGAGATCCTGCGCAGAAAATCCGCCCATGTGATCCTTGCTGCCAACAAGGCCGAAGGCAATGCCGCCGAGGCGGGCGTGCTGGAAGCCTATGGCCTGGGTCTGGGCGAGCCAATTCCCCTGTCCGGTGAACATGGTGAAGGCATGCCGGATCTCTATTCGGTGCTGATGCCTCTGGCTGAGAAGTTTGAAGCTGAAGCGGTTGATCATTCTCCTGTTGTCGATCTCGAACTGGAAGAGGATGACTATTGGGATGAGGATGATATCCCGGCGGCCCCAGTTCCTACCCGTGAAAAACCTTTGCAGGTTGCAGTTGTCGGCCGTCCTAATGCGGGTAAATCCACCCTGATCAACAAGATACTGGGCGAAGATCGCTTGCTGACGGGGCCAGAGGCTGGGATCACCCGCGATGCGATCTCGCTGCAGGTGGACTGGTCCGGCACCCCGATGCGGATCTTTGACACTGCAGGCATGCGCAAAAAGGCAAAGGTGCAGGAGAAGCTGGAAAAGCTTTCTGTTTCCGATGGATTGCGGGCGGTGAAATTCGCCGAGGTCGTCGTGGTGCTGCTGGATGCGGATATTCCCTTTGAACAGCAGGACCTGCGCATTGCCGACCTGGCAGAACGCGAAGGCCGCGCCGTGGTTGTTGCGGTCAACAAATGGGATATCGAGGACAATAAGCAGGAAAAACTGCGTGACCTGAAAGAGGCCTTTGGTCGCCTGTTGCCACAGCTGCGCGGTGCCCCACTGATCACAGTTTCTGCCAAGACTGGCAAAGGTCTGGAGCGGCTGCATGATGCCATCATGCGGGCCTATGATGTTTGGAACCGGCGCATTCCTACTGCGGCCCTGAACCGCTGGCTGACGGGCATGCTGGAGCAGCACCCGCCCCCTGCTCCGCAAGGCAAGCGCATCAAGCTGCGCTATATGACCCAGGCAAAAACGCGTCCTCCTGGCTTTGTTGTCATGTGCTCGCATCCGGAAAAAATCCCGGCGAGTTACACCCGCTATCTGGTAAACGGGTTGCGGCAGGATTTCGATATGCCTGGTTCGCCAATCCGGCTGACGATGCGCGGGCAGGGGGACAAGAACCCTTACAAAGGCAAGAAAAAAGCAGCGCCCTCCAAGCTTAGAAAGCACCTGGAGGGCCGCAGGGACTGATCCCGGCGGGAAGCAGTACTTCCTTTATCTGATTTGTCAAAGCCCCTCTAACGCCTGTTTAGAGGGGTTTTTTTGTGCTTACCCTGCCAGTATTGCCTGCTGTTTTGAGGCTGAAGCGCATGCTTCAATGGTGCAGGAGGCTTCCATTTGGTCTGGGTGGATTTCTATCCTTGGCGGTGTTCTTTGACGCGGAATTACTTAAGGCTGATTGAAATGTAAAACGAGTTGATTAAGTTAATCGTTGATTAACGATGTACTTGCCGCTGTGGCGCAACTCCGAATGGGGCTGCCCTTTGAACGCGTGGCTATATTTTGAATTTTGCTCCCTTCCTTTTCTTAGGATTTCAAGAGGGTGTCACAAAGCGGAATTAGGGATAGGAATATGGACCTGAGAGCGTATACGCGTGACTATGTCGAGAAAGACAATTGGCTGGCTTCGCTCAGCTATTTCGGCACTTTCGTAGTGTATTTCTTGAGCCTCACGACCGCGATCACTTTTTCTGACAGGTGGGTCCTGCTGCTTCCCGCTGGGGTGGTTTTCGCTTTTGCAGCGGTGCGCCTTTATGTTCTACAGCATGACACCGGGCATCATTCGTTGTTCAAAACGCGTCTGCAGAATGAAATTGCAGGCCATGTGCTGTCTCCCTTCACCTTTGCACCTTTTGAGGTGATGAAGCAGAACCACAACCTGCATCATGCCAATATTGGCAACCTGGAGCATCGGGAGACCGGGGAAATTCACACGATGACTCTACGCGAATGGCAGGTGGCCGGGTTCTGGGAAAGGCTGACCTATCGTCTTTACCGTAACCCATTTGTACTGGTTCCCATCGGCTCTGCCTTTACCTACTTCATTCGCTATCGCTGGCCTAAAAATACCATTCGTTATGGTGTACTCGGTGTCTTGCTACACAACTTGGTCATAGTCGCTCTCTTGGCTGCGCTTTATGGTCTGGCTGGCAGTAGCGGTGTTCTGATCTGGCTGCTGTTTTCCTTCATTGGTGGAATGATTGGGGTTTTCCTTGTCTATCTGCAGCATAATTTCGAAGATACCTATTGGGACCGACGCCCCGATCTGAACCCGGCAGAGGCGGCATTGCAGGGATCATCCTGTTTGGATTTTGGCTGGTTCTTTGATTTTGCGGTGGCCAATATCACCCTGCATGACATCCATCACTTCAATGCCCGCATTCCCAGCTACCGCCTGCGTCAATGCCATTATAACTTACCGCTAGAAGTGGCACCGCGCCGCATCAAATTCGCAGAAGCGATCAGGGCGCTGTCCCTAAAGCTCTGGGATGAGGACAAAAAGCGCTTGGTTCCCTTCCCAGGATAATCACGCTGTGCAATGGTTTCGCTAGAGTGTTATGAGCATGCGAATTTGGAGGGGTGAGAGATCATGACAGCGAATACGGAATTGACGGGTGTTGGCCCGGCACTGGCCAAGTCGCTGACAAAGGGTGGGCTGACCAGTGCAGAGGCCGTTGCATCTGCAACGCTTGAGGACTTGATCCGTATTCCCGGAATTGGCGCGGCGAGAGCAGCAGGGCTGATGAAAGCCGCAGAAGGGTTTCGCGAGAGCGCGCCGCCCGCAAGACCCAAAGCGGCAAAATCGACAGTCAAGAGATCTACGCCTGCAAGGGAGAAAGGCCCGACCCCTGCGAAAACCTCTGTGAAAAATGCGGAACCCGCAGTGCAGGATCCGGGAAATGAGAAAACCCTCAGCCTGGCCTTAGCCGCCGCAGAGGCCGCCCGAGAAGCGGCAGAGCTGAAGGCAAGCAAGGCCAAAGCCAAGGCGAAAAAGGCTTCTCGTAAGGCGCAGAACCTGATGGAAGAGGTGGCTTTGGCCAAGGAGAAAGCCAAGGCCAAAGCCAAAAAGGTAAAGGCCAAAGCCCGCCGTGCCATCGAAAAGGAGAAGGCCAAGGCCCAGGCCATATTGGAAGCTCGGGACAAAGAGGCCCAGGATAAGGTGGCCAAGAGATCCAAGGCGAAGAAGAAAAAGAAGAAGGGCTGAGTGCCCCCCCCTTCTACCTCGCAGAGGTCCTGGTGGGTTTCAGATTTCATCCTGTTTGCTGGATTTGCAGGTCAGAAATGCAAAAGGCCGGTGCGATTTGCACCGGCCTTTTATGTACTCAGATTATCTACTTAGGGCTATGAGATTAAGCCAAAACGCCTTCGGCTGTCAGGGTCAGTTTGCCGCCCAGGTAGGGGGATAGGACCTCTGGTAGTTTGACCGAACCATCAGCTTGTTGACCGTTTTCCAGAACAGCAATCAGGCAGCGGCCAACCGCCAGGCCGGAACCGTTGAGCGTATGTACAAACTCGGGCTTGGCACCTTCTTCCGGGCGGAAGCGTGCATTCATGCGGCGGGCCTGGAAATCACCGGTGGTCGAGACCGAGGAGATCTCGCGGTATGTATCTTGACCGGGCAGCCAGGCTTCGATGTCATAGGTGCGGCGCGCGCCAAAGCCCATGTCGCCGGTGCAAAGCACAACGGTACGATAGGGCACATCCAGTTTTTCTAACAGGCCCTCGGCGCAACGCAGCATACGCTTTTGCTCGTTGTCGCTTTCATCGGGACGAGTGATCGAGACCATCTCAACCTTCTCAAACTGGTGCTGGCGCAGCATACCAGAGGTATCTTTGCCCGCACTACCGGCCTCAGAGCGGAAGCACTGTGTATGGGCGGTCATGCGGATCGGCAGATCCCTAGCATCCAGCACGTCGCCAGCAACCGAATAGGTCAGCGTCACCTCGGAGGTAGGAACCAGCCACCAGCCATTGGTGGTCTGATAGCTGTCATCGCCGAATTTTGGCAGTTTATCTGTGCCATACATGGCTTCATCGCGGACCAGCACCGGGGTCTGCACCTCGGTCAGACCGTTTTCGTCTACGTGGGTGTCGACCATGAATTGCGCCAATGCGCGGTGAATGCGGGCAACCCCACCTTTCAGGAAGACAAAGCGCGCGCCAGAGGTCTTGGCCGCGGTCTCAAAATCCATGTTGGCGGCAACGCCAGTGATCTCAAAGTGTTCTTTGGCGTCAAAATCCAGCTCTGCTGGGGTGCCCCAGCGGTTTACCTCGACATTGTCGTCTTCATCGGCGCCCTCTGGCACATCTGCGGCCGGCAGGTTGGCGATGCGCGCCAGAATGTCGGTCTGCTTGGCGTCCAGCTCCTTGGCTGCATTTTGCAGTGCGGCAACTTCTGATTTCTTTTCAGCCACTTCAGCGCGCAGGCGCTCGAATGTCTCATTGTCACCCTTGGCCTTGGCAGCGCCAATTTCTTTGGCGGCCTTGTTCTGTGCGGCTTGAGCGGCCTCTGCCTCCTGGATCTTGGCGCGACGCTCTTCGTCCAGCGCCAGAATCTCTGACGACACGCCCGCATCCCCACGCCGCGCCAAAGCGGCGTCAAATGCAGCAGGATTTTCGCGGATTGCACGTATGTCATGCATGGTGTCGGCTCCTCGACGGTTTTGAATCAATATTGAACCTATGGCGCAAGGGTTACCAAAGAGGAAGAGGGCAGGGGCAAAACCTGGGAAATGTTGTAGGCAAGACCTGTTTGATTAAACCTAGGCCGGTCCCAACCGGCCTGCGCCCGACCCTCCCGTCAAACCAAAGGTTTGCTTGCAGCAAAGGGGAGGGCGCTTCACGCCCACCCAGAGTCAGGCGCTGTAGCTATTTTCGAGGCCAAATCTTATCCTGTATGCCTTCCATCGGTGACGAATACTCTCACGAGAAAGTACCTGTTTGCTCCGATGCTTGGGTCGTTACAGGAGAGTTGGGATTGAAACTGTCGCATCGGCGTAGACCGAAAGTAATTTTGCGTCATCTAATCAACCTATCGAAATGTCGCCTCACAATTTCACCCTGTGGTTTAGAGGTCAAGCTAGGTGGGTGCGGCTCTCTGCCTTGGGTCGGCACCTGTGGAACTCTCCGAACGCCGCATCTTGCCCCCTCGTTTTATTCAGCTTTTCAGGGTCAAAACCTGCGCTTGCCTTGCAATGCTTAGACCCAGCGCATAGGTTCGCCGCAAATTCACGGCACCCTGCAAAAGGCGTGCTGCACAGGTAGAAGGAAGACCCCCTTGGATATGAACGCGATTGGCCAGTTTCTCCCCCTCATCCTGATCTTTGCGATCATGTATTTCCTGCTGATCCGTCCGCAGCAGAAAAAGATGAAAGAGCACCAGAACATGGTGAACAACGTGCGCCGTGGGGATCAGGTCGTGACCCAGGGTGGCCTCATCGGCAAGATCTCTAAGCTGAAAGACGACAATGAGGTTGAGGTCGAACTGGCCGAGGGCGTCAAGGTGCGTGTGGTGAAATCCACCATTGCTCAGGTCATCAGCAAGACTGAGCCCGCATCCTAAGCACCCCTCGTAACAATCTGAAAAGGCAGGGCAATGCTGCAAATTGATCTCTGGAAAAGGGTTCTCATCTGGCTGGTCTGTGTGACCGGCCTTTTGCTTGCCCTGCCAAATGGGTTTTACACCCGCGTCGAGCAGGCCAATGATGCCGCCGCGGAAATCATCGCCAAGGGTGAGACGCCGGAGCGGTTGGAAATTGCCGGTCAATGGCCGGATTACTTGCCGTCCTCGCTGGTGAATCTGGGCCTGGATCTGCGCGGTGGCGCGCATCTCTTGGCTGAGGTGCAGGTCGAAGATGTCTATGCCGCGCGCATGGACGCGCTCTGGCCAGAGGTGCGTGATGTGCTGCGGCCCGAACGGGCAACCGTTGGCAGCTTCCGCCGTCAACAGGCGCCTGAAGGAGAGATTCGTCTGAAAATCTCCAAACCCGAAGGCATGGCGCGAGCGCTGGAGCTGGTGCGCGGACTGGCGAGCCCGATTACCAGCCTCACCGGGGCCGGAGCCAATGACATCGAAGTGTCAGGCGCTGACGACATCATCACTGTGCAACTCTCCGAGGCAGAAAAACTGGCCTCTAACGATCGCACCGTGCGACAGTCGCTGGAGATCATCCGCCGCCGGATCGATGAGGTTGGTACGCGCGAGCCCACAATCCAGCGACAGGGTGCGGATCGGATCCTGATTCAGGTGCCCGGTATCGGATCTGCTTCCGAGTTGAAGGCACTGATTGGTACCACGGCGCAGCTGACGTTCAATCCGGTTGTGGGCCGGGGCTCTGACCCGGACGCTTCTGCCGGAGTAGGCAACAAGGTTGTCCCCTCAATCGACGAGCCGGGAACCTATTACACCATTGAGGCCGCACCGGTTGTAACCGGTGAGGAACTGGTCGATGCGCAGCCTTCCTTTGATCAGAACGGCCGCCCGGCAGTGAACTTCCGGTTCAATACCTCCGGTGCGCGCAAATTTGGTGATTACACCGCCGAAAACATTGGCGCACCCTTTGCAATCGTCTTGGATGATGAAGTGATCTCTGCTCCGGTGATCCAATCCCATATCCCGGGCGGTTCCGGCATCATCACTGGCAATTTCACCATCGAAGAAAGCACCAATCTGGCGATCCTCTTGCGCGCAGGTGCCCTACCTGCGGGTCTCGACTTCCTTGAGGAGCGCACCATTGGGCCGGAACTGGGCCAGGACAGCATTGATGCAGGCAAGATTGCAACCGTGGTGGCCTTTGTCGCGGTTCTGGTCTTTATGGCGCTGAGCTATGGCCTCTTTGGTATCTTTGCCAATGTGGCGCTAATCCTGAACGTGGCGCTGATCTTTGGCTTCCTCAGCCTGATCGGGGCAACGCTGACATTGCCGGGCATCGCCGGGATCGTCCTGACGGTTGGTATGGCGGTAGACGCCAATGTTCTGATCTTTGAGCGGATCCGTGAAGAGCTGAAGGCGGGGCGTGGCCCGGCCAAAGCAATCGACGAGGGCTATTCCAAGGCGCTGAGCGCCATTCTGGACGCCAATATCACCACTTTCATCACGGCTGTGATCCTCTTTGCCATGGGTTCCGGACCGGTACGTGGCTTTGCCATCACCTTAGGGATGGGCATTTTGACCTCGGTCTTTACCGCGATCTTTGTCACCCGCCTGATGATTGTCATGTGGTTTGAACGCCGCCGTCCCAAAGCGATTGAGGTCTGATCATGCGACTGAGACTTGTTCCCAAAGAAACCCGCTTTGATTTCTTCAGCAAATGGAAGGTCTGGGTTGGATTCTCCGCCCTCTTGATGGTGCTGAGCCTTGTTTCCTTTGGCCTTCAGGGGCTGAACTTTGGCATCGACTTCCGGGGTGGTACCACGGTGCGCACCGAAAGCACCCAGGCGGTGGATGTGGGTGCCTACCGTGACGCGATGGCACCGCTGGGGCTGGGCGATATCTCGATCACCGAGGTGTTTGACCCTACTTTCGAGGAAGATCAGCACGTCGCCATGATCCGCATCCAGGCGCAGGAAAGCGGGGAAGCGATCTCCGGTGAGGTGATTGGTAAGCTGCAGGCGGCCCTAGATACCGCGGCACCCGGCATAAAATTTGTCTCTGTTGAATCCGTGGGCCCCAAGGTCTCGGGCGAGCTGGTGCAGACGGCGATCCTGGCGGTTGCTTTGGCGATTGCGGCGGTTCTGATTTACATCTGGCTGCGCTTTGAATGGCAGTTTGCCCTGGGTGCGGTTGCGGCCCTGGTGCATGACGTGGTGCTGACCATCGGTATCTTCTCGGCGTTGCAGATCAAATTTGACTTGGCGATCATTGCCGCATTGTTGACCATCGTTGGTTATTCGCTCAACGATACTGTGGTTGTCTTTGACCGGGTGCGTGAGAACCTGCGTCGTTATAAGAAAAAGGCGCTGGATGAGGTGTTGAACCTCTCGATCAACGAAACCCTCAGCCGGACGGTGATGACTTCTGTCACCACCCTGCTGGCGCTGATCTCGCTTTATGTGCTGGGCGGGGATGTGATCCGTGGCTTTGTCTTTGCGATGATCTGGGGCGTTGTGGTTGGTACCTATTCTTCGATCTTCGTGGCCTCCACCATCCTGTTGCGTCTTGGGGTCAAGCGGGATTGGAGCAAGAAGACCGACACCACTGGCAATCAGTTCTCAAACATCGACGCCTGACACGGAGATGGGCTGAAGCTCTTTAACCCCCTTTGCGACGGGTGGATTTCTAGCAAAAAGCCGCGGATCATTTCCGCGGCTTTTTCTTTTCTGCGAACGGGGGAGGCGCGAAATTCTTTGGCTTTCGGTTTAGTGTGGCAGATGTCTATGTTAACCGAAGCAATAGCTAGGGATGGAACCGCCATTCCGAAGGAAAGGGAGGGGATCCGTCATGCGCCTGAACGAAGTCAGCTACAGCGATGCAGTACCTATTGATGGTTATGGGCCAGGTTTCTTTCGTATCGGCGGTGAGCTGCAGGAGGGGGCTATGCTTGTCAGCGCCGCTGGCATCGGACCCTGGAACGGCTTTGATGACAGAGAGACTTTGTTGGATCTTGCGGGGCAGATTGATGTGCTTTTTGTTGGAACGGGGGCTGAGATTTCGCATATCCCGCAGGCCCTGCGCCGTGCGCTGGAGGATGCAGGGATTGGTGTTGAAGTGATGAACTCGCCCGCGGCCTGCCGGACCTACAATGTGCTTTTGTCCGAAGGGCGTCGCATCGCCCTGGCTGCCCTTCCTATCTAGGATTGCCCCAGTGTCTAAGCCCCATCAGTGGAAAAATCGCAACAGCTGCAAAAGCTTGATTTGCCGCAAGGAAGATGGCGCGGCTTTGTGGTCTTGCGGCATGGGCAAGAGGATAGGCCGTATTTCATGGTGCTGACAGTTTCAGATCTGAGGATTGCTAGAGGCGGTATTCCGGTCCTGGAGGGACTGGGGTTTAGCCTTGTGCCCGGCCGTGCTTTGATCTTGCGTGGCCCCAATGGTAGCGGCAAAACCACTCTGTTGCGAACCATTGCGGGGCTGCAGCCTGCTCTGTCAGGGGAAATCAACGGAGCTGAGGATCAGATTGCCTATGCAGGTCATTCAGATGGCCTGAAACAGGCCCTGACGGTTGCCGAAAACCTGAGGTTTTGGGCTGACGTCTTTGGAACAACAGGGATTGCGCCAGCCCTTGCGGCTTTTGATCTTAATAGCCTTGAGAACCGGCCGGCTGGTGCGCTCTCTGCGGGGCAAAAACGCAGGCTGGGACTGGCACGAATGCTGGTTACAGGCCGCCCGATCTGGGTCATGGATGAACCAACGGTCAGCTTGGATCAGGCTTCGGTCGCTTTGTTTGCCGCTGCGGTGAAGGCCCATCTGCAAGGTGGCGGCGCTGCGCTGATCGCGACACATATCGATCTGGGCTTGGAGGCAGAGGTCCTGGATGTGGGGCCCTATAAGGCGAAGTTGTCGGCGCTGGATGATTTTGACGGAGACTTCCTGTGATTGCGCTCTTGCTACGGGATCTACGCCTTTCGGTGCGGGCGGGCGGGGGATTTGGTCTTGGGTTGGCTTTCTTCCTGATCGTAACGGTTATGGTGCCTTTCTCAGTTGGGCCACAATCAGAGCTTTTGTCTCGCATCGCGCCGGGGGTTCTGTGGCTTGGGGCGCTGCTCTCTTGCCTTTTGTCGCTGGATCGGATGCTGGCGCTTGATTGGGAAGACGGCTCGCTGGACCTGCTGGCAACAGCGCCTTTGCCCCTGGAGGCGGTGATCACCATCAAGGCCTTGGCCCATTGGATTACCACTGGTCTACCACTG